>NZ_JAUORV010000046.1 GCF_030548205.1 Aliiglaciecola sp. 3_MG-2023 | reverse complement strand
GACAGGCATCTTTTTAGGTTGTGGTGATAACAACTTAATATTTTTTAGTGAGTACCAACAAAAAACTATAATCGGCTCTTATTTTAGATAAATGCATGCAGCGATTCGGTATCTGCGTTGGGTAAGTGCTTTTGAGGTGAATTTAGTACGAGGCTAGGCCTGCCTCTTGTGAAAAAAATGCCTGAAATGAAAAGTGATTCAGAAGGGCGTTAACCCAATGTACTCGTTTGCCGACGCTTTCGTTTGTAGTGCTTTAAAGTGTCTGCTTGTCCTGCAGCCACACTAAAATGTGTTTCAAAGGTTAAAAACATATCTTGCCAACTGTGTTCGTCGAATCCTAAGCGTTGCAATATGGGCGATTCAGACATATCAATTGCCCCTCGTTTGTCAGGATTGATAAAGCGCCCTGATAGGTCCACCAATTGTAGATAGTCGACTAAGTCGAATGTTAATCCATACGGTTGTGGCTGTTGCAGGTTACCAACAAAAGGCATGAGGGTCG
>NZ_JAUORV010000045.1 GCF_030548205.1 Aliiglaciecola sp. 3_MG-2023 | reverse complement strand
TTTGCTAGAACTGTAGTGATTGCCGCTGTTAGCGTCGTTTTACCATGGTCAACGTGGCCAATTGTACCGACGTTTACGTGGGGTTTCGTACGTTCAAACTTTTCTTTTGCCATCTTAAATTTTTCCTAGCAAAGTAATTAAAAAAAAACCTAATCAATAAGTTGGGGGGAGAACTGGTGCTGATAGGCAGATTCGAACTGCCGACCTCACCCTTACCAAGGGTGCGCTCTACCAACTGAGCCATATCAGCACTAAATTTGGAGCGAGCAGTGGGAATCGAACCCACATCATCAGCTTGGAAGGCTGAGGTAATAGCCATTATACGATGCTCGCAAACCTATTCTCTATCCACCTTGTTGAAAGTGGTGGCGTGACACATTGCGTCACACCATACACCTGATTAAACTGCAGGTGCACAGTAAAAATGGTGGAGGGGGCAGGATTCGAACCTGCGAAGGCTGAGCCGGCAGATTTACAGTCTGCTCCCGTTGACCGCTTGGGT
>NZ_JAUORV010000044.1 GCF_030548205.1 Aliiglaciecola sp. 3_MG-2023 | reverse complement strand
TTGTGTTTCATGGTCTTTCCTTACTTTAATTAATGGGTTAGTGGTGTTTAGTTAGCTGAAAAAATCAAGAATGTTGCCATACCAGCTGCTGGTTTCTTCAGTTCCAATGGGTGGCTTTTGTTTAGAGCCAGCGTGTGCCTGAGTGGCAGCAACAGAAGTGGTGAGGGCTATTGTCAGCATAGCGGCTTTGATAAGCGTGTTGTGTTTCATGGTCTTTCCTTACTTTAATTAATGGGTTAGTGGTGTTTAGTTAGCTGAAAAAATCAAGAATGTTGCCATACCAGCTGCTGGTTTCTTCAGTTCCAATGGGTGGCTTTTGTTTAGAGCCAGCGTGTGCCTGAGTGGCAGCAACAGAGGTAGTGAGTGCTATTGTCAGCATAGCGGCTTTGATAAGCGTATTGTGTTTCATGGTCTTTCCTTACTTTAATTAATGGGTTAGTGGTGTTTAGTTAGCTGAAAAAATCAAGAATGTTGCCATACCAGCTGCTGGTTTCTTCAGTACCAAT
>NZ_JAUORV010000043.1 GCF_030548205.1 Aliiglaciecola sp. 3_MG-2023 | reverse complement strand
GTAAACGTCGGTACAATTGGCCACGTTGACCATGGTAAAACGACGCTAACAGCGGCAATCACTACAGTTCTAGCAAAGACCTATGGTGGTGCTGCATCAGCGTTTGATCAAATCGATAACGCTCCAGAAGAGCGTGAGCGTGGTATCACAATTTCAACATCTCACGTTGAATACGATACTCCTTCACGTCACTATGCACACGTAGATTGCCCAGGACACGCGGATTATGTTAAGAACATGATCACAGGTGCTGCGCAAATGGACGGCGGAATCTTGGTTGTTGCGGCAACTGACGGTCCAATGCCACAAACACGTGAGCACATCTTGTTAGGTCGCCAAGTAGGTATTCCTTACATGATCGTATTCATGAACAAATGTGACATGGTTGACGACGAAGAGTTGTTGGAATTGGTAGAAATGGAAGTACGTGAACTTCTAACAGAATACGAATTCCCAGGTGATGACTTGCCAGTGATTCAAGGTTCAGCGCTTAAAGCGTTGGAAGGCGACGCAGCATGGGAAGCAAAAATCATTGAGCTTGCAGAAGCCCTTGATAGCTATATCCCAGAGCCAGAGCGTGCCATTGATAAGCCATT
>NZ_JAUORV010000042.1 GCF_030548205.1 Aliiglaciecola sp. 3_MG-2023 | reverse complement strand
GTTTGCCTCTACAACCTATGTATTCAGTTGCAGATAATGCATAAATGCACTGGGTTCCCCCATTCGGACATCTGTGGCTAAAATGCGTTTTGTCAACTCACCACAGCTTTTCGCAGACTTACACGTCCTTCATCGCCTCTAACTGCCTAGGCATCCACCGTATACGCTTAGTCACTTAACCATACAACCCCAAATACCTTCGTTATCCCGTTAAAGACATGAATGATTAACGGTTACCTTCGGTTTGATTTGCGCCTTTTTATTCACAAATCAAAGGTGCTCACTTAAGAGCTTGTTATATGCGTGACAAGTTCTAATCATAAAATCAGATAGAGTACGCTTGAAGATAAATCTTCAATATTACTCTTTAGTTTTGATTACTTTTATCAGCTTTCCAAATTGTTAAAGAACATTTGACTTGGCGCTACGCGCCGCGTCTTAAGGTTTAAAAAACCCTAATCAATACATGCTAATACAACATCCATTGATTAAGGCTAATTCCTTTTATTCGAGCAATCACTTTCTTCTAGAAAGTGGTGGAGCTAAGCAGGATCGAACTGCTGACCTCCTGCGTGCAAGGCAGGCGCTCTCCCAGCTGAGCTATAGCCCCTTATATACAATATAAAACTCGTAAATAAGGTTGAAGATGATGAATCTTCGGCCAGTTCGTCTCAATCTTTACTACGAAACTGGAATCTTTTCTAATCAAGGCATTGAGTGAGGACGTTAAGATCCTTAACGACGAACTCAATAACGCAGAGTAGGAAAGATTTGGTAGGCTTGGGCAGACTTGAACTGCCGACCTCACCCTTATCAGGGGTGCGCTCTAACCAGCTGAGCTACAAGCCTATTTCTTGCTTCTGCATTCGCTTTAGCAATAGTTGCTTGTTACCCAAGCACATCTTTTTGCTCTTCTTTATCGACAACAAAACAATCTGTGTGAACACTGCATCACAAAAGTGATACCTATAGTGTAAGGAGGTGATCCAACCCCAGGTT
>NZ_JAUORV010000041.1 GCF_030548205.1 Aliiglaciecola sp. 3_MG-2023 | reverse complement strand
CCCGCATAAATTGCGAATAACAGTTGGCTAAACTTAGCGAAGAATGAGCGCCAGCCAACTGTTAGGCGTCCATTTTAATGCGTTTGTTAGGTTCCGGAGGTAGACGGATATTGACACTTTGCAATATACCACTCACCTGTGACTTTTTGATAGTTACCATAATCTTCTGATTCATCGCTAAGCTTACATAACCCTTTATCAGTCGGCTCACCAAACGTGTAAAATCCTTCTTGCTCTCGATCGTTATGCTTAAAAGTAAACGCTTTTCTAATGAGCCAAATTCCATCAAAATGCTGTAGCCAGATTACATCTATGTTTTCGCTTAGTAAAAATTCAGTTAGTTCATCCAGACTTGAATCAGTTATTTCTATGTAATTTCTACTACCTTTTTTAATTATTGACTTAACCGAAGCCCGCTCCCCATTTCTACCATCTACCCATTGTACGACCTCCAACTGATTTTCGATGGCGAAGGAAATAACGTGTTCAAAATCAAGTGCGTGCTTTTCAAGATTTTGTCTGATTGTCGATTCAGTAGTGGTGTTCAAAGGAACTGAATATGAGGGTGCGCATATAGCTAATACCAATATCAAAAAGACTAGAACTCTGAACATAGGAACCCTAACTTTTAAATAAGGGGCGCAGACGTGTGGGCTAAAATCCGAACGAAGTGAGTGACTTAATTTTTTTGTTATGTGCCATTTACTACAAAACGTGAATGTCATTTATGGTGGCACTAAACTCATTGTTATTGACTCGAGAAAACTCGAACTCCACGGTTAAGTCAGTGATTTCACCATTAACAGGGAAATAAAAACCAAAAAGGTAACTACCGTCATTACATTCCATGAACTCCGGGGTGCAAAAAGCTATATCGGTATTCTCGATTTTAAATTCTGATTCGCTACCATAATAGTCAAAAACAGCATCTCTTATTTCCTTTTCACCCCAGCGAGTACCGTAATTGTTAGGGACGGTTACCAAATTAAGAGCTTGATCAAAATCATTCTGAGACAGGTGACAAAGCCATTTTTGACAGTATGCTTTTAACTCAGATTCAATATTTGGGTTTAACAGTTTGAGCATGACCGTCCTTAGGCACATAAC
>NZ_JAUORV010000040.1 GCF_030548205.1 Aliiglaciecola sp. 3_MG-2023 | reverse complement strand
TAGCCTTCTCCGTCCCCCCTTCACTGATATACCAAGTACGGAAATATTAATCCGTTTCCCATCGACTACGCATCTCTGCCTCGCCTTAGGGGCCGACTTACCCTGCCCTGATTAGCATGGGACAGGAAACCTTGGTCTTCCGGCGTGGGGGTTTTTCACCCCCATTATCGTTACTCATGTCAGCATTCGCACTTGTGATATGTCCAGCAAGCCTCACAGCTTACCTTCAGCCACTTACACAACGCTCCCCTACCATGTTTACAAAGTAAACATCCGCAGCTTCGGTATATTGCTTAGCCCCGTTACATCTTCCGCGCAGGCCGACTCGACTAGTGAGCTATTACGCTTTCTTTAAAGGGTGGCTGCTTCTAAGCCAACCTCCTAGCTGTCTTAGCCTTCCCACATCGTTTCCCACTTAGCAATATTTTGGGACCTTAGCTGGCGGTCTGGGTTGTTTCCCTCTTCACGACGGACGTTAGCACCCGCCGTGTGTCTCCCGGATAGCACTCATTGGTATTCGGAGTTTGCAAAGGGTTGGTAAGTCGGGATGACCCCCTAGCCTTAACAGTGCTCTACCCCCAATGGTGTTCGTCCGAGGCGCTACCTAAATAGCTTTCGGGGAGAACCAGCTATCTCCCGGTTTGATTGGCCTTTCACCCCCAGCCACAGGTCATCCCCTGACTTTTCAACGTCAGTGGGTTCGGTCCTCCAGTTGATGTTACTCAACCTTCAACCTGCCCATGGCTAGATCACCGGGTTTCGGGTCTATACCTTGCAACTAAACGGGCAGTTAACCCTCGCTTTCACTACGGCTTCCCTATGCGGTTAACCTTGCTACAAAATATAAGTCGCTGACCCATTATACAAAAGGTACGCAGTCACAGAACAAGTCTGCTCCCACTGCTTGTACGTATACGGTTTCAGGTTCTATTTCACTCCCCTCACAGGGGTTCTTTTCGCCTTTCCCTCACGGTACTAGTTCACTATCGGTCAGTTAGGAGTATTTAGCCTTGGAGGATGGTCCCCCCATCTTCAGTCAAGATAACACGTGTCCCGACCTACTTAATATGGCAAAAATAACGCTTAGTGTACGGGACTATCACCCTGTACCGTTGAGCTTTCCAACTCATTCCACTACATTATAATTACTCGGCTGCTCCCCGTTCGCTCGCCGCTACTAGGGGAATCTCGTTTGATTTCTTTTCCTAAGGGTACTTAGATGTTTCAGTTCCCCTCGTTTGCCTCTACAACCTATGTATTCAGTTGCAGATAATGCATAAATGCACTGGGTTCCCCCATTCGGACATCTGTGG
>NZ_JAUORV010000004.1 GCF_030548205.1 Aliiglaciecola sp. 3_MG-2023 | reverse complement strand
GAAGCAAAAATCATTGAGCTTGCAGAAGCCCTTGATAGCTATATCCCAGAGCCAGAGCGTGCCATTGATAAGCCATTCATTTTGCCAATTGAAGATGTATTCTCAATCTCAGGTCGTGGTACAGTTGTAACCGGTCGTGTAGAGCAAGGTATCATCAAAGTAGGTGAAGAAGTTGAGATTGTTGGTATCAAAGATACTACTAAGACAACTTGTACTGGTGTAGAGATGTTCCGTAAGTTGCTTGACGAAGGTCGTGCAGGTGAGAACGTTGGTGTACTACTACGTGGTACTAAGCGTGATGACGTAGAGCGTGGTCAAGTATTGGCTAAGCCAGGTTCAATCACTCCTCACACACAGTTTGAAGCAGAAGTGTATGTATTGTCTAAAGATGAAGGTGGTCGTCATACTCCATTCTTCAAAGGCTATCGTCCACAGTTCTACTTCCGTACAACAGACATCACTGGTGCAGTAGAGTTACCAGAAGGTGTTGAAATGGTAATGCCAGGCGACAACTTGAAATTTAAAGTTGAGCTAATCAACCCAATCGCGATGGACGAAGGTTTACGCTTCGCAATCCGTGAAGGTGGCCGTACTGTTGGTGCAGGTGTTGTAGCTAAAATCATCGCTTAATCTCGATAATAGCTAAAAAATTAAGAAAGCCGCTCCTAGAGCGGCTTTTTTGTTTTAGGCCACCTGAACGGAGTGACTAATTTGTCGGGAACAAATTAGAACAGCCGAAGGCTGGCCCCGAAGGGGTGGAATACATGGATGTATGGAATAACGTGGCCGTACTGTTGGTGCAGGTGTTGTAGCATGGTCTTCAGGCCATGGAATGTTTCAAACACGTCACGGGGCCAAAGCACCCGCCTACAGGTTATGGAATGTTTCAAACACGTCACGGGGCTAAAGAACCCGCCTACAATTTTGTAGCATGGTCTTCAGGCCTTGGAATGTTTCCATTTAGCGCGGGGCTAAAGCACCCGCCTACAGGTTATGGAATGTTTCAAATGCGCTGCGGGGCTAAAGCACCCGCCTACAGGTTATGGAATGTTTCCAATGCGCTGCGGGGCTAAAGCCGCCGCCTACAATTTTGTAGCATGGTCTTCAGGCCATGGAATGTTTCAAACACGTCACGGGGCTAAAGCCGCCGCCTACAATTTTGTAGCATGGTCTTCAGGCCATGGAATGTTTCAAATACGCCACGGTGCTAAAGCACCCGCCTACAGGTTATGGAATAGGATGAATAAAATGACGGGCTAGATCGCCTGTTTAAGGATCAGGCGTACTTATTCTGCCAAACTTCATTAGCCATAATATCTTCTGCAGATTCGATGTGATCAAGCCAGGTTTTACCTATAAGGTGATCATATTCGTGCTGAAATATACGTGCAACAAAGCCTTCAAATAAACGCTTTACCCTGTCGCCATTTTCGGCCAGATATTCAATTTCTATCCATGTAAAGCGTTTTACTTTCCCCCTCAAACCTGGGACAGATAGACACCCTTCCCAATCCTTTTCCTGAGTATCACTGCTGGCTATCACTTTCGGGTTAATCAGAACTAAGGGTTCCATATGTGGAGCATCTGGATAACGGGCGTTGGGTCGCGACGCAATAATCATTATTGCTCGTGGATCAAATACTTGCGGAGCTGCAATGCCGATACCGTTAGCGTCTAACATGGTTTGTTTTAAGCCCAAGATAAATTGTTTCAATTCATCTGTTAGCAAATCTGACGGTGGCACAGCTACCGCCGGGGTTCTTAGAATTGCTTCTCCAACTTGCGCTATTTTCATTTAGGATCGACCTTACCCCAAACAGAGTTATTTTCGACAGAGGGAGACTTAGCATTATCTTTTGCACTTTCTTTTTGACGAATTGTATTGGCTTTTTTGTATTTGTCTTTCTTAGCAACAGGAGTAGTGCTTGTTTTTGCGGCATCTGGACGATACTTAACCGTCATACCTTTTAACAGGTAACGTACTACTTGATCGCCACTTTCTTTGTAATTTCGATGATCAGGTTTCCTAAACATCGCGCTTAACTCACCTTTACTTAAACGAAAGTTAGCTAATTTTAATACCGTCAACATGTCTTCGTCGCGATAACTCATGGCAATACGTATTTTGCGTAAAATGTCGTTGTTGGATAAACGCTGGCTACCTTTTAAAACAACAGGCTCAACACCTTCTTGTTTACCGCGTTTTTGGATGATTAATCCATCTAGAAAAAGACTGAGTATCTTGTCGCGACAGAGCATGAACCCTGGCTCTTCCTCTTTTTTCATGAGCATCGATAAGTAGTCTTTTTCCATTTCATAGTTTGCTAACTTAAAAATAGCGATTGTCGCAGGGTCGTCAAGACTGAGGGCAAAGCGCAGACGGCGTAAAATATCGTTGTGATTCATAAAAAGGCCAATTTCTGTTGATTGACGTTATTCTACCTTAAACAGTCAAATAAATATCCTGTTGGATGTAATTTGCTTGAATCTAACATGGTAAATTCAGGGCAACAAATAATAGATAGGCCATTTCGGAGACAAATAAAATTAAATTGAACATTTTTTGTCATCTAAAGTATAGTAAATCGACAAGTTGACATATAAGGCCTTGATTATGAATAAAAATAGCGAGACTGAGTTTCGATTTCTAGCCGAGCCAACAGATGTTAATTTTGGCGGTAAAGTACATGGCGGAATGGTTATGAAATGGATAGATCAAGCCTCTTATGCATGTGCTGCACAATGGAGTAAACATTATTGTGTAACGGTTTCTGCCAATGCAATTCGTTTTATTCAGCCCATTTTAGTGGGGCAAATGGTGACCATTACTGCTCGCATTGTGCATACCGGCAGAACCAGTATGCATATCTATGTGGTTGTAAGGGCATCGGATCCGAAAAAAGAGGAAATCACTGATACAAACCGTTGTTTTATTACTTTTATGGCCATAGATGAAGACGGCACTCCAGTTGAAGTCCCCACGTTTACACCACACAGCAAAGAAGAAGAAATGCTTGAAAAGGTGGCAATAAGCGGTAAAGATTTTGCTAAGAAATTAGATAAACATTATCAACAAATGGTAGGTTGGTAGCTAAAAAAATAGTGGCCCTATAGGGCCACTATTTTAGACTAGACTTGAAAGTTGCCTGGCAATAACCTTGCAGCCTTCAAAGAGTAAACGTCGTTTTATTTGATTTAAAAAGCATATTTTGCTGAAAATTGTAGGCGGCTCATATCACCGTCAGCACCCGTTTCAAGTTCTCGTTTCGCATAGGCATATTCTGCACCGAAAGTAAGTTCTTTGCTTGGAGAATACAAAATATTTGCACGAGCACTGTATGTTTGCTTGGTAGTTGAACTGCCAGTCAACGCTATTTCGTTGTCAGCGCTAAACATAGAGTAGGTGAAGTTACTTCTCCACTGAGGATCCCAAACATGTCTATAAGCAATACTGAAGCCTGCGGAATCAATGGCTTCTAGTTCATTATCGGCGTTCAGAACTGCACCATTGACAGCATTAAGCGCCATATATCGACCTAAACCCTGACCATAATTGGCAGCGATACGAATATCGTCTTGGCCCAGATTAAACTTAGCAGTTAAGCTAATACCAGCACCGGTAGTTGAGGTGTCAATATCATTTTCCCCTTGCTTGTCGACGTAGGACAATTGGCGTAAGAGGCCTGCAACTGCAAAGTGACCCCAATCACCTTTAAAAGTATATCGTGCGGCTAAATCTGGTACGGGGTTATCGTCAGTTACAATGCGAGTACCACCACCTAATGGAGAAACCGTGGTTTCTGGGTTTTCTAACGAAACTTCAAAGTTTCCTGTTGAGTACTTAACCATGACTTGTCGAACAAATATTGTACCGTCAGTTGAACCAATGAAATCTAGGGTTTCGGGAAGCGCCCTGACATCCATGAAGGTAGTCCAAGTTTGTCCTATCATCCAATCGTTATACTTAATAAAAGCATGTCTGACTCTGGGCTCGTAAGAGTTACTTACACGTTCGTTTCCATCTGGGGTGACTTGGAAATCGAATTCGAGAACGCCGACAACTTTATCGCCACTATCAAGATCGGTATTAGTAGTGAATCTAAACCGTGTCTGCTTAATATGGGCATCAAATTGAGTCGATTCTTCTTCACCGCCGACGGGGGTGAGACTGGGTAAATAGAAGTCTCTTCCGATACTACCAGAGGCTAAAGTACCATCGCTATAGCTGCTGAACATGGCATCGGCTTTTAAATAGCCGCTAAATTGAACATTTGTTTTGTCTAATAGGTTGGCATTGGTTGCAGTACCATACAAAGTGCCGAGTGCTAGCGTGATTGCTGCTGTAATTTTAGTTTTCATGACTTTTCCTAGTGCAGTTTAATGCTCAGTAAATTTTGAACTAAGATTCAGTTTTTACATATAAGCGGATGGTCTATCAGACCATAGTCGTATAGTCTATAAAGTTAATTCTTGATGAATAACCTGGATGTTTTTAACTAAGTAAGACCAAAGTCAGCTTCGCTAAGACCAAAGTCGCATTCCACTCTTTAATATTAACGTTACAGTATGTGCAGTTGCTAAAAATTGTGTTGGAGAACCCTATGACAGATACACTATATCCGGTCCCAGAGACCGCTAAGCTAAATTCCCACTTAACCCCCGAACTGCATGCGCAGATGTATCAGCAATCAATAGAATCGCCCGATCAGTTCTGGAAGGAGCAAGCGGCAAACTTAGATTGGTTTACTTTTCCAACTAAAATTAAAAATACTTCTTTTGCCAAAGACGATGTGAGTATCAAGTGGTACGAAGATGGTGAACTAAACGTAAGTTATAACTGTATTGATAGACATCTTCCTGAGAAAGCCAATGATGTGGCTATTGTGTGGGAAGGTGATTCTCCAGATACCGACAGTAAAGTGACCTATCAAGAGCTTCACGATCAAGTGTGTCAACTTGCCAATGGTATGAAAAAGCTGGGAATTCAGAAGGGCGATCGCGTAGCCCTTTACATGCCAATGGTCCCCGAAGCTGCTGTTGCCATGTTGGCCTGTACTCGTATTGGCGCGATTCATTCAATTATCTTTGGTGGTTTTTCTCCCAATGCCATTGCAGATAGAATTAATGATTCTGATGCTAAGCTAATTATTACTGCTGATGAAGGTCGACGAGGAGGCAACTGCGTGCCTCTAAAGGTAAATGTGGACGATGCCCTTAAAAATGATCGTTGTCCCAGTATTGAAAACGTGATTGTTTTCAAAAATACTGGTAATGAGGTTGCGGTAGGAGAAAAAGACGTCTGGTGGCACGAGTTAACTGCTCAATGCGAAGCTACTTGTGAGCCCACTGTTATGAATGCAGAAGATCCTTTATTCATTTTGTATACATCAGGCTCAACTGGCACACCTAAGGGCGTAGTGCACACCACAGGTGGTTATTTAGTTTACGCTTCGATGACGCACAAATACGTATTTGATTATCAAGATGGGGAAATTTATTGGTGTGCCGCCGACGTGGGTTGGATCACAGGTCATACTTATATCGTTTACGGCCCCCTGGCTAATGGTGCAACCACATTAATTTTTGAAGGTGTTCCAACTTACCCTGATGTGCGCCGTATTTGTCAAATTGTCGACAAACATGATGTTAATATTCTTTACACTGCACCAACGGCTATTCGAGCGCTAATGGCACAAGGGCAATTTGCCGCCGAAGGCACTACAGGAGATTCACTTCGATTGCTAGGCTCGGTTGGGGAACCCATTAATCCAGAAGCTTGGACATGGTATTACGAAACTATTGGCCGCAGTCGTTGCCAGATTGTCGATACTTGGTGGCAAACGGAGACAGGTGGCATCATGATGACGCCATTGCCTAGTGTTACTGCTCTTAAACCCGGTGCGGCATCGATTCCATTTTTTGGGGTTCAACCTGCACTAGTTGACGGTGAAGGTAATGAGCTCAGCGGCGCTACTGAAGGTAATCTGATTATCAAAGATAGTTGGCCAGCTCAAGCAAGAACGGTTTACGGCGATCACGCTCGTTTTGTACAAACGTATTTTAGTACTTACGAAAATACTTATTTCACCGGTGATGGTTGCCGCCGTGATGAAGATGGATACTATTGGATCACCGGTCGAGTGGACGATGTATTGAATGTTTCAGGACATCGCCTTGGTACCGCTGAAATTGAGAGTGCGCTCGTGTCTCACGACGCCATAGCTGAAGCTGCTGTAGTGGGTTATCCTCACGATATTAAAGGTCAGGCCATCTATGTTTATGTCACCCCTGTTTCAGGTGTGGAAGTAACAGATGAGTTGACTGCTGAAATCCGTAAATGGGTGCGCACAGAATTAAGTCCAATCGCGGTCCCCGATTTGATTCAGTGGACAAATGGCTTACCTAAAACGCGCTCTGGTAAAATTATGCGCAGAATATTGCGTAAAATTGCAGCCAATGAATATGAACAATTAGGTGACACTTCAACATTAGCCGATCCTAGTGTGGTAGATAGTCTAATTGAACTTAGGTTAAATCGCTAAATAAGAAGTAATTGGTGATAATTAGTCTGATCTAACAATAAAGGGGCAATATTTGCCCCTTTATTCGTTAAGTTCGAGATTTTTGGTTGATTTAAGCGTATTGTCCTGATTCAATTAGAACACTTTATAGACACGCTGATAACACTATGTTCACATTGCTAATTGCTGATGATCACCCCCTTTATCGAGATGCATTGCGCTTTGCGCTAAATTTATCTGAACATCAATTAACGATTTTAGAAGCTAGTGACTTAACGCAAACTCTCGATATTATTCAAAATAATGACGTCGATTTACTGCTGTTAGATTTGCACATGCCCGGCAGTAATGACTTATTTGGTTTAATTCATATTCGCAAACTTTATCCCGAGTTACCTGTTGCTGTGGTTTCAGGTCTTGAAGATAAAAACATTGTATCCAAAGTTATTAATACTGGTGCTATGGGATTCATTCCTAAAACAACGGGTTCTGAAGATATTGCCAATGCAGTTGAAACTATCCTCGATGGCGATACCTGGATCCCGAAATCCATGGTTAACGAAATTGATGAAATGGATAGTGAATTTGCCGCATTAGCAGACAAAGTTTCTAGTTTGACTAACGCCCAATACAAAGTCTTGTGTTTTATGCGAGATGGTTTGTTAAATAAACAAATAGGCTTTGAATTAGATATTGCTGAGGCGACGGTAAAGGCCCATGTAACTGCGTTATTTAAGAAGCTTGGCATTAACAATCGTACCCAAGCAGTATTAATTGCTTCGCAACTGGAGCTTACTCCACCGGCCCCTGAGTTGTGTCATAAATAAACTCGCCTATTATTCAGTGATGAAGTGATTCAGTTTTGCGACGCACTTTTTATGAAAAAGGAATAATCGCGAAATTAAGGTTAATTCCTATTACAATAGTCAAACTTATTGTTTTAGAGTGCGCTAATGTCTGCTAAACCTGCTTCTAAACGCATTTATACTGTCGATTTAATGCGCTTTTTAGCCATTGTTCTAATGGTTATTTTTCACTTTATTTATGATCTCAAATTTTTTGGTTGGGTACCTTCTTCTATTCCTGATGGTGAAGGCTGGCGTGAGTTTCGCTACGTAATTTTGAGCCTGTTTTTCTTATGTGTCGGGTTTTCACTTGCGGCAGTCCATGGCTCAGGGTTTAGACAGAAGCACTTTGTTAAGCGATTGATACAGTTGTTATTGGCGTCTGCAGCAGTGACGATTTCATCGTTGATAATGGCACCTAACAATTGGATATTCTTTGGTGTGTTGCACTTCATTACTGTCGCTAGTTTAATTTGTGTACCCCTTTCTCGATTTCCTAAAAGCGCATTACTCATTGGCATTCTCATTATCCTTGCGTTTAATTTGAACTGGGTGGGAAGTATTTGGCCATTTCAGCCAATTCGGCATTTATTGCCTGGATACACGAACGATTACGTTGGCTTGTTTCCGTGGACGGGAGTAGTTTTAATAGGTATTTGGCTAGCTTACCAAGACTGGTTTTTACGGGATCCTGCGCGCACATTAGCGCGCAGTAAAATAGTATTATTTGCCAGTAAACATAGTTTAATTATTTATCTTGTACATCAACCCATACTATTTGCCATATTTGGACTTATTGGGGTGATATGGAAAGCCTAAAACTATTTAATAAAGCCCGTAATTTAGCGGGTTTAACGGGTTTGCTTAAATAGCTAATATTGAGTTTTTTACAAAGATCTACAATTTCAGTTTGTTGATTTGCAGTCACTAAAACAGCATGTAAGTTCTCACCAAATTGGTTACGAAGGGCTTCTATCACATCCAATCCATTCACGTTATTTGTCAAATGATAATCAACCAAAATAACATCCGGTATACGCGAGTTTAACTGCACTTTAGCCTGCGGAAGATCCAATGCCGTGATGATATTCACCTGCCATTTACTTAATACCGTTTGCATGGCATCCAGGTTTTCATCTTTGTCATCAATACATAATACCAGCATGTCTTTCAAGCCAGTTTTGTTAGTGGTTACTGTGTCCGGTTGTTGTGAATGTGACTCGCCTAATGGGAGGTCAAAACTAAAACAACTGCCTTTGTTTGGGGTAGAACGAACACTGACATTAATCGCAAGTTTACTCGACATACGGGTGACAACACCCAAACCTAAACCTACTCCATGTTGAGGGCTACCATCGACGCGATAAAAGTCGTTAAATATTCTATTCTGTTCTGCAGCTGAAATCCCGATTCCTGTATCCCAAACTTGAATGAGTATGCGACCTTGTCGTTTTCTTGCACTCAATAGTATCTTGCCTTTTTTTGTGTATTTCACCGCATTTGAAAGCAGGTTTTGTACAATACGATACAAGTGGGTTTTATCTGTGTTGACCCAATAAGCTGGAATTTGGGTGCGCAGTTGTAATCCTTTTTGTTCTGCTTTCATGGCAAACTCATCTATTAGAGAGCTGAGTAGTTCGGGTAATAACACATCTTCCATGGTTAACTTCATTTCACCTTGATCGAGGCGAGCTATATCTAACAAAGTGGCAATCAGGGTTTCACTGGAATTGACACTATCGCTAAGTTTGTTGAGAATCTCTTTAGCTTCACGATCAACATCGATTTCACCTAATGCTGACAAATATAATTTAGCGGCATTTAATGGTTGCAAAACGTCATGGCTGGCCAAAGCAAGAAAACGTGTTTTACTTGCATTAGCATCTTCAGCAGCTTTGCGAGCTTGAACTAAATCTTCTTCAAGTTGAGCTCTGCGTTCTATTTCACTGCGTAATTCAGCGTTAATTGCTTGAACTTCTTCACCTCTTTTTTCAATACGACGTTCTAAGTTTATTTTTGACTCTTCTAAGGCTTTTTGAATTTCTATATGGGCCGTAATATCGTTGAAACTAGTTACAAAACCACCACCAGGAAGGGGATTTCCAACCATTTCAATCATTTTGCCGTCACTGCGCTGACGAATAAATTTATGTGGATGGCCTGCTTTCAAGTGTGCCACGCGTTTTTGAACCAAAGACTCAATTTCACCCACACCGCATTCACCCCGTTGAGCATTGTAACGAACCAAATCTTCTATGGGGGTGCCAACATTAACCAAATCAGCAGGGTAATTAAATAACTCTAGGTAGCGCCTATTCCAAGCCACCATATTCAGGTTTTTGTCGATGACGCTTATTCCTTGATCTAGACTTTCTATTGAAGTGAATAGAGCCGTGGTGTTGAATTGCATTGCTTGAGTGGTGTCATCGAAAAAATTAACCACTTCTTCAAAATCTAATTTTTTTCCGCCCAGAGCACTATCAATTAAGGCTTTTGCACTTGAAGCGCCTAATGCGCCACCTAATGCCCGTTCGCAATACTGGAGAAATTCATGATCGGGGGATTGTTGGTCATGCAGTTTTATTTTGGCTCGATTTTCAAAATCCTCCATTAGAATCTTGACTCTAGACTCCCCAAGGAAAGTAGATAATAGTGTGGAAAGATCGCCAATAGTGGCGCTCTTGCGCTGCTTTTGAGACTCTTCGATATTCTCTTCCCGCGGAGACACAAAAGCTTGAGATTGAATTCGGTCAACTAAGCGATCTTGTGCAAAATGGGAAAAGAGCAAGTAACAACTTGTGTTGGCGAACAAACTAACCATTGCCGCCACACTAATTACTTCTGACTGTAATTGAGAGGTGGTGACCTCGTTTAACATGGGAAACATCAACCACATCACCCAAGTTAAAAAACCCGCAAGCAAGCCCGCATAAACGCCATGGGCATGCCCTTTTTTCCAATAAAGTCCGCCTAAAATAGCAGGCAATAACTGCACAACTAACGAAAATGCCACTAATCCAATGGACAGTAATGAACGACTGCCAGTCATTTGTTGATGATAGAAATAGGCTAGGGCAATGAGTGTTGCGATAACCAAACGTCTGACTAACAGAATGGTTTTAGCATAATTAAACAAAGGCGCATTGTGATTTTGACGAGACAACATCTTAGGTAAGATTACGTCATTGGTAACCATAGTACTGAGGGTTAAGGTGGCGATAATAATCATCGCCATTGCCGCGGATAAGCCCCCCATGAAGACCAAGATTTTAACGAATAGTGAGTCTGACAATATGGCTAAGCTAAGCACGTAGGTATCGGGTTCTTGAGCACCAATCAAGGTTTGTCCAGCTGCGGTAATGATGGGGATAACAGCGGCAGTGACAGCTAAATAAAGTGGAAATAAGAAGCGCGCAGTTTTCAGGTGAGATAGCTTTAAATTATCTACGACAGCCACATGAAATTGCCGTGGTAAACAGATGATGGCAGCAGCAGACATCAAGGTTTGAGCGAAAAATGGTAAGGTGCTGAATTGTGCAGCTGAGTTAAATTTTGAAAGTGCTTTGCTAAATTCTTCGGGGTTGTCGACTACCGCCCAAACGTAAGCGAGGGAGGCGATTACGATTAAAGCAATGAGTTTTATGCTGGACTCAAAAGCAATGGCGAGCATCAATCCTCTTCGGTATTCAGTCACATCTGAGTGTTGTGTGCCAAAATAAATCGCAAAGAATGCAATAAATACAGAGGCGATTAACACAATGACTTCACTGTGTTGTTGTTCGGTAATTAATTGAAATGCCGAGCCAATAGCTTTGAGTTGCAGTGCCATATAGGGAATCGTTGCCAAAAGCGCAATAAAGGTGACTAACAAGGCAACGGTTTGTCGCTTACCGTACCGAGAGGCAATGAAGTCGGCAATAGTCGTAATATTTTGTCTCTTACTGACCAAAATCAACTTATAAATGAAGCGATAACCAAACAGGTAAACCAATATTGGCCCTAACAAAATAGCAATATATTGCCATTGATTCCGAGACGCCTCTCCCACCATGCCAAAGAATGTCCAGGCTGAACAATAAATTGCTAAAGCAAGGGAGTATACGATTGGATGCGACGTGATCGCACGCGCCAAAGGCGTGTTTCTATCACCCCAGCGAGCGATCCAAAATAACCCTGTTAGATAAATTAAGGCTAATAAAACCCAACCCAATGTCATTTAATTCTGTACCTAAAACACTATCGATATTAGTAATTTAGCACACTTTTGAAAAATAAATTGTGGTACTACGACCATAGTCTCATTTCACTACTAGTAATACATGGATAGATTAGAAAACGTTCGGAATGGCAGTCATTCTGATTGAAAAAATTCAAGGCTTTGGGCGGCACTATTTTTTGCGTTTGTGCCATTCCAAGGTTAATTGCCAGACTAAAAGCAAGAGGAAATGAGCATGGCGTTTAAAACAGAAGAAGATAAAAAAGCCTATTGGCGAGACAATCTCTCGTTAATGTTAAAACTGCTGATTGTATGGTTTGTTGTATCGTTTGGATTCGGCATTCTGCTAGTAGATGTACTAAATGAAGTGAGATTTTTCGGCTTCAAACTTGGATTCTGGTTCGCACAGCAAGGTGCAATTTACGTATTTGTGGCGTTGATTTTTGTCTACGTTCGTCAAATGAATGTTCTAGATAAACGCTACGGCGTAGACGAAGAGTAGGAGAACTCAAATGGACGTACAAATTTTAACTTTTATTATAGTCGGTGCTTCATTTTTACTTTATATCGGTATCGCAGTTTGGGCCAGAGCGGGTTCAACCAATGAGTTTTATGTGGCTGGAGGCGGGGTGCATCCCATTGCCAACGGCATGGCGACAGCTGCCGATTGGATGTCAGCTGCTTCGTTTATTTCCATGGCGGGATTAATCTCGTTTATGGGCTACGATGGTGCAGTTTACCTATTAGGATGGACAGGCGGATATGTATTACTTGCCCTTTGTCTTGCGCCATATTTACGCAAGTTCGGTAAGTTTACGGTGCCAGACTTTATTGGTGATAGGTATTACTCACAGACAGCGAGAACCGTAGCCGTAATCTGTGCCATCTTTGTTTGTTTCACCTATGTAGCTGGACAAATGCGGGGCGTAGGAGTGGTATTCAGTCGCTTCCTTGAAGTGGATATTGTTTCTGGTGTCGTTATTGGTATGGCAATCGTTTTCTTCTATACCGTTTTGGGCGGAATGAAAGGTATTACCTACACTCAAGTCGCTCAATATTGTGTACTTATTTTCGCGTATCTTGTGCCTACCATCTTTATTTCAATGATAGTAACTGGTCATATTTTACCGCAAACCGGATTTGGAGCGACACTCGCTGATGGTTCGGGGGTGTATATGCTAGACAAACTCGATGGACTTTCCTTGGAGTTAGGGTTTAACGAATACACGACGGGTAACAAAAGTATGATCGATGTGTTTTGTATTACTGCCGCCTTGATGGTTGGTACTGCCGGTTTACCACACGTTATTGTGCGTTTCTTCACTGTGCCTAAGGTTCGTGATGCGCGTTACAGTGCAGGTTGGGCATTAGCATTTATCGCCATTTTGTATACCACTGCACCATCTTTGGCTTCTTTTGGACGGGTCAACATGATCGAAACCATTAATGGTACCGATCAAATGGGCACCAATTACAGTGAAGCGCCAAGCTGGATCACCAATTGGGAAAAAACCGGGTTGATTACTTGGGACGACAAAAACAACGATGGAAAAATGTTTTACTCTGGAGATGAACGCAATGAAATGGATGTGGACCGTGACATCATGGTGATGGCCAATCCTGAAATTGCAAACTTACCAGCATGGGTAATTGCTTTGGTCGCCGCCGGTGGTGTTGCCGCAGCGCTTTCGACTTCAGCTGGACTGCTATTGGTAATCTCTACCTCAGTTTCCCATGATTTATTGAAACGAAACTTGATGCCGGATATAACCGATAGGAAAGAACTGTTTTATGCACGTTTAGCAGCAGGGGTCGCCATATGTATTGCTGGTTACTTCGGGATTAATCCCCCCGGGTTTGTGGCACAGGTGGTTGCCTTCGCGTTCGGTCTAGCCGCGTCTTCCTTCTTCCCTGCGATTATTATGGGAATATTCATGAAGCGAATGAACGACAAAGGGGCAATTGCTGGTATGTTAGCAGGGATTACATTTACTACTGCTTACATTATCTACTTCAAGTTTGTAAATCCTGCTGCAAATGTTCCTGAAAACTGGTTATTTGAAATCTCACCTGAAGGTATCGGTACTATAGGTATGCTGGTTAACTTTGCAGTAGCATTAGTAGTGTTGAAATTCACCGGTGATTCACCAGAAGAGATTCAACAACTAGTAGAAGATATTCGTTATCCGAAAGGATCAGGGGAAGCTTCTGCTCACTAAGTGAGACGGGTAAAACTAAAAATAAATTAAGCCCGACTTCAATCGGGCTTTTTTATTTTAAATTCAACACTAAACCTAAAATAGGAGAGTCAAGTGACTAGCATTCCCCAACAATCGCTGGATTTTTTAAAAGCTTCTGCTCCTTTTGATCAACTATCAACTGAAAGGTTGATGGCGCTGGCGCGGCATATTACTGTTGCCTATTTAACGTCTGAGAATGCTGCACAAATACTGGCAGACAGGGATAACAATCTGTTCTTAATTAGTAGCGGCCAATTTACCGTTAAAGACTCCAATGAAGTTGAACAAAACCTGAGTGAAGGGGATTTCTTTGGGGTCGGTAACTTACTCAATAAATTGAATCATGCTATTGATATTAAGGTGGATAGTGCAGGTTTATTGTATTGTTTACCGGCGGCACAATTTGATAGTTTATGTAACGAAAATCCGGCAGTGGCAAAGTTCTTTGAAACCTACCATAGTGATCAGCTTTACAATGATGCTGTGGCGGATTCTAAATCTATGTGGTTGTATAAACCCATTAGCGAGGTTATCTCTGATACCGTTATCAGTAGTGACACTGATACCTCGATATTGCGTGCAACTCAACAAATGTCGGAAGCCAGCATTTCCTCATTATTAATCACCGAAGGCGATAAGCTGGTTGGAATTTTAACAGATAGAGATATAAGAAATAGAGTGGTTTCAAAGGAGGTAAGTGTTCACTTACCTGTATCTGAAGTGATGACTAAAGAGCCATTTAAGATTACCGAGAATAGAACACTTTTTGATGCTTTGTGCATGATGACAGAACACAATATTCATCACCTTCCAGTCATTGACCGAATAACCCACACTCCTCTGGGAATGTTAACCTCCAGCGATATGATCCGTCATCAGCGGGGCAATATTCTGTTTTTAATTGATGAGTTAGCAAAAGCGAAAAACTTATATGAACTAACTCGTTTGAGTTGGCAATTGCCTCATTATTTTGCCAAACATGCTAAGCGTTTAGGTGATTTTGATGTGGCTGGGAAAGTACTTTCCCAAGCAACGGACATTATGACTCGCAAACTTTTAACTTTTTTTCAGCAACAAAATGGCAATCCACCTTTTGATTTTTGTTGGCTGGTGTATGGCTCTCAAGCTCGTGAAGATCAAAATATGGGGTCAGATCAAGATAATGGATTATTGTTAGAACGACGTCCCAATCAACAGGAGGATGAGTATTTCGCGCAGATGTCACAGTATGTGTGTGAAGGTTTAGGAAAATGTGGCATAAAATTGTGCGATGGTAACATTATGGCGTCAAACCCTGAGCTGCGGCTTAGCGTCGAAGACGCCATTAACGAGTCAGAAAAGTGGGTCAAAGAACCTACTTTAGACGCTATTTTACATTTTAATATCTTTTTAGATGTGCGCGCTGTTGCTGGTAATAAGGACTTGTTTACCGCGTTACAAGCCGCCCGGAAGCCGCTATTGAAACAGCCTTTATTTCTCTCTGCTTTGGCTCGCCAAGCGGCAGACGTTGCCGTTCCTTTATCTGTATTTCAAAAGTTTGTGTTTCAAAAGGGTCATCAACCGGAAGATTGCATCGACTTAAAAGTAAACGCCATTGCGATTATTAATAATTTGGTGCGGATCTATGCGTTAGCAAAAGGCTTGGAAATGCCATCAACCATAGGGCGTTTGGATAATTTAAAAGAGGAGTCCCAATTGACTGAAAGTGATGGCAATGATTTACGGGATATTTGGTTGTTTCTAAACCGATTACGTTGGCGTCATCAATTACAAAATAGTGTGACAAATAACTATGTATCCATTAGCGACTTATCTTCCATACAACGCCACCAATTAAAAGCAGCGTTTAAAACCATTAAACGCAGTCAGCAAGGTGTTTCCATGAAGTTTGCGGGTGGTTAAATACGGTCTATGGAATGGTTAGCGTTAGGTTATTAATTAAAAAATGCGATAAAACACAAATGTCGACTAAATAGGATTAGCATTCGATGTGGCAAACACTGAAAAATTGGTTTTTACCTAAATTTACTATTCCAGCGCATTTTCGTCATCTGCCTTGGCAGCAAATTCCGTTTTTAGCCATTGATCTCGAGCTAACGTCACTGGATGCAAAAGAGTCTAATATTCTATCTATAGGTTGGGTTGAAGGTAAGCAAAGTTCCATCGCTTTGGCGAGCTGTTATTACCAGGTTATAGCCACCAAAGCCTCATTAAACCAAAGCCCAGTGATCCATGGCTTATTGGATGAACACATTGCTCAAGGAGAGCCGGTAAAAGTCGCATTGGAGAAATTACGCCACTATGCAGAGTCACATGTTTGGGTGTTTCACAATACCAATTTAGATATGTCAGTACTTAATAAAGTGTTTTTGAAATTAGGCATGCCCTTAGAGGATATTGTGACTCTAGATACCTTGCAGTTAGCGCTTTATCAAATTCGCAAATCAGAGAGTGTACCAGCGCCGAACGCGGCAACACTCACTTCTTGTCGACAGCGTCATAATTTACCTTTAGCGCCGGCTCACAACGCGCTTGATGACGCAGTCGCCACCATGGAATTGTTATTTGCGCAATTAAGTCAGTTAGATAGTAAGGGCAGGGAGCCGCTGTCGGCATTGACAGGAACAGGCGCACTAAAAGTGTTTAAAGGCACAGTAAGGCCTCAAAGAATTAACCCCTAGACTGTGTAGCATGGTCTTGAGGCCATGGGGTTCAAATGTCCCTTGCGGGGCTAAAGCACCCGCCTACAGGTAAAATTTAGTCATCATCTGTAGCATGGTCTTTAGGCCATGAAAGGCAGGGCATCTTTGCGGGGCTAAAGCACCCGCCTACAGGTAAAATTTTGTCATCACCAGTAGCATGGTCTTTAGGCCATGGAGGGCAGGACGTCTCTGCGGGGTTAAAGCACCCTCTTACAATGCTTTTTTGGTGGGCATTACGATGTTGGCAAAAATTAATCCGGCGACTAAGGACATTAAAATCAAAAATGTCTCCTGACCTATATGGTCTGCCTTTATAAAATCTTGCCCGGAGATAAATGAATTCAGACCTATGTAGGTTTTTGAACCTGGCACCAACACAATCAGACCGTGCATGGCAACTATGGTTGATGGCGCATTCATGATCCTAGAAAATAAGTTTGAAAAGACGCCTAAGGCGAAGGCTCCGACAAATGCACCTAAACCATTTTCCAAATATGCCGAGCTCCAGGTTGACGCTCCATAAGCAATAAATGTAGAAACAACAGCCCAAGGCACATGTTTCATTCGAGTACGAAATATGGCTACTAGTCCAATACTTAACAGCAGCACGCCTAGCCAGTTAACCCAAAATGGTAGGGTATCTGCAACCTGCAATTCTTGCTGGCCATAGAGCTGGTAACCTAGGGTGATACCGATAAACGCACCAAAATACAATTTAAATAATTGCATAATGGCATCCATGACCCTGGCGGTACCTGAAACCAAGTTACGGGATGATAGTTCCGCAAGGCCGATGGTTAAGGACAAACCTGGTACTAATATTATTAGCGACGATAAAATAATTAGCCAAATATTCAGTCCAGACTCAAAAAAATAATTTATGGTGCAGACAGCAAAGCCAACCGTAAAAGACGCCACTGATTCCAACATCAAGTTGACTCGCTTTGAGCGCAGTGACCAAAGTGTCCAAAAATATACAACCAATCCTAATACGCCGGACCAGAATATTTCTGGCCAACCCGCTCCCATCAGCATCGCAAAGGCACTGGTTGAAGTACCAAACGCTATTCCAGTTAAGGTTTTATTATAGGGACTTTGCATAGCATCAATTTGATCCAAACGCTTGTCTGCATCAGCTAGGCTAATTTCACCTTTTAATAATTGATAAGCCAGTTCATCGGTCAGTGATAAAGAGTTCATATCCAATTCGCCGGGTTCAATGCGGGCGGCATGGTTATATTCTTCTTCGTGTCGGTCGCTCCACAAGACAATTGACAATGACGTTGGCGTGGAAATAAAGGAAGCATTTACACCCAAATATGCGGCGATCTCACTCAAATACGCCTCAAGCCGAAACGACGGCGAGCCGTATTTGTGCAACATTTTGCCCAATTTAAGTATAAATCTGCGTATTTGAATAAATTCCGATTTGTCCACTGCTTCGCCACTTACTGTTTAGATTTTAAGAATTCTATGAAGACTTAGTTAACACAATAATTTATCTAACCCTTGCTAGATAACTGCTATTTGATTGGCGGATTGTAGAACCTTCAAAGTGTCAGCGCAATGAACATTTTTTGCACTCTTAGTATTAGAAAAACTAATGGACTGGGGCGTGGTGAATTTATCAAATTGGGATGCTCAGTAAAATCAGTAAAGCAATTCAAACGGTTTCAATTACGAGTAGTAATATTGGTTTAGTGCTAACTTCAACCAGTTGTTTTAAATTAGATTTCATACCGATTGCAGCAATTGAAACAACCAAAGCAAAGCGCGAAATATGAGAAGTAGTATCGGTGATGTCAGTGGGAACAGAAAATACGCTGTTAATAATCATCAGAACAACAAAAATAATCAGAAACCCAGGGATGCCAGGGGCTTTATTTGCCCAACGTGTTTAAACTTTAATTTTAAAACCAGTAAAACTGAAATCACCACAGGCATTAAGAAGGCGACGCGAACTAATTTTGTCAATGTGGCTAAGTCACCACTATGATCTGACACTGAATAACCCGCCCCTACTACTTGCGCGACATAATGAATTGTGGCACCTAGAAAAATTCCCGTTTGCGTCTGATCTAGATTCAGTTGAGACGCAAAGATTGGGTAGAGGATCATAGACAAAGTGGATAGGGCAGTGACCCCTATTATGGTCAATAAGGTAACGCGATCTTTATCAGCGTTAAGTTACATACTATCTAAGCTAACAAATTGAATCATAACATGTTAATTGGACTAGCACTTAGTGCTCATCAAATTCTGTTTCAATTCTTGGAGAGCGTATGAATCTGATAACTCCTACAGGTAACTCTTGCTCACCGAAGATTATTGTTATCCAGACGAGTAGCGGCTTAAAGACGACGAAAAATATGGCTAATGTCGGGTAATGTACTATGGTTATAGTAAGTTTTAGGAGTTGTGTATGAAACTGTTTTTAATCTTATGTAGCACTTTACTTTGTTTAGTTGGATGCCAAAGCACCACCAACCACATCGCTATTGAGTCTCGTCATTTACTCAACGACGACACTTTTCCTGAGTATCAAACCATCGAAATCGAAAGTGAAGAAGATATTTTTGCTTTAAACCAAGAAGCTGAAGAGTTTATCAGTGAGCAGGTTGCTGTTGTCAAAGATCCAGTTGATAGAATGGAGACCTTGGTAAGGCTTATATTTGACCGTTCAGAGTTTAATCTACTGTATATGGGCAGCGCCAACACAGTAGCAAGTGAAACCTTTCAACGTCGCGCAGCAAATTGTTTATCTATGTCTATTATGACTTATGCGTTGGCCAAAGAGGCTGGATTTTCGGTACGTTTCCAAGATGTTCAAATTCCTGAATACTGGACGCGCCGGGCGGGATATAGTTTGCTCAATGGCCACATTAACCTCATGATTATGCCCCGTGAGCCAGGAGTCATTCACTTAATCAACACCGGTATGCAAGTTGATTTTGATCCGCAAAACCCGCAGAAAAGTTTTCCTAAGCGGATAGTCACTAAACGCTCTGTTACCTCTATGTTCTACAACAATAAAGGGGCTGATGCACTACTTTCTGAGTCTTATTCTGAAGCTTACGCATACTTTAAAAAAGCGGCGCTACTGTCGCCTGACTTTGTTTCTACCTGGATTAATCTGGGCATTCTTTATCGCTTAGTTGGCGACTATGAATCGGCGGAGAACACATACAAGCATGCACTTCAGTTAGATGAAGATAATCTAACAGGTTGGGAAAATCTGGCGTTTTTATACGAAACGGTTGGGCGAAGAGATGAGGCCGAAGCGATTACCAGCAGGATCGAAAGAGTGAGAAGTGACAACCCCTTCCATCACTTTATTCAAGGCGAGCAATCTTTTGAAAATAAAGAATTTGAATTGGCGCTGCAACATTATCGAAATGCGTTGAAGTTAGATAGAAGCAAACACGAAATTTATTTTGGATTGGCAAAAGTTTATTATGAATTAGGGGATGTGCGTCGCAGTCAGTTATATCTTAAGAAAGCCAAGAATCGTGCGCGTAGTTATCAAGATCAAGACAGATACCAAGGAAAGTTGGATTTACTTAGCCGAGATGATAGTAAAAAACATTAGATTAATTGCAAGCTTGTGCTTGCTATTGCCAGTAATTGGTTACGCAGATTGCAACAAATTTGAACTTTATAACACTATTGATAGTGAGCGTTTATGGGAAGACTTTAGTTATTTAGCATCCGATGACATGCAAGGGCGTAAAAACAGTTCGTCTGGTTCATTGTTGGCTCAGGAATTCTTAATTTCTCGTTTTACAGAAATAGGCTTAAAAACACTTTCCCAAAATCAGACATTTCGCATGCCGTTTCGCTACGAAACCACTTTTTCACATATTGATGGTGTCAATATTGGCGGCTATCTTATTGGCACAACCTACCCACAGCAATATATTGTAATAACGGCACATTATGATCATCTAGGAATGCGCGGCAACAAAATTTTCAATGGTGCCGATGACAATGCATCTGGCGTTTCAGCTATGTTGGCCATAGCAGATGAAATTGCCCAGCAGGGTTCACAACACTCTATTATTTTTCTTGCCACAGACGCCGAAGAAAAAGGATTGTATGGCTCTAAAGCCTTTGTACAAAACCCACCGGTTCCCTTAGAACAAATTAAATATAATCTGAATTTAGATATGATCTCTCAGAACCAAGAAAAAAGCCGATTATATGTTTCTGGCGCACGATATTATTCTCCTTTCAAAGGGGTTGTTGCTAAAGCTATTGAAGAGGCCGGCTTGTGCTTGGTGAATCAACATAGAAGAAATCGACGGGGTTATGCAATGGCTATGGGGCCGGATTGGCGTAAAGCCAGTGATCACGCATCGTTTGGCAAAGTGGATATTCCCTATTTATTTGTTGGGGTGGGAGAACACAAGTACTATCACACGGAAAAGGATATCGTAGAAACCGTTGATCAGAACTTCTTTCAAGCTGCAGTAGAGACCAGTTTTAACATCTTAAAATTGATGGACCAATTAACGGACTAACATACCACGCTAAAAAAGCACTTAGTCTAAACAGAGTAAGTGCTTCAATTCTTGTGAGTGATGCTATGTATCCGTTTATCTATTAAGCGACTCCGAGCTCTCGCAAACGTTCTTTCAAATAGCTATCCGCGGTGTGACGTTCTGATAAAACCACATCGGGACGAGGGTGTAAAAATAGTGGCAAAGAGATACGAGATTTAGTCATATCTGCGCCCGCAGGGTTAACTACTCTGTGGGTAGTAGAAGGAAAATAACCACCAGAGGCTTCTTGCAACATGTCGCCAATATTAATGATTAGGTTGCCAAAATTACTTGGTACGTCAATCCATTCATCGCCCGTGCCTTTTACTTGCAGACCTGGCTCATTCGCGGCTGGCAAAATCGTTAACAGGTTAATGTCTTCATGTGCAGCGGCACGGATAGCATCGGCTTCTTCATTACCGGTAAGTGGTGGGTAATGTAAAATCCTAAGTAAAGTTTGCTCACTGTCTTTTATCATGTTGCTAAGTGGCTGGCTGTATCGTTCAGCGACATCAGCAGGAGAGTATTTTTCAACCCATGTAAGCAGCTCGGCAGCTAAATCCATAGCCCCTTGATAGTATGCTGCAGCTTCTTGTTTCAGGTGAGCAGGGCATTTACCCCAAGGGTAATAATGAAAATACTCTTTAATATCTTTTTTCTTAAAACCTTTAGCTGTTTCAGAAACACTGATAGGGAAAAAGCCATCTTGGGTTTCTTTATCAAACAAAAAGTTTTGTTTATCTTCGGAATCAAACCAAGCCTGCCAGTTTTGGTAAATGGAGCTTACGGATGATTGCGATATGGGATGGTTCTTTAATACGCCAAACCCTGTTTTGTGCAAGGACTCAACAAATAACTTGTCAGCCCCTGGCTTTGTATAATCTACTGCTTCTAATTTCATAATATTTCCTGTCAATTGCAGCAATACCCATAAATTGCTGCAAATTTTGTAAATGACACCGGTAAAAAACTTACCTATAAGGTGACAAAAAGACCTGCTAGCGTGGCACTCATCAGGTTAGATAAGGTTGCTGCAATGACTGCTTTTAAACCTAAACGAGCGATTTCTTTACGTCGTGTAGGAGCAAGAGCGCCTATTCCACCCATTAATATAGCAATGGAAGAAAAATTGGCGAATCCACATAATGCAAAGGTGATAATAGCTTGAGATTTAAGGGATAATTCTTCTTGATATTTAATGAAGTCTAAATAAGCAATAAATTCATTTACGACCATTTTTTGGCCAATAAAACTGCCTGCCAAATTGGCTTCGTCCCATGGCACACCTAATACCCATGCTAAGGGTTGGAATAGATATCCTAAAATCATTTGTAAACTTAGCTCACCTTGCCCGAACCAGCCGCCTATACCACCAATTAAGCCGTTTAAAATTGCAATTAAGGCGATGAATGCCAACAGCATTGCCCCAACGTTTAAAGCTAAATGTAAACCTGATGCGGCACCCGTTGCAGCGGCATCAAAAACATTTGCATAACCGTCATCTTCTTTTTGCAATTCGTCTAATTCGTTCTTATAGGTTTCTGTCTCAGGCATGATAATTTTAGCCATAAGCAAACCGCCTGGTGCGGCCATAAAACTGGCTGCTAACAAAAACTTAATATCCACACCCAATTGGGCGTAACCTACCATCACTGCACCTGCAATCGACGCCAAACCGCCAACCATAATTGCAAATAGTTCTGAACGGGTCATTTGTGGGATAAATGGTTTCACAACAAGGGGCGCTTCTGTCTGACCAACAAAAATATTGGCCGCTGCAGACATGGACTCTGGCCGACTAGTTTTTAGGAAAAACTGTAAGAAGCCACCAATTAGGCGAATTACCCACTGCATTACACCGATGTAGTACAAAACAGCTATCAAAGATGAGAAAAATACAATTGCCGGCAATACATTGAAAGCAAAAATAAATCCCATTGATTTATTACCAAGAGGACCAAATATAAAATCAATACCTGCTTGACCCATATCCAAAATCCACTGCACCCCGGCAGACATTTTAAGCAGTGCATCTTTGCCTGCAGGAACATAAAGAATCAAAGCTCCTACAATTGCTTGTATAAAAAAAGCACCGCCAACTGTTCGCCAGTTAATGCTTTTGCGGTGGGCCGATAAGCCATATGCTATGGCTATCAACACCACAATTCCAAGTAAACCGATCATGGTATTTCCTTTTTATTATTATTTTTTTAGTTGATTTTTATTCATTAAGTAATGCTTGCTGGATGTGCGATTTAATAACATCCAGAGCGATATAGTTTTCACCACCTTGGGTGACAATCACATCTGCGGTAAATCTACTTGGCGCAATAAACTGATGATACATAGGTTTCACAGTACTTTCGTATTGGTGAGCTACCGACTCTAAGGTCCTTCCCCGTTCTGCAATGTCTCGTTTTATTCTTCGTAAAAGGCAGATGTCCAACGGCGTATCTACAAAGATTTTGACATCATATAGCGGTTCCAATGCAGGACTTGCCAGCAACATTATACCTTCAACAATGATTACGGGTGCAGAATCCAAAACCTCTCTCTGTTGCAGTCGAGTGTGGGTTTTGTAACAGTAAGTCGGGTACTCGATGGATTTACCTTCTTTCAAGTCCATCAAGTGCTTAACCAACAATTCATGCTCAAATGCTTTGGGATGATCGTAGTTGTTTTTCTCACGTTCATGCATAGGCAAATGATCTTGCGCGCGATAATAATGATCTTCGCGCAAAATTTGAACAGGTCGACCTTGTTGGGCAAACTCATTGAGAAGATTTTCTGTAAACAAAGATTTACCAGAACCAGAAGCACCAGCAATTGCGATAATAAGTGGAGAAGCCATTTCGACCCTGAATCAATAAAAACTTGGCAAAAGATACCAGTCATCGCAAAAAAAGTCAGTCTGAATCAAAAAAAATTATACTAATTTGTTCAAAAATTAAGTATAAATTAACCCTAGACTAAATGGTCTGATTTGTATGTGACTGTTTAGTCTAGATTTTATTGTTTTTTACTTTAAATCGGATTGACCAGTTGGTCAAGAAAGTAAATGGAAGGTTATAACCATGTGGCTTTGGGGTTAATTTTGCAATTATATTTTATTGCTGACACCAGAGTCATAAAAGTGTAATAATTGAACTGATACAATACGCCCGATTTGAAATTAAGCATCATAGTTTCATGAAGCAGCGCTACAAGACTGTGAATGAAAACTGGATAGGCAGAAAAGAACACACACTACTTAGGAAAACACAATGTTTAAAAAAACCAAACTGAATCGTATTGCGATTGCAGTGGCTATGTCTGTTGGCATGTCAACAGCAGCAATGGCTCAAGTTACCTCTTCAGGTATGAATGGGCAAATTGTCGGGCCAAATGGCAATCCAGCTGAAGGAACAGTCATTAAAGTTACTCACGTACCTACAGGTGCCGTGAAAACAACAACTGTTAACGCAGCCGGTACTTTCAACCTTGACGGCCTTCGAGTTGGTGGTCCTTACACTATTGAAGTTGATTCAGATACATACTCTGATCAAACCATCAATGATGTTTACTTGAACTTGGGTGAAACAGCATCAATTTACCGTGAGTTAGCTTCTACTGAAAGCGTTGAGCGTATTGCAGTAACGGCTTCTCAAGTTAGCAGTTTATCTTTTGGTAAAATTGGCCCAGGCGCTAACTTTGACCTTTCTACTTTAGAAAATGCACCAGCCATAAACCGTGATATTACTGACATTGTTCGTATCGACCCTCGTATATATGTAGATGAAGGCGGTAGCGGTGGAATTCAATGTGTCGGTAAAAGCCCTCGCTTCAACAGCTTGACTGTTGATGGTGTTCGCATGAATGACTTGTTTGGTCTTAATTCTAATGGTTATCCAACTGAAAGAATGCCTTTCTCTTACGACGCCATTGAAGGTGTTGCAGTTGAAATCGCACCTTTTGACGTAATCTATGGTGGTTTCTCAGCGTGTAACATTAGTGCAGTAAGTAAAACAGGTACTAACGAAGTTCACGGTACCGCTTTCTACGACTACGGAAGTGATGACTTTAGAGGCGACTCTTTAGAAGGTGAAGACGTTAATATCGGTGATTACTCTGAAAAACGTTACGGTTTCAGTATCGGTGCTCCTCTAATCAAAGATAAATTATTTATCTTTGCTGCTTATGAGAAATTAGAAGGCGCTAACTTATTCGACCGTGGTGTTATTGATTCAGGCGCTATCAACGAAGTTGCGCTGACACAAACTCAGTTAGATGAAATTATCCGTATTTCTAACGAGTTATATCAATTTGACCCAGGTACTACTCCTTCAAGTCTTGCAAATGAAGATGAAAAAATTCTTATTAAACTAGACTGGAATATTAACGAGCAGCACCGTGCTTCATTCACATACAATTACAATGATGGTAACAACTACTCTGAGTCTGATGGTGATTCTGATGAATTTGAACTTTCAAGTCACTTGTATGAGCGTGGCGCTGAAATGACATCTTACTCAGGTGTGCTTTATTCAGATTGGACAGATAACTTCACCACTGAAGTACGTGTTTCTTACACAGATTTAGACAATCGTCAAAATTCACTTACCGGTGATGGAACCCTTTATGGAAACGATTTCGGTGAAGTTAAACTTTACTTAGATGACGTAACTGTTTACCTAGGTTCAGATGATAGTCGCCAAGCCAATGATTTGGACTGGGATGCATTAAGTCTAATGTTCCGCGGTAACTATTACTTCGATAATGGTCATACACTAACCTTCGGTTACGAAAGCGACAAGCTAGACGTATTTAACGTTTTCATTCAACATGCTGAAACGTCACTTTCATTTGATAGCATCGAAGACTTCGAAAACGGTTTCGCAAGTGATGTTGAATATGGTGGTGCTTTCTCTGGTAACTTAGACGACCGCGCTGCTAGCTGGGGTTATACGGCTCACAGTACTTATATCCAAGACGAGTTTTATTTAACTGATGATTTGAAAGTCGTTGCTGGTTTACGCTACGACTGGATCACTTCATCTGATTATCCTGAAGAGAATGCAGATTTTCTTGCGCAAAATGGTTACAGTAATTCTGCCAACCTAGACGGTGTTAGCTTGCTTCAACCTCGTATCGGTCTTAACTATACGTTAAATGACAGCACTGAAATCCGTGGTGGTATTGGCTTGTTCTCTGGTGGTAACCCTAACGTATGGATGTCAAATAACTACTCTGGTACTAACGTAGCTGGTGGTGAAGTTGACGGCGGTGACTTCGGTTATGACGATGGTTCACGCAGCTTGTTCGACGACGATGTTGTTTGGACAAATGTAGAAGATGGTGCTCCAGTAGGTCCTGGTTACGGTGTTCCGTCTGAACTAGATGCCTTGATGGATAGCGGCGTTGCTTCTAACTTTGAGTCTAACAACCTAGACCCTGATTTTGACATGCCTAGTGAGTGGAAATTATCTGCTGGTGTGACTCACGTAACTGAATCTGATTACATTTTAAATGCAGACTTGTTAGTGTCGTTTACCCAAGATCAAGCAATGATCAAATACGTAGGTATTGAAGAAGTTGGTTTCACTGATGAAGGGTATATTGATTACGACCGCAATGGTTATGGTTCACTTGAACTAACTAACTCTGGTGAAGTATCAACCTCTTACTCATTAACTACCACACTTCAAAAGTCGTGGGACAACGGTATACGTTTGGTAGCGGGTTACTCTTATAACCATGCTGAAGATGTACAACCAATGACTAGCTCGGTTGCATTCTCTAACTACCAATACAGAGCGTTCACTAATCCTAATGAAGACGTTTCTTCGTTATCAGATTGGAACATTGAACACCGTCTTACTGCAGACTTTAGTTATGTTGTTGAGATAATCCCAGGATTGGATACTCGCTTCAATATGTATGCATTGACTCAGTCTGGTCGTCCTTATAGCTTTGCCCGTACAGATGGTAATAGCATATTTGGATATACTCCTTACCTAGATAGCGACAGTGTGTTGCCAATCGGTGTTGAGCGTAACAGCGAAGAAAGTGGCTGGTGGACTAAGGTAGATATTGCCGTTAGACAAGAAATTCCAGCGTTCTCTGAAGATCATTCAGCATCAGTAAGTTTAACTATCGACAACTTTACTAACATGCTAAATGATGATTGGGGTATCTTAGAAGAAGTTAACTATAACACTGCGCGCTTAGGTGACACTTCACCTGAAAGTCGTCAAGGTGATGCTTCTTTATGGGAAATGCGTTTAGGTATTAGCTACAAATTCTAATTTGTAAGTTAAACCAATGTAAAAGCCGGTCTTTATGACCGGCTTTTTTGTGTTTGAAGGTAAGATATACTAATAGATTCGAGGTATTTAATATGCGGGTTGATAAAAAATGAAGTTCTTTTCGATAATCTTAGGAGTGCTAATCGCAATGCAATTAGTTAGCTGTGCTAATTCTCAACCAACAATTCGAGTGGCGACCTTTAATGTGAGTATGGAAGCGGATAATTATCGAGGGACAGAAGCGCAGCAAGACCAGCATGATCCGACTTTGTTGTTTAAGCATTTAGCCACAGGCGATAACCAACAGATAAAAAATATTGCACAGATTATTCAACGAATTCGACCTGATATTATTCTGCTAAATGAGTTTGATTACAGCAGCGATCCGTCGCTGGGTCCTGACGCTTTTATCAACAATTATTTGCAGGTTTCACAGCAAGGGCAGCGGGCTATTGATTACCCATATTTTTACTATGCTCCGGTCAACACAGGGGTTGCTAGCGGCGTTGACTTAAATAACGACGGTAAAATAGAAAATTCAGGTAATGATGCATTTGGTTATGGTCGTTATCCTGGGCAATATGGAATGTTATTACTCAGTCATTACCCTATAGATTTAGAAGGCGCACGAACGTTCCAAAAGTTCTTGTGGAAAGATATGCCGAATAATAGTTTGGCGAAAATTCAGAACGACGACGGCTCACTTTGGTATTCACCTCAAGCAACGCAAATTCTGCGATTATCGTCTAAATCCCATTGGGATATTCCCATCAAGGTAGAAGGGAAAGTGGTTCATATACTTGCAAGTCACCCAACTCCTCCGGTATTTGATGGGCCGGAAAATCGTAATGGTTTGCGAAATCATGATGAAATTCAATTTTGGAATGATTATTTAGACGCCGGTTCAAAAGCTGACTATATCTATGATGATAAGGGCAACAGAGGCGGCTTTAGTGGCGAGCGTTTTGTTATATTAGGGGATTTGAATGCATCTGCAAATGAAGGCGATGGAGAACGCACTATGATGGCTGATTTACTTGCTCATCCCCGTGTTGCTCAACACGAATTACCCAAAAGTGCAGGTGCGAAAGAGTCTACCTTGAATAACCCTAATGCCAAATATCATACCGCAAAGTGGGGCTTAACTGTTGACTATGTGCTGCCATCTAAAGCTGGCCTTTCAATACTCGACTCAGGGGTATTCTGGCCCAGTAAAAGTGAGCCAGGTAGTGAATTAGTTGAAGAACGACAAGCATCATCTGATCATCGCCTAGTGTGGCGCGAAGTTGAGTTGAAATAACCTACATATTGTAGGTTAACCCTTGCGACTATCCAGCCTGCAATTCTTTGTGCTGGGCAAAGATTGGCAAGCGTTCATCTTCACGATGGCTAACCATGAGAATGGTTGCCAACTGTTTTTTAGCAATAGTGGTAATCACATCTAGTACTAAGCGCCGATTAATTTCATCTAAACCTTGTGTGGGCTCGTCTAACACTAAAAGTGATGGGAACTTAACTAAGGCTCTGGCAATGAGTAGTAAACGCTGTTCACCAAAACTAAGCTGTTTGAAGCTACTGTTGGCCAGTGGCCTAAGACCAATCAAATCTAGCCATGCTAATGCTTGTTGTTTCTGGCTAGAAGTGACGTCTTTATACAAACCAATAGAGTCCATGAATCCTGACAGTACCACGGTTAATGCATTGCAGCTTACTCGATACGAACGGTGGATATCAGGGGAAACTATCCCTAGGTGTTTTTTGATATCCCAGATGGTTTCACCGGTACCGCGCCTATAGCCCATAACAATGACATCATTGCTGAAACATTGTGGACAGTCACCGGTAACCAATTGCAGTAATGTTGATTTTCCGGATCCATTGGGTCCGGTAATGATTGTGTGCTGGAACGTATCAATACTTAAATTGGCGGCTTTGAGTGCATGATTTTCGGTATAAATAACATTTGCGTTATTGATGCGCACTAGCGGTTTTTTATTGTGGCTATGTTTATCGGATATCATCCGCTCAAGTAATGATTTATCTAGTGCATCAAAAGCAAATATGGTGTCGATAGTGGCTTGCGCATCACTTACTGATAATCCACTCAAATCATGCAAACTATTATTTTCTACCAGCGCGAATGTTGTGATCCAGTCTGGGATGTCTTGACGATTACTGAGTAATATAATCAAGGTGATATCTTGGTGTTTTAGCTGACTTAACACCTGACTTAATTGCGCCCTTGATGATGGATCTAAATCATCAAATGGGTTATCCAAAATAATATAGGTAGCGCCAGATAATATCGCTTTTAAGATTAACAGCTTGCGCGACTCGCCAGTACTGAGCTGTCGAAAACCGGTATCAAGGCGATGTTCTAAGTGGAAGCTGGCAATAAATGGGTGGTCAAGTTTGTCTTGGGGTAAAAAGTCTTTTGCCGGAGTGCCAAAATCAATTTCATCGGTGATATCGGTTTCATCAATCTTTAATTCGTTTTCATATACGGCCTGCAAGGTTTCAAAAGACACCAGTGCAACTAAATCCCTTGCGGGTAAATTTAAGCTGCTGTATTCGGCATTATTTAATTTTCCTAACAGAAGTTGGTCGACAAATTGTTTCCCTGAACCATTTTTGCCTAACACCGCTACGGCGCTATGTTTACAAATTCGCCAAGATTTTACGGCTAATTTAGGATGATGAAAATGCTCGATAGTTATCATTGCTAAACAACTCACAATTATACGAAAGGATCTCTAAAGGGTAATGTCACGTTTTAATTTATAGTTGAAACGGGTAGCTGCCTATTTGTTAGAGTGAAAATCGTTAAACATTCTCAAATAGGGCTTCAACTTTTTTACGGGTTTCTTCAATATTGCTGATGTCAGCAGGTGCGATAAAAATCGTATCGTCTCCAGCAATAGTGCCTAGTACGCCGTCTTTTTGGCTAAGAGAATCGAGTAAGCGGGCAATTAGTTGCGCGGCCCCTGGACTGGTACGAATGATTACCATGACATTGTTGTGCACAATATCTAATACTAATTGACGCAATGGGCTTTTTGCCGTGGGCATTCCCATCTCTGGTGGCAAACAGTAAACCATGTCACCGCGCGCATTGCGGGTGCGTACCGCGCCAAATTTACTTAGCATACGGGAAACCTTGGATTGACTAATACTGCCAAAGCCTTGTTCCGTTAGTGCATCAACAATTTCACCTTGAGAGCCAAAGCTTTCCGTTTTTAAAATATCTTTAAATGCTTTGACCAATTCTTCTTGTTTTGTATTAGACATGCCACCCTCGCTATTAACTGCTATAGTTTGACACAATCTAAACAGGGTAGGTAGCCTTGTTTACAAGCAGCAAAATACTTTGCATTAATATCATATAGTTAAAGTGTCTGTTTTGAGTTACTACTAAGTATTGAATTCGTAGCATCTAACCCATATATTCTGTTAAGCCTTAAAAACTAACTGAATGTTAGGCTAAAAGAGTTATATTGCAAAACAGATAGTGAACATTCACCACAATAAATTGTTTTTTCATGCGGCTTACTCTATGGTTTGCCGTCAATTTAATAGTCCCACAGGAGACAACTATGAAAGTAGCGGTATTAGGTGCTGCAGGCGGTATCGGTCAGGCCCTTTCTCTTTTATTGAAAACCCAGTTACCAGCTGGTTCCGAGTTAGCTTTATATGATGTTGCACCTGTTGTGCCAGGAGTGGCAGTTGATTTGAGCCACATCCCTACAGACGTAAAAGTTGAAGGTTTTGGTAAAGATGATTTAGCAACTGCGTTACAAGGTTGTGATATTGTTTTGATCCCAGCAGGGGTACCTCGTAAACCAGGTATGGATCGTTCTGATTTGTTCAATATCAATGCGGGTATCGTTAAGAACCTAGTTGAAGGTATTGCGGATAACTGTCCTGATGCATGTACATGTATTATTACCAACCCAGTTAACACTACTGTTGCGATTGCTGCAGAAACGTTAAAAGCTAAGGGTGTTTACAACAAAAACAAATTGTTCGGTGTAACTACTCTTGATGTTATCCGTTCTGAAACTTTTGTAGCTGAATTGAAAGGTTTGAGCTCTACTAGTGTGCACGTTCCAGTTATTGGTGGTCACTCTGGTACAACTATTTTACCTCTACTTTCACAAGTTGAAGGTGTGACATTTAGCGATGATGAAATAGCAAGTTTAACTACTCGCATTCAAAACGCTGGTACTGAAGTTGTTGAAGCAAAAGCCGGTGGCGGATCTGCTACTTTGTCAATGGGTCAAGCTGCGGCAAGATTCTGTTTGTCTCTAGTAGCTGCTATGAAAGGCGACAACGTGGTTGAATATACTTATGTTGAAACCAACTCAGACGACGCAGTATTCTTCTCTCACCCTGTAAGACTAGGTCCTAACGGTGTAGAAGAAATTCTACCCTACGGTGAGTTGAGTGAATTTGAACAAAACGCAAAAGATTCAATGCTTGACGGTTTGCGTGGCGATATTGAGTTAGGTGTTAAATTCGTAAAAGGTTAAGCATTTAACCTATTACCGAACCTAACAAAAAGCCCCTTGTAGTTAACTACAAGGGGCTTTTTTATGCAGGCTAGTTCAGCCAGAATTAACCTGTATTACGCATGCCCACAGCAATACCTGCGATGGTTACCATCATTGCTCTTTCCAATAACGCATCGTGTTGACTGTCATCTAATTTTCTTATTCTAGATAACAATTCAATTTGCAAGAAGTGCAAAGGTTGCAAGTAACCCGCTCTAATACTCATGGATTCTTTTCCTCGCGGATCCGTTTCCATTACAGTCTCTTGGCCTAATAATTTGAGCAAAGATTCAATGCTTTCATCTAGCTCGGTTCTCAATGCTTCACCAAAATACTGCAATTCAGCCGGTACAAGACGATCATCATATTCTTTGCTTATTCTGGTGTCTGCTTTATTAAACACCATATCAAGCATCGATAAGCGCGAGTGGAAGAAGGGCCAGTTTTCCAACATGTCATCTATGGTTTGTTGTTGACCTGATTGATAGTAATCAGTCACAGCTTTCATAGACCCTAACCAAGACGGCAATACTAAGCGAGTTTGCGCCCAGGCAAAGATCCATGGGATGGCTCTAAGGCTTTCAATACCGCCAGTGGGTTTGCGTTTCGCGGGGCGACTTCCTAGGGGCAATTTTCCAAGTTCTTGCTCTGGGGTTGCCACTCTGAAATAAGGGACAAAGTTTTCATCATGACGAACTATCTTGCGATAGTTATCACGGCCTTCGTTGGCCATGGACGTGATGGCTTCTCGCCACTCTTGTTTAGGTTTAGGGGGCGGAAACAAAATTGCTTCTAGAATCGCGCTTGCATATAAACCTAAGCTTCCTTTAGCAAGCTCTGGCATACCAAATTTATAGCGTATTGTTTCACCCTGTTCAGTGACCCTGAAACCACCAGTAAGTGAACCTGGAGGTTGTGAGTGGATGGCAGCATGAGCAGGTAACCCGCCTCGGCCAATTGTACCACCACGACCATGGAACAAGGTTAACTTGGTATCAAATTCATCTGCGAGTTTCACTAAGGCTTCTTGAGACTCATATTGTGCCCAACCAGCGGCTAAAGCCCCTGCATCTTTCGCCGAATCTGAATAACCTATCATGACATACTGAGTGCCTTGAATGTAGCCGCGATACCAATCAATACTGAGTAATTGGGTCATGACCGATGCGGCGTTATTTAAGTCATCCAATGTTTCAAATAACGGGGCAACAGGCATAGGCCAATCCACACCCGTATCTTTAAGTAAAAGCTGCACGGCAAGTACGTCAGAGGGTAAACTTGCCATTGAAATAATATAAATGCCAAAGCCTTGTCGATTGTTTTTAGCGATAATACGACAGGTATCTAATACTTCCTGGACTTCTGCTGATGGTTCCCAATTTTCTGGGATTAATGGCCGTTTTGAGCCTAATTCCTTTAATAAGAACGCTTGCTTATCTTCTTCACTCCAATGCATGTAGTCACCCATGCCGAAGTAACGTGTTAATTCACCGAATACTTGAGCGTGACGCTCTGAATCTTGTCGAATATCAAGCTTGAGTAAGTGCACACCAAAACAATGTACTCGTCGAATGGTGTCGAGTAATTTGCCATCAGCGATTACTTGCATACCGCATGCATGCAAGGATTCGTAGCAAACTAACAAAGGTGAAAGTAACTCATCTTGGGAGGTAACCCAATTACTGTCATCTACTTGGTGACCAGCTAAGAAGTCTTCGATACCTTCTTGAGTTTTAGCGAGCCTATGATAAAGAGGGCGTAGTAAGGCTCGATAGGGTTCTAGCTTATCTTCACCGACAATATCTTTTAAGGCTTGATTACAATCACCCATAGACAGTTCTACTTGCAGACCGTCAATATCTTTAGCAAAGAGTTTAGCCGCCCGTTTTCTGGCTAATAATAAAACTTCTTGGGTAATTTTTGATGTAACGTTAGGGTTACCATCGCGATCACCCCCCATCCATGAACTAAATTGCACCGGTGATGCATCAATGGGTAAAGAAATACCGAATTTGTTGTTTACTTTTTTATCTAAAGTACGGATAAAGGCAGGAACGGCATCCCATAATGAGTTTTCGATGACCGAGAACCCCCAGCGAGCTTCATCCACTGGAGTCGGGCGCACAGAACGTATTTCTTCAGTATGCCAAGCTTGACTAATTAGGTCGGCAATGCGGGTTTCTATTTCGCCACGTTCGTCGTCTGAAAGCATGCTTTGATGCATTTCACGTAAGCAACGAGCCAGTTCACCGTGTTTATGAATTAAGGTACGACGGGTCACTTCTGTTGGGTGAGCGGTAAGTACTAAGTCAATTTTAAGCTGCTCGAAAGCATCCGCAAAATCTTTCTGATCGATTTTAGCGTCATCTAAATGTTCAAATAACTTTTCCACAGGGTCATCTGTTATGGAAATGCTATTGAATTCCTGTTCGGCAATATTGGCTAAATTTAGGAATTGTGAAAATGCTCTTCCTACTGTCAGAAGATCTTCATTGTTAAGTTCAGCAAATAGATCTTTTAACTGCTGAGTTGAATCGGTATCGCCTAAGTGAGACTTACGTCCTCCGATACGCACTGACTCTATTCGTTCAAGCCACTCTTCACCAAGCTGAGCTTTAATTGTGTCTCCGAGAGTCGAACCTAGAAATCGTACTGATTCCTTTAATTGAACTGCTAGTTGCTCTTTCACATATCCTCCAAACTGAATATACAAATTAGAATTTATTATTTATTAAATATGTTTTAGTTCGGGTACAAAGTTAAAACTTTCTTATATATTTAGGCCGTTTGAATAAGTTTTTATGGTTATTTTGATGCTTATTTTACGACTTTTATTATTTTACTCTTTTTGTATCTAACCAATTAGTTTTTGGGGTACAAGGCAACACCTTAATTATGTTATCATCGCCGTTTTATCTTTTCCCAATCAAAACAGGATATAACGTGACAGAAAAATATAACAGTGTTGAGCTTCAAGCAAGTTATGGTATTGGTTACCAAATGGGCGAACAATTGGCTTCTAATCCATTTGAAGGTCTTGACATCGAAGCAGTTAAAACTGGCTTAGAAGACGCTTTTGCTAAACAAGCCCCCCAAGTTGACAATCAGACCTTGGGTGCTGCATTCAACGAAATTCACCAACGCATGCAAGCTGCTAAAGCTGAACAGCATAAAGGTGCTATCGAAGAAGGTGCCGCATACTTAGCTGAAAATGCTAAGCGTGCAGAAATTACGGTCACTCCTTCAGGCTTACAATATGAAGTATTGACTGCCGGTGAAGGTGAAAAACCTGCTGCGACTTCTAAAGTACGTACACATTACCACGGTACTTTAATTAACGGTAATGTATTTGATAGTTCATACGAGCGTGGAGAACCTGCTGAGTTCCCAGTAAACGGAGTTATCAAAGGATGGACAGAAGCATTACAAATGATGCCTGTTGGTTCTAAATGGCGTCTACACGTACCACACGACTTAGCTTATGGTGAGCAAGGTGCAGGTGGTGCAATTGGTCCTTTCAGTACGTTAGTATTTGATGTGGAACTATTAGATATCGTTGCTTAGTAATAGCAAATATCCATTGAAAAGGTCGGATTTTTCCGGCCTTTTTTTGTGTCTTTTAACAAACCATTAAAAGACCTGTACTGGCTTAGCTGCTAAAATGTGCGATCAAACAACTAAATTAATAAAATAACAAACTTGGGGTAGTAAATGATTGACCTGATAACCAACCGTGACAGTAACGTCAAAAATGACGTGCTATCAGGAATAACTGTTGCCTTGGCATTGGTTCCTGAAGCGGTTGCCTTTGCCTTTGTCGCCGGCGTTGAGCCTATGGTGGGCCTCTATGCCGCTTTTATGATGGGCTTAATAACATCTGCAATTGGTGGTAGACCTGGAATGATTTCTGGTGCTACGGGCGCAATGGCCGTGGTCATGGTCGCGTTAGTTGCTGAGCATGATATTCAATACTTATTTGCCGCAGTCATTCTGGCCGGGATTTTGCAAATTCTCGCAGGTGTTTTCAGGTTAGGGAAATTTATACGTTTGGTGCCTTACCCAGTCATGCTGGGCTTTGTAAATGGCTTAGCAATCGTAATATTTCTTGCCCAATTAGGCCAATTCAAAGTAGTTAATGAGCTTGGCGTTCAGGAGTGGATGCAAGGCAGCATGCTGTATTGGATGTTGGGTTTAGTGGCATTAACTATGGCTATTATTTACTTTTTACCTAAGCTAACCACTGCTGTTCCGGCTTCACTTGTCGCCATTGTGACTGTTACCTTATTAGTTCATGGTTTAGATTTAGAAGCGCGCACAGTAATTGATTTTGTGAGAGGCATGTTACCTGAAGATCAAAAAGCGACGGCTACCTTAGCAGGTGAATTACCCAGCTTCACTGTGCCTATGGTGCCGTTGAACATGGAAACCCTGTATATCATTTTACCTACCTCCGTCATTTTGTGTTTGGTGGGGCTAATAGAATCACTCCTTACTTTGTCGTTAATAGATGAAATGACAGATACCCGAGGCCGTGGTAACAAAGAATGTGTTGGTCAAGGCGTTGCCAATACTGTTAATGGCTTCTTCGGTGGTATGGGGGGCTGTGCGATGATAGGTCAAAGCATGATTAACATTAACTCAGGTGGTCGTGGACGCTTATCAGGTATTACCGCTGCTTTAGTGTTACTTGGTTTTATTCTTTTTGCCGCACCGTTAATCGAAATGATCCCCTTAGCCGCATTAGTGGGTGTTATGTTTATTGTTGTAATTGGCACCTTTGAGTGGGCTTCATTCCGCATCGTGCGTGGGGTAAACAAAGAAGACGCATTTGTGTTGTTTTTGGTTACGGGTATTACCGTTGCTGCCGACTTAGCCATTGCGGTCGTTGTTGGTGTAATTGTTTCAGCGTTGGTTTTTGCCTGGAAACACGCAACTCATATTAGCGCGAAAACTCATACAGATGAAGATGGTTGGAAGGTTTACGATCTTGAAGGGCCGTTGTTCTTTGGTTCGGTTTTACATTTTAGAGATTTATTTGACCCTCAGAATGATCCGCAGGATGTAGTAATTGATTTCCGTGATTCACGAATCTGGGATTCTTCAGGTTTGGATGCCATTGATGGTTTGGCAGATAAGTACAAAGTCCAGGGTAAAAAATTGCATATTCGTCACATTAGCCCCGAATGCAGTAATTTGCTAACCAAGGCACAAGATTATGTGGAAATGAACGTGAATGAAGACCCACGTTATCGCATCGCATCTGACAAATTAGGTTAAAAAATTAATAGGGGATTTCCCTAAAGCAGTATCCTATTAGAAGGCCGGTAATTAATATCGGCCTTTTTTTATGACGACAGATTCAGTTTATTTAGCCGTGGAAGGGTGAAACCGCATCTGTGACATTGTCGCGGGGCTAAAGCGCCCGCCTACGGGGGAAATTTGTAGCTTGGTCTTTAGGCCATATCGCGGGGCTAAAGCGCCCGCCTACAGGTAAAATTTTGTCATCACCTGTAGCATGGTCTTTAGGCCATATCGCGGGGCTAAAGCACCCGCCTACAAGTGCTTCTTTGTAGCATGGTCTTTAGGCTATGGGGTTCAAATGTCCCTTGCGGGGCTAAAGCGCCCGCCTACAGGGGGAAATTTGTAGTATGGTCTTTAGGCCATATCGCGGGGCTAAAGCGCCCGCCTACAGGAGGAAATTTGTCATCACCTGTAGCATGGTCTTTAGGCCATGGGGTTCAAATGTCCCTTGCGGGGCTAATCGCCCCCTTAACAGACAAACTATTTTTGCGTCGTTAACCAAATAACTAATTCAACAAACTCATCTGGAGTCATTTTTGCGCCAAAGATTGCCTTATACTTGTCGTTCACGATAAAGGTTGGAACACTGCGTACGCCTTGGGTTAACTTATCGTTTTTGCGCACAGCGCCGCGTATGCCATAGCTATTGGCTAACTTCTTCAACTTAGCACTATCACCACCTGCTTGTGTATAAACCTGCAAAATATCATCCATGGATGCAATGCTTTTGCGCTCTTTATGAATCGCGGTAAATAGTGCTGTGTTAAATTTATCTGCTTGCCCCAGTTGTCGTGCAGCTAACATCGCTTTGGTCGCTGCAACCTGAGTCTCTTGAGTTGCGCCTCCCATAAAGTTCACATGGGCTTTGGTAAATGTCACATCACTGGGTAATTTACCTTTAAGCTCTTTTGCAATGCTTTCAAACGTAAAACAGTGTGGACACCAAAATGAAAACACTTCGCGAACCTGTTTAGTTTGGCTTGGTACCTCTTTCAACACTGTGTAGTGTTCACCTTCTTCCCATTTGGATTGTGCCATAGCAAGAGCTGGAACTGCGCATACAAATGCTATTAAAAGATTGCGCGTCAATTTGAAAATCATAAAAATAAAATCCTGTAAAAAGTAATGTTATTAATTTTGTTTAGATAACCATACAACCAATTCTGCAATATCGTCTCTGGTCATACCCTCAACGACTTGGGCTTGATATTTCCCGTTCACAATAAAGTTAGGGACACCACTTAAATGTTCACGATAGGTTTCAATAGTTTGGTTATTTTGTTTGAGTAGGTTATTAATTTGAAAGCTCGACTCCATTTTATCAAACTCATCACTGTCGATCCCTTTGGCTAGGAAAATGTTTCTTAATTCTGGAATACCAGTGATCAGTTGACGTTGTAAATGAATATAACTAAAGATAGCGCTATTCATTTCTTCTTCCTTATCCATCGTTCTGCCAATCAGAAGGGCTTTAGTCGCCGCATCTTGAACTTGTGGACTGGTAAAACGCATAAAATTCACATGCACTTTTTTGAATGTGACATCTTTATCTATTTTAAGTTTTATCTGTTCAACAATGGGTTCGAAGTTATAACAGTGTGGACACCAAAAAGAAAAGAATTCTAGTACTTCGGGTTGTTCTGATGCCGTGTCGCTAATGATTTGATAGTGGGTACCTTCTTTCCATTTAGAAGGCGGTGCCGATTGTTCTGATGAGCTCTCCTTAGAGCATGCTTGTAGTGATAAAAGTAAAAATAGCGCTAATACAGTTGATAGCTTTTTCATATCAATCAATTCCTTCAAAAATTTGCTAAAGGTTATCATAGCTAGTAAAAGATTAGGTATAGTTAATCAGTCAGATGAATACAATCTGCAGATGAAATGCATAAAAAAACCGCTTTAAGAAGCGGTTTTTATAAATCTAGGCTTTTCTACAAGGTAATGGTGGTGGATACAAAAAAGTTTTGTCCGGCAGTATTAAAGCCATTTACCTCCTGATAATCTTCATCAAAAAGATTATTTACACCGGCTTTAATACTAACTGATTCAACGATTTGCCAACGGGCACTTAGGTTTGTTACTTGGTAGTCTTCAATCTCAGCACCCGCTATGTCTACAGCGTTTCGAACACTTCTATAGGTAAGCTCTGCTGACACTTTATCGTCTAACCAGCCGTGTCTAATACCTAAGTTGAACTTGTTTCTAGGTCTTCTCAAGCGGGCTTCACCAGCACTGTCTTCCGCATCGTTATAGGTGTAATTAGCCCATAATCTTAAGCCGTTAGCAAATACTTGCTCAACACGGGTTTCAATTCCCTTAGATTTACTTTTTCCACTGGATTGCAAGTAGCCCTGGTAAGATGCCAAATCGAAAACAATTTCATTTTCTATGGACTGTTTGAAAAAGACCATTTCCGCGTTCAATCCATTTTTTGTATCGATAACAACGCCTAGGTCGAGGCCTTCACTATTTTCTTCGGCCAATTGTAAACCGGCAGCCTCACCGTATGCATAAGGGCCGTCGTTATAACTTTGCTCATAAATACTTGGCGCGCGGAAACCCGTTCCATAGGTCGTTTTAAACTTTACGTCAGCAAAATCAAAGGGCAGGACTTTGACTGCACCTAAGCGCACACTATTGTGTTTTCCAAAGGTGTCATTATCGTCGAATCGATAACCAAGGTTAAAGGCGAGTTGATTGTCGAACTGGCCTAACCATTCAACGAATAGGGATTTTTGATCTCGACTTAAATCACTGTTTTCGATTTCTTGAGTTTCTTTTTCAAGGCCAAATACCAAATCATGCCGTTGCCAGTTCAGGCTACCTAGATATTCAAACTTGTCGATGCTACCTGAATTGCTAAACCCGTACTCGCCATTATTGAAAAAATCCCTGTCAACATCCGTTTTGTTATAGGCAAGTTGATGTTGGCTGTGACTTCCCTGATAACTTAACGCGCCACGAACGGTTTGCTGTTCGGCTTCAGTGGTACAAGAATTGATGAGTGCGAAAGTGGCATTATCGTAGCAACCGTCGTATTGATTTTCGGCATCGACATTACGAAACACTACAGAAGCAGCGATATTTTCAGTTAAAGCTAATTGACCTTTAAAATGCACTGTTTGGTTGTCATAACCATCTTTTTCGCCGCTATCATCAGAGGTTTTAGCATTAAAACCGTCACTTTCCACCTTTGATGCGGACAAAAAGAATGATCCTGAGTTGTTTCCTGCGGCAATATCCGCATTAAATATTTGGGTATCAAATGAGCCTGCCGCTAGGGTGCCACTGGCCTCAAAACCTTTTACCGGCTGCTTGCTGTATAGACTTATAATACCGCCAGCATCAGCGCCATAAGACAAGCCTTGGGTGCCTCTTAAAATTTCAATTCGAGATAACTGATTAATTAATACATCATCAAAAATCGGCGCGACTTGTGGCGATGAGGTATCACTTAATTCAACATCATCAATATATAATTTGGTTCTGAATGCTTCTTCACCACGAATTCTGACAGCGGTACTTTTACCTAAACCGCCTGAATTTGACACGCCAACACTTGGGGTTTGACGCAAAATTTCAGTGACATTGATTGCGGTTTGCATTTCAATGTCATTTTCATCTAACACAGAAACACTGGTAGCGAGTCGATTAGTTGGTAATTGAATTCGGCTAGAAACAACGGTCATCTTTTCAATGTCTTGTTGTTCTTGCGAGTTTGATTGAGCATAGAGATTGGAGGATGCTAGTGCCAAGCTAACGCTTAACCCTATAAGAGTCGTTTTATTTTGCATTTTGTTAAGCCTTGTTAAGTACTCCGCCCGAGTACTAGATCATATGAGTGACAGTTCGTGGTTTTAATCACGAACCTATGCTTCTCAGGCCGGTATCCGGGCTCACAAGTGCCTAATAAAGACTTGATTAATACCTTCCCATTCTTTCAAACAGTGGTGACTTATTAATCAACTATACCTTTGGGTATCACTTGTTTACCGTTGCGGGGGCAGCGTCAGCATAAATCAGATAAAGATCTGATTGCACTGTCTTCCCGTTTAACCACCTATGGTGGCACCTAAGAGGAGTGCATTATATCCATCTGTTCTTAAAAAAATAGGTCTTTATTTTTTCTGTTATTAAAATAACGTCAAACTGGGCTCTTGAAGGGCGGAATATTGTTCTTTTAAGGCCAATATTTGTTGTTCCCAATATTTAGCGTCGGCAAACCATGGGAACGCTTGAGGAAATGCGGGATCTTGCCAACGACGGGATAACCACGCCATGTAGTGAACCATGCGCATTGCCCGCAAAGGTTCAATTAAGCTAAGTTGTGCGCTGTCGAATTGGGAAAATTCTTCATAGGCTTCAACTAGTGTGTCCATTTGTATTCGTTGCTGGTAAGTGTCACCAGATAACATCATCCATAAGTCCTGAATAGCTGGGCCCATTCTGCAATCATCCAAATCTACGAAGGTTGGACCATCTCGCCATAGAATATTGCCCGGATGACAGTCACCGTGAAGACGTATGCTAGTGTTAGGTTTATATAAGCTTGCTGCTAACCCGCTTACTTGTTCTAAAATGGTGAAAAATGCGGTGTGTAAACTGCTGGGAATGAGTTCCGTTTTATGCAAGGTTGCTACCGCATCAAGCAAGTGCTCCTGTACACTGAAGGTCGGACGATAAACAAACGAATGACCTTTTGATACTTGATGAATGCGACCGATAAAGCGTCCCATCCATTCCAGTTGGTCAAGATTGTCCACTTCGAATTGCCTACCACCTACAGATGGAAAGATAGCAAAATGAAACCCCTGATAGCTATGCAATGATTCATTATCAGTGCGCAAGGGCGCAACCACCGGGATTTCATGGTCATTTAGTTCTTGGGCAAAGTCGTGTTCTTCTTGAATTTGTTCGCGACTCCAACGCTGAGGGCGATAAAACTTGGCCACATAGCGCCGTTTATCGTCACAAACAAATTGATAAACCCTATTTTCATAACTGTTTAACGCCAGTAAGCCTGAGTCTACTAAATAGCCTTTAGACTCAATAGCATCCAAAATTGTATCGGGACCCAGTTGCGCGAAATCAAACGTAGTGGCAATTGAGTCACTCATCGATAGATAAACTTACTGGTTTCACTCATTTCAATTGGGGCGTCATGACCATCGATAGAAGTCACTTTAAACTTAAACTCAGTAACTGTTTCATCTAATGCATAAGGGTCAATGGCAAGGCTAATTGGTAAGTTTAATACTTCTCCGCCTGCAACTGTTACTTGTTCTGGACCTATGTATTTATTACCTTCTAAACCGACTACATCAATTTTATAGGTGTGTTCAGTCTGAGATTTGTTTAATACTTTTAAGGTGTAGACATTTTCAATTAAACCGTCATTGGTTTCTCTAAACAACGAATTGCGATCTCTAATAACGTCGACTTCAAGTGGCACACGGGAGACAATCTCGTAGGTTAAAAGAGACGTCATAATTAATAGTACGACGGCGTATCCAATCAATTTTGGACGGAATATCTTAGTTTTACCGCCGGCCAATTCATGTTCCGATGTAAAACTAATTAGCCCCTTGGGATAATTCATTTTTTCCATTACCCCATTACATGCATCAACACAGGCACCACAATTAATGCATTCGTATTGAAGACCATTGCGAATATCGATGCCTGTTGGGCATACTTGAACACACAAGTTGCAATCGATACAGTCACCAATGCCTTTTTGTTTGATTTCTTCGTAACTGGTTTTCCGTGAACGGGGTCCGCGTTTTTCTCCCCGGCTAGGGTTATAAGCAACGGTAAAAGTATCTTTATCAAACATGGCAGATTGAAATCTGGCATAAGGACAAATGTGAGTACACATGATTTCTCGCATCCAGCCAGCATTTCCATAGGTACAAACCGTAAAAAAGATAACTGAAAACCCCGCCCAAAAACTGACATTGAAGGTGAAAAAGTCCATAAACAATTGGTTTATTGGGGTGAAATAACCTACAAAACTAAGAGCTGTCAGCAACGCCACTGTTATCCAAGCAAAGTGTTTTAACGATTTGCGCCAAAACTTGTCGAAATCCATTTTTCGTTGGTCAAGTTTAATGCGCTTGTTTCTAGCTCCTTCTATTTTTTCTTCAAACCAAATATAAATAAATGTCCAAGTGGTTTGCGGGCACATAAATCCGCACCAAACTCGGCCAGCAAAGGTGGTGACAAAGAACAGCGCGAAGGCGCTAATAATCAGAATCCAGGCGAGTAGGGTTAAATCCTGTGGCCAAAGGGTGAGGCCAAATATATTGAAGCGCTGGGCTCCAATATCAAATAGAACCGCTTGATTTGAATTGTATTGAATCCAAGGGATGACTGCAAAAATACCTAGAAAAATTAAGCCGAAGAAGCGTCGAAAAGTCTCTAACGTCCCCTCAACTGCGCGGACATAAATTCGACTTCGTGGTGTATAAGCATTTTCATGCTTACTGGCTTCTGGTTGGTGAACTTTTACGGCGGTGACATCTTTGATTGGAATGCGTTCACTCATTCATTTATCCTTTACGGGACTGCTAAAAATTACGATTAAATCGAAATTTTTATAAGTTAACAAATTATCTCCCTATTATCGCACAGACTGTTCGCTTATTGTTAATCTGGATCAATCAATTAACTGGTTTTTTTAGCGTTTCAGCTATGTTGGGGCCTAACACCGTTAAGAATAATTGTCTGAATGCTATGTAATGTAGCGGCAAAAAATTCAGGATTGTCTAAACTTTGTCCAGTAACGGCCTCCACTTGGACACGAAAATCTGCATAATGTTGGGTTGTGGCCCAAATGCTAAAAATTAAATGGTAGGGATCAATAGGCGCTAACTTTCCGGCTTTAATCCAATCTGAAATGACTTGAACTTTTGCTTCGACAATTGCTCGTAATGGTGATCCCAATTGATTAAACAAAAGTGGCGCACCTTGCACTACTTCCATACAAAATAAACGGGACTCTTTAGGGTTGTCGCGCGATAACGCTAATTTTACTTCTATATAATTTGCAATGGCCTCTATGGGATCTTGCTCTGAATTAAATCCTTTAAGTGGCACTAACCATACATCCAATAACTGCTGTATCACTTCAACGTAAAGCAGCTCTTTACTGGCAAAATAATACAGTAAGTTGGTTTTTGATACCTTGGCTAAATCAGCGATTTGTTCAACACTGGTGCCGTGAACCCCGTTGCTAGAAAATAAATCTAGCGCAGCTTGCATAATAATTTTACGCTTATTTCGTTTTGCTTCAATACGTTTACTTTGCGTTTTAGAGCTTGATTCGCGTGTCGACTTTTTTAATGATTTTTTTGCTGGAGTAGAACTCATCTGACTATGGATATCCTATTTTAATGTTTCCCTGTCCACTATGTTTTAACCAAGATTTTGTTATTAAGCAAACCTAACTGATTTTAAACTTAAATAAATAACCCAACAAGGTGCTGCATCATTTGTGCGCAAATTGCACAAACCTAGTGCCTCAATGTAGACCAAATGGTCCATGTTTTTTGGTGGGTTTGCAGTAACTCTTTGTTATTTATGCTTTATATTTGGTTGGCGCACTTTGTGCTTTTCAGTTAGTGCTATCAATAAACTTCGGTATCTCAAACCCCCGCTGTTGCTAAATGCTGTTGACTAAACAAAATGTCTAAGGGGTTGGCTGCTCGTTATCTAATGAACAATAAGTGAGGCAACAATGGAAGTAGGTGTATTTATCCCAATTGGGAATAACGGTTGGTTAATTTCAAGTACGTCACCCCAGTACAAACCTAGTTTTGATTTGAATAAAGATGTTGTTGTTAAGGCTGAACATTATGGTTTGGACTTTGCGCTTTCGATGATCAAATTGCGAGGATTTGGCGGCAAAACCGAGTTTTGGGATTACAACCTCGAATCCTTTACGCTAATGGCGGGCTTGGCCGCGGTGACAGAAAAAATCAAATTATACGCGACCGCCGCTACCTTGGTTATGCCGCCTGCCATTGTTGCAAGAATGGCTACAACCATAGATTCTATTTCACACGGTCGTTTTGGGATCAACTTAATAACTGGTTGGCAAAGACCTGAATATTCGCAAATGGGAATGTGGCCTGGGGATCAGTTTTTCTCTAATCGTTATGAGTATCTTGCGGAATACATCAAAGTCTGTAAAGAACTATGGGAAACCGGTAAGAGTGATTTCAAAGGCGAACATTTTCAAATGGATGATTGCAGGATGCTGCCAAAACCTGAAAAAAACATCCCAATTATTTGTGCTGGTCAAAGTGCCGCAGGAATGGCGTTTTCTGCGCAACATGCCGATTACAACTTCTGTTTCGGAAAAGGTTTAAACACGCCAACTGCCTTTGCGTCTACTGCTGAAAGATTGCAGGATGCGGCCCAAAAAGTGGGTCGGAATGTAGGCTCGGTGGTCTTAATCATGGTGATCGCCGCAGATACCGATGAAAACGCCATGGCAAAGTGGCAATTATATAAAGATGGCAAAGACCAAAGTGCGTTGGATTGGATGACGACTCAAGGCGCTGCGGACAAAAAGTCAGGTAAAGACACTAACATTCGTGATATGACAGATCCCACTTCTGCGGTTAATTTGAATATGGGCACCTTGGTTGGTTCATTTGCTTCGGTGGCCGCAATGTTGGATGAAATTGACACCGTCCCCGGTTGCGAAGGCGTGCTCCTCACCTTCGATGATTTTATTCAAGGAATGGATGATTTTGGTCAAAAAATACAACCATTAATGAAATCTCGCCAACATATTCTTACTGCCCAACCTCAAGCTAAGGAAGCCTGATGCTGAATAACGGTGAATTGAGTATTGCTGGGCTTCGCAACGCAGATAAAAGCAATGAAGTCATTTTGTCGGCGCAACCAGAGCCTTTAGCAATGGATATTAAACAAACAGCGCTTATCGTGGTCGATATGCAAAACGCTTATGCCAGCAAAGACGGCTATTTAGATAAAGCGGGTTTTGATATATCGAGTACCGGTCCAGTGATTGCTAATATCACTAAAGCCATAGCCGCAGCGAGAAAAGCAGGCATAACCGTGGTGTTTTTCCAAAATGGATGGGACGCAGAATATGCTGAAGCGGGCGGACCTGGTTCGCCCAATTGGTACAAGTCTAATGCGCTAAAAACAATGCGTAAGCAACCTGAACTAAAAGGTACTTTGCTAGCAAAAGGGTCATGGGATTATCAGTTGGTTGATGAGCTCAGTCCAAAACCAGGTGACATTGTTATTCCCAAAACCCGCTACAGTGGTTTTTTCAATACAAATTTAGACAGCATGCTGCGCAGTCGCGGTATTCGAAATTTAGTGTTCACCGGCATAGCAACCAATGTATGTGTGGAATCTACCTTACGGGATGGTTTTTTCTTGGAGTATTTTGGTGTGGTGTTAGCGGATGCAACCCATCAAGCTGGCCCCGATATGATTCAAGAGTCAGCTCTATATAACATTTCTACATTTTTTGGTTGGGTGTCAACCGTCGAAGACTTCTGCAAAGTCGTTGCCTAATGATGGCAAAACACGCTAACTCAACTTTCCTAAACCCTAAAACATAGGTAATTCAGTATGACTAAAAAATCAATTATACCAGCAGGTACAGGCAAGCCTTTAGCACCTTATGTGCCTGGCTCAATGGCTGATAATATTTTGTATGTTTCAGGTACTTTGGCCTTTGATAAAGACAACAATGTGGTACACGTTGGTGATGCCGAAGCGCAAACGCGTCATGTATTGGAAAGTATTAAAAGTGTCGTTGAGGCTGCTGGCGGAACTATGGATGATATTACCTTCAATACTATACTACTGCGTGATTGGGAGGATTATGCCGCCATCAACCAAGTATATGCAGAATATTTTGCTGGCGAAAAACCCGCTCGTTATTGTATCCAATGTGGCTTAGTGAAGCCGGATGCACTGGTTGAGATTGCCAGTGTTGCGCATGTAGACCAAGGATAATAATCCGATGCATTTAGTAGTATGGTGTTGCCCTAGGCAATGCTTTTCATTTGAGTGCATGCATTTTAACTATCTTAAATGAATAAGTGAGCAACATGTTTTACGAAGTAGTTGGTTTGCAAGATAGTACTGCGCCCACCGTGGTTTTAAGTTCGGGACTGGGTGGCTCTGGGCATTTTTGGGAAACACTAATACCGGTTTTAGAATCCTCATGGCGGGTAATTGTTTATGATCATAATGGAACAGGAAGAAGTCCAGCGAGTTTACCTAACGACTATTCGATAAAATCGATGAGCAGAGAATTACTCGCATTATTAAACGATATCCAAATACAACAATGTCATTTTGTTGGCCATGCATTGGGCGGTTTAGTGGGGTTAGAAATTGCCCTGCAACGTCCAGAGATCCTTCAATCTTTGGTACTCATTAACGCCTGGAGTAGCCCAAACCCACACACCCTTCGATGTTTTAATATTCGCAAGGCACTATTACATAACTGTTCTGCCGACGTGTATTTGCAGATGCAGGCACTTATGCTCTATCCACCGGATTGGATTGCAAAAAATGCCGAATTACTCAACGTCGAAGAACAACATATGTTAAAAAACTTCCCCGATAAACAAAATTTACTGGCACGAATCTCCGCATTGAGTCAATTTGATATCGACGGTCAACTCAATGCAATCAAAGCCAATACCTTAATAATAGCCAATAAAGACGATGCCTTAGTGCCATGGCAACGTTCAGCCATCTTGGCTGATGGAATTGCGAATTCAAAATTACATATTTTTGAATATGGCGGGCATGCGTGTACAGTAACCATAACTGATGAATTTAATCAGCTTTTACTTGAACATCTCAATCACTATTTAAAAGGTCATTGAATCAACGCCTAATTTCAGGTGACTATGACACAACTCGATTTGGAATTTATAAATTATGACAACACAATTAGATAATGCGGCATTAGCGCAATTATTTACTCAAGCTCATACTCACACTAGCTGGCAGGACCGAATCATACCCAAAGAATTGCTGTTGCAGTTGTATGACTTGGTTAAATTGGGTCCAACATCGGCTAATTGCAGTCCTGCTCGTTTTGTTTTTATTAGTTCCGATGAGGGCAGAGAGAAGCTAAAACCTGCTTTATCTAAGGGCAATGTAGAGCAAACTATGAGTGCGCCTTGTACTGTAATTGTTGCCTACGATAGTGAATTTTATGAGCAATTACCGACTTTATTTCCCTACGCAGATGCCCGCAGTTGGTTTACATCCAGTCCGGATGCAGCTTACGAAACTGCCATGCGTAATAGCTCTCTACAAGGCGCTTATTTAATTAGCGCGGCCAGAGCATTAGGGCTAGACACGGGCGCGATGTCAGGGTTTAATCCCGAGTTGCTTAATCAAACCTTCTTTGAAAACAGCACGTGGAAAGTTAATTTCTTGATTAACTTAGGATACGGTGATGGCTCTAAAGTGCATAAGCGACTTCCTCGTTTGGCCTTTGATGATGCCTGTGAAATTGTATAGCCCTATGGCTTTACTCTGCTGTTAAAAGCGAATGTATTTAGGAGTGGTCCAGTGAAACCAGATATAGAAAAGTTGTCTTCACAATCTGAAGCGATGCCTTGCATAACACCAGAGTGTTTTCGAGATAGTATGGCAAGTTTAGCCGGTGCAGTGAATATTGTAACTACATCCAGTGCCACTGGAGATGTAGGGTTTACAGCAACTGCGGTTTGCAGTGTAAGTGATAATCCGGCGACCTTATTGGTCTGTTTAAATAGAAGTGCTTCGGTACATAGTGCGTTTGTTGACAGCCCTTATTTAGCGATAAATACCCTTACCGAAGGCCATGAATCATTGTCGAATGTATTTGGTGGTAAAGCGGCAATGGCAGATCGTTTTGCAATAGGGAAGTGGGAAAGGTTGAAAACCGGATCGCCAGTGTTAGCAGACGCTGCTGTCGCCTTTGATTGTAAAATCACGCATATTCAAAGTGTTGCTACTCACGATGTTATTTTCTGTGAAGTCGTCGCTGTCAAGCAGAGAGAACAAGCTGGCGCTTTAGTTTATTTCCAACGGGGATATCATCATCTGTGTGATTGAATTACACAATCAGCATAGAGGCTTTTTCGCTTCCCGCTTTTACAAACCAATTATTTGGTTATTAAATTGGGCTAAGTATTTGTTTATATGGGTATTGATTAAAAGACTCTTGTATAAGCATGGATAATACCTGAGTCTTTAAAAGCTAGACTAGTTAGTCTAAGTTAGACTTCCGTTTTGGCTCTGGGCATTTTTTGCCCTGTTTAGATGTGAAACTATGTTTAGGTATTTAATTATTTTAGCGGAAATAGTGATCTTAGTCATGGCGCTGCGCTCGCCATTTGCTCAGTATTTGCTAGCGGATATTCAAAATAGCTTAACCCAATTCATGACTGATATATCGATGAAAATGGAAAAAACGCAACTTAAAGATGTGCGTTATTCTTTGGCTCCTTACACTGAACAAATGCGTGATTTTCAGCGTGATTATATTTTACAAATTACCGATAGTTCCGAAAACCTAGTGAATTTTCATGCTAAATATTGCGTTGAACGCGAAATTAATCCTTACGTAAATGGCTCAAACTTAGAGCTGGTTTGTCACACGATTAGTCATTCCACCTTGTTACAAACTAGCGAGTCTGGCTAGGGGCATCGCAACATAACTTTTGTATCTGGATATGAGGTCAATTGCTACGTGACTTAATCATAGGTGCTGTTTTAAATAAAAGACAAAAACTTGCGCCACCTAATTTGGCGTTTTCGACCCAGCACTCACCTTCATGCCAGTGCATTATGCGTTTGATAATTGCCAGTCCTAATCCAGCGCCACCGCGTTTTCTATCGCGGCTATTGTCTGGGCGGAAGAAAGGCTCGAAAATACGCTTTTGATAAATTTCAGGTACCCCTAAGCCGTCGTCTTCCATGCGCACTAATATTCCTTTTGAGTCACGGGAAACCTGAATTAAAATTGTTGATCGCGCATATCGACTGGCATTATTAATTAGGTTATCTATTACCCTTTCGATGAAGTGTTCATCACCTAAGATAGTATAATCTGAGCCCACAATATCAATTTTTAACTGGGATGGAATACCTTTCTGTAAATAGCTAATCCGCTGCTTACATAATGTGAGAAGGGGGATCTCTGTGATGTTTAACTCTGGCTCTTGCACTTCCATACTGGTGTAGCTCAACATTTCCTGTACTAACTTTTCTAATTCATCAATATCTTTATTCATCTCGCTCCAAGGGCCCCCTTGAGCATAATCATGAGCTGCAATGGCAAATTTTAAGCGAGATAAAGGGGTTCTGAACTCATGGGCAACCGCCCCGGTTAGTTCTCTTTGTGTATTTAATAATTCTCGTACCCGATTACCCAAGTCGTTTAAGGCAATAGCAATTGGGTACACTACTGAAGTTCGATCGATTTCGATAGGTGGGAAATCTCCGCTTGGGCCAATGCGCGTGGCTGTTTGTTTTAGCTTTAGAAGATCTTTCCACAAAGGCCATAACCAAAGCGCAATTACACCTGCCAATAAAAAGAAAAATAAACCACTGTAAAGTAAATACTTGCTGTTACTTGTTTGACTAGATAACAAGGTAATTTCAAGCAATATTTCGCCGGGTGATTGGAAATAAATCTGAGTACCCTTTTGGTTATCAAATAACACAACGGGTAATTGTTTTTCTAATATTGCTAACTCTTCATCGTTCCATGCCATATCGCTCGTATTCAATGTTCTTAAGGAGAACAGCTTGTTATCTAAATCATCGGCCCTGATCCCTCCTCGCTGATGCAAAGCCGTGAGTGAATTAATTAACAAGGCATCACTTTGATTAATGGCGTCATCGTTAAAAAAGACATGGTTGAGTAAAGCACTTAATGCAACTAGGGATAAGGCGATAAATATATAAAGGCTTAGAAATAATCGAGTCATGTTGTTGCTGGGGATTGGTTCAAAATGGAGTTACTCCCAAGCATCAGGGACAAAGAAGAATCCTTTGCCCCAAATTGTTTTGATTTTGTACGGGTTTTGCGGATTATCTCTGAGTTTTTTGCGCAAACGAGAAATGCGGACATCAGCGGATCGGTCTAAACCATCATACTCTCTGCCAATTAATTCGCTGTAAAGGGTTTCTCGTTCAACCAATTTGGATGGATTGCTGGCTAATTTCCACAACATATCGAATTCATGACTGGTCAATTGGATGGTCTCATCTGCTAAAAATACTTGTCGAGAACTACGATTTATACGCAATTGCCCAAAATGTAATTGATCGCTTTGGGATTGAGTGTCATTGCTTAATGTTTCGCTACGCCTCAACAAGGCATTAATCCGAGCTAATAATACGCGAGGTTCGACGGGTTTTATCACATAATCATCTGCACCGAGCTCCAAGCCTAACACTTGATCGAAATCGGAACTTTTCGCTGTGACGAATAGCAGGGGGCCAGTAAAGGTTTTACGCAATTTTTTACATAACTCGAAACCATCTTCCCCTGGTAGCATGATATCCAGAATAATGATGTCCGGCTCAAATTGGCTCATGGTGTTGGGCAAATTAACAGAGTCATATAAACACTGAACTTCAAAATCTTGCTGATTTAGAAAATTAGCCATTAATTGACTTAATCGTTTGTCATCCTCAATTAGTAAAATACGCTTGCTCAAAATAGACTCCAAGGTTGCCTTACCCGTCTAACTTGCTTTTTACTCGCTCTGGCTTTGATATCCAGTTGATGGGATAAAATGACCTTACCATTTTCAGATTTAAGATATAGCGTGGTTTCTTCTGTGAAACGGATATTAAGGGTTTTGTTAACTGCAGCACCTGTCCAACAGTTTAATCGAGTTTGCCCTTGATAATAGCAGTATGTTCCTGGTGCTAAATTCTCAAATTTGAGGGTTAAAACCATTTCACAGGTATCCCCTAAGTTTTCAACGATGCATACTTTTGGTTGTACACGCCAGCTCGGTGTTTGACTCCAGGTACTCGGCAAGTATGCAAGTGCTAACATACTCGTCATTGATAGGTAGCCAAAAAAGGTTGTTGGTTTGCGGTGAATCATCAAAATCGACGCCCCACGCCTAAAAATACATTGCTGACATTGTCTTCTTCAACAATGGGGCTATTAACCATTGAAGCATGGAGTTTACGATATGCTAGGTTAGCTACCCAGTGCCAATCTTCATTCAGCTTTTGGGTGTATAAAAAGGATAACCCCGGCTGTATTCCAGATGAGACCGAGTAGTGAAAGCTGGAGTCGATAGTATCTTTTTCGTTAATCCCATAGTAATAATTTGCTAGTTTAGCGCTCTTCCAAATTAAACTTGGACGAACGACAAATTGCCAGTCATCACCTGACCAAAAATACTGATAGGATAAATTGGCCTTTTGACCGTTATGCACTTTGCTTGCATCGGTTTCGATGGAGAAACTGACTTCATGATTTCCGCTATAGAAGTGAAATCGAGTACCGAAATTCATTGCCCAATTGCGGTCACTAATTTCATCAACAGACAATCTTAGGTTATCAGAATTCGGCTCATCCTCTGAGCCTTTATCAGGCGTGTCTACTGAAGGAGAAGAGGGGAGAACGGCAGGGACAGTGACGTTGCCAGGGTGCCAAAGCTCAAAGAATGTTTTCTCACGATCTAGGGTTAAATAGCTTTCAACGCCGAATTCTTGAGTTTGCAACCATTGGTAGCCTAGTTCAGCATTATCAAAATAAAACTGTTCGCCATACCAGGCAACATCAATCAATATAAGGTTCGGGAAGTTGTCGCCGTCTACTAATGGATTTGTACGTAAACCTAATCCAAACGCCACACCAATATCCCATTCTCCTTCTTGAATGCAGTATTTAGATGCTTCACAGCTCAAAGTTGGTATTGCATAACTCGTTGCAATGAAAAAGATAACGTATTTAAGATAGTGTTTTAACACCCCAGTCCTCAACCTTTTATTAGTGCAATTCTAATATGCAAAACTTCCCTCAATATTCAAGGTTAACAGACCTTTTACAATGGGACATCTCAGGGTTACAAATTTTCACAATTATTGTCAATTGATAATAGAAAATGACAAATTCATTGACTAGGATTAGTCCAATAAATTTCGCAAAATTTAGGTTTAGGTGTTTGCCATGTACGGATATAAAGTTGCAACAACCGTGGTTTTTTCTGCCCTGCTATTGGCTGCATGCGGCGGAAGTGGAGGGAAAAGCGAAACCAACACCAAAGTGATTGAATCGCCTCCCCAAGTCAATCAACCAACTGGGTTCATTGGACCTTTAACCCAAGATGCTGAAAAAGCCGAAGAATATATTAAAAATGGGATTTATGCCGCTTCATTATTTGCTGCAGATTCTAATGTCGAAGGGGAAGTGGCAATTCCGAGCCTGGCAGCCCCCCAATTTTCTGCAACGAACACCATTGAAAATGGCGTCGATGAAGCTGACAGAGTTAAATATGATGGGCAAACTTTCTATTTGGCAAATTCCCCTGTTTGGTCAAATGAAAATCAAAGCGCCGCGGATATAGGCATTGTTCAGCGCGGCGACAACAACAGCTTAAGTCGTTTGGAGAGTCTTCAATTGGCTCGTGAAGACGATAATATTATGGGAATTTACTTACACCAAAACCGCTTAGTTGCAATAAGTTCTGAGTCGCCTATTTATCCTATTAATGGGGTGACTATTGCACCTTGGGAACCCGTAGAGCAGCAATTTAGTATTCAAATTTTTAATGTAAGTGATCCCGAAAATGCCACTGAGGCAAACCTACTTACCTTTGATGGCGCATTGCTTTCAACTAGAAGGATAGAGGAACAACTTTACTTAGTTAGTAGCTATGTGCCCTATATTGAAGGGCTCCAGCCGCAGGCGAGCACAGATGAAGAGAAATTGGCCAACTATCAAAAAGTCGCGCAATTAGATGCTGATGAGTTGATGCCGCATTTGAACATTGATGGTCAATCCAGCGCAATGAATGATATGTCAGAATGTTATGTTGCAGAATCTGCGGAGGAAAATGATGGTTACGCGCAGATATTGACGGTGACGAGAGTCAATATAGAAGATCCCAATGATCACCAGTCCATTTGTATGAGTTTACAAGCTTATTTGCTCTATATGTCGGAACAATCCATGTACTTAGCCAGCAGTATTGAAGGGCAACAAACTGCTTTTCATAAAGTGAGTTTGGAAACTATGGCGTACCAGGCTTCTGGGGAGGTAGATGGTATTTTGAGCTGGCGCAGCGATCCTCTATTTAAAATTGATGAAAGTGAAGGCTATTTGCGGGTAGTCACTACGGATTATTCTGTTTCTCCAGCAACTCATCAACTTAGGGTTTTGAGCCAAAATGGCAATGAATTAGCGATTGTTGCCAGCCTGCCAAATGAAAATCACACTGAAACCATAGGTAAACCCGGTGAAGATATTTACGCAGTGAGATTTATTGATGACAAAGCTTACATAGTAACATTTGAACGAATTGATCCCTTATATGTAATTGATTTGAGTGATAATACAACACCATTTATCGCCGGTAGTTTAGAGATACCTGGTTTTTCCAGTTATTTGCACCCCCTTAAGAATGGTTTATTGCTAGGAGTTGGACAGCAAGTCGAGATCGAAGATCTAGCTAACAGCACCGATTCCAACCTAATTGAAAACAATCCATCGGACCTAAAAAACCGTGCTGAAACAATGTTGTCGCCACCGCCTGCTGAACCCGTAGGCATGAAAATCAGCTTATTTGATATTCGAGATAGTAGTCACCCCATTGAACTCTCATCATGGATAGCAGCTGATGCATTCACGCCTGTTGAGTTTAATTATAAAGCGTTGAGTGTATTGGAAGTGGACGGGCATTATCGGTTTGCCTTTCCAGTGGAAAAACTCAACAGTGACAGCGATATTACCATCCTGGAAAACGTGGTTGATGTTCCAGGTAATAGTTTGATGTTATTTGAAGTTGAATCAAAAAGTGAATTGCCGGAATTGCAATGGTTAGGTAATGTCAAAGCGGATGATGCTAGTAATGAATATAGCTACTCTGGTGACGATCGCAGTGTGATCCAAGGTGATTACGTGTATTACTTCCGCGGAAATCAAGTTTGGCAGGCGTTGTGGGATAACCCGAGTGCTGCTTTAGGACCTTTTTAAGGCTGTCCATTTAACGCCTTAGCGTTTTAGGGCGTTAGGCCTGTAGAGCCGTCATTCATTACGGCGGCTCTTTTTTTGTTTTACATGTTTGGCGAAGGGAACATTTTAGTGAATTTGCCTACCTACTCTAATTGGTCTACTCTAAAAGGGTCAATAAAGCTCTCAAAATAGATATATTATTGTTTGATGATTAAGGTTATTCAGTTAACGTTCAGACAATGAGCTTAAACTGTAATGAATAAGGTTATTTAACTTAAACAAAGGGGATTAATAATGAAAAATTTATCATTAGCATTGCTTGCAATGGTCGCAACAACGGCTTCTTGTTTCAGTTATGCTAAAGCCGATGTAGAGATTACTTGGGAAAACCCGAAAGAGTTTCGAGATGTGAAACCGACGCTTCAATCGCGCACTAAATTTAGAGAGCAAACATTTGAAGATCTTGAAGAATATATCAATAAGCTAGCGGAAGATTTACCCGATGGCCAAAAGTTGACCATGACCGTTTCAGATCTCGATTTAGCCGGTGAAGTTTGGCCTTCCTCTTTTGTCGGAATGGGCACGGGCGGAGGTGAAGTGAGAGTGGTAAAACAACTCGACATCCCTAGAATGACCTTTTCCTATGCTTTGACAGATGCAAGCGGAACGGTTCTGCATTCTGCAGATGAAGTGAAATTAAAAGACATGATGTTTATGGACAATGCTAATTTTTTATCTAAAAGTGATTCTTTGCGATACGAAAAGGAGATGATCAAAGATTGGTTTAAGGATGAATTTCCAGATTTAATCGCCAAAAAATGAAAAAAAGACCGCCAATTGGCGGTTTTTTTCTGACCATTTGTTCAGGTTTATTATTTGAATAACCCTTTAAAATCAATATGAAACAATGATTTCATTATTTTCGTGGTGAAATATATTTACCCTTCAAGCGTCTCCATGCCTTTTTAATTCGTTGAATTACTAACCTGTTTCTGACAATATCGATGCCGGAAAAAGGTACAGTTTGTCATTTGAATGTCACACAATGGCAATACCATCCGACCACTAATAAAAAGGGCTACGCCCCAAAAAATAACTAATTATAAGCCATTAAATGGCATTTGAAGTACTCAGGTTAGGAGAGGCTATGAAAATTAAGTATCCAGCGTTGCTGGCGCTTGTGTGTGCATCCTTCGCGCATGCAGAAAGCGTATTCATCAACGAACTTCATTACGATAATGTCAGTACTGATTCCGGCGAAGCAATAGAAATTGCAGGTCCGGCAGACACTGACTTAAGCGGATGGAGTTTAGTATTTTATAACGGAAGTAATGGTTCAGTTTACCAAACCACTTCTCTAAATGGCAGCATACCCAATCAGCAAGACGGTTTTGGTACAGTAGCAGTTTCTTATCCTTCAAACGGTATTCAAAACGGCCCTGACGCAATTGCATTAGTAAATAGTAGTAATACTGTTGTTCAATTTATTAGCTACGAAGGCACATTTGATGCCGTAGGTGGTGCAGCGGATGGAATGACCCCTACCGATATTGGCGTTTCCGAAAGCGGCAGTACGGCTGTTGGTGATTCGTTACAGTTGTCTGGTTCAGGCACTGATGACGGTGACTTTGCGTGGCAAAGTGCAGCGGCAAATACCTTTGGTGCAATTAACACTGGGCAAACGTTTGGCAGTGGCGATGATGGCGGCGGCGATGACGGTGGCGGTGATGATACAGGCAGCCTAGAAGGCGTTTGTTTTAACTGCCCAGATTTAGATAAAGTTGCCGATGCCGCAGAGTTTAATGACGCCAGTTATTATGCAACTGTTATTACTGAAGTGGAGAATGGTTCTACTTCTACAATGATTAAATCGGCATTGACTGATGTTATCTCTACTGATCATCGTGTGCTTACTTATGATCAAGTCTGGACCGCTTTAACGGAGTCAGATGAAGATCCAGAAAACGCTGATAATGTGCTATTAATTTATAAAGGCATTTCACTGCCTAAGTTATCTAACGGTAGCGCTGAGCAAAGCTCTAACCCAGACAATTGGAACCGTGAACACGTTTGGCCTAATAGCCATGGCTTCCCGGATCGTGATTATGAAGCCTATACAGATATCCATCATTTACGTCCTTCTGATATTTCAGTCAATAGTTCTCGCGGCAACCTAGATTTTGACAATAGTGATACACCGCTAGCGGAAGCACCTAGTAATAGTGTTGACGGTGATTCTTTTGAACCAAGAGATGAAGTCAAAGGTGATGTGGCCCGTATGATGTTTTATATGGACACACGTTATGAAGGGTTAGGTGACCTTACACCTGATTTATTATTAAGTAATGGTTTGACTAGCGCTGGTGAAGCGCAGCTTGGCAGACTTTGCCGTTTGATTGAATGGCACAATGGTGATCCAGTTGACGCTTTAGAGCAACAACGTAACGAAACCATTTACGAGTACCAAGGCAACCGTAACCCCTATATTGATCACCCTGAATGGGTTGCAACCTTATACACTGCTGAAGTCTGTGGAGACGATGATGGTGGTGGTGATGATGGTGGCGGTGACGACGGCGAAGATCCCGTTGAAACTGGTTCAGTAGAAGCTAACGCGTTAGTGATTACCGAAATCATGCAAAATCCGAGTGCGGTAGGTGATTCATACGGTGAATGGTTTGAAGTACTTAATACCAGTACGCAAGTGATTAACCTAAATGGTTGGACTATCCGCGACAACGATACAGACTCTTTTGTGGTCGATGAAGATGTCTTTATTGGTGTTGGTGAATATGCCGTATTAGGTAAAAATGCAGATACATCAGTAAATGGCGGAATTATTTTGGCTTATGCCTTTGGTGGTTCTATGGCATTGGCAAACGGTGATGACGAGATAGTTCTGGTTGATCCTGAAGGCAATATCATCGACGAAATCACTTATGATGATGGTGACACTTTCCCTGATCCAAATGGCGCGTCTATGTATCTAGTTGACCTCTATGGAGACAACAACATAGGCACTAAATGGGCAGAAGACACTACTAACTTCTATGGTAGCTCCGACTCAGGTACACCAGGTACAGGTGATGCAAGCTTTAGTTTAGTTATCACCGAGATTATGCAAAATCCGAGTGCGGTAAGTGATGCAAACGGTGAGTGGATTGAAGTACTTAATACCGGTGTGATTGCAGCTAACTTAAATGGTTGGGTGTTACGTGATAATGACTTTGATTCACACACTATCGTTGGCGACGTATATGTGCCAGCTGGTACTTATGCGGTTTTAGCTATCAATAGTGATTCTGAGACCAATGGTGGCATGGATGTTCTGTATCAATATAGTGGGTTTACCGCAGCAAATGGTGGCGATGAAGTTGTATTAGTACGCCCCAATGGTGATATTGAAGATATTGTTGAATACGACGGTGGTCCAGATTTCCCAGATCCTAATGGCGCGTCTATGACGTTGATTTCAGCCAGCCTGGATAACAATGTTGGCGAAAACTGGGTAGCTGAATCTACAGAAACTTATGGTGACGGAGACTATGGAACGCCAGGTTCTGGCCCCGACGGCGGCACAAGTGGCGGTGGTGAAGACGACCCCGTTGACGAAACACCTGAAATTGGTATGTGTGCTGATCCAGCAACCTTAATCAGCACGATTCAAGGTAACGATTTTGCATCGCTTTTAGAAGGTGAAGAGCACATAGTTGAAGCTGTGGTGACGTCAGTAGTTGCTGACTTCAATGGTTTTTATTTACAAGAAGAAGACGCTGACGCTGACGCGGATCCAGCTACTTCTGAAGGTATATTCGTGAATTATTCAGGGTCAGAAGTATTCCCTGAAGAAGGCAATTTGGTACGTGTACTAGGTACAGTGACTGAAAACTTTGGTCGTACTCAGTTAGATGTATCTTCTGCATTCGTAGCCTGTGGTACGGGTAGCGTGACTTCAACGGTCTTTACTATGCCGTTTAGCAGTTCTCTTGATGCGGAATCATTAGAGAATATGTTGGTGGAGAATGAATCTCCTCTGACCGTAACCGATACTTATACTTTGGCTCGCTTCGGTGAAGTAGGTTTGTCCTTTGGTAGACTGTTCAACCCAACTAATGTATATGCGCCGCTTTCGCCAGAGGCGATTGATTTAGCTGCTGAAAATGCACTTAATTTTATTGTAATGGACGATAACTTAGACGTACAAAATCCAGAAACAGTTATTTATCCAACGGGCAACCTTTCCGCATTAAATACCTTGCGCACTGGTGATACCGTGGTCAATATTAAAGGTGCATTGGATTACAGCTTCAGTCATTTCCGTATTCACCCAATTGAAACACCTACGATTGTGCACTCAAATGAGCGTGAATCTGAACCAGCGATTACCCGTGGTAACTTAACGGTTGCTAGCTTAAACGTGTTGAACTTGTTTAATGGTGATGGACAAGGCGAAGGTTTCCCAACCGAGCGTGGTGCAGATTCATTGTTCGAATATGAGCGTCAGATTGTTAAAACCGTTGCTGCAATTTCTACTATGGATGCTGACATTGTCGGTCTTATGGAAATCGAAAATGACGGCTTTGATGAGTACAGCATGATTGCAGAACTAACTGACCGTTTGAACGCTGAAATGGGTGAAGGAACCTATGATTTTGTTAGTTACTCTGGTCCAATTGGCACTGATGCTATCGCGGTAGCGCTGTTATATAAACCTGCCAAGGTTACTTTAGATGGTGAAGTGAAAATTAACTTCGATAGTATTTTTAATCGTCCTCCAGTTGCACAGTCATTCACTGCTGCAAATGGCGCTGATATTACTGTTGTGGTAAATCACTTTAAATCTAAAGGATGTGGCAGTGCTACCGGAGATGATACAGACCAAGGTGATGGCCAAGGCTGCTACAATGCGAAACGTACGCAACAATCTTTAGCGCTAGCAACCTGGTTAGCCAGTGAAGAAAGCCTATCGACTAAAGAGAATGTGTTAATCATTGGTGATTTGAATTCTTACGCTAAAGAAGACCCAATTGCCGCTCTTGAAGGTCAGGGTTTTGTAAACTTGGTTGAAGCCTTCCAAGGTGCTGAAGCTTATTCGTATACCTTCAGTGGTGAGTTTGGTTACTTAGACCATGCCTTAGCCAGCGAAAGTCTATTAGCCCAAGCTGTTGATACCATTGAATGGCATATTAACGCAGATGAGCCTTTTGCACTGGATTACAACGTAGAATATAAATCAGACGCTCAAGTGACTGATTTCTATTCTACTGATATGTTTAGAGTGTCAGATCATGATCCTGTGATGATAAGCTTTGAGCTTGAGTCTCCATCAGTTGCTGGTGACTTAGACGGTGATACGGACGTAGATTCTTATGATATGCGTGCGTTAATGTTGCTAATCCAACGCGGTGAAGCGACCGTTGCCGAGCATGATTATAACAATGACGGTTTGCTTGATAGCCGTGACGTATCTGCACTACGCAGCTTATGTACACGTCGTGCTTGTTCAACTCGTTAATTAAATCTTAGGTAAATAAAAACCGGTAAAACTAAGTTTTACCGGTTTTTTTATGTCTATCTGATATTGCCTAGGAGTGCTTTACAATCACCAAGCTTTCAAAGCTGTGCTATTGATAATCAAATAAATTATCTGCAACATCAATTAAATCGTTCGCATCTTCCAATAGGTTCACTTTAAACGCATCTTTACGAGGCAACATGCGCTTGATGTAAAAATCAGAAGTCGCTTTTTTGCCCTGTTGTATCGACGGATTTTCGTTTTGCGACGCTTTATCAGCCATACTTAACCACAATATACCTAATAAACTATAGGCACTGAAATTCATGTAATCATAAGCAGCACCCGCAACGTTTACCGCCGATTGCTGTTTAACCTGTAATGACGTTTGATACCATTCTTCCAGTATGGATTTTGCTTTCTCTAAACCCTTGGGATCCGCAATATCAGCGACCATTTTGTCAAAGACCTGATAGGTGTCGTTTAACATGTCACCATTATCTCTGGAAAGTTTCCGACCTATTAAGTCGGCAGCTTGAATACCATTAGTTCCTTCATAAAGTTGGGTAATACGGCTATCACGCATGTATTGCTCCATACCCCATTCACGGATAAAGCCATGTCCACCGAATACTTGCACCCCTAAACTACTCACTTCCTGGCCAACATCTGTCATAAAACCTTTGGCAATTGGAGTCAAAAACGCAACGACATTAGCTGCAGCTTGCTTACTGGCTTCATCGTCAGCAGATTTTTCAATATCCATTTGACTAGCGTATAAAAAAGATAATGCTCGACAGCCTTCGGTGAGTGATTTTTGGGTAAGAAGCATTTTGCGTACATCGGGATGCGCCATGATAGGGTCTGCTTTACCTTCTGGATTTTGAACCCCTTGAGGAGCCCTGGATTGCAGACGATCACGGGCATAGGCAAGGGCACCTTGGAAAGAGCCTTCAGCTATGCCAAGACCTTGCAATCCAACCTGAAAACGCGCGTCGTTCATCATCGTAAACATGCATGCCAATCCTTTGTGGGGCGCGCCTACTATGAAACCTGTCGCTTGATCAAAATTCATTACGCAAGTAGGACAGGCTTTAATTCCCATTTTCTTTTCTAAACTGCCCACTGACAATGAGTTTTCTGCGCCTAGCTCTCCATTTTCTAAGACCATTTTTTTAGGCACAGCAAACAGGCTTATGCCTTTTACTCCCGCAGGCGCATCAGGCAACCTGGCCAAAACCAGATGAATGATATTGTCAGTCCACTCTTGATCGCCGCCGGAGATAAAAATTTTATTACCGGTAATTTTATAACTGCCGTCTTCCTGGGGTTCCGCCTTGGTAGACAATAAACTCAAATCAGTACCCGCTTGGGGCTCAGTTAAACACATAGTGCCTGTCCACTCGCCGGAAATAAGCTTTCTGAGATAGGTATCTTTTAGGGCCTGGTCACCGTGTTTGTTGATGGCTAAAACCGCACTCTCAGTCAACATGCTAATTAAACGCCAGCTTACATTCGCTGAACACAGCATTTCCTGAACAGGCACAGCCATGGTGTGGGGAAGATCTTGGCCGTCGTATTCTGGATTTCCGAGCATGGCATTCCAGCCATTAGCAATATATTCATGGTAAGCTTCAGCGAAACCGTCAGGCGTAGTCACTTTCCCATTTTCGAGTTTACAGCTTTGTTCATCGCCTTCCCGATTTAAAGGAGCGATAGCTTGCTCAGCAAATTTAGCACCTTGACTCAGTATTTCATTAACTAAGTCCTTGTCGAAGTCTTGAAGACCCAAGGATGAATAGTGATCCTCTAATTTTAACCAGTCGTGCAAAAGAAATTGCATATCTGTTAACGGAGCTGTGTATTGCGGCATAAATTTCCACCCTATAGGTTAAGTAAACTGTTCAGACCAGTTGATGGGAGGGCATTATACAGCCTCAGCCCCTAAACTTTAAATTACCTATAGTAATAGTTTATTATTTATTTGCTGGCCGTGTTTGGATTGAGGAGTCTTTGACTTTATTGAACATTTGACGAATCTGAGTTAATTCTTGTGGATAGCGCCACTGATTGAATTCGGTGGTAAAGGGATCAACTAATTGAATGGACGCCACTTCTATATTAGCCCAGTCTGGTACTGGAAACTCTGTAAAGCTACCATCAAAATTGGCGGCTAAATGACATTCGTAAAAACGCATTCCATTGTTACTGGTTCCCAACCACTGCTGTACTTCAACATTAAAGCCTGTTTCTTCCCATGTTTCTCGATGGGCGGTGCATTTGGCCGATTCTAGGGTGTCTGATGTGCCTCCAGGTAAATCTAATTTACCGCTGAGTCTTTGGGTGATGGTGACTAATTTATCACCCAATCGTATCAGACAAGCCGCATTCGCTGTTTGCTGGGGGGATTCTGATTGGTCTACTCGGCAAACTGGATCGCTGGGCTTTGTCTCACTGCAAGAAGTAAGACAGAATGACGATATTGCTAGGTAGATGACTAATTTATTCTTCACAATAGAGGGTACAATAATTAAATAATTTTTCTGCCAGCAGTTTACTACTTATTACGCCAAATAATAACTGCTTAGATTAAACACACTACATTATTCAGGAACTATTCATGACAATAAAAACAATGCTATCACCAGTATTGATAGCCACGCTTGCCCTTGCTGGCCTGCTTGTTTTCTTAAACTACCCTGGTTTCAGTGAGCAAGAAAACGCTGCAAGCAAAGGGAGACCTGCAACCCCCGTGGCATTTTTTGAGGTGTTAAGAACTGACTTTCCTGTCATTGTAGAAGCTCTGGGCACGGCGCGAGCAAATGAAGCCGTTTCTCTGACTCCTTTGCAGTCAGATGTTATCCAAGAATTGTATTTTGATGATGGCGATGTAGTTAAAAAAGATCAGTTATTAATGCGCATGAATGATAGGGAAGAACAGGCTAGATTGAATGAACTGAATATTAATTTACAAGAAGCACAACGACAGCTTAAACGCATCGTTAACTTGGCCAAAAGTAGTGTGGCTTCCCAACAGCTTCTAGATGAGCAGCAAGCTAAAGTAAAAACTCTCAAAGCACAAATTGAAGTGGCAAATGCACAGTTATCTGAACTGACATTAAAAGCCCCATTCTCAGGAAAGTTAGGCATTCGCATGGTGAGTGTTGGGGCTTATGTAACGCCTGATGATGTGATAACGACTTTAGATGACTTACGTAAAGTGAAAGTAGATTTTAATATTTCAGAAAGTCACTTGCCTTCACTTTCAGAAGGTCAGCAGGTAAAAGCACTATCGATTGCTTATCCAGATGACTTATTTATAGGTGAAATTAGGAGTGTGAACTCGCGCGTAGACGCAAATACACGCTCAATTCAAGTTAGAGCACTAATTGATAATCCTGAGTTGAAATTGCGACCAGGCATGTTGATGCAAATAAATTTAGAAAAACAAGTTTTAAGCTCGTTAGTCATTCCTGAAAAAGCAGTTATTCCGAACGAAGATAAACAGTTTGTGTTTATTATCGAAGACGAAAAAGCAGTATTGAAAGAAGTTAAAGTCGGCTTGCGACGTCCAGGCTTAGTGCAAATACTATCTGGGCTAGAAGAAGGTCAGAAAGTTGTAACTGAAGGTGCATTGAGATTAGTGAATGGATCCTCTGTTTCGCTTTTAGAACAAGTGACTTTGTAGGGAATTAACATGCTTTTATCTGATATTTCAGTCAAACGTCCAGTCTTTGCTTCAGTTGTTAATTTGCTCCTAATTATATTTGGTATCGTTGCCATTAGTTTATTATCGTTACGAGAATACCCGGATATAGACCCACCCATTGTATCGATTAATACCAACTATGTTGGGGCATCAGCGTCAATTGTTGAAACTCGTATAACACAGTTGCTCGAAGACCGTATCTCTGGCATCGAAGGGATTAAAAATATTACTTCAACCAGTCGAAACGGTCGTTCTGATATTAGCATTGAATTCGACTTATCAAGAGATATTGATGCGGCTTCAAATGACGTACGAGAGCGCGTTAGTCGTGCGTTAAATAATTTGCCTGACCAAGCCGATCCGCCAGAAGTATCTAAATCGGATTCCGATGAAGATGTTGTTGTTTGGTACAACTTACGTAGTGACAATATGTCTGTAATGGAGCTTACCGATTATGCAGACCGTTTCTTGGTGGATCGTTTATCTGTTGTAAATGGTATTGCCCGGGTGCAATTAGGTGGCGGTCGAACCTATGCTATGAAAGTATGGTTAGATCGCAATGCCATGGCTGCTCGTGAAATTACCGTTGCTGATGTTGAAAGAGTTATTCGTTCTGAAAACGTTGAATTACCTGCTGGTGAAATTCAGTCAAATGATAGGGATTTTGAAGTACGTGTTGCAAGAAGTTTCCTCACACCTGATGACTTTGCTGATCTGACCATAAAAGTAGGAGCCGGTGGCTATTTAGTTAAGTTAAAAGAAATAGCGCTGGTGGAGTTGGCCGCTGAAGATGATGAATCTGCATTTCGTGGTGATGGCGTCAACATGATTGGTATGGGGATTATAAAACAATCCAAAGCCAATACCTTAGAAGTTGCTAGAGAAGCGCGAAAAGCAATTGAAGAAATATCTGAAAGCCTACCTGATAATATATTTATCGTACCCAGTTACGATTCCTCAGTATTTATCGATGAGTCCATTAGTGAAGTCTACAATACCTTAGGGGTTGCAATGGCTCTGGTGGTGATTGTGATTTATATATTTTTAGGAAGTATAAGAGCCACTCTCATTCCTGCGGTCACTGTGCCTGTTTCACTGGTGGCTGCATTTATTGTTATGTATGCACTTGGCTTCTCCATAAACTTACTGACGTTATTAGCAATGGTGTTGGCAATTGGTCTAGTGGTAGATGATGCGATAGTGGTAATTGAGAATATCTATCGTCGCCTAGAAATGGGAGAGCCACCCTTATTAGCTGCTTTTCGCGGTGCAAAAGAGGTCGGTTTTGCGGTAATAGCGACAACCCTTGTGTTGATATCTGTATTTGTGCCATTGGTTTTCCTAGAGGGGAACATAGGCCGTTTATTTACTGAGTTTGCTTTGGCTATCGCTGCTGCAGTGGCTTTTTCGAGTTTTACCGCTTTAACACTGTCGCCCATGTTGTCATCTAAATTATTGAAAAAGAGATCTCGTAGTTCAGGCTTTGGAATGTGGATGGACAATGCTTTTAAGAAGGTAGAAGGCGCTTATTTCAATAGTTTAAGTCGTACTCTCCATCAGCCTGTTCTGATTGTAATCATGCTAATAGCGAGTGTTGTAGCGCTAGTGCAAATGAGTCAAAAAATACCAAGCGAATTCATTCCTAAAGAAGACAGAGGCAATTTCTTCCTTTCTTTGCAGGGGGCTGAAGGAGCAAGTTTCGAAAGTAACTCGGCTAACCTTGATAAAGTAGAAGCCTTACTTCTGCCATATCTGGGCGAAGGTGAAATTGAAAGAATTATTGTGCGCACACCTGGTGGTGGGGGGTCTGCAGGCCGGGCAGTCATTGGAATGGTGCCATTTGATGAACGGGAGCGCTCGACCTTTGAGTTAATGGACGAGTTAAGTGCTAAGTTATCTCAGATTCCTGATGTTCGCGCTTTTGCTATTATGCGTCCCGGCATTGGTGGGCGAGGTTTAGGACGACCTGTGCAATTTGTATTGCAAGGTGATACCTATGATGACTTAGTTAAGTGGCGAAATACACTACTACAGAAAGCCTCAGAGAATCCGAAACTATTGCGCTTAGACTCGGATTATAAAGAAACCCTACCGCAAATATTGATTAATATTGATAGGCAACGTGCAGCGGATCTTGGCGTTTCCATCTCGGATATTGGCAGTACTTTAGAAACCATGCTTGGGCAAAGAAGGGTATCTACGTATCTGGACCGTGGACAGGAATATGACGTGATTCTTGAAGGTAAGGAAGAAGATTATCGCAGTCCTCAAAGTATTGAAAACTTGTATGTTAGGTCATCCACTACCAATCAATTGATCCCAATGGACAATTTGCTGAAGTTCGAAGAGCAAGCAACTTCAGCAAGATTAAATCGATATAACCGCATGCGAAGCGTGACAATCAGTGCAAACTTAGCAGATGATTATACGGTTGGTGAAGCCTTGGAGTATTTGGAAAACATTGTTGAAACCGAATTACCAGCAGGGGTCTCAATAGATTACAAGGGAGAGTCCCAACTTTATAAAGAAACGGGTAGTTCGATTATTTTTGTATTCCTTCTCGCTCTAGCCATCACATACCTAGTATTAGCTGCCCAGTTCGAGAGTTGGATACACCCTTTAGTGATTATGTTGACTGTTCCATTGGCTTTATTAGGGGCATTTATTGGACTATATGTATCGGGCGCAAGTCTGAATATTTATAGCCAGATAGGACTGGTGATGCTGATAGGCTTGGCGGCTAAGAATGGTATTCTAATTGTCGAGTTTGCTAATCAGCTGCGAGATGCTGGAATGGAATTTGAAGCTGCATTAAAACGCGCTGCCACGCAACGACTAAGACCAATTGTCATGACAGGGTTTACCACCGTCTTTAGTTCACTCCCTCTGGTTATTGCTACCGGACCTGGCTCAGAGAGTCGGGCAGTCATTGGTATCGTTATTTTTTACGGTGTTTTATTATCTGCATTAATGACGCTTTACGTGGTGCCTATTGCCTATTATTGGTTAGCCAGACATACAGGTTCACCAGAAGAGATTGCACACGAATTAGAAGAGCTTGATGAAAAAATACCTTATCAGAAAGGCGATGCGGTTTAGATGGAAACTAGTCTAGTCTGTATTTTGAGGTTAGACTAATCAACATTGTTGATAATGTTGACTAAATTAAATGATTTTACGGTTATATATACTAGCGTTATGTGGGTTTTGTTCGGCGGCTATAGCCGAACAAAACTTGTTAGATGATGCTCAAGCAGCAATTGCTTATGTATATGGTGACGATGTTCAGAAGCACCCTTATGAGGAGCTCGATTTAGTGGCATTAGACCATGCGGCCGATGTACTCAATAGGACAATTGAGTCTCATGATCTTCCACTGGAACGCGCCGTTGTACTTCACCAAGTTTTAATAAAAGCCCTCACAATATTAAACTTCGCAAGAATTGAATTAGATCAAACTGTCCACATTGCGCAATTAGAAAATGGTTTGGAAAAAGTGGATAAATTAATTGAACACTACCCTAACATTTCGGATTTGGGTGATATGCTTTTTGAATCCGGTCATATTGCACGATTTTTATTAGAAGCACCTCGTTTAGGTTATAAATATTGGCATTTGTGCGCTAATCAAGCACATGCTGGCTGTATGAATATTCTTGCTTTCAACTATTTTTCCGGCGGTTATGGAATTCGCCAGGATATAGAAAAATCATACTATTGGCATAATCAAACCTATCTAACTGGAACCCGTTTTCATTGTGCAGGCGTTTATTCTGCTAGAAAAGCTAGAGAAATATTATTTCTATTTCCAGAGGTAAGTGACAATAAACGATGGCAAGACTGGAATCCTGAAATTGATGAGTTAATTCAACAGTTGGAAGATATTAATGAAGATAGTCCTGCAAATATGTGTGGCAAAGGTCAGGGGCTTTTAAAACAATATCTATATGAATTAACTGAGAATAATGAACAGAATATTGCATTATTAATGCGCGCTAAAAACACTATTAAATTGGCTCAAACGAGTGAATCTGAAGGTAATATAGTGGAAGCATTCGATATCATTGGACGGCCCGACTTTTTTGATAAATCTATAAATTTACTACGCAAAATTGAAGATCCTTTCATAAAATGCAGTATTGCATTTAACCATATTCTGTATTCACAAGCGCTAAAGGCATCACAACATTCCGATACTGTTTTTACAGTGATCTCGGAACTGGATTCGGAGGTTTGCAAAGAACATATTACTAGCATTGAACTAATGCAAACCAAAGGTACTTGGTAACTATGTTGATTTTGTTTGTCCACGGCATGGGCCGGACGCCAATATCGGCCACGCCCATGTTATGGCGACTGCGTAGACACGGTCACTCGGTTGATGTGGTGGGCTATTTTACTGGCACTGAAACATTTGCAGAAATAGCCAATAGGGTTAGCCTGAAAATTCAGGAAATGGCGGAGAAAGGGGAATACGTCTTAATTGGGCACTCCCTAGGTGGCCTAATGTTAAGAGCTGCATTACAAAATATGCCTAAAAACATCAGATCGCCAAAGCATTTGTTTCTGTTAGGCTCCCCGGTCTCCCCAGCAAGGTTGGCTCAAAAGAGTCAGCATGAACTGGGGTTTCAATTAGTCTCAGGAGATTGTGGACAACTATTAGCTAGTGCAGCTAGACTTTCGAAAATTCCTATGCCCAGCATCCCTAAAACAGCAATAGTTGGAACACGAAGCTTTCCCCTAACGAAAAAGTACTTTTTAGAAGACGAAAATGACGGTGTAGTATCTGTGAGTGAATGCGCACATCAAGATATTTCAGAGGTTATTAAAGTGCCAGTAGTACATACCTTTCTACCCAGCAGTCGCAAAGTCAGTCGAGTTATTGTAGATAAGATCAGTGACATTCAGTCTGGTTTAACCATTCAATAGGTGTTGTCTTGATCCTGAGTGGATATTGCATATTGCGCAAATATTGTAGCATGGTCTTTAGGCCATGAAGGGTTGTGCATACCGGCATACCCGCGGCATACGGCATACCCGCGGGGCTAAAGCACCCGTCTACAGGTTTCATCTGATCCCATGGAGATATGCTTATTGCGCCTATGTTGTAGCAGGGTCTTTAGGCCATGAAAGGTTGTGTATACCTACGGCATACCTGCGGGGCTAAAGCACCCGCCTACAGGTTTTATTGTCCCATGGCGATATGCATATTGAGTCTATGTTGTAGCATGGTCTTTAGGCCATGAAAGGTTGTGCATACCGGCGGCATACGGCATACCTGCGGGGCTAAAGCACCCGCCTACAGGTTTTATTGTCCCATGGAGATATGCATATTGCGCCTATGTTGTAGCATGGTCTTTAGGCCATGAAAGGTTGTGTATACCTACGGCATACCTGCGGGGCTAAAGCACCCGCCTACAGGTTTTATCTAATCCCATGGCGATATTGCATATTGAGCCGATATTGTAGCATGGTCTTTAGGCCATGAAGGGTTGTGCATACCTACGGCATACGGCATACCTGCGGGGCTAAAGCACCCGCCTACAGGTGTTTAATGATGTGCAAATAAAAAAGCCGCTGTTAAGCGGCTTTTAAAGGTATGTATCTTTTCTATCAGACCCAATTACTCGTCTAAGAAACTGCGTAATTGCTCAGAACGGCTAGGGTGACGTAATTTACGTAAGGCCTTAGCTTCAATCTGACGAATACGTTCACGGGTAACATCAAACTGCTTACCAACTTCTTCCAAAGTATGGTCAGTGTTCATATCAATACCAAAACGCATACGCAATACTTTTGCTTCTCTAGCGGTTAGCCCAGCTAGTACTTCTTGAGTCGCGTCTTTTAGACTGCCGCCAGTAGCAGAGTCGAGAGGCTGCACAATCGTACTGTCTTCAATAAAGTCACCTAAGTGCGAATCTTCATCATCACCGATAGGGGTTTCCATGGAGATTGGTTCTTTAGCAATTTTAAGTACCTTACGGATCTTGTCTTCAGGCATTATCATGCGTTCTGACAACTCTTCAGGTGTTGGCTCTCTACCCATTTCCTGTAGCATCTGACGAGAAATACGGTTCAGTTTATTAATCGTTTCGATCATGTGTACTGGAATACGAATAGTTCGTGCTTGGTCAGCAATTGAACGAGTAATCGCTTGTCGAATCCACCAAGTTGCATAAGTTGAAAACTTATAACCACGGCGGTATTCAAATTTATCAACGGCTTTCATCAAACCAATGTTACCTTCTTGAATAAGATCCAAGAATTGCAGCCCGCGGTTTGTATATTTTTTAGCTATGGAGATAACCAAACGTAAGTTCGCTTCTACCATTTCCTTTTTCGCGCGACGAGCTTTCGCTTCACCAATCGACATACGACGGTTAATGTCTTTTATATCAGCGATAATCAACCCAGTTTCTTCTTCAACTTGGTTCATCTTGCTGATAGCGCGTTCTAACTCTTCTTTCACTTCAAGTAGTGCAGGCACATAGCTTGCGCCACTCTCAAGTACTGCTACCAACCAATCAGTGGTGGTTTCGTTACCTGCAAATGCCTTGATAAAATCTTTCTTCGGCATTTTAGCGTTCACTACACAGTGCTTCATAACAATTCGTTCTTGAACACGTACGCGGTTCATCATGCTACGCATGTTTTTAACCATACGATCGAACTGTTTTGGAACTAATCTGAACTCTTTAAAGACTTCACTTAATTCATTAATTTGTTTTCTAGCGTCTTTATGAGAACGTCCTTTGTCTGCGATCACGTCGCGGGCTTTGATGTACTGCTTGCGCAATTCATCGAACTTTTCTCTTGCTAGTTCAGGATCAGGACCGGTATCTTCTTCCTCTTCGTCCTCATCATCTTCATCATCATCTTCGTCTTCTAACTCTTCTTCAGATAACTCAGAACCTACGTGTGTCGCAGTTGGAGCTACATCCGTTTCGTTAGGATCAACAAATCCGATAATAATGTCACTTAGACGAATTTCTTCAGCTTCGAATTGGTCCCATTGGTCAAGCAAATAGGTAATTGCTTCTGGGTATTCTGCGACTGAACATTGAACTTGGTTAATACCATCTTCAATTCGTTTAGCAATTTCAATTTCGCCTTCACGAGTCAGTAGCTCAACGGTTCCCATTTCACGCATGTACATACGAACTGGGTCAGTTGTACGACCAATTTCACTCTCAACCGTTGCTAACGCTTGGGCAGCGGCTTCAGCGACTTCTTCATCGGCTGTCGTTTCTTGCATCAACAATTCGTCAGAATCGGGAGCTGATTCGAATACCTGAATACCCATATCGTTGATCATTCGAATAATGTCTTCGATTTGATCTGAGTCGATAATATCCTGGGGAAGGTGATCGTTTACTTCAGCAAAAGTTAAATAACCTTGCTCTTTTCCTTTTACAATAAGGAGTTTTATCTGAGACTGCTTGCTTTGCGCCATATAACCTACGTTTCTCAAAATCAGTTGAAAGTGTACCTGGAACTGACCAATCTAAATTGTCAAAAATCCAGATAAAATCTGCGCGCACCGAGGCGTTTGCGAATTAGCCAGTATAGCAGAAAACCCTGTAGTCAGGCCAGTTAATTAAGCCGTTTTCGGTTATTTTATCGTTAAACCTGACAGTTTTTTATATGTATGGGTGAATAGTTTTTATTCAAGTGCAATTTAATTAAAACACTGGAATAAACAATGGGTAAAATTTTTATCTAGCAAGATAGAATGTCATGATTATTCGGCACTATAAGTTGCTTTAGTTTGAGTGAGCAACTTCACTTCTTGCATCTCTTCTCTAGTCATTGCTGAACCTTTGGCCATAAGCTGTTGATATCTTGCTTTAAGTTGCTGTTCAATTAAGCGATTGAAACTGTCAATGTACAATTTATCCGGTCGCTTATCGTCAGCATCATGGTCAATTTGTAATAATTGATGCAAAAACTTTGCTTCGGGATCTCCCCTGAAATGCTCTAACACATGACCTGTATTAATATTTGATTGCGACGCACAAAACTGCTGCATCTTAATCAGAACATGCAGGCCTTTGATGAAGTCAGGATTCAGTGCCGCAGGTTGAATATCTGGGTGTTGCTTTGCTAAATTAGGGTGCAGCAGTAGGAGGCGTAGTAACTTCCTAACCGGTGACATGTTATTTTTATTTGGTAGCTGGTAGTCAAGTTTTTGGGCTTTTCCAACTCGATTAGCTTGTTTGATATCCTCTAAAATATCAGCTTTATAGCTATCGCCTTTGATCTTTTTACGCAATTCTTCTTTTAGCAGAACAACAAGATTTTCAGCATTAATTTGCTCAATATATTCATTGGCAGCTTTGGTTAACGCCGCCTTGCCTTCACTGCTACCCACGTTAAATTGTTGAATGAGGTTTTCAAAAAAGAATTGAGACAAGGGAACAGATTTTTCCCGTAATAGGGTTTCGAATTGTTCTTTTCCTGTCTGTCTGACGAGGGTATCTGGATCTTCACCATCGGGCAGGAACAAAAACTTCATTTCCACTCCATCTTTGAGCTGTGGTAGCGCATTTTCAAGGGCTCGCCACGCCGCATCACGACCCGCTCTATCACCATCGTAACAGCAGATTATTTCTGGTGCCGCGCGAAATAACATTTGTATATGTTCAGGGGTAGTGGAGGTGCCCAATGACGCTACAGCATAGTCGATACCAAATTGCGCTAAAGCGACTACGTCCATGTAACCTTCTACAATCATCAAACGTTCAAGTTTTCGGTTGGCCTGCTTCGCTTGATAAAAGCCATATAATTCATGGCCTTTGTGGAAAATTCGGGTTTCGGGTGAGTTAAGGTATTTAGGGCCGCCTTCTTCAAGTACTCGACCACCAAAGCCAATCACTCTGCCTCGTTTATCGCGGATCGGAAACATGATCCTATCTCTGAAAAAGTCATAACGACGACGGTTATCATTTTCAGTAATCAGTTTTAAGTCGAGTAGTTGTTGTTGTTTTTCTGGTGTGCTGCCAAATTGCTTGAAAATACTGTCCCATTCAGGCGGCGCATACCCTATACCAAAGGCTTTAACAATTTCCCCACTGAGACCACGCTGTTTTAAATAGTCTATGGGTTTGTTTTTTTGTTCGTGCTGTTTTAATTGATGTTCAAAAAAACGGGCGGCCTGTTCCATTAATTGATAATCGTCAGCAATTTGGGCTTTTTGCTGAGGAGTAGGGCCCGGTTTGCCACCCTGTTCCCGTGGCACTTCTATACTGTGAAATCTGGCTAATTCCTCTACGGCTTCGGGGAACTCAAGACGGTCATATTCAATGACAAAGGAAATGGCATTACCATGGGCGCCACAACCAAAACAATGATAAAACTGTTTCTCTTGGCTGACCGTAAATGATGGACTTTTTTCACTATGGAAAGGGCAACATGCTTGATAGTTTTTGCCCGCTTTTTTTAATTTAACTCGACTATCGATTAGCTCAACAATATCAGTGCGAGCAATCAAGTCATCGATAAAATCTTTTGGAATTCGTCCAGCCATGAATAGGATTCAAACTTGTAAAAGGGGTTCAACAAACATTACTTTATCAGTAAGCAACAGAAACAAACAAGCCGCAATTTTGCAATTGCGGCTTGGGAATAGTTTCGCGAGTGGCTTAAGGTAATCAGGCAAGCTTAGCTTTAATTTGACCACTTAATTTGCCCATATCAGCACGGCCTTGAACTTTCGGTTTTAACCAGCCCATTACCTTGCCCATATCCTGCATCCCCGCAGCCTGAGTATCTTGCATCGCTTGTTGGATCAAATCATCTAACTCGTCAGCGGTTAAAGGCTGAGGTAAAAATGATTGGATAACATCGATTTCTGCTTTTTCAGTGTCAGCCAAATCTTGGCGTTCAGCATCTTCAAATTGGCTAGCGGCATCTTTACGCTGCTTGACCATCTTTGTTAGCAGTACAATTACATCAGTATCAGTTAACTCAATTCTCTCGTCTACTTCACGCTGCTTTACTGCTGCAAGTGCCATACGAATAGTACCAAGACGAAGTTTATCTTTGGCACGCATAGCATCTTTCATTGCTTGATTTAGTTGTTCAAGAAGGGTCATCTGAAAACTCTAAAACGTAAAACTATTTAGACAGCTTGGGGCTTGGGATTGGCTGTTATTAAAATAATAAACATCCAAAACCAAGCAACAGAAGCGAGATATTAGTATAACTTGATGCGACGAGCGTTTTCGCGAGCTAACTTTTTCAAATGACGCTTTTTAGCAGCTGCTTTCTTACGCTTACGTTCCCAAGTCGGCTTTTCAAAGAATTCGCGACGACGAACTTCTGAAAGAACACCTGCTTTTTCACATGAACGCTTGAAACGACGCAGTGCTACGTCAAATGGTTCGTTCTCTCTTACTTTAACGATTGGCATTAAAATCTCACCTCAAAATATTAAATCTGGTTACCAGCCCAAAAAATAGCCGGTGCGGTCAAAAATGGTGCGGAATTTTAATCATTCGCTGGGCGCTTGTAAAGGGAAGATTGAAGATTATTTTAATTTTGCCCCAAGTTTTTTGCTTTTTGCGGTTTAAATTAGCAGAACCCTAGCGTCTTTGAAGGTGCAAAGGTAAACTTCGAGGAATTTTCAAGCAGAGTATAATTGAATATGCGAATTTTAGGAATCGAAACTTCCTGTGACGAAACTGGCGTGGCGATTTTAGATGATCAGCACGGACTGCTTTCCCACGAATTATATAGTCAAGTTAAGTTACATGCTGATTACGGTGGGGTAGTACCTGAATTAGCCTCAAGAGATCATGTACGGAAAATTGTTCCATTGATCAAAAAAGCCATGTCCGATGCCAATACCCACGCTAATCAGATTGATGGTATAGCTTATACTCAAGGCCCTGGTCTGATCGGGGCTTTGTTAGTTGGGGCGTCGGTAGGCAGAAGTTTAGCTTTTGCTTGGGGAGTGCCTGCCGTTGGTGTTCACCATATGGAAGGTCATTTGTTAGCGCCTATGCTTGACGATCCTAAACCTGAATTTCCTTTTATTGCTTTATTAGTGTCCGGCGGGCATACAATGATGGTGAAGGTAGAAGGTATTGGTCAGTACCAAGTACTAGGTGAGTCAGTGGATGATGCCGCAGGCGAAGCCTTTGATAAAACCGCAAAAATGATGGGTCTTGATTACCCTGGTGGCCCTTTGTTAGCCAAACTAGCTGAGGCTGGCACACCTGGCCGATTTGAATTCCCACGGCCCATGACCTCAAAACCCGGGTTGGATTTTAGCTTTAGCGGATTAAAAACCGCCGCCGCCAATACAATTCGCAGCGAAACCTTAAATGAGCAAACAAAAGCCGATATTGCTTATGCATTCCAAGAGGCGGTAGTCGATACCTTGGCCATCAAATGTCGACGCGCACTGAAACAAACTGGATTGAAACGCTTGGTCATCGCTGGCGGTGTTAGTGCCAATTCAATGCTAAGAACTCAGTTAGAGACAATGATGAAAAAAATCAATGGAAAGGTGTATTACCCACGCTTAGAATTTTGCACTGACAATGGTGCCATGATTGCCTATGCTGGTTTGCAACGACTTAAAGCGGGGCAGGTTGAGTCTTTAAATAGTAAAGCCAAACCGCGATGGTCCCTTGATACTTTGCCTGCCATATAATCCAAGATCCCCTTAAATCAGAAATATTTTAAAAGCACGATGTTCAAAAACGCTTTAAATTTAATGGTTCTTTTTACATTAAGTGTCAAGTAAATTTACAATTTATAAACAGCGGTTTTTTAACTACTTGATTTTATTACGCTGGCACGCTTCATGCTGTATAAAAAATGAACACCTTGATTCTGGTGAAATTGCTTAGAATTGAGGCTTTTTTTAAACAAGGAAAAGTTTATGCGTAAATTTACTTTAAAAAATATTCTAATTTGTTTTTGCACGTTGCTACCAATGTTTTCAGCCCAAGCCTATTTGGTAGGGGGACCAAATTCATCATTACAAACATCAAACTCTGGGTACTCTTGGGACGGTGGCAGTTTTATAACCGATTTTCGAAATGCTTTAGAGAATCCTTTATTTTTTGGTGCTGGAGGAGTGGTTAATGAATCTATTACTACAATGGATATCATACCTGATGCTGCAGGGCTAGCTGGGGTGGATGGTTTTATCGCTCCGTGGTGGAATGTATCAGAATCAAGCGCTTATCATGCTGATGTGGTCGATTTCTTTTTGAACGGTGGAGATCTCTGGTTGATGCAGGATAGCTCTGGGCGCGACGGTATTGGTGCTTTGTTGGGCATTCCTACGGTAGGGCAGACGGCTATCACCCCAGTAAATGGCATTGAGCCCTTATTTGATGGACCCTTTGGTGTAGCTAACAATGTAACCCAAGGTGGTGGAGAAGAAGGTTTCTTGTCAACTGCGGATGTACTGAATGCCAATGGCAGTATTATTGGAATGAATACTGAAAACCAAGTTATCGCTGCTGCCTGGGGAGCTGGGCAATATGCAGCAGGCTCAGGTTCGCTTATTGTGGTAGCGGATATAGATATGTTCACTACTCAGGCGCAATTTAACCCTTTAAATGATAACGGTATTTTTGCATTGAATGCCTTTGCCTTTTTAGCCACATCCGATGAACCCATTGGTGTGCCCAACGTACCAACATTAATGTTCATTTTGGTGGGGATAGGGTTGATAAGAGTGTGTCGAAAAAAATAATATCGTTAATTAATCTGATTTAAGCTCGTAAAAAGCCATCTTCATTTAGATGGCTTTTTAAATCCTCGGCCTTTACCTTTTTCCCATATCTTACTTTCTTGACCACGCACTAAACGCAAAAGGTTCGCTTTGTGGCGCAAGATTATCAGCACAGCTAACATGCTTACGGGCAAGGTATACTCGGGTTTAACGAAGTAGGTAATAACTGGAGATAAAGCGACTGCGGATATGGCTGCTAATGAAGAATAACCAGTGGCGAATACGACTAACCCCCAACAAGCAATTAATGCCCCTGCCAATTCCACGCCTATGGGCAACATGGCACCAAATGCAGTGGCTACCGCCTTTCCACCCTTAAAACTGAAAAATAACGGAAATATATGCCCTAAACATGCTGCTATTGCGACAAATCCAAGCATCAGAGGTGAAAACCCCAGGTAATAACTAAACCAAACAGGAATGGTACCTTTTAGCACATCGAACAAGAGTACTAAGACAGCAGGTAACCTGCCACCCAATCGCAATATATTGGTTGCGCCTGGATTTCTAGAACCATGTAGACGGGGGTTAGGTAAATAGAATAAATTACTGACAAGCATTGCACTGGATATAGAACCGGCCAAATAGGCAGAAGCGATCATCAATATTGTTAGTGCTGTCATATACTTGGTCTTCCTAACACGTTAAACTCTCGAACCAGTAAACGGGTAAATGTGATCTTGTGTTAGCTTCTCACATAAGTCGTCACTTTACTGCATGTAGATATTATAACAGTGCGGATCTGTCATGGACAAAATTATTATACAAGGCTTACAAGTCAAATCACTAATTGGGGTTTACGATTGGGAAAGAGAGGCAAAACAACCACTATTAATTGATATTGAATTATCGTTGGATTTGCGCACCGCTGGAACCTCAGATGATGTCAAAGATACTATCGACTATGCTGCTTTAGCGTTTGCCGTGGAAGAAATTGCGTTTAATAGTAAATTTCAACTATTAGAAGCATTAGCCAATCATATCATTCAACATCTTTTGAGTTATAGCGGCGTTAAAAGCGCTAAAATATCGCTGTCTAAACCCAACATATTGCCCAATGCCAACGCAGTGACAGTTGAACTTTTTCGGGAAAATCCTTAACTAATGTTGCATCAAATTTATATTAGTATTGGTAGTAACGTTGAACGAGACAAATATACCCGCGCTGGGCTGGATGGATTATTTGCCGAGTTTGGCGAATTAACCTTATCGAATGTGTATGAAAGCGAGGCTGTTGGATTTAGCGGCTCACATTTTTACAATTTGGTTGTGGGGGCTAAAACCACAAAATCTGTGCAACAAGTGTGTGAGATCCTCAAATCCATAGAAAACCAAAATGGTCGGATAAGAGGCGAAAAAAAATTCGCTCCTAGAACATTGGATCTCGATTTACTCTTGTTTGATGATGTTGTAACCGAAGATGGAGTTGTACTACCTCGCCATGAAATTGATTATAATGCCTTTGTTTTACTGCCTCTGAGTGAAATTGCTGGAAATGTAATACATCCCGTTCACCAAAGAAGTATTGCCGCAATGTTGGAAGATTACGATGAAAGCCAACAGAAATTATGGACGATTGAATTTAACTGGAGACCCGCGACATTATGACTTTGTTCGAAATTATTGTGTTAGCTATTATTCAAGGCATAACTGAATTTTTGCCTATATCAAGCTCAGCCCACTTAATTCTTCCTTCTGAATTATTGGGTTGGCAAAATCAGGGGTTAGCCTTTGATGTGGCGGTTCATGTTGGTAGTTTGCTTGCCGTTATGATCTATTTTCGCGCTGATATTGCCCGTATGATGGTAGCTTGGTTGCAGTCTGGCTTCAGCAAACAACAAAGCGATGATAGTAAGTTAGCATGGTGGGTTATTTTAGCCACTATTCCAGCTGTGGTGATTGGTTTTGTCGCCAAAGACTTGATAGAAGAGTACGCTCGATCAGCGTTAGTCATCGCCTTTACGACCATCGTCTTTGGCTTGCTACTATGGTATGCCGATGTTACCGGCAAGCTCACTAAAAATATTTATCAGTTAACATGGAAAAATGCACTTTTTATTGGCATCGCCCAAGCAATAGCACTCATACCGGGCACGTCTCGTTCAGGTATTACTATGACCGCAGGATTAATGTTGGGCATGAATAGAGAGAGTGCCGCACGGTTTTCTTTCTTATTGTCCATACCTGTTATTTTAGGTGCAGGATTGTTAGCCACATTAGATTTGTTGCAAGCCGACACAGCCGTTGATTGGGAAGCTCTTTTCTATGGTATAGGCCTGTCATTCATTAGCGCTTATGCTTGTATCTTTTTGTTTCTTTCTTGGATATCAAAAATTGGGATGCTGCCATTTGTCATATATCGGTTAGTGCTAGGTGCTGTTTTACTTGGTTTCGTTTTTTGGTAAATCGTGGTTTTCTATTTTTAAAACTGATTGTTTAAACCTAATTATGTTGGAGTGTCATTGTGTCTGAAACTATCTTTACAAAAATAATCAATCGGGAGATCCCCGCTGAGATCATTTTCGAAAATGATCAGGTATTAGCATTCAAGGATATTAACCCCCAAGCTCCTGTGCACTTTCTTGTGATTCCTAAAAAAGCCATTGCGACTATTAATGATATTCAAGCAGAAGATGCGGAAATCGTTGGGCAACTTTACATTGCTGCGGCTCAAATAGCCAAAGAACAAGGCTTTGCAGAAAATGGCTATCGCGCTGTGATGAATTGTAATATGGATGGCGGGCAAACTGTTTATCATATTCATTTACATGTTTTAGCCGGCAAACCAATGGGCTGGCCACCGTATCAAGACACCCTCAAACAGCCACTTCCTTAATCTATTAGTGGTAAAGCTCGTCCCTTCAAGTATTGTTTTAGAAGGGATGACTCCAAGGGTTTAGCAAAGTAAAACCCTTGGAGGTGATTAACACCTGCTTTTCTTAAGATTTCTGCTTGTTGCAAAGTTTCAACACCTTCGGCGACTACATCGTAACCAAACGCTTTAGCAATATGCAGTACCGCATTAACAATTGGCATACCACTAGTGTCTAAACTGTCCACAAAAGCTTTATCAATTTTAACTTTGTTAGCAGATAATTCTTGGATCACGGATAATGAAGAATATTCAGTGCCGAAATCATCAATTGAAACTCTAATTCCTCGCTGTTGAAGATTAGATATTTTGTCCAACAAGGTTTCTTTATCTGCGGCAAATACCGATTCTGTAATTTCGATATGCAGATACTGTGCAGCTAGGCCCGAGTCGACTAAGGCTTGCTCTACAATGTCAATGAAGTCATCATCTTGCAATTGGATAACGCTGACATTCACAGCGACGGACAAGGGCATTTGAGATTGCCACGATTTTGCGGCTATGCATGCTTGATTGAGCACCCAAGCGCCAATCTTTCGAATTTGACCATATTGTTCGGCGATAGAAATAAACTCGTATGGGGGAATATTTTCGTTAACAAGTTGCCACCTTAATAAAGCTTCAAAAGCAACTGGCTGAAAGGTTTCACTATCCACTATAGGTTGAAAAACCAGTCTAAGTTGCTGATTTTCAATGGCCTCGCTTAATCCGTCTTTTAAGCGTTGTTCTCGAGCAAGTTGTTTACCTAGATGGGCGGAAAAAACCCCTGCCGTAGAGGGAAATGCTTTTTTTTGATAGTACATTGCAGTATCGGCAAGTTGGATAAGGACATTTTCTTGCGTGGCATGTTCAGGAAACATAGCAATACCAATAGTGGCACTAATTGATAAACGATTGTGAAAGAAAATATAAGGTTCAGAAATACGCTTTATTAAGCTGTCCGCAAGTACAATTGCTTTATCTTGACTCGCGTTTTCTACCGCGACTAAAAATTCATCTCCCCCCCAACGACATATAAGTTGATGGTTTTGGTAAATTTCTTTCAATCTATCTGCGGTCTGTTTCAAAACCATATCGCCTGTTTCATGACCAATGGTGTCGTTGATTTTTTTAAAGCCATCTAAATCAATAAACAGTAAAGCCAAGGCTTCGTTTGCTTTTTGGCTGTTTTCAATATTGTTGCGCAGATGAGTTAGAAAGGCATTTCGATTAAACAGGCCTGTAAGGGGGTCAATATTGGAAAGTTCGTATATTTGCCTTGTTCTAGCCGTAACTTCCGCTTCCATATCTTCAACTAAAACTGCATTTTCATTCTTCAAACGTATTGCTAAAGCTGTAAAGTTAGCAGATTTGTTTGCTGTAATTAACATAACGCAACCAAACGACATCCCCAGTAACCCTAAAATATATTCGTGGAACTCTGGGGCTAACAATAATGCGATTGAAAATGGAATTAATAAAATTCCACAATACAACATTGCGGTAATTTTATTACCGGCCAAGACAGTGCTCGCACCCCCGGCCATGGCTGAAACTATAATGATGTTAAACGCCAGCTCAATAGTATCTATGTAGGGAAACAGAACAAGACAATAAATACACCACATGCTTGCCGTTGCTATGGTACCGACTGAGAACCGTAAAATAGATTGTTTGCCATTGCTCTTAGTAGACTTGTTTTTTCTGAGCCAAAAATAGCTATCCGCCATTCGCACTAGTAGTAGCACCATCATTGATATCCACCAATAGGTTTTAAAGGTATCAATTTCTGAATTGCTAAAACCGAACACAAGAAGAGAGGAGGCAACAAGACTTATAACTATGCCAGTATAGCCATTAGAGTACAAAATATCGGCAGCATCCTGTCGATGTTTTTCCTGAAGTGCTAAGTTCGGTTTAATTGGAGTGCCTCATATTCTTAAAAGGCCTAAAGGCCCATGATGTGGCGAATCATTCTAGCTAATCGATTGTTCTCACTACTTTACTACTTTACTAATTCAATACTAGCCTTGCGACTTGAAGTTATTTAATCACGCTTTGTAGGTGTTGTGAACACTTACAAAGCGTTGATCTATTTTTTTAGACTAAAGTCTAAGCACTTCTTTGCCTTGTTTAAACGTAATATCTACGGGAATATTGGCATCCGTGAGTTTTTGTAAATCTTCAGCAAGCACGTCTTTGATAATGCCTTTGTCGGCTACTAATTGACTAACACCTTGATAATCACCATCTCCTTGCAAGGTTAGAATGACTTCAGATAATGCTGCTATTGCCTCGCCCATCTTTTCCATATTGACTTGGTAGAGACCATTCTCATCTCGACTAAAAGCGCCCATTTCCTGGAAAAAATTAAATCGAATCATATTGGCTTTACCATGAGCACTGGATGCACCAAAGCGCACAGAACGGAAAATACCGGCCATAAACGTCACATAGTAGTCTTCCAGTTGTCCTTCGCTGATAGCGCCTTTTTTGAGAAGTTGTTCAACCATATATAAACCTAGAATATCAGCTTTGCCCTCTTCTAAGGCTGAGGCATGCTCTTTTAATGCACCTCTGACAGTTCCTTCTCCATCAAGGGTATTTTTAATCCCTAAGCCGTGGGCTACCTCATGAAACATGGTATTCGCAAAAAAAGCGTTAAAGGTGATATGTTTGCGCTGCTCTGGGGTGATTAACAAGTCAGATATAGGAACCAAAATGTGCTCAAACTTTGCCTGCATTGCGTTTTTGAGCTGTAGTCTGCGCGTCCCATTTTTGAGTTGCACTTCTTCATCATTGGGTAAATTAATGGCTATAGTTTTACTTCCGGCGTTTGAATGGCCTGCATAGTAGATAACGTCATAAGCATTAAGATCAGCGTTGCTGCCTGGCATTTCTGCTTTATATTCATCAGCTACAGGCAGACCATGTTGCAGTTCAGGCAAATAAGCCGCGTATTTAGCTAAACGTTCGCTCCAACTGAGATCTTTTAGTAAAACATAAGCTTCGAAAGCTGCACGGTATCCAAACAATTGGTCCTCATAAGTTTCAATGGGTCCTATCACCAATTCAATGGGGTTATCCTTCATTTGCATCCAAGCGAAATCAGAAGGTTGATATTTATCCGTTATTAAAGCCTCAGCTCGCATTGTTAAATAATTTCCAAATGCTGGATTCTCCGCTAATTTTGAAGCTTCTAGGAGTAAATCAGCAGCTGCCTGCAATTCATCCGCAAAATATTCCGAGTAGGGCACCGCTATTAATTTTCCCTTCTCATCACGGGAAACCATAGAGTAAAGATTATCTTTGCGTTTTATGTCACTGGCTAAATATTCCTCCTTACTCATGTCTTCGGGGTAAAATTGGGCTCCTAAGGGTTTTGCTTGGGTTTGGGTTAAGAAAGGCTTATCACCGTTCAATCTATCCCAAGGTCCATAATTAATTTCTGCAAATTGACGTACTTTTGGATCGTCCAATGCGTCTAAAAATGCTTGTTTAGGTTGACTAAATGCCTGCATCCAAAACAGATCGTCCATAATCTTCGATGCATCAATGAGAAGGGACAGCATGTTTTTCTGGTTTTCACTATAAGCAGATAAATCTGCTGTTAAAGTCACTGGAAAATATATGTCTAGGCGTTCTTCTGCATCAGCAACCAACTCTATTTTTTCTACTTTAGCGGGAGCTTGAGGACTTGTTACTTGTGTCTGCTTCGATGAATCTGAACAGGCGGTTAAAAACAGCGCAGAAAGGGTTAACGCGAGGAGATTTTTTCTAATCATTGCTCATCCTAATTTGTTTTTTTTATTGAATGCATAAATAATTGAATTGCAAATTTAAAGTGCTATGCGTAGTTTATAGTCTATATATTGAAAAGTGCAGTTTAAATTATCTTATTAATTTAGGTAACGAATTAACTGCTATATTAAGAACTAGACCTTAAATTACCTTAAGTTTATCAATTCCATGGAGATGAATATACTCATCAAACTAAATATTGATACGGCTGCCTTCATTTTCAATGTCGAGTAGGTCATCGCTCAATTAAATAGGAAGAAACATGTCCACAGAAAACGCGTTGTTAACCATTCTGGTTGAGAAAATTAAGAATGATACGATTGTTTTACCAACACTTCCCGCAATAGCGCTGAAAGTCAGACGCACTGCAGATGATCCGAACATAAATCTAAACTCAATGGGCGATATCATTGCACAAGATCCCTCGTTAAGTGCTCGCATCATTAAAATTTCAAATAGTGCTTATCTAGGCAGAGCAGTCAAGGTAACATCGGTTTCACAAGCTGTAACCCGAATTGGTCTTAGCCAAATCAAAAATATTTCAACGGCTTTGGCAATGGAGCAGCTTTTTGTTTCGAAAAACGAATTGGTCAAAAATTACATTGCTAAAATGTGGGCACAAACCATTGAAAGTCTTTCTTATTCGGTTGCGGCACTGCAGTTTACCGAGAAAAGTAAAAAGCGCTATTTGAGTTTAGATACATTAACCCTTGCGTGCTTGGTTTATAATATAGGTGTATTACCTATTTTAACGGAAGCAGAGCGTCATGAAGAAGTGTTTGCTAATCCCACATTTTTAAATACTTCTATTATCAAATTATCAGGCCATATTGGTGGCAAAATTATGCGCCAGTGGGATTTTGACGAGCAATTTGTCAACATTGCTGAAAAGTGGCGAGATATGAGTTATCAAGAACAAGATATTAGTTTAATTGATTTTGTAAGGCTCGGTGCTGCACTCAGTGGGGTATTTGATAGTCAAAAAGATGCAGTGTTGAAAATATGTTTAGAGAAGAAAATAATTGAAGATTTAAGCATATTAGATAGTCCTGAATTTATTGACGCTAGAGCCAGTGCAAAATCTGTCTTCGCATAATAACCCAACATTTTAGTCACTATTAAAACAATGCTGTATTAGAGAATATCCCTAATACAGCATTTTTATTTGAGGGCTAAAAAATTCAATCGCGGATTAATCTTGATCTAAATCGAAGGTTTTTATTAACCATTGGGAAAAGCGCACGATTTCGCCAGACATCAACGTAAAGTCAGCATCGACACGTGCTAGCTTATCTTCTTTAGGGATATCATCGTTTTGCTCTTTAACCACATCGGTAAATTTAAGACGTTTAACCGATAAATCTTCTTCTAACATTGCTGTGAGACTTTCATCCCACTCTATGGCTAGTTTATGGACAAATTTACCCGCTTCAATGTGATTGAGAATTTCATCTTCTAAAAGCGGCTGGTTTTTAACCCGAACAATGCTGTCTTCTTCCCCTTGACCTCGAAGTTCAGCTTCTTCCAACAACACCACATCACTTGGTGCTGCAGAATCTTTTATCCAGTTTGTTAACTCGCCTTGGATGCTTGTACGAGACAAGGGCACTACCGGCAGTGATGTCATGGCCTTACGGATCATCGCTAGAAACACTTCGGCTTTACCATCAGCGGATGCATCTACCACAACCAAATTATCTTTAATGGAAATGAAGCCATGGGTAAAACTATTTTTGGTAAAGGCTTGGGGTAATAATCGACGAATAATTTCTTCTTTTAAGTCTTGCTTGGCTTTTTTACCAACCGCTGAACCGGTTTCCGTTTCAATTTGAGCCACTTTTTCCGCAAGTTCCGCATTCACGACTACAGCGGGTAGGATACGCTCTTGTTTTTTAAGGGTAATCCAAATTCGGCCTTGGGCACTGTGCAGTAAAGTACTGCCAGATTCAAAAGGAGATGAGAAACCCATAGTGGATAACTCTTGGCTATTGCAAGGGCGAAATTTAAATTCTGCTAGCTTTTGCTCAACGTCATCTTCTTGCCAGTCTAGTGTTTGCGTGATGGCAAAGAGTTTTAGATTTTTAAACCACATATTCTCTACTTTAGTCAGTTTTTATTTGGTATTTAACTCTAAAACCACATGGATTATTTAGTTTTAGAAAAATACAAGGAAAGGCGCGAAGACTAACATGTTTATGGGCAATGCGTCTTGCACAATAATCGATTATCTGTGAGTATATTTGGCTACTAACTAGCGTGATTAGAGGTTTCTTTTGAAACCTTCACCAGCGGTAGCTGTGAAGTGTACGAAACATATTAAGATTGCAAAGGAAATCTAATTTCATAGCTCAAGCCTTCACCTTCGGCACTTTGAGCGGTAATTCTGCCATCTAACGCTTGCGTCACTAAGTTATACATTATGTGAGTGCCTAAACCACTTCCACCTTTCCCACGCTTAGTTGTGTAAAATGCATCAAAATGGCGATCTAAGTTTTCTTCAGATAAGCCTTTACCGTCGTCGGCATATTTAATCACCACTTCGTCATTTTGTTGGCAAACGTCAATGGTTATTTTACCGTTTTCTTTTTCATCTAAGCCATGGATTAAGGAATTCATAATCATATTGGTAAAAATTTGAGCAATGGCTCCTGGAGCGCATTTTACGACTAACTTCTCGGGGCAATTAACGCTAATTGAGTGGGATGTCTTTTTGAAATTTGGTGCCAATGATTGAATGACTTCATGAATATAAAGTTTAAGATCAACATCACGAATGGCTTCACTGGTTTGATCAACGGCGACTTGCTTGAAACTAGAGATCAGGTCAGAAGCGCGATTCAAGTTACCCATTAATAATTCAGTAGTTTGGTTTGCTTCTGATAAAAATGTGCTCATTGTTTTACCGGTTAAGGTTTTTTCTTCATATGCTGTTTGTAGATTCTTGATCCGCTCTTGTAAAAAGCTGGCAGCGGTAACCCCTACGCCGATGGGGGTATTGACATCATGAGCAATGCCAGCGACCAAGCCACCGAGTGACGCCATGCGCTCAGATTCGATTAACTGGTCTTTGGCGATTTTCACCGTTTCCATTGAATCTGCCAATTCTGTATTACGTTTTCGCAATTCATCTTCAATATATTGACGGTTTTCGTTTTCTTGTCGTAACTCTCGTTGATTAACAATTAATTCATCTTTCTGCTGTTCTAGATCCAACATTATTTTACTTAAGGAAGCGGTTTTCTTAGCTACTTCTTGTTCCAGCATAATGTTTTGATCATCGAGTCTACGGTTAGCTTCTGTGAGGTCGTTTCGAGTGGCTCTAAGCTTTTGTTTGTAGTCAATTAAGTCATCAATTAATTCGTTATATGATACCTGCAACAGTTTCAATTCATTGTCATCTTCGATATGAAGGTGCAATTTAGATGATTCTGGGCGATTAACATCGAATTCACTAATTTGCTGGGTTAATTCTTCCAGGGGATCCGTAAGCATTTGACGGAAGGCATTTAAAAATAGAAAAACTAAAAACGCAGTTTTAATGATGGCATTTCCAATTAAGAAAAATACGCCAACTTCGATGCGACCAAATATAATACTAGCGCTTGAGTACAAGGTAACATCACCGACGTGTGATCTTCGTCCAGAGAACTCGAAAATAAGCGGGAAAGAATAACCGAAGGTGCCTCCTGGATGGTCGAGCATGATGCCTGAAGTGATCATTTCTGCGGGCAACTTAGAAGTACGCCCTGTGTTGGCAATAAATGCGCCATTTTCATCTCGAATTTGCACCCCTTCTACAATGGGAAGGGCCATCAAGCCGTTAGCTAAGTCGTCAGCTTGGATATAATTGAGCTCCCAAATTGCCCGCGTTAAACTTACGCTAAAGGTATTTTTGAGTGTTTGCAGTTCGCTTTGAATATGATTCTTGGCATTTAAATATTCTGTAAGAATTTGCCCCACAGTGACGACTAGCGTCAGTACGAAGTAAACGGACAGCACGCGTGTCAACAACTTTTTAGACAAACCCGTTTTGACTCTAGCCATTCACGAACCTTTAAGAATCTAGTAATTATACCAATTAAGAAGGTAAAGAATATGCGTAAAACGTCTAATTAACAAGAAGCTGTGAATAATAGTTTTTCGTTAATGTGGATTTCCCATAAAAAATAACACTTTCTTAACTGGGTCAAATGTTTACCTGTAACAGAAAGATAAAATTCAAATATAATTAACCCTAAACCGTGGTTTTCAGAGCTTTCTTTTCCCTAACATGACCGAAATTTGACATTTATATGATAAGTTTAATAAAAGTGTCACAACCTAAACTAATAATGGCGCCTTTATCATGAGCAGGAAAAAAGTAATGGCCAGAAAAATTTTGCTGGTAGAGGACGAAGCACCTATCAGAGAAATGCTTGATTTTGTGTTAGAACAGTCCGGTTTTGAAACCCAACAAGCGGAAGACTATCAAGTTGCATTGGATTTAGTCAAAGAACCTTATCCTGATTTAATTTTACTTGATTGGATGTTGCCAGGTGGCAGCGGGGTGCAGTTGGCGAAAAAACTAAAACAACACGAGTTTACTCGCGATATTCCTATTATTATGTTGACCGCTCGTGGTGAAGAAGAAGATAAAGTGCGCGGTTTAGATTCTGGCGCTGATGATTACATCACCAAACCCTTTTCACCCAAAGAACTGGTTGCGCGAATCAAAGCTGTGATGCGCAGGGTAACACCAACTTCCGCAGAAGAGCCTATCGCAATAAACGGTCTGGTTTTGGATCCTGTTTCTCATCGGGTAACGGCAGAAGAGGAACCTTTGGATATGGGGCCTACTGAATTTAAGCTGCTACATTTTTTCATGACACACGTTGAGAGAGTCTATAGCCGAGAACAGTTGTTAGATAATGTTTGGGGAACTAATGTTTATGTGGAAGATCGAACGGTTGATGTTCACATACGCAGATTGCGTAAAGCAATTTCTAAATTTTCCCATGATGACATGATTCAAACCGTTCGCGGTGCTGGTTATCGCTTTTCTGCAAAAGTATAATCGTTATACAGCGAATCGGTTGAATAAAACGTTCAACAAAGGATCCATTGATACATGTACTATCCATTTTCATGGTTGAAAAATTTACTTAGAATCGGTGGGTTTTACGTAATCGTGATTTTAATCGGAGTGTACTTTGATGCATTGGCTATCGCTGTTGCATTTGGTTCCACTTGGTTATTAGGGTTTTACTCATGGCACATGTACCGATTTAATCGGTGGATTTGGCATAGTAAAAAAATGACCCCGCCAAAAGTGCCAGGCTTTTGGGAACATGTTTATGAGGGAGTTTATTACATACAACGTCGGAATAGACGTAAGCGTAAAGAACTTACCCGCATGGTAAAACGATTTCGTGAAGGTTCGGAAGCCTTACCCGATGCCACTGTAGTGGTAGATTCAAACGCATGTATAGTTTGGTGTAATCGGCTTGCGCGTATTGAGTTGGGATTACGTTGGCCCCAGGACTCAGGACGTCGAGTTGATAATTTAATCCGACACCCTAAATTTATTGAATATTTCCATAGCGGTAAATACGATTATCCAGTGGAAGTGCCATCGCCTTCTAATGTTCAAAAAATATTTGAATACCGTATTATGCCTTACGGGGAAAAACACTTGTTGCTTATTGCACGAGATGTCACACGCTTAACGCAGCTTGAACAAATGCGCAAAGATTTTGTCGCTAACGTTTCCCACGAATTGCGTACCCCTTTAACGGTTTTAAATGGGTACTTAGAAATGCTTCCAAACACCGAAAATGTCCCGCCTGCATTTTTGAATAAAGCGTTTAATGAAATGCGCTCACAATCAGAAAGAATGCAAAATTTGGTGGAAGAGTTGTTGGTTTTATCTCGGATTGAAGCAAGTTCAGAGCGGGTATTTGAAAAACCTGTGAATGTGCCGCAAATGCTGGCAGCCATTCAACTCGAAGCTGAAGCGTTAAATAAAGATAAAGGCCACGAAATTCATTTTAATATTGCGCCTTCCCTAAAAGTTTATGGTATTGAAACTGAGCTTCGCAGTGCGTTTTCAAACCTAATATTTAATGCTATCCATTACACTCCATCCCCTGGGAAAATTGAAGTTAATTGGCTGAAGCTCGATGGCCATGCGCATTTTTCCGTAAAAGACAATGGTGAAGGCATTCCAGAGAAGCATCTCAACAGGCTAACTGAACGGTTTTATCGTGTGGATAAAGCACGTTCTCGAAAAACCGGTGGTTCCGGATTAGGATTGTCTATTGTGAAACATGTGCTAACCCATCATAATTCGAAGTTAGAAATAACAAGTGAAGTAGGGGTTGGTAGTGAGTTTTCTTTTTCATTTTCCGGTGAGTTGTCTGTGCAAAATCCATCAACAGATAAAATGGAAAAATTACCTTGATTAAACAGCTCAAAGCGGTTGTTTTAGGTTGTATATTTATCTTTTGTAGTGGGTTATATCTGCCAGTTGAAGCAGCTGAAACTTATCAAAAGAAACCCGGGGTAGCAGGCTCTATAACGTCTGTTGGGTCAGATACCATGGCTAGTTTGATGACGAATTGGGCGGTTGAGTTTAAGCAACTTTATCCCCAGGTAAAGTTTCAAATTCAGGCATCAGGTTCTTCTACAGCCCCACCTGCCATTTCTGAAGGTACGTCAAACGTTGGCCCCATGAGTCGAGAGATGCACAGCGGTGAGTTACGCTATTTCAGCGGTCAGCATGGTTATCAGCCACTTTCTATTAAAGTCGCTATTGATGCCATCGCCTTGTTCGTAGATGTGAATAATCCTATTTCAAATTTAACGATTAAACAGATCGATAGTATTTTTGCAGCCACGCGATTTTGTGGTTCTCGGCAAGAAACCCGTTATTGGGGGCAGTTAGGCGTGACAGGAAGTTACGCCAACCGGAAAATACAGGTGTTTGGACGTAACTCTGTTTCCGGTACTTATGGTTTGTTTAAACAATTAGCCTTATGTGATGGTGACTTTAAAGCCACTGTCAACGAGCTGCCCGGGTCGGCTTCGGTTATTCAATCAGTCGCCTATTCCAATGGTGCAATCGGTTATGCCGGTTTTGGTCAAAAAACCGCAGCAGTTAAAGCATTGGCTATTGCAGACCATACAGGCGCTTTTATTCCTGCGACCCGGCAAACCATTAGCAGTGGCAAATATCCATTATCGCGTTTTTTGTATTTGGTGGTGAACAAACCCCCCAATGAAAATTTACCTTTGCTCGAAGAAGAGTTTTTGCGTTTTGTATTATCCCAAAAAGGTCAGCAGGCTGTGCAACGAGATGGCTATGTCAGTATGCCTAACGATCTTATAAAGCAACAACTAAAGGTATTAACGTCGAACTAAGCGTTATCTTTAAATCAATCAATATAGGTTATCTAGATGTCATCTTTACCGCAAAATTGGAAATCTTGGGTTTTGCAAAATTTATTGCAAGGAACGGATAGTATTGAAATATTGAAGATTCTTTTGCAAAACGGGTTCACTTTCGAAGCGGCCAAAAATGCCCTTGGTAACAATTTACCAGCGGGCACCGGTTGTAATAAAGATGAAAGTTTTTATGCCAAAGTATCTCAACCTAAATTGTTGCAGAACTTAGCGCAGTATAATGGGAAACTGATTGATGATCCTCGAGTGCAGATGGTGCAAATCAATAACTTCTTGTCGGAACAGGAGTGCGACGCCCTAATTGCGCTAACTAAGACCAAATTGAGGCCTTCGGAGATCCCCGAAAGAGAAGGGGATGCGTATCAAAAATTTAGAACCTCTTCTACCTGTGATCTACCCTTTACCAAAGATCCTTTAGCTCAAGAAATCGATGAAAAAATTATTGATACCTTAGGGTTGGGATTTGGTGAAAAAGAAGTGATCCAAGCTCAACACTATGCTGTTGGCCAAGAATTCAAAGCCCATTGTGACTATTTTCTGCCAGGCACCAACGATTTTAAAATTTACAGCAAAAATGGTGGTCAGCGCACTTGGACGTTTATGGTGTATCTCAATGAAGATTGTGAAGGAGGTGAAACCGAATTTATTAAACTGGGGCGCAAATTTAAGCCCACTCGAGGAATGGCTTTAGTGTGGAATAATCTTCTTCCAAATGGTTCTATTAACACAGATACCTTGCATCATGCCCATCCAATTACCCGAGGAGAAAAGGTGGTTATTACGAAATGGTTCAGAGAAGATGTTTTTGTAACAAAAGGCAAAAAGCCAAGAAAATCAACTAACCAATAAGTCTATAGGCGTTTCCCCTGCCTATTACCACAACCCTAAACAAGATAGATGGGTAGATTTTCTCCAAAATTCATAGATTTACATACTCCTGGAATTATGAAACTTTTGTGACAGTTCTGTAATGTAACAAAACTGTCATTGAGCTTGGGTAACCTTCTCGCGATTTTAAAACTTTCGTTATCAAGTCACTAATAGATAAAAACTTGAAACAATTTAACACTCGCATTTGGAGAGCTCGATGGAAATCAAAAACATCTTTAAAGTAAGCGCTATAGCAGCTGCTTTGGTACTTGCTGGTTGTGGTGGTGATATTAATATTAGCGAAGGCGATATTGATAATAGTACGACTACTACGAATAATAACGCGCCTACGACACCAACTCCTACTCCAACTGACGATGCTCCAGGCGAGGTAGATTCTACTTTAAGCACAGAGATCTCAACTGCCTTAGGTGAAACCATTGAAGTACGCACATTATCAGGTCGTTTAACTGATGATGACGAAGATAGTAGCGGAAAAATCACCCTAACAAACGATACTGTTTGGGCATTAGACGGTGCCGTTTTTGTTGGATCTGATAACGCCGATAGTACAGTACTAGAAATCGAAGAAGGGACTATCATTTTCGGTAGCACGGGTAGCGACTATTTAGTGATCAGCCGAGGTTCACAAATCGAAGCTATGGGTACTTCAACAGACCCAATTATTATGACTTCTTATAACGACGTAATCGGTGATGAGATTGGCGCGGGTCAATGGGGTGGTCTTGTTTTACTTGGTAACGCTCCTTCAAACAAATGTCCAGCAGATGCGGATTGTGCACTTCAAGTCGAAGGTGTTGAAGAAGGTGCGGTATTTGGTGGAGATGATGAAGACGATAATTCAGGTATTTTGAATTACTTAGTCGTTAAGTACGCAGGATTCGAAATTTCTCCAGATAACGAATTAAATGGTATTACTTTTGGTGGTGTTGGTTCTGCTACCGAGGTGGATTATATCCAAGTACACGCTAACGCTGATGACGGTGTTGAATTCTTTGGTGGTAATGTTACTGCTAAACACCTTGTTTTAACCTCTAACCAAGACGATAGCGTTGATTGGGATAACGGTTTCCAAGGTAAACTACAATATGTTTACATTGAACAAGATAGCGCCAATGGCGATGCAAACCGCGGTATCGAAGCCGATAACGACGGTTCTACTCCTGACAATGAACCTCAATCTAATCCAACTATCGCGAACATGACTATTATCGGAAACGATTTTGATGGTGAAGATGATTCAGAAGGTGTTTATCTTCGTGAAGGTACAGGTGCACAAATCTACAACATGGTTATCACTGGTACTGATGGTATGGGTGAATGTTTGGAAGTTGAAGGTGTGCTAGAAAGCCAAACTAATCTTTCAGACGGAACTATTACCATTGAAAACTCGGTTATGGCTTGTACAAATGGCGAGAATTTCAAAGATGGCGCTTTACCAGATGGCGCAACTCACACTATCGTAGATTTAGAAGCTTGGTTCCTAGAAGAGTCTCGTAACAACCGAGTGTCTGAATCAGTTATGTTGAATGCCGATGGTACGCCAATGACAGGCTCTTTGTTGCTTGAAGGTGCTGCTGATGTTTCTCAAATCGATGGTTTCTTTGATGCAACAACCTTTGTTGGTGCGGTAACCTCTGATGACGATTGGCGTCAAGGTTGGGCATTCGGCTTTGGCGGTGGAACAGTTAAAGTAACTCAAACTGCTTCAGGTTGCCCTGCAGGAACAACAACTGTTTCAGCTGCTGATGGCGTCACCAATACCTGTGAAATTTCAGGTCGTATTACTTCTGATTTGACCCTTACAGAAGGTAACTTGTATGCATTATCTGGTGCGGTATTTGTTGGAGATGACAACGAAGATAGCGCAACATTGACAATTGATGCTGGTGTTACTGTATTCGGCGCTTCAGGTAACGATTATCTAGTGGTAAGCCGTGGCTCTAAAATTGATGCCCAAGGCACAGCGACTAACCCAGTAACCCTAACTTCTTCTGCAGCTGTGATTGGTGGATTGGAAGCCGGTGAAGCTGGCCAATGGGGTGGCTTGGTTATTCTAGGTAACGCACCATCAAACAAATGTCCAGCTGACGCAGACTGTGCGCTTCAAATTGAAGGTGTACAAGAAGGTGCAGTATTTGGTGGAACAGATTCAACTGATAATTCAGGTACACTTCGTTATGTTCGCGTTATGCACGGTGGTTTTGAAGTTGCACCTGATAACGAATTGAACGGTGTTACCTTCGGTGGTGTAGGTTCTGGTACGACTGTTGAGTATTTACAAGTTCACAAAAATGCTGATGACGGTGTTGAGTTCTTCGGTGGCGCTGTTGATGTTAAATACTTAGTGTTAACCGATATCCAAGATGACAGTGTTGACTGGGATAATGGTTTCGTAGGTCGCATGCAGTACGTCTTAGTTCGTCAAGCACAAGATAACTCAGATGCTAACCGTGCAATTGAAGCCGACAACGATGGTTCAGTTCCAGATAGCGAGCCACAGTCTAACCCAACTATCGCTAACATGACGATTATTGGAAACGACTTCGACGGTGAAGACGATGCTGAAGGTATCTACTTACGTGAAGGTACAGGTGCACAACTTTCTAACGTTATCATCACCGGTTCTGCAGGAATGGGTGAATGCTTCGAAGTTGAAGGTGTACTGGAAAGTCAAACTAACCTAGGCGACGGTACTATCACTTTCACTAACTCTGTTATTGCTTGTGAAAACGACGAGAACTTTAAAGATGGTTCTTTACCGGAAGGCGCTACTCACACAATCGTAGACTTAGAAGATTGGTTCTTAAACAATCAAACTGACAACGCTGTAGCTGCTAACCAAGCTGCTGTTCTAGACGGAATATTCACTATCTCTGATGTAACACCTAAAGATTTTAGCGGTGATACTTTCTTCGATAACGCCGACTTCGTTGGTGCTGTTGATGAAGATGCTGACTGGACTTCAGGCTGGACTGTCGGTCTAGAATAGGGTTCTTTATTAACTCGTTTTTAGATTTGATATGCGCTTTTTTGGGAACGAAAAAGCGCTTTTACGATTAAGATAAATGACACAATGTATAAGGCAGTAACATCGTTTTGAATGCATTTAGCTGCCGTTTGTACGACAATGAGGTTAATAATGAATACGCCTTTTAACAGGTTTCCTCTCAAGCCAGTTTCTTTAGCAATTCTTGCAGCTGTAACTTTGCCAAGCGCATCGTTATTTGCCCAGAGTGCTTCTGAAGAAGATGTAATTGAGGAAGTCGTTGCTACCGGTACTCGCCTAAAAGGTACGGCATCAGCTGTACTGCAGGAACGTAAAAACCAAGCTTTCGTAGCAGATATTCTCGGCGCCGATCAAATATCTAGAACCGGTGATGGTGATGCTGCAGCGGCACTTCGCCGTGTAACCGGCCTAACGTTAGTGGATGGCAAGTTCATTTACGTACGTGGTCTAGGGGAACGTTATTCTAGTACGCAATTAAACGGAGCATCGGTTCCTAGCCCGGATCCCACTCGCTCTGTAATTCCTTTGGATTTATTTCCTTCGGATATTATTGAAAGTTTGTCAGTACAAAAGTCTTTTTCACCATCAATGCCTGCGGCGTTTGGTGGCGGAAACGTAGATATTCGTTTGAAATCTATTCCAACAGATTTTGTGTTTAATATGACGGGTAAAATCGGCACAAATACTGATAATTTTGATGATGCTTATCAATATAACGGTGGTGGCGATGATTGGATGGGAGAAGATGATGGAACCCGTGCTGCCCCGGCTTCTATTGTCGCGCTTTGGGATAGTAAGCAATTTCTAGATAATATCAGTTCAACTGAAGCCCGTGAACTATTGAAAGAGCTTAATACTGATTATGATCCGGTGTTACAAAGTGTTGACCCTGATTATGGATTTAATTTATCCCTGGGTAATAGCTTTGATTTAGATGACGACTGGCGAGTCGGCTTCTTGCTCACTACTGGTTATGACAATCGCTGGACCGTCAGCGAACAGTTTATTGGTGAACAAGCTCAGCGCAGTGGTGATCTTATTTCTTTCCCACGTTATTTTGATGAAGTGGATGTAACCGAGCACAGTGTTCGCTTTTCAGGAATGGCTAACTTTGGAATTGACTACAACCGCAATCATCGCATTGACATTACAACGGTGGCGTTAAACGACACCAATGATGCCATTAGTGAAAAAGTGGGTAACACCAATAATATTCAGTTAAGTGATGGACAGCGAGTTAGAGATTTTGAAGTTGTTTACGAAGAACGTCAAATGTGGACAAATCAAATTCGTGGTCAGCATACTTTCACTAATTTGAATTTCTTAGGGTTTGATTGGCAATATACCAAAAGTCGTTCTGCCCGCTACGCGCCTGGTACAATGGAAACTCGCTTTATACTTACCGATGATAATGAAGACGGTATTTACGATAAAGAAACCGAAAGTTCCCTAACCAATGCAACGACTGCGGGTCGTTATCAATTTCAACGCCTTGATGACCGTGTAGAAAACTTTACTTGGAATCTTAACTACCCCTATGCCATAGATCGTTTTGATATGGAATTTAAGGTAGGTGGTGATTTTGTCAGTAAAGCGAGAACCGCTGAAAATAGACGTTTTGATATCAATACCCGTGGTTTTTCTGATAGTGCAGTATTGGTAGGCAGTGTGTTTAACGACATACTGAGTGATGAGAATTTGGATGCGGCAGAACTGTCTTCCATTCCGTTGTTGTCTGAAACTACCATTGCTGGTGATGATTATGTTGCTGCCCAAAAGATAGATGCCTATTATTTTGAAGCTGATATTTTCTTCGACAATACTTGGCGTATTAGTGGTGGTGTTCGCTGGGAAGACTACCGTCAGGCGGTGGTACCATTTGATCCGAAAAGTAATCAAATTGATTTGTCAGACGAAGATGACCGATCACAGCTAGCGTTCCAAGAAAGCGATTTCTATCCAGCGCTAGCTGTAACATATATCATGAGTGAAAAAGTGCAATTCAGAGCAAGTTACGGTGAAACCGTTGTTCGCCCTGATACTCGTGAATTAGCGTCTTCAACCTATATTGATCCCCTTACTGATTTCCCTGTCGGTGGTACACCTGGTTTGCGTACGACGCAAATCAAAAACTACGATTTCCGTTGGGAGTGGTACTTGGATCAGGGTGATAACTTATCAGTGGCTCTATTTTATAAAGATATGGATAGCCCTATTGAATCGGTTCAATCACCTGCACAGGATGGCCCGCCACTAGTGCGTATCGCTAACGCAGAGTCTGGTGAGTTGTATGGTGTGGAATTTGAATTCCTCAAAGGACTTGGTTTCATTGGTGATGGTATTTGGGATAATCTGTTTTTATCTGGAAACCTCACATTAAGTGACTCTGAGATTCAACTAGACGGTCAAAATGTAGTTGAGCAAACAGGTGTATCCACATCTGTTACCAACCTCACTCGTCGTTTAACTGGTCACTCTGAGTATGTGGTAAACACCCAACTTGGTTTCGATTCAGATAACGGTGAGCATTCTGCGTCTTTGGTATACAACGTATTTGGTGAACGTATTCTTATTCCTGGTATCGATGGATTTGATGACAGTTATGAGCAACCGTTCCACTCTTTAGATGTAGTTTATACCTACTATCCAAACTTCAATACGACTGTGAAGTTTAGAGTGCAGAATATGTTGAATCAACAAAAAGACATCGAATTTGAAGACACATTGTTACGTTCGGAAACTCGAGGCACAAATATAAACTTGTCGCTTAAATACGAGTTCTAAATGATTTAGTTCGAATCGTAAACCATTAAAAAAGCCGCTTCTGCGGCTTTTTTATTCTCTGTTGTTTGTCGGGCAGAGCAATGAATTCGGGTGTTTTAGCTCCGAGGCAATTGATTTAAAATCCAATTCTGAAACTCATGGCCTAAAGACCATGCTACAACGAGTGTTACGAAATGGTGCCGTTGACAATGGGCTGGAAGGCCGTAAGGCTATCCATGAGAGTGCTATTGCCTAATCCATTGGAAGGAAACAGGCTACTAAAATTGCCTTGCTCGCCATGTAACGCCATATAATTTAAGATCACGGTTTCCACTAGTAAATTTACGTTATTGGCCGCTGGCGTCGCAGCGGTTTCAACGGATGCATCACTGCGCATATAACCAATTTGTTGATGCTGTGCTTGTTGATCTGTGGTGGCGCCCATTAGTTGTGGTGTACCGTTGGGGTTGTAGACTAAAAAGAACGACGCTGCCGTGGATGAATTATCGCCGGTCCAGACTCCTTTTCCTCTGCCATCTTCTGAGTCGTCTATCATCCCGTTACTCGATACCGAGCCGTCGCTGCACACGTACATCATTAGTGGCACGCCAACGCGAGCCGCGTATTCCATGCAAGCTCCCATACAGCGACCCGCGCGTAGGTCACGTGTTTCCCCTACCATGCGATTACCGGTGTGATAATCAAAGCCACCCATGGTAATCGTACCCGCGCCAGCGAAACCGTTCATCACCAATTTCATAACCGCTGCGGTTTTGCGAAACTCACTATCACTGTCAAATTCTTGTTGGCTGAAAATGCCAGAAGGACCAACAATATCCTCATCCAATTCAGGATCAAGAGCAGATGGGTCGCCAAAGCGGTCGGTTATATCCGCACTTTTCACGTAACCACAACGGACCAAGTCTTTAATCACATCATCGGTGCTAATTTGGGTATTCACTTGGCCTAACTTCATGTCGCTGATTCGCTGAATAGACTCCATCACAGCCACTGAGTCTTGCTGGCTTAGGAGTCCAACCAAATCTCCGGTGTCCACTAAGCCAGTCACATCAGAAGGGCGGTCCACTTTAGTGGGCCGTTTGGCAGTATCTATCATCGAAACTGGTGACATGCTATTTCCACCCGAATCGGAATTTCGAGAACCGATTAAGGTTAATAAGGAGCCATCAGCCCCCACTTTATTAATACCGTACATTGGGTTGTGAGGGTTATTACCCGTATCATTTTCAGATCGCGCTGGAATAACGGCACCGTTTATATTGGCGCGGTTAGCTGGATTGACTTTTTCTAGAATACCCCGCAAATACGCGCTGTCGGCATGAAAAGCCAGGCCCAGTTCACTATTAATATAATCACTTAAGCCTGATGTTGGGTTCATAATTGACGGCACCATATCACCCGGTAGTCCGAGCTTGCTGTAGCCACCCGTGCTTAAGAAGTCCATTTGACCACCGCGGCCACCAACCAGCACATTTGAGCCTGCTATATTCGCTCCGCCAGCAAGATCAAAACAAATAAACGGAATTTTTCCCGCTCCTTGAGTTGCAATACCACAGTTGGCTTTTAAGGCTTCTAAATCACTCGATAATGCCGCATTTGCTTGTTTGGGATTGGCAAACATACTAAACACCGAGCCAGCCATTACCGTACCTAAACCTGCGGTAAAGCCCTGGGAAATAAACTCGCGACGCGTGACCGGTTTAGCGTGATCATCATGCAGCAGCGGAGCATCGGTGGATAAATTGTCAAATTTAGTTTTTTTCATATCTATGTACCTAAAACTCGCTACTTATTGGATTCTATTTATTGAATGAGCAGGGCGGCACTACCAATGGTAGCTGCACATGTCGCTTTAACGATAGTCTGTGTATAAATGGCGTCGCAGACTTTATCACCGCTACAGTCAGTTAGCATGTCGATCAAGCTATTCAATTCGTCACTCACCGAATCCCTCTGCGGTTGAGTCGCTATATTGTTACCAATGGCCCTATCTAGCAATGGCGTCAAAATGAGGTTTCGGTCTTGGTCAACAAAAGCCGTATCAGCCGGTTGAGTGAAGTCAAAACCTGTGAAGTAGCTTGCCCTTAGATTGTCGTCTTCTACAAGTTGATCGCAATATTTGATTGCCATTTGTGTCACTGCCATTTGATTCGATGCTAAATAGCTATCAATATTGGTGACGCTAGGCAGTTGCTGTTTTAGTTTTTCAAAAGATGCCTTCACAGCAGCGTTATTCGTTGGTACACCGGTGACCACTGACATACTGGCATTGATTTCAGCAAAGTTTCGTACCCCGATATCTGCTTGAGGTTCTAAATCTATGGGGGACGCAGCCGCTGGTGGGTCGGCTTCTATCACAACATTTGTTGCACTACCAAGTTGTTCAAAGGTTAAGAAAAACTCATCGGCTTCGGGACTTTTTTCGATGGCAACCGTGGTTCCTAGGGATGATAGGGCTTGACCTTCGCCGGGGATATAATCGCTATCACTGATTAACACGTCTAAGTTTTGGAAAACTTGCCCTGCGGCTACTTCACGTCCATTTAAGCCGATACGCATCCCTTGCATAGGAACCGATGAAATACTGGCGTTGTCGTCTAGACTAATGAAAAAGGGTTCGGCGAATAGGTAACTGTAACTATCAAACTGACTCACTTCGAGCACCACATAACTTTGCGCAATATTGGTGTGTTCAGTTACGTTGAACAATAGGAAAAACTTCTGGCCGATTCCGGCCGCAAAGTTCTGTGCTATTTGTTCTGCGCTTAAGGTTCTATTGTGCACCGCCACCATGCGAATTGAGCCTGCCCACGGAATATCACCGGACACTTCGTTACCAAGCACAAAGGCATAGGTATCATTCCATTCGTTAAAATTGCCGATCTCTACATTATCAGTTACCCCTGAATGCACACCATTTACATAGATTTGGCGACCATTAATAGGATCATATGTCAGCACCACGTGTTGCAAACTGGATTGCAGTAATTCGTCTCCATCAGCAGTCGATAAGGCACTTTCTCCATTTGCATCGGTATTGCTTGTTCTTAATAGATAGTCATAGTTATACAAGGTTTGACCCAGGGTGAAGTTACGGGTTTGCGCCCCTCCAGAGTAGCTAATAATGCGGGCTGGACCTTCTTGAGTTACGTTTGCCGGTACTACCCAAGCTTCAATCGACATTTCTCCCGTGGCGGTTAACAGGGTATGTAGTTTTTTACTGCTAGCGGTGCTGCCTTGAGCTTTGCCGTCTACCATTTGCAAGCCCCATCCACCAATCCAGGAAACATCACCGCTGAGGGTCAAATCAATGGCGGGTTCAACGCCACTGGTGTCAAACGCAGTGGTACCTGAGCCGGTCTTAAATTCCCATTTGGCAATGAGATCACTTTCAAATCGGCCGCCACCTGTGGCCAAAGTGCCATCAAAAAGCGTCAACGCTTGACTGTTTACCAGTTCGGGGGCTAATTCGGTTACTTCGATACCATCAGCCATCCCTTGAATCGCGGCAGTTAACTCACTGGCATCACTACTACAGTTACTCCAACAGTTATGAAATTCATCCCTAAGGCGGCCAACAAATCGTGAGGATGCTGGCGTGTCTAAACTGATTCTGGCTTTCGACGCTAGGTAGGCTTCATCAACATCACTGGAGGCAAAGTAAGGGGAGATTGGTACGCTTGCTGAATTCGTGTGGCAACTGGCACAGTAGGTTGTTAACAACGGGTATACTGTTGAGGCAAATAAAGCACTATTTTCCGGGAAGTTTTTGTTGGCTCCAGGAGACTTCAATGTGGGGGCTTCCAGCTGGATCTTATTCGCCGTGACATCGTTATCAGCCCAATTAGCGATCCAAGTTGTCATAATATCAGCACAAGCCGAAGGACTGGTTAACCAACAATTGTGGCCTCCAGCCACTTTAGTCACCAAAGTAGAGGTTTCTGGCTCGTCTAAATTTACCAGTGGGTTGGTGGCCGCATAGGCAAGGTTAATATCATCAGCTCTTACAAATTCAGGGGATTGACCGTTTTCTATGTGGCAGGCTCCGCAGCGCTCAGCACTACTTATGTTATCCCATAAATTAAGTTTGTAACTTTGCACATCGTCTGTATTTGCTGGAGGACCGGAATAGCTCTCTCCAGGTTGAGATATAGGGGGAGGGGTTGGGGTTTCTTCTACTTTTGCAGCACTCCCACCGCAGGCGCTGAGCACCAAAGTAAGTGCTGTAATTATGGTGAGTTGGAGTATTCTGGAGTGAAATAAAAACCTCATTGTTAACTCCCTTTACAATAGTTGGCGGCATCTGCAAATACCTGCTTAATCTGATATCCGCTGCCTTGGAAGTTCACCACCATAGCATCCACCTGACTCCAATCTTGACTATCTTGGGGAGCTCGTAGGCATACATTTTCAAATACTTTTTTCACCTGGCATTGGGAAAACTGCGCGCTGTGAGCAAGTTCTTGGCCCATACTTTTAGCACCGTTACCGCTGCCGGGCAAACTCTCATCCCAACCTAAATTTTTATTTAATCCCGCGCGCCAATAGTTGTCCCACTTATCATCTTGAATCATAAAACCGTAGGGGAAGTTATTGCCATTGATTTGGTGTTTAGCCGTTACCCGAGAACCGGTTTGAGGATCAATTTGACCTTCTTGATTGTAGCTTAAATAGCCACTCACCCCATCAGGGTCGGCTTCAATGTCATAATCGTATTCATAATATGCAAAAGCCTGCGCTAACGGATCCATTCCAGAATGGCAACCGATACAGGAGTTTAAAAAGATTCGGCTATCACCACCTGGGCTGCGACTCACGTCCTGGCGGATACGATCCGGTACACGACTCGTGTCTTTAACGCCTTCTAAATCCGTACATAAATGATTTATTAACGTGAATCGAAACATGGCTCGGTTGGTACCATCTTTAAAAAAAGATTTTGCAGCGGCTCTGGTGGTTAGCACACCAGCCGTTGCATGCTCTGGCAACCCCGTCATGGCTGTTTGTGTAGTTGCAACTAACTCTTCACTGAGATCGACTTCTTGGTCTTCCATGGCTTGATAATGGGCGTTGTTATCGATTCCATAGTCAGGAATGTCGAGGGAGGTATTACCTACGTACAAAATATTGCCGCTTAAAATTAGGCGGAAGTCTATATCGTCCCGGGCCATGCCTATTACTGTTGCAGTGTAATCATTCAAGGGTGCAAAAATGTCAGCTTCTTCGTTTGTCCAAGGCGTTATCCAATTTTTCAAGGTGACATTATAAAAAGCCGGATTATCCATGGCTAAATAGGCCGCTTCTTGATTCTTTCCTTGTTCAATAAGGCCGCTCATCTGCTCAAGGACCGATGAGGTTGCTGGCACACCAGCTAGACGATTATGCATCCGCTGGGCCTGTTCTGTAGGGCCTGCAAGGGCATTAAGGTGACAGAACATTAAAATCAGAAGCGCTAAACCAAAGAAGTTAGCTGTGAGCCGAAGGGGAAAAAGGCGCGAATTCCTCTTTTTAGATAAAACTGTTTCCAAACTGGTGCTCCTCAATGCGATACATATAAAAATAGTCGAATTTGCCAGCAAGGGTAAATATGACAGTCTACTATTGGGTGTTAATATTTATACCCAAATTACCTTTCAACTTCACAACTTCAAAGAAGGTTAAAGCTCTTGTCGCTATTTCTCATTTCAAAATAGAGGTGATAACTTAGTGACTATATCAAAGAGTCGGAATCTAAGTTATTGATCTTAAGGTAGGTAGCAGTTTCTGGGCCAGTTGCGAAAATTAAGGCTTACAAGGTCATTTTTGCGCTACTGGGAGGCAATAGGGACAGTATTTTCGTATTCATCGGCCTACACTTTTAATCTTCTGGAATCACATTAATGACTAAGTAATTTAAAAAGTATAATAAAAACAGTAAGGTAGTGGGTTTTAGTGATGGTGGTAATGGCGTGTTGAATCGGCGACACTCTATTGAGCTATGGGGCGATAACAGGATTTAACAACTTTTTTTGACCTTGATGTTAAGTAACAGGTTATCGCTAAGGTATTAAAAACTATCACTATGCATCAATACTAAAATTGTTTTATTCAGCACTTAATGAAACAATTTACTTAATGGAATACCGTTGAATTGTAATTCAAACTAAATTGACTGACTGATGTATTGACGGGTATTAGCAAATTGTCGTGAAGCAGAGACAGTTTAAACTTGTTTGCTAACGATGGATAATTGATATCTTTGAGTTCCTAAACTCAAGCAAATAATTAACATTCTAGACCCGTTGTGAAGCATTAGTTTCCCGCGAGAAAAGGTTCAGCGATATTTATGCCATGTATTTTTAGCCAGATCACAACAGAAATGATTCGTAAGGCCGTGCTTTTGACGGTTGTTTGCGCTTTTGTTAGCAGTTGTGGTTCTGATGAACTATTGGTGACTTCTTCTCAAGAGCCTGATCCTGTGGTTGTCGATATTCCCATTGCATACGTTAAACGTGCTCTCCCCCTTGATGAAGAGGGCGTGTTAATTACCGATGATTTAACAGAGCCATTCGCGTTTTTGCCCGGAGCTGCTCTGTATATAAAACCTCGGGCTTCCGCCAGTGTTGATGAAACTAACATTACTGACCGCGCATTTTATACCCAAGAACAAATTGAACAAGCCACAGAAGATAGTCCCTTAGCCGGGTATGATGTCAAAGATGTGGATGTGTCTTATGACTCTGAACGATTAGTCTTTGCTATGCGAGCGCCTGCCATCGAAGATGCAGATGACGATGAACAGCCCACTTGGAATATTTGGGAATATAATCGTGTTTCCGATGAATTGCGTCGTGTCATCAGCTCTGATATTCAAGCCGAAGCAGGCCAAGATACTGGGCCAACCTATTTGCCTGATGGTCGAATTGTATTTAGTTCAACTCGTCAGGCGGGTAATCAAGCTATTTTGTTAGATGAAGGCAAGCCACAATACCAAGGTTTAGATGAAGGCTTAGATGAATATGCCTCAGTTATCCATGTGATGGATAGCGATGGTAGCAACATACAACAAATCTCTTTCAATCAAAGTCATGATTTAGATCCTGTGGTGCTAACCAGTGGTAAAATTTTGTTTAGTCGCTGGGATCAAGCGGGTAACAATAACAGCATCAATCTTTATCAAATGAACAGTGATGGTTCAGGTTTAGAAATTGTGTATGGCCGGCACAGTCATGATAGTGAGCGTACAGATCAACTCTTACAGTTTGTTAAAGTCCGCGAATTGCAAGACGGTACTATTTTAAGTGCCATTCGTCCCTTCCAGAGCGACACCATAGGGGGGGATTTTGTTAGCATTGATTACTTGAATTATATCGATAATAGCCAAGGGATAGCGTCCCAATCTAATTTGACTGGGCCGGCACAAACCCCTGCACTGTTTGATAATATTGTGATTGATGGCAGTCTTTCATTAGCAGGGCGTTTTGCTTCTGTTTATCCCCTTTGGGATGGCAGTGAACGGGTTATATTTAGTTGGAGCCAATGCCGCGTCTATGATCCTGAACAAGAAGTGATTGCCGGTGAAGTTGTTGAACGGAAAATCTTGCCTTGTGATGACAGTCACCTGGAAAATCCAGATATTCAACAAGCACCGCTTTTGTTTGGTCTTTGGATGTACGACGGCATTGAGAATACGCAGCTACCTATAGGTGTGCCTGTAGAAGGTGAAATGTACACTGAAGCCGTGGCAATGGGGGAACGTGCCTATCCGGCCAGTGCTCAGATAGCAGAAGAATATGAGCAGGCATTGGCCGATGAAAATTTGGCAAAAGTACATATTCGAAGTGTTTATGATTTTGCTGGCGTCGATTCTTCCTCACAAGGAATTGCTGCCCTGGCAGATCCGACTCAAACGCCTGCTTTACAGCGACCTGTGCAGTTTCTAAGAGTGGTGAAATCGGTATCCATCCCTGATGATGATGTAAGAGATTTTGATGCTTCCGCATTTGGACGTAGTCGCGGCCAATTAATGCGCGAAATTATCGGTTATGTTCCTGTACAGCCGGATGGTTCGGCTTTATTTGAAGTTCCGGCAAACTTGCCTTTAGCATTAAGTTTGGTGGATATTAATGGCAAACGTGTTGGTGCTCGTCATCAAAATTGGCTGCAGTTTGCACCCGGCGAGGTGAAAACCTGCAATGGTTGTCATACCCAGCAAAGCACCTTGCCCCATGGTCGTTTGAGTGCAGAAGCGGAATCTATTAATTTTGGTGCAAGCGCAACAGGAGTACCTTTCCCCAATACAAACCCCGTGTTATTTGCTGATTTTGGCGAGACTATGGCGCAAACTGCAGCGCGAATTAATGGGGCTGAATACCCTCAACCTAATCTTGAATTTAATGATATTTGGACTGATCCGGCTATAGCTACACCCGCCGAGTCATTTATCTATTCTTATGCAGACTTATCCTCTCCTTTGCCGATTACAACGGCTTGCGCAACAAATTGGACAAGCCTATGCCGAATTCAAATTAATTATCCTGAATCTATTCATCCTATTTTTGAGGTGACACGACAAGTCATTGCCGAAGATGGCCTGACGGTAATAGAGGATAATACCTGCGTGAGTTGTCACTCGCCAACAGATGAGGCAGACATGGCTCGGGTGCCCATTGCACAACTTGATTTAAGCGGTACAGCCTCTACGGACAATCCTGATTACCTGACTAGTTATCGTGAACTTATGTTTGCCGATCTTGAACAAGAATTGCGGGAAGGAGCCATTGTTGATCGGTTAGTACAGGTGTTTGATGGTAGTGGAGAGCCCGTTTATGAGCGCGATGAAGACGGTGAGCTTATTTTAGATGCCGAGGGTAATCCTATCCCTATTTATCAAACAGTCGCTGTGGCAAATACTTTGAGCACCAATGGGGCTCGCAGTAGCGCTGCCTTTTTCAGCCTTTTTGAGGCCGGAGGCAGCCATCAGGGATGGTTAAGTCAAGCTGAGTTGAAACTAATCGCTGAATGGCTGGATATTGGCGCCCAATACTATAATAATCCCTTTGCAGCTCCGGCAGATTAGTAGATGGAAATGATGGCAAAGTGGATCGCCCTGATTGGGTTAGTGTTAATGATTAAAGTGGCAAATGCCGAAGAGCAATTTCCTGAGGTTCAGATAGTTGAACCTTATATCGATATGCGCACAGGACCAGCGCAAGGTTATCCAATTTTTCACGTGGCCGAAAAAGGCGAGTGGATAAGTATTCTTAAACGTCGCACAAGTTGGTTTAAGGTGCGAACGGTTAAGGGGAAAGAAGGCTGGGTATCACTCGATGAGCTTAGGTTGACTGTGAGCAGTGTTGGTGAACCGGTGCAGATTGAAGATGGCAGTTTTAGCAGTTATCAACAGCGTGATTTTGAATTGGGTGCCAGTGGCGGTTCCTTAGACGGTGTGCCTTCTTTGAGTGTTTTTGGTGCTTGGGTGGTAACAGAGAATATCGCTGCAGAAGTGAGTTATAGCCAGGCATTGGGTGACTTTTCGGAAAGTCAATTTGGGTTATTAAGTGTGACCCATACTACCTTCCCTGAATGGCGCATATCTCCGTATTTTCGCCTTGGTTTTGGACAGATAAAAACCAAACCTAGAGCGAGCTTAGTGCAATCTGGAGAAGAAACCAGAACTAACGATCTATTGGTGGGGGGAATTGGCGTGCGGTATTACCTGGCGCAGAATTTTGTTGTGAAATTTGAATATCAAAACTTACTGGCGCTGACTGAGCGTGATGAAAATGAGGAGCTTGAAGAGTGGAAACTCGGATTTGCAGTTTTTTTCTAGGAGCCATTTTAATTGGCGCTAGCAATTTTGCGTTTGCTCAGGCTGACAACAGAGCCTCTGTGCAGAATGTTATCGAGCCTGATTTGAAACGCCGAGACATAAATGAATCGAATATTGACACTGAGGATTTCGAAATTGGCTTGTTTGCTGGGGTAATTAGTATCGAAGATTTTTCCTCTAGCTCATTAGTGGGGGCAAGATTAACTTACCATGTAAATGAAGACTTTTTTGTTGAAGCGAATTATGGACAAGCTACTGCTGGAGAAACCAGTTTCGAATTGCTAAGTGGCGGCGCGCCTTTTTTAACTGAAGAAGAGCGCGAATATAGTTTTTACGACCTCTCGTTGGGTTATAACCTCAATGGCGAAGTGTTTTTTAGCCCTAATTGGGTATTTAATTCTGCGACATATTTTACCGTAGGCGCAGGTAGTACAGAATTCGGCGGTGATAATCGTTTCACCGTCAGTGTTGGCGCAGGATATCGGTTGTTATTAACTGACTATTTTGCAGTACATGTGGGAGTTAAAGACCACATTTTTAATAGTGAAATTATTGGCGAAGAAAAAACTACCCATAACATCGAGTATGGACTCGGTGCGACGTTTTTCTTTTGAGCCTTTTAAATAACAGAATATTTGACGGAGTATTGTCATGAATTCAAAACCTTTATCTAACTTTGTTTTATTGTTTATTGCGGTAATGTCGTTAACCTTATTAACGGCTTTTACTACCGGTGCTGCTGAGCTGCAATCCGCTCCAGATTTTACTTTAAAGAGTAACAGTGGGGAAAATTTGCGACTAGAAGAGCAGCAGGGCAACGTGGTTATTGTGAACTTTTGGGCGTCTTGGTGCGCACCATGTCGGGAAGAGTTACCACATTTCGATGCTATGCAAAAAGAATATGAAGATCTTGGTTTTACGGTTTTAGCTGTAAATGTAGATGAGCACCCAGAGAAAGCAAACAATTTGCTCAGAGATATTCCCGTAAGCTTTCCTGTATTGTTTGACGACCTTGATAAAGTCAGCAAATTATACGATGTCAGAGCAATGCCGACTACAGTCATTATTGACCGAGATGGTAATAAGCGTCTAACCCATTATGGTTATAAAAGTGGTGATGAAGCTAAATATGAAAAAGTGGTTAAAGCTTTACTTAGAGAGTAAGCACTTACTTTTGTTGAATCTACGGTTTATTAAGTGAATAACAAGGATTGATGATGAATAAACAACTGCTTCGATACAGTCTAAGTGGATTGCTCTTCACTAGTGTGTTGTTAATCAGCGGCTGTGCTACGTCTATTGAGCCATGGGTAAAGCCCTATGAAAGGGATAATTTGGCCGATCCAATTATGAGCGCAAACCGCAATCCTGTTTCCTCTAGTTATACCATGCACGCATTCCAGGCGCGAGAAGGTGCGCGGGGTGCGGAAGGTGGTGCGGGTGGCGGTTGTGGATGCAACTAGAGCGCAAATGACCATGAACCAATCCAAATTAGCCTTATTCATTCTAATCTCGCTATTGCTAATGGTTTCATTTAGCACTTTCAGTGCTGTGTTACCCCAAGAGCGCGCTGATGTGATGTATCATTCCTATGAAGGTGACGGTATGTCCATTGATGGACCATCGGTTTTAGTGCGTAAACAAATTGGCAATAAGGTGTCGGTTTCTGCTAACTATTATGTCGATATGATTTCCGGCGCGTCCATTGACGTCTTAGCCACAGCCAGTCCTTACGAGGAAGAACGTACTGAACATAGTGTGGGTGTCGATTTCTTGCATAATAAAACCTTAATGAATGTTAATTTTACCAGCAGTTCAGAAAACGATTTTGAAGCCCGTTCGGTGCATTTCGGTATATCTCAAGACTTTTTCGGCGATCTTACTACCTTAAGTATGGGCTATTCAAAAGGCTGGGACGAGGTAGGTAAACGGGGCGATGAGAATTTTTTTGAAGAAGCCGAGCGTCAACAATTTCAATTTGGCCTCACACAAGTACTCACAAAAAACATGATTGTTGGTATTAATTTCGAAAACATTTCAGATGAAGGTTATCTAAATAATCCCTATCGTTCGGTTCGATATGTTGATCCCACAGCAGATCGAGGATATCGTTTTGAAACTGAGGTCTATCCAAATACCCGCACCAGTAACGCGGCTGCAATCAACCTAAATTACTATTTAGCTTATCGCGCCAGTATCTACGGTGAAGTGAGGGTATTTTCCGATACCTGGGGAATCGATGCCAATACCTATAAACTTGGCTACATCCACACCTTTGGGGATGACTGGATTTTAGATTTACGGGTTCGACAGTATCAACAAGACAACGCCGATTTTTATCAAGATTTATTTTCTCGCAGTGCTGAATTTAACTATCGTGCCCGGGATAAAGAAATGAGTTCATTCAAAAATACTTCTATTGGATTGAGCGTGACCTACGAATATCAGTTTTCTCCGAGTTCTTGGTTGAAAAAAGGTACCTTAAATTACGAATTAGATCATTTGCGCTTTCAGTATGATGATTTTAGAAATGTTTTGGCTGATGCACCCGTTGGGGAAGAGCCTTTGTTTGAATTTTCCGCTAATGTGACACGTTTATATGTGTCATTTTGGTACTAGGCGACGAGATGATACCGATGAAACTACGCACTTTTATCCTAACAATTGTGTTGTGCGCCACTGCGTGGCATAGCAATGCACAACAAGCCGGTGGCGATGAACAGCAAACGGTGGCAAAACAATTACAGCAATTGAGAAAAGAAGTCATTGCCCTTAATCGCGATTTATTCGTACTTGAAGAAGATTTACTTTTCCCGTCGAGCACTCAGGTGGTCGTTTATCTTTCTGTAGATGTAGGTACTTATTTTAAGTTAGATGCTGTAGAGCTAAAAATTGATGACAAAGTCGTCACCGAGTATCTTTACACAGACCGCCAAGTCGATGCCCTTTATCGTGGCGGTGTGCAACGTTTACATATTGGCAATTTGGCCCAAGGGGAGCATCAAATTAGTGCGTTTTTCATTGGATTAGGGCCTGAAGGCAGAGAATACAAGCGTGCAACTAGCTTCAACTTTAATAAAGACAGTGATGCTAAAGCGTTAGAATTAACTATCAATGACGCTACCGGTAGCCAACAACCTGAATTCAACGTGGTAGAGCTTTAGTGACAGGAATTTTGGCAGATGCTTAAACCCTATCTAAATCGACTAAATGCTTCGCTATCAGTATGTGCTTGGCTACTGTATAGTAGTCCTATTGTGGCGGCGCAAAAATGCGAGACAGGGATAGCCGATAAAGCCTATCAAGAAGTCTTATACTACTATTTTCAACACGATTTTTATCAGGCATTAACCCAGTTCGAAATTCTCCAGCAGGCCTGTCCAGATTCCTTATCCAGTATTAGCCAACCAGGGGTTGACCCCTATCTACTCAAGGGCGGAATCAGCCTAGCCTATGGTTTAGATGACCAAGCTGCTGATATCTTTAGTCGGTTATTAACTACTGCCGCCCCGTTAGAAACCCAAACCCAAAGCTGGTTTCTTTTAGGCAAATCTTTGTTTGAGAAACAGCAATACCAAGCGTCCGCCAATATTTTAAACAAAATCACCATTGATAACGCAGATGAGTATTTGCATACATTAGACAAAGACCAGTGGTTGTATATGCAAAGCCAACTTTTTAATTGGCAGATCACCCAATCTATTACCGCCGCACGGGACAATAGTTATTGGTTAGACGAGTTATCTGAAGACTCGGTTTATCGTCAGTACGTGATTTACAATCAAGGCTTGCATCAATTGCAATCTAATCAATATGCCGAAGGGGTCCAGACCTTAGAGCAAGTAGGCTTAGCTGATAAGAGTTTTTTGGATAGTTTTTTGGGCGGCTGGTGGTCGCCATTGACGGTTGTAGATCAAACTGAAACCGATGCACTTCGAGACAGAGCTAACCTCACTATTGGCTATGCCCATCTTAAAAATCAGCAAGCATTGGAGGCATTAGACGCATTTAACCGTGTGCGCCTTGGTAGCTTAGACTCAGATTCCGCATTACTTGGTTACGGATGGGCGGCAGCGCAAAGAGAAGAATATCAAATTGCCTTATCAGCATGGCAGCGTCTGCAACAACAACCTCGCAGTAACGAATATGTAATGGAGTCATATTTAGCTTCAGCTTATGCGTTTGAACAAGCATTTGCCCCCACACAGGCATTAGAAAATTTGCAGCGAGGATTGCAACGCTTTGCCTCTGAAAAGCAAATGCTGCGTGCAAATCAACAGGAAATTAATGATCAGTATTTTATTCAGTTAGCTAATACCGCTGACTGGTCTGAGCAAATACCGGCCCACTTATCGTCGATCATGCTCAGCAGCGAGTTTCGAAATCAAATGAGCTGGCTTGAAGAAAGTTTAGGATTACAAAGTCGATTTGATAGATGGCAACAGCAGCTTAATACATTCAGTTTAATGTTAGACGAGCGCGAAAAGGAAGCACAGTCAAGACAGCAGACCCTTAAACAAAGTGATTTATTATCTAAATTGCAACAATATCAAGGTCTACGGGAGCAATTGCACACTAGGTTAATCAACGCAGAAGATGAACCGCGAATTTTATCCGATGAACAAGAATTGGAATGGCAATCTCGGCTAGAACGGGCTAAGCAACGACACAAAGAAATCAGTGAAGCCTGGTTGAGATTAAATAAGAAACCGTTAAAACCCCGCTATGTTGCGCGCTTAAAACGGTTAGAAGGGATTATGCTCTGGAATGCCTCTGAATCTTATTCAACACGGCGTTGGCAAGCACAGAAAATGTTAAATGAAGTAGACGAGCTAATTGCACAAACGGCTCAACAGCAAAATCAGCTTATTGCACAATTAAACAAGACACCTGAATACCCAGCACAACGTCAAAGAATTGCGGAGCTTCAACAAACTCTTGAGTTACAGCAACAACAGACTCACAGAATACAAACTCAACAGTTAGCCAGTTTAAATGCATTATTTAAGGAACAAATACAACAACAAATCGACCAATTAGAGAATTATGAACTGCAAGCTCAGTTGGCCATTGTCAGACTCAATGACAAGGCCTTCAGAAAAGCTGAAGCCGATAGACAGGGAGCCAAACAATGAGCCATCCTGTTTGTCAGCTAATGTCCTTGTTTTCACTCACAACCTTGCGCTCGTTTATTGTCGTCTTGGGGAGTTTTTTCTTAGCAGCATGCGCTGGGTTGTTTGACGAACCGCCCGCAAGCAATCCTGTGGAAAAGCGTAAGACCCTGGGAGAGTTGTATTTCGAACCCGTTTCCTTGAATCATGATCCTTTGCCAGATCAGGGGCTGAAGACCTTACGCGATGCTTATGTCAATTTACTTGAAATTGTGGATGATCAAGAAACCATTAAAATTGTTCAGTATCGTTTGGCTGATTTAGAAGTCTTGCTTGCAGAGCAGCAACAAGAGGTTGGCGCTTCCCCGTTAGACAGAGGCGTATACGACTTAGCGATTGCTCAGTACCAATCTATTTTGGAGCGTCATCCACAGCAGAGGGAAAATGCAGAAGTACTGTATCAACTGGCCAAAGCCCATGATTTACAAGGTGAGTCCCAGCAGAGCTTGGACGTTATTGATGAGCTCCTGAGACAATATCCGAATACACTTTATTTGGCTGAATTACAGTTTAGACGAGGTGAAATCCTATTCAATAACCAAGATTATGTCAGCGCTATCCAAGCCTATCAAACCGTCCTTGATCAAGGACCGAATACTGATTATTTTATGACCGCTGCATATATGCTGGGCTGGAGTTATTTTAAGCTGGAATTGTATGAGGATGCGTTGATAGCCTTTACCCAGTTGCTTGACCAAAAGCTACCCAATAGTGTGATTGATTCGCAGATGTTAAGACAGTTAAATGCGCAGCAACAACTAGAAAGGTTGCCAGTAGGCGAGAAGCGTTTAGTCAATGACAGTATCCGTATTATGGCGTTGTTGTTTTCCTATCAAGGTGCTGAACAAAGTGTAAAAACCTTCTATCAGCAAGTAGGGGAGCGTCACTATGAGAATTTACTATATGATCGTTTAGGCCAACAGTTTTTAAATGAAGATCGGTTTCGAGACAGTGCATTGGTTTATCGCGGTTTTACCGACGTACATCCTGAACATAATCAAGCTCCGGTCTTCGCGGTGAAACAAATTGATGCTTATATCCTCGGTGAATTTCCCACCTTAGTGTTGCCAGCCAAACAAGATTTTGTTGACCAGTATGGGATTAACGGGCCTTTTTGGCAGGAATGGGGACAGTTGATTCAAGAAGATGTGAAGCCCTTTCTAAAAAAATATATTCAAGAGCTTGCACAGTATGAGCACAGTAAAGCTCAGTTACTAACTAAGGCGGTTAATCAACCCACCCAAGAACAGTTAGATAAAGTTGCAGATAATCGTCAAAAAGCACAGGTGGCTTATGCCAAGGCTGCCAGCCTTTATCGCGAGTTTATTGAAACCTTTCCCTATGATGACTTAACGCCGCAAATAACCTTTAACTTGGCAGAAAGTTTATTTGAAGCGCAAAACTATCAACAAGCAATTGTTGCGTATGAACGCTATGCCTATGAGTACCTCAACGAACCCAAAGCTGCAGAGGCCGGATATGCGGCCATTTTGGCGTTCAGGGCGCTGCGAGAAGGTCTAACCGATGCCAGCTTGCAACAACAGTGGCAAGATGAACAACTCGCCAGCCAGCAACAGTTTGTGAATCGCTTTGGCGCTGATCCCAGAGCCGTTGATGTGCAGTATGACACCATGCAGCAGCAGTTTGACCTGCAACGTTATTTACCTGCAATTAGAAGTGCTGAAACGATTCTGGCTTGGCAGCCCGAGGTCAATCCCGAACGTAAAATGGCGGGGCAGTTGGTAATTGCCCATAGTGAGTTTGCTCTCCAGCAATATCAGCAAGCCGAATTAAGTTATGAGCAAATTTTAGCCCAGTTAACCCAAGATGATCCCAGATATAACGATATGCTGGAACGATTGGCAGCAAGTATTTATAAGCAGGCAGAAGCTAATTTAGGCAAACAATACCTTGCTTTGGCAATTGAAGATTTTTTGAGGGTGATTGCTAAAACCCCCACAAGTAGTGCGCGGGTCAATGCGCAATATGATGCCGCTACCTATTTAATGGAAATGCAGCAGTGGCCTGAAGCCATAGGTTTGCTTGAAGATTTCAGAGTACGCTTTGCGTCCCATCCTTTGGCCGAAAATATCCAAGAAAAATTGATATTCGCTTATCAACAAAACCAAAATTGGTTGCCAGCTGCAGACGAGTTAAAACAGTTATGGCAAGCCAACCCAGATTCAGAAGAAGGGCGTGAAGCTTTGTATATTGCCGCTCAATATTATCACAAAGCCGAGCAGCGGGACTCTGCTCTTGATACGTACCGTACCTACGCCCATCGCTATCCATTACCATTTGATGAAGTCACCGAAGCACGTTTTCAGATGAGTGAGTTTTACCTGCAAAGTAATGAACCGAGCAAGCGTCGCTTTTGGCTCAAAAAGCTCATTCAAGGAGATGCACAGGCCAGTGTTGATCGCACTGACCGTTCTCGTTATTTAGCGGCAATGGCTTCAATGGTTTTCGCTGAAGATAGAGTACAAGCGTTCAATCGGGTGAAATTATCTTTACCATTAAATAAAAGCTTAAATAAAAAGCGTCAGGTTTTAGATGAAGCTCTGTCGGCCCTAAATGCAACCTTAGAATATAAAATTGCGGAATTTAGTACAGTCGCCAATTTTAAAATTGGTGAAATATATGGACAGCTCGCCCGGGATTTAATGGATTCAGAACGACCTAAGGGGTTGTCCGCGCTAGAATTGGAGCAATACAATATACTGCTAGAAGAACAAGCTTATCCATTTGAAGAACAGGCTATTAATATTCATGAAGCCAATATCCAGCGAACTTGGCAAGGTGTGTATGATCGTTGGGTAAAAGAAAGCTTTGATGCCCTAAGTGAGTTGTTGCCTGGCCGCTACAATAAACAAGAACAGTTGTCGGAGGCCAATAATGGGATCTTCTAACTCTCAGTCAACATATGCTCAATTACTGTTTCAAGGTTGGCGTGTTTATGTCTGCGTTGCACTGATGTTGGGGTTGTCAGGTTGCGCTAGCATGGACAGTTTGTTTAGCACCCAAGAAACATCCGAAACTAGATCAGCAGAAATTGAGACTGACCAACAAGATAGTGCCGCTACTAACGAGCCTGAGGTCGTCCCATTGGATCCGATGCAGGCCAAGCTGTTAGCGCTCAGATCACAACCGAACCTATATCTATCGGGTTCAACGCCAGTAACCGCAGCAGTCAAATACCAGTTCGACCAAGCCCTCGCTGCCAAGCGTTCTGGAAACCTCAAATTAGCCGAGCAGTTGTTACAAGCGTTAATTGTTGAAGAGCCTTCTTTATCTGGTCCCTGGGTACAGCTTGGGGATCTAAACATGCAACAATTTGCAGATAGTAAAAATACTGATCTGCAACAAAAACAAGCCTATTTAGTGGCCGCTAAGGACGATTATCAAAAAGCACTTAGTTTAAATCAACACAACTATTTTGCTCACAATCGTTTAGCCAAAGTGTTTCGAGAAATGGGTGAGTTCAAACAAGCAGAACAACACTATTTGTATGCAATTCAGAGTTATCCTGCTTATGACAATGCGTATTTAAATTTGGGTATATTGTATGATTTGTATTTAGATAAAAAGCAACTGGCCCTTGAAAACTATGAGCTTTACCAAGCATTTCAAAATAAACCTAAACGACAAGTTAGGGGATGGATTGCAGACTTGAAGCGACAGTTAGCAAAAACTCAAAATGGAGTTAACCAATGAAAATTGTCTTAGCCATGATAAGCTTTTCATTCATTACTATTTTTAGTTCTGTTAGTGTGATGGCACAATCTGAGCAGCCAGTTTCCGATTCTAATCAAACTAACACACAAAAAACGCAAAAAGTGACTGAAGTAAACGGTAAAATACTGATCCAAGATACTATTCGTGGAAATAGGGAACAACCAAGAGTGTTGTCTATTGTACCTTGGCAACCTCCACGAGATAAGGCATCCCTACCAAGCCCATTTGTTAAACGAATAGAGCAGGACTTTGTGCCCATCGACCGTGAAGAGTTTTCCCGAAAAGTAACGCACTTTGAACGAGCAAAGGGTAAAAAATAAAAACGTAACGGCTTAACACCTAAGCAGAAAAGTTATTAAATGTATTAACTGTGTGGTTAATCCCATACGCTAAAGTCAGGCAGTAACACGTAGACTGTCGGTATTGCAAAATTAAGGTAAATTTATGGATATTATAGTTCGCTTCTTTCAAGAAGGTGGTTCCTTTATGTTTCCCATTGCTGTGGTTCTGGCATTAGGCGTCGCTATCGCAATTGAGCGCTACGTGTTTTTAAGCAATGCTAAAAAAACCAATCAAAAAGCATTTAAATTAATTGAACCTATGTTGGAATCGGCTAACTACGAAGGTATTTTAACCTTCGGTAAGTCGAACCGTGCCCCCATAAGTCGCATTATTGGTGCTGGTATTGCCAGAATGTCTTTAAGCCAGCGTCGTGAAGATATTGAATATGCCATGGAGGAAGGTTTGATGGAGACCACTCCGCGTTTGGAAAAGCGCACCGCTTACCTAGCCACATTGGCAAATATCTCCACCTTGTTAGGTTTGTTGGGAACCATTATCGGCTTAATTGCCGCGTTTTCCGCAGTTGCAACTGCCGACCCATCTGAGAAGGCGAGCTTGCTTTCACAAAGTATCTCAGTCGCTATGAATACCACCGCATTTGGATTGATTGCGGCTATTCCGTTGCTAGCTTGTCACTCCATATTACAAACCAAAACCACCGAGATTATCGATAGTATGGAAATGGCCGGGGTGAAATGTTTGAACACGCTGATGGGGCGCCAAGCAATTTCTAGTCGTTCTCGTGATACGGATTAATTTCAGATGTTGGGCAGAAAAAAACGTCTGCAAAAGCAGGATGCTGAACTAGATATCACGTCTTTTATGAACTTGATGATAGTGTTAGTGCCAGTGTTGCTGATGATGATGGTATTTTCACGGATCACTGTGGTAGAGCTCACATTACCAGAGCTTGGTGAAGCATCTGAGCAATCTGATTTGGATGAAAAAGACAAACAGTTGGAAATTATTGTGCGTCAGACGGGGCTCGAAGTGTTTTATCCGCAAGGCTATTTGGTGAAAACAATACCGAATGTTGAGCAAGAGTACGATTATGAAGCCTTGCAATACGTATTAAAGCAAATTAAACAAACACTTAAAAATCAACAATTAGAAAAAAATCAGGCCACGCTATTACTAGAGCAAGATATTCCTTATCAGGTGATTGTAGCCTTGATGGATACCACTCGTTCTTATGACGAAGTGGTGGTGGCGTCTGTGGTACAGGCTGAACTGTTTCCGCAAATTTCTTTGGGTGATGCGCCAATCGAAATCCCATCGAATCCATCTAACCAAACCCCATAGCAGAGGATAAGCGATGAAAAAATCAGTACGCGCCTCTCGTATGGAGAGACATCACAAACGTATGGCGCAAACCTCAAAACTGAGTTTAGTGTCATTAATGGATATTTTCACCATACTGGTGTTTTTCCTAATGTTTAATGCATCAGATGTACAGGTTTTACAAACAGACAAAAGTGTTAAGTTACCTGAATCTAATGCTGATACCGCGGCACAGGAGACGTTAGTATTGTTGGTTAATGCTGAGCATATTTTATTGCAAGGTCAAAAAATGGCTGATGTTGCCCAGGTTATGTCGCAGCCAGAGGATATTATTCCTGCTTTAGAAAAAGAACTCACTTATCAAAAGAATCGTACAAAAATTATTGCCGTCGAGCCTAATGAAGAAGAGGATCCTAACGAGATTGCACGGGCTATTACAATTATGGGCGATCAAGCCATACCCTATAGTTTGCTTAAAAAAATAATGCAAACATGTGCGCAAGCTGGCTACACCAATATTTCTTTGGCAGTGGAGCAGAAACTACCTGCACAGGGGGAGCAATGAGCACCCTAAGTCAAAATCCATTTAGAAGTCAGTTGCCTTGGTCTTCCAGCGAACAAGAAAATACGTTTTTTAATAAACTAACCTTAGGGGCTTTAGGGATTACCCTCATTTTGGCCTTAACCGTTAAGTTGCAACAGTTACCCGAGCAAACGCGGGAAGAGAAAGAGCGAGTGCCTCCTCAACTGACACGAATTATTGAAGCACAAAAAGTTGAGCCACCTAAACCCATAGAGCCGCCAAAACCTATTCCGGATGAGATCCCTGAAGTGAAAAAAGATCCACCGAAAGAAGAGCCAGAACCGCCAAAGCCAGAGAAAAAGGCGGAAAAGCCCCAAGAAAAACCTAAAGTAGAAGTTGAAAAACCGACTGATGCTGAACTCGCTAACCAGGCAAGGGAAAAGGCAAGCCAAAGTGGCTTGCTGCAATTTACCGATGATTTAAACAGTATGCGCGATCAAGCCAATATTAACAATTTGGCAGATACCGAAATGATCCAGGGTGCCGGTAAAACCAATGAGCAACAACGGGCTTTTGTGGGAAAAAAGGTTGCGGATAAAAGTGGTGGTTTAAACACCAGTGCTTTATCTAGCGATGTAGGTGCTAGAGGGCAATTAGAAGGTCGAAAGACTACAGAGTTTGATGCGCCCAATGAAGGCTTAGCGTCTCTAGCGGCTAAAGAATTAGTGACCGAAGATACGGTGTTAGGAAGTCGAGATATCGAGTCGATTCGTAAAGGCTTTGATGCAAGCAAAGGGGCTTTGTACACCATTTATCGCCGCGCCTTAAGGGATGATCCAAGTTTGCAGGGTAAAATTACTGTTAACTTAGAAATTGCACCAGACGGTTCTGTGAGTAAAGTCACTTTGGTATCCAGTGAATTGGATTATCCAGAATTGGAAGAAAAGCTACTGAATCGGATTAGATTAATTAATTTCGGTGCAGATCAAGTGACTGCCACCATTTTGGATTATTCCTTAGATTTCTTCCCCTTTTAATTAACGCGTTACCAATGATGATTGCTGTAGCACCCACCTGTATTTAGCCCCTGTAGCACGGACTTCAGTCCGTGGATAACAGCTTGCAGTGATTTAGCCCCTGTAGCACGGACTTCAGTCCGTGGATAACAGCTTGCAGTGATACCGTTTAAGGCCACACCTCCACGGCATAAATACCGTGCTGCCAATGATGCTTGCTTGTAGCTCCCATTTGTATATAGCCCCTGTAGCACGGACTTTAGTCCGTGGATAACAGCTTGCAGTGTTACCGTTTAAGGCCACACCTCCACGGCATAAATACCGTGTTATCAATGATGCTTGCGTGTAGCTCCCATTTGAATATAAGCCTGTAGCACGGACTTTAGTCCGTGGATAACAGCTTGCAGTGATACCGTTTAAGGCCACACCTCCACGGCATAAATACCGTGTTATCAATGATGCTTGCGTGTAGCTCCCACCTGCAATTCAACTCATCTACCTCATCGCGATAATACAAAGCAGGCGACAAATATTGTATCTATTCATTAATCAACGTAAACTGCGCGCCAGAGCTGGTCAAGACAATCGCCGCCTTGTTACTTTCGGGTTTTCAAGGGGGAGGAAAGTCCGGGCTCCAACGGGCAGGGTGCCAGATAACGTCTGGGCGGCGTGAGCCGACGACAAGTGCAGCAGAGAGAATACCGCCTAAGCGCGCAAGCGCCGGTAAGGGTGAAAGGGTGCGGTAAGAGCGCACCGGGCCACTGGTAACAGTTGGTTGCAAGGTAAACTCCACCCGGAGCAAGACCAAATAGGGTTCCTTATGGTGCGGCCCGCATTGGAACCGGGTAGGTTGCTTGAGCCAGTGAGCGATTGCTGGCCTAGATGAATGATTGTTAATCTCTTTGAGAAATACAGAACCCGGCTTAATGACCAGCTCTAACTCCTCCCTCCACATCTTCTTATTGATAAACTTACTACTTTAAACCTATAAAAATTATAGAGTTAGTTGAAATAATGGGGTAAATTCATTTAGTCGGATCAATTTCGACCTCGGTATCTTAAACTCGCTTTATATTAGGAATGTCAATGAAAGGAACAATTCTGGATTTTGAGCCCAACTCGAAAGAAGGGGTCATCTGCGCCGACAATAAACGCTTCACGTTTAATATGGGAGAGTGGAAATACAATCATTCTGCGCGTCCGGGGCAACATGTTGAATTCGCTGCACACTTAGGTAAAGCCAAAGACATTAAAGCACTTTATAAAGCACCTAACGCTATAGTATTGGCATCTGAAACCATCAATGCAGTTAAACGCTCTAAAAGCGCTGTGGCATCTTTAATTTTTGGAATATTGTCCCTTATTTTTATTAGTTCTCTGTTGGCTATCATTTTTGGTCACGTGGCACAGTCTCGAATACGTCATAGTCATGGCAAATTAATTGGCAGTAAAATGGCTAGGTGGGGATTATTTCTAGGCTATATTGGACTACTCCTTAATATTGTTTTCTTTATTATACTGGCTGCACAAACAGGGCCAGGTTATTAGCGGTTAGGCAATGGTTTGCCGTCATTTTCTGCCGCTAGCCTTTCTACTTTGCCATTTTGTTTTGGCATTTTGTGCAAAGATGCAAGGTAGCGCAAGCCTGGAAAGATTCGCTTTCTGGTCAATCTAAAGTTTATTTCAAATTAATACGTTAACATGTTGATTTTGAATGGTTAATTTAAAATCAAAAATTCCCGCGTAGAATTTACACGCCATGTGAAATAACTCTCACCGAAGACTGAAAAATACCTCTGTTGGCATTATTTCTGCTAGCTCTTGGCTATGTAACCTGTTTTAAAATGACTTTTAACATGCAAATCAATACACAACCTCTTTCTTTGTTTGATTATTTGGATAATCAAACCCAAGGTAACCAAGATCTGGAGAATATCGCTAACACTGCCAAGCAAGACATTAAAAGTGGCTTAGCAGTGTTAGACAGTGGATTAGCTAATCAGGAATTTGAAGAGACCTTGCGGTTACTTGAAAAAGGCGAAATTGATTTAGATTTGAATACTGTCGAAAACTACTATCAATTCAATCAGAATCGATTAAATCAAGAAATCGAACAGTTATTTGCACAATTTGACTCTGTTGATAATCTGCAAATTAGTATCGAAAATGAAAGGCTAACAGTAACAGGGGATGAGCAATCTGCCGAGTCTCTGCAAAAGTACCTAGATCGTGACAGTCGTCTTAACAGTTTAGTAAAGCAAACCTCAACGTTATCTCAATTTGTTGAGTGGGGTAAAGCAAAGGAGCAAGCGGCGGTTTATCAGGAGGAAAATATGCCAGAGGAAACCCTTGTTGACTATTTAAAAGAGGCAAGGGAAGTGGTTAACAATAGCAATGAGTTGGTAATCAGCTCTAAAGGTGGCTATTTTACCTCCCATGGGCAAACTGATGTATTAACGAAAAAATACTCTGAATCCGAAGATTAAAAAAAAAGCCAAAGTAACAAGACCCGTCCCCTTAACTCATATATGAATTTTGGAAATTGTTTAAAGCTTCTGTAAAAGTAGCATAAGGAATATAGCCACTTTTCACTTCTGAGTTTTACCCTCGCCCTGCAAAATGGGCGTTTATGACAGTAAAAAGTTAAAAGTCATATAAGTGCAATATTAAAGTCATATTATCATCGCAATTAAGAAAATTATTTGGTGTGTTTTACTGCGATGTCAACAAAGCAATACTCGCTGGCATTGCTAGTTTCAATGGTGTGCATAGTTTGTTTAGGGGCGATACTCACTCGCCAGGCTACGCCCTATGTCAAGCTTTCCAATTATTCTACCTATGCTTGCGAAACTGGTGCGCCCCTTGAAAAGCGTATTAAACTGCATTTAGCTGCCCCAATATTTATCAAAACTATTGCTGAAAAATTGTGCCAATCCAAGTTGATTCAACAACAATATGGAAAGGTAATTGTATCTTGGAAAGCAAGAGATGCCATTACCGCAGCGGATATTACTGATACTGAGTTCTCGCTGTTAATTGGTAGAAAACACACCTTTACTGGGCTGGTACCAACGTTTGATGCATCATATAAACTCTTAGAGCCTAGGGTTAATTTCACCCAGTACAAAGTTTATTGGTTTAGCCACGAACCCTTCAAGAATACGCTTCATCAGCAACTCTTAGGTAAACGTATTGGCGTGATAAACGATAAAGTTAGCCATACCCATTATTTACTGCCATTGACAGCTTTAGGTCAAGCCAATGTGCACCTTGAACAAGTTGATCTTCGTTATTACGACAATGCCTATAAATTATACGAAGGGTTTAAAACTGGCGAAATTGATTTAATTAGTAGTGGCGCTTGGTTTGAGCAAGAGGTGGACGGTCCTATCTACAAGTCTTTAATAACCGCTGATGCCAATATTGGCGATGTGTTTGTTAATAGACAGATTTCTAAACCTATTCAGTGTGAAATATTTAAAGGGATTCAACCTTATATCCATTTCATTGATCAGTTGACTCAAAATCAATTAACACAAGTCAAAGTGAAGAGTCAAAGTATGCAGAGTCATAATCTGAAGGATTGCGACGGATGAAAAAGTGGGTGATTTCCGTTGGCGCATTTTTACTGTTATGGATAAGTTTCACTCTTATAAACGTATTTTGGGTGAATTACACCACCATACAGTCATTTGACCGCCACTTGAACACTGCGTTTTTAGAAATTAAACAAACTAAAACCTATTCTGACAACATGTTCTACGACTTCAAACAGCAACTTGAAGAACGATTATTACTCGATCTGGTTGATATTTCCCCTTCTTCAATTATTTCAGTTCAGAAACGTTGCCGGGGGGTTGAGGTTGAAGTGCATAGTCAAACGCAATCCTCTGAACTAGAAAAGTCGTGGATGCATGCAAATATTCTCATTGCACCTTATGATTTAGTTGCTAGCATTAGCTTAGACTGTGAAGTTAAATGGCCTCAGTTACTTGGATTAAATGCATTGCTTGCAGCCTTGATGCTATTAACTTTTCATTATTTACCTCGCCCCATATCCACTCACCAGCAGCATTGGTATAAAACTTTATTAGCATCAGGACTGAGCAGGAAAAAGGCAGGATACTTTAGCTTTTGCCTATCTCAATTTTCCACTGAGCAACTGCAAATATTTCAATTTTTACAGGGGCAAACTGATGATGATATGGAAATTATCGTTAAATGGTGTATGCAAAACGTGCCCGATGATATAAGTGATAATCAAGTCAGGTGGTTTTGCAAAATCTGTCAAGATTATCAGCAAAAAGATCAGGCATTAACTATCGCTATTCACGAGGATGTGGTTGAGTTCAATACCTCTGAGCACTTGGTTTTAATCCACGGTTTCCCATTAACACTTCCCAAAACGCCTTATTTTTATTTCTTGTGGTATGCACAAAAACGTCTGCAAGGAGATGGCTGGCAAAAGAACCCTGCCACCAATCGGCCAGACAAAGTGGCGGCATTAGAGCTTATTCAACTTATGCATCAATACGGTGGGCACGGCAAAGCCATAAATGATTTGGAAGTCCAAGGCTTAACCTCTAAAAAACTCGATCAAAATAGAAACAAAATAAAAGAAGAGTTACTTCATTGTTTAGGTGAAGATTTAGCTGAAAATTACTTATTTGAATCGCGCAGAGATGCTAAATCACAACGTTATTGGTATCGAACACACTTTGATAAATCAAAAATAGTCATACATTAGTTTATTTTTGATGTTTATAAGTTGTTGAAATATATAGATTTTAATTTTAGAGATGTCTCTAAAATTAAAAAAACCTCTTTGTCATATTTTGGCAATCTAAACCCCCCAGCATGCACCGCAAGTTTACACCATCATATTAATGTCAAAATAACCGGAGCATCATAAATGCGATACTTAAACCCTGTTTCTGCTGCAGTTTTTGTAGCCTTAACAAGCTCATCCTTCAGCGCCCTTGCACAATCAAATAGCGACGATGATAGCATTGAAGAAGTGGTTGCCATCGCTTCACCAATTCGCGATAGTCAAAAGGCGGCAATAGATGCTAAGCGCAATGCCACCAACTTTGTGGATGTCGTTGCCGCAGATACTATAGGTCGATTTCCTGATCAAAATTTGGCAGATTCTTTAGGGCGGGTTCCTGGCTTAGCCATTGAGCGCGACCAAGGTCAAGCGCGCTATATTAATTTCCGTGGTGCACCATTTCGTTATACCACTATCGCTATTGATGGCATCGTTATTCCTGGTGCAGAAAATGGGCGTATTCCCCGTTTCGACAGTTTTCCTTCTGTGATTACGAGTCGTATAGAAGCGAACAAAGCGATTACTGCCAAGATGCCTGGTGAGGCAATAGCCGGTTTTATCAACATTGGCACATTTAATCCATTTGACGTGCAAGGCTGGTCTGTTGCCGCAGATGTAGGGGCAGGAACACAACAATTAGGTGATGGTGACATAGAGAAATTTTCTTTGCGTACCTCATACTCCGAAGATGAATGGGGATTCTCCCTATTTGGCTCAAAGAATAGTCGTGAACAAACCACGGATAACCGAGAATATGACTTAGAGTACGTTGATGGACTGCGCCAGTTGAACGAAATTGATTTTCGCAGTTACAAAGTCAAACGAGAAGATGAGTCATTAGGTGGCAGAATTGAATATCGACCAAATGGCGGAATGGATCGGGTTTATCTAAGTACACTGTACACAAAGTTTAGCGATCATGAGCAACGTAATCAGTATGTATTTGATTTTGCTGGTGGCGCTGGGGCAATCGACGCGCCCACACCAACCGGAGATACCGGCTATTTGCCCGTCGTGTTGGCTAGCCGTTTACTGGAAGAGGGTGTGTATGAGAATTCAACTTGGACTAGTACGTTAGGATTCGACAAACAGTTAAGCGACTGGTTTATCGAGGCAAAATACAATCGCACTGAAACCAGCAATGAGACTTTTTTACCCATTCCATATAGCGTTGGCGGTGCAGTAGCAGCAAGCTATGACCTAACGGATATCAATGATCCAAAGGTTTCTTTATTTTCTGCAGGCACAACAGATCTTATTAGTGTTCAAGACATTAGTTATGCCGCAAATTTAGGCTTAATAGTGGCTGGTAACTTGGATATCGACTCGGATCTAATCAGCATCGACGCAGAACGTTCACTCAACCTGCTAGGCCAGGCTTCTGTTCTAAATACCGGTTTGAGCTTGAATAAACGTGAAGCACAGGGCAATGGCATGAGCAACGGGATAACCAGCTTCCCGGTCGATGAGGTTGATATTGTTAGTTTCGATACTGGCGAGTTGTGGGACACTGATTTTACCAATAGTTTGAATGCCAGCTATTACGACAATCCGGGTTTATTACAAGCCTGGGAGGCAGCAGCAGGCGCCTTAACGCCAGCGGCATCTGATGATCAGGTTATTTCAATTGAAGAACAAATTAATGCTGTTTACGCCATGCTTACCACTGAAAAAAGCTGGGGTAACTGGGTTGTTGGCATGCGAGTTGAGCAAACTGATTACACAAGTTCAGGCCCTAACGGCAGTTATTCCGATGATGATATTCATGTTCTGCCAAGCGCATTGGTTAACATCAATTTAGCTGACGATTTAAAATTGAGGCTGTCGTTAAATAGCGCTATTAGCCGTCCAACTTATGGCGAATGGAGAGCGTCGGCATCGATTGATTATACCTCAAGTCCAGTGCAAGTTAGCGGCGGTAACCCTTCGTTGAAAGCCGAAGAGGCTTGGGGAGGGGATATCGCATTGGAATGGTATGCAGCTGATGCCAGTTTACTCTCCATAGGGCTGTTCACTCGTCAAATCGATAACGTGATATATGCTGACAGTAGTGCCATAGATGGCGGTGTTTATGCTGACGCCAATGCCGGTGAAACTTGGCAGTACACCGGCTTTATCAATGGTCAAGATGGAAAACTTAGTGGCCTAGAAATCAATGCAATTGTTCAAGCATCTGACATGCAAATAGACCTGCTAGAAGGTTTTGGTGTGAGCGCAAATGCTACCTTCTTAGACAGTGAGTTCACCACGCAAAGCGGCACGACTTTCAGCTTACCTGGCACTTCAGAGGCAATTTATAACGCATCAGTGTTTTATGAAAATGATGCTTTCTCTGCGCGTTTGAACTATCAGTATCGAGATAGTTGGCTATCCACCACGGAAAATGATTCCATGGGGGAATATTGGGCTGCGCAAACCCGTGTGGATATATCTCTAAGTTACGCTCTGCCTTGGGATGTTATGGGCGGTGAGCTGTCAATTTATGCCAACGCCAATAACCTTACAGACGAGTTGGATGTGCGTTATGTAGGTGATTTAACTACGCCTAATCAAGTAGAGCGCTACGGTAAACGCTACCTTGTTGGCGTGCGTTTTAACTACTAAAACAACATCAATGGGCGTTAAATCGCCCTTTTTTGTCGACCAAATTGGAGCAAATTATGAAAAAAAATAAGTTTAACAAACCCTGGATTTTATTCTCAAGCATGCTTGGCCTGGTAACAGTGGCTCATGCCTATGCTCTCGAAGCCAACGTCAACTATGATACTCAAAATCAAGCTTATCACCTAAATTGGCAGGCTGAATCACCGGTTACCGTAAAAGCTTTCCCTGTGGGCAACGAAAATAACGTTATTCTCATAGATAGCAACAACAGTGGCAATGAAGTGCGTTGGCAAGCCCCTGCAACCCAGCGTTACCAATTTATTATAGAGCAAAGCAATGGCGAGGCAGTTGAGTTGCGAACCCGGGTTTTACCTTTCGCTGGCGGACGCAACTTCCGCGATTTGGGCGGCTTTAAAACCAAAGACGGTAAGCAGGTTAAATGGGGAAAGTTATATCGTTCAGGTGCAATGCATAACTTGACCTCTGATGACTATGCAACAATAAGAGATTTAGGCATTGCCACCGTGGTGGATTTTCGTACCCCAGAAGAGCGCGCGTCAGAAAAAACTGAATGGCAAGGCGGCGAAGTAGAGCATTACACTTGGGATTATGCCATGGACTTTGATATGGAATCGTTTAAAAGTGTGATGAATGGACAGCCCATAACATCAGAAATGATGGAAGGCGTTATGGCCAGCATGTACCCGGGTATCCTAAGCCAGCAAAAAGAGCATTATAAAGCGATGTTCGACAGATTGGTTGAATCTGATGAACCTTTGGTTTTCCACTGCACTGCAGGTAAGGATCGCACCGGTATCAGCGCTGCGCTTATTTTAACCGCACTAGATGTTGAGCGAGATGTCATTATTCAAGATTACGAATTTACCGAGCAAGTGTTAAAACCTGAGGACCTATTGCCACCTGCAGGGCATGCAAACGAACCAGCAGATCCCATGATGGCAAAGTTGGCTAAGCTACCAAAACCTGCTTTAGCGGCTTTAATGGGGGCCAGAAAAAGCTATATACAAGCAGCGTTTGATGAAATGATTGCTCAATCGGGTTCGGTTACAGCCTATATAGAGCAGGAATTAGAAGTAAGCCCTGCAGATATTGAAGTGTTGAAAGCGCATTTTTTAGAGTAGATCAGATAAAAGACCTTTTGTTGGTTAATTCGATATAAGGTTAGTGGTGAGCCATCTATTATTTTTCATAATGGATGGCTTTTTTGCTAGTCTTAGCTTTTACAAAGCGTCCTGTTTAAAACGATATTGACAGTTAGACTTTAGTTCAATTGTTAATCAGTTCTAAATTAGGGTAAATTAACCAAAACTAAACCGATTTTTATACTGAATTCAATTCAAGTGAGGTTTAACATTAATAAGACCATCATCCCGACAATACTCGATATTGAGGCCAGTGGATTTGGGAGTCACAGTTATCCCATCGAGGTAGGCGTTGTGACCTATTTGTCGCAGCGATATTGTCGCTTAATTCAACCTGAAGCTGATTGGCGGCATTGGACTCAGGAAGCTCAAGATTTGCATGGCATATCCCGTGAAATCTTGCTGGAAAAAGGTGTGTCTGCTAAACAGGTATGTTTCGATTTAAATAACCTGTTAAATGGTCAAACTGTGTACTCAGATGGTTGGGTTGTGGATTATCCGTGGCTGATAAAACTGTTCAGTGCTGGTAACCAAACCATGAAGTTTAGATTGAGTCCTTTGGAAAATATTCTATCTGAGAAACAGATGGAACTTTGGCATGATACCCAAGAAAACTTAGCTAGGAGTATGGATTGTACTCGGCACAGAGCCAGTTGTGATGCAGAGTTAGTGCAGAATGTGTACGTGCAAACACAACACGATTCTGATCTCACCAACTCTACAGCATTTCATTTTTAACCGATCTTTTAGTGTTTGGCGGCGTAGTCTTCTACTTCACTCCACACACGCAATAAGTTTGTTCCTAGAATTTTCGCAATATCCTCTTCATTATAACCTTTGTCCAATAGGCCCTGCACTAAGTTAGGATAAGCAGATACGTCTTTCAAGCCAATCGGCAAAGAATCACCCACACCATCATAATCTGAACCAATCCCAACATGATCAATACCGACCAATTTAACTACGTGGTCTACATGATCAACAACGGTATCCACATTGGCAAAAGGGAACGGATTATTTTTAATGTACTCTTCGTCAAAATTTGCTAATTGCTCGCTATCAGCGCCAAACTCTTGTTCAATGGCTTTGCGTTTCTCACTCAATGTGATGCGCCAGCCTCTAGAGACTTGATCAACAAAAGTCGAGCCAAAGTTAATCATCACAACGCCGCCGTTTTCAGCTAGCGCCACCAGCATTTCATCGGTCATATTACGTTCAAATCCTGGGGTGAATCGGCGCAATGACGAGTGAGATGCAATAACTGGTGCTTTACTGAGTTCGATAACTTGGTAAAACGCATCATCGGAGACATGGGAAATATCTATCATTATGCCGATATTGTTCATTTCGCCCACCAATTCTTTGCCAAATGGGCTTAACCCTTTCCATTTTTTGCGCAGATCGTATGATGAATCAGATATGTGATTGGCTAATGAATGGGCCAAGGTAATATAACGTATACCTCGGTCATAGAATGTTTTCAGGTTTGCCATATTACCTTGTAACGGAGAACCATTCTCCATCCCCATAGGTAAAGAAATTAACCCTTCAGCAAATTGCTTTTTAACATCATCAGGTGATTTAGCAATGGCAAACTTATCTGGAGCTCTGCCTACAATCGCTTCAACGTAATCAATTAATTTGTGAGCTAACGCTGTGGATTTCGGTGAGTCATCTAAAGACGCTGGAATGTAGATTGACATGAAAGGTGCATTAAGTCCGCCCGCTTTTGCTCTTGGGTAGTCAAAATCGCCACTGTCAGTGGCCAGGGTTACATCTTCCCATTTTTGTTGAAGACGATATGGCACATCAATATGACCATCAACTAAGATGTACTTTTGGGTTAACTCTGTGGCTTTTTCTGATGCATGGAATTCACCATCAGACGCTGTAACACAGCCACTCAAAGCTAATGCTGTACAAATCCATAAACTCTTTTTCATACTGTTTTCCTTATTATTTTATGTATAAATGAATGACTCAATGTGACCTGAATTGAAAAGCCCATGTCATGGATTGCTTTGTTTGTTTTAACGTTAAACCGCATGTAAGGGGGAACCGTGTTGCAAATCCACACGAGTTATGACCTTCGCCCTTAGCCAAAGCAGCCCTTAAAATTTCAGAAATAGTATGATCACTAAGATGAAATAGTGAAATGTTAAAACCCAACAAACCCAAGCGTTACATGAAGTAACCAAAGCTGCTGTTAACTATCCGGTATTTTGTAATTGAATACAAGGTCGAGGAATAGCCCATTATTTTTATACTTGTTTGTTCGTGTTTCGAATTCTAACCTTGTTACACTGACTAGCTTATCATCTACTGAGATATCAATTAATGGATTTTTTAAATCAAGAAATTCAAATACTGGATGACGTTTGGAATAACACAAGACCATGAATTTACGTAAAAGTAATATTGCCAAGCTTTCTCAACAGACCTTTGATGTGCTCATTGTTGGTGGTGGGATCAATGGTGCAGTTTCAGCCGCTGCGTTATCGGCTAAAGGGGCTAAGGTAGCGCTAATTGATAAGCGGGATTTTGCCGGTTTTACGAGCTCAAATTCATCCAATTTAGCTTGGGGAGGGATCAAATATCTAGAGACTTTTGAGTTTGCTTTAGTCAATAAGCTATGTAGAAGTCGCAATCATCTAATGCGACATTATCCCTCCACCGTTCAGGAAATACGTTTTTTCACGAGCATTCAGCGTGGTTTTCGTTTTAATCCCGTATTTATTTACATGGGAACCCTTTTATATTGGCTAATGGGGCGTTTTTTCACAAAAATGCCTCGCTACTTATCTCCCGAAAAAATGAAACAAATGGAGACTATTGTTAACACTGAGCATATCTCAGGTGGTTTTGAATATTCAGATGCTTACTTGCATGATAACGACGCCAGATTTGTATTCAACTTCGTTCGCTCTAGTATGAGTTATGGATGCATAGCCGCTAACTATGTGGGGTTAGAGCATTCGCGCAAAGTCGATGATATATGGTTTAGTGAAGTTACCGATCAAATCAGTGGCGAAAAAATAGAAATTTCCTCGAAAGCTATCATTAATGCAACGGGCCCTTTTGTCGATCAGGTAAATCAAATTAATAATCAAACCACCGAGCACCATCATCTGTTTTCTAAAGGTGTGCACTTAATTGTAAACAAACTCACAGACAGTGAAAAAGTGCTGACTTTTTTTGCTGATGATGGCCGTTTATTTTTTATCATACCTATGGGCCCTAAAACCTGCATTGGCACAACCGACACTCAAGTTGATGGACCTCAGTCTCAGGTAACCGATGAAGATAGAGATTTTATCTTGTCGAACGTTAATAAACTCTTGTCCTTAGCTCAGCCTTTGACTAAAAAAGACATTATAGCAGAGCGTTGCGGGGTGAGACCTTTAGCCATGAAAGGCAAAGGAGGTGAGGCTGACTGGGTGAAGTTGTCACGAAAACATGCCATTGACGTCGACAAAGACAACCATTATTTATCAATATTTGGGGGTAAATTAACCGACTGTATCAACGTTGGCGAGGATATTTGTGAGTTAATAGCGTCCTTTCATATTCCCTTGGCTTACAAAAATTACAAATGGTACGGCGAACCCGGCGAGGCGGTAAAAAAAGAGTTTTTCCATCGTGCCAAATTGATGGGATTGGATGATCTTACCCCTAGCAGTTCGTCGGAACCCCTAACCCAACGATTTTGGCGTAGATATGGGCGAAATGCTATCAATATGCTGGAAAGCATTCGCGAAAACCCAGATATGGGAAAATTACTCATCGAAAACAGCGAATACCTTAGAGTTGAAGTGGAACATGCAGCCAATCGTGAAATGATAACAACCTTAGATGACTTTTTACGGCGGCGCTCAAAAATTGCCTTAGTGGTTCCCCAACAAGATATCTTACAGGCACCGGGGTTAAAGGAAGCCTGTCACATTCTATTTGGCGAAGAGGCCGAGGCCAAACTCGCAGAATATATAGCCACAGTGGTTAATTCCTAATAATTTCAGACCGAAGTACACTTTTTAATAAAGTATTTCTAATTTAAAGGGCTAGGGTGGTGACTTCCCACGCCAAATAAAACATACTTGCACACTTTCTGGCACAAACTGACTTATATTTTACCGTGCTCAGGCAGTGCAAAGAGCTAGTAAAGTGTTTGAAAGTGATTTTAATCTCCGTCGTGTTTTCCCCGCGGAGCATCATTTAAAAGAGAACAAGAAGTAATGAAAACGAATTATATTCCACTGGATAAAAATAAACATAGTGCGTTAAAAGTAAAGACCCAGCATAACTTTGAATTTGCTAAAGAAACGCATTTAGCCTCTGCTACATTGCGTGAGTACGCGCAAATTGCCAGTTGTATGCCTATTGTCTTTATTAAAGATCAAGCTTCAGGCAATTTCCATTCAATCGCCATGCTTGGTTTGGAGCAAGGTACTAATTTATATTTCAAAGATGACAAATGGTTAGGCCATGTTATGCCTTTGAACATTCAACGTTACCCTTTTGATGTGCGCCCTGACGGTGACAAGCTAGGCGTTTACATTGATGAAACTAGCGTCTTGGTTGGCGAAACAGAAGGTGAAAGTTTATTTACTGCCGAAGGCGAGCCAACGGATTATCTAAAAAATCGTCAAGACCTACTGGGCGAAATTACTAACAGTGAATTGGCAACCCAGCGTTTTATCAAACGAATCGTTGAATTAGAATTACTCGATGCAGTGCAATTAAATGTTCAGTACGGTAGCGGTGAAAAACGTGCTGTTACGGGCCTTTTTACTATCAATGAAAAACGCGTCAATGAGTTATCAGACGAAATTATTATTGAGCTAAAAAATAGCGGCTATCTTGGCGCTATCTATACGGCAATGTTGTCACTTACGCAATTAAACCGTTTAGCACAACTATCAGTCAACACTGAAAAGCCTATTCGCGCTATTCAAATAAGCGTCGTTGACGATACTAAAAAAGAAGAAGCTAAAGAAGAAGCGCCAAGCGCTTAATACTTTTTAACGCTACTTCGTTAAATAAACATAAGCCAGCAGTGTGATTACTGTTGGCTTTTTTGTTTAATTTGATAGCTCGTCCGCGACACAAAAGGTGAGTTGGCGCGCAGAGTTGCACTGGGAAACTCGGCTTGGTTTGGGCTGTTCGGGTAGAACTGGGACTCAATACAGAAACCGTGATAGGCGGCGTATCTAGTGTTGCTTTTACCAAGGGTATTCTCGCCAATAAAATTACCCGTGTATATTTGCGCACCTGGCATGGTCGTTTCAGTGACCAACACTCGCCCAGATTTTGGTTCAGTCACATCTGCAACCCAATTCAGCTTTTCTTGAGCTGGTGTAAATCCATCCACACACCAATTATGGTCGAGTCCATTGGCGGCTTTTATGGCCTCATCTTGTTGCTGGATGGCTTGTTTAAAGGGGGTCGGCTGACGTAAATCGAAGGCAGTGTTATCCACTGATTTTATGTCTCCCGTGGGAATCGCATTTTCATCTGCAGGTGTGTAATAGTTTGCGGCCAGGGTAATTTGTTGGTCAAAAATACTGCCCGAATCGTGACCCGCTAAATTGAAGTAACTATGTTGGGTAGGATTGAAAACCGTGTCTTGGTTGCAAAGCCCATGGTATTCAATGGTTAAGCGATCTTCCTGATCAAGGCTGAAAGTGACATCAACCTTTAAGGTTCCCGGAAACCCTTGATCGCCGTCTTCGCTCGTCAAACTCAAAGTAACACTTGGGGATGGATTGTCCTGTGTTTTAGTCACGGCCCAAATTCGATTGTGAAAGCCTTCCACCCCACCGTGCAAACAGTTACCCTGTAAGTTGGTGCTAACGGAATAGGTTTTCTCAGCGAGTGTAAATTTTCCGTTTTCGATTCGGTTTGCGTAGCGTCCCACAGTTCTCCCCAAATAACTTTGGTCAGATAAATACTCTGCAACACTATCAAAGCCTAGCACTATATCTACGCTGGGATCACAAGCTAATTTCCAAGATCGAATAATGGCGCCTAGTGTCAATATTTCAACGGCCATTCCTTTGTTGTTTGTTAAAATGTAGCTATCCACTGTTTGGCCATCGGGCATTTTTCCAAATTGCCTTTTATCGATCATCGTTAATCTCTCCAATGCTTAGGTTGATAATGTAATGGCATGCTAACGCCTCCCTTTTACAAACCAGTTGGGGCGCGAAAACCGCATTTATTGCCGTGACTGAGGATATCTTATTATAAGTTGAAGGCTAGCTTATTATAAAAATTACCATCTATATGATTGTTTTGCGTTTTTAAGAATAAGAGAGGGACGTGAGACAAAATTTTTTCACCTTATTTTAAACCTTCAAAATCCCAGAATTTCACTGTACATAAAAACAGCTTTAAAGGCTTTCTTTATATATATCAGCCGCTTTCGTCTAGCCCTTAATTTAATTGACATTCGCGGCATCTGGTTAACCTGTTTTTTGTCCTTGACAATGGGGTTAGTGGAAACCTAAACTCTCATTTGTGGGTAATTGTGGCAGAAAGTGGATCAAAGTGATCTCAATGTGTTGCAAACTGGTGCTAACAAAACAATAAAAGCAAACTAATAAAAAAGGCTAGGGGATATGTTCCGCGGCGCTAACGCAATCAATCTAGACGTAAAAGGCAGGGTGGCGATACCTACACGGTATCGACAGTTGTTGCTAGATGATTGTCAGGGACAACTGGTTTGCACAATCGATACACAGCAAAGCTGTCTGCTACTTTACCCACTTCCCGAATGGGAAGAGATTGAACTCAAACTTAGTAAGCTTTCCAGCATGATACCTCAAGAACGCCGCTTACAGCGACTTCTTTTAGGTTATGCCATGGAAGGTGATATGGACAAGAATGGTCGCTTCTTATTGTCAGCACCACTTCGTCAGCATGCCAACTTAAGTAAAGAAATCATGTTAGTTGGACAGCTCAATCGCTTCGAAATTTGGGATGCAGAGACATGGCAGCAACAGGTTCATCAAGATATTGAAACTGAGAAAGGCGGCGAATTTGAATTAACTGAGCGCTTACAGGACTTCTCACTTTGATCACTGAAAACGAATCGTCACAAACGTTGCATCGCTCAGTGCTTTTAGATGAGTCCATTGAAGGGTTGGCAATTAAACCCGACGGCGTCTATATGGATGCCACTTTTGGGCGCGGCGGACATACGGAAAAAGTATTGCAGAAGTTGTCTGACAAAGGCCGCTTAATTGCTTTAGATCGCGACCCATATGCGATTGAAGCGGCTAAACGCTTTGCTGATGATAACCGCTTTTGTATTGAACATGTGGCATTTTCAAACATTGAAGAGGTTGCTCACAAACATCAGGTATTCGGTCAAGTGGATGGCATTTTGATGGATCTTGGCGTGTCGTCTCCACAATTAGATGATGCCGAGCGCGGGTTTAGCTTTATGCGTGAAGGACCATTGGATATGCGCATGGATACCAGTAAAGGTATGAGTGCGGCTCAGTGGCTGGCAAAAGCAGAAGAAGATGATATTACCCAGGTAATAAAAGAATTTGGTGAGGAAAAGTTCGGTAAACGTATCGCCCATGCCATTGTGAATAGTCGCGATGAGTTTCCACTAACTACAACATTGCAATTGGCAAAGTTAGTGGATGAAGCAGTACCGGTGAAAGATAAATTTAAACATCCTGCTACACGGACTTTTCAGGCAATTCGTATTTATATTAATAGCGAATTAGATGAAGTTCGCGACGGACTTAAAGGAGCATTAGCGTGCCTTTCTTCAGGAGGACGACTGGCCGTGATCAGTTTTCACTCATTAGAAGATCGATTGGTAAAACGCTTTATGCGCGAACAAAGTCGGGGAATGCAGGTACCAGCCCGAATGGCAATTACCCAGGCACAAATAGATGCGACCCGGGCAATGAAGTTAATTGGTAAAGCGACTAAGCCAAGTGAGTATGAAATTAAAGTGAATGCGAGGTCGCGAAGTTCAGTGTTAAGGGTGGCTCAGAAGCTGTGACAGATACTAGGACCAACTTCAATTTGGTCAACTTAATCTTCACTGAACTAGCCCGTCATCCGATACGGGTTTTGTTGTTTTTAATGGTATTGATAAGTGCGTTCGCCGTGATCATGAGTGCGCACCACAATCGACAGATGTCGATGGCCCTAGAACAGCTAATGCAAGAACAAGATCAATTAGATATTGAGTGGCGTCACTTAATCCTAGAGCAAGGGGCGTTAACCGATCATAACCGCATTGAAGTTGCGATGAAGAAGCAACTTGATATGCACAGACCCAGTCCAGAAGATGAAATTGTGGTGCGTTTGAAATGACCAAGGCTAGAACTAAACAAGCTAAGAAAAACATTGCTCCAAGTTTGGTGCAGTGGCGTTTCATAGTGGTTGTTGGTGCCATACTAGCCGTGTTTGCAGTATTGACTGCCAGAGCTGCCTATATTCAGGTTATCAATCCTGATCAATTGATTGAAGAAGGTGATAATCGAACCCTCCGAGTGCGTAATAATGAAGTTTATCGCGGGTTAATTACTGATAGAAACGGTGAGCAGTTAGCAGTAAGTGTGCCTGCAAAAGCTATCTGGGCGCACCCTCCAACCGTGACAGATCCGGAAAAAGGGGCGCTAGCCGATACTCGCAGATGGCAAGCTCTTGCTGAGGTATTAGGCCAAGACGTTGATAAACTGATTAAAAAAGCCAGCAATGAAAATAGCAAATTTGTCTATTTGCAACGACAAGTGTCGCCGGCAATGGCTACCTTTGTACAGAAGCTAAAAATTCCAGGGGTATACTTAGTCAACGAATCTCGTCGTTATTATCCGGCAGGCGAAGCCTCGGCCCATGTCGTTGGTTTCACCAATGTTGACGACCAAGGAATCGAAGGAATAGAAAAATTATATGACGAATATTTGTCAGCAACCCCAGACTCTAGAACGATTCGTCGTGATGCCAAAGGTCGTCAAGTTGAAATATTAGAACAGGAAAAAGGAAAAGAGCCGCAAAATATTCAACTCACCATAGACCAACGAATTCAAGCGCTTGCTTACCGTGAATTAAAGTCAGCCGTGCATTTTTACCGTGCTACATCTGGTTCAGTCGTAGTGGCCGATGTGAATACCGGGGAAATATTGGCGATGGTGAATAGCCCTTCTTTTAATCCAAACAACCGCAAAGGTGTATCACCACGGAAAATTCGCAACCGAGCAATTACCGACACGTTTGAACCTGGTTCATCTGTTAAGCCGCTGGCTGTGGTGAGTGCTCTAGAGTTTGGTTCTGCTGACACTGAAACCATTATCGACACCTCGCCAGGTTGGCGACGTCTAGGTGGAAGTATCGTCCGCGATTCCCGTAATTACGGCAAATTAACTTTGCAGCAAATTATTAAAAAATCGAGCAATATCGGTACTTCAAAATTAGCGCTTTCAGTACCCAAAGAATTCCTTTTAGACACTTATTACAACATGGGATTGATGAGCGAAACAGGCACTAATTTGATTGGCGAGCAGGGCGGGCTTTTCAACGAACAGCGAAGATGGTCGAAATTTGAATTGTCTACCTTGTCATTCGGGTACGGATTATCTGTTACCACTATGCAATTGGCACGAATGTATTCCATTTTAGGCAATGGCGGTGTTAAACAACCCCTCAGTATTGTCATGTCAGATGAACAAAAAATTCAAGAAAGGGTTATTAGTGAAGAGAATGCTCATCGTGTGTTGAATATGATGGAAAGTGTACTTGAAGACGGTGGTTCAGGCCGCAAAGCGCGAGTGCCAGGCTACCGTGTTGCGGGTAAAACAGGCACCAGTCGTAAAGCGATTAAAGGCGGCTACGGCGAGCAATATGTGAATATTTTTGCCGGTGTGGCCCCTGTTTCTGATCCCCAACTGGCGGTGGTTGTGCTAATTAATGAGCCTAAAGGCGACTTGTATTACGGCGGTGACACCGCTGCTCCGGTTTTTAGCTCTATTATGGCCAACACGCTGCAATTATTGAATGTTCCGCCAGATGCCAAAAATGTTTCCTCAATCGCCAAACGAGGAGAACAATGATGCCGCATTTACACAACACCACTGATATCAAATCTATACTTGCGCAATTTAAAATTGATGCACCTGAGGTGCAAGTCAGTGAATTAGTATTAGATAGCCGTGAAGTGGCAGTTCACAGTGTTTTTGTGGCAATAAAAGGTCATCAGTTAGATGGACGAGACTTTATTCCTCAGGCAATTAGCCTAGGTGCGAAATTGATCTTGCAAGAAGTTGAACAGCCGCAACGTCACGGCGATATTGAAATGCGTGAACAGAGTATTTTGATCTCTTTTTATCAGTTGGGACAAAAGCTATCTCAATTGGCCGCCGCATTTTACGGTACACCTGCTCAACATTTAGACGTGGTTGGTGTGACGGGGACAAATGGCAAAACGTCAGTGGTGCAGTTAATCAGTCAACTGCGTTATTTATGTGGCGACAAGTCAGCTTCAATAGGGACCTTAGGCGCAGGACTGTACAGCGCTGATAATAATGCATTAGAAAAAACGCTAAATACCACGCCAGACGCCTGTCAGGTGCAAAAGTTACTTGGCAAATTTGTGCAATCTGGGGCGAAACAAGTGGCTTTAGAGGTGTCGTCACATGCCTTGGTTCAGGATCGTATTCAAGGGCTTAAAATGGATGTCGGAGTCTTTACTAATCTGACCCGCGATCATTTGGATTATCATGGCAATATGCATGAATATGCCAAGGCAAAACGGCAATTACTCAACCAGCCAGGGCTCAAACATTTGGTTTTAAATGCAGATGATCCTGAGACGCAAAACTGGGTGGTTGCCGCGTCGAGACAGCAACATATTACTTTGTTTTCGACCCAGTTAAAGGTCGAACAATTGCCAGAACAGCGGCACTATTGCCTAGCTAGTCATATTGATTATAGCCATAGTGGTTTGTCGTTTGAACTGCATTCTTCATGGGGAAATGCCCGGATTAACTGTGGTTTGTTAGGTCAGTTCAATGTGGCTAACCTACTGGCCGCGATGGCGAGTCTTTTAGTCTTAGGTCTGCCGTTACAGCAATTGGCCAAATTGTGCGCGAAATTAAAACCTGTGGCCGGACGGATGGAGCTTTTTGAACACCCTACAGCGGGTCATTTAATTGTCGATTTTGCCCATACACCGGATGCCCTAGAGCAAGCGCTTAAATCAGCAAGAGTGCATAGTGACAAACAACTTATATGTGTTTTTGGTTGCGGTGGCGACAGAGACAAAGGCAAGCGTCCGTTAATGGGCGAGGCAGCGGAACGATTTAGTGATCAAATCATTCTCACTTCAGACAACAGTCGCTCTGAACCTTCTTCTTCTATTGTTGCCGATATACTCGCCGGCATAAAAGATCAATCAAAGGTCTATGTTGAAACCAATCGTAAAAAAGCAATTCAACTTGCAATTGCTCATAGTCAGAAAGGAGATCTGATCGTGGTTGCAGGTAAAGGACATGAGACAGAACAAATTATCGGTGAGCAAATTCTACCGTACGATGAAAGAAATTATGTAAACACGCTGAGTGTAGGGAAAATGCAATGATTGAAGTATCTCTTGACTGGATAGCACAACAAACAAATGGCGAGTTGTTTGGCACTAATGACAAGGTCACAGGTGTTAGCACAGACACACGAAGTTTGGGGCACGGAGATGTTTTTATTGCTTTGGTAGGGCCTAATTTTGATGGCCATAAATTTGTTGATCAAGCTGCCAACAGTGGTGCTGCTGCACTGATTGTATCGCAAGAAATCGAAACCCATTTACCTTACATTTTGGTGGAAGACACAAAGTTGGCATTAGGGGCGTTGGGCGCGGCAGTAAAACAAAAAGTTGCGCCAAAAACCGTGGGCATTACCGGAAGTAGTGGCAAAACAACGGTGAAAGAAATGGTGGCTGGTATTTTATCGCGAATCGGTAATGTACTTGCCACTGATGGAAATTTTAACAATGAGATTGGCGTGCCTCTAACATTACTGAGATTGCAACAAGACCATGATTTTGCGGTGATCGAAATGGGCGCGAATCACTTAGGCGAGATTGCGTATACCACCAATTTAGTTAAACCGGATGTTGCCACTATCGTCAATGCTGCTGCAGCTCATCTAGAAGGGTTTGGGAGTTTATTGGGTGTTGCTCGGGCAAAAAGTGAAATTTTTAGAAGTTTAAGTAAGGAAGGTACGGCTATTATCAACAAAGATAGCCAGTTTAGTGATTTTTGGTCTGGCAAATTGAAAGAATGCCATATTCAAGGGTTCTCAGAAAGCAAAGAAACTGAGTTTTATGCTCAAGATATTAGCCTTGGTATCGATGGATGTGCGCAATTTATGATGTGTACACCAAAAGGCAAAATTCATCTTACCTTGTCATTGCCTGGTACTCATAATGTGGGTAATGCCCTAGCTGCCGCTGCGTTGGCGATGAATGTAGGAGCAAGTTTAGACGATATTAAATTTGGTTTGCAAAACATGCAGCAAGTGAGTGGCCGCCTGCAGGTCAAACAGTTAACCAATCAAGTTAAAATTTTAGATGATACCTATAACGCTAATGTCGCCTCTGTTAATGCCGCAATTGATTTACTCAGTAGCTTCAGTGGTTACCGTATTTTGGTGTTGGGTGACATGGGTGAGTTAGGTGAAAAAGCGCGCTATTACCACGAGCTAGTGGGTGAACACGCGAAACAAAAAGGTATTGATAATTTAACCACTCTTGGTGTGTTAAGTCAGGCTGCCAGCGATATCTTTGGTGGTAAACACTTCAGTGATATTGGGTTGCTCATTGAATATATTAGTGACCATCTAGCCTCTGAGCAGCGTGACATTACGATTTTAGTTAAAGGTTCTAGAAGTGCTCGTATGGAAAACGTCGTGAAAGCTTTGGAGGATTCTCCTGTGGGAAAGTTTGAACGAGTTAGGGAGCGAATCGCATGCTAATTTGGTTGGCTGAATGGTTGCAGCAATATGATGCTGGGTTCAATGTATTTTCATACCTGACCCTGCGCGCAATCCTTAGCACCCTAACTGCTTTGCTTATGGCCGTTTTAATTGGTCCTAGCATGATCCGTTGGTTGCAAACTATGCAAATCGGTCAAACTGTCCGTGATGATGGCCCGCAAAGTCATTTGTCCAAATCGGGTACTCCCACTATGGGGGGCTTACTCATTTTGGCTGCGATCCTGACCAGTGCTTTATTATGGGCAGATCTGAGTAACCGCTATGTTTGGGTGGTATTGTCAATTGTAGTTGGATATGGACTGATTGGCTTTGTTGATGATTATCGTAAAGTAGTGCGTAAAGATCCTAAAGGGCTAATCGCTAAATGGAAGTATTTTTGGCAGTCCATTATTGCCATCGCTGTTGCTATTTATTTGTATGCAAGCAGCCAAGATCCTGCTGAAACTGCACTCTTGGTGCCTTTTTTCAAAGAAGTGATGCCACAACTTGGGATGTTTTTCATGGTGGTTGTGTATTTCACCGTGGTGGGGACCAGTAACGCAGTGAACTTAACTGACGGTTTAGATGGACTGGCCATCGTGCCTACAATTTTGGTGGCAGGGGCATTGGCGATTTTTGCCTACACCACTGGCAACATTAACTTTTCTGCGTACCTGAATATTCCTTATATTCCGGAAACGAGTGAGTTAGTGATTGTGTGCACCGCTATTGTTGGTGCTGGATTAGGCTTTTTATGGTTTAACACCTATCCAGCTCAAGTGTTTATGGGCGATGTCGGCTCATTAGCGTTAGGCGGTACTCTGGGGATTATGGCGGTGCTTGTCCGTCAAGAAATCGTGTTGATTATTATGGGCGGGGTCTTTGTGGTGGAGACCTTGTCAGTGATATTGCAAGTGGGGTCATATAAGTTGCGTGGCAAACGCATATTTAGAATGGCACCTATTCACCATCATTTTGAACTGAAGGGCTGGCCAGAACCTCGTGTAATCGTTAGGTTTTGGATTATTTCAATCATTCTAGTGCTAATTGGATTAGCCACATTAAAGCTGAGATAAACAAAGGTTATGCAAACCCCTGATTTAAAACACATGCAAGTTGTTGTGGTTGGTTTAGGACTGACCGGCAAGTCGTGCGTGGCGTTTTTAAATGCTCAGGGGGCTAAGGTAATTGGCATGGATCGTAATCCAGTTGAATTGCCTAGTGGAATTCAGACCCTCAGTGGTGACTTCAATCAAGAGGTGTTATTAAACGCTGATTTAGTTGTGTTAAGCCCTGGGGTAAATCCAAACGCGAAGGAATTTCAAAACGCCCAAGATGCGGGGGTAGAGGTGATTGGAGATGTGGAGTTATTTGCACGCTTTAACACTATCCCAGTCATTGCCATTACCGGATCTAACGGAAAATCTACAGTCACTTGTTTGGTCACTGAGATGCTAAATTGCGCTGGTATGAAAGCGCAAATGGGCGGGAATATAGGTACACCAGTGTTGGATTTACTGGATTGTGGTGCCGAATATTTAGTCCTTGAATTATCTAGTTTCCAGCTTGAGTTACTGCATTCGTTAACCCCAGTTTGCGCTACCATTTTGAATGTGAGCGAAGATCATATTGACCGTCATCTGACTTTTAGCGCTTATGCGGATGCTAAACAACGCATCTATCAAAATGCTGAATTTTGTATCGCTAATCGAGATGATGTAAAAACATGGCCACAAAATTATCAACCTAAAAACAGCTTTGGTTTGAGTCATTCGCCAGTGGGGATCAGTTGGGATGCTCCAGCAGAAAACATTATCCTAGATGGTGAAGATTTTATTTCTGCTCAACAATGTGCGCTAAAAGGTTTGCATAATATTTTGAATATTCAAGCGGCCATCGCTTGTGTTATGCCATTGGGAGTAAAGCAAGCTGCGATTGTACAAGCTGTAGGTATGTTTACTGGCCTACCGCATAGGTTTGAATTAGTCAGTGAAAACCGCAATGTGCGTTGGATCAATGATTCCAAGGCAACCAATATTGGCGCTACTATCGCTGCACTGCAAAGCCTCAAAAATAGAGGAGACAGCAAACTTATATTAATTGCTGGTGGCGACGGTAAAAAAGCTAATTTCACTGAATTACAACCCATGTTGTTGGCTGATGTCGATCTATTAATTACCTTAGGTAAAGACGGCAGGGAACTAGCGTCTTTAAAACCAGGAAGTATTGAAGTCGCTGATTTATTAGAGGCTGTGACCTTTGCAAATGGCATTGTCGAAAGTGGTGATATTGTTTTGCTATCGCCTGCTTGTGCAAGTTTGGATATGTTTGATAACTATCAACATCGTGGCGATGTATTCAAACAAAGTGTTCTGGAGGTCACCCAATGAGTGAAAGCAGAACAACGACAATGAACACACAAAACGATTCCATGTTGCGTAGAATGTTTTCTCAGCGTCATGATGGCAAACAAATCGACGGAAAAGCGTTTGATGTGAACTTTATTCTGATCAGCATTGCGTTGATGGCCATTGGTTTAGTGATTGTCACTTCAGCTTCCATGCCTGTGGCTGCGCGTTTATTTGATAATCCCTTTCATTTTGCTATTCGTCACGGCATATATTTGTGCTTAGCCGGAGTGGCGGCCTGTATTGTGATGCAAATTCCCATGCAATGGTGGCGAGTGAGTAACCCTTGGTTACTGTTATCGGCCGTCGTTTTACTCATTTTGGTGCTGTTTGTAGGGCGCACAGTAAATGGTAGTCGTCGCTGGCTGGTAGTCGGGCCTATTACCATTCAGGTTGCTGAGTTAGCTAAGTTATTTTTCTTTTGTTATTTGGCAGGCTATATGGTGCGCAGATACGAAGAAGTAACAGAAAACCTTAAAGGTTTTATGAAACCTCTAGTGGTGTTTTTTGTGTTGGCATTTTTAATCCTGCTACAACCCGATTTGGGCACAGTGGTTGTGATGTTTGCCACCACCTTAGGTTTACTGTTTTTAGCCGGTGCAAAATTATGGCAGTTTTTTGGTCTAGTGTTTACCGGGCTTGCCTTGATTACGGCGTTAATTTTAACGGCTGACTATCGAGTAGAACGAATGAGTTCTTTCCTAAAGCCCTGGGAAGACCCTTTTGGTGCGGGTTATCAATTAACCCAGTCATTAATGGCTTACGGGCGTGGTGATTGGTTTGGTCAAGGATTAGGAAACAGCTTGCAGAAACTTGAGTTTCTTCCTGAAGCACATACCGACTTTATCGTTGCTATTTTAGCCGAAGAATTTGGTTTTATGGGTGTTGTCTGCGTGTTAATTCTGTTATTTGCATTGGTATACAAGGCACTGAAACTAGGTAATTTAGCATTAAAAGCTGAACGTCCCTATGATGGCTATCTAGCGTATGCCATTGGCATTTGGTTCAGTTTCCAAACTGCTGTAAATGTCGGTGCCAGTGCAGGGATTTTACCGACCAAAGGGTTAACACTGCCGTTGGTTAGTTACGGTGGTTCAAGCCTTATTGTCATGGCGGTTGCCGTAGCAATTTTAATTCGAATTGATTTTGAAATTCGAGTTGATGGCGTTCAAGCCATGAGCAAAGGTTCAAAGAAAAAAGTCAACAAGGCCAAGTCTAAAGTCAAAAAACTGCTTGCCGAAGCGGCCCCTCATAATGAAGAAGGGGTGGCAGAATGAATGACATGAACAAAACCATTCTGATTATGGCAGGTGGAACGGGTGGACATGTTTTTCCTGGCATTGCCGTGGCAAAAGAGTTGCAGCAACGCAATTGGCACATCCACTGGCTAGGCACGGCAGCGCGTATGGAAGCAGATATTGTTCCCAAAGAAGGATTCGATATTAGTTTTATTGACGTTGCCGGAGTGCGTGGCAATGGGATCCTCCGCTTACTCAAAGCGCCTTTCCAAGTGATTCATTCGGTTTACCAAGCTTTGAAAGTTATTAAGCAAATTAATCCTGATGTCGTTTTAGGCATGGGGGGATTTGCGAGTGGACCTGGAGGCATTGCCGCGTGGATCCGAGGCATACCTTTGGTTGTCCATGAACAAAATGCATTACCTGGACTAACCAATAAAGTCCTTGCCAAGTTTGCTAAGCGAGTATTGACTGGTTTTAATCAGGCTTTTGGAAAGCAGTCTGCTAACAAATACAATTGGGTGGGCAACCCCGTCAGAAGTGATTTCGCTAATTTACCGGCAAAACAAGCTAATCAAGGTAAGTGTCATATTCTTATTGTCGGCGGTTCTTTGGGAGCCAGTGCCCTTAATACGCATGTACCGCCAGCTTTGGCTGAGATTACTAACGCGCAAGTGCGCCATCAAACGGGTAAAGGCCATCAACAATCAGTGACAGACACTTATCAACAAGTGTGGCCAAACAGTGATAACTGGCAGGTTACCGAGTTTATTGATGATATGGCTGAAGCCTATGCCTGGGCTGATGTCGTTATTTGCCGAGCCGGTGCATTGACTGTTGCAGAGGTTGCCATGGTCGGTGTGGCGGCGATATTTGTTCCTTTACCACATGCTGTGGATGATCATCAAACCATGAATGCCCGGGCATTAGTGGATCATCATGCAGCGGTTTTATTACCTCAACCTCAATTAGAAGAAGGTGGTTTGAAAGTTATTATCCAACAACTAGTAAACGACGGAGAAAGTCGAGTAACAATGGGGCAAAAAGCGAGATCGCTGGCCAAACCTCAAGCAACTAAAACCGTTAGTGATATTTGTGCCACGCTGGGGGGAGAAGCTTCATGATTAAGCCTGATAAAGCGAACTATCATGTACCTGAAATGCGCCGCATAAAACAAATTCATTTTATTGGAATTGGTGGTGCTGGTATGGGTGGCATTGCGGAAGTACTATTAAATGAAGGTTATGCCATTTCGGGTTCAGATCAACAAAATAACGGTATGACCCAGCGCTTACAAAGCAAGGGGGCTAAAGTCTTTATCGGCCATCGTCAGGAAAATATTGAAAACGCCAATGTGGTGGTAGTTTCCAGTGCCATTGATCATACTAACCCTGAAATTATAGCCGCCAAAGAGGCACGCATTCCCGTCATTCGCCGCGCCGAAATGTTGGCTGAACTTATGCGTTTCCGCCATGGGATCGCAGTAGCGGGTACCCATGGTAAAACAACCACAACAAGCTTATTAGCCACTATATTTGCTCAAGCTGAACTCGACCCTACTTTCGTGATTGGTGGGCTGCTAAATAGTGCCGGCACCAATGCTAAATTGGGTAGCAGTCGTTATTTAATCGCTGAAGCGGATGAAAGTGATGCATCTTTTGTGCACTTGCAACCCATGGTTTCAATTGTGACCAACATTGAAGCGGATCACATGGAAACCTATGACGGTGATTTCCAACGAATGCAAGACACTTACTTAGATTTTTTACATAACTTACCCTTTTATGGATTGGCAGTAATGTGCGTTGACGATCCTGTGGTGCGCGCACTTCTACCTAGAGTCGGACGTAAAGTGATGACTTACGGTATTGAAGAGCAAGCGGATGTGCGCGCCGTCAATATTGAAATGGGGTTTAATCAGAGTCGTTTTATCGCCAAGCGTTCTGGGCGCTCAGACTTACAAGTGACGTTAAATATCGCGGGTAAACACAACATTCTAAATGCGTTATCGGCTATTGCGGTTGCGACTGATGAAGGTGTTGACGATCAGGCAATTGTTGATGCTTTAGGCGCTTTTGAAGGAATTGGGCGACGTTTTGAGCAATTAGGTTGCTTTGAGACCGGTGACGGTGAAGTAATATTGGTTGATGATTATGGTCATCATCCTACTGAAGTTGCTGCAACTATTGCCGTTGCCCGTAACAATTGGCCAGACAAACGCTTGGTCATGGCTTATCAACCACATCGTTTTACCCGTACTCGAGATTTATACGAAGACTTTGTGCGTGTGCTTTCTCAGGTCGATTGTCTTCTGTTACTTGAAGTATATTCCGCTGGAGAGGCCGCTATAGAAGGTGCTGATAGTAAGGCATTGTGCCGCTCTATCAGACAACGGGGGCAAATCGAGCCTATTTACGTAGCCGATAAAGATGAGCTACCCAAGTTACTATCCGAAGCCTTGAGGGACCAAGACGTGTTAATGACACAAGGTGCCGGAAATATTGGTCAGATTGCCAAGTATTTGCAGTCCGTTGAATTAAATAAAGAAAAAATGAATGTCGGAAGTGCGCAATGACAGATGGACTAAACATTGATGTAAAGCAGTTTGGTAAGGTGGCCGTTTTGTTTGGTGGTCACTCTGCGGAACGCAAAGTTTCTTTGCTTTCCGGAAATGCGGTTCTTAACGCGTTGCAAACTGCTGGCGTTGATGCCCATAAATTTGACCCTGCAGAACAGGCAATTACTGAGCTTGTTAGCCAAGGATTTGAGCGCGTGCTCATTATGCTGCATGGTCGGGGAGGGGAAGATGGCAGTATGCAAGGTGCATTGCAAGTCCTCAATTTACCTTATACCGGAAGTGGTGTATTAGGCTCTGCCTTGGCCATGGACAAAATTAAAACTAAGCAAATTTGGCAAACTTTAGGGTTACCTACAGCAAATTATCAAATTGCAGAGAAAAGTAGCTTTGATGCGCGATCTTGCAAGGTTATAATGGACGAATTAGGGGACACAGTGATGGTCAAGCCTGCGCAGGAAGGTTCCAGCATAGGGATGACCAAAGTAAGCAATGCTGCACAATTAGAAGCGGCCATTCAAGACGCATTTAATTATGATGATAGCGTCTTGTTAGAGCGCTTTATCCATGGTTCAGAATACACAGTGACAATTTTAAATGGTAGCGCACTACCATCGATTCGTATGTCTACACCCCATACTTTTTATGATTATGATGCCAAGTATCTTTCTGATTCAACTCAGTATTTTTGCCCCAGCGGGTTATCTGTAGAAGAAGAAAATAGGCTGGGTAGGTTAGCTCTTGAAGCTTTCCATGCTGTGTCTGGCATTGGATGGGGGCGGATTGATTTTATGTGTGACCAAAGTGGTCAATTCTATTTATTAGAAGCGAATACTGTTCCTGGTATGACTGAAAAAAGTTTAGTACCCATGGCGGCAAAACAGGCTGGAATGACTTTTGAGCAATTAGTGTTAGCCATATTGAAAACGGCGGATGAACATTAATGCAATCACTCGCTGTCACAAGCCAACCAAATACTCGCTATCAAATAGTGGGAATGGTGTTTTTGGCAATTGTGCTGCTAGCTCTAGTGTACGCCATTTGGTGGTTAGATAGTTGGTTGGAAGATGCCCAGCGAGCACCCATTCAGCAAGTTATTGTCAGTGGGAAGAGAATAAATATTGAGGATGAATTGATTGAAAATACCATTCGTTCAAAACATCCAGAAAGTTTTTTTGAAGTTGATGTTGATCGATTGCATCAGGAAATTGAGGCATTGCCTTGGGTGCATAGAGCATCAGTACGAAAGCGTTGGCCGAATAGTCTCAATATTCATGTAGTGGAAGAGATAGCCAGCGCGAGATGGAATAAAGATGCATTGTTAAATCAATATGGTGAAAGGTTCGCAGCTCAATTGCCAAATGAAGTATTGCCAGATTTATTCGGGCCAAGTGGCAGTGAGGAAACAGCGTTAAATGGATATCGTGATATGCAAACATTACTCAACTCAGCCAGTTTGCGCATTGATGAATTATATCTAAGTGAACGTTTTGCTTGGAATTTACGACTTGAAAATGGCATTCGACTTAATCTCGGACGCTCGGAATATGTAGATAGATTACAACGTTTTGTAGATGTTTATCCGTTGTTAAAAAAGCAAGATAAACAAGTAGATTATATTGATTTGCGTTATGACACGGGATTAGCCGTGGGATGGAAAAGCGCATCAACAAATGAACAAGAGAGTTAGTTAAAGTGGGTAGCAAATAATATGTCTAAGGTAACAGAAAGAAATCTAATCGTTGGCTTAGACATGGGCACAAGTAAAGTCAAAGCTGTGGTTGGGGAAATTCTCGACGACGGTGATGTGAGCATTGTCGGTGTTGGTACGCATTCAGCCAAAGGTATGGATAAGGGCGGCGTCAACGATTTGAACTTACTTGTGCAGTCTGTGCAACGAGCGGTAGGCGAAATGGAGTTAATGGCTGACTGTCGAGTATCGTCGGTATTTATGTCGATATCTGGCCGTCATGTAAAGTGCCAAAACGAAAGCGGTATGGTACCGATAAATAATCAGGAAGTGACACAAGACGATGTTGATAATGTGGTCCATGCAGCGCGTTCAGTACCCATTGCGTTGGAGCGTCGGTTGTTACACGTGCTGCCCCAGGAATACACCATTGATGTACAAGAAGGGATAAAAAATCCGATTGGTATGTCTGGTGTCCGGATGGAAGCTAGAGCACACATTATAACCTGCGCCGATGATATGGCTAAAAATTTGGTGAAATGTGTAGAGCGCTGCGAACTCAATGCTGACCAAATGATATTTTCAGCCCTTGCATCCAGTTATGCGGTGTTAACTGATGATGAAAAGGAATTGGGGGTTTGTGTCGTTGATATTGGTGGTGGAACTATAGATATGGTGGTCTACACCGACGGTGCAATACGTCATACCGCGGTTATTCCGGTAGCTGGGAACCAAATTACTAGTGATATCGCTAAAATATTTAGAACACCAATAAACCATGCTGAAGAGATAAAAATAAACTATGCCTGCGCATTGCGTGACATGGTCAGTATGGAAGAACAAATACAAGTCCCTAGCGTGGGTGGACGTCCAGCCAGAATGATGTCAAGACACACGCTAGCAGAGGTCATTGAGCCTCGTTATCAGGAGTTGTTTGAATTGATCCATGAAGAGATCAAATCCAGTGGATTAGAAGAGCAAATTGCCGCTGGAATCGTTTTAACTGGCGGTTCGGCAAAAATGGAAGGTGCCGTAGAATTTGCAGAAGAGTTGTTTCAAATGCCTGTTCGAGTTGGAGAACCAATCGGCATGAAAGGTTTATCTGAATACGTTGAAGATGCGAGTTTCGCAACCGCAATTGGGTTGTTGCAATATGGCAAAGAATCCATGCAATCGAAATCTGCGCAAAAAGCTGGGTCCAGCGAAGGATTATGGCATCGTGTTCAAAGTTGGTTTAAGGGGGAATTCTGAGGATGGAAAAATCTCGGGATCTTAAAAAATTGACCGTAAGTACTTATTTCTTACGTTCTATCGCGCAAAAATCGGAGAAAAATAATGTTTGAATTAATGGATAGTCACAGCGAAGAAGCTGTCATAAAGGTCATCGGCGTCGGCGGTGGCGGTGGAAATGCAATTGAGCACATGGTGTCTCAAAGTATTGAAGGTGTAGAGTTTATCGCTGTAAATACTGATGCTCAGGTGTTACGCAGTTCTTCTGCCAATGTGACCTTACAAATAGGCTCAGGCGTCACTAAAGGTTTGGGAGCGGGCGCTAATCCAAATATCGGACGTCAAGCAGCAGAAGAAGATAGCGAAACCATCCGTCAAGCCCTTGAAGGTGCTGACATGGTTTTTATTACTGCTGGTATGGGCGGCGGTACAGGTACGGGGGCGGCACCTGAAGTCGCTAAAGTAGCAAAAGAATTAGGTATTTTGACCGTTGCTGTTGTTACTAAGCCTTTTCCGTTTGAAGGTAAAAAACGCATTGAATTTGCTGAGCAGGGCATTGAAGAGTTGACAAAATATGTCGATTCACTGATTACGATCCCGAACGAAAAATTACTGAAAGTAATGGGAAGAGGCACGCCTTTACTGCAAGCCTTTAGTGCTGCAAATGACGTGTTACGCGGTGCGGTTCAGGGGATTGCTGAGCTAATTACGCGCCCAGGTTTAATTAACGTTGACTTTGCAGACGTGAAAACAGTGATGTCTGAAATGGGCACGGCAATGATGGGCAGTGGTTCTGGCACCGGTGAAGACCGAGCGGAAGAAGCATCCGAAGCTGCGATTGCAAGTCCGTTGTTGGAAGATATCGACCTAACTGGCGCTCGCGGTATTCTTGTAAATATTACGGCTGGACCAGACTTTGCTATCGATGAATTTGAAACTGTTGGTAACGCAGTTAAAGCATTTGCATCTGAAAATGCAACAGTGGTTGTGGGTACTGTTATTGATATGGAAATGACTGACGAGCTACGAGTTACTGTTGTTGCAACCGGTATTGGTGCAGAACGTAAACCTGATATTTCATTGGTTAGTAGTCAAGGTTCACGGGTTTCAGCTGAAGCGAAGCAGTTCAAACTGCAGCCTGATAGCGGTGATCGCATTGGCAACACTGCTACCGATATGAATAAAGCGGTTGCTACCGAAGAAAAAACGGAAGCCAATACAGATTATGAGTATTTGGATATTCCTGCTTTTTTGCGAAAGCAAGCTGACTGATTTTTCGTCGTAAAGTGAATTTTTCGACGTTTGTGAGGTCGTAGCTACATAGTTAGTAGCGAATTTTGAGAGCGTAAAAACGCGAGGGGTTATACTGTGCTTGATCACTTATCCCATGGTTCACGTCTCATCTGAGATAGTGTGAACACTTGGTCATTGATAAAGTGATGGGGTTGATGCAAAAAGCACTGCATAACAAATATGACAGTTTTTTGACATTAGACCAGCTGGTCAGTATACTACGCGCCGGTTTTTAGCTGATTAATGTTTTTGGATAGGCAACGTTTAGATGATAAAGCAACGCACAATCAAACATGCTGTGCAAGAAACAGGGATAGGTCTGCACAAAGGTGAAAAGGTCTCCATGACTCTCCGGCCTGCGCCGGCGAATACGGGAATTGTATTTCGCCGCATCGATCTTGAGCCTCATGTGGATATTCCTGCTAAAGCGAATGCAGTAGGCGATACAGTGCTGTGTACCTGTCTGAGTAATGCGGACGGGGTATCTATCTATACGGTTGAGCATTTATCATCAGCCTTAGCCGGTTTAGGCATCGATAACATTATTGTTGAAGTTGACAGTAATGAACTTCCGATTATGGACGGCAGCGCGAGTCCGTTCATTTTCTTGCTGCAATCGGCTGGTATTGAAGAGTTAAATGCACCCAAAAAATTCATTCGTATTACCAAACACATTCGTGTTGAAGACGGTGATAAGTGGGCTGAGTTTCATCCCTACGATGGCTTCAAAGTAGACTTTAAAATCGACTTTGAACACCCGGTTATTAGTCAAACTCGTCAGCACATTGTATTGGATTTTGACGCATCCTCTTACGTTGATCAGGTGAGCCGTGCGAGAACCTTTGGTTTCATGCGCGACTTTGAATACATGAATGCTAATAACCTGGCACTAGGTGGCAGCATGGAAAATGCGGTTGCCTTAGATGAATACCGTGTGTTAAACCCTGAAGGTTTGCGCTATCAAGATGAGTTTTTGAAACACAAAATTCTCGATGCAGTAGGTGATTTGTATCTAGGTGCCCATAGCATTGTTGGCGAATTAAGAGCCTACAAGTCAGGTCATGGTCTAAATAATAAATTGCTGAATGCGATGTTAAACGACCAAAACTGTTGGGAATATGTTACCTACGAAAATCAAGATGAAGTCCCCATTCATTTTGCACCAGCAGTATTAGCGAATTAGCTTTTATATAAAAATGCCGCCTTTGCGGCATTTTTTAGTTTAGTAACTGCAAAAAGAATCAAACACCTCATATAAATACCTTGATAACCTTATGTTCTACAAGGTATTGTTTGGGGTTAGAAAAAACGATATGGGTATTGGCACAAAATTACTAACAAAAAGCCAATTTGAACTGTATGAAAAGTAAACGCTTAGGTTGATTCTGGATACCTAATATAGCTATCAACATAAGGCTATCAGGTTTAGAATCCACTGCAGCTAAAAAATCACGAGAATACCTTACATGAGTTTAACACTACATTATAAAGGCAAATCAACGGAGTTTTCCTATCATATAGGTAAGCAACGATTGGTTGTCGGCTTTGTTTTGGTATGCGGGCTGGTTATGCTTTCAAGCCGGACGGATCACAAAATAAATGAGTCTCATGCTCGCATTGAGTATGCAAAAAGTGGCTTTATTGAGCAACAACGAGACGTAACAGAACTAAAATCTGCAACACAACAACAGTTGGCTGGCATCATGCTTAACTTGGCTGATGTACAGAGTCAGATTCAACGAGTGAATGCTCTGGGCGCCAGATTGGTTGAACAGGCAGGCTTAAATCAAGACGAATTTGGCTTTCAGGAATTGGATAACCTTGGTGGTCCTATTACAGATTCAGTGATTACTATTGAAGGCAGTAATGAGCTGTTAGAACGCATGGACTCCATGCTTGAGAGTTTAGATAGTAAAACTCAACAACTCGCTGCCCTTGAATCTATCATGATGAATCACCATATAGACCAACAGACTCATTTAGAAGGTCGTCCTATTACTTCTGGTTGGTTATCTTCTTATTACGGTGTCAGAAAAGACCCCTTTAGCGGCCTGCCAACCATGCATAAAGGTTTAGATTTCGCTGGTAAACAAGGCGATGCCGTTGTGTCTACCGGCGCTGGTTTAGTGACTTGGGCAGGCGAACGTTATGGTTATGGCCAATTGGTAGAAATTGATCATGGTAATGGTTTGGTTACTCGTTATGGTCATAATCAAGGCATAAGTGTTAAGATTGGGGATGTGGTCACCAAAGGTCAGGAAATAGCCCTTATGGGTAGTACCGGACGTTCAACAGGCGTTCATGTACATTACGAAGTGATTAAAAATGGTAAGCAGCAAGACCCGTTGCCCTATGTTTATCGAAAGTGATAACTAATTTAACCACGTAATTTTGAAAATCGGCTCCATTGGGAGCCGATTGTTTTATCTCTCTATTAGATTGGAAGCTTTAAAGCGATGTTTTCGAGTATATTCAGAAAAATTTTCGGTAGTCGTAATGACCGCCTGTTAAAAAAACTTAACAAACGTGTTGTAGAAATTAATGCCCTAGAGCCTGAACTCGAAGCCTTAGATGATGAGCAACTTAAAGGGAAAACGGTAGAGTTTAAGCAACGCATTGAAGACGGTGCAAGTTTAGATGATATCTTGATTGAAGCTTTTGCGGTTGTAAGAGAAGCCAGTAAGCGAGTTTTCTCCATGCGTCATTTTGATGTGCAAATGGTGGGTGGACAGGTACTGCATGAAGGTAAAATCGCTGAAATGCGTACAGGTGAGGGTAAAACCTTAACCTCGACGTTACCTGCTTACTTAAATGGTTTATCCGGTAAAGGTGTGCATGTTATTACGGTCAACGACTACCTGGCCAAACGTGATGCTGACTGGAGTCGTCCGTTATTTGAATTCTTAGGAATGACCGTGGGTTGTAACGTTCCTGGTATGTCTCATGCTGAGAAAAAAGAAGCTTACGCCGCTGATATTACCTATGGTACTAATAATGAATTTGGCTTCGATTATTTGCGCGACAATATGGCGTTCAGTCCCAATGATAGAGTACAAAAGAAACTGTACTTTGCAGTAATAGACGAAGTTGACTCAATCCTTATCGATGAAGCTAGAACACCCTTAATTATCTCTGGGCAAGCAGAAGATAGTTCGGAACTATATCGTCAAATTAACTTAATTATCCCTGAGCTAATTCAGCAAGCAGATGAAGATAAAGAAGGTGACGAAGCTGGACGCGAAGGTGAAGGGGACTTCACTATAGATGAAAAAGGTAAACAAATTCATCTGACTGAACGTGGTCAAGTACATGTAGAAGAAATTTTACAGCGCAATGGTATTTTACCAGAAGATGAGTCCTTATTTGCGGCCTCAAATATCTCGTTATTGCATCATGTTAACGCTGCTTTGAGAGCCCATAAACTATTCAGTAAAGATGTCGACTACATTGTTAATGGTGATGAAATCGTCATCGTTGATGAGCATACTGGCCGAACTATGGAAGGGCGTCGCTGGTCAGAAGGATTACACCAAGCTGTTGAAGCTAAAGAAGGTGTGAAAATTCAAAATGAAAACCAAACCCTTGCTTCTATTACATTCCAGAATTACTTCCGACTATACGAAAAATTGGCGGGTATGACAGGAACTGCAGATACCGAAGCATTTGAGTTTAACCATATCTATGGTTTGGAAACGGTGGTAATACCGACCAATAAACCCATGCTTCGTGACGATAAAGCTGATTTAATTTACTTAACAGCTGAAGAAAAGTATGAAGCTATAGTAGAAGACATAAAAGAATGTGTTAAGCGTGGACAACCTACTTTGGTAGGTACCGTTTCCATCGAAAACTCTGAGCTACTGTCGCGGGTTTTGAAGAAAGCGAAAATTCCCCATGAAGTATTGAACGCCAAACAACATTTACGTGAAGCGGATATTGTCGCCCAAGCGGGACGCCCTGGAGCGGTAACAATCGCCACCAACATGGCCGGTCGTGGAACAGATATCGTGTTAGGTGGTAACTGGCAATCTGAAATTGCTAAAATTCACGATCCTAAACCTGAGAAAGTGGCAAAGATTAAAGCGCAGTGGGAAGAAGATCATAAAAAAGTACTTGATGCCGGTGGTCTCCATATTATTGGTACAGAACGTCATGAATCACGACGTATTGATAACCAGTTACGTGGTCGTTCTGGTCGTCAAGGTGACCCAGGTTCTTCTCGTTTTTACTTATCCTTAGAAGATGCATTAATGCGCATTTTTGCCTCTGAAAAAATGGGCAATATGATGAAGCGCTTAGGCATGGAACACGGTGAAGCAATTGAGCATCCGTGGGTAACGCGTGCTATCGAAAATGCCCAGCGCAAAGTTGAAGGCCGTAACTTCGATATGCGTAAGCAGTTGTTAGAATATGATGATGTAGCCAATGACCAACGGAAAGTTATCTACGAACAACGTAATGAGTTGTTAGATGAAGGTGATATCAGTGAGACGATTCAGGCGATACGGGAAGATGTCGTTAGTAGTGTAATTGACGAGTACATTCCCCCCCAATCTCTCGAAGAAATGTGGGATGTTGCTGGCCTCGAAGAGCGTATTCAAGGGGATTTCTTATTGGAATTGCCCATACAAAAATGGCTTGATGAAGACGACAAGTTATTTGAAGAAAAACTTCGTGAGCAGATTCACACTAGTGTGAACGATGCCTATAAAGAAAAAGAAGAGGCCGTGGGCCCAGACGTAATGCGTCAATTTGAAAAAGCCGTGATGTTGCAAAACCTCGACAGTGCTTGGAAAGAACATTTAGCGGCGATGGACCATCTACGTCAAGGTATTCATTTACGGGGCTATGCTCAGAAAAATCCTAAGCAGGAATATAAGCGCGAATCTTTCCAACTCTTTTCTGAAATGCTAGAAAATCTCAAAGTTGAAGTGATTAATATACTTAGCAAAGTACGAGTGAAAGCCGAATCTGATGTTGAAGCCGTTGAAGAACAGCGCAGACAAGCAGACGAAGTTAAAAAAAGTTATGAACATGAATCGGTAGATGAACCAGAGCAAAGCCCTGCTGCAGGGCCTACAACGACAGTGCGTGAAGGCGCTAAAGTAGGTCGTAATGACCCTTGTCCTTGCGGCTCAGGCAAAAAGTACAAACAGTGCCACGGTAAATTAAGCTAAGCACTATTTGATAAACAAAAAGGGCTTTATTGCCCTTTTTTTGTGGGAAATAGCAAATGAAAATTGTAGACGTTGCAGTGGGGGTCATTAAGCGTGGTGACCTAATATTTATCAGTAAACGGGCTGATGATTTGCACCAAGGAGGCTTGTGGGAGTTTCCGGGAGGGAAAATCGAAGCCGGTGAAAGCGTTGAGCAGGCTACGTCACGGGAGCTACTTGAAGAAGTTGGTATAGAGGTGACTTCACAGTCAGAGTTTATGTTAATTGAACATGACTATGGCGACAAACAAGTACGTCTGCATATTCAAGTTATTGAGCAATTCAGCAATGAACCTTCTGGAAAAGAGGGGCAACTTACCCAGTGGATTGCCATTAACAAGCTAGGTAATTTGACTTTTCCCGACGCCAACCGAGCTATTATTAAAAAGCTTGAATCTGATTTTTGAGTTTTTGCGCATAGTCTTTTTGCTTAATGACCTGGGCGAGTTCTTGATTGATTGAGCGAATTAGAATGATTAACGCTCTATGTTCTTTGGTTTTATCTTTAAGTAACTGATCAATTTGCGATAGTTGTTTCAAACAACACTCTTTAACATCTTGGTTATACTGTTTGCCAAGAAATTCGACTAATTGCGCAGTATCATTTCCCCGCGCACTGTAAGGTTGGTTTTTTGCCTCTTCAATTTCCGTGCGCAGTTCAACGGTTTTATCAACAGTTTGATTCAATAGTTCCTTTGCTTGTGATACAAGCTCAGGCTCTACGGCATGAATAATTCCTTCTAACTCATTTAATTTATTGTCTTGATAATGGGTTATATTGTTATTTGCATAGACTTGTCGGGCGTCACGTAACCCTTGATTAGCAACAATGAAGCTATCGAGATTGGCCATTGGCTGGTTTTGTACTTCTGGGGTGAGTATCTTAAGGGCTTTGTCGAGTGGAACTTGGGCTTTGGTTATGGTTGCTTCTCTGAACAACATAGCATCGGTTTTAGCTGGTTCTTGCTGACAAGCCATTAAAAGTTGAACACAACACACTAAAACTATTTTACGCCAGATTGGTTTAACCACTTCATCGCCTTTGAAAATACGCTGTTTTTATAGACGCTGAGTATATCAAAGGCTTCGGGTTAGTAATACAAATCAACAGGTAAGTCAGATTGATTGTACGTTAGGTTGATGTGTTTACTCATGAGTTAGCTTGTTTTTTATGCTCATTGATTGCCGTAATGCTGCCTGTACAGACTTTATTTCGTCCGCTTTTCTTGGCTTTATACAAGGCTGCATCCGCATTATTAATCAATTGCATTAAATTTGATTTACCGGTGTCTGCACTTACCCCTAAACTCGCTGTAATTTGTACCACTTTATTATTCGCAGTAAAAATATGTTTAGCTATCACCTTTCGGGCTCTGTCGGCAATATGGTTGGCAATGGTTATATCAGCGGCAGGGAGGAGAATAACGAATTCTTCTCCACCCCATCTAGCAACAATATCGATATCTCTGAGTAAAGATTTCAGTAAATTTGCAACTTCACACAGTGCTTTATCACCGATGCTATGGCCGTAGGTATCGTTTATATTCTTAAAGTGATCTAAGTCCACCATTATCACTGCAATCGACTTGTTTAGTCTGGCAAATTTTTCATAGTGCCATGCTAGGTGGGCTCTATTAGGAAGTTGAGTTAAGGGATCTATTTGGTGTCGTCTTGCAAATTCACCCTGTAACGACTTACCCATTAACCAGATAATTAAAATTGCAGTAAATATGGCGATGGATATATAAGCCGTTTGCAAAACAAAGTCTTCAGTTGTTGCAGTTTGACGCACCTTTAACGGATTGATTAGAAACATTTTCCAGTTTAACGACTCAAAGTTTGCTTGAGCAATAAGGAAGTCTTCTCCCGCTACCTCCACAAGGAAATTGTGGTGTTCCTGAGTATCATTATATTTGGTTATATAGGGGGCATACCAAGGTAGTTGATTTAGTTGCAAGATGCGTTTGCCGTCAGCCACTATATTAGAATCTGATGACAGTACAACGTTGTTATTGTGATCCACAAAAACAAAGTCATAACCAAATTCCTTTTTAAAGTTATCAAATGCACTAAGAAAGGTGGTTAGCTTTTTATTGAGTCCGATGAATCCAAGAAACTCGCCGTTGTCGTTATGCACTTTCACATCGTAATAAATACGAATATCGTCTCGATTGCCGAGTACACCAACAATTTCCTGGTTTGTATACATGGCCCGGAAATACCACTCCACTTTATTCATATCTAAAGCCAGAGTTGAGCCATCTGAATTATACTGGGTTCGGTTATTCTCATTGGCAACAAAAAAACCGACTCTAAACTCTTCTGAAAGCTGCTGCAATGTCTGTTTAAGAGCGACTTCATCGAGCACGGGGTTGCTCATTAAGCTTTTAAGATTTGAGGCGCGCGCTATCGTTTCGGCAACATAGAGAGGTTTGATGATTTCTTCGGAAATTAGATTTAAAGCTGGAGTAAGGCTTTCCTGTTCTAATAGACTTTGCCTTTCCACTGATTTTAAAAGCGAAATCGTTGCACTAAGCGCCACTGCAAAAATGAATGCAACAATGGCGACTATAAACTTATTCTTGAAGTATATTCGCCACTTCTGAAACATTACTTTAGCCTAGGTATTGAAGAGCCCGTATCTTAACAAAACCACCTCTAAAGACCATTCAACTTTAGTATAAAAATTAATCCATGTGTATAAGAGCTCTTTCTTGACGCAAGTACTTTTACAGAAACGTGTTAACTGGTGTTTGCGTAATATTGTCCATTTTTATGCGGTAAATGGTATTATAGCCTTGCTGCAACCATAGAAGAGGCGAATAAAGAGGTAATATTTCGCCTTTAAGTACCTTTACTTAGCTTTGGTTACCCTTTATTTACCTTAAACATTTAGACTAAGAAGATTATGGCCAAATCCAACATTTCCAAGCTACTGGATAAACATGATAATTTGATTCATTCTGAGATGATGAAAGTAGTTTCTCATGTACAACGCAAAGATGAAGACTGGATCATGAATACAGTGATGGTTGAAGGACAAGATGTGCCTTTTAAATTTAGACGTAAAAAGCAATACAAAAATCTCAATGGTTGTCAGGTGAACCTTACTTATTATCCAATAGTCGAGACTGTTGCGGGAATAGAATTTGAAGCGATGAAAGTAGTTCGAATCAAAATAGCTTAGGAATTTTGGCGATGGCTGAGCCAAACGCAATGCTCAACGGGTTAGTTCTTCATCGAAGAGAATATAGAGAAACTAGTTTTATCGTCGATTTCTTTACTAAACAACAAGGGCGCGTTTCAGCGATCTGTCGTGGAGTAAGAGGCGGTAAGAGTACTAAATCCAATGAGAAAAAGAGTTTAATACAGCCATTCCAACCTTTACTTGTTTCTTTCAGCGGAAGACATGAGCTAAAGAATCTTACTCAGATTGAAGGTGATGCCAGGGCGTTTTTATTAAACGGCCCAGTTTTGTTTTCCGCAATGTATTTAAATGAATTACTGAATCGTGTTTTACCAAAAGAGGTATCATACCCAGAAGTGTATGATCTCTATATGGCGAGCTTACTTCGTTTAGCCAAGCAGGAATCCATTGAAGTGGTATTGCGTGAGTTTGAAATTAGTTTGATTAATAACATTGGATATGGATTTGATTGGCAAGCAGATTGTCATACTGGCGACAAACTGGAGTCAAATAGCTATTATAGTTTTATCAATGACCATGGGTTTCAGCGACTAAATCAGGTGCAACGCACCGCAAACTGTTTCTTAGGAAAAGATTTAGAAAATGTCGCTAGATTCATTTGGGATAAACAAAGTTTACTCGTTGCAAAACGAGTTACACGGATGGCGTTTAAACCCATTCTTGGTGAAAAACCATTAAAAAGCAGAGAATTATTTATTAAATTGGAGCGAACTGAATGAGTGATATCTTTTTGGGTGTGAATATTGATCACATAGCCACATTGCGAAATGCGCGAGGAACCCAATACCCTGATCCGGTGCATGCCGCTGATATTGCCGAACGCGCGGGTGCCGATGGGATCACTGTTCATTTACGTGAAGATCGCAGACATATAAAAGACCGTGACGTAAGATTATTACGGGAAACCATTAATACCCGCTTGAATTTAGAAATGGCGGTGACCGAAGAAATGCTCGATATTGCTGTGCAGACACAACCAGAGTTTTGCTGTTTAGTGCCTGAAAAAAGGCAAGAATTAACCACCGAAGGTGGTCTAGATGTGGCCGGCAATATTAGCAAGCTAACCGATGCTTGTGGGCGATTAGGGGAGCAAAATATCCAGGTATCACTTTTTATTGATGCCGAAAAGAGTCAAATCGATGCAGCGCTAAAAGCGGGGGCACCTTATATTGAAATACATACAGGCCAATATGCAGAAGCGAGCAGCGAACAGCAAATGTTAGTTGAGTTGGAAAAACTGAAAACGGGGATCAGTTACGCCCATTCTTTGGGGTTAAAAGTGAACGCAGGCCATGGATTGCATTATCACAATGTTAAACCTATAGCGGCACTTAACGAAATTATTGAATTGAATATTGGCCATGCAATTATTGCTCGAGCAGCATTTGACGGACTAGCCAATGCAGTTGCCGATATGAAACGACTGATGTTAGAGGCAAGGGGTTAAGTTGGCGGTTTTAGGGTTGGGCACAGACATCATCGAAATTGCTCGATTAGAAAAGCTGTTAGAAAAATCCGATCGCTTGCCGTTACGTATTTTAACCAGCACTGAAATGCAGATTTATCGGGAGCACCCTTTTCCTTGCCGTTACTTAGCTAAACGTTTTGCTGCCAAAGAAGCGGCAGTCAAGGCCCTAGGGACGGGCATAGGGAATGGTGTGGGGTGGCAACAAATTGAAATTACCAATAGTGAGTTAGGGCAGCCGGTTATTCAATTTAATGGGCACTTTGCGAAACTGTGCGAGCAGCGAGGCATCAACAATGCGTTGGTCTCTATTTCCGACGAACAACATTATGCAATGGCGACAGTGATTTTGGAGCAAAGTATATAACCATGGTTAACTTTTATTCGCCGAAAAAAAATAAAAAGAAAGCTGCATCCAATAGCCAGCTAATTGGTCAGAAAGTAACGGTCACTATTGCCCAACTTGATCATTTGGCGCAAGGGATCAGTGGCGATCATGATCCTCTTATCTTTGTCGAAGGTGTTTTACCCGGTGAAGTTGTAGAGGTGGAAATTACAGAAGATCGCGGTAAGGTTTGTCATGGTCGGTTAGTAAACATTGTTGAGGCGTCGGAATATCGACAAACACCCTTTTGCCAACATGTTGATATTTGTGGTGGATGCCAAACCCAGCATTGTCAAACCGATGCCATGTTGCAATTTAAGCAATCTGCAATTCAAAATCTTATCTTACATACCGCCTTAGACTCTAATCAATCTGCTGCTCAGCCTAAACGGGGACTCAGTAAAGCATCTCGTGGTGGAAAAAACAAAAAGTCACGTAAATTCAGTGATAAGCAAGGGGAGTTAAATTGGCAGACCGCACTACACTCTGCCCCGATAGGTTATAGGCGTAAAACACGTTTATCTGTGGATGCAAGGAATCCGGATGCCCTAAAACTCGGCTTTAGAAGCAAAGGTAGTAATAAAATATTTAATCTGCAACAGTGCCCCGTGCTTAACCAAGCACTGGAATGTCTGATTGAGCCATTGCAGTTAATGTTTGCTCAGTTGCAAACACCGTTGAATATTGGTCACGTTAGTTTGCTTAATGGAGACAATGGCGTGCAAGTTTGTATCCGCACAATTCACACATTAAGCCAACAAGATCGGCAGTTATGTCGTGAATTTGCTGAACAATATAATGTGCAGTTACTTATCGAAGATAAACATAACACGCAAGATTTCGCCACCCAGCCAGACAAGCAATTAACCTACGAAATAAATGAAAACTTGAGTTTGCAAGTCCACAATGATGACTTTGTGCAGGTAAATAGCCAGGTCAATCAGCAAATGGTTGAGCAGGCAATTGGCTGGTTAGCTTTAGGAAAAAATGATCTAGTATTGGATTTGTTCTGTGGAATTGGTAATTTTAGTTTACCTATTGCTGAGCAATGTAAAACCTTAATTGGTGTGGAAGGTGTACCTAAAATGGTGCAAAGAGCCCAACATAATGCAACCATTAACGAACTAACCAATTGTCATTTCATCCATGCAGATTTAAACAGCACTAAATTGTCAGCTCATGGTCAAATGAAAAGCTGCAATAAAGTGTTACTTGATCCAGCAAGAGAAGGTGCATTGGCGGTTGTTAAGCAGTTAGCAGATTTGCAGCCATCTCATATTTTATATGTTTCCTGTAATCCTGCTACTTTTGCTCGAGATGCGGCACATTTAATTGAAAAAAATTATCGGTTAGATAAGTTAAGTGTGATGGATATGTTTCCGCAAACTGCGCACACTGAATTGATGGCATTATTTGTGCCTCTGAATAAACGAAAGTAACTCTACTGGGCTATTACTATGGTTTCAATCCGAACAGTTCATCAACCTCAAAGACCTACATTTGATAAATGGCTTGATTGCTTGAATCTGTCGGAGAAGACTAAACAAAAACTGCGGGATACCTCTGAGTCGCCAGAAATTTTGCTGGTGGGTCAAGAAATGGTGGAAATTCTCCATGAGTTGAACATGGATGATGAAACGCTGCAAGCATCGTTGGTGTATCCCTACTGTGAAGTCCATGGGTTAGATGACGATCAAATAGAAGAAGAGTTTGGCAAAGGAGTTCGCCACTTAATTTCCGGTGTGCGTCGAATGGATGCCATTAAATCGTTACACAGTCGAAGTAGCAAGAAGGCTGACGAAGCACAAATAGACAATATTCGCCGCATGTTGTTAGCCATGGTCGAAGATGTTCGTACAGTGTTAATCAAGTTAGCCGAACGTATTTGTACCCTTCAGAAAATGAAAACCGCAGAAGAAGAAACTCGGGTCATAGTTGCACGGGAATGCTCAACAATTTACGCTCCCCTTGCCAATAGGTTAGGGATTGGCCAGCTCAAATGGGAAATTGAAGATCTTTCATTTCGCTACTTGCACCCAGAAACCTATAAAAAAATCGCTAATTTATTAGACGAGAAGCGGACTGACAGACAACATTATATCGAAGAGTTTGTGAGTAATTTACAAACTGAAATGGATAATGCGAATATCAAGGTAAAAGTCTACGGACGTCCCAAACATATTTACAGCATATGGAAAAAAATGCAGAAAAAGCATTTGTCCTTTGAGCAACTCTTTGACATTCGAGCTGTGCGGATCATCGCTGAAAGACTGCAAGATTGTTATAGCGCTTTGGGGATCGTCCATTCACTTTTTAAACATATACCCAGTGAATTTGATGACTATATCGCTACTCCTAAGCCAAATGGTTATCAATCCATTCACACAGTGGTTCGTGGCCCTGAAGAGCGCCCCGTAGAAATCCAAATTCGCACGGAACAAATGCATCAGGATGCTGAATTGGGTATTGCAGCTCACTGGAAATATAAAGAAGGGGTGAGTTCAGAGCGTTCTGCTTATGAAGATAAAATTAATTGGTTGCGTAAAATCCTGTTGTGGCAAGAAGAAGTGGCAGAATCAGGAGACCTGGTTGAAGAGTTACGCAGTCAGGTCTTCGATGATAGGGTTTATGTATTTACTCCTAAGGGTGATGTCATTGATTTACCCCTTGGTTCAACCCCACTAGATTTCGCCTATTATATTCACAGTAATGTGGGTCATCGCTGTAATGGCGCTAAAGTAAATGGCCGCATTGTCACCTTCACTTATCAGTTGCAAACCGGTGATCAGGTTGAAGTATTAACCGGTAAGAACCTTAACCCTAGTCGTGATTGGATGCATCCAAGTTTGGGTTATGTGCATTCATCTAGAGCAAGGGCCAAAATTCATACTTGGTTTAAAAAGCAAGATAAAGAGAAGAACCTTCAAGCCGGTAAAGAGTTATTAGAGCGAGAACTTTCGAAAGCTAATTTGGTACTAAAAGATGCAACTAAAGCCTGCGAACGCTTCAATATGAATCAGGTTGAGGATCTCTATGCTGCCATCGGCGGCGGTGATCTGCGTATTATGCAGGTGGTTAACTATTTACAACAACTTGATGCGCCACCACCGGAAATTGACCCCAGGGTTAAAACGACCCAAAGTAAACCCGCCAAAGGTACCACAGACAGCATAGTGGTAGAAGGAGTGGGCAATCTCATGAGTCAAATTGCCAAATGTTGTCAGCCATTACCCGGTGATGCAATACAAGGCTATATCACCATGGGAAGAGGGATCAGTGTTCATCGGGAAAACTGTGAGCAATTGAGTCACTTGTTAGAGCAACATCCAGAGCGAGAAATTGAAGTTAATTGGGCCAATGATTTAAGAGCCAGCTTTCAAACTGACCTTGATGTGCACACATCTGACCGAGACGGCATATTACGAGATATCACCACTGTATTGGCGAATGATAAAGTAACCTTATTGGGTGTAAACAGTTTGAGCAACACTAAAGATCAAACGGCGAAAATTAAGGTATCCTTGGAAATCAAAGATCTTACTAGTTTGTCTAGAACCATCGCCAGATTGCAACAGGTTAAAGGAGTAACTGATGTTATCAGGCTCGACAAGTGAGTCGGATGATCAGGGGCGCTATCCCCAGGTCGCGCGTTTGCTTAAGATTATGGCGCAACTACGTGATCCCGATACGGGTTGTCCCTGGGATAAACAGCAAAATTTCGAATCAATAGTCCCTTTTACCATTGAAGAAGCGTATGAAGTGGCCGATGCCATTGAACATGGCAGCATGCAGGATATTCAAGATGAGTTAGGTGATCTACTGTTTCAGGTTGTGTTCTATGCGCAGTTAGGAAAAGAGCAGCAAGCGTTTGATTTTGAAGAAATTGCACGCACAATTAGCGATAAGTTAGTACGTCGTCATCCCCACGTGTTTGCAGAAAAAACAGACCTTTCTGCTGAGCAGGTTAGTCTTAACTGGGATGCAATCAAACAACAAGAACGAGCCCAAAAGGGCGCACAAGAGTCAACCAGTATTTTGCAAAATATCCCAATGGGAATGTCGCCTCTTATGGTTGCCGATAAAATTCAAAAAGCCTGCGCCAAAGTGGGATTTGATTGGCCTAATGTTGCGCCTGTGGTGGAAAAAGTAGAAGAAGAAATCGCTGAAGTTATGGAAGAACTTGAACAACAACCTAAAGATCAGCATCGTATCGAAGAGGAAATGGGAGACTTGCTATTTGCAGTGGTAAATTTATCGCGGCATTTAAATGTGAATCCAGAAACTGCGCTTAGAAAAGCGAACCACAAATTCGCGGGGCGCTTTGCAAAGGTAGAGCAGCATTTTGCTGAGCAGAATACCGCCCTTCCAGATACCACCCTTAGCCAGATGGAAGCCATCTGGCAAAAGGTCAAACATTTAAAAAGTTAGTCTTCGCACACCTATTCCAGCAAATAACAGTAAAAGTAACCAAGTCATAGTTCCGCCACCACCTGAGCTGGTATTAGTGGGTTCACTTACCGGCGTTGTTGGCGTAAATACGAAATTACGTACTTTTCCTTGGTCATCGCCGTCTGAGACATTAAAGTCTTTACGATAGGATATCTCTACTAGGTTAGTGCCTTCAGATAGTGAAATAGTTTGACTGGTATAATCCACTTCCCCAGAAATAAATTCGATTTCTTCACCGTTTACCAATAAGTAAAGTGCGTCAAAAGGCTCACTTGGCTCATCTTCATTTTCTTCTGACGATACTGCCCACTCAAAATCCAATGTGCCAGCACCTTCAATAGCGGCGATGAGGATACTTTCTTCGTTACCGGATATATTGCCGCTAACCACTCCGCCGACGGAGTTAGTACGCCAGGACACATCACCGCCACTGTAGATGCTCACTGCTGAACTTTGCGTGCCTATGGAGCTTGCTAATTCAGAGGCAGCGCCAACGGCATAACCTTGAATATTGATTGAACCCGTTGGGATATCTTGGACGTCAGAAGCAATGGTGATGGTGGCAGTTTTAGCCCCCTGTGTTTGTGCATTGAAGGTCACGACTAACTGGCAACTTTGCTGAGCTGTTAAGGTTGTGCATTGAGAACTATCGATACTAAAGTCACTGTCATTCGATAAGCTGATGGTTGGCATTATGGTACTATTAGAATTATTAGTAACCGTGAATTCCTGCTCAATAGCTACATTAACAGGGGAATTGGTGATATCTGAATTTCCGGTAATGCCCACACCTGACCGGGTGGCATCGATAAAATCGAGTAACGCGCCCACTCTGGCGTATACGCCAGGGTAACCTTCTGCAGCGCAGCCTATTCCCCAACTCGTTATACCTACTTGCAAAGGACCAGAACTGCTTTCAACAAACAAAGGACCGCCACTATCTCCTTGGCAAGCGCTTGCACCGCCTGAGTCTAGTGCAGCACAAATCATTTGTTCAGTAATGCCTGTACTGAACGTATTGATCCCTTGTGAACTAGCTAGTTCACTTCGGCATTGTGTATTGGAAAGTAACGGCAGTTCTACTTCTTGCAATATATCTGGAAAGTTGCCGGTAGGACCTTCATTGGGTAGATAGCCAGTGCGACCGCCCCAACCAATTGAGGTGGCAATGGTATTTTCGATGGCCAATTGGTCGGTGGTGTCTGCATCGGCAAGTTGAATGGCTGTAGCATCCACAGTTTCAACCAGCTCAATTAGGGCTACATCATTGTCAAACGATTCTGAATCATAATTGGGGTGGGAATAAATACGCTTAATGGCGATAGCTTCCTCGGCTCCATCTGTGAGGTTGTACTCACCCACATTAACTTGATATTGATCGGCAAATTCCGAGTCTACACAGTGGGCAGCGGTTAACACCCATTGTTCCCCTAAGAAGGTTGCTCCACAAACCACATCTTGACTAGTACCTGCTAGGGTGGTGGAAGAAATACTTGCGGTGGCATTGTCCAATTCTAAGAGTGCCTGTCCATCTTCTTGTGAGATTGCCACAACCGGAATGTTGCCACTAAAATCATCTCCTAATGTGCCCGATTCTAAAGCACCCTCGACGTTATTATAAATAATGACACCTATGCCTCCGCCGGATTCACAATTTAGTGCTTTTTCAGAGAAGTTGATATCGCCTCGTTCAATCAAACATATGTTATTGCTTACCCCTTCACATTGTGAATCACCAATACCGCAATCAACCAAAGTACCCGCTGCTTCGCCATCTGGTCCAAATCCAAAAGCGTCGGAGTCATATCCAATACTGTTTATTGTTACCCTAGTTTCAATTTCTGAGCCCACTATCACCAATGCCGACATAAACGGGTATTCCCCTTCATCTGCAGAGGAACCACCAACAATAAGTGGGCTGATAGCGGAGCTTTTTGAATTACTACCTTGTTGTTGACTCAATTCGATTTGCTCTGAGCGTAGGCTGGTTGCCATGGCCAGGTTCATTTGAATGCTGGCAATGACCAACAAAACCAACTTATTGTACTTCATCTAACGGACTCCAATAGAAACGTTGTACTCTCACACTAAATACTAGACTTTTCTTGAACAGTGCGAGTTATGACCTCGGAAATAATCTAAGGTTTAATTGTGATGAGCAATATATATTAAACAAACTCAATTCACTAATTCCGCTCCTGTTACCGAGGGAATTATCCGTGATTTAATGCCGAATTACACACTTTACTAGAACAGATTACTGACGTTTGAAAAGTATTAGCCCATACAATGGACTAACTTAAATGAACTGAATATGAATTGATTGTCCTAATTGACTAAAAAACTTGCAATACCCTCTCGCGTTTTATGAAAACTTCTGTATAATTCGCGCCCTGCCCAGTTACGCCCACTTTGGGAAAGTGGAAGAATCAATCGACTCGAAGGGGTCAGAATATTGATTTAAGAGGTTTTCTGGATTGTGGAATGTCGATGCAATGTATTCGATATTTGGCAAAAGCAGAAAATTAACCAGTAACAATTTATATATTTCGGGTATTTTAAAATGAAAACTTTTGTTGCAAAACCAGAGACGGTAAAACGCGACTGGTATGTGGTTGACGCCGCAGACAAAACACTTGGTCGTTTGGCCACTGAAATCGCGATACGTTTACGCGGTAAGCATAAACCAGAGTACACTCCACATGTTGACACTGGTGATTACATTATCGTAATCAATGCTGAAAAAGTGACTGTTACTGGCCGTAAGGCACAGAACAAAATCTATTATTCCTACACTGGTTACCCAGGTGGATTGAAAGATACAACATTTGAGAAACTTCAAGCTCACAAGCCTGAAATGATCATCGAGAAAGCGGTAAAAGGTATGTTGCCTAAAGGTCCTCTTGGACGTGCTATGTTCCGCAAAATGAAAGTGTACGCTGGTACTGAGCATTCACATGCTGCTCAACAGCCTCAAGTTCTAGACATTTAAGGAGCGAGAAAAATGGCAGATACTCAATACTACGGCACTGGCCGTCGCAAAAGCTCTACCGCTCGTGTTTTTCTACGTCCAGGTAGTGGTAACATTGTAGTTAACAAGCGTCCTTTGGATGTTTTCTTTGGTCGTGAAACAGCACGTATGGTTGTTAGACAACCACTAGAGCTAGTTGAAATGACTGACAAATTTGACCTATACGTCACCGTTGCCGGTGGTGGTATTAGTGGTCAAGCTGGTGCAATCCGTCACGGCATTACTCGTGCATTGATGGAATATGACGAAGCACTTCGTCCAGCGCTACGTAAAGCCGGGTTTGTAACTCGTGATGCACGTAAAGTTGAGCGTAAGAAAGTGGGTCTTCATAAAGCACGTAAGCGTCCTCAATACTCAAAACGTTAATTTTTACGTTACGAATATTTCAAAAACCCAGCAATGCTGGGTTTTTTATTGTTAAAAATTTGTGATTTTATGTCTATTACATTTAATTCAATTGCCTCTAACTAGATTAATCCCAGAAAACACAGGATTATTTACTTAATTCCTTGTCTTTATTAGGGGTTTTCTTTTATCATTTCATGTTAATAGATAAATTCAACAAAACCGTAATTTCTTGTGCGAGTTACCTGTTAGCAAATTGCTATCGGAACCAACTTTTTATGTTCAAGAAGTATCACTAAATCCGAACTTGGAGAAGAGTGGATGAGCAATGTGTCTGTCGATACAAATGATTCGTCAAATAATGACAATCAGCCTCAAGACAACCCTAGGCGCCGTTTCCTTACCGTAGCAACTTCAGTTGTAGGTGCCGCTGGTGTCGTTGGTGTAGCTGTACCTTTTATTGGTTCATGGAGCCCAAGCGAAAGGGCTAAAGCTGCCGGAGCCGATGTGCAAATTGACATTGGTAAAATTCAACCTGGACAAATGATTCGTGTTATTTGGCGAAGTAAGCCTGTTTGGGTTGTAAGGCGTACACCAGAGTTACTCGCTTCATTAGCTAAGCATGAAGATATTCTTAAGGACCCAGACTCTGAGCAGGAACAACAGCCTGCATTTGCTAAGAACCGCTATCGTTCTTTGAAAGAAGAGTATTTGATTCTGGTGGGAATTTGTACCCATCTAGGCTGCTCTCCTCAGCACTTGACTGACGGCGCATTTGCTGAATACGTCGAAGGCGTGGATGAAGGATTCTTCTGTCCTTGTCACGGATCTAAATTTGATATGGCTGGCCGCGTTTTCGACGGTGTACCTGCACCCTTGAACTTGGTGGTACCGCCTTATCAATATGTTGATGATAATACCGTAATTATCGGTTCTGAAGCCGAGGGGGCAGCATAAGATGTTTAAAGGTCTTTTAGATTGGATTGAATATCGTATTCCAATGATGCGCGTTGCTAATATGCACGCGATTCAATACCCCGCACCAAAAAATATGAATTTTTGGTATATCTTTGGTTTCCTAGCCACAATCGTTTTGATTAACCAAATCGTGACTGGTGTATGGCTGACCATGAACTTTGTACCTTCATCTGAAGGCGCATTTGCTTCTGTTGAGTACATTATGCGTGATGTACCTTACGGAGACGTGCTTAGGTATATGCACTCTACTGGCGCATCAGCATTCTTTATCGTCGTGTATTTACATATGTTCCGCGGCATGATGTACGGGTCTTACCAAAAGCCTCGTGAACTACTGTGGTTATTTGGTATGTTCATTTACCTTGCGCTAATGGCGGAAGCCTTCATGGGCTACGTGTTACCTTGGGGGCAAATGTCATATTGGGGAGCACAAGTAATCGTATCTTTGTTCAGTGCGATTCCTGTCATTGGTCCAGACTTAGTTGAGTGGATTCAAGGTGACTACGTTATCTCTGGCGCCACACTTAACCGTTTCTTTGCTCTACATGTTATTGCATTGCCTTTGGTTATCGTTATTTTAGTGTTCTTACACATTGTAGCGTTACATGAAGTTGGGTCAAATAACCCAGACGGCGTTGAAGTGAAGCGTAAAAAAGGTTCATTGACTGAAGATCAAAAAACCAAGTTTGAAATGCATGAATACTACACTAAGAAGTACGACATCATTGATGATGTAGTGCCTTTCTTCCCACATATCGTGTTGAAGGATATGGTTGCATTCGCGGCATTCTTGTTTATCTTCTGCTACATCATGTTTTTCGCTCCTGGAATGGGGGGATATTTCTTAGAGCATCCTAACTTTGAAATTGCTAACCCACTGAAAACGCCTGAGCATATTTTCCCTGTTTGGTACTTCACGCCTTTCTACGCAATATTGAAAGCCGTACCTGATAAGTTACTCGGTGTAATAGCCATGTTCGCTGCAATCGTTGCATTGTTCCTATTACCATGGATTGATCGCGGTAAAGTGAAATCGTGGCGTTATCGCTGTGGTTTACATCGCTGGAATCTACTAGTGTTTGCAGCTGTGTTTATCTTCTTAGGTTACTTAGGTGGAACACCACAAGAAAATTGGAAAATAATTGCGTCTCGAATCGCTACTATTATGTACTTTGGATTCTTTGTTTTGATGTTTATATACAGCAGAAATGAGAATACTAAGCCGGTACCAGAGAGGATCACGAAATGAAAAAGTTTGTATTAGTGTTAACTTTATTGTTTTCGGGACTTGCTGGTGCTGCCAGTGGCGGAATCGAAAACGACCATATCGATATTGATTTGAACGATAAGGCTGCATTGCAAAATGGTGCTAAATTGTTCAACAACTACTGCTTAGGTTGTCATAACATGCAGTATCAGCGCTATGAGCGTAGTTTCAAAGATTTAGGTATTCCTAATGAGTTGGGACAAGAATACTTGCAGTTTACTGGTGAAAAAGTATCAGATCATATTAAAAGTGCTATTCCTGCCGAGAATGCTGCTAAATGGTTTGGCGCTCCACCTCCCGATTTAACCCTAGTCGCTCGTGTAAGAGGTGCTGATTGGTTGTATACCTATTTGCGCACCTTTTATGTTGATGAGAGCAAAACGTTTGGGGTGAACAATAAACGTTTCCCAGATGTGGGTATGCCTCACGTTCTTCAAGAGTTGCAAGGTACGCCTCGTGAAACTCATGAAGAAAGAATGATCGATGGCGAAATGAAAGAAGTTTACGTTGGCATTAAAACAGATGGCAACGGTGAATTGAATACAGAAGAGTATGACAAGGCGGTGGGAGATCTAGTTCATTACCTTGTTTATGTTGGTGAACCCGGTCGTTTAAATTTAGAAGCTACCGGAAAATGGGTTTTAGCCTTCATAGTTGTACTGTTTATTTTCGTTTATCTACTTAAGAAAGAATATTGGCGTGATGTTCACTAATTCACCCAAAATTAAGGTATAATCAAAAAAGGGGCGGAATTGCCCCTTTTTTTAATCAGTCTAATGCCGTGAAAGGGTTAGGCGACCAATCAATCTCGTTGTTTTTTACCCTGTATTGATTGGCCTGTTTTGTTGATTCTGGAGGATAGTTAATGGCTGTAGCCGCGAATAAACGTTCAATCATGACGTTGTTCTCTGACACAAGTGATATTTACAGTCACCAAGTGCGTATAGTACTTGCGGAAAAAGGAGTGGGCGTTGAAATCAGCTATACTGATCCAACCAACCTTCCTGAAGATTTACTTGATTTAAACCCCTATGGCACAGTGCCTACACTGGTTGATAGAGAACTGGTTTTATACAAGTCCCATATCATTATGGAGTACTTGGATGAGCGCTTCCCACATCCTCCTCTTATGCCTGTCTACCCTGTATCTCGTGGTCAAAGTCGTTTGATGATGCACCGTATAGAGCAAGACTGGTATTCAGTTGCTGATAAGATTGTAGCAGGTAAAGGTGATTTGGATGCTGCGCGTAACGAGTTACGAGAAGCATTGCTGAGTTTAGCGCCATTGTTTGCTGAAACACCCTTCTTTATGAGTGAAGAGTTTAGTTTGGTCGATTGTTATTTAGCTCCTTTATTGTGGAGATTGCCGGCACTTGGCATCGAACTAACCGGAGCAGGCAGTAAAGAAGTACTAGCTTATATGAATCGTATATTTGCTCGTAGCTCTTTTAAAGCTTCGTTAACCGATCAAGAAAGAGAAATACACGATCCACTTTAAGTGGTTTAGGTAGCCTATTATGATGACTTCAAATCAGCCCTATTTGTTAAGAGCATTTTACGAATGGATCGTAGACAACGACTTAACACCTTATTTAGTTGTTGATGCGACTGTTGATGGTACAAATGTGCCTCAAGAGCATGTCCGAGACGGACAAATCGTTCTTAATGTATCACCAAGTGCATGTGTTAAATTAAATATTGGTGATGCGGATGTTAGTTTTGAAGCTCGCTTTGGCGGGGTACCACGACAGTTAGTGGTTCCCACGCACGCTGTTTTAGCTATTTATGCAAAAGAAAATGGTGCAGGTACAGTATTTACTCCAGAAGAAAATCTTACTGATGGAGATAAGGAAGGGGCAGCTGCTAAACCTAAAGCAACACCCAAACCTGAGCGGAAAGGTCCACCGAACCTAACTGTTGTTAAATAAACAATAAAAGGCGCTATTTAGCGCCTTTTTTATCAAATAAAAATATCATTTAGTTGAAGGTTTCTGGGAAAGTATCTATGCGTTATTGGTTGATTTGGGTAAGCATTTTGATAGCAGGTTGCAACAACGACGGCGTCGCTGATGATTCTATGTGGCAGATTTGTGATACCTATCAGGATATCTGCGACAGCACACACTCAGGAGCGTTGTGTTCTTTACCACGCAGTGAAGTGATCCGTGATCTTGCTCGTCAACGGGAGCAATTGAATTCTATTAACACCTATATAGTACTTAAAAGTCTCGATGCATATCGAAGTTGTTTAGAAAATGCTTTTGTTTCTGAAGCGGTTAGAAATAAAAGTGACAAGCAATCACAGATGACAACCATTCGAAAAATTCCTGAAATACAGCGGGAGTTAATCGCTAGCACTCGTTCCATTCCCCGTCCTGAAGTGAACCTTTGGCTTTGGACAAAGTCTCAAAATCAAGATAATTGGGAATCCATGGTAAATGGCTACGAGACGGCTAAAGAAGTGCATGTGGATGTGTATGTTGCTCTAATGACGCACTCCGCAGAGTATAACCATGAGCAAGGCATAAAGTATGCGCGTCAAGCCCTCAAAAAAGCGGATGTCATAAAAGATATCCAGCCGTCAGTATATGAGTTTTATGTTGGTTATTACCTGCAAAAAAATGAATTAGAGAAAGCAGCTATCTGGCAAGGGTTATATAGCGCGCTAGATAAAAATAAGGCTGAGGTGAATGCCCATTACTTTAAGTTGTTTGAAAAGATGTCTCAATCACAAATACGAAGGGCTCAGAACAAAGTAGATGAATTATTATTCGACGCCAAATGGTTGAATAAGGATATGGGGTCGTTTCCAACAGATTTGCAGTAAATTGGAGCGGACCCTGTTTAATGTATGATTTGCCTACTCAGAGACTGTTTTGTCTAGAAGAGTCTAGTTGTTTTCAAATGCTTTAATAACCCGAGCTACGCCGTTTACGTTGCGGGCAATTTCAACGGCGATATCAGCTTCACTATTATCAACTAAGCCCATTAAAAACACTTCAGAGTCTTCTACTTCCACAATTATATTTAAACCGTCTACACGCTTATCACCAATTAACGCTGTTTTCACTTTACTGGCTAACCAAGTGTCATTTGCAATGACTGTGGCTGGAATAGGTTCCGCAATGCGCATTTGATTGTGAATTTTACGCAAGTTATCTACGGTTTGAGCAGTGGATGAGACTTCGGCTCTAATAGACTCTGACGGCGCTTGACCAACTAACAAAACGATACCATTGAAAACGGTGATATCGATTCTGGCAGAATCTAGCTTGGCGTTATTGGCAAACTTAGCTGCTAGTCGAGCCGTAGCGGTTTTGTCATCCAGCTGGGTCCCCAAAGTCCGTCTATCATGGGCCGCAGAGGCGGCTCCAACACCCGCACCGACTACCAGAGCAGCACATCCTTGCAAAAGCAAGGTGGTCATAGCGATCAAAATCAGTGAACGACCAGATGAAAATAACATGCTGCTACTCCGCTCCTTGTTCAGGAAATAAACTATCATCGATACACTCACATAAATTATGTATCACTAATAAGTGTACTTCTTGAATACGTGCAGTTCGGTTTGATGGAACTCGTATTTCAACGTCATTTGGGCCAAGTAATCCTGCCATTTCGCCACCGTCTTTTCCGGTTAGCGCGACTATGGTCATATCTCTGCTTAATGCGGCTTCCATGGCATTAATCACATTTCTAGAGTTGCCACTAGTGGATATAGCTAACAAGATGTCACCGGCTTGTCCTAGTGCCCTGACTTGTTTAGAAAACACTTCGTCGTAGCTATAATCATTAGCAATAGAAGTGATGGTTGACGAATCTGTAGTTAATGCCATCGCTGGTAAACTCGGACGATCCCGTTCATAACGATTAAGCAGTTCTGAAGAAAAGTGTTGGGCGTCTCCGGCTGAACCACCATTCCCGCATGATAAAATTTTATTGCCGTGAATAAGTGCATCAACCATCATCTGTGATGCTTTAAAAATCGACTCTGGAAGTACTTCTCCAGCGGCTATTTTCGTCTGGATACTTTCAGTGAAATTTGCTTTTATTTGTTCAATCATGACAATCTCAGTTGTGTTTTTAATAGAATATCAATGGCATGTTTCAGACCGATTTGAACCACTGAATTTGATCACCGTCAATTGCAACTAAATCAATACGATGTGCTACCATTGCGGGGTTTAGACGGTGAAAATGCATAAAATGTTTCACTGCCTGAGTAAATTTTTTTCGTTTGGCAGCATGAAAGTATTCTGCTGCTGTACCATAGTCAGAATTGCTGCGGTATTTTACTTCAACAAATACCCACTCTTGACCGTTTCGCATTACCAAATCGATTTCACCAGAGCGACAATGATAATTGCTCTGATAAAAATCCAACCCATTTTCTTGCAAGTACTGGCGAGCTTTGATTTCTGACAACTGTCCAGTTGTTCTTGCGAAACGTTGCTTAATCCTTTGCAAGCAATATCACCTCTCTTTCCGTAATTTTACCAAAAGGAAGCACACGAATAACATTGCCGTTTTGGTCAACCGATAGAGTGCCAGTTAAGCCTTTGACCGAGACTTGAGGTAATACTTTTAAACTAGACAAAACGGGGACTAGCGTATACGCATCGAAGCCTAAAGCAAATAAACGTTTTAAGGTATCGTCTTGTTTAGGCCAAATGGCTTCCACTTCACTTTTAAGTGATTGATGTTCTCCATCTGGTAACATCCAGGGCATATCGGTAAATGTAATATTTCGCAGATCCCGCAAGGTATTATTACTAAAATTCTTACTGTAGCTCCTAGACGAAGCGTATACGGGGACGGCCTTGTCATTAAAAGGACTTAAGCTAGTTTCAACTATCGGGTTAAGTAATTCTGTTTGTTCAGGCGATGCAAATAAAACGATGGCATCAATGTCTCTTCGGTTCCTTGGAACTGAATGAATTTTTTCACTGGTGATACTTTCTAATTGGTTTATACGTGTTTTACTTTGGGAGACATCCAGCAAAGAGGTTAAGCTGGTGCGCATACTCTTATTGTCGGTAAACGTTGCTAACCCAGGGGCTACGCCGTCCCCTTCAGTTAATTGTTGCCAAGTTTGTAAAAAGGCATTGGCCATACGTTTAGGAGCACCGCTTTGTTGAGAGACAACAATGGGGCTAGTAGCACCAGTTTTGAACACTTTGTTGGCTAACTGTACCGCTTCGTCTTCTGGAGACAGTGCAAAATAGATGCGAACTCCGGGTTGGCTATCATCTTGCTGTCTTGCTGATTCTTGTATTTCTGGGGTGGCTAGTTCCAAACTTTGGTTGTTATCCAAAGAAGATGGATCTATCACTCCAGGTTCAGATACAAGCTTGCTGTTATCAAGTCTATTCAAGCCTATAATATTCAATTCTGGCGGTGCTAATTGACTAAACTCAGCCAACTTGTCTTTTACCAAAGGACCGATTACCACGTCATATTCTGATACTTCTGCTACCAATTCAGCCATTGGCTTACTTTCAATATCGAAAAAATGTAGAGCAGGGAAGTCGTCCCTGGTGTCACTGGGCATTGAACTTTGCTTGCCATAATAGGCTGCCAGAAGACCTTGTTTTATGGCTAAACCTTGTTGCGATAATCTACCAGAAAGAGGTAAGAGTACCGCTATTCTGTGGGTTTCTAAGGGACTTATACTTACGGCCATTTGGACTTCTTGGGGTAAGTTAATGCTTAAAGGATGAGAACCGAATCGTGTTTGCCATTCGTTTACAGCAGTTTGTAGTTGCTGGGGTTGTAAACCAAAACGTTTAACGATTAGGCTCAATTGTATCCAGGGCGATAATTCTGAATGGGCGCGAAGTGCATTTTCTAACTCTGTCTCAGTCAACCTTTGCAGCAAATACCATACATCTTTATCCTGCTGATTTTCTGCAGGTTCAATTTGGTTCAATACTAGTGCTGCATTGAGCCACTGTTTTAAGTGCACGTATTGTTTGTATTGAATATATAGAACACGATTTTTGTGGCTAATATTTTGATTTATTTGGTCTTGCAATGTGGCAATCTTAGCCCAATCGGTAGGAGTTTTTGCCAATTCACATTCAGCTAATATAATTTGACTTTGATTACGTAGAGTCGGCGATGTGAGTTCAGTCATAGTGAGCTGTACAATTTTCTCACTTTGTATACATTGACCTTGTTGCTTGTAAGACTCAGCCGCCAGTAAAATTCTTTGGTTACGCTGATATTTGTCTCCTGTATCAGCGTATATGCGTTTTGCTTCATCTAAATATAAATAGGGATCTTTAGGCTGCGCCTCTTGTGGCTGCGTGACCGGTGAGTTGGACTCTTTAATTCCTGCGGTTTTGGTTATTTCAGGTGTCGACCCACAACCGATTAATGCTGTGACAGCACTATAAACAAATAGCCATTTTAACTTGCCCATTGATACTCTCAAAATTTTCCACCCCATTTATCTCTAGGTAGTTTAAAATGCCTAATGACGTAAAACAATCAAAGGCTGATTATAAGTGGCAAAAACTGGCACATTGTTCATTGTTTCAACACCCATTGGCAATTTGGACGATATAACGCACCGCGCAATCAAAGTATTAAACGATGTAGATTTGATTGCTGCAGAAGATACGCGGCATAGTCAAAAGCTGTTGCAACATTGGGGAGTAAGCACTCGAATGACGGCAGTTCACGATCATAATGAGAAACTGATATCCGATCGCTTAATTGAACAATTGAAAGGAGGCATGAATATCGCCTTAATTTCAGATGCGGGTACGCCTTTGATTAGTGATCCAGGGTATAACTTAGTCAATCGTTGCACTGAACAAGGTGTAACAGTGGTGCCTATTCCGGGTGTGTGTGCAGCGATTGCAGCATTAAGTGCATCAGGCTTACCCACAGATCAATTCCTATTTCACGGCTTTTTACCGGTCAAGCAGATGGCCAAACACAGTGTGTTAGAGCGTCTCAATAGTGAAACGGCAACCACGGTTTTTTATGAGAGTCCTCGGCGTATCGTCGATACCGTTGAAGCTATTATTGAAGTGTTAGGAGCACAGCGCAAAATCACCATAGCCAAAGAAATCACTAAGGCGTTTGAAACATTTTACTCGGCCACCGCAGCCCAGGCGTTAGCCTGGCTGTTAGAAGATGCTAACCATCAGCGTGGAGAGTTTGTATTAATGGTCGCTGGCGCACCCAAGCATGATACTGAAATGCCAACAGAAAGTTTGCAGCTACTAAAAACGTTATTAGCAGAATTGCCTCTAAAAAAAGCCGCTGCTATTACCGCCTCACACTATGGACTTAAAAAAAATGCGCTCTATCAGTATGGTTTAAGCTTGAATGAGTAATGTGAAGCATCGTTTTCGCTACCTACTTTATTTATGGGTTGGGGTGAACATTACGCTTTCCAATCTTGCTTATGGGCAATCAGAAAAAGACCTTCACAACACTGAGGGTGAGCAGGGGGCTTGGTATTCTGACAGTCGCGGCATTATGGGGACTAACATCCATACTGAAATTTGGGCCGCATCTCCAGAGGTGGGGCGCGCGGCTGTGGATGCGGTAATGGCAGAAATGCAGCGTATAAATCAATTGATGAGCCCCTATATCGACAGCAGCGAATTGTCGAAATTAAACCGTTTGGCTGCGAATACGCCAGTCACTGTCTCCAAAGAGATGTTTGAACTATTGCAGTTGTCTTATGGGCTTTCAGAAGAAACCCAGGGAGCATTCGATATTACGTTTGCCAGTGTGGGGTATTTATATGACTATCGACAAAAACAACGGCCAGATACTAAAACCATTCAAGGTTTGTTGGATGCGATTAATTATCGACATCTATTGTTAAACCCTGAACAGCAAACCGTGACTTTTGCCCATCCAAAAGTCAAAATAGATTTGGGGGGCATTGCTAAAGGACACGCGGTAGATAACGCTTTGTCTATTCTTAAAAATATGGGAATTAAACATGCTTTGGTAACGGCAGGTGGTGACACAGGGTTGTTAGGGGATCGCAATGGACGTCCCTGGAAAGTGGGGATTCGTGACCCTCGAAATCGGCAAAAACAAGCAGTGGTTTTGCCTCTTGAAAATATCGCCATGTCTACCTCTGGTGATTATGAAAGGTATTTTGAAGAGGGTGGGAAACGCTATCATCACATTCTTTCTCCAAAAAGTGGTGAGTCGAGCCGTGAAGTGCAAAGTGTGACTATTGTTGGCCCCAGAAGCACCTTAAATGATGGTTTATCCACTGCGGTGTTTGTATTAGGCGTCAAAAAAGGCATAGATTTAATCAATCAGACCCGCGGCTATGAAGCGATTATTTTAGATGATCAGCGCCGACTACATTATTCTCGTTCATTTGAAGCCGTTCATGCTACGCATTGATCCGGGCATTTTCTTCGTTGTTCTAGGTACTATTCTATTCTCCAGTAAAGCGATTATGATTAAATACCTGTATCAGTTAGGTATAGGTCCTTTGGAATTGCAAACCCTTCGCATGTTGTTTGTTTTACCCTTTTATTTGCTGATTCTATTATGGTCATTAAAACAGACCGGTTGGGGAACGCTCAGTCCTAAGGAATTATTGGCTTGTTGTGCGGCGGGCATCGCTTGTTATCATTTGGGCAGTTATTTCGATTTATTAGGATTACAGTACATTACTGCGGGGTTAGAGAGAATTATTCTATTTTGTTATCCCGCAGTGGCAATCTTATTTGGTTGGTGGTTTTTAAACGAAAAACCAGTCCGCAGTGTCTGGTTAGCACTGATATTGTCCTATGCCGGTATTTTTGTGTTTTTCTATGCAGACCTTTCCTTCGGTGGTGATAACCTTTATTTGGGCAGTTTTCTGGTATTTGTTGCGAGTATTTTAACGGCTTGGTATTTAGTGGCTACTCAACGTTTTTCCCGACAAATTGGCAGTCAACGTTTTGTTTGTTTAGCTATGATATCTGCTTGTATTACCTTGCTAATACATTCTTATGCTGCGGGAGTGGGGGACTTATTGCACTACTCAACTGAGCTATATATGGGAGGGTTAATCGTGGCCATTTTTATGACCTTGATCCCGTCTTTTATGATCAGTGCAGGGGTGAAAAGAATAGGCGCTAGTAAAGCGTCAATTGTGGGAGCGGTAGGACCTTTATTTACGATTATTTTATCTAATCAGCTGTTAAACGAACCTGTGACACTTATGCATTTAACTAGTTTAGTATTGGTTATATTAGGCATGCGGCAACTTAGAAGTTAATTGCCGCAGGTATAAAGTGGGAAAGCAATAATCCTTAATTAAGGCTATGAAAGACGATTTCTGAAATCTTGGTAGTTAAACTCACGGATTAACTCAAACTCTCCTGTTGTTCGAATTATCCCTATCGCGGGGTGTTCAACGCCATTGAAAAACGTGGTTTTTACCATGGTATAGTGGATCATATCTTCAAAAATAACTCGTTCGCCCACAGCTAACTTGTGATCAAAACTATAGGTATCGATAACGTCACCGGCAAGACAGGAATTACCGCCAAGCTTGTAGTCAAACGCTTTTTCACCAGGCTCTCCTGCACCTGTCACCATTGGCCGGTAAGGCATCTCCAATACATCTGGCATATGCCCAGTGGCGGAAATATCCAAAATAGCGATTTGCCCTTCGTTTTCAACAATATCCACAACTTCAGACACCAAAGAACCGGTTTGCCACGCTACAGCAGAACCAGGCTCAAGAATAATATGAATGTGCGGATGGCGCTGTTTAAATTGGATTAAGGTGTCAATTAGGTGTTGCAGGTTATAACCTTTTTTAGTCATTAAATGACCACCACCTAAGTTTAACCACTTAATACTTGGAAGCCATTTTGCAAAGCGTTTTTCCACCGCTAACAAGGTGCGTTCAGTGGCATAAGAGTCACATTCACACAAATTGTGCACGTGAAAACCTTCGATACCACTTAAGTCAGCACCTGCTAAGTCAGCCACTCGAATACCTAAACGCGAGCCTGGTGCACTAGGATCATACAGCTCTGTTTCTGCTTCCCGGTGTTCAGGGTTCAAGCGTATGCCCGCAGAGATACCTCTACCCAAAACTTGCTCTTTATAACGCTGCCACTGACCTAAACTATTAAATGAAATGTGATTAACCAGATTCAATAATTCATCCATGTCCGCCGGTTTGTATGCCGGAGAGAACGCGTGGACTTCTTTACCCATTTCAAATTTTGCAAGTTTGGCTTCCCAAACTGAACTGGCGGTGCAACCTTTCAAGTATTTACCCACTAAATCGAAGGTCGACCACATGGCAAACCCTTTGAGCGCAAGAATAATATCAACCCCAGCTTCGCGCTGTACACGTTCCATTATTTGCAAATTATGTTCAAGCTTAGACTCTTCGCACACATAGCATGGTGAAGGGATGACTGGGTTTAACATTATATCGCTCAAGGTGTTACTCCCAATTAGCGTTTAAAGGGGCTTTGTTCACACTCTAGCACCTGCCAAGGTAGCCCATGTTGATTTAGCATGTCCATGAATGGGTCTGGATCAAATTGTTCCATATTCCAAACACCTTCACCTTTCCAGGTGCCATTTAACATCAACGCTGCACCTATCATCGCAGGTACACCTGTCGTATAGGAAACCGCTTGTGCCCCCACTTCTTCAAAACATGCAGCGTGATCACAGTTGTTATAAATAAAAATGGTTTTTTCTTTGCCATCTTTAACCCCTGTGATGTAAGTGCCTATACAAGTCATGCCGGTGTAACCTTCGGCAAGAGAACCAGGATTTGGTAACACGGCTTTTAAGAATTCAAGGGGCACAATTTGTTGCCCTTGGAAATCAATAGGTTCAATACTGGTCATGCCAATACCTTCAAGTACTTTCAGGTGGTTCAAGTAAGCATCACCAAAGGTCATCCAAAAACGTGCACGTTTCAATGTTGGAAAGTGTTTTACAATTGATTCCAGTTCTTCGTGGAACATCAAATATGAGGCTCTAACCCCAATATTTTGGTAATCAAGGTCTTCTCTAACACTCAATGGGTCGGTTTCTTTCCACTGGCCATTTTCCCAAAAACGTCCTCGCTGGGTAATTTCGCGGATATTAATCTCAGGATTGAAGTTGGTGGCAAAGGCTTGACCATGGTCGCCACCATTGCAATCGACTATATCCAGATAATGAATTTCATCAAAATAATGTTTGGCAGCGTAAGCGGTATAAACGTTAGTCACACCGGGATCAAAACCACTACCTAAAAGCGCCATTATGCCTTTTTCTTTAAATCTGTCTTGATAAGCCCACTGCCATGAATATTCAAATTTAGCTTCGTCTTTCGGCTCGTAGTTAGCGGTATCTAAATAATTGGTTCCGGTGGCAAGACAGGCATCCATAATTGGCAAATCTTGATAGGGAAGAGCCAGGTTGATAAGTAAATCAGGTTTAACTTTATTGATTAACGCTTCAACTTCTGCGGCATTATCAGCATCAATAGCATATACAGCTTTAACGCGATCTGCGCCAACTTCAGCTTGCAAAGCTTCGCATTTGGACACGGTTCTGCTGGCCAAATAGATTTCGTCAAAGTGCTCTGGCATACGGGCACATTTTTTTATGGTAACTGCAGCAACGCCGCCAGCACCGATGATCAAAACACGAGACATATAAGCTTCCTTTTATCCAAGCTGAAAATTTTGCGCATGCTAACACTGCTAGCTAAAGACGCAATAGGCGAATGCAAAAATATAGACACTTTATTGCGCTATTCCAAGTCAGTTAAGCGAACTGCTTGGAATTTTTGTGGTAAATCCGCCACCACTGATACTGACCAATACAGGCCATCACTAAAAAACATAAATAGAGCACAGAGGTAGGGTATAAAGCTTTCTGCCAATAAACCCAAATAGCTACTACATCAACTACAATCCAAAAACTCCAGTTGTACAGCTTCTTATGTGACATTAACCATTGGGCGATTAAACTGACACAAGTGGTGAATGCATCGAAGTAGGGGAGGCTGGCATCTGTATTGCTGGCCATAAACCATCCCCACAAGACAGTGGCAATAATGGCTAACACAGATATTTGCACATAAAGATTATTACTCCCGCGATGAACTACCACATGACCACCGTCATCTAAGTTTTTCGACCAAATCCAATACCCATAAACCTGAAAACCCACATAGATAAGATGCAGAAGCATGTCGGAATAGAGCTTTACATCATAAAAAATATAGCTGTATAAACTCACTTGAATAAAACCGAAGAAAAAACACCAGATACTACGTTTAATAATCAAAAATACGCATAAGAATCCGCTGACAGTTGCTATCCACTCGATTGGTGAAGCACCAGCGAAGCCAGCGAGCCATTCAGTCCATTGCATCTTGTTTCCTTATTGTCTTTGCGGGTTGCTGTCCACGTTTACCTTGCAAGCCACCGGTATGCAAAGCAAGGATTTTACTCCCTTGAGGAAAATGGTTATTTTCAATGAGATGACGTAATCCCCAAAACAGCTTACCTGAATAAATTGGTTCTAGTGCTATATGGGTATCTTGCTCAAATTGTTCACAGAAAGTAACTAGTTCAGGTGTTGTTTTAGCATATCCGCCAAAGTGAAAATCTGAATTGATCTGCCAAGCTGCTTGCTCCGAGGGTTGTTGTTTCCCCTGTTTTGGCAAAAACTGATTAACCAATTGGTACAAATAGTCATGTCCCTTTAATACGCCTATGCCTAATACTTTGCTGGGTTTATTTTGTACTCCTTGAATCAACCCAGCCAAAGTTCCACCACTGGCGACAGGGGCAATTATCACGTCATATTCTTGGGTTAATTCTGTCACTATGCTAGCAACCCCATCTAAGGCTTCGAAATGAGAGCCGCCTTCTGGAATAATTAATGAATTGGGATGCCGGCCTTTTAAATGCTCTAAGTAACTCGCCTCAGTTCGTTGAGCATAAGTGACTTTATTGACCCATTCAATTGTTGCGCCCCAGCGTTTGAGGTCGTTTAGCATGGGTGTCATATGTTGTGAATAATCCCCTCTGATGATTGCCACGAGAGGAATTTCCAATTTGTGACAACAAAAACCCAATGCATGTAAATGATTAGAGTGCCCGCCCCCGAAACTGATAATGTTTGCTGGTGGTGATTGGGCTGAACTTAACAACGTTTTACTCAACTTCCGCCATTTATTGCCTGAAATAATCGGATGGATTAAATCATCCCGTTTAATCCAAACACTCACCGCATGGTCATTTTTCCAGTTCAATATTAACTTTTGTTCTGCTGATGGTAACTGAATGCCAAGTTTCTCAGTTAATCTACTCGTCATCGTTGCTGGCATTTGGGCTATATTCACTTGCTGTCTACTGTCGTTTAAAACGCAATTCTGAACTATAAGGCGTAAAGTGTTGCACTGTCCCTGTTGCCGCTTTTTTTTGTGCTTCAATCCAATATTGTGCCGTCATTAGGTCAGGGTGGAGTTTTTTTAGAAGATCCTTCAAATGGCGTTTTCCGACAATAAAATGTTCGAACTGTTCAGGAAAAACGTCTTCTGGAGACACTGATAGGGTATCCATGGCAAAAGGGTCATCTGACTTGGGAAGCTCTCTAAAGGTGCGCTGATTCATCAAACAAATTTCATCGTAATCATAGAAAATGACGCGGCCGTGGCGGGTAACCCCAAAATTCTTATGCAACATATCACCAGGGAATATATTAGCTGCCGCAATTTGTTTAATGCATAACCCCAAGTCATTAATCGCATTGTGAATTTTTGTTTCGTCAGTTTCAGTTTGCAAGAAAATATTCAAGGGCGTCATTTTACGTTCTATATAAACGTGTTTGATGATGACTTCATTGTCCTTTATTTCTATATTTTTACCTGCTACTGCTTGCAACTCTTCTAGCAATGCTGGCTCTATTCGGTGTTTTGGCAGTCTGAAGTTAACGTATTCATGGGTGTCTGCCATTCGTCCTACGCGGTCTGTGGTTTTGACTAAACGGTAGCATTCTTTAACTTGTTCGCGAGTGACTCTTTTACTCTCTGGAAATTCATCTTTTATAATTTTAAAAACAACGCCGTATGAGGGTAAATGAAAAACCGCCATTACCAAGCCGCGAATGCCGGGTGCAATGCTAAATTGGTCTTGGGTATTGTCTAAGTGCTGCAAAAAATTTCGATAGAATACGGTTTTACCGTGTTTGTAGTGACCAATCGACATATACAATTCGAAATTCTTTTTGTTGGGCATTAATTCTTGTAGAAACGCAACAATTTCAGCCGGATACAGGGTATCTGCCATAAAATAAGCGCGGGCAAAACCAAAGATGACACTGAGATCTTTATTACTGGTTAGTAAGGCATCTACCTGAAGTTCTTTTTTCTCACTGATCAATAAAGCAATTACGAATGGTAGGGTTTCATCGGGCATACATATGCGACCAATCAAATACGCAGCCTTTCCGCGAAAAAATACAGGCTTTAAAATTTCAACAGTATGCACTGAAGCTAATTGCTCTGTGTTAAGTCGAGATCTAAGTGCTTGGTCAAGTTGATGAATATCACTTTGTTTATTTTCATACGGAATGGTAAAGCGGTACATGGCTAAAATCGCCTCCATCAGCGAACCAACTGTTCCACTGGTATCGAAACTATTCACGACTTTATGTTTATCTTGACCAGGGATATAACATCGGCTGGGTAACACGAACATGATCTCGTCATCAATTTTATTGTGTTTGTAAAGTCTGCCAATCACTGAGTTATAAAAGGTTTCGGCCAATTCGTATTGTGGATGGTGTTCTAATTGAAGGGCAAAAAAGCGTTTTACCTGTTGCCAGAATTCATGGCTTTGCTGGCGCGGATTAATTAGGGCATACACTTCAGAAATCGTATCCGCCAAACTTTGCTCATAAATAGAAATGCGCTCTTTTACTGCCAGTTGAGTCGCCTGCCACTGCGCTTGCTCAAAACGTTGTTTTGCCCCTGAGGTAATTCTACAAAACCAGCGATAGTTTTTCTCAAAACCATAAAGTATCTGATAGGCCACTTTTTGTTGCGTGCTTGGCATAACTTCTGTCACAGTATAAAGTTGAAGAAAAGTCTATTGAAACATAAAACTATCTAATAATAACAATAAAAGGTGAGATGGTGAGCTTCTCAATATTAATTTGTGATGATTCTGCGTTAGCGCGCAAGATGGTATCACGCAGTCTGCCTAGTCAATTTGTCAATCAGATTGAGTGTGTTTGTAATGGACAAGAAGCCATTCAAAAACTAACCGAAGGTTCATTTACCTTACTCATTCTTGATTTAATGATGCCCACTATGAATGGCATTGAAGTTTTAGAAACGTTAAATGAACGTTGCATCAAAGTCTTCGTAATTATTGTCTCTGGTAATATTCAGCCTGAAATGAAATCGAGAGTGGCTAAACTTGGCGTACTCGAATTTATCGAAAAGCCGGTAGATAAAATCAAATTGCAAAATGTGTTAACACGTTTTGGACTATATTAATTAAAAAACGGTCGTCAAAATTGAAATAATAATGACGACATGTTTTTCTGGCTAATAAAACCTCTTTGGGGTTTCATTATTCATTTGCGTGTTGAATAATCGCCAGATCATATGGTGCTAACTTTTTACTTCCTAACACAAAATGTCCTAATTTATCGACTAACTTAGTAGGTAAAGATTGAGGCTCACTGGCATAATTGAATACAAAGGTTAAGTTTTCCCTTTGCATAATACGGATATCTTTAGGTAGGCGGAGTGTATTTATCTTGGCTTTTTCGGCTACTGAAGACAAAAAATCTTGTAAAAAATGATCACAAGTTAGGCTGGCTATGTAGTGTGTTCTACCATATTTTACAACGATTGGATCCGCTTTCTCATCAATAGCTAAAATTTCTACACCCGCAGATATCTCCAGTTCTTCACGCCAACAGCAACTTTCATACTTTCTATCATTAAAACTCAAACTCTCACTGCAATCTGGACGAATAGTCTCAGTTGATAAGACTTTAATTGGGATTAATTGCTGAAGCAAACCAGGGCCTAAATTTGGCACTAGACTAAGCTCTTTGGTTTTTGCCCCTGCTCTGGGTCCGAACACAAAATGTGCTTTACTGTTTTTACATTTATCAATAAAGTTTTGATCCACAATTGGCATACAAGGCGCTATGATCATGTCATATTGACTTAAGTCATCTTCGGTTGAGATGAAGTCAACAGCCAACCCCAATTGCCTAAGCGCCGAATAATAGGAAAATTCCACCTCTAAATGGCTGTAACTTTTTCCCTGAATTTCTATTTCAGTCACCCACTGAAATAGTGTTCCTGTGACAATCGCTACTTTTGATTTCACTTTACTACCAGCTTTGAAAATAGATTGCTGTAACTCAGCATTCAGTTGTTTCACTTCGTGCCATGCCTGAGAAGGAGAATTGTCATTTCGTTTGATTCCAGCATGCATTTGTTCTTGGGCAAATGGCGCTTGTCGCCAGCGAAAGAAACAAACACAGTCAGCACCATGAGCAAACGCTTGCCATGACCATAAACGAACCATACCTTTTTCTGGGCGGGGATTATGATTTGCCCAGTTCACGGGGCCTGGTTGTTGCTCCATGATCCAAAAGTTGTTATTGCTAATTCCTCTGCTTTGATCAAAAGCATAACTTGAATAATCTGGATGTCCGGTGCGCATGTAAGGTTTAAAATTTTCCTTCGGTGCATTAGCAAAAAACAAATCACTGCGTCCAAGGGGATAATTATCATAACTCACAAAATCAAGATTTTTAGCCAATGCATGATTGTCAGTTTGTGTGTCAGCCATTGGGATAAAATTGTGTGTGACCCAACTATTTGGCGCATGTTTTTTGATGACTTTAATCATACTATCGTGAAATTGAATGACCTGATCAGAGCTGAAACGTCGATAGGCTAATTGATGTGCTGGATTTGTTTCAGTGACCGCTAAAATAGGTAATTCTATCTGTGAGAAATCTTGATATTCCATCGACCAAAATACTGTTCCCCAGGCACTATTTAAGCTGGCTATATCCGAATATTTTTGCTTACACCATTTTTGGAAAGCTTGTCTAGCGTTCGAAGAGCCACTGTGACAAGTATCATGGCAGGCGATTTCATTATCCGTTTGCCAACCTACCACGTCAGAGTGTTGGCCGTATCGCTCAGCGACAACTTCAGAAATTTTGAGAGCTTCCCTTAGATAATCTGGGCTAGAAAAGTCATAATGGCGCCTTGAGCCAAACCCTCTCAGGTTACCTGTATTGATATCAACAGGTAAGATACTTGGGTATTTATCTATCAGCCATTTAGGAGGCGTAGCTGTGGGCGTGCACATAATGATTTTTAGTCCGGCCGACGCTAACGTCTCTATTGCTCTGTCTAACCATTCAAAGCTATAAATTCCTTCTTCAGACTCTAGACGTGACCATGCGAATTCGCCGATACGTACGAACTCTAAACCCAATTTCTTCATTTCTAGCGCATCTTTTTGCCACATGTGCTCAGGCCAATGCTCAGGATAATAACAAATACCTAACATATTTTATCTCTATTAGTGATGGTGAACGTTAAACTTAGACTATATTTACAACTAACTATACTTCCATCAATGTAACATAATGCGAACAAAAACGAACATTTTTGTTGTATTTCGAAAAAATGTTCTGGATTTTCACAGTGTTTTACTTAGTATATAGCAAAATTTTAACGCATTATTAACTCACTATTGTGCTTGGTATAAGTAAATGTAAGTGAAATATAATGAACCACAACTTGGTCGTGACTTAAAAAATCGGGCTAACAAGGAGCAATTAATGAGCCAATTACCCAATGTTATTCAACTAAATAGTGAGCAAACAAGCCTAATTATAGACTGTGAAGGCAAAACACCAAGCGTTCTTTATTGGGGCAAATCGCTGTCAGCTGCTAGTTCTGTTAGTATGCTTAGGAGTCTAGCAACTCGACAGGAGGTTAAGTGTGCCGTAGTTGTTGAAGCGCCTATCTCTTTATCACCATTGAGTGGCGAAGGCTTTACAGGCGCACCGGGTATTGAAATAAGTAATGACAATAGTGCATGGTCATTGGGTGGAGCTTTGATTTCTATAAAACAACAGAATGCGCAAAGCGTTGAGTTTGTATGTGTCGATAATGTTAGGCAAATAGAGATCACTCACAAGCTGCATCTGGACAAACAAACTAATGTACTGACGGCTTCCACTGCCATAACGAACCGAACTACAGCACCACTAAACGTCACATGGTGCGCGGCGCCGACTATACCATTAGCAGACAACATCAATAAAATCTTATCTTTTGAAGGCCGTTGGTCTAATGAATTTCTACTTAACAAAGTGGATTTATTCTTGGGGAGTTTTTTGCGAGAAAACCGCAAAGGCAAAACATCTCATGATAATTTCCCTGGTGTTGTTCTTTATGATGAAAAAACTGACGAGCACAATGGCGATTGTTATGGATTCCATTTGGGATGGAGCGGTAATCACAGAACCCGGGTAGAACACTTACCAGAAGGCAGAAACTACGTCCAACTCGGTGAATTGTTGATGCCAGGTGAATTGATACTGCAAGCTAACGAGAGTTATCAAAGCCCTAATCTATATGCTAGTTTTTCTGATAAAGGGATCAGTGGTTTATCTCAAAATTACCATCATTTTGTGCGTCAAAATCTCATCCGCCCCGAAGTAAAAAATAAACCTCGCCCTGTGCATTTCAATACTTGGGAGGGTTTGTATTTTGACCATGATATTGAGACCCTGAAAAACTTGGCGAAGCAAGTGAGTGAATTAGGAATAGAGCGGTTCGTTTTAGATGATGGTTGGTTTAAAGGACGACGTGGTGATGCTGCAGGATTAGGTGATTGGTATGTTGATAAAGACATTTATCCCGAAGGCTTAGGCCCATTGATTGAATATGTAAACAGTCTTGGCTTAGAGTTTGGTTTATGGTTCGAACCAGAAATGGTGAACCCAGACAGCGACTTGTTTAGAAATCATCCCGATTGGGTATTGGCAACGGAAGGTAATGAACAACTAGAGTTTAGAAATCAACTGGTGTTAGATTTAACTAACAAAGAAGTGACAGATTATTTATTTAAGGTTATTGACGACATTTTATCGGAACATCCGCAGATTAAGTATATCAAATGGGATAACAATCGAGATTACAACCATCCAGGTAACCATTTAGGTAAACCTGCTATTCACTTGCAAACTTTGGCTTTCTATCAACTCATTGACAACTTGAAGACTAAACACCCGCAGGTTGAAATAGAAAGTTGCGCTTCAGGCGGAGGGCGCATTGATTACGGCGTATTAAGTCGCACAGATCGCGTGTGGACATCTGATTCAAATGATGCATTAGATCGCTTATCAATTCAGCGTGGTTGCTCTATTTTCTTTCCTTCGGAAATTATGGGAGCGCATGTTGGCCCTAGGGATTGCCATATAACAGGTCGGCACATTAGCATCGAGATGCGTGCAGCAGTTGCCTTTTTCGGCCATATGGGGATTGAGATGGACCCCAGAGAATTAACCTCTGAAGAAAAACAAGCCTTATCTGAAATCATCAGCTTGCACAAAAAACATCGGTGTTTAATTCATTCGGGTAACCTTGTCCGTTTGAATGAAAATCCATTCTCAGTTGATTTTGGTATTGTTAGTGAGGATCGGAATCATGCATTATTTGCATACAATAGTGTTAATGAAGTAAATCGCACTAATCCAGGTAAATACAGATTTGTAGGTTTAGCAATTGATAAGGTTTATCAATTGAATTTAATCTGGCCCACTGATTTAAAAGAATATTCCCCTTCAGTATTACGCCAAATTGAAGGTCAAGTATTCACTGGTGAGGTTTTACAGCAGTTTGGAATGCAGTTGCCGGCATTATTTCCACAAACATCATTGATTTTTGAACTAAAAGCAGTGTAAATATCGGACTTTAAGAGCAAATACTAACAAGTCTTCTTGTCGCTTAAGACAGAAGACTTTGGTTAGTTGAATACTGCGAATCACTATTCAATAATATGTGCCTGCACTTCGTTTGCAACCAATAACTCTGCAATCTCCGGTGAAAGTTTTTGGTCTGTAAATAAGTGATCTACTTGGGTGATGCTGCCTTGTTTGACCATTGCACTTCTTCCAAATTTAGAATGATCAGCAGCTAGCAGAATACAATTTGAATTATCAATAATCGCTTGTGCTACTTTAACTTCTCTAAAATCAAAATCTAGTAACGAACCGTCTTGGCTGATTCCACTTATGCCGATAATCCCAAAATCCATTTGAAATTGTGATATGAAATCACAGGTTGCTTCACCAATTATTCCGCCATCTCTATGTCTAACTTCTCCAGCGGCAACAATAACCGTAAAGTCTTCTTTAGCCGATAAAAGGGTTGCCACATGAATATTATTGGTCACAATATTAAGGTTTTGATGGTTTAGTAGTGCACGAGCTATCGTTTCAGTGGTTGTGCCAATATTAATAAATAAAGAAGCGCCATTGGGGATCAGTTTTACTAATTCGTTTGCTATTGCTTCTTTTGATTCCAAATTCATTATTTTTCGAGTTTGATAAGACGTATTTGCAGTAGTGGAAGAATTTGTGATCTCTGCCCCACCATGCCGACGAACAACTAATTTTATCTCATCAAGGTAGTTTAAATCACGTCTAATAGTTTGAGGGGTAACGTCAAAATATGATGCTAACTCATCAATGCTTACAAACCCTTTCGCTTGCAAATGCTTGACTAAAGCAACTTGCCGTTTATTTTGTGGCATTTTTCTTCCTTATAGCAAATGAAAAGTAAAACAAGGCATATCATGAGTTTAAACAATAATATTTCTTAATTCATCATGTTATTTTCTGAAAGTTCGTTTTCACACATCTATTCTACTATTTTGGACTTTGCTGTTATTTTTTCATTTTACGAGTTGTTATAATTAACTTTACTTATTTGAAAATCCTGCGACTTTTCTATCAACTCTAACAAAAGCCCCACTATTACTGCATTTGTTCGATTATACCAAAGTTTAGTTGTTAAATATTAGTAATTGAACTACCTTAAATTTGTTAATGTGAATGGTGTAATTAGATTTTAATGTAATAAAATGAAAATTTAATGTTAATTAATGTTGATTTATGTTCGTTTTTCTTTATTATCTCTCCCTATATTATTCGGGGTTAGCAAATATGTCAGGTTTTTACTTATCCATTGATCAAGGAACAACAAGTTCCCGAGCCATACTTTTTTCTGAAGAAGGTCAAATACATGGCAAAGCCCAGCAAGAGTTTTCACAACAGTTTCCACAAAACGGTTGGGTAGAGCATGATCCAAACGACATTTGGAATTCTGTTTTATCAACCTGCACAAAGGTCATCACTGATACGGAAGTTGATATAAAACAGATTCGCGCCATTGGCATAACTAATCAAAGAGAAACCACCATTGTTTGGGACAGATTCACTGGCAAGCCTATTTACAACGCTATCGTTTGGCAGGATCGAAGAACCGCCGCTTATTGCGAGAGTATTAATTCCCCGCAGGTTCAATCCTTAATTTCAAACAAAACTGGCCTGTTACTCGATTCTTATTTTTCAGCAACAAAAGTGCGTTGGATTTTAGAAAATGTTGAAGGGGCGCGCGAAAAGGCCGAAAGAGGAGAGTTAGTATTTGGCACTGTAGATAGTTATTTGTTGTGGCAACTAACTTCGGGTAAATCTCATTTTACAGATGCAACCAATGCATCAAGAACAATGTTATTTAACATTCACGACCAATGCTGGGATGAAGAGTTGCTATCAATGTTTTCCATTCCAAAGTCAATGTTGCCAGAAGTAAAAGATTCTGCTGATGATTTTGGCTCGACTGAATTTTCTGTTTTTAATAGAAGTATCCCTATCTGCGGTATTGCCGGTGATCAGCAGGCTGCTTTAATTGGACAGGCCTGTTTTCTGCCAGGTATGGCTAAAAGTACCTATGGAACGGGTTGTTTTGTTATGCAAAACACTGGTAACCAGCCTCTCAAATCAAATAATAAATTACTCACTACTGTTGCTTACAGGTTGAATGGCAAAGTTACATATGCAATTGAAGGTAGCATTTTCATGGCAGGTGCAACAGTCCAATGGCTCCGTGATGGTCTAAAGATAATATCACAAGCAAGCGAATGTGATGGTTTAGCGAATAGTATTCCTCATGATCATGGAGTCTATATGGTTCCAGCATTTACGGGATTAGGAGCTCCTTATTGGAACTCAGATGCTAGAGGCGCAATTCTTGGTCTAACGCGAGATTCGGGGGTTCAAGAAATTGCCACTGCCGCTCTGCAATCAGTTTGTTACCAAACGAAAGACTTACAACTAGCAATGGAGAACGATGGCTTAAAACCTAATGTTCTTCGCGTAGACGGTGGCATGTCAAGTAGTGATTGGACCTTAACATTTTTATCCGACCTCTTAAATGTAACCGTCGAAAGGCCAGAGGTTACTGAAACCTCAGCCCTTGGTGTCGCGTACTTAGCCGGCCTTCAGATTGGATCTTTTCAGGATACTAATGATATCGCTGATTTGTGGAGCTCCAACCGCGTTTTTAAGCCCACAATTTCCGAAGAGTTACGTGAAAAATTGTATTCAGGCTGGTTGCAGGCTGTTTGCAAGGTTATGCATGAAACAAATTCTTAACTAAATTCTGACCACCATTCTAAAATTGCTCACTTTTTAACAACGTGTCCAATTTGAACTTAGAATAAAAACAAAGAGTATCTTCTGAGGGGGAGATTAAATGAAAACACACAAGAGAAAACTAACGGCTATCGCAATGGCCTTAACGACTGCTTTTGCTACGGGAGAAGTATTCGCACAAGCTACACCGAATGATCAAAATGTAGAAGTTATATCTGTTAGAGGTGTTGTAAGTAGCCTTAAACGAGCGATGGAAGATAAGAAGCAGTCCGCTGTCGTTTCTGATGGAATTGCTGCTGAAGACCTAGGCAAATTTCCAGATTTGAACGTTGCTGAGTCTTTACAAAGGATTACAGGCGTTTCAATTGATCGAAGCGGTGGTGAAGGTCAGGCAGTAACTGTCCGAGGATTTGGACCTCAATTTAATACCGTTTTAGTAAATGGCCGCCAAATGGCTACAGATAGCGCAGGTAGAGAATTCAATTTTGATATTTTAGCAGCAGATCAGATTGTTGGAGCTGATGTATATAAAACTTCAACCTCTAATCTTCAAGAGGGAGGTATGGGAGGTACAGTAAATGTATCAACAGCCAAACCATTTGATAATAACGGTTTTAATTTAGTCGGCTCGTTGAAGGGAGTATATGAAAGCCTATCAGAAGAAACTTCTCCGGCTGCATCAGTGTTGATTAGTAATACTTTTAACGAGGATCGATTTGGCGCTTTGCTAGCTGTAAGCCACCAAGAACGAGATGTACAAATAAATCGCATCGAAACTGCTGGTTGGCGTCCAAACCAACGTATCGAAAACTCTGTTGACGGCGTATTGTTTGAGAATGCTTATATTCCAAGAAACTGGGATCAAATTGTAGATCAACAAGAGCGTACAAGAACAAACGCAAGTCTCGTATTACAGTATGCTCCGTCTGATGATGTTGTGATAACTGTTGACGGTTTTATATCTAAATTTGAAGTGGATTCGGTTGCAACAGACTTAGCTTCATGGTTTGAACCTGATCGTGTTGGTTCAGCCCAGATTGATGAAGCGACAGGGACTCTAATTTCGTTTACACAAGGAATCGGGATTGATGCTCAGGGAAGTGGTAACCCGGCAACAGATTTTGTATCTCATACTCGTAATTCACGTGATTCAACAACCAAAGGTTTCGGTATCAATGTCGAATGGGCGTTAACAGATCAATTAGAAGCTACATTTGATATTTCAACCTCTGAAGCTGAGAATGACCGTGCTGGAAAAGACCGCTTTAACGTTATTGGTATCATCAATGAGTATGAATTTGATAATACTGGTAGCATACCCACTGTGCGCCATGACGGGTTTGGTGATGGAAACTTGCCGGATGCGAATTTGTCTCGCTTGCACTATAACGAAAAAGGAAATGTCTTTAGTGACGAAGATGAAATTACCGAATATAAAGCAGATTTTGTCTATTTAGCTGATAGTGATGTTTTCCAATCTGCTCGGTTTGGTGCTTATCGACAAGAAAGAGAGAAATCTAGTTTTCAAATATTCGGCAGTCAATGCCAGTTTTGCGGGTACGGTACCTCAGCCCCTAATGACGTAATTGATTTTGAAGAGTTCACAGCAAATAACTACTTTCCAGGATTAATTGATACTTTCTATACTTTTGATGGTGACAAGTACGTAGACTTCTTAGCCAGTGAAGGTTTCCCCATAGAAACATCTTTACAAAACAACCGCTATACTATTGATGAAGATATCACAACGTTATACATGGATTTTACACTAGTACATGACTTAGGTGATATGCCATTAACTGTGAACATTGGGGCTCGTTACGCGCAAACTTCTGTAGATGTTTTTGCAGTGCAAAGCTTTATTAGTGATGTCGTCAAGACAACAGATGAAACTTTGTTCGCTAATCATTTTGCCGACCCCAATGATATCGTAGGAAGTTCAGACTACTCAAATTTGCTACCAAGTATCAATGTTAAATTGGATATCCAAGATGACATGGTTTTAAGGTTTGCTTCATATGACTCAATGACTCGTCCTACCATGTCTCAAATGTCTCCCGCGACTACATTTAATGAGCCTCGTCGTCAAAATTTGACTGCGCAAGGCGGAAATCCAGATCTGAAGCCTTTTACTTCTGAAAACTGGGATATTTCTTTTGAGTGGTATTACGGCGATGCAAGTTACTTTACGTTTGCTGTATTCAACAAAGAAGTTGAAGATTACATAGTGACCACAACTGGTGTCGAAACTTACACTATGACCGATCGTGTCGGTCCAGATTTTTTATGTAATATTGATAATTCGGCGCAATGTGCCGACGACAATGTTGCTGAAATCGAGGAATTGAATGGTGCACAAGAAGATTACATGGTTAGTCGACCACAAAACAGTGAAAGTGGTGAAGTTAGCGGTTACGAAATAGCTATTACTCATGTATTTGAGAATGGATTTGGTTTCATTGCAAATGCAACTGTTGTCGACAGTAGTTCTAGTGAAGGTTTCGCTTTAGAAGGATTAGGTGATTCACAAAATTTAGTTGGTTTTTATGAGGCTGATAATTGGCAAGCAAGAATTGCTTTTAATAATCGCGAATCGTTTTTACGCCTAGTAGATAACGGATTCAATGGTGAGCCTGTCAATACTCAAACTTATGGTCAATGGGATGTAAGTGGTAGTTACGACATTAATGAACATTTCACTGTATTTTTTGAAGGTATTAACATTACTGAAGAAGAGTTAGTGCAAACAGGTCGTTATGCTAACCAAATATATAATATTGAAGACAACGGTTCTCGTTATGCAATAGGTATAAGAGGGAAGTTTTAATTATAACTACTAAATTTCGGCCTGTGAAAGCAGGCCGATTGATATTCGATAAATAAAAACTTCGATATTCAATTGAATATAATCAAGCCCAAAAGTGCTTCATTTTAGTATTAAAAACATAGTAGGCAAATGAAAATGTCATCGAAGGTTAAAGAAATTGTTATTGTTGGGGGGGGGACTGCTGGATGGCTGAGCGCCGCTATTATTGCCGCGTACCACCAAAAAGCAAATCCTGAGCAGTTCAAAGTTACCTTGGTCGAATCTTCAGACATCCCTACTGTGGGGGTGGGGGAAGGAACCTGGCCGACGATGAAAAATACCCTCCAACAAATAGGTATTTCAGAGTATGACCTGTTTCAACATTGTCATGCAGCCTTTAAGCAGGGGGGAAAGTTTGTCAATTGGGTACATGGTAATAATGACTTTTATTATCACCCTTTCACATTGCCCTTGGGATACGGTCGAATAGATCTAGCGCCTTATGTATCTCGTATTGAAAATTTCGCGATAGACTCCAATTTTCAATACAAAATTGGCGAAGCTGGGTTAGCACCGCGAACCTTAGCTGATGCTGAGTATCAGGGCCAATGTAATTATGGATATCATCTCGATGCAGGCGCATTTGCTGATTTACTTAAACAGCACTGTATAAATAAACTCAAAGTAAAGCATATTGTTGATACTGTAAAAAATGTACATCTGTCACCTCAACAACATATTGATAAAATCGAGCTGGAAATAAAAGGCAACTTGACTGCGGACTTGTATATAGATTGTACTGGGTTTTCATCATTATTATTGGGTAAAGCCTTAGATGTTCCTTTTAAAAAAACGGATGATGTATTGTTTAACGACTCGGCTTTGGCGATGCAAATTCCCTACAAGGAATCTCAACAAAACATTGCCTGTCACACTATTGCTACTGCACAAAATGCTGGGTGGATTTGGGATATTGGACTTACCAATAGAAGGGGCGTAGGACACGTATATGCGAGTAAATTTCTTTCAGACGATGAAGCTGAAGCGAACTTACGATCTTACATTGGAGAAGGATCTGAAGATCTTGATGCCCGTAAAATTACTTTCCAATCAGGACACAGAAAACAATTCTGGAAAAATAATTGTGTTGCTGTAGGTATGTCAGCTGGTTTTGTCGAACCTCTAGAAGCTACTGCTATTATGTTAGTTGAAATCTCAGCGCGTTATATCGCGGAAAATTTACCCGCAGATAATAATCTAATGCCAATTGTAGCTAAACGATTTAATCAACAAATGGACTATCGTTGGCAACGCATTATTGATTTTTTAAAATTCCATTACATGTTAACAAAACGTCAGGAGCCATACTGGCTGGCTCATTGTGATAAAAGATCTATACCTGAAAGCTTGCAAGAAGACCTATCTATTTGGAAATACCGAGGACCAACATTGGCTGACTTTACTAGCTCAAATGAATTGTTTCCTGCGGCAAGTTATCAGTATGTTCTATATGGAATGGAATTCAAACCTGACTTTGATAAACAAGCCTATTTATATGATCAAAGTGCACAAGCTGAAAAAGTGATAGGACGCAATCATCAACTTACCGAACAAATGTTAAGTTCATTACCCTCCCATAGAGATTACATAGAATCGTGGCTCGCCACATCGAATAAGAGAGTTTAGTAAATGCCAAAGCTAATGGAGTTATCTTACGAAAAACACGGGGAGCTTAAGCTTGATCCAAGCGCATTTATTCAATTTGCTTCAAGCCAACATTTACTCAATATACGGGTGAATGAAGTGGCCTCTACTCTATGTGATTTTCCGGTATTTTTTAATAAAAACCTACAAAGCGGATATTGGAATTTGTCAGCCGTAACCAGTTTTGAAATGGGATCCAATTTATTTGTAGAAAACAATCAATGGCAGGCAGTCTATCGCCCGAGTAGTATTTTGAGTTACCCATTCTACTTGATGAATTCAGGGGAAGATGAAAAAAAGTATTTGTTGGGAGTGGACGAATCCAATTCGGTACTTTCTCAGACAAAAGGTGAGAGCTTATTTGATTCCAATGGTCAACCAACTGAGATTTTAAAACGCATAAAAAACAACCTTAAAGCAGACATTCGTAACGATATCCAGACGATGCAGTTTGGTCAGGTATTGCAAGATTTAGAGTTGTTAAAACCGATTAATTTAATCATTCGTTACCAAGATCAGAATCAGCACACACTTACTGGCTTGAACAGTATCAACGAAGACCAATTACATAGCCTTTCAGATGCTCAATTAGGCGAGTTAAATCGACGTGGTTATCTAACTCCAATACACGGAATATTGCTATCAATTTCGCAGCTAAATGGACTGATTCAGAAAAACAATAAGCGAAATACAAACGCACAAATCCAAAGTATAAAACTTGAAGTAAATAAAAGCTAAAGCCGCACTCGGATTTTAGCAAAAGCAAGTATAAACAACAGCGAAGAAAGTATAGGAAAAATAATGGCAGACCACTTAATTCAAATATCTGTATTTATAGGCGTGACGGCTTTAATTGGCGTCTTGACCTATATTCATTGTAAAGGAAAAGGCCACAGGCAAGCCAATCAAAATAAGGAGTACTTTCTAGCAGGTGGTGGCTTAGCTTGGTATTTTGTCGCGGGTTCGATTACGTTAACCAATTTAAGTACAGATCAGTTAGTCGGGATGAATGGTCAACAAATGGCATTGTTGGCTTTGTGGGAATTTTCAGCTGTAGTCGGCCTAATTATTTTAGCTAAAGTATTTTTACCCGTTTATTATAAATTTAAATGCACTACAACCACAGAGCTACTCGAGCAAAGATACCAAAATCGTCATATTCGTGCCGTCATCAGTGTTATGTTCTTTTTGGGGAGCGCTTTAATATTTTGTCCTGCTGTAATCTATTCTGGATCGTTGTTTATGCAAAACATGTTCAATATAGATATTCCACTTATGTATATTGCCACTGCTTTCGCTACTATCGGGGCTATGTACGCAATATTTGGTGGTTTGCGAGCAGTTGCTGTGTCAGATACATATTCGGGTGTATTGCTATTGGTTATGGCTATTTTAATTGTATTTCTGGCGCTTAATGCTATCGACTATGATTTTTCTGGTATCCCCGCTGAACGTTTAACTCTTATTGGTGATGATGACTCTCCTATTCCTTGGCATACACTACTAACCGGCATGATTTTTATACAGATGTTTTATTGGGGGACTAATCAAGTTGTAACCCAAAGAGCTATGGCGGCACCGACGCTAAGAGAAGCGCAAAAAGGTGTTTTTGCGGCGGCGGTAATCCGTTTGGTAATTGTACCAACAATCATAGTTGTACCAGGAATTATCTCTTTTAAATTATATGGAGATATTGGTGATACGGCATATGGTCGAATTGTTGGGGATTTATTACCCGCGTGGTTATCTGGCATTTTCGCAGCGGCAATGGCGGCAGCGGTACTCACTACATTTAATAGTAATCTTAATTCCGCTACTGCGTTATATGTGTGTGATATTCATGAGGCTTACATCGATGACAAACCTAATGTGCCTAAACTGAGTGGCTGGATTACTGCCGGATTAACTTTGTTATCCCTTGCTTTAGTTCCTGTTTACCAACAAGCAGATAGTATTATTAACTTGCTTCAGCAACTTTACGGTTTACTAAGTATGCCTATTTTATCAGTATTTATTGTAGGTTTAGTGTTTAAGAATGTTCATGCAAATGCGGCAATTAGTGCAGTGTTCTTTGGAGTGCTTCTTTATGGCTCACTGTCATTTGAATTTTCACCAGTTTCAAATCCTTTCGGTCTTCATTATATACATTTAATGTTCATTACTTTGGTTTCCTGCGTCGCAGTAGCATTGTTAATTAATAAATTAATATACAAACAAAGCGCGACATTATCTTGGGCAAATACATCACAGGCCAATCCTTAAATCGTTTAACTAATAGATAAATAATATGACTAATTTACGCAAAAGCAATATCAAAAAGCTTCCAAAAAACGAGTTTGATGTACTTATACTTGGTGGAGGTATAAACGGTGCAGTTTCTGCGGCAGCGCTTGCTGCAAAAGGGGTAAAAGTAGCCTTAATTGATAAGGGGGACTTCGCTGGGTTTACTAGTTCGAATTCTTCAAACTTAGCGTGGGGCGGAATTAAATATTTAGAAAGTTATGAATACACCTTGGTCAATAAATTGTGTAAGAGTCGAAATCATCTTATGCGCAGTTATCCTTCAACAGTTAAAGAAATTCGCTTTCTAACAAGTATTCAACGTGGATTTAGGTTTCCACCATTTTTTATTTACATGGGGACTCTGCTTTATTGGGCAATGGGGCGTTTTTTCACTAAGTTTCCTAACTACTTGTCTGCGCAAAAAATTAAAGAACTAGAGCCCATAATAGATACTTCTGCAGTGAATGGTGGTTTTGAATATTCAGACTGTTATTTATATGATAATGATGCAAGATTTGTGTTCAACTTTATTCGCTCAAGTATGAGTTATGGCTGTATTGCCGCTAATTATGTTGAATCGCAAAGCGCTAAAAAAGAAGGCGATATTTGGGTAACTACAGCGAAAGACATAATCAACAATGACAAAATGGAGATTCGCTCTAAGTGTATTATCAATGCCTGCGGCCCTTTCGTAGATCCGGTAAATAATATTTCAGGTGAAACTACCGAGCATCACCATGTTTTTTCAAAAGGTATTCACTTAATTGTTGAAAGAATTACGGAAAGCAACAAAGTTTTGACTTTCTTTGCTGATGATGGTCGACTTTTTTTCGTTATACCTATGGGAACAAGAACGTGTATTGGAACAACCGATAGTCAAGTTGAATCCCCAAATGTTAAAGTTACTGATGAAGATAGGCAGTTTATTTTAGATAACGCCAACAATTTATTAGATTTAGAAACTGCTCTAACTAAAAAAGATATTATTTCCGAAAGATGTGGTGTTCGTCCTTTAGCTATCAAAGGTAAAGGTGGGAAAGCGGATTGGGTACAGTTATCTCGTAAACATGCTATTGATACCAATTCAGAAACCAAATACATGTCCATATTTGGAGGCAAACTAACTGATTGCATAAACGTGGGTAACGAGGTGGCTAAAATCGTCAAAGGTTTTGGCATTAACATGCCTTACGCGAATAAAAAGTGGTATGGTGAGCCCGATGACAGCATTAAAAAAGAATTTTTACATCGAGCAGAACTGATGGACTTTGATGCATTAACGCCGGAATCTTCTTCTGAGCCATTAACCCAAAGGTTTTGGCGGCGGTACGGTAGAAATGCGATCAATATGTTAGAAAGTATTCGTGAAAACCCTAAAAAAGGGGAGTTATTGATTAAAAACTCTGAGTATTTAACCGTAGAGTTGGAGCATGCAGCAAATCGAGAAATGGTAACTAAATTGGATGACTTTTTAAGAAGAAGATCGAAGATTTCGTTGGTGTTATCGCAACAAGAAATTTTGTCTTCTCCCGGTTTGTTAGAAGCCTGCCATATTCTGTTTGGCGATGAAGCAGAAGCAAAACTTAATGAATATATTCGAGACCAAGAAACAAACTAAGCCACTTTGATTCGCTGGTGGATGTCGCCACTGATAGCGCGGCGACATCTTCACTGCAATTGTCTATTTCCCTATGCTTTCAGATTAAAAACTAGCACGAAGGCCAAGGTTAATTGAGCGACCTTTACCAGGTAGCTGCGCAAAATCAGTGCTTTCACCCATTCTAATATCTGCAACACTGACGCCACCTAGCGGCAATTCATAGTATTCATTCAGCAGATTATTGACACTCACACTTAGGGTTATATGTTGCCAATGATACTGACTTGCGATATCTACTAATGTGTAACTATCGGTGGTATTTTCAAGTCGACGAGCATCAACACGCTCTTTGCTGTCTACCCACTGTACGCTCACGCTGTTTTGCCAATTAGCTAACTTGTGCTGCAAACTCAGTTTAGCTTCTATGGGGTTAATTTGATAAAGATCTTCGCCACTATCGTCGCGGGAACCTCGGACACTGCTAAATTCGGTTTGTAGGTTCCACTGACCCCATGTGGCATCGTCTGCAATTTGTTTTCGCGCTTGGATATCCACCCCATAAAGCGTGGCCTCGGTATTACCGAACTGCAACAGGTTGCGGGTGGCATCAGGGTTGTCTGTTTGTCCAAAGGCACTAAAGCTACCAATAACTTGTGCATCAATATAATCACTTATTTTAGTGTAATAAGGATTAATGGAAAATTGCCAACTTTCATCGGCACTAGCGTATTGGTATCCAGCACTAAAGGTTACTGCCGTTTCAGGGGCCAAATTAATGTCTCCCACATAGCCATTACCATCGCCAAACCAGCCAATCATGGTCATAGCCATGCTGCCGCGGCCCCAGCTATAACGTTCGTATAAGTTTGGTGCGCGGTTTTTGCGTGCTATACCCAATTCTAAAGTTTGTTGGCTATTAAGGGGAATGGATGCCAATAAGGATATATCCACTAATGTATCTGAACGATTTCGATCTGCTGCATTGAATGTCAGGCTAGCTGCATAATCCGCATTCGGCATGCCCATCATCGACATGGTACTGTATGACTGCACTTCACCGGTATCGGTTGTAACATGTTCAACCCGCACTCCTGCAGAGATTGTCCATTGATTGGCCAGCTGGGAAATACTTTCAGCGTAGATTGCCAGGCGGTCGCGCTCACCATCATGAATATTGTGGTAATCATTGGGTCCCATCATTGCAGAATCGGCAACCGCCGGCCACCAATCTTCAATTCGATAAGCAAACCATTCTGCACCAGCTAACCAGGTTTGGTTGTCGGAGGTAGGGACACGCCAGCGTAATTTCGCACTGTAGTCATCAGATTCAGTATTCATCGGCATCATGCCCGTTTTTTCTGGCGTAAAAAAGCCCATCCGATGTTCAACTTGGTGCCAATTGAATTGTGCCTGAAAATCGCCATTTTGTAACTCACGTAAATATTGTGTGGTTAGCCCATAACTTTGGTTGTGAGTCATATCCATGTATTGATTTGCAAAGCCCTGAAAAGGGATATATTGATGGGTTAGTTTAACTGCCAGTTGCTGATACTGGTCTTTGAAAGCTGCAGTTAGCGCATGGTTTTGTGCTCTGTATAGTGTATCGCGCACTTGGTCACCATTGCCATCATCATAACTTGATGCATCTTCATAGGCACCTTGATAATCCAGACTGATTGAATCACTTGACAAATGCATACCTAAACCAATTAGCATGGCATCGTTAACACTGCGGTACTCCGCCGAAGCATAACCCGATTGCCAGCCTATATTTTCACTGTCGTTATACTGTGGATTTATGGTGTTCACCTCTATTACACCGGCAATATTGTCTCCTGCCGAACTTACCGGTGAAATGCCAGCAATTACTGAAATCGTCTTGATTTGATTGGCAGAAATATAGGATAGTGGAGGATTCATATGGTTTGCACAGGCTGCGGTAACATCTGCACCATCTACCAGCACTTTAACGCGATCTCCCATCATACCGTTGAGTACCGGTAAGCTGGACATTCCACCTGCTGCCGAAAAGCGCACACCTTGTTGTTCTAGTAGAGCTTCTGGTGAACCCAAAAGCACTTTATCTTGAGGTTTATAGCCTATTACTTCTACAATTTCGGTTTCGTCATTTGCATATACAGGAGAAGTTAAGAAACACGCACCGATGACTAGTGCGATAGGGGAAAGTTTCTGGGAAATGCTTAGATTACTGGACGTTACTGACACCAATTTGAACCTTTTAAGTGTGATTTAACGTTAGTATAGCGAGGCAGTTAGCCCTCTAAAATGCGACATATTGTCGCACCCTTATATTCCGCGCTCACCTTTAGGCTAGACTGCATTCGAGAAATATTTCTAGTCAGTGGATTGCTTCGGCTAATATATCGGACTGAAGCCCGAGCTACCGGTTCTGTGATTTCGTTGAGATATGCAAATACGTTTGTCGGCTGGACTTTATTCCTATGAAATGTTGAATCATAGCGCTGATACTTAACTATTAAGCCATGGCGATAAGTGCTTTTTCGACTTCAAACACATGTTTGTCAACTTCATCATGCTCTCTTAGCGCTGCAGCAAGTTCATAAACATAGTCGCGATTCAATCCGCTTGGTCCAGATGAGTTGAAAATTTGCGTTGCAATATCTTTTATACTGGCTTCGCCTAAGTAAGCCGCATTGTCAGGACTGGCAAGATATATCAAACCTTTGACTGTTCGGTTATCTGATAGATGGATAGGTATTTCATGGCGCAGATACCCATTTTTCTCTCGATGATCTAAGTGCTCGAAAACGTCGTGGTTGACTTTAAACGCACGTCCAAAACACTTTTTTCCACTGCTAGGGCACAAGGTTAGCACTCTTCCGGGGCGCTCTGGAGTCCCTCTATGGTCATGACTTCCTTGCCAAAAGCGGCGCTCGTAATGAAAAATGTGCGCATATTCACTGCTTATGAAATCAAAGTCCACTTTATAAATTAATGAGCCATAACCGAACAACCAGATTTCATCATAGTCCGTTAAGTTCTGACGTTGTTTGTTGATTGCTTGCGTATCAAAGGCCATCTAAAACTACTTGTTTAATGCTGAAGTGTTGAAGTTGGCATATAGTTTACCTGACATTTTTAGTCAAAGTACCCACCGAGACAGTACTACTTTTTTTGGTTCCAGTAGGCACTTGCATACAATTTACTTTTATCATAGTGGCAAGATTCATTTAAGTAAGACTTTAATTGCCTCACGATCTTGGCTTCAGCCCCAATAAAAATCGCCGTTTCTTGCATATCTGTCGGCTGCGATGACAATCCTAATAAAAAACCTTCGGTTAACTTATCAGGCGTGACCAACCAATTAATCTCGATACCGGTAGGTGCATTGAATTGTTGTTTATCTGCTTCATCAGGTACTTGGATCCACGCGCTACCTTTCGCATCAACCGGTAATTGCTCCAATGTTGCTGCGATAGCGGGTAAAGCAGTTATATCACCAAAGAAAAGATGCTGAGGGGCATTTAAATCTGTATGTTTAACCTCTCCCGGTCCAGCAATTCCCAGAAAGTCTCCAGATTTAGCATTAGCCGCCCAATTACTGGCTAATCCTTGGTGATCATTAACCGCAAAGTCGAGGGTTAATTGACGGTTCTGTTTGTCAAATTCGCGCACAGTATATGAGCGCATCCACTTCTTAAAGCCTATATACATACCTAGTTTAGGCATTTTTTCCGTTGAATTAGGATTTGGGAAGATCGCTTTTACGTGGGCGCTTTTTTTATCATCAGGGAAGTCTTCAAGCTCGTCACCCTGTAAAATGATTCGTCTCATGTGAGGCGATAAATCAATTACCGATTCTACCGTTGTCATACGCATTTTGGGACCCATATAATTCTCCTTTAAGAGTGATTTTTAAGTTAATGGTGGTGCTAAACATTGTTGTAACTTGGAGCGGATCACAAACACCATTATGCAGGCGATGGTTAATCCTATTGCCGTTGCAGATCCCAATAGCACAGCCTTCAAAAGTCCGAGTACTGCTTTTGATGAATCTGAGTTGTCTGCAAGTTTAGCTATGTCATAATCGCTGTTATCAAGCCAACGAACGTACTGAGAATAGTGAATATCGTCAGTGTTTTTTGAACTCTAGTTGCATTTTCGTACCCAATGGAATAAGGTTGATAAAGTCTACTATATTGATTTTGATTGATAATGTCAACCAAATGTATCGGGAGTTTTTACATGTGGAGAAATAATGGAATTAAATGAAGCGCTTTTTAGTCTTTTTCGGACCGTGCGCACGAATATCATTGAGGGCGTTAAACAATTGGATTCAGACTTATCACCTATGCATTTAAAGTCCCTGAAGGTGATCTCTAAAATTGAAGATTGCACCGGTCAAAAGTTGGCCACGTTTATGTCTCGAGACAAAGCGCAAATTAATCGCTTGATTAAAGAGCTCGTAAATCAGCAGTTGGTGGTTAAAACTAGCAACAAAAACGATGGGCGTAGTCAAATTTTGTCTTTAACTGGCCAAGGAAAAACGTACCTCGACAAATTTAATACAATCGAAAAGCAAGTATTCGATACTATGCTTAAAGATATTGAACCGCAAAAAGTTGAGTTTTTCATCCAACTTGCAAAGGAATTTAAGAGTAATCTGCAATAAATAAGCCTTTGGTTAGGATCAAAAAAGCAACACAATCGTATTTGATTTAATAAGCCATTGAATACCAAAGCTACAATTAAGTGACCCTAGTGGCTTATCATTAAATTACGACAGTGGGTTTTATAACTGAATTGTTATGGGATAGGAGAAAATACTAAGTAAGTTTTAGATTTAGCTAAACGCTTTTCTTAAACAAATATCAGCTTCGGTTAGAGCAAAGATGATTATCGATTGCCATTGTTTTACCCAGCATACTATTTGTTACCCACAAATTTGTAGGTAACAAATGATTGCATTTATTTCTGTGCCTAATGAGCGGGTTTTGCGATTCTCACTAATGACACATCGCAGTCAGCATAGTTAGCAACCCCATTAGCAGTTGAACCTATTAACGCTTGAATCCCTTTTTTAGAATGTGTTCCTAACATGATTAAATCAGCCTTTCTCTTAATGGCTTCATTGCATATCAATTCATAAGGTTTACCCACCTTGATAATGCGATTCTTTTTAGGAACGTTGAAATCAGCGCATAACTCTTCAATCTTTGGCGATATTTCGTCTTTTAATTCTTTCTGATAATCCTTAGGCAATAATTTGTATGGTAAAACATGCATAACAATTAATTTGCTGCCATAAAGCTCTGCCATTTCAGCTGCTTTGGCCAGAACTTGTTTCCCTTCTGCTGATGCCTCTATTGCACACAAAATTGTTTTATACATAATTGCTCCTTAATCATTATCAATATGAACTATTTGTTAGTTGTTATACTAGCGACAAAATAGCTGCAAATATATGATTCACATCAATATTAGGTGAAATTGATTATCTTAACTATCTTCTCTCAATGACTCTATAATGGTCGAAGGGCCATTTTCAGGCTTATAAAGCCAGTAACACATTCTATCGAATTGAATTGAATCCAGTGTTTGCACAATAAACAAGTCAGTTATGGGGCAAAGTTGGTTTTTGGGTGGTTATTTAACCCGGAAGTGTTGTTTATAGTCGGTTCAATCCGTTTAATTCTACCTTAGAGTAAATAGATCGGCATAAATCACCAACAAATCGCCCTTTGACGGTTGACATATAGACGTCTATACGGCAAATTGAGCCACATGAAAATAATAATAAGCACCATCGGCATGATTATGATTACCACCTCAAACGAGTTGGTCGCTGGCTAGTGCTTAAAGAAATTTAAAAAAAGCCCGCGACTCAAGCGGGCTTTTTGTTATTTATAGCAAAATTATTTGCCTACTTTTGTCACTGAGCGCAATTATATTGCCGCAGTGTGAGGGAAAGGCTGAAGTATAAAATTAGAATGCAATCTCAAGCAGCGGAACAGAAGTAAACAGGAGCAATAAATGAAGGTGTTGAAATTTGGTGGCTCTTCTATGGCTGATGCTAAACGTTATTTGTCGGTCAAAGACATAAGCTTAGCTAGCCATGAAGAAAACGGTGCAGCAGTGGTTTTATCGGCTCCTAAGGGAGTGACCAACGCATTATCCTTGTTATGTGAACAAGCAAGTGCAGGGAGCGATTTTGGCGAATTGTATGCCAAACTAGAAATGACGTTAAATGGTATTGCTAGCGATCTCGCTAACCAATTACCCGCTTTTCGTAAAGCCCGTTTAAGCAGCTTTATTGACACTATTTTAGTTGAGTTGAAACAGCATTTAGATGGCATTCAGTTACTTCGTTGTGCCCCAGACCAAATTACCGCTAAAATTTTAAGTATGGGCGAATATGTTAGTGTGAATATTTTTAGTGAAATATTAAACGCACTTGGCCAAAAAAATCACATTATTGACCCTGTTAATTATATTGTTGCTGAAGGTGAGTATTTAGATAGCATTGCTGATGTTGCAGTGAGCAAAGCGCGCTTTTCAGACTTTGTTTATGATAAATCTGAAATATTGATTATGCCGGGCTTTGTTGCAGTTAACGCTGAAGGCGAAAAAGTGACCCTTGGTCGCAATGGTTCTGATTATTCCGCAGCTATCCTTGCCGCCTGCTTAGATGCGGAGTGTTGTGAAATTTGGACAGACGTGGACGGGGTTTACAATGCCGATCCCAACCAAGTAGATGGTGCCGTGTTACTCGATAAACTTACTTATCAAGAAGCCATGGAGCTTTCTTATTTTGGAGCCAAAGTTCTGCACCCGAAAACCATTGGCCCAATCGCCCAACACCATATTCCTTGTTTGATTCGCAATACCTTAAACCCCGCTGCTCCTGGGACATTAATCGGTAAAGACTCGAGTGAAATTTGGACCAGTGTTAAAGGGATATCTCATCTTGATGATATGACTATGTTTAATGTCGCTGGCCCAGGTATGAAAGGTATGGTTGGCATGGCCAGTCGTGTGTTTGAAGTCATGTCGAATGCGAATATCTCTATCAGCTTAATTACCCAGTCATCTTCTGAATACAGCATTAGCTTTTGTATTCACAGCAAAGATGCTGAAAAAGCTCAAAATCTGTTAGAAGATGCGTTTGCGTTGGAATTAGCGAACAACTTACTAGATCCCATCGAAGTTCGCCATGAATTAGCAATTGTCACTTTAGTTGGAGATGGTATGCGTCATTCAAAGGGCTTAGCAGCCAAGTTCTTCAGTTCATTGGCTCAAGCAAGAGTCAACAATGTCGCTATTGCTCAAGGCTCATCTGAGCGCTCAATTTCGACGGTAATTGAGAGTCACCGTGCAAAAGAAGCAGTGAAGGTTGTACATCAGAATTTTTTCTCGAATACCCACTCCATTGATATTTTCCTTGTGGGGTGCGGCAACGTAGGGAAAGAACTATTGCAACAAATGGCTCGCCAACAACAACCTTTGTTTGAGCGTGGTATTAGCTTAAAAGTCTACGGCGTAGCCAATAGTCGTAAATTGTTGTTGCAAGCTGGTGGCATTGATCTGCAAGGGGAGTGGCAAACTGATTTAGATAACTCAGACAAAACCTTATCGGTTGAAAATTTGAATGAATTTGTTAAGCAAAACAGTCTGATTAACCCAGTTATTGTGGACTGTACGAGTAACGAAAATATTGCCGGTCAATATGCCGACTTTATGTCTGCTGGTTTCCATGTTGTGACCCCTAACAAAAAAGCCAACACTCGCGATATTGCCTACTACAAAAAACTGCGTTCTATGGCTCAGGAAACAAATCGCCAGTTTTTATATGAAACAACTGTTGGTGCTGGATTGCCGGTAATCGATAACTTGCAAAAGTTGATTTACGCAGGTGACGAATTAAAACGCTTTGAAGGTATTTTATCGGGTTCTTTATCGTTTGTATTTGGTAAGTTAGATGAAGGCCATACATTGTCAGAGGCCACTCAAATAGCCAAGCAAAATGGCTTCACCGAACCTGACCCTCGGGATGATTTATCGGGTATGGATGTGGCGCGAAAACTCTTAATCATGGCTCGCGAGTCAGATCTAGAGTTAGAACTAAGCGATATTGAAATAGAATCCGTACTTCCAGACTCTTTTGATGCCAGTGGCAGTATCGATGACTTTATGGCTAACCTACCTAGCTTGGATGGCCACTATTTAAAACTGGTTGAAGAAGCCAAAAGCAAAGGACAAGTTTTACGTTATGTTGGCTCAATTGAAAAAGGCCAATGTAAAGTTGCGTTAAAAGCCGTCGATAACACCCACCCTTTATATACAATTAAAGAAGGGGAAAATGCCTTAGCGATTCATAGTCATTATTACCAGCCTATTCCCTATGTTATTCGCGGTTATGGCGCCGGCGCAACAGTTACCGCCGCTGGTGTGTTTGCTGATGTACTTCGTACTATGCCATGGAAACAGGATATCTAAACGATGAATAAAAGCATGACAGCTTACGCGCCTGCATCAATTGGCAATGTTAGTCTAGGTTTCGACTTACTAGGTGCAGCATTAACCCCTATTGATGGAAGTCCTTTGGGCGATCAAGTGGAGGTTAGCGCTGCGGATACCTTTAGTCTAAAAGTTGAAGGACGCTTTGCGGATAAATTGCCTGCAGATCCACAATCAAATATTGTTTTTCACTGCTACACTTTATTCACTAAAAAATTGCATGAACGTGAATTGCCAAGTGCGGAAGTGGCAATGGTATTACACAAAAACTTACCCATTGGCAGTGGCCTAGGTTCAAGTGCCAGTTCGATAGTCGCTGCGTTGCACGGTTTAAATCAGTTTTTTGATGAACCTTTCGAAGCAAACGAGTTACTATTGATGATGGGTGAATTGGAAGGACAAATTAGCGGAAGTGTGCATTACGACAATGTAGCACCTTGTTTTGTGGGCGGTTTAACTTTGATGAATAGCCAGTCAGACAAAATAGCGTTGTCGTTACCGATTTTTGAAAATTGGTATTGGGTAGCTTGTTATTCAGGGATCAGTGTTTCAACGGCTGCAGCGAGGGACATTTTGCCCAAGCAAATCCCCATGGCGCAGACTATCACCTTTGGTCAGCAGCTGGCCGTGTTTGTGGATGCAAGTTATCGAAAAGACGAAGCTTTAGCCGCTGCAGTGATGAAGGATGTGTTGGCAGAACCTTATCGTAAGTCTTTGTTACCCAAATTTGATGAAAGCAGAGATTATGTAATGAACAATGGTGGCTTAGCCTTCGGTATTTCTGGCTCGGGCCCAACTGTATTTGCAGTTTGTAATAATTTAGAGAAAGCACAAGGTATTCAAAATTGGTTATCTGAAAATTATATTCAGAATGACACGGGTTTTAGTCATATTTGCCAGATTGATACGCAAGGTGCGGTGGTCTCATAAACCAGCCCTAAGACGCTGGTAAACCGATAAAATAAAGGTAGTAATTAAGTGGAATTGTTTAATTTAAAAGATGACAGCGATCAAGTTAGTTTCGCTGAAGCGGTAAAAAAAGGCTTAGGTAAAAACCAAGGGCTATATTTTCCAAAGGAATTTCCTAAGTTCGAAAATATCCAAGCAATCTTGGATATGCCATTCGTTCCCCGTTCAGTGGAAATATTGTCAAAGTTAATTGGCGATGAGCTTTCCAAAGCTGAAATTCAAGGTATTGTCGAAAAAGCGTTTGCTTTCGAAGCTCCCTTGGCAAAAGTGACTGACGGTATCTACAGTCTTGAATTGTTCCATGGGCCAACATTGGCGTTTAAAGACTTTGGTGGCCGCTTTATGGCGCAAGTCTTGTCTGTCATCGCAAAAGGTGAGCCTATTACTATCCTTACCGCGACCTCAGGAGATACTGGTGCGGCTGTTGCCCATGCATTTCATGGATTAGACAATATTAATGTGGTGATTTTGTATCCTAAAGGCAAAATTAGTCTGCTACAGGAAAAGCTGTTCACAACACTTGGCGACAATATCCACACTGTTGCCATTGAAGACGACTTTGATGCTTGCCAACAATTAGTCAAATCTTCCTTTGATGATATTGAAGTGCGTCAAGGCTTGCACTTAAACTCGGCTAATTCAATTAACATCAGTCGTTTGCTAGCCCAGGTTTGTTATTACTTTGAAGCGATTTCTCAGTTGTCAGAAGAAGAGCGTGAAAACGTCGTGATTTCTGTACCAAGCGGAAACTTTGGTAACCTAACCGCAGGGATGATTGCTAAAGTGATGGGTCTACCTATCAAACGTTTTATTGCGGCGACTAACTCTAATGATACGGTTCCTCGTTACCTGAAAACCGGTGACTGGGATCCAAAAGCGACAGTTGCTACTTTATCCAATGCTATGGACGTGAGCCAACCAAACAACTGGCCAAGAATCGAAGCCCTAATCGAACGTGGTTTAATTGACAAAGAAATGTTGCAGGGTGATGCGGTAGATGAAGATTACACTCAGGTTGCTATGAAACAATTGGCTCAACTTGGTTATGTGAGTGAGCCCCATGCCGCAATCGCTTATAAATCGTTAACACGTTTTATTGAGCCAGGTGAAACCGGTATTTTCTTAGGTACTGCTCACCCAGCGAAATTCAGAGAAAGTGTTGAGAATGTACTGGGGCAGCCTATTAGTTTGCCTCAACCTTTGGCTGACTGTGCTGGTAAAGAGAGCTTCTCGGTAGACTTGGCTAATGATTATGAGCAATTAAAGGCTCATTTATTCAAGACTCTACAAGCGTAAATGCTAACTTGGAAAGAAATTATTGAGGCTGAGAAAAAACAGCCTTATTTCCAAAACATAGAACAGTTTATTGCCAGTGAACGTGGCGCGGGTAAAATAATTTATCCGCCAGATGAGTTTGTCTTCAACGCCTTTAAAATGACTCCCTTTACGGATGTTAAGGTTGTCGTCTTAGGTCAAGATCCATACCACGGCCCGGGACAAGCTCATGGTTTAAGTTTTTCGGTAGAATCAACCGTTAAAATCCCGCCATCATTGAGAAATATATTCAAAGAACTGGCTGAGGATATTGAAGGCTTTACAATACCGGCCCATGGCAATTTGACTCAATGGGCGAAACAAGGTGTGTTATTGCTCAATACGGTATTAACTGTAGAGCAGGGCAAAGCCCACTCCCATGCAAAAATTGGCTGGGAAATATTCAGCGATAATGTGATCAGTCAATTAAACCAACACCGTCAGGGGCTAGTCTTTTTACTGTGGGGCAGCCATAGTCAAAAGAAGGGGCAATTGGTAGACCAAAATCGCCACCACATACTTAGGGCACCGCATCCATCGCCGTTGTCAGCACATCGAGGCTTTCTAGGATGTAAACACTTCTCCCAGACCAATAAAATACTGACTAGCCAAAGACAATCTCCAATAAATTGGCAGATTGACTAAAATCTATAGTGATAAAAAAAGCCCCACAATGTGGGGCTTTGATTTATCGTTTATAGGTTAGCTAATTCTGCTTCTAAAGACATGTCCATATCTTCGAGTTCTTTTCTCAGTTTATAGCGATCTTGAATCGCTTCTATTTCTCTCCACTTACGCTTTTTGCTTTTAGTTTTTGATGGGCGGGATTCGTTGTCAATCATTGACATTAATTTTTTTGTATCCACTTTACGTCTCCATTTATTGTTTTTGGCGCAAATAAGGCTAGTTAGTCAACCAAGATTTCCTGCTTTAGTTTCCTAACCGAGTAATTTTTTATCACAGGCGCTACCAAAATAAAACTATTAGTTTTAGTTTTTGTTAATAAAACATGAACTTTTGATGACAAAAAAGTGGTTTTTGCCTTTAAAGTGAACAAGTTGCAGGGTTTTCATGCAAACTAAGGAACGAGGTGGGAAAGGATTTGCTGCGTGCACTAAGCAACAGCAAATCCTACTTATAGAGGAAAAAAACTAATTGTTATTGGCAGCTCTAAACGCGGAAATCAGTTGATTAGTAGAACTGTCAAAATCCAATTGTGCATCGCTATTAACCAATTTGTCTAACACTTGGTTACCTAAAACTTTTCCAAGCTCAACACCCCATTGATCAAATGAGTTCACACCCCAAATCGCGCCTTGCACAAACACTTTGTGTTCATACATACAAACTAAGGCCCCTAGCGTCTTAGGATCTAGTTGATCAAATAATAAGGTATTACTTGGTTTGTTACCGGGCATGGTTTTATGGGTGGCTAAAGACTGACGAGTTTCTTCATCTAAATTAGCACCCTCTAAATCAGCGTAGCACTCTTCATAGGTTTTACCTTGCATCAGTGCTTGGGTCTGCCCAAAACAATTAGAGGCTAGCATTGCGTGGTGAGTGTCATCTTGATTGTTTACTTTCAACGGGAACATAAAATCAGCAGGGATCAGTACTTTTCCTTGATGAATTAATTGATGAAACGAGTGTTGACCATTGGTACCCTCACTTCCCCAAATAACGGGTCCTGTTGCATAGTCAATTTGTTCATTTAAACCCGCTACGCTCTTGCCATTACTTTCCATATCCAACTGTTGGACATAAGCTGGAAAACCACGTAGATAATGATAATAAGGCAGTAGAACATGACTTTGCGCAGCGTGGAAATTGGTGTACCAAACGCCAAGTAGGCCTAATAACATGGGGAGGTTTTGCTCTGCTGGCGCTTCTTTGAAATGGCAATCCATTTGGTAAGCGCCTTCGAGTAACTCACGGTAATTTTGGTATCCAATGGTTAACGCAATCGGTAAACCTATGGCTGACCATAATGAATAGCGGCCGCCAACCCAATCCCACATAGGGAAAATATTATTTTCGTCCATGCCAAATTCGACAGCCGCATTGACGTTAGATGAAACGGCCACGAAATGCTTAGCAATATCCTTCTGACTACCACCTTGGTCAAGAAACCATTGTTTTGCAGTCAGCGTGTTTTGCAGAGTTTCTTGGGTAGTGAAAGACTTCGAAGACATGACTACTAAGGTATCGGTATGATCAAGATCAGCTAACACATCTTGGATATGACAACCATCCACATTAGCCACGTAGTGTACTGAAATACCTTTGTGCCAGTATGGCTTTAACGCCTCTGACATAATTTTAGGACCTAAGAATGAGCCACCAATACCAATAGCCACAATATGTTTGATTGTTTTGCCTGTGTAACCAAGGTGCTCGCCAGAATGAATCGAATGAACAAAGTCTTTAATTTTATCTTGTGTGGCTAAAACCTCTGGCATAACATCTTCGCCATCAACCAACACGGGTTCACCGGAAAAGTTGCGTAAAGCAGTATGTAATACCGCTCTTTTTTCCGTGTGATTAACAATGTTGCCAGCGAACATAGCATCGCGCTTTTCAGCTACTTGTTGGCTATCTGCTAAACTATAAAGGGCCTGCAGTATTTCTTGGTTTATTAAGTTTTTGGAATAGTCTAACTTGATCCCACAGCTTTCCAAGGAGTACTTAGATGCTCTTGACTCATCTGCTGCAAACCAATCACGCATATGCTGATCAGCGATACCGCTAGCTAATTGCTCAAGGGTTTTCCATTGTTCACTTTGATTTACTAAAGACATTTATCAATTCTCTTCTTTTAAAGGCGATTAAAGATTGTTGTATTGGATGATTTTAATTCCTGCCAAGAAAACCTGGTAACTAAATAGCCATGTTTTCAGAGGCTAGGTTAAATCCATTTACAAAAGGTCTTTCAACATTACTTCTAGTTTGTCTTGATCTTTGGCAAAGTTACGAATACCTTCAGCAAGTTTCTCTGTCGCCATCGCATCTTGGTTATGTTCCCATCTAAATTGACTTTCAGTCAGTTTTTCGCCAGCTGTTTTAGTTGCACCTTTATCAATTAATTTGGTTTCCAAACCGCCTTCAGTTTGTGAAAGTTCTTCTAAAAGGTTTGGGCTGATGGTTAATCTATCACAGCCTGCTAGCTCAATGATTTCACCGGTATTACGGAAACTTGCTCCCATAACTACGGTTTTATATCCGTGTTCTTTATAGTATTGATAAATATTACTGACAGAAACTACCCCAGGATCTTCATTGGCTGGGTAGCTATCTTTACCTGTACTCGCTTTGTACCAATCTAGAATTCGGCCTACAAAAGGAGAAATTAAGAAAACGCCAGCTTCAGCGCAGGCTCGTGCTTGAGCGAAACTAAACAATAAAGTTAAGTTACAGTTAATGCCTTCTTTTTCTAATATTTCAGCAGCACGAATACCTTCCCAAGTGGAAGCTAATTTAATTAAAACGCGATCTTTACTAACACCTGCCTGGTCATACAAGGCGATAAGTTTTTTGGCTTTGGCGATGCTGCCTTGGGTGTCGAAAGACAAGCGGGCATCGACTTCCGTAGAAATGCGGCCAGGAACGATATTGACGATTTCTTTACCAATTTTGACCGCCAACATATCACCGGCATCTTCTATTTGCTGTAATTCATCATTTGATTGGCTTTTTGCCCAGGCGACTGATTCTTCAATCAAAGTGCGGTATTGAGGGAGTTCGGCAGCTTTAAGTAACAAAGATGGGTTAGTCGTAGCATCAACAGGTTGATACTTTTTAATGGCTTCGATGTCACCGGTGTCTGCCACTACAGTGGTGATTTCCCGCAAAGCTGCTAATTGATTTGTCATAAAAACCTCTTTAGAAAAAATTAATTTCACAATCATCGATAGTGAATGGTTATCGATATTGCCTGATAAAAATAGTAAACCTTAAGAATGACTCACAGGGTATAACTGTTAAGGTTTGGTTTCTACTTTATCGACCCCTGAACTATTAAAAATAATAGACTTATTATAATAAATAAAAGTGAGCAATTATATGAGTAGTGAGTAATTACTCAAAATTGTCACATTTATTTGTGGTTTCTAGGGGCTTAAATTCTAATTAAATATAAATTGAACTGTTAAATATGTAACTGTCCAAATGTTTAGTATTTATAATTAATGTTATAGTGATGACCGGCTTAAACCTGTCATTCACACAAATTTACCAAAGGATATTTGATGCTAGTTGTTGTATCACCTGCAAAGAATTTAGACTACGAAACACCGCCCACAACCCAACTTTTTTCTGAACCTGAATATTTGCCGGATTCTGAATTATTAATTAAAGAGTGTGTCAAATTATCACCGGCTGAATTATCCAGTCTAATGCATATAAGTGATAAATTAGCTGGTCTTAATGCTGCCCGGTTCAGTAGTTGGTCTTTGCCATTCACCCCTGACAACGCGAAACAAGCTATTTTAGCGTTCAATGGTGATGTCTATTCGGGCATTCAAGCCGAACAATTTAGTCAACAAGATTTAGAATATGCCCAGCAACACATGCGCATTTTATCTGGTTTGTATGGCTTGCTAAAACCCTTGGATCTTATGCAGCCATATCGTTTAGAAATGGGCACTAAGTTAGCTAACTTAAGGGGCAAGAATCTGTATGAATTTTGGGGAGACAAAATAACACTTGGCATCAATGATTCATTGCAACAGCAGGGTGACAACGTATTAGTTAACTTAGCTTCAAATGAGTACTTTAAATCGGTGAAGATGAAAAACTTGAAAGCCGAAGTTATTACACCAGTTTTCAAAGATAAAAAGAACGGTGAATATAAAGTCATTAGTTTTTATGCTAAAAAAGCAAGAGGATTAATGGCTCGATATATTATTGAAAAGCGTTTGTCTGATCCTGAACAAATTAAGCAATTTGATGCCGCTGGTTATCAATATAGTGCATCTCAAAGTAATGACAAACAATGGGTCTTTACCCGCGAAGAACAGTGATATTGAATAGGGCAGTCATGAAATGCCAGAAACGTTATTAAGCTCAAGCGCGCCATTTAAGCTACTATTAGAACTATTCAAGCCGAGGAATTATATGATGTCTGTTTTGACAAAAAGCACATTGGTTGCTGCAAATTTGTTTTATTGTGCCACCTTATTGGCACAAGATGCACCTGTTGAAACTGCTCTGGAGTCGGATGACGCAGTTTTTTCAACATGCATTTCTGGTATCCAGCAAAAAGCAGAAGTAGCAGGTATAGATAAAACTGTCATCGCTTATGCATTGGACGATGTAAAGCAAATTGACAAAGTGCTTGAATACGATCGTAATCAACCTGAATTTGTACAAACTTTCCCTACATATTTAAATAAACGTGTCACTCAATGGCGGATTGATAAAGGTCGTGAAATGCTGCGTAAGCATAAGGACCTACTGAGTCAATTAACTCACGAGTATGGAGTCCCAGCCCACTATTTAATCTCCTTTTGGGGGTTAGAAACCAATTTTGGGAGTTACAAAGGCAAGATGCCAATTATCGACTCTTTAGCTACCTTGGCGTGTGATCAACGCCGCAGTCGATTTTTTACCCAAGAGCTACTCACTGCACTCAAGTTGATGCAACGAGAAAATTTGAAGAAAGATAAAATGCTTGGTTCCTGGGCGGGCGCGATGGGACACACGCAATTTATGCCTTCTGCATATATCAATTACGCCGTTGATGGAGATAATGATGGCTTAGTAGATTTATGGGACAGTGAACCTGATGCATTGTCATCAGCTGCCAATTTTTTAAGTAAATTAGGCTGGGAAAAAGGTTTTATTTGGGGAAGAGAAGTGACACTCCCGGAAAACTTTGACTATAGCCATGCAGGTAAAGATAGTCGAAAACAATTGGCTCAATGGTCCGAGTTTGGACTCCGTAAAGTGAATGACGATAAAATTCCTAAAAGTGATATGGATGCTTCACTCATTTTACCCACAGGGGCGAAAGGGCCCGCGTTTTTAGTTTACCGCAATTTTGATGTAATTATGCGCTGGAATAACTCTGAGTCTTACGCCCTAGCTGTTGGCTATCTAGCGGATCGAATTATTGGTAAACCTGAATGGAGCAAGTCTTTGCCCGACCTACCTAATTACCCGATCAGTCAAATGGTTGCCCTACAAGATGGGCTCAATGACCTTGGCTTTGATGTCGGTAAGGCTGATGGGATCATGGGGCCGGCTACCCGTAAGGGCATTCGTCAATTCCAATTGTCTAATAATATGCTAGCCGATGGGTACCCTGATGAAAGTGTTTTCAATGGCGTGCAAGAAGCGGTAACTGCCCGCTCAGATGTAAGCGGCAGTTAATTTGACAGCTAAAGTTGAGGGGAAACTGATCTCCTCAACTCGTTAACTTTGTCTCTCAAGTATGAAGTCATCTTTTGCGGTGTTATCCGTCGTTTTTGAGGGGAGGTATTTACTCAATACGTGATTTAACATCTGGGGTTTAATGGGTTTCGTTATATAATCATTCATACCAGCTGCAAAAGCTAATTCAAAGTCAGAATTCATTGCGTTGGCAGACAATCCACATATAACTAAATCTTTGAAGCCCTGCCTTCTGAGCTGTTTGGTGGCTTCATAACCATCCATAACCGGCATTTGAATATCCATCAACACAATATCGTATTGAGGTGAATTGACTATCTTGGTCACGGCTTGATGACCATCTTCAGCTACATCAAAGGTTAAGCCAAGAGCTGCGAGCATTTCAGAGGCAACAATCTGGTTGATATGATTATCTTCCACCAATAAAACATGTCCTTTAAGTTGCGCTGATTTTGGGGTAACTTCTCCCAAATTAGGCGTGTCGTATGGGCAGTCAACGCCTAATGTTTGCAATATAAACAGACTAAAATGTCTAGGGGTAAATGGATGGGAAAGTACCGGCAGGTTCCATTTTTGTTGCAACAGAGAGGGGAGAGTACTGGGCTGAGTATTAGTTACTAAACCAATATTCATTCCTTTTTCTTTTGCTTTGGCAATATGTTGGTTTAAAACTTTGTGGGTTTTAATATCGTCAATATCTATCAACAACAAGGACTTTTCTTTATTTTGAAATTCAAAATTGTCGATTTCTGCTAACGATAAAGATACATAATCTTGATCCAAACTGTTCAAATAAGTATCGGGAGTTAAGCCTGAATCATTGACAGAAATGTGTGCAATACTCACTTCAAATCCTAAGTCCATAATTCGCTTATTTAGACTTCCAGCACCTACAATTAATTCCACTTGAAAATGACTTCCACTATTTACTGTTGAATCAACCGTTATTTTCCCGTGCATTAATTCTACGAGTTGTTTGACTATGGTTAATCCCAGCCCAGTACCACCGAACTTTCGGCTTGTAGAGTCATCTGCTTGAGTAAATGGATTAAATATACTTTTTAACTGTGCTTCATCCATACCAATACCGGTATCCTTCACTGATATTTTTAAACAAATTTGTTCATTCTCCAGTGGGGTGAAGTCGATGTGAATATGCACAGAACCATTGCGCGTAAATTTAACCGCATTGGTACACAAATTAAGTAGAACTTGGTTTATTCTCATGGGATCACCAATAAGTTCTACGGGTAGTAAGGGATTGACAAAAAACTGTATATTAAGGTTCTTTTCGTTTCCTTTGGCGGAAATATTAGCTAAAACGTTTTCGAACATCGATCTGGGGGAAAATTTAACTTTTTCGATATCCAGTTTGCCAGCTTCAATTTTTGAAAAGTCGAGAATTCCATTGATTAAATTCAGCAGAATATGGGTTGAATAAATAACCTTTTCTAAATTCGCTCTCTGCTTGTTATCAAGCTTCGATTTTAAAACGATATCGACTAAGCCGATAATGCCGTTCATTGGTGTTCGGATTTCATGACTCATATTGGCAAGAAAAATACTCTTAGTTGCCAAAGCCTCCTCCGCTTTCTTAGTTGAAATCGCTAACTCTTGATTGAGCTTTTCCTGTTTAGCATTCAGGTTTTTGGAATGTTCTAAAAGCTCTTGGGTCTGTTTATTCTTCTCTTGAAACACTTGTGCTGCTGCGGCTAATTCGCCAATTTCGTTGTTTTTGCGTTTTTTAATTGTCTTATTGATATTTTTGCCACTGGCCAAGGTTTTAAATAATTCAGTCATTTCAGATATTGGCATCATTACCCGATAAGTAAAAAACAATGCTGTTAATACTGCTAAGGCCACACTTATAGCAGCGAAAAGACTGTTGCGGCTTTGCGCATCTTTACCACTTTGAATAATTTCTTCATTTATTCGTTGTTGGTTCTCTGTAACAAGTTGATTGAGTTCTCTAGTTAAATATAAAAATTCGTTTGCCGAGCCTGCCATTACCACATTAATTAAGAATAAATACCCTCGGGTAACTTGAGTTAGTTGTTTAAAGTCAGTGCTCAATTTGTCTAAATCGGTTTCTAGGCTAAACAAAACTGGATTGTCTTTAAGAGATTCATTCATAATCTCTTTTGACTTTGACAACAAACTATCAAACTCGCCAACTATGCTTGGGTCTGGCGTTAACAAATACTCTAAAGACAGAGCATGGGCTTCAGACAGCTGCAGACTCATAGCCAATACTGCGCTACTTTCTTGCTCGGAAAGATTTTTACTGGATTGGTATTCTTCTAACTGTAATTGGGTTTTTTCGAACTGCCTTTTAATACTATCTTCGAATAACCTTTCTCTGCGGCTACGCCCTTGAATTACGTTTTCGAAATTAGTTCTATATTCTTGTAAGTGTGCCCGCATTCTGCTGATTCGATCGATATATACGGTGGCCTGATCATCAGACTGAACAGAGGTATATAGCAATGACAGGTTTGAGTTGATTTTGTCTTGGATTAAATTAAACCGCTCGATGACTGATTCACTGGCGGTTTGTTTATAAATCAGTACATATCGTTGGATATCAAGAAGGTCTTTTTCGAGATCGCGAACAAGGCCAACTTTATCCATTGTTTGTTGTGATAACGTTATCCCCGCCAAAAAGGCTTCTTGGTTTTTTGTAGACAAATACGACTGTGCGGTTAAAAAAAGAATCAGCGCAGTTAACACTATCGTTATTTGAATTTTCAACGAATTAAACAATTCCTTTAGATCTCCAAAATTATCATGAGCTAATAAATTCGTACCATTTTTGTAAGCTATAATCGTAAGTCGGCATCACTGTATTCCACACTGCTACATTTGAGAATCGTGTTTCGTAACTTCCGCCAGAACGAACCTCTCCTTTGTTGACTGAAATATTGCCATCAGTTCCTTGTAAATCATGACTCGCGGCCAATCCTCGATACCAATAATCCCACTCTGCTTGAGTCAAGTATTTAGCAGAACGTTGCGGATTTGAAATATAATATCCTTGCTTGGCGATAAAAGCGCCAGGCCAGCCTGATAACCACCAATTCATGTAATCATAAGCTGCATCTTTTTTACTTTTGGAAATTGCAGATGACAAACACATCACACCATGCCAACCCCTATAACCTTCTTTAGGAGCGGCAAATGAGACAGGTACATTTTGGCCATTTAATGCAGAAACTGCGGGTGAAAACATGCTTTCAATATGCACACGGTTAGAGCGCATAAAGTCCACAGATTCGGGTACTGACGTCCAAAATCCACTGAAGTGGTTTTTATGTTTCAATTCAATAAGATAATCAAACATGATGTCTAATTCTCGTTTCGACATCGCGCCTATATCGTTGAAGGTTAATACACCTTGCGCTTGAGCTGCTAAGGCTAAATCGAATATTCCTATTGTAGGTGCATTAACAATGCCGACTTTTCCTCGATTTTTTTGATCTAATAACCAACCCCAACTTTCAGTTTTATAAGGAATACCTTGGGCAATTTTGCTGGTGTTATAGCCGAAGGAATCTACATTATGAACATAGGGTAAAAAACTCACTTTATCCGTGTGTTCAATTCCTAAGCGACCATTGTTTTGTACATGTAAAATTTTGTAAGGGGCATCCCCTGCGCCGAATTTAGCATCCTCGGTAATTTTGCCGGTTTTGGTTAACGAATTAATCTCGTCCCAATAGGTTAATCTTTTCTTCTCAATCCCTTGGATAGAACCCGATGCCCAAAGTACGTTAATGCTATTCGACCATTGTTCATATAAATCAAAAGACGTTGGATCTACCGAAGCTTTTTGCAAAATCGCAGCACTGCCACCAGCTTCAAAGATTAAATCGATGCCTAAATCTTGCATTGCCTGCTTGCGCAGTTCCTCTTGCAAGGTAACGTGAGTACCAAGAACTTTAAGTACAGTTTTAGTGCGGGCAAACACATAGGGAGCCTTGCTAATCAGCATTGCTGTGGTGCCACTTTTAGCTAAGGTTTTTAGCGTTCTACGTTTACTTTTATCTAAAAGGTTTGAAGTATTTGCCATGAAAACGATTCAGTCGATTCTAATAACTGAACGTTAAAGCAATTTAGTTACTTTATCTATTAAACAATGGTATAAAAAACAGACTAAATTAGCCTAGTTTTGATTATTCCTCACGATAAAGTTTTTGTTCAAATTTTAGTGTTTGATTGATCTTATTTTGTCTCAACGAAATGCTAAAACGGTAATGCTCTTCATGTTCAAAAGGCATAGAAGCCAAATAATATATGGCTTCTCCTTCAATTACTGGTTTAAACGTTAGTTCAGTTGTTGTACCTATGAGGTTTCTGGCTGTGCCACTTATATCTACTTTTTGAGCTTGTTTAGTTTTTCGGTCGATAATTGAAATATTAAGTAGAGTATTATTTGGACTCCGAACAATACCATTTGCCCGGGCGATTTCGGGCGTCAAAAAGGTAGTATTAAAAGCAATGTAATGAACATCCCAATCGCCTAAAACCTTTTTTTGTTCCGCAGTACAAACACTCGAGAGTAAAATTAGTGATAAACAAATAGCCCGGTAAAACATGTTAGGTTCCTAAAACAGTCGCATGATAAAAAGCAAAAAGATAATCAAAATCATAGGGGATAAATCAAGCCCGCCGATAGGGGGGATTATTCTTCTTATGGGCGCAATCATTGGCTCTGTTAACTGGTGAAACAAATATTCAAGGGGGTTATTTCCTTGGCTGACCCAACTTAGAATCGCACGAATAATAAGTACATATATGATTAATTGTACGCCTTCGATAAGTAGCATCAAAAACGCACTTTTTAGTAGCCATAGTACATCTAAAATCATGAACCCTTTTAGCCAAGCGATAATCCATACATTTGCTAAGGCTATGACCAAAGCAAATACAAAGGTTGCAGTATCAAACTTTCCTATGGAAGGAATGAGCCTGCGCATAGGGCCAACAACTGGGTGTGTCACTTTGACAACAAATTGACTCAATGGGTTGTAAAAATCGGCTTGGGCGAGTTGCAGCCAAAGTCGTAACATAACAACCATTAAATAAAGCTTAAAAATCGTTTCAACTAAAAAAGCCACGGCTTCCATATATTTTGATACCTTAAAATTGTTTAGACATTTGTTGGGCTCTACTAATTGCTGCATCCATCGCTTTGGCGACTATTGCCGGTAATTCACTTGCCTGAAAACTTTCAATGGCTTGATTAGTAGTACCGCCTTTTGAAGTAACTTGGGCTCTAAGCTCACCAATTTCAAGATGATCATTGTGACAAACCATTTCCGCTGCACCTAACATGGCTTGTTGGACTAACTTGCGGCTGTCGGATTGGCTCATTCCCAACGACATTGCGTGATTCTGCATGGACTCTAAGAATAAGAAAAAGTAAGCAGGGCTACTGCCCGCTGTGGCAATAACAATATCAATATCAGATTCCTTGGATACCCATAAGGTTTCGCCAACGCTGGCCATCATCTGATCAACAAAATCTCTTAATTCTTTGGCCAAGGTATCAGGAGCAAACAAACCCGTCATGCCTTTACTCAACAAACTAGGGGTATTTGGCATTGTTCTAACTAAATCGTATTGACCACCAAGCATTTCTAATAAACGGGCATGGCTGATTCCAGCAGCAATAGATACAAATAATTTACCGTTCAAATCTTGTTTTTGAGCTAGATCTTGACAAACGGTTTCCATCAGTTGCGGTTTCACTGCTAGAACCACTACACTGGCTTGTTTGACCGCCTCTTGATTGTCTTGTGTGGTGTTTACACCTAATTCAGACTCTAAACTTTCTAGTTTTCCCACGGACGGGTTGCTGGCAATAATTTTTTTGGGGTCGTACCCAGAATTTACCAGACCTGAGATAATCGAACGTGTCATGTTACCTGCGCCAATAAACGCGATGGTTTTTTCACTCATAAATTATTGTCTCTTAGTTTGTGTAATTGCGGGCACCAAAAATGGCTGTTCCTACCCGTACCATTGTGCTTCCACATAGCACTGCTGGTTCAATATCTGCACTCATGCCCATAGATAACGTGTCAACTGATTCATAAGTTTGTTGCAAGTCGACGAAAAGTTGGTGCATGTGTTGATAGGTGTTAACCAATTCTTGCGCAGATTGTGAAGCTTTAGGAATTGTCATTAATCCCCTAAGCGTTAAGTTAGGTAGTGTAGCAATAAGCGCAGCCAGTGTCTCAACTTCATTGGCTAAAACCCCAGCTTTGCTGTGTTCTGCATTAATATTTACTTGAATAAGCACATTCAGCTTCTTATGGGGCGTACGATGATTATTCAGGCGCGTGGCAATTTTTTCCCTATCGACACTCTGTACCCAATCAAAGTGTTCTGCAACCAGCTTAGTTTTATTCGACTGTAAGGGCCCAATAAAGTGCCATTCAATATCTTTAAGTTCTTGCAATTCCTGAACTTTTTCGACACCCTCTTGCACATAGTTTTCACCAAATGATCGGTGTCCAGCTTCATACGCAAGGACGATATCAGATACCGGTTTTGTTTTACTCACTGCTAGTAATTGGACTGAATTTGGCGCACGATTAGCTTTATTTACTGCCAGCGATAGGCTTTTGTGTGCGCTTTTGAGACGTTCTGCTATTGTTTCCATGTGCCATTGTTTAGACGGAGAATCATATTTTGGATATTACCGAACTTTTAGCTTTTAGTGTTAAGAATAATGCATCAGATTTACATCTATCAGCGGGTTTACCTCCGATTATTCGCGTTGATGGCGAAATCCGTCGTCTAAATGTGCCGGAATTGGATCATAAGCAAGTTCACGCGCTGGTATACGAAATCATGAATGATAAGCAGCGCAAAGAATACGAAGAAAACCTCGAAGTGGACTTTTCATTTGAGGTGAAAGATTTATCTCGATTCCGGGTTAATGCATTTATGCAAAATAGAGGTGCAGCTGCTGTTCTGCGAACCATTCCCAGTAAAGTACTGACCTTAGACGATTTAGGTGCACCAGCTATTTTTAAAGATATCATTAACCAACCCACGGGTATTGTATTAGTCACAGGTGCTACCGGCTCAGGTAAAAGTACCACCTTGGCGGCGATGATCGATCACATTAATACCAGTAAACGGGAACACATACTGACCATTGAAGACCCCATTGAATTTGTGCATGAGAATAAACTTTGCGTACTTAACCAGCGTGAAGTGCATCGTGACACCCATAGTTTTAACAATGCCCTTCGTTCTGCGTTGCGGGAAGATCCCGATGTTATTCTGGTGGGCGAATTACGTGATTTAGAGACAATTCGTTTGGCGATTTCTGCGGCTGAAACAGGCCATTTAGTGTTTGCTACCTTGCATACCAACTCCGCCCCTAAAACCATTGATAGAATCATCGATGTATTTCCAGCAGAAGAGAAGTCAATGGTGCGTTCCATGCTTTCAGAGTCATTGCGTGCCGTTATTTCTCAAACCTTGTTGAAAAAAGTGGGGGGAGGGCGTATTGCTGCCCATGAGATTATGATAGGTATCCCAGCGATTCGTAATTTAATTCGCGAAGATAAAGTGCCACAAATGTATTCTGTCATCCAAACTGGCCAAGCCCACGGCATGCAAACTATGGATCAATGTTTACAGCGGTTAGTTGCGCAAGGTGTGATTACCGCACAAGACGCAGCGGCTAAGTCAGTGGATAAACAACCTAAAATTGGTTTCTAGGAGTATCCAATGGATCTGAATCCTTACTTAAGAAAAATGGCAGAGCAAGGTGCGTCAGACTTGTTTATTACCGTGGGTTTTCCCATTAGTGCCAAAATAAATGGACAAATGACGCCACTCAATGATGAGCGTCTAACAGAAGAAGCTGCACTCGCGTTAGTCAATAACGTGATGAGTGAAAAACAACAAGATGAATTCAGCAACAGCAAAGAGTGCAATTTCGCTATTGCCAGAGATGGTATAGGGCGTTTTCGTTGTAGTGCATTTTGGCAACGAGATATGGCTGGCATGGTAGTGCGTCGGATTGTTACGCAAATTCCCAAAGCCGATGATCTGGGCTTACCAGAGATACTTAAAGACGTGATTATGTCTAAACGTGGATTACTTCTGTTTGTGGGTGCCACTGGTACGGGTAAATCTACTTCCTTGGCTGCTTTGATAGGCCATCGAAATCAAAATTCTCGGGGCCATATTCTGACCATAGAGGATCCCATTGAATTTGTACACGAACACGCAGGCTGTGTGGTTACACAACGGGAAGTGGGCATAGACACCCGCTCCTTTGACGATGCCCTTAAAAGTTCGTTGCGGCAGGCTCCGGATGTGATTTTAATTGGTGAAATACGTTCCATGGAAACCATGGAATATGCAATGTCGTTTGCTGATACAGGTCATTTGTGTGTGGCAACCTTGCACGCCAACAACGCCAATCAGGCGATAGAGCGGATTATGCACCTAGCACCACCTGAGCAGCATGAAAAATTGCGCTTTGACTTGAGCTTAAATTTACGCGCTATTGTTGCACAACAACTGGTACCAACCATTGATGGAAAAGGACGTGTAGCGGCCATCGAGATTTTACTCAACTCACCTTTAGTGACAGATTTAATTCAGCGTAATGAAATTGGTTCCCTTAAAGAAGCCATGAAAAAAGGTAAAGAAATGGGGATGCAAAGCTTCGACATGGCTTTGTACGAATTATACAAACAAGAGCGCATTAGCATGGAACAAGCTATCCATCATGCGGATTCCCCCAATGATCTTCGCTTAATGATTAAATTGGATACAGAAGAGGGCACGAGCTTAGGTTCATTGTCTAATGTTTCAATTGATATGGATTAGCCCCAATGAAGAAAATTTATTGGCATAATGAGCGCTTTCGAATTTATCAAATTAAGCAATTATTAGATGATAATCAGATCCCAAACTTTATCAAAAACGAGTTCGCGATTGGAGCAATTGGTGAATTGTCGCCATTAGATGCTATGCCTGAAGTGTGGCTAACAGATGAGACTTGGTACGATAAAGCGACACAACTAATTGCCCAATTCAATCTTGTTCCTGAAAATACTGCTCGCTGGGTGTGTAATCAATGCCAAGAAGAAAATGAAGGAAGTTTTGCCCTATGTTGGAACTGTGGCAATAGTGCTAGCACTACTGCCAACGAACTTTGATATTACTGCGCCATAAAGCTTTCTAATATTAAGCAAGCTGAGGCGCTATCCACTTTACCTTTCGTCAGCTTTTTAAATCCCCCCATCTCAAAAAGTCGCGCTTTGGCATCCACTGTGGTTAAGCGTTCGTCAAGGGTTTGCACAGGGACTTTAAATTTAGCATGTAATCTATTGGCAAACTTTTGTGCTTTAAAGGTCATTTCCTGTTTACTGCCATCCATATTTAGGGGTAAGCCAACTACCACTAACTGGGGTTGCCATTGCTCGTATACTTTTTTAACCAGCTCCCAATCTGGAATACCATCGCGAGCTTGAATCGCGTCCAATGGCGAAGCTGTGCCAGTAATTTCTTGACCAATAGCAACACCAATACTTTTAGTACCAAAATCAAACCCCAAAAAGGTTCTAGACCCAATTGTCATAGTTCACAAACCTTTTTAAGCATGTCCAGCATCTGGACCTAGTTGCCAAACGTCAATACCAAGTCGACGCACAGCCTCTTCCCATTTTTTATGGATAGGAACATCAAACAATAATTCCTCATCTGCTTCTACTATTAGCCACGAGTTGTTTTGCACTTCCTCTTCAAGCTGCCCTGCAGACCAGCCTGCATAGCCAAGTGTTACTAAGGATTTCGCCGGTGCTTGCTCGTTACCCAGGGCAGATAATATATCTTTAGAGGTGGTGATCATTATTTCAGACGTGAGTTGTAAGCTTGAGCTCCAGCCAGGTTGAGTTGTGTGTAAAATAAAGCCTCTATCTTGGCTAACGGGACCGCCAGCTAAGACAATTTCATTGGCTTTTTCCTCTAATACAATGGCATCTTTATCCGCCTGGTTGATCAATTCTTGTAAACTCATTCCAATGGGTTGATTGATCACAAGACCCATAGCGCCTTTGTCATTATGCTCACAAATATAGGTCAAGGAGCGGGCAAAATAGGGATCATCTAAACTTGGCATGGCAACTAATAAATGATGTTCAAAGCTTTGCATTTCTATCACCTAAACGTTTCTCAATGGCATCAAATAACATACCTGTGATATTAACGTCATATGCGGCTTCAATTTCTTGTACACAGGTAGGGCTGGTCACATTAATTTCGGTAATTCTGTCACCAATAACATCTAAACCAACAAAAATCAGACCTTTTTCCACTAATAGTGGCGCAATTTTCTCTGCGATTTGTCTATCTGAATCAGATAAGGGCTGGGCTCTTCCTGTACCACCTGCCGCTAAGTTTCCACGGGTTTCCCCCTTGCTGGGCAAACGGGCAAGGCAATAAGGTACGACTTGTCCATCAATGATCAGAATTCGTTTGTCACCGTCTTTAATTTCCGGCATGTAACGTTGAAACATTGCATAGGTAGTACCGTTATCCGTTAAGGTCTCCATGATCACACCTAAGTTTGTACCCTCTGGCGTGACACGAAATATGGATGTACCGCCCATCCCATCTAAGGGTTTACAAATAATGTCTTGGTGCTTTTTGTGAAATTCGCGAATTAAGGCTGAATTACGGGTGACTAGGGTATCTGGAATTAAATCGGGAAACCAGGAAGTAAATAATTTCTCATTGAAATCACGCAAACTCGAGGAACGATTTACAATGAGCGTTCCCCCTTGCTCGGCTAACGAAAAAATATGTGTGGCGTATAAAAATTCACTGTCAAAAGGGGGATCTTTGCGCATCAAAATAACATCAAGCTCTGCTAAATTGCCGTTTTTTGCTTCGCCTAGCTCAAACCACTTTTGTGGATCTTTGATAACGTTCAAAGGACGCATTTGCGCCATAGGGACACCGTTATCAATATATAGATCAGACATTTCCATATAAGTAATGTCATAACCACGCTGCTGAGCATCCAATAACATTGCAAAGCTGGTGTCTTTCTTGATATTTATGCTTTCTATCGGATCCATGACGATCCCGAGTTTAATAGCCAATATTGATCCTTGTTGATTGATATTAATTCATCATACCTAAGATCTTGTGCTGCGACTAAAAATTTCAAGGGAAAGCCCATGCAAAAATTAGCTAACTTCATTAAAAGACGCTGAATTCTGCACAGCAACAGGCTTCCTGGAGTAATTCGTGACTATTAGTAAACCTGTAAAACAGACTTAAACTATTGGCAGTGAGAAAACAAATCCGTGCTGAAATAGCGTTCCGCTGTATCCGCAAATAAGGTTACAATTCGTTTCCCTTTATTTTCTGCTGAAGTCGCTAAACGCATACTTGCACACAACGCCGCTCCTGATGATATACCCACTGGAATACCTTCAATTCTGGCTAACATTCTTGCATATTCTACGGCATCATCGTCACTAACGGTTTCAATGCTATCAATGACACTCACGTCTAAAATGTCTGGCACATGACCCGAACTAAGCCCTTGAATTTTATGCACACCACTTTTTCCCTCGCTCAACACAGGGCAAGCACTGGGCTCGACGGCAACAATTTGGATACTGGGATTCAGTTGTTTAAGGGCCTTAGCGATTCCGGTAATAGTCCCACCGGTACCAACACCTGCTACAAATATATCTAGATTACCATCGCAGTCCCGCCATATTTCCTGTGCAGTGGAATTAAAGTGGGTGTCCACGTTAGCGAGATTAGAAAATTGGTTCAACGAAACGGCATTGGGTTGCTGGCTGACTAATAGTGCAGCGTGATCAATTGCACCTTTCGTGCCTAACGCTTTGGGTGTGGTAATAACATTGGCACCATATAGACGGATTAACTTTCTGCGCTCAATCGACATGTGTTCTGGAATAACAATGGTCAATGGAATTTGTCTTATTGCACATATCCACGCGCAAGCTACACCATTGTTACCCGAAGTTGCTTCTATGATATGGGTGTCAGAGGTAAATTCATCTGAGGCCATTAATGCATCTATCATGGCTAAAGCTGGGCGATCTTTTACCGAACCTGCAGGGTTAAAGTATTCCACTTTGGCTACAAGATCACACTCAAGTTCAGTATTTTCGATCATTCGAGACAATCTCACCAAAGGGGTGTTTCCAATTGTTTGGGTAATATTGTCATGTATTTTTTCGTTTAGACCGATTTGCGGTTGAATGGTATTTTGTCTTGCTAGCATAACCTTGTTGTCCATTGTTGTTTTTTATAATTCTGCCATAGAAAAAAAGTAAAAAATTCTAAACTGTTTTATGTTTTTGCTTTATATTAGAATTATATTCTAATTGTATTGGGTTTTTGTATTTTGGATTCTATTGATAAGGCTATTTTACGATTAATGCAAAAAGACGTAACACTTTCGGTAAGTCAAATTGCAGAGCAGGTGGGATTGAGCAACACTCCTTGTTGGAGACGGATTCAACTTCTTGAAAAAGAAGGGATCATTAGCAGACGAGTGGCGTTGTTGAGCAGTGAAAAAGTCGGATTAAATGTGACGGCGTTTGTGCAAGTGAAAGCAGGTAAACATGACGATAAATGGTTTAAGATGTTTGCCGCTCACGCCAGAAATTTAGAAGAAGTGATTGAATTTTACCGTATGAGTGGTGAATATGATTATATGCTTAAAGTGATGGTCACTGATTTAAAAGCCTTTGATGTGTTTTACAAAAAATTGGTATCGGGAATTGATTTGTCCGATGTCACTTCTAGTTTTTCTATGGAACAAATTAAATATACCACTACCCTGCCTATTGTCTGAGTCCTTCCATCTTTTAGTCATCTATTTAAAGACATTATTAAAACATTGAAACTCAATGTCATTCACTAATCTTCTAATGGTTTTATTTTAATTCGTTTTTGTTTCCAAATTACCAGTGTTCTCTATATTCTATCGATTAACAATTATTTAACAGTGTTAACCGATTGAAAGACAAAGGGATCGTTTTTGGTTTTCGGTTAAAAATTAAAATAAAAAGGAATCTGAGTTGATACAAGAAAAAGAAAATATGTTGTTCATCGTTATGGTGAGCTGCGTTGCAACCCTAGGCGGATTTTTATTTGGTTTTGATAGCGGTGTGATTAATGGCACCGTAGATGGTTTACAAAACGCATTTAACTCAGACAGTGTTGGTACGGGTTTTAACGTAGCCAGCATGTTGTTGGGATGTGCAATAGGCGCATTTTGCGCCGGCCGACTAGCGGACTTATTTGGCCGAAAAACGATTTTAATTTTGGCCGCCATATTTTTTATTATTAGTGCTTGGGGATCGGGTATCGCTGATAGCTCTGGCGAGTTTATTATTTATCGCATTCTCGGCGGAATAGCCGTTGGAGCCGCATCGGTTATGGCTCCTGCATACATAAGCGAAATTGCCCCTGCAAGATTCCGTGGCATGCTAACAACGATTCAACAGGTCGCTATTATCAGTGGCTTGTTTGCTGCATTCGTAAGTAACTACTTACTTGCGGATTTAGCTGGTGTATCCACAGCTGATTTATGGTTGGGTTTTAGTGCATGGCGGTGGATGTTCTGGATTGAATTAGTGCCTGCATGTCTATTTTTGTTAAGTTTATTACTTATCCCAGAAAGTCCCCGTTTTCTAGTCATTAAAAAGAAATTAACCACCGCCAAAGTGGTGCTCGTTAGGTTATATGGGCAAAAGGCTGGAGAACAAAAGTTAGCTGAAATTGAGGGGTCTTTAGCAGGTGATCATCAACCAAAATTATCCGACTTGATGGATAAAAGCTCCGGGAAAGTAAGAAAAATTGTATGGGTTGGAATCGGTTTGGCCATATTCCAACAGTTAGTTGGTATCAATGTCGTTTTTTACTACGGTGCGGTGCTTTGGCAAGCGGTTGGATTTTCTGAATCAGACGCTTTGCTGATTAACATTATCAGCGGTGCAGTGAGTATTGCTGCCTGCATAATAACCATGTTGTTAATTGATAAAATTGGGCGTAAGCCTTTACTAACCCTAGGCTCGATAGGAATGACCTTGACCTTAGGTCTAATGGTCTTTTGTTTCGCAACGGCTGATTTTGATGCCAAAGGGAATTTGGATTTAGGAAGTTTAGGAACGCTGGCGTTGGTCTCTGCCAATGCATATGTTTTTTTCTTTAATCTTTCCTGGGGACCAGTAATGTGGGTAATGTTAGGAGAAATGTTTCCAAATCAAATTCGTGGTTCTGGTTTGGCGGTGGCTGGATTATTTCAGTGGGGGGCTAACTTTGCGATTACCATGACCTTCCCAATTATGTTGACTAGCATTGGCTTAGCTGGCGCATACGGGTTCTATGCAGTTTGCGCGCTGTTGTCTGTGCTGTTCGTGGTTAAATTAGTACATGAAACCAGAGGCACTGAATTAGAAGATATGATTGGATAAGTTCAAGTTTATATTGGAAAAAGGCAATGGGATTGCCTTTTTTTGATTTTTATAAGGTTAAGAGGAGAGAGACAATATGGCCACTAAAAATTGCTTAGGCATAGTCACAGTGCTAGTAGCAACCTTACTATTAAGCCTGTCGGTAGAAGCCAAACAATTTAACGTTTTGGTGTTTACCAAGACGGCGGGTTTTCATCATACTTCAGTGAACCAAGCAATAAGTGCACTAAAAAAGATGTCTGAAAAACACCATTTTTCAATGGATTGGCAGGAAGATGCGAATGTATTTAATCAAAAAAATCTTGCTCAATACGATGTTGTGATGTTTTTGCTTACCACTGGGGATATTTTAAATTCAACCCAGCAACAAGCATTTGAACAATTTATCGAATCTGGTAAAGGCTTTGTAGGTGTACATAGTGCAAGCGATACAGAATATGATTGGCCGTGGTATGGACAATTAGTTGGTAGGCAATTTGTTATTCATCCGCTTATTCAAACTGCAGAGTTATCAGTCATTGATCGCTCCTTCCCAGGAACGGAAAAGTTACCTGACGTATCCTTATGGACAGATGAATGGTATCAATATGGTCCAGAGTTAAGTTCTAACTTAAATTATATTCTAAGTATAGACGAGTCAACTTATGCTCCAGAAGCAGATTGGGGACAGGTAAAAGGTAAAGGAATGGGGGAGTTTCATCCCGTTGCCTGGTATCAGGAAATCCACGGAGGTCGTGCTTTTTATACCGGTTTAGGTCATTTGCCTGCTGTTTACGAAAACACTGCCTTTCTGGAACATTTGTTTGGTGGAATGTACTGGGCTTATAGCGGTAAAGGTATCCGTAAATAAATTGGCCCCAGTTCAATGAACAATAAACGAAATATTGCTTAGAGTACTTTTCAGACATAAAGAAGGCCTCGAATATAGAGGCCTTTTTTAATCTTTAATTTAAAGTTGTTTAAACCCTACTAATTAGCCATAAAGTACACGGTTCACTTTATTTTCTAATAACTCTTGCTGTCCGCTAACGTGTTTTGGTGCAAGGGAATTATCTAGCGTAAACTTGGCTAAAGATTGCAACGAATGTTCACCGCTGATAATGCCTTTACCCAGGTCTTTGTTCCAACCGGCATAGCGCTCTTTTACTTTAGCTGCCAAGAAATCATTGTTAATGATCTCTGCGGCTTTTTTCAAACCTAGGGCCATATGATCCATACCACCTATATGTCCATGGAATAAGTCCGTAGGATCAGAACTTTGTCTACGTAGCTTGGTATCGAAGTTTAGACCGCCTGTGGTAAAGCCCCCAGCCTTAAGTACCTCATACATAATGAGTGACAATTCTTCCACTGCATTTGGGAACTGATCGGTATCCCATCCGTTTTGCGCATCACCGCGGTTTGCATCTATGCTTCCAAAGATACCTAAAGATACAGCGGTCGCAATTTCATGGTGGAATGAGTGGCCAGCCAAAGTTGCATGGTTGGCTTCAATATTCATTTTAAATTCTTGCTCTAAACCGTACTGTTTTAAGAAACCATATACGGTGGCACTGTCATAATCGTACTGATGTTTGGTGGGTTCCTGAGGCTTAGGTTCAATCAGCAAGGTGCCTTTAAATCCAATTTTATGTTTGTGTTCGACAACCATTTGCATAAAGCGAGCTAGTTGCTCTCGTTCTTGACGCAAATCAGTATTCAATAGGGTTTCATAGCCCTCACGACCTCCCCATAACACGTAGTTTTCACCACCAAGGCGTTTGGTTGCATTCATTGCATGAAATACTTGGGTAGCGCCGTAAGAAAACACCTCTGGATTGGGGTTAGTCGCACCACCGGCAGCATATCTTGGGTTACTAAACAAGTTGGCAGTACCCCAAAGTAGCTTCACCCCAGACTCTTCTTGTTTGGCTTCTAACACATCAACCATCTGCGCAAAATTTTCAGTGTATTCTTTGATTGAGTTACCTTCTGGGGAAACGTCTACATCGTGGAAGCAATAAAACGGGATGTTTAATTTATTAAAAAACTCAAACGCCACATCCGCTTTTTGTTTTGCCCGTTGCATAGGATCACCGGGTTTCAACCATGGACGACCAAAGGTGCCTTGACCAAATACATCAGCCCCATCCCAACAAAAATTATGCCAGTAACACGCTGCAAAACGCAGGTGCTCTTTCATGCTTTTTCCTAAAATGATTTGCTCTGGGTTGTAATGATGAAACGCCAATGGATTATCTGAATCCACTCCTTCATATTGGATTTTTTCAATGTTTTCGAAATATTGGGACATCTTGGTCTCCTGCTACAAATGAATGATTGCTGTAAATATAAAATGAATAGTGAGTGTTTATTGCCAAGCTAACAATTACGTTTTGTGCTTAGACTCTTGTGCTTTTTGTTCAATGTCAGTTGAACAAGCCTAATGCACGAACAGATTTAAAATAGCTCCTTTATCGCTGGGTATAACTTCTTGAATTTGTCTCGGCGAGATCTATAAATGGCCACCTTGTGAGAATTCGGGTAATGAATTTCTACAATCTCAGGTTCCGGACACACATCATCTAAGGTGAGTTCCCTGTGGATGGCCATTTTGGCGAGTCTTGCTGCACCTAAAGCTGGACCCACGTCGCCGCCTTTGCGAAAGGTAATTTTTGTATTTAAAACATCGGCTAGCAATTGGCGCCAATAGGGGCTTTTGGCGCCACCGCCAATTAATGTGATCTCAGTAGCCTGAGCACCTGAGTCGTGGACAGCATCTAGGCCATCGGCGAACGCAAAACTGACGCCCTCCATAATGGCATGGGTAAAACAAGCTTGATCACTTTCATTGGTTATCCCAAAAAAGTTACCCTGGGCATGAGGGTTGTTGTGGGGCGTTCTTTCTCCGCTTAAATAGGGAAGAAAAATAGGAGCTTGCTTGATATCCAAAGTGGCGGATTTGGATGCTAATTCTTCTAAAAGATCGGAAACGTTCGACTTTACTACGTCTTCGGCAAACCATTGTAAACAATTCGCTGCGCTCAACATTACTGACATTAAATGCCAAGTATTAGGGACTGCGTGACAGAAACTGTGCACCGCCTTTTGAGGGTTGGCTTTAAACCCCTCAGAAACGAGAAAATAAACACCTGAAGTACCTAATGAAATCATGGCTTGGCCGGGGCTAACTAACCCCACGCCAATTGCGCCGGCAGCATTATCACCACCGCCAGCAATAACGGGTACTGATTGCATATTCCAACGCTTAGCTAAATGTTCATCTAGCTGACCACTTATTTCGTTACCTTCCAATAACGTCGGCATATGCTCTTTGGTTAAGCCGCATGCCGATAACATATCACTGTGCCAGTCTCGAGCTTCAACATCTAGCCACATGGTACCCGCTGCGTCTGACATGTCGGTGGCAAAACTGCCAGTTAATAGGAAGCGCAAATAGTCTTTAGGTAACAGCACCTTGGCAATTTTTGCAAAGTTATCAGGTTCATTTTGTTTTACCCATAGTACTTTGGGCGCGGTAAAGCCGGGCATCACTAAATTACCGGTAATTTGGTGACAATTTGCTACTTTTTGTTCCAGTTCTTCGCATTGGGCTTGGCTGCGTCCGTCATTCCATAAAATGGCGGGGCGAATAACGTTATTTTCGCTGTCTAACAGGGTCGCACCGTGCATTTGCCCCGATAAACCAATACTTTTGACTTGCTGCATCTGGTTTCGCTTGGCCAGTTTTTGCATCACAGTGTCACATGCGGCCCACCAGTGCTGCGGATCTTGTTCTGACCAAAGTGGGTTTGGACGAGAAACCTGCAGGGCCTCTGTTTCGCTGTCTACAATATTGCCAGCCTCGTCCATTACTATAATTTTTATGCCTGAAGTGCCTAAATCAACGCCAAGGTACATGTTGCTCTCAGTCTGTGAAAAATGTCTGTGCATCTTTTACGAGAGGGCGTTTTGTATCAATTATGTTATTTAATTATTAAATTTCGTAATTTCTTGTCTAGGTTCTTTTTACTAAGTTTGGTATTACTATACGCCCACTTAACAAAAACGTAATTACACAAAAGTGTCTATGAGGTGTTGCATGTTCAAGGCAAAGCACAGTATTTCGTTACTTTTCAATGCAAACAAAGTGTATGATCGCCAAGTAATTGAAGGTATTGGGCACTATTTACAATCTTCTAAAGTCGATTGGGATGTGTATTTAGAAGAAGACTTTTTAGCCCGAATAGATAACATTAATGATTGGGTTGGAGATGGCATCATCGCTGACTTTGACTCGCCATCTATTCAACATGCAGTCGAAAATATTGACCTTCCCGTTATTGGCGTAGGAGGATCTTATGAAAATCTGGATGACTACCCCAATGTTCCCTATGTGGCCACCGACAATTTGGCGGTAGTGAAATGCGCTTACGAACATCTCAAACAGAAAGGCTTAGAACGTTTCGCTTTTTATGGATTTCCACCAGATGAAAATCATCGCTGGGCCACCGAGCGTGAAAAAGCGATTATCAAACTATGTAAAGAAGATGGCTACGATTGTGCCGTGTACCGAGGCCATCCAACACGTCCTGAAACTTGGCAATATTCAATGAATCGATTGTCCGATTGGTTGCAAAGTTTGCCAAACCCCGTTGGAGTTATTTCTGTTACCGATGCCCGAGCTCGTCATTTGCTGCAAGCCTGTGATCACACAGGTAAACTAGTACCTGATCAAATTTCTATTGTCGGTATTGATGATGACGATATTGCCCGAAATTTAAGCCGGATAAGTTTAAGTTCAGTGACTCAAGGTGGTTTCGATATGGGTTTTCAAGCTGCCAAGTTACTCCATCGCCGGCTTGAAAACCCCAATCTAAAAAATAAAATTGTGACAGTTCCGCCCATTGGCGTTGCGCAACGACAATCAACAGACTTTAAAGCTTTAAAAGACCCCCATGTGATTCAGGCCATGCATTTTATTCGTCAAAATGCCTGTAAAGGCATAAAAGTAGAGCAAGTATTAGATTATGTTGGGATTTCTCGTTCCAACCTTGAGTCCCGCTTTTATGAAGAGAGAGGACACAGCATTCATAATGAGATTCACAATGAGAAACTCTCAAAAGCGTGCAGTATGCTTACCTCTAGTGATAACCAAACATCTGAGATAGCCTTGATGTGTGGTTATCCGTCATTGCAATATATGTACGCGGTGTTTCGCAAACACTTTGATCAAACACCCAAAGAATACCGTGACCAACATTTACAGCAAAGCGAGAGTTAATTTTTTAACGCCCCCTTAGAGGCATAAACTTTAGAAATTAAAAATATTGCTACACCGCCGATTATACCTGGAGCGAACCAGAATATAATTTGTGCGTCGCCAAGGTTTGCAAACAACTTTCCGCCGCCAAAGGCAGTAAGAACGGTAAGAGCAATAATTCCTAATGTGATTGCTGAGTTTCGATGCTTGGTGATTGTTGGCTTCAGACTATGTATTCGCTTCATGGAAAAAACCAGTATAATAATACCCATTAGTACACTTAAAATGCTAAAAATGATTTGTAAACTTACAATGAAACGTTGCGGTTCGATGGTCGTTGATAGTATTTTTTCATCAATCAGCATAGGAAAGTATAAAGTCATAAATGCCATGAGAGCAACCGAACAGACTAGCGAGTATATGGTTGCAGCAAAATAATCACCAAGCTTTTTATGCTTGAGCTTACCTTTTTGGGCTTTGAACGGGAGCCAGAATAGAATAAAAGCCAAGGTTCCTATAATAAATGGTGCAATGAATAAACTAGCAAGCAAGATTGTCATTTTTCTCTCCAATAATTCACTATATTAAATTCAAAAAATAATTAAGTTTATCGCTGTGATTTGAGTCCAGTTTAAGTATTCTAGAGATAATGTTTAGTGCCAAAAGTCACTATATAAAACGTGACTTTTGGCCTATAGCGTTCAATTCTAAAATTGTTCATACTTGATCTTCTCGCAGTGTCAGTTGCTGGCATATGGTCAATTTTATCTTGGGTCTTAAATGCAATATGTGAAAAGCTTGTTTAGAAAAGAAAATCTCTCAGCTATTTTCCCCTGGGCGGTAGTGAGCGCCATAGCGTTGTCTTTGATGGTGAGCTCAGATAGCTACTCTGGGCAAAAAGTAGCTGCGGCCGGATGTGCATTGCTCGTTTACATTGTGTTCTTTTTGCTTGTCATATCAGATCACGAATATCGCAATAACTTGCAAACCCGACTGATATTTATTGCCATTCAATATGCAGCTATTATGATCTTGGGCTTCCTTACTCCTTTCACCTTTCTGGCGATTCTTGTCACCATTTGGAGTGCGCAATTACCTTATTTCATGCCATTTAAACAAACACTTTTTTCCTCTCCCATATGGACAGCACCATTTTGGCTGGTTATGCATTTTTATTGGCAAATAGATTCTGCAATAATATCCACGCTACTATTTTGGACATTCAATATTTTTGCCCTTGTGATGGTGAACGCAAATATTAAAGAAAAGCGTGCAACCGAGCAGGCGATGGAGCTTAATCGCGAACTAATGGCCACACAAACTTTATTGGGGGAAGCATCTAAGCAAGCCGAAAGAGTCAGAATTGCGCGTAACATACATGATTTATTGGGGCATCATTTAACGGCATTAACCATTAATTTGCAGGTAGCGTCGCGGATTTCCGATGGAGAAGTGCAGTCTCAAATTCAACAATGTCATGATTTAGCAAAGTTATTATTAAGTGATGTACGCGAAGCTGTCTCTGAAATTCGGGAAAAGTCTCATATTGAATTGAATCAAGCGCTGCATGCATTGTTGGACAATGTGCCTAATTTACGTATTTCTCTCAATATTGAAACAAATTTAACTATCTCAGATGTGGATGTAGCTGAAACGATACTCCGTTGTGTCCAAGAATCTGTGACCAATACTTTACGGCATAGCCATGCCAAAAATTTCAATATTCAGCTTAGCCATAAAGATGATTCTATATTGCTTCGAATGCAAGACGACGGGAGTCGAGTTAAACAAAATGACATTCAAGAAGGCAATGGGTTGACTGGTATGCGAGAAAGAGTCGCTCACTTAGGGGGTACGCTTGATGCCAAACTAACCCCCATAGGGTTTCATACCCAAATTGAATTACCGGAGTTAACATGAGTATTAATGTCATGGTCGTTGACGATCAAACCTTGGTTCGGGAAGGGATAAAAAGCTTGTTATCTTTAGCCCCTGAAATCAACATTGTTGCTGAAGCCGCAGATGGAAAAAGTGCATTGGAAGTGATTTCAACGCAAAAACCAGATGTTGTATTAATGGATATTCGCATGCCAGTAATGAATGGGATTGAAGCGGTGGAGGCCCTTAATCAATGTAACGAAGTTAAGAACCCACCGGTTATTATGTTGACAACTTTTGATGATCATCAACTTGTTATTCAAGCCATTCAGGCCGGAGCAAAGGGCTTTTTATTGAAGGATGTGTCTTTAGAAACCTTAGTTGATGCCATTGCTAAAGTACACGCGGGAGAGACCTTAATTCAACCTAGTATTACCCAGCGTGTGGTCAAAACTTTGCAAGATAAGCAGAGCACGTTTGAAAGCTCCGATATCCCCATCCCTCTAAGTGCCAAGGAAGTTGAAATATTGCGTTTAATCGCAGCGGGATGCAGTAATCGTGAAATATCCGAAGTCGTATTTAAATCGGAAGGAACAGTTAAGAATCAAGTCTCAAACGTATTAGAAAAACTTGGAGTACGAGATCGCACTCGTGCTGTGCTAAAAGCTATCGAGCTCGGGTTCATCTAAAGCGACAGGAAAAACAACGGTAAACTCGACACCTTTTCCTATTTTTGATTTACATTCAATATGTCCGGCCAAGACTTTGACCACAATGTCGTAACAAATATGCATGCCTAACCCCGAACCGCCGTTTTGTCGTGCACTGGTAAAAAATGGTTTGTATAAATTTTCCAGTGTATGCTCAGACATGCCACGGCCATTATCCTTATAAATAATCTTTAACAGCGGGTGGTCAGCAATTTTTTCGTCGATTCTTATTTTGAAAAAGATATGACCAATTTGATGTAATTCAAAAGCATGCTGAACCGAATTCATAATTAAATTAATTAATAATTGACTCAGGGCGCCAGGGTTACTATACACTTCCAAATCAGGATCTATGTCGAAACAAAACTGTTGGTTTGAACGTTTCAATCTAGGTTTTAACGTCAATAAAATCTCATTTACATAACTCATGAGATTAATTTTTCGCACTTCTTGACTGTGTTGATCTAAAGAAAGTTGTTTGAAGGTTTTTATTAGCTGGGTAGAGCGAACTAAATTGCGTTCAATAATATCGACACTTTCTTTGGTTTTGTTAAAAAATGACGTTAACTGTGAACGTTTAAGTTGACCTTCTTTAAAGGATTGAGTGGTTGTGCTGAGAATACTTTGTAAATAAGAAGTCGCCGTTATGGCAACACCTGTTGGGGTGTTTATTTCATGAGTTAAACTCGACATCATGGTTCCCAGAGCCGCCATGTTTTCTAATTCTACCAATTGGTTTTGCACTTCGTTGCGCTGTTCTAACGCCTTTTTCAACATTTTATTGGCGTTGGTCAATTCCTCAGTGCGTGCTTCTACGCGTCTTTCCAGCTCAGCATTTGTTTCTTCCAGCTGTTGAATATTATTCGCCCGTTCAAGAATAATCGACACAATTTGAGATTCGTAGATCAACGAATCAATATCGTCTTGCTCAGGAGCTCCACAAGTGGATAAATACATGGAAAAGGTGCCTAACACTTCACTACTTGGCGAAATTATTGGCTGCGACCAACAAGCGCGTATACCGCATGCTAATGCTGTATCGCGTATTTTGAGCCAATGGGGATCTTGAGTAATATCTTCAGTTACGGTGAGTTCTCTGTTAGCAATTGCAAATGCACAGGTGGTAGAGGGGGGAATCACTCTTTGATTTTGTAATGCATCCAAAAGGAGTGTTGGAAGGCTTGGGGATACAAAAGGGCTGAGGGCAAAGCCTGTTTTATCCATCAAGTTTATTGAACACTTTAGCCCCGAGGTTGCCGATTCAAGGCTAGCAATAATCTCCCTTAAAACAATTTCTAGTGGTTCCCCATTTACTAACATGGACAGTGCGTTTATACGACCAGATTCAATGGCATTATGGCGTTTAAGATGCGTGTAATTGTTCTTACCTTGAGTATTCATGGCATTAAGAGATTTCATGGTTTGGGTAGCCAAGTTGATGATTTATTGCGCCCACTACACCTCAATGTAGCACGAAAATAGCCCATGTCTACGCAAAATTTCTTGTCTACAAATCACCATGTATAGCTTGCAACGCTGCTATTGCTGCAATGGCCGCAGTTTCAGTTCGTAATATCCGAGGACCCATTTGTACAGTTTGAAATCCAACTTGTTCAGTGGCATACACTTCTGGCTCACTAAAACCACCTTCAGGACCAATAAGCAATCTAACACCACTGGCTGGGATCGTGAGATGTTTAATACTCTTTTCTGCTTTAGGATGTAATGTTAACCGAAGATCAGAGGTGGATTGTTTTGTCCATTCATGAATAGAAGTACAAGGGTGCAGCGTTGGAATTTGGTTCCTGCCACACTGCTCACAAGCTGAAATAATGAGTTTTTGCCATTGTTGACACTTTTTCTGCCAGCGTTCAGGTGATAATTTAACGCCACATCGCTCAGTGATAAGTGGCGTAATTTCGGTAACACCTAATTCAACCGCTTTTTGAATGGCCAAATCCATTCTATCGCCCCGGGATACACCTTGACCAAGATGAACTTTTAGGCTGGACTCTACGTTAATCGATAACTTTGCATCCACTAATACACTCACTTGACGCTTTTTGGCAGTGACTAGTTCGGCACTATATTCATTACCATCGCCGTTAAACAATACTAAAGGGTGTCCTTCATTGAGGCGAAGTACGTTAGCAATATGGTTGGCAGCATCGGTTGTGAGATCAATTGTCTGATCAACTATGAGTAAATCTGGGTGATAAATTCTTGGAATTCGCATGTTATTTAAATTGGCAGGTTACAATTTGCTACATGGTATATGAAGTAAAAGGTATCTCAACTAAAGAATTTTGCAAATTGGCTGCACCAGTAACGCATTTACATCAATGCACCAAGGTGACTACAGCATAAACGTTTACGATATCTGAACATCAAACGCGGTGTTTCATGTGACCGCGCTTGATGCAAATGATGATATTAAAATTAGTTTATTTTAGTTTGCGTTTAATGTTTTAGTTGACGTCATTCCATCGTGAGGCGCATCAATAGATTCATACTGGCTATTCACCGATGCATCTTTTCGGGCAAACGCAGTATTTTCGCCAGTGTCTTTAGCAAGGCAAAAGACTAATAGAATGACCAAACTAACGAAGATAAGAGAGAGAATTAACATTTTCAATTCCTTTAAAAATATTACGGTTTCCCTGAAATTAGGGGCCAATAGCATAGCACTTCTAAAACACAAAGTAGAGTCAAATGTGTTCAAAAAAACAACATTTATAAAACTCTAACAAATTCAAATGTTTGTAATAAATCAAACTTTTTAAAAGAAGACTAACTACCTGTTCGTAATAATAAACAGTGATAAAAACTTTGTTTTAATACAAAATTAAATGAATAAAATCCGAAAAACTAACTGCGTTATTTCTAAAATTAGATTCTTGATATTGATTGTGACCGCGCTTAATTTACGAAATGTAAACTAACCTAGGTTTCTGACAATTCAATGACATATACTTTAAAACATCGAAAATAATAAACGAATTCAACTTTAGTCTATGGCGCTAAATTGCGACATATACATTAGTCTAATTTGCAAAAAAAAGAGTGCATAAAGTCTTGTTTCCTTTATTATTTCACCGTCCAACTAATTACCAAGTAGTGATGTTAGCTAATTAAATGAAAAGGCTTTCTTTTTGGTGAAGGACTATCGCTATATCAAGAATTAAAAAATGTTTGGGAGAAACAAAATGCTTGAAGATATAAATGTTGCAGAGTTAGTTGAAACTTATGTAATTCCATGGGGACTGAACATACTGTTCGCGGTAATCATCTACATTATCGGTAAAATAGTCGTCGGAATTCTTGTCAATTTATTTGGCAAGGTAATGGCTCGTTCTAAATATGACGACATGTTAGTGGACTTTTTAAAGGCCATTGTGAATGCGGTCTTAATGTTGTTCGTTATTGTCGCTTCATTAGATCAGCTAGGTGTGGATACAACATCCTTAGTCGCTATTTTAGGTGCTGCCGGTTTGGCAATCGGTTTGTCTCTTCAAGGCTCTTTACAGAACTTTGCAGCTGGCGTTATGTTGCTTGTATTTCGTCCGTTTACCCGCGGCAACTTCATTGAAGCTGCAGGTACTGCAGGTGTCGTAAAAGATATCACCATTTTTACAACGGTAATGACAACACCAGATAACAAAGAAATTATCGTTCCAAATGGCGCTATATATAGTGGCAACATTGTAAACGTATCAGCAAAAGAAACTCGTCGAGTGGATATGGTTGTTGGTATTGGTTATGACGCTGATCTTAAGAAAGCCAAAGAAGTATTGCTTGAAATGGTTAATGCTGATGAACGCATTCTAAAAGATCCTGCGCCTACTGTTGCAGTTTCAGAACTGGCAGATAGCAGCGTGAACTTCATTGTTCGTCCTTGGGTTGCTTCTGCTGACTACTGGGCTGTTAAATTTGACTTCACTGAAGCGGTTAAACTTCGTTTTGACCAAGAAGGCATTAGCATTCCATTCCCACAAATGGATGTTCACTTGCATAAAACTGAAGAATCATAATCTTTTATGATTGTAAGAAAATGCCGCATTAGCGGCATTTTTTTTATCTAGAAATCGTGTGTTAGAGGCGTTTACATCGTACAGTTTGGTTTATCAGTTGCTTGTGCTGCCAATGATAGCGCTGCAGACATATTTGCAGTTAAGGTTTCAATTCGCGTGGCAGGAGAGGGGTGAGTCGACATAAACTCAGAGGTTCTTTGTCCTTCACTTGCTTTGTCCATATTTTTCCAAAGCGCTATGGATTGTGTCGGATCGAATCCAGCTCTGGCCATTAATTCTAATCCTATCAGATCCGCCTCAGTCTCGTGGGTTCGGCTAAAGGGTAACTGCACACCAACCTGCACACCTAAACCAATACCTGCCATGATCATATTGCTGTTTGCTACCTGATTCGCATTGAGGATTTGATTGGTTGCTTCTAAACCAATACCAATAAGAGCTGAATTCGACATTCTTTCGTTTCCGTGTTCTGCAATCACATGCCCAACTTCGTGTCCAATAACGGCAGCCAACTGATCTTGGTTTTGCGCAACATTGAGTAACCCAGTATATACGCCTATTTTGCCACCAGGTAATGCAAACGCATTTACTTGATCATCTTCGAACACGACCAACTCCCATTGACCATCAAATACACTATTGGGTACATGTTTGGTAATAAAGCTGGCTACACAAGAAACATATTGGTTATCTACTCCTTGTTGGGATACTTTCTGCTCTAACTTCATGCCATCAAATGCTTGCGCACCCATATTGGCTAATTGATCTTTAGAGTAAAGTTTTAATTGCGATCTTCCGGTTGGCGAAGTGGAACAACTGGTTAGAAAAATTGCACTAATAGCAATTGCAATCGATGATTTGGTGATACTTTTTAACATAAATTATTTCCGATTTGCTGCTAACTATATCCGTTCTTTATTGTTAAGCTTAAATTCAGTTTTAGATCAGTATGCTAGAATAATTACTTAACAAGATATTTATCCTTAAAGATATTTGTCCGTAAAGATGCTTACCTATGAAAACAATATACATAAAATTAACGGTATTGTGTTTGCTATCTGTACTCTCGTCTTGTGCATCTCATCATACGCGACATATCGAACGCAACCAATTTATCACTGAGTTGTACGCCAACGTCGATCAGATATACGATGTGAAATTTGACTCTCAGGTAGGTGAAGCCGCAGCGACATGGGGGCTTTGGGGAGCGATGAATAATATTTATGGTAGCGATCGACAGATTATTGCTGGCGCATTAATAAGTGCATTTTTTGGTGGCTTACTCATGCAAATAGAAGAAGGTCCAAGCCGTGGGTATGAATACCATTTAACTGCCACTGATGGTGAGTACTTAGTGGTGGTGTTAGATTATTTTCCTGCAGCACAGGGAGATTGTGTGCGAGTACGAATGGCTAATCAGGTGCATGTCACTCTGGCCAACGCAAATTACTGTCAACCTGAAGATTAAACCTTTGTTTCTCTCTACAAACAAAAATAGCGTCTAAGTAGACGCTATTTTTATGTTTTTAAAGGTGATTAGATAGCCGCTTTTAGTTGTTCTGCTTTGTCAGTTGCTTCCCAAGGAAATTCCTCTCGACCAAAGTGACCATAAGCCGCAGTGCCCTGATAGATAGGGCGCTCAAGGTCTAGCATCTTAATTAAGCCATAGGGGCGAAGATCAAAGTTAGCTCTAACTAATTCTGTAAGTTTTTGATCTGTAATCACGCCAGTACCAAAAGTTTCAATACTAATAGATGTGGGTTCGGCCACACCAATGGCATAAGATACTTGGATTTCACATCGCTTGGCTAAACCTGCAGCAACAATATTCTTAGCCACATAGCGACCAGCATAGGCTGCTGAACGATCTACTTTTGAGGGATCTTTTCCAGAGAAACAGCCGCCACCGTGACGAGCCATGCCACCATAGGTATCAACTATAATTTTACGGCCTGTTAAACCACAGTCACCCATAGGGCCACCTATCACAAATCGACCCGTTGGATTAATTAAAAACTTGGTTTTCGCAGACAACCATTTTTCAGGCAGTACAGGTTTGATTATTTCTTCCATTACTGCTTCTTGTAAATCGGCAGTACTGATTGAATCACAGTGTTGAGTAGACAGCACTACTGCATCGATGCCCACTGGTTGATTATCTTCGTAGACAAAAGTGACCTGACTTTTGGCATCGGGGCGCAACCAAGGCAGAGAATTGTTTTTTCTAACCTCAGCCTGGCGTTTAACCAGACGGTGAGAATAGGTAATAGGGGCAGGCATCAGTACATCAGTTTCATCACTGGCATAGCCAAACATCAAGCCTTGGTCTCCGGCACCTTGTTCTTCTGGTCTGCTGCGATCTACCCCTTGATTAATGTCTGGTGACTGCTTTCCAATGGCATTGAGTACTGCGCAGGAATCAGCGTCAAAGCCCATATCGGAATGAGTGTAACCAATCTCGCGAACCGTCTTTCTGGTTAACTCTTCTATATCAACCCATGCTGAAGTGGTTACTTCACCGCCAACCAGAACCATTCCTGTTTTAACAAAGGTCTCGCAAGCTACTCGAGCTTTAGGATCTTGAGTCAAAATGGCGTCCAAGACTGCATCAGAAATTTGATCAGCAATTTTGTCAGGATGCCCCTCAGAAACAGACTCTGAAGTGAAAAGGTGTGATGTCATGTTTTAATCCTATTTTGAATTCGCGTGTTAGATTCGCGCCAAAAGTGGTTTGTTATCGGTAATAGCTACATTTTAATCAATATTTTTAAAAATACCAGTCTTTCCGTCTAGACGTCCAAATGGCTATATGTTCAGAATGCTTTCCACTGCTATATACGTAAAAAAACCGGAAAAGGAATAGAACATAACCAAAAAAAGCATAATCAATAATGAATAAGCGTTGCAGTTCGTCGATGGCTGGTGGAAAATGTTGCACCCAACACGAATACAAGCAAATCAATCAATGTCTTAGCTAAGATAATTAGATGTTGAGCATGCTTTTAGGCACTTATTTATAGCAGGAGACAACATGCCTTCACGTCGAGAACTAGCCAACGCCATTCGCGCTTTATCTATGGATGCAGTACAACAAGCTAATTCAGGCCACCCCGGAGCACCAATGGGAATGGCTGATATTGCGCAAGTATTGTGGAGTGATTTTATGCACCACAACCCAGCTAACCCTAAATGGGCTAACCGTGATAGGTTTGTTCTGTCCAATGGTCATGGTTCGATGTTGATCTATTCATTGTTACATCTAACTGGATATGACTTACCCATTGAAGAATTGAAAAACTTCCGCCAATTGCATTCAAGAACCCCAGGTCACCCAGAGTATGGTTATGCTCCCGGTGTTGAAACCACTACTGGCCCTTTAGGCCAAGGTATCAGTAACGCTGTGGGTATGGCAATTGCTGAGAAAATGTTAGCAGCCCAATTTAATCAACCTGAATTTGATATCGTTGATCACTTTACTTATTGCTTTCTAGGTGATGGTTGTTTGATGGAAGGCATTTCCCATGAAACCTGTTCGCTTGCTGGTACTTTAGGTTTAGGTAAGTTGATCGCTTTTTGGGATGATAACGGTATTTCCATTGACGGCGAAGTAGAAGGTTGGTTTACGGATGATACGCCAGCTCGTTTTGAATCATACGGGTGGCAGGTTATTGCTGATGTAGATGGTCATGATCCTGTTGCAATCAAGGCGGCGATTGAAGCTGCTAAAGCTGAAACGACAAAACCCACCATGATTTGCTGTAAGACGGTAATAGGATTTGGTTCTCCGAATAAATCAGGTAGCCACGATAGTCATGGTTCACCTTTAGGTCTTGACGAAGTTGAAGCAACTCGTAAAGAACTTAACTGGAATCATGCTCCTTTTGTTATTCCTGAAGATATTTATGCCCAATGGGATGCTAAACAAAGTGGACTTGAACTAGAGCAACAGTGGAATGATACGTTCGCGCAGTACGCAGACGCGCATCCGGAGTTGGCTAGTGAGTTTACCCGTCGTCTTAACGGTGAGTTACCCGCAGATTTTAGCGAAAAAGCCGCAGCGTATATTAAGCAGACTCAAGAAAAATCTGAAAATGTGGCCAGTCGTAAGTCTTCGCAAAATGCCATTGAAGCTTTTGCAAGTTTATTGCCAGAAGTGGTAGGTGGTTCCGCTGATTTAGCGGGTTCCAACTTGACTCTATGGTCCGGTTCAAAAGGCATTACCGCAGATGATGCTAGCGGCAACTATATTTTCTACGGTGTGCGTGAATTTGGTATGAGCGCAATCATGAACGGTATTGGGCTGCATGGTGGTTTTAGAACCTACGGTGCTACTTTCCTTATGTTTATGGAATATGCCCGCAATGCTGTGCGTATGTCTGCGTTGATGGGAGTTCCGAATATTTTTGTTTACACCCATGACTCAATTGGTCAAGGTGAAGATGGCCCAACCCATCAGCCTATTGAACAAGTTGCCAATTTGCGTATGACGCCAAACCTGACCACCTGGAGACCTTGTGATGGGGCTGAAACGGCAGTGGCTTGGAAAGCGTCGATAGAACGCACTGATGGCCCAAGTGCCCTAGTATTCAGTCGTCAAGGTTTGCCTGCACAAGCCCGCAATGAGCAGCAATTAGCTGATATTGCGAAAGGTGGTTATGTTTTACTTGATTGCGATGGAACACCTGAGATCATCCTAATTGCAACCGGCTCTGAAATGGCAATCACTGTTGAAGCAGCAGCAAAATTGACGGCTCAAGGCAAGGCTGTGCGAGTGGTTTCCATGCCAAGTACTAATGTATTTGATGCGCAAGATGCAGACTATCGTGAGTCAGTATTACCCCGTAGCGTAACAAAACGAGTGGCTGTTGAAGCTGCCCACGTTGATTTTTGGTACAAATACGTTGGATTTGATGGCAAAGTTGTTGGTATGACAACGTTTGGTGAGTCAGCTCCAGGTGGTGCCTTGCTAAAATACTTTGGTTTTACCGCAGACGCGATTGTCGAAACGGCTAACTCACTGTAATTGATGGCAATAAACTAGGATGACTCATATCCGATTTGATAAGAGTTATCCTATGACTAAAGAAGAACACACTCTCTTTAGAGTGTGTTCGTTTATGTATTAAGAGTGACATGATACGAATTGCAATAAATGGCTTTGGACGAATAGGTCGGAATGTATTGCGAGCACTTTACGAAACCGCTCGATATGAACAAATCAAAATTGTTGCAATAAATGAGATTGCCAATCCCGAAGGCATTGCTCATTTATTAAAATATGATACTGCCCATGGTCGATTCGGCTTTCCTGTCTCGTTGGATGGTGATTGTTTAAATGTGGCTAACGACAGTATTCAATTATTACAGTTTCCCACTTTAGACAAGTTACCTTGGGCTGAACTCGGTGTTGATTTGGTATTGGAATGCACAGGTGTGCATAACGACAGGGCCGACGCTGAAATTCATATAGCTCAGGGCGCTAAAAAGGTACTCTTCTCCCATCCGTCAACACCCGATATGGATGCCACTGTTATTTATGGTGTCAATGATGATTTGTTGCAACAAGACGACCGAATCGTATCCAATGGTTCCTGCACTACAAACTGTATTGTGCCTGTGATCCAAGTGTTGGATAATGCATTTGATGTACTGAGTGGCACAATCACTACCATTCATTCCTCAATGCACGATCAACAAGTTATTGATGCTTATCATACTGATTTGCGCCGAACTCGTGCCGCAAGCCAATCCATTATTCCCGTTGATACCCGATTAGCTGCAGGTATTGAGCGCATTTTGCCTAAATTTGCCGGAAAATTTGAAGCCATCGCGGTCAGAGTGCCTACAATTAATGTAACCGCAATGGATTTAAGTGTAACTGTAGATAAAAAAGTCTCGATAGACGATATTAATCAGGTATTGAAACAAGCAGGTCAGGGCAGATTAAATGGAATATTGAGTTACACTGAAGAACCGTTGGTATCAGTAGACTTCAATCACGACCCACACTCTTGTATCGTAGACGGCACGCAAACCAGAGTGAGCCATAAGCAATTAGTGAAAACCTTGGTTTGGTGTGACAATGAGTGGGGGTTTGCAAATCGAATGTTAGATACAGCGCAAGCTATGTTTCGTGTCTAAACAATAATGTAATTATTAACTAATATACTTAATGATTTGAAAGATTAACTATCCATAAAAGCAAGATTAAAGGAAGCAATATGTCGATACTCAGTATGGCTGATTTAACTCTCACAGATAAACGCGTGTTAATACGCGAAGATCTCAATGTGCCGGTAAAAGACGGCAAAGTGACCTCAGATGCGCGCATTAAAGCGGCCTTGCCAACAATTAAGCTAGCCCTGGAAAAAGGTGCAAAGGTGATGGTGATGTCTCATCTAGGCAGACCCACCGAAGGTGAAGTTGATCCTCAGTATTCATTGCAGCCTGTTGTCAATTATTTAAACGAGCACCTTGATTGCCCAGTCAGATTAGCAACCGATTATTTGAATGGCCTTGAAGTGGCAACAGGCGAAGTCGTTGTATTAGAAAACGTGCGCTTTAATGTGGGTGAGAAAAAAGACGACGAAACGCTATCAAAACAGTATGCAGCCTTGTGTGACGTTTATGTTATGGATGCGTTTGGCACGGCACATAGAGCGCAAGCATCAACCCATGGTGCAGGTAAATTTGCCCCTGTAGCTTGTGCTGGCCCTCTTCTAACTAACGAGTTAGATGCCTTAGGTAAAGCGTTAGATAACCCAGCTAGACCTATGTTAGCCATTGTGGGTGGATCTAAAGTTTCAACAAAATTAACGGTTTTAGAATCACTTTCTGGTAAAGTTGATCAACTTATCGTTGGTGGCGGCATTGCCAATACTTTTATCGCAGCTCAAGGGCATAATGTGGGTAAATCCTTGTATGAAGAAGATTTAATCCCTGAAGCCAAGCGTTTAATGCAGACAGCAGCGGATAATGGTGGCAATATTCCTGTACCCGTAGACGTGGTGACGGGGACTGAGTTTTCCGAAAGCGCATCAGCTAGTCTGAAAGCCGTGACTCAGGTCAGCGATGAAGACATGATTTTTGATGTTGGACCTCAAACTTCCAATCAACTTGCCGCTTTAATTAGACAAGCTGGCACTATTGTATGGAATGGTCCAGTTGGCGTTTTTGAATTCGATCAATTCGGTGAAGGAACGAAAGCAATCTCTCTGGCAATTGCACAAAGTAGTGCTTTTTCAATTGCCGGTGGTGGCGATACTTTGGCAGCGGTAGACAAATATGGTATATCTGACCAAGTTTCGTATATTTCAACAGGCGGTGGTGCTTTCTTGGAGTTTTTAGAAGGCAAAACTTTACCTGCTGTAGCAATGTTGGAAGCAAGGGCAAAAGAGTAACAATCGAGAGTTTTTTTACTCTCACAACAAGAAGTGTAATGAAGCACTCAATAAAAGTTTTGTAGACTACTCAAATAAAAAGGAGTGTTGCTAATGGCATCACAAGCACAACTAGACATGCTTAAAAAAATAGAGTCCGATAATGGATTTATAGCGGCCTTGGATCAAAGTGGTGGTAGTACCCCAAAAGCATTAAAGCTGTATGGTGTAACCGAAGATGAGTATAACGGTGACGAAGAGATGTTCGATAAAGTGCATGAAATGCGCACTCGAATCATCACCAGCAATGCGTTTAATGGTAAGCGAGTATTAGGCGCTATTTTGTTTGAAAATACCCTAGACAGAGATATTGAAGGCAAAGCTAGTTCGCAATATTTGTGGCAAGAAAAACAAGTTGTTCCCTTTCTGAAAGTGGATAAAGGGTTGGAAGCGGAAGAGAATGGCGTACAGTTAATGAAAGGGATGCCAGGCTTGGATCAGGTTTTGGATAAAGCCAACGCAAAAGATGTCTTTGGTACCAAGATGCGTTCAGTGGTGAAATCTGCTAACCCTGCTGGTATTAAAGCGGTAATTGAACAGCAATTCCTAGTAGGTAAACAAATATTGGCGAAAGGGCTTATTCCTATTATCGAGCCAGAAGTTGATATTCATGCTGTTGATAAAGAAGCCGCGGAATCTTTGCTTAAAGCTGAAATTTTAACGCAACTTGATGCTCTTCCAGATACCCAAAATGTAATGTTAAAACTGACTTTGCCCGAAGTGAATGGTTTTTATACCGAATTGATTGAGCACCCTCGTGTACTGAAAGTTGTTGCTTTATCTGGCGGCTATTCAAGAGAAGAAGCCAACAGTCGTTTAACTGCAAACAAAGGTATTATTGCTAGTTTTTCACGAGCGCTTTCAGAAGGTTTATTCGCGCAACTTTCTGATCAAGAGTTTGAAGATACATTGGATGCTTCTATCGAAAGTATCTATCAAGCTTCTATTACCTAATTTTAGTGTCAATAGCTAATCAAGCCGGACCTTTGTTCGGCTTTTTTATTTTCTGGCTAGTACATCTGAAAAGATTTAAGAAATTGACTAGGAAAAGGCCAGTTTATAGTTCAATACGCTGAGGTATTCAGCTTCTCGGGCTAAATCTGCACTGATGATTGGTTTGTGCAATAACCATTGTTCAGGGAAGGTTATTTGTATCGATTTGTCATCAACTACAACTGCAAAATCAGGCAGAAAATCATCTTGTCGCTTGATATTTAACAGCACACCTAAGCGTAAAATGACAATCAGCTTTTTTACCACTTCCGAATCAAATTGCCAAAACTCAGGTAGTTCGTCTGGGCGAAGTTTTTTGCGGTGAAATCGGGTTAACACAGACAGCAGAACCTGTTGTTCTTGGTTAAAGCCGTGTAAGTCCACGTTTTGTAATATGTAACCAGAATGGCGCTGAACCCCTCGAGAATTTATTTGTAAACCCACTTCATGTAGCAGCGCAGCCCAACTCAGTAAGTTGCGATACTGTTGACCGCCAATTTTCCAGGCCTTTTTACATTGGTTGTAAACGGCTAATGTGGTTACATGCACACGTTTGGCCTGGTCCACATCTACATCATAACGAGTCGCTAGACTTTGCGCTGTGCGTTCACGGATATCGTGATGGGCCAATTGCTCTTCCATTTCGTAGAGCACGCCTTCTCGCAACGCAGCTGCAGAATATTCCATTGTGGTTATTTTTAAACTTTTGAAGATGCCAATTAAAATGGAAATGCCGGCTGCTAAAACTGGAACTCGGTCTTCGGTGACCGCTAATTTTAGGTCTTTTATATGGCCGGCAGATATACATTTATCGCGCAATGCTTTTAGATCGTCCAGCGATACAAAGCCCTCTGGATTGGCATCATCTAAAGATTGGGCTAATAGCACTATCGCTTTAATTGTACCCGAGGTGCCTATACAGTGCCGCCAACCTAGTTTTATGTATTTTGCATCTATCAATTCCAGCTCTTGCTGTGCGGCGGTAACCGCTTTTTTGAACGCCCCGGAAGAAAGAGAGCCATTGGCAAAAAAACGTTTTGTATAACTCACACAGCCCATCTGTAAACTGCGCATGATTTTGCTTTCAAAACCTTCGCCAATGATAAATTCAGTTGAACCTCCGCCAATATCTACCACTAGCCTTTGGCCATCATTTTGAACCGTATGTGCCACACCTGAATAAATTAAACGGGCTTCTTCAATGCCGGATATAACTTCAATTGGATAAGGTAAAATTTGTTTGGCCGCCTGAATAAACTCTTTGGCATTTTTGGCTTTTCGCAGGGTGTAAGTGGCAACAATTCTAACTGTGTCTGGCTCAAAGCCTTTAAGACTTTCCGCAATAATCTGCAAGGTGTCTAAGCCTCTTTGCATGGCTTCGTCTGACAATCGGTTATGCTTATCTAAACCATCAGCCAAACGCACTTTCTGCTTAACGCGATGTAATATCTGAACACTACCGGCAACAATACGTGCGACCACCAAATGAAAACTATTGGAGCCAATATCTAGGGCCGCAACTTGGGTTGTAGGGCGTGCTTCAATATTACTAAAGGCTTCGCTTAATTCAGACATGTATTCAAAGGTTCCTTAACCCGTTCACTTTCCAATATAGTGTATTATTCTAGTGATTTAAGATAGTGGTATATTTCAACTTGCGAGCGCAATTTTTTTCGATTTCCACGTTTCACATAGTTATTGGTTTGCTCTGCATCAATTACCCGCGCTTTAATAGTATCTTTAAGTTGAAGTTCGAGAATATGAATAATTTGCTGCTTTAAATCGTCATCATAAATAGGACAACCCACTTCGATACGGTTATCCATATTTCTTGCCATCCAATCGGCAGAGGATATATACACTTTGGGTTTCCCACCATTGGTGAAAACCGTCACTCGAGGATGTTCTAAGAAACGATCGACAATACTAATAATAGAAATGTTTTCACTGACCCCCGGTATGTTAGGGATAAGGGAGCACATGCCACGCACTATGGCTTTCACTTTTACGCCAGCTTGACTGGCCCGGTAAAGGTCATCAATTAACTGTTGGTCAACAAGGTTATTCACTTTTAATATGATGCCCGATGGCAACCCTTCATTGGCATTTTGTATTTCTTGGCGTACTAAAATTTGGATTTTGGTACGTGCATTCAGCGGGGATACCTGAAGGTGCTGAAATTTATTACGGCGGTAAGGTAGTTGAATTAAATCAAATACCCATATGGCCTCTTGAGCTAACTCTTGATTACGGGTAAAAAGACTAAAGTCGGTATAAATTTTGGCGGTCTTTTCATTAAAGTTACCCGTTCCGAAATGGGAATAATGAACTAACTCACCTTTTTCTTCACGACTGACAACACATAATTTACTGTGAATTTTAAAAGAAGGAGAACCTAACACCACACGAATCCCTGCATCTGTCATGGTTTTAGACCATTCAATGTTGGCTTCTTCATCAAAACGGGCTCGCAGTTCAACCACCACAGTCACAGTTTTACCGTTGTCTACTGCATCAATAAGTGAATTCACAATTCGCGATTTATTGGCTACTCGGTAAATATTAAGGCGGATATGTTTTACGCTCGGGTCAAACGCCGCTTGGCGAACAAACTCGGTAAAATGTAGAAATCGATGGTAGGGGTAGTAAAGTAAAATATCTTTGTGCTTGATGGCATCAAATGCGGTGTCGAAATCAGTAAATAAATGGGTATTAATCGCGGGTAGCGGTGGGTTTTCTAAATAACTTCTACCCACATTCGGGAAACCGATAAAGTCTTTGAAGTTTCGATAGGCTCCGCCGGCAATCAAACTATCAAAGGAACTTATTTTTAGTCGCTTCTTTAGATTTTTAAGCATTTCTTCGGGCATATCAGCATCGTATATAACCCTAACCGGCTCAGCAATTAAGCGCTGTTTCATGCTTTCAGACATTTTTTCTACGAAGCTTTCATCAATCTCATCGTTAATTGAATATTCTGAGTCTCGGGTTACTTTAAACGAATAGGCTTCCAATTCATCAAATTCAATAAAACCTTTAAAAACAATGCTTAAGCAGAGTTGAATAACATCGTCAATGAGTATGATATGTTTCTTTTTTCGGCTTTTTTCTGGCGGAATTTGAATAAAACGGGACATGGCTTCTGTGGGCAACTCGATGGTCGCGTATTTAGTTGCCCGGTCTTTTTTATAAATTGCCACATATAAATAGGTACCAAAGTCGTTTAAACGGTCAACTAGATTTACTTTTTTGTGCAGTAAAATTGGCGCTATATGCCGTAATATCTTATTTTTAAAATAGTTGGTGAGCCACTCGTGTTGGTATGGCGTGAGTTGGTTTTTATCTACAATGTAAATGTTGTAACGCTTTAGCCCATGCACAACATCATCGTATACTTTTTCAAAACTGTCCGTTAGATCTACCACTTTGTTTTGAATCTGTTCCATCAACACCTTGGTATTTTCCGCCGCTTTTTCGTTCCCTTCCTCTAGATGGATATAAATTAGGCGCTTTACTTCGGCTACTCTAACCCGATAAAACTCATCCATATTGCTTGAATAGATGCCCAAGAAACGGATTCTCTCAACGATTGGGTTATGTTGATCGGCGGCTTCTTGCAATACTCGTTCGTTAAATGAAAGCCAACTGAGTTCTTTTGGATAATAGATTTGTTCTGGATACATTAGTTACCTGATTTTTCTCGCGCGTTTTCAATAGGATGGAATGTTCCATTGTTTGTATGACAGTTTTGTTAAATTGTGTAATTTCATTGTAAATTACTAACGTAAATCAACATCAACAATCAAATCGTTGGCAATATCTTCAAGTGCCTCGGAAAGTTCATCTAGCTGGAAACCCGAAGGAATAGCCACAACGGCATGGGCCTTAAACAATAAACTGCCCCAATTAGGCGCGCTTTGACAACTGGATTCAAACTTAATGATATTGATATTAAATCGGTTCAAGGTTGATGTCAGCTCTTGCACAATGCCGGGCTTGTCATTGCCCATAATGTCAATTTCCACGATATCAGGTTTATCATCAGTTTCGTTGTCAGCACTGACCGAATGGATGGTGAGGTCGGGATGTTTTTGTAAGAAGTCGATTAGGGTGTCATGATTTTCAACAGGGATATCGACCTCGACAAAACCTGCAAAGTGACCCGCCATATAGGAAAAGTTACTAGCTAACCAATTCCCTCCTAAGGAATAAACTTTTTGCGCGAGTGATACTACTAGCCCTGGTTTATCTTTTCCGATTAGGGTTAAAATTATCGGTTTCATTGCAATCCCCTTCGACTTAACTATTTTAGAGTTATACCTTCAGGGTTATCCCCGATAGGTCTAATTTTCAGTTGTACTAACATCATAGCCTAATCATATGATAATTCGTAAATTAATCATTGTGTAGATAGGCATATTTTAAACATAGATTCATCATTCTAACGTGTCCCGACTAAAAAGATTGTCACTTGCCTGTTTGCAGATATCCATTACACTAGGCACAATTTTAAAAGTAGGGTTAGTTTTGTGAGTCAATCATCAGTTGATGAATCATCGTCTAGCAACACCCAAACGGTGAAAGTCGCCCGTTTAAGAAAAATTAAAAACCGTCTGGTTGCTGGAGCTATCGCAACGTCAGGATGGTTGGTTTTGCTAACGCTCGGGTTATTACTTTGGCAATTGCTTATTCAAGTGTTGCCATTGACTCGTGATGTCAGCATTACGCAAACACACCAATATGCTATTTCCCCCAATGAACGGATTTTGTATATGGGAGATGTGGTGAATGCGGTACCCATCATCACCCAAGATCAAGATTGCCGAATAAATTTTTATTCTCAATCAGCAGAAACGCCAAATGCCAGCTTAAGAAAAAGTAAAATTATGCCATTGTTATGCACTGACCAAATCAAAGTTAAGTTCTTTGATGGTCAGCTCTATCTGGCCATATTAAGTCATTCTGGCATTTTACGGATCGAAAAGCTCAATCAAGTAGATAAACAGCTATTTCCTGAGTTGGAGATGTCGTTAGCGGTCACCGAGATAAACCACCTAATTGCGACCAATCAATTTGACTTTCAACTTAGCAACAACACTATCATGCTTTCAGTGCAACAGGGTAAAAGCTGGAAGGTCTATAATATTGATAGACGCAGCAAAAATAAAATTGATGTGGTCAACGTTGAACGTGCGCGGCACCTTAAATTACTACCACGAATTGGTAAATTTGTGTATGTGGCTGATAGTAAACTGGTTACCCATGATATCGCCACTGGCCGCTTAAATCGTATCGCTTTTGAGGATGCCATTAGTTCATTGAATGTATTTCCTAGCCAACGTTCATTGTTTATTAGTTTACGGGATAAAACACTGCAAAAATGGAGCATAGTGAACTCCAAAGGGCAATTAGTCTTTGAACCCATGTACTCGATTGTGATTGAACATCAACCGCAACAAATTTTAATTCACCAATCCGAGAATGCGGCCTTTATCGTTGATAATAAACATCAATTAAAGGTCATCAATTATGTCACTGGTGAGCAGGTTAGCGATGTATTCACAAACGATATCAACAATCATGTCTCATTAAGCCAGAACATTTTGTATTCGGCGACGGATAACACCATTCATGTATGGGAAGTTGAGTCCATTTCTGCGGTAAATACCATGCAATCTTTGTGGGGGAAAAATACGTATGAGGGCTATCCTAAACCTGATTATGTATGGCAAACGACCTCGGCAGCGGATTATCACGAAACTAAATTTAGTTTAGTTCCCTTGGTCATTGGCAGTTTAAAAGCCTCTTTTTTGGCATTACTAATTGCAGTTCCCTTGGCTGTGTGTGCAGCCATGTATACCGGTTTTTTCGCACCACCAAGGTTACGTAATTGGATTAAGCCGAGTATCGAAGTGCTCGAAGCTATCCCTTCTGTGGTTCTGGGCTTTATTGCTGCGATTTGGTTAGCGCCCTTAGCAGAACAATTTATCTTGTCATTGTTGCTTTTTGTTTTGTTATTACCCCTGGTTTTGGTTTTGTTTGCCCTTTTACATCAACCATTGGTGGAACGTTTGCCACAGCGCTTTAAACAAGGGTGGGAGTTGCCCATTGCGAGTGTTTTACTCATTGGCTTAGGTTTTTTTGTTTATTCGATTACGGACGTCTTGTCGATGGTAAGCACTAATCTTCAAGGACATTGGTGGTTACCAATAGATAGTTTAGAAAATATTAATAAAAATACCCTTGTTGTTGCGTTGGCATTAGGAATAGCCATAGTGCCTAGCATTTATTCGCTCGCTGAAGATGCGATTTATGAAGTGCCCGATAGTCTCAAACAAGCATCTTCCGCTTTGGGGGCTACGCGGCTACAAACTCTCCGTAAAGTGGTGTTGATTTTGGCGTATCCAGGTATTTTAAGTGCCATCGCTTTAGGGTTAGGCAGGGCCTTTGGGGAAACCATGATCGTTCTGATGGTCACTGGAAATACCCCCGTTGCTGATTGGAATTTGTTATCTGGTTTACGCACCCTAACCGCTAACTTAGCCATTGAAATGCCAGAATCAGAAGTGGGTAACAGTCATTACCAAATTCTGTTTTTAACTGCTCTAGTACTATTTCTATTTACCTTTGTATTAAATACCTTTGCAGAGTTACTTCGACAGTGGTTGAGGAAGAACTATCAACATGGCTAATTGGAAGTTTAATCTCGACCAAAAACAATCAGTGGCAACCAGCTTTACCGCAGCGGTGGCAGGCTTTTTAGTGTTAGTTTTAATCGCACTGTCGTTTTTTATTTTTATTCGAGGTGGAGGCTTTTTTTGGCCGCAAAATATTCAAACTATTATTTACCAACAACCTGATGGAAATTATCAGACTCAGTTTGTAAAGTTGGATGCCAAAACAATGCGTGTTGGTGAAGAGATTATGCATTACCGCTATTCTTCTGTACAACAACTATTCAGTGGCCAGTTGACCCTTAAAAAATCAAGTATTATCAGTATTGAAGAGATCCCCGATGTGGTAGTGGTTGAATTAAAAAACGGCGGGACAGTGATTGCTCAATTTTTATCAATAATGGATGCATCGGGCAATACTTTAGGCTTGGAAAAGTTTGATAGTGTTCAAGGGGAAATTAATCAATTAATTGCATCTGTTGAATTAATTCGTCAAGGCGAATTGGCTGATATCCATCGAGCTCTAGCCAGTTTGGATCAGCGGGGGGTTAAGTCTGATGCTCCAGCCCGCGTAAAGTTAGCTAAACGGTTTTATGAATTGCAGGATGCCCTTAAGGATGTGGAGGGAATCCTCACAGGTTATGCACTCACAGTGGCATTTGCTGATGGCAGTACTTATTCAATAAATCTTCAGGATATTCGCGAGTTGCGCACTCCAAATGCCATGAGCCTGAAAGATAAGCTTGCTTCCTCGTTTGCTGCATTTGCCTCTTTTATTAGCGACTCACCAAAATTGAACAATACCTCAGGCGGGGTTTTCCCTGCGTTATTTGGTACTATTGTGATGGTGCTGTTAATGACGTTATTCGTTACTCCATTTGGCGTGCTAGCCGCAGTGTATTTGCATGAATATGCTCCGCGCAATAAAATGACGGCCCTTATTCGTATTTCGGTGAATAATTTGGCAGGGGTACCTTCCATTGTGTACGGTGTTTTTGGTTTAGGTTTTTTTGTATACGTGGTTGGGGCAAATATTGACAAGTTACTCTTCTCCAACGAACTTCCCGCGGCAACGTTCGGCGCCCCGGGGATATTTTGGGCGTCACTAACAATGGCTATTTTGACCTTGCCCGTTGTCATAGTTGCCACAGAAGAAGGTTTACGACGGGTGCCTCAGTCGTTGCGCGATGGCAGTTATGCCCTTGGAGCAACACAAGCTGAAACGATTTTTAAGATGATTTTGCCTATTGCGAGTCCAGGGATCATGACTGGTGTCATACTCGCAATGGCCCGTGGGGCCGGGGAAGTCGCACCTTTGATGTTAATTGGTGCTGTGAAGTTCGCGCCTGCGTTACCCGTAGACGGGGAATTTCCCTTTTTCCATTTACAACGCCAATTTATGCACCTAGGTGTACTAATATATGACGGTGCATTCCATAGTCAAAATATTGGTAATGGCTCTTCATTTATATTTGCCTGTTGCATGTTGTTACTGTTAATGGTGTTGAGTTTAAACTTAATCGCTATCTTTATTCGTAATCGGCTGCGTAAACAATATACACAGAATTAGAGTACAGGAATACATGTTAAAGTTATTTGAACATGACAAATTAGATGTCAATAATTTATCACCAGAGCAAACCGCCATTGAGGTGAAGCAACTCAATTTGCGTTTTGGTGAGAAACGAGTGCTCGAAGACATCAATATGTTAATCCCTAAAAATCAGGTGACCGCACTGATCGGTCAAAGCGGCTGTGGAAAATCTAGCTTAATTAGCTGTTTCAACCGAATGAACGATTTATTGCACGGGTGTGAAGTATCTGGTCAGGTGATAATTTCTGGTAGTGATATCTACCATCGTAAACAAAATGTTGCGACTTTGCGTACTCGTGTTGGCATGGTATTTCAGAAACCCAATCCGTTTCCCATGTCAATTTTTGAAAATGTGTCCTATGGTTTGAAGTTACAAGGTGTCCATGAACGAAGAAAACTTGATGACGCAGTTGAGCAGGCATTACGTGAAACCGGACTTTGGAAAGAAGTTCGCGACCGTTTATTTGAATCGGCGTTAACCCTTTCAGGCGGTCAACAACAACGTATGGTAATCGCTCGTGCTTTAGCGTTAAAACCTGAGATCCTTTTGCTTGACGAACCCACTTCAGCACTTGACCCATTAGCAACATTACATATTGAAGAATTGCTTAATCAACTGAAGAAGCAACACACTGTTATTATAGTCACCCATAATATGCAGCAGGCTGCAAGGGTATCTGACTATACTGCGTTCATCCATGAAGGTAAGGTTATTGAATACTCTGACAGTGATAGTTTGTTCACAATGCCTAAACGCAAGCAAACAGAGTCTTATATAACCGGACGTTACGGGTAGGAACCACGCTAAATGGCTTACATAGAAATCAATACCCATATCTCTGTTGGTTTTAACAAGGAACTTGAAGATCTCAAGAACTCAGTGCTGACTATGGGAGGCCTGTTAGAGCAGCAACTAAATGATACTTTGCATGCCTTAAAAACAAATAATGCTGGTTTAGCTGAAAAAGTGGTAATTAATGATAAAGAAATTAATTCCATGGAAATTCAGATTGATGAAGAATGCATGCGAATTATTGCTCGACGTCACCCAACGGCTAGTGATTTGCGCTTAATTATGACGATAGCCAAAGCAACTGCCGATATTGAACGCATGGGAGATGAAATAGAACGGGTAGCAAAACTGATCTCTCATTCTAATGTACCTGACTCGGAGACACTCAAGTCGAGTATGTTGAATATTGGTGAACATGTATTAGAAATGCTTAAAGATACCTTAGATGCGTTTGCACGCTTGGATATAATGGCTGCGCAGAAAACGTATGAAAATGATGAATCAATAGATGCCCAGTACAAAGACTTACTCAGTATTACTATTTTAGAAATGCAACAACATTCCGATGAACTTGAAAATTGGTTGGAGGTCCTTTGGGCCTTGCGCTCATTTGAGCGTATTGGAGATAGGTGCAAGAATGTCTGTGAATACGTTATATTTTTGGTGGAAGGCTCAGCTAACCGCGACATCTAAATAGAGGGTATTGAGAGTCGTTTTTTTAGCGTAAATAGTGCTTTTTTTAAGCGCATTCGATTTTGTGATTTTTCTATAAACCCTTTTATTCAAAGGGTTTCAGCGGGGTCATAAAAATGTCATATAAACAGGTTAGTCTTTCGCGTATGATTCAGGCTTCTGGATTGGCTAACCGATTATTTTAGAGATACATAATGTCAACAAACTCATTTCTTGGTGTTTTTGCCAAATCGCCACTGAAGCCGATTGAAGATCACATTGATCTAGTCGATCAGTGTACTCAATTGCTCGCTGTATTTTTTAAACATGTTTATGAATGTGATTGGACTCGCGCAGAGGATGTGCAACAACAAATATCTCAACTGGAAAAACAGGCAGACAAGGTCAAACGTGAATTGAGAACAAACTTACCGACAGGTTTGTTTATGCCCATTCAACGTCAAGACATACTTGCACTGATAACTCAGCAAGATAAATTGGCCAATAAAGCAAAGGATATTTCTGGTCGCATTATAGGTCGTCAATTACAGATCCCCGAATCATTACAGGAGTCATTTAATGCTTATCTGCTTAGGTGTCTTGATGCTTCATCTCAAGCTAAAAATGTCATCAATGAATTAGATGAATTATTGGAAGCGGGTTTTAAAGGTAGGGAAGTCGATTTAGTTGAAAGAATGATATCCCAACTAGATGAAATTGAAGATGAAACTGACAGTATGCAAATAAACATGCGTAGTTCTTTAATGAAATTGGAATCTGAAATGAATCCTGTCGATGTTATGTTCTTATACAACATCATTGAATTAGTCGGTGGTTTAGCCGATACCGCAGAACGAGTCGGTGCTCGACTTGAATTGATGTTAGCAGGATAAAAAGGCGTACCTCTATGGAAATTATTAATGACTACGGGTTTATCCTGATCGTTGTTGCGGCTGTCGTTGGGTTTTTGATGGCTTGGGGGGTTGGCGCTAATGATGTTGCGAATGCCATGGGAACCTCTGTAGGCTCTAAAGCGTTAACCATTAAACAAGCAGTATTTATTGCAATGGTGTTCGAATTTGCCGGCGCTTATTTAGCCGGTGGGGAAGTGACTTCTACCATTCGGAAAGGCATTATTGACACTAGCTATTTCATTGATTCCCCCGATTTACTCGTATTTGGAATGATATCTGCGTTGTTTTCAGCTGGCATTTGGTTAGGGGTTGCATCTTATTTGGGGTGGCCGGTATCCACTACTCACTCTATTATAGGTGCCATTGTTGGTTTTGCCGCCGTCGGCGTAGGTGCAGATTCTGTAGACTGGACTAAAGTTGGCGGGATTGTAGGTAGTTGGGTAATTACACCTGCTATTTCCGGTTTTATCGCCTTTTTGATTTTCATGAGTGCCCAACGTCTTATCTTTGATACCGATAATCCGTTTAGAAACGCCAAACGCTATGTGCCCTTCTATATGGCATTTGCTGGCTTTGTAATGTCGCTAGTCACCATCACGAAAGGGTTGAAGCATGTAGGCTTGCACTTTACCTTCTTTGAGGCTTGCATACTTTCGATAGTTATTGCCGTTGTTGTTTCTACTATTGGTCGTTTGTATATAAATCGACTCAAGTTTGACGAAAGTCTCGACAGATCAATGCATTTTACCAATGTTGAAAAAGTATTTGCTATTTTGATGGTTGTTACTGCCTGTTGTATGGCATTTGCTCATGGTTCAAACGATGTAGCCAATGCAATTGGACCTTTGGCAGCGGTTGTTTCAGTGGTCAATAGCCAAGGTGAAATCAGTTCTAAAGCTGCCTTGGATTGGTGGATACTCCCCCTAGGAGCACTCGGTATTGTTGCAGGATTAGCCTTGTTTGGTCACCGAGTAATTCGAACCATAGGAAACGGCATTACCCATTTAACGCCCAGTCGTGGATTTGCGGCTGAGTTAGCAGCTGCCTCCACAGTGGTGCTTGCTTCAGGTACTGGCTTACCCATCTCTACTACACAAACTCTAGTAGGGGCTGTGTTAGGAGTAGGAATGGCACGTGGTATCGCTGCACTGAACTTGGGGGTTGTGCGAAACATCGTGATTTCCTGGGTTGTTACTCTACCTGCAGGTGCCGCTTTATCAATTATATTCTTTTTCATGCTCAAAGGTATATTTGCTAGTTAGTCTAAAATTGACAGCGATTAAATTGCTTATGCAAAACAACGGCACCCTAGGGTGCTGTTTTTATTTGATTTGAATATTTAAAAATCTGATTTAAACTAACAAGTCTAATCAGTTTTTTAGAAGATAAATCATGAAGTGGCCCAATTTAAAACATTTACATTATCTGGTTGTATTACATGAAGTGCAGCATTTTAATAAGGCTGCTCAGCTGTGTTGCGTCAGTCAATCGACCCTCAGTACCGCTATTCAAAACCTGGAAGAACAATTTGCTTGTCAGTTGCTCGAGCGGGACCATAAAACTTTTGTTTTTACGCCCTTCGGCTTAGAGTTGGTCGAGCGCAGTAAAAAATTGTTAAATGATGCTACGGAATTGGTTGATTTTGCCCATTCGGCTGGTAATTGGCAGGCGGGTAGTCTGAAATTAGGGGTCATTCCTACTATAGCGCCATTCATTTTCGAAGGAATATTGTCAGTAGTCAAAGCCAACTTCACTGAGTTGCAATTAAAACTCCAAGAAGACACCACTGAAAATCTGTTACGCCAATTAAACGATGGAATCTTAGACCTATTAATTTTAGCTTTGCCTATGGAAACCCCTGGCTGTAAGCAATTGGTTATTGGTCATGACCCCTTCCATTTAGTGGCCCACAGTGATTTAATCGAGTCCTTGGCCGATCCTATGGATATGTCTGCATTACCCAAAGACAGTGTCTTCTTGTTACAACGGGAACATTGTATGACGGGACACGCCGTGAGCGCCTGTCGACTGAAACATTCTGAACAAGTTAGTTCACTCGCAGCGTCTAGCTTACATACTCTGGTTGAACTGGCAAATAGCAAACTCGGTTATACTTTTTTACCAGAACTTGCCATTGATCATCATATACTAAACAACGCACAACTAATGTCCATGCCAGCCGAAGACAATGCTTACCGTGAAATTGGCCTAGTTTGGCGATCGGGAACCACCCGTGTTCGTTTATTCAGAATGTTAGCAGAATTGCTCTCACCACTGATGCCTATACCTACCTTAAAAAAATAATTTCGCTGGTTTCAAACTATTTGAAACTTGGTCTCGACTATATCAACAAGCAGACTAATGGAACCATTTACGTGTTTGAAAAAAGCGACCAACAGTTAATAAGCAAAGCATTAAACGGCAACAAACGTGCTTGGTTGAATCTGATAAAACGCTATGAATCTCAAGTGTATAACTATGGCATTCGCATGACAGGCACCCGCGAAGACGCATTAGATTTGATGCAGGAAGTATTTATTTCAGTGTTTCGTAATTTAAGTAATTTCCGGGGAGAGGGCTGCTTTCGAGGTTGGCTTTTCAAAATTGCCCATTATAGATGCATTGAATTTTACCGACGTAAAAAGCCCCATCAAGCCCTTGATGATAGTCCAGAAATTGAAAGTGGTGAGCCATGTATGGAAACATCCATGGTGTCCTCTCAAAATGCTAATCAATTGGTAAATGCAATGCAGCAGCTTCCGCTATCTCAAAAAGCGGTTATTGAATTGAAATTTTTCGGTCAATTTACGTTTGAAGAAATTGCGGAACAACTTGGAATTTCAGCTAACACCGCTAAATCTCGAATGTACAGCGCGTTATCAAAGTTAAAAATTTTATTGGAGGTTGAATATGCCTAATTTAAATCAATCTGAGTTGCTTGCCGCTTGGATGGAAGGAGACTTGAGTCCACAACAACAACAGCAGTTTGAAAGTTTATGCATTGAAGATGACGACTTTTCCAAGCAAGTGGAAATGGCCAACCGAGCTTCTTTGTTTGCTCAAGATTATCAATCACAAGCTGCACCTAATTGGAATCAAGAAGCAAGTTTTGATTATCAAGCTTCGCAAAAGTGGTGGCAGTGGCAAGGCTTCTCGGTGTTTTCAAGCGCACTTTCAATTGTCGCTATTGTGCTGGTGTTTAGTGGTTTCGAAGCCAGTGTTGAGGGAGGTAAAATGACATTTGGTTTTCGTGATTCTGGGCAACGTCTAGAGCAAAAAGTGGCGCGACAGCTAGACGAATTTAAAGCGCAACAAAATGCGGCATTGAATGACTATGTCGCCTCCCTACGTGAGCAGCAATTAGATGCTAGTACTCAGCTTACCCAGTATTTATTGGCTTCCAGTAGACAAGAACGTAAAGAAGATTTTGGTGAGTTAATTAAGTTTATTAATGAACAACGAAATGACGATCAGTTGTTTTATGCCCGCCAACTCAATCAGCTTCAAAACGCTATATATGATAACCCAACGGGCAAACCCTAAGGCCGAATAGTGTATCTAATTTTAAGTATTCAAGAGGTGAAAAATGACAACCTATCGTAAATTCAAAAAACTCACATTAGCGACTGGCTTAAGTGCCGCACTATTAGGCATAACGACAAGCATGGTATGGGCAAAAACAAATTTGCCTGAATTGAAAAGTGAATTGCAGATAATGAGCGGTATTATCAAAACCGCGTTAACCCAAGGGGAAAGTAAAGATGGGATCAAACTTAGGGGCTTAGATGTTACCTATTTGTCTACCCAAGGTGTGGTTTTTGAGTTAACAAGCAGTGCTCACTCCAGACACTTTGAATTTTCCTTTAATGGCGATAGTGACTTTGCGGTGATACCCGAATTGCCGCCTATACCGCCTTTACCGGAGATTGGCGATGATGAGCACAATGTATTCATTGAAATTGATGAAGAACATTGGAGCGAAGAAGTCGAGGAATCTTTGCGGTTAGCGAGTGGGGCAATGAATAAAGCAAGAGAAAAGCTACGAGAGCTCAATCAACAAGAACGTGAAATAGCTTGGGAGCAGCGAGAATATACACGCCGCTTGCGGGATATAGAGTTTGAAATGCGCAACGCAGATAGTCAGCGAAAAGCAGATCTGTTAGAAGAAAAAACGGAACTTGAGAGTGAAATTGCAGAATTAAAAGAACAGCAGGCTAGTGTCGATAAATATGCCAAACAGTTAGCAGCAGATCAAAAACAGCAAGCGGAGCAAAGGATGGCTCAGAAAAAGCAACAGTACAGTGCATTTCTATCGCGTTTTGAAAACAATATAGCCACGACTTTGTGTAAATACGGCAATGGATTTAGAGCACTGCCTGGGGATGAGCATGTCACTTTTGTGCTATCGAACTTTGGCTCGCCACAGAACAATGGCTCTGAAGATCGTATTTATGTTTTTAAAAATCAGGATATTCAATCTTGTGTAAAAGACAAAATAACGGATAAACAATTGTTAACCAACGCAGAGACCTACATGTTTTAAGGTCAAATCAGGTATATCGAGGCGTTAAAAATACCGTGAATCTTCACGGTATTTTTATATGAGCAGGCGTTAGATGTAAATTGCTTGTGCATGTTCCATGACTTTACACTGCGAAAACGCTAAGCTTAGACAGTTTAATTTTGCAGTGACAAATGATTGGATTTTAATACATGACTAAACAGATTGTGATCAGTGGTTCGGGAATGTGGACGCCCCCTTACAGTATTTCTAACAGTGAGTTGGTTGACAGTTATAATGCTTATGCTGAAAAGTACAACTTAGAAAACGCCGAGGCCATTGCTGCGGATGAAATAAAGGCTAAACCCTTATCTAGCGCAGATTTTGTAGAAAAAGCATCAGGTATCAAAAGTCGGTACGCTTATGTAAAAGACGGTGTTTTAGATATTGAACGAATGCGTCCAAATATTCCAGAGCGCAGTGATGATGAATTGTCACACCAAGCTGAAGTGGCTTTAGATGCAGCGAAAAAAGCACTAAAAGCGGCAAATAAGACAGCACAAGACATTGATGCAGTTATTGTATCTTGTGCTTATACTCAGCGCTCATATCCGGCTATTGCCATTGAAGTGCAAGGTGCGTTAGGCATTAAAGGTTTTGGCTTCGACATGTTGGTTGCCTGTTCCGCGGCAACCTTTGGGTTGCATCGAGCATATGAAATGATCGCTGCTGAAACGGCCAAATGTGTTTTAGTCATTAATCCTGAATTAATTTCACCGCAAATTAATTATCAGGACCGTGATAGTCACTTTATTTTTGGTGACGTTGCCACAGCTATGGTAATTGAACATCAAGATACGGCTACCAGTGAGCAACAATTTGAAATTCTCAGTACCAAAGCTGTTACCGATTTTTCCAGTAATATTCGTTCCAACTTTGGTTACATGAGTCGAGTTTTTGATACCGAACCTTACGGGCCGGATAAATTGTTTCATCAAGAGGGACGCAAAGTATTCAAAGAAGTCTGTCCCATGGCGGCCGCTCACATTGCCGATCATTTGGCCAAGCACAATTTAACCTCCGCAGATGTAAGGCGCTGGTGGTTACATCAAGCGAACATTAATATGAACACCTTGATAACTAAAAAGTTACTCGGTCGGGTGGCAGATGCTGACGAAGCACCTATTGTACTAGATCGATTTGCAAACACCGCATCGGCAGGCTCAATTATTGCGTTTCATTTACATCATCAAGATTTACAATCAGGAGATTATGGCCTGATTTGCTCATTCGGTGCGGGTTATTCCATTGGCAGTTTAGTGCTTAAAAAGAAGTAAGAGTTAACCATTGAAGGGTTAATTGGTGCTTACGATAGTTAGTTTTGTGCAAGGAAGTCAATAGATGATGATAGCTGATCTTGGGTTTGGACTAGGTGTAGTCAGTTACAGCCTATTGCTATTGTTGCTTTTCACCGTTAGAAAGGCAGGATTGGTTAAATATTTATTGATTCTAGCTACAGCAGGGACTGCTGTGTGGTGTTTACTGCACATTAATTTTTTATTTGGACCTGTAGAAATCAAACACTTATTTCTATGGGATGCAGTTAAACAAAGTATCTGGCTAGTTTTCTTACTGGCTTGCATTAAAAACGACTTTCGAAGTATTAAGGACGTGTTAATGCGTCCCTTTTCCATCATCATGTTATCTGTGCCTGTTGCCAGCATTTTATTGCCTTATTTTCTCCCAATCGATGTGAGTTGGCAGTTTCTAGCCCTAACAATTATCTCTTTGGAAGTTCTGGTCATACTGGAGTTAATCTATCGACAAGCTGGAGAAAATAAGTGGGCATATAAACCCCTTGTGTTATACCTGGGAGCCACGAATTTATTTGAATTCGTGACCTTTGCCAATGCCACTATGGTTGGCGGCGTAGAAGTAACTTATATTGCCGCACGAGGTTACGTTTATACGGGATTGTTGCCGTTCCTAGTATTGGCTATTCGCCGAATCAAACATTGGGGCGTTGACATATTTATCTCTCGAGAAATCGTGTTACACAGTTCTTTGTTAATGGTCGCAGGCGTGTATTTGTTTATCATGGCGATGATAGGCTATTTCGTAAAATACATTGGTGGAGAGTGGGGAAGCACAATACAGATAATACTCATAGTATTATCCACTGCACTGCTAATGACCTTGTTCTTGTCCAACAGCCTAAGAGTGAAAATACGGGTATTTATTACCAAGCACTTTTTCGTCAATCAGTTCGATTATCGTATTGAATGGTTAAAATTAACCGATGCTTTGTCTTCCAATGAATCCAATATTTCACAGGTTTATGAAAATGCGCTTAATGGTTGGATTCAAGCCATTGAATACAATTCTGGTGTGTTACTGAAAAAGGAAGGGCACAGCCTTAATCCTAAAGCACAAATTAACCACCCAGATCTTACTCCACGAGAAGTTCAATTATTGAATGAGTTAGCTGTGTATTGCCAGCAAAAAGACTGGGTTATCGATATAGAAGAGTTGCGTTATCAGCCGTTTATTTATGAAGGCTTAAAATTGAACCATGCGTTGTTAAATGAGTGCTCCTTTCAAATTGTGCTTCCCATATATAAGGCCGAAGCGCTTTGGGGGTTAGCAATTATGAATGGTGACCGCTCGGTTCGTAAATTAAATTGGGAGCTCAGGGATTACCTGACCGCAGTGACCGCACAAATATCAAGCTATGTTTTCCATCACGAAGCCGGTAAAGAGGTGGCTGAAAATGCACAGTTTGCGGCGTTCAACCGAATGTCGGCGTTTGTATTACATGACTTGAAGAATGTGCTAGCACAAATCGATTTGATTTTAGCCAACGCTGAGCAACACAAAGATAACCCTGAGTTTATTGAAGATACTTTTGAAACCTTGACCCACACAAAAGCGCGTATGGATAAAATGTTACGCCAGCTCACAGATAAAAAAGAAGCGCAACGAAGCAACGAAAAGCTATGTGATGTTTCCGTGAGTATTCAATCAGTGATCGACAAAAAATGCGCAGGAAATTTACCCATTCCGAGTTTAATTGTCATTGATGAGAAACAACTGGTGATAGATGAAGAAAAATTCTGTAATGTTATGTATCACTTGATCAGTAATGCGCAACAAGCGACTGACGATCACGGGCAGGTAAAAGTGAGCATCGATATGAGCGTTGACCAACGTTTTCTTATCGTTACCATCGAAGATAGCGGTGAGGGAATGAGTCAAGATTTTATTGAACATCGCTTATTTAAACCATTCGATACCACTAAAGGTAACGCAGGAATGGGAATTGGTGCATACGATGCCAAGAATTTTGTTGAAAGGTTGGGCGGCAGTATTAAGGTCCAAAGTGAACAGCAAAAAGGGTCAGTGTTTACACTGAATTTTCCTGCAGAATAATAATCTTTATAGAGGGACCCAAAAGACGTGGATAGAATATTAGTAGTTGATGACGATCTAGGAATTCAAAAGCAACTTAAATGGAGCTTAAGCGAATACGAAGTTGTTTTTGCTGAAGATCGCCAATCTGCGATCAACCAATTACGCAGATATGAGCCTAAAGTTGTTACCCTCGATTTAGGATTGCCACCAGATCCTGCTAATGCTTCTGAAGGCTTAGCCGCTCTGGAGGAAATCTTAGCCTTATCGCCGCAAACCAAAGTGATCGTGGTGACCGGCAATAATGATAAAGAAAATGCCCTCAAAGCTATTGCCCTAGGTGCTTACGACTTTTATCAAAAGCCAATCGACTCTGACACCATTCAGATTCTAGTGAATCGGGCTGCTAATTTATTTAATCTTGAACTAGAAAACCGGCAGCTTGCTAAAAACTCTTCATCCATGAGCAAAATTATTGGTAATAGTGAATCTATTCAAATAGTTAGCCGTAAAGCTGAGAAAATTGCACAAACTGATATTAGCACCTTGTTGTTAGGTGAAAGTGGTACTGGTAAGGAAGTGTTTGCCCGCAGTATTCATGATCATAGTCTTCGAAAAGACAAGCCTTTTGTTGCCATCAACTGTGCCTCTATTCCTGAAAATTTACTAGAAAGCGAACTTTTTGGCTATGAAAAAGGGGCGTTTACCGGCGCGAATAAAACCACGTTAGGTAAAATTGAAACGGCTCAAGGCGGCACTGTATTTTTAGACGAAATTGGTGATATGCCCCTTGGACTACAAGCCAAAATGCTCCGTTTTCTGCAAGAAAGGGTGATTGAACGGGTAGGGGGGAGAAGTGAAATCCCTGTGGATATTCGTGTTATCTGTGCAACCCACCGAAATTTGCAAGATATGGTGACAGAACAAACTTTCCGTGAAGATTTGTTCTATCGCGTTGGCGAAATTATTATCAGCATTCCGCCCTTAAGAGAGCGCGAGAATGATGTTATTTTGCTGGCTAAAACCTTTTTAAATCAGTACAACGAAGAGTTTGGAACCAAAGTGAAAGGCCTGAGTGATGGTGCGGTTAAAGCGATGTTGCAACATCGCTGGAACGGTAATATTCGTGAGTTGCAAAATAAACTGAAGTCAGCGGTTATTTTAGCCGAAGGCAGTACAATTCAGGCTGATGACTTAGGCTTAATTGTCCGTGAAGATGGTGATGATAGCGTGGATAGCCTAAACTTACGTGAAGTAAGAGAATTAGCCGAAAGTCGTGCTATTCGCCGAGCTTATTACCAATCCGAGAAGAATATGTCGAGAACTGCTGAACTTTTAGGGGTGACACGACCAACGTTATATTCGCTTATTGATAAGTACCACTTAGATGATATTAAAACTGGAGCCTAACAAGTATTGGGAAATCCAAAACACGACAATGCCTCAGGATAAATATGCTGAGGCGTTTTAAGTTTAATGGGGCAGGTTTGGTGTCTAAAGGGTATCAGCCTTGCGTTAAAGTCTAATCAGTTATCCCTCTTATGGAGACTACCAAACTAGTTGAGTAAAGTGTTTTCGACACATAGACTCATAAGTATCATTACCGCCAACTTGCACCTGTGCGCCGTGTTTTACAGGTTTTCCCGTCTCATCCCAACGGACAACGAAATTTGCTTTTTTACCACAATGGCATACTGTTTTTAATTCAATCATCTTGTCGGCCCACGCTAATAAATAGTGACTTCCCTCGAAGGTTTCACCGAGAAAGTCGGTGCGCAGACCATAGGCCAAGACCGGAATGTGCAATTGGTCAACAATTTTAGTTAATTGTTTTACTTGGCGTTTATTTAAAAATTGCGCCTCATCGATAAAGATGCAGTCAATTTTTCCATTGTCCTGTAACGCTTCCGTACTTTTAAATAAGTCACTTTCTCGATTAAACAAGTGAGCGTCTGACTTTAAACCTATACGAGACGTTACTTTTCCAATTCCGTAGCGATCATCCAGCGCAGCTGTGAAAATTTCTGCGCGCATGCCGCGTTCTTGATAATTGTAAGCAGACTGCAACAAAGATGTGGATTTACCTGCATTCATTGCAGAATAATAGAAATAAAGTTGGGCCATAAAGCGTGCTCTAAAACTGTGTTATGCCACACAGTTGTATTTTAAAAGTTGAAATCAAGGTGTGTCTGTTATTGGGGTATATGTTGCCTAAATTAGGTTTCAATCTTCTCCACCCAGTGACGTAAATCGTCGTTTTTTATCGGTCTAGAAAACAAAAAACCTTGTAAGTAATCCACACCCATTTCAGACAGTTTGAGTGCTTCTTGTTCTGTTTCAATACCTTCAGCTACAGTTTGGCAACCAAATTGTTTGGCAATAAACAGGGTTGCTCTGATGATAGCTTCGCCACCATGCTGCATATTCAAAACAAAAGAACGGTCAATTTTTATGGTATCGAACTTGAGGGTTTGTAACTGACTCAATGACGAGTAACCTGTACCAAAGTCATCAATGGAAACTTGAACATTTCTTTCTTTGATGGCATTTATTTTGGCTTTAACTTTTTCTTTGTTATCAGCAAACATCGATTCTGTTATTTCTAAATGCAGTCGTTCTGGTTTTAATTTACTCGTTTTTAATGCTTTATCTAAAACGCCAATAAAATCAGAATCTAACAGCTGTGTGATCGAAACGTTTACAGATACCGATGCATTGGGACTATGCTGCCATTGGCTGGCATCAATGCAGGCTCGGTTAAGCACCCAAGCACCAATTTCGTGAATTAATCCGGTTTGTTCTGCTAAGGGGATAAAGGTGTCGGGACCAACGAGGTTGCCGTTAAAATTCCAACGTAACAGAGCTTCAAATGACCAAGGTTGTTTAGTTTTGCATTTCACAATGGGTTGGTAACATAAATAAAGTTGTTTATTGCTGATGGCTTCCTGTAAACCATTGCGCAGTTCCTCGATTTGTTTGAGGTTTTCAAATAAATCCTGGGAAAACATTCTTGGCGCAGATAAATTCAATTTCTTTTGTTCGAACATTGCAAAGTCAGCCAGTTGAATTAGTTCTGTTTCATTTGACGTGTGTTCGGGTAACATCGCGATGCCAATGGTTGCACTGACAAAAAGCTGATTAGACATGACATCTAAGGGCTGAGATATACGAGCTAATAATGCATTGGCCACCGAAATAGCAGTTTCATGGTCAGCATAGGGTAATAACATTAAAAACTCATCGCCACCCCAGCGTCCCGCTTGATAGTCATTAGCAAATGCACCAATTCGGCCGGCTACCTCGACTAATACTGCATCCCCTACTTTGTGTCCGAGTGTATCGTTGACTTTTTTAAAGCCATTTAAATCGATGAAAAGCAAAGCGACTGAATGACCGCTTTTAATACTCTTAGTTGCCGTTTCGGATAACTGACGGATAAATGCTTCACGATTATATAACTGAGTTAACGGATCTAAGCTCGATAACATTCTGATTTCTTCTGTGCGTCGCTCTACCTCTTTTTCTAAGGCTTCCTTGTTATCACTTAAATGATTATAAGCCTGTGATAATTCTGCATGGACGGCATCAGTTTGGGCGATTTTTTGCTGCATTTTTTCTAAAATAAGCGTGTTTTCATTGCGTAGTTTGATGGCTTCTTTCGTTAAGTCAGCGGCTCGAGCTGCGGAATAGGTGATGGCAATATTGTATAGAAGCCCTAAACAGCCGATAAAAATATGTACTGTAACACCAGAAAATAACGCCATACAGGATACGGGTGTTAACAACAGAATAGTATAAAGAATAGCCGTCTTTTTATGGCCTGAAAGAGCAGAGTTTGCTCCACTTGAGAGGGTACAAAGCATGGCAAAGGTCAAAGCCAACTCTGTTAGATCCATACTGTCGTAAAAAACGACCGAATAGACGCACCACATTAAAGCCAACGAAATAACCCCAAGCACCGCGCGATTTCTGGCCGGATGTGCTTCGTATTTTTTTCGGCGCAATTTAATTCGCCAATAAAGCCAATCAATGAACCGGAAAGCTGTTATCAGGGCAACAACAGCCAACCAAGTTAGCTTTAAACTATGGGTATTGGGTGTATCTAATGCAAAAACAAGAAAAATGGCTGCAACTAAGCTGCCGATTAGTCCGACAAGTAAATTTTCATAAATGGAGTTAGTTTTATCTCGTAAATTTGCCTGATTAATTTCAAAATCGTTGTTAATGGCAGAACCCCTTCTAAAAACCAGCCAAATTGGTTACACAGCGAAACTAAATACGCCAACATCATACAACTTTTAAGCAAATAGGACTATCAAACTATCTAAAAAAACAATTTACTCCCCCATAATTTGAAGGCTTAACTAGCTATCACAGCAAGTTATTGATTAATTTGAAGTTCTTGCGATATTGTGTTGCAAACTATCACCTTCATTTGTTTTTCTTGGGACGCTTAATTTTCTTTTTGGCAGATTTAGGCTTTTTCTTTTTAACCGGCGGTTTAGCTTCTTTATTCTTTGGTCGCAACGCTTCTATCACGCGACGTTTCAAGCGCTGCTGTGTATAGCGCTCAATTTTTGCGATGATCCCCATCTCGTGGGCTTCAGCAATGGATATAGCGGTTCCTTTTTTTCCTGCTCTACCGGTTCGACCAATACGATGAACGTAAATATCTGCTGTTCTAGGAAGATCGTAATTAATGACGTGACTGATGTTGTCCACATCAATACCTCTTGAAGCAACGTCGGTGGCTAACAGAATGTTTATCTCGCCATCTTTAAAACGTTGTAACGCACTATTGCGTTTATCTTGGGGCATTTCTCCTTGCAGCCACGAAATTGTGAATCCATCTCGTTCGAGCATTTGTTTAAGTTGGTTGAGTCGGTCCCGAGTTTTTACAAATACCACCGCTGATTGAATTTGATTGGTTAGAATACTTTTTAGCAAATTATATTTATGGGTTGCATCATCTGCTAGATGGATCCATTGCAGAATTTTCGCGTGTTCTTTGCGGCTTGGGGTCGCTTCTAGTGAAACGGGATTGGTTAGCAAGTCTTTGGCAAAACGCGCAATCCCAGGACCTTCAAGGGTAGCTGAAAACAACATGGACTGTTTGCGCCAACGCGCTTCAGCAGCAATTTGATTCACTATGGCGGAAAAGCCCATATCCAACATGCGATCTGCTTCGTCCAACACTAAACTTTCAATATCGCGGCAATCAAAACTTTCTTTTTCAATATGCTCGAACAATCTGCCGGGGGTTGCGACTAAAATATCCAGGTTTTTTTCTAGGGTTTCGCGATCTGTTCCATAATTAATGCCTCCAGTGATTACGCCACACTCTAAATCTGTATATTGTGTGATTTGCATTGCTTGTTCATACACTTGCAAGGCGAGTTCTCGGGTAGGCGTTAGTATCAAAATTCGACAAGAACCAGGTTGTTGACGAGGAAAATCCAGTAAAAACTGACAAGCCGGTAACAAAAATGCGGCAGTCTTACCCGTTCCCGTAGGTGCATTGGCTAAGATATCTTGTCCTTCCATGGCTGGAGGGATCACCAGAGATTGAATACTGGTAGGGGAGGTGTACCCCATATCGGCTAAGGCTTGACATAACTTTTCGTCAAGATCTAATTCATCAAACATATTTTTCCGTGGATTCTAGTCGCTTTCACATAATTGCCGCAATTATAAAGTAGTTATCCACTTTAGGGCAGCCTTAATTGAGTTAAGCAATTTTGCCGATGTAAGGGGGTTAATTCGCCGCATAATTCTCTTTCATGTTTCGAATAGCGTGAATGCGTTTTTCATTTAAGCGTAGTTTAATATTTTTGCCCACAGCACCTGCTTCAATAATCGATTTGACCTCTACGCCATTCGCCGCTTCGAAGGCTTGCCACATGAAATCCGCTTGGGGATAGTCTCTATCTTCTAAGCCGGCTCGTCCCTTTGCATCCGCTATGCAGGTTGTAAGTAAATCTTTGAATCGCTGTGGTCGTCGCCAAGCATCACAATGATTTAATACCTTCAATACGGTGGCGGGTCTGAGCTCCAAAGCTCGATGAATATGAGTGTGGTATTCACTGGTCATAATCGCTAATTCTTTACAATCATTAGGGACTTTCAAACGTTCACTGAGGGCTTGGATAGGGGCAACTCCCAACTCTTCATGCTCTCGATGGGATGGCCACTGAGCAGGATCCGTTAGCCCTTTGCCCAAGTCATGTACTAAGGCTGCATAACGTATGGCTAAACTATCAGTGAGTTTCGCCGCTTGTTGAATGACCATCATGGTATGGATCCCAGTATCGATTTCGGGATGCCATTGCACAGGGTTTGGAATGCCCCATAGTATGTCTAGTTCAGGAAACCATACTTTCAATGCACCGCAGGCTCTTAGGGTTTCAAAAAATATGTCGGGATCGTTTTCCAATAGTGCGCGAGATGTTTCTTTCCATACACGTTCAGGGACGAGGTGATCTATTTCTCCTTGTTCCACCATGTGTTTCATTAACAATGCGGTTTCTGGCGCAATTTGAAAACCGTATTGATGATATCGAGCAGCGAATCTAGCTACTCGCAGTACCCTGAGTGGATCTTCCGTAAAAGCAGGGGAGACATGACGTAAAACACGCTCCTTTAAATCTTTTTGACCATTGAAAGGGTCGATCAACTGCTGGTTCTGATCTAAGGCCATAGCATTGATGGTTAAATCTCTGCGTTGCAGATCTTCTTCAAGGGTAACATCAGGGGCACTATTTACCTCAAATCCAGTGTAGCCTTTACCATTTTTTCGCTCGGTGCGCGCCAGTGCATATTCTTCTTTACTTTTGGGGTGCAGAAAAACCGGAAAATCACTACCTACCTGAGTGAAACCCGCGGCCAACATTGATTCTATGGTTTCGCCAACCACAACCCAATCTTGGTCATTAACTTTGCGATCCAGCAGTTTATCGCGCACCGCGCCGCCAACTAAAAAACATTTCATCTGTAGATAACTCTCTTTATGCTTTCCACAATAACTCCCATAGTAAGCAGTCTTTGAGTTAACCTCAAATAGTGTTACCTTATTCGTCGCAAATTTGGATTGGTTTTATAAGCATATATGTACCTGAATTATTTTGGATTATCCGATAACCCGTTTTCGATAGCACCTAACCCAGATTATCTGTATATGAGTCCTCGCCATAAAGAAGCGCTTGCTCATTTAATTTTTGGTTTACGTGAAAGCGGCGGGTTTGTCATGCTCACAGGTGAGGTCGGCACTGGGAAAACCACTGTCTCACGCAAACTGCTGCAACAATTGCCTGATAATACGCAAGTGGCAATGATTCTCAACCCAACCCTTTCGGCAATAGAATTACTGGCAACAATTTGCGATGAGTTAAAAATTCGTTATCTTAAAAAACAAGCCAGTTTGAAATATTTTACCGATAAAATCTTAGATAAACTCACCACCAATCATGGAAACGGAATCAATACGGTTTTGATTGTTGATGAGGCTCAACATTTATTACCTGAAGTGTTGGAGCAGTTGCGACTCTTAACGAATTTGGAAACCAATCGGGAAAAATTACTTAAGGTGGTGTTAATAGGACAGCCTGAGTTACAACAGTTGCTGAAACGCAATGAGTTAAGACAATTAGCCCAACGTATTACCGCCAGATATCACTTATTGCCCCTTTCTTCACTGGAAGTCAAAAACTACATTGCCCATCGACTGTCGGTGGCAGGCGGGCATGAACGAATTTTCAGTAAACCTACTTTACAAGCGATTTATCAAATAACCGGCGGCATACCTAGGGTCATTAACCTACTCTGCGATCGCGCTTTAACACTAACATTTACCAAACAACATCCCATTGTTCGTCGCCATATTTTTATCGCGGCTGCTAGGCAAATCTTAGGTGATGACGTGGTTAAACAGCGACAAGGAAAGCAATGGACTTTGATATTGGTTGCAAGTTTTCTCGCCGCTGCCAGTATTGGCTATATGGTTGGAGCCTAACATGACCCAAAAAATCAGTGTTGAGCAACTTAAAGTTGGAATGGTCATTATTAAAGTGACTGCCCAAAACGGACCCGTAAAGATTAAAAAGTCCGGTCTTGTTAGCAGCTTGGATATGGTAAATGCGTTAGCTGAAATGGGGGTGCAGGAAGTTGAGATCGACCCCGATATGACGGTGGAAGTCAAAAAGCCCAAAATTGCTAAATCGAAAACCCAAAAATTGGTTGAAGATACCAGTACTATTACTCAGCACATCGACCAAGGTATTTCAGAGCAGTTTAACCGCAGTTTATTTTTACCTTCGGTGCAAGAGCTACCAGAAGCATGGCAGTATTATGGTAAAAAATCACTGATTGCAGTAGTGGTTATCGCCGCTGGATTTTGTTTTGGTTTAACTTTGGCAAACTTAACCCAATTTAAGCATGTATTTAATCCACCCCCTGAAGTCGCACAAACGACAGAATCAAAACCAGAAGATAACAGCCAACTCATCGATCCTAATGAGTCCACTGCGTCCGAAATTACTCAGCAAGAGCAGAATATTGATCAAGTTAGTTCGGTAACGGCGAAAACCGAGCAAGTCATTTCCGAACTCGACTCCGAGCCTGAACAAGAAAAACCGCCAACGCAAAACCAACGCCCTATAGAGAAAGAATCTGCAGATGACGAGGCGCAACGGCTGGCAGAACAACAAGCTGTTAAACAACAAAGCGAGGAAGAAGAAGCTAATATTCCACCAGAGTTATTGCAGCGCTTTCGAAATGCCTTGGCCTCTTTAGGAGATGAAACCCCCGTCGATCCTGCTGATAATTCACAATCCATCAAGGATGTACCATCGGTGAGTGATCTTCCTGCTTGGGTGTTAATGGAATTACCGAGTTTAGCGTTTTCCGCCCATATGTACGTGTCAGCACCGCAAGAGAGATGGGTTAGGGTGAATGGTAAAAGAGCCGTTGAAGGACAGGAAATTGAAGACGGGCTTATTATACAGGGAATTGAGCCGCAACATGTGATCATGACGTTTAAAGGTCAAGAGTTTAGTATGGAAGCACTATCAGATTGGTAGATTAAGTGACTTATTCGAGGGCATTTAACGACTACTAAATGCCCTGTTTAAAAATCACAACGCGGTTATTAAAATCTCTTTTAAAAACTTGGTTAAATTTAAACCAAAGTCTTCAGGTCGAACGGCACTGATAATTTTTACATTCACCTGACTTAAATCTAACTTTTTGACTTCAGAATAGCTTGAGGTTTTTAAGTTATAAAAAGCCATGACGACAGGCTTCATAGGAGTCTCTTTGTTGCCGCGAGTTATTATCGCTAACCTATCATTATCCAATTTTACAAGAGAGCCAACGGGGTGCACACCTAAGCATTTTATAAATTGAGCAACAAGTACCTGGTCGTAACTTTCATCACTTAGAAGCTTCACTAGGGCTTTAGAAGGGGTCACGGCTTTACGAAATGGCCGTTCATTAATCATCGCATCGTAGCTATCTACAATCCCGGCCATGCGAACGTATTCACTTACATCATGTTCACTCTGCGCATCTGGATAACCTGTGCCATCGATTCGTTCGTGATGGTTGAAGATAATATCTTGTACTATCGCGGTTACACCTCCGCAGCGGTCAACTAAATCAAGACCAATATCCACATGGGTTGTAATAATTTCTTTTTGTTGGAGGGTTAGTTTTGCTGGGGATTGCGTAATGTCTTTTGGCATGTTGGTCATACCGACATCCATTAACAATCCGGCTAGACTTAACTCTTCAATTGCTTGCGGACCCATGTTTCTATAATTTGCAAACATCGTCAGTAAAATAGAACAGTTTAGAGAATGCTCTAACAAATATCTTCCTGATTTATTCAGTAAGGTTAAGCAACTCAAGCCACTTGGCATGTTTAATACTGATTCTATTATATTTGCACTTAAGTTCTTCACATCGGACAGTGACGGCGTATCGTTGGCTGCTAAGCGCTTAAAAAATCGACTTTGAATAACCAAGGCTTCATCATATAGCTTAGTAGCAGCCTCAAGTTGTTCACTATCAGTATAAGATTTTATTTTGGGGGGAGGCGATGGAGGTGTTTCTTTAATATCGTCTTGTTCTACTTTAGGAGTGACAACTGGTGGTGGAAGATTACTTCGAGATAAATCAATTTCTACTTTGGTTACACCTTTGCTCTTTAACAAATCAATTGATTTAACTGATTTTACTAGGCCTTTTGTTTTTATTTTTAATTTGCCTTTTTGTTCGATAACTTCATTAACAAACATGCCTGGCTTTAAATCTTCGATTTTGATCGCTTCAAGCATTACTACCCAGCACTCCCAACAGATTTTTAAGGTTTTAAATGAAGCTGTATTTTATCCCAATAGTAATTTCAAATCTCCTTTTAAATCGTGGTTTAGAAATTTAAACAAGCATCCAGGCAAGGAATTTACTCCGTCGTTCCTGGATGCTGTTATTACAAGAGAACTATCTTAACCAAGCTAACGCGTTATTTTCATAATCAAGAATTTTATCGTCTAGTTCTAAGGTTTGACCAATAGCATCAAGCCCTTTAATCAAATTGTTTTTATGGTGTTCAGGGATATCAAAATGATATTCATGCTCAGCCACTTTAACCCTTTGATTGGGTAAATCGATAAAAATTTGGGTTTCAGGCTTGTCTTTCACAATGGCAAAAAGACTGTTCATCTCGTCATTGCTAAGGCTAATTGGCAATAATTGATTATTTATACAATTACCATAAAAAATATCAGCGAAACTGGTGGCAATGATGACGCTGTAGCCGAAATCAGCGAGGGCCCAAGGAGCATGCTCACGGCTTGAACCGCAACCAAAATTTTCACGAGCTAGTAGAATACTCGCTCCCTGATATTCAGGTTTGGTTAGGGCAAAATCTGGGTTGACTTCTTTTTCATGTAAATCTAAATAACGCCAATCGTGAAATAAGTGTTTGCCGTAGCCTGTGCGAGTAACCCCAGTCAAAAATTGCTTGGGAATGATTTGATCTGTGTCCACGTTGGCTTGATCAAGTGGTGCTGCTGTACCTAAATGGGTTGTGAATCCTGTCATCATCTACTCCTACAAGTCGCGTACATCAATGAAGTGACCAGTGATCGCAGCTGCAGCTGCCATTGCTGGAGAAACTAGGTGGGTTCTTGCCCCACGGCCTTGGCGTCCTTCAAAATTTCGGTTACTCGTTGACGCACACCTATCACCTGCTTTGAGAATATCGTCGTTCATTCCTAAACACATTGAACAACCGGGTAGGCGCCATTCAAAACCCGCATCAATAAAGATTTGGTCGAGTTTTTCTTCTTCAGCCTGTTGTTTAACTGATACGGAACCGGGAACAACTATGGCTGTTACGCCTTCTGCTACTTTTCCTTTTTTAGCAATCTGCGCTGCTGAGCGCAGGTCTTCAATTCGACTATTAGTACAAGAACCGATAAATACATTATTGACTGCAACATCCGTAAGCTTTGTACCCGCTTTCAAATCCATATATGCAAGGGCCTTACTAGCTGATTCACGCTCGATGGGATCGCTAAAGTCTTCTGGGGTTGGAATGGCATTAGTCACTCCAGTCACTTGGCCTGGGTTGGTTCCCCAAGTTACCTGTGGGGCAATGTCTTGTGCTTGCAATTCAACCACTTTATCAAAATGCGCACCCTCATCGGTATGCAAGGTTTTCCAATAGGCTACTGCTTCATCCCAAGTTTCCCCAGTTGGCGCATATTCACGACCTTTAATGTATTCAAACGTGGTTTCATCAGGTGCAATAAAGCCCGCTTTTGCTCCTGCTTCAATGGTCATGTTACACACTGTCATGCGCTCTTCCATGGTTAACCCACGAATGGCTTCTCCGGCATATTCGATAACATACCCAGTGGCGCCGGCATGGCTTATTTCACCAATAATGGCCAGAATGATGTCTTTTGCTGTGATGCCAATGGGTAATTTTCCATCAACATTAATTAGCATACTTTTGGCTTTGCTTTGTTTTAATGTTTGGGTGGCAAAAACATGCTCAACTTGTGAAGTACCTATACCAAAAGCAAGGGCGCCAAATGCGCCATGGGTTGCCGTGTGGGAATCTCCACAAACAACCGTCATACCGGGTAAAATTAAGCCAAGTTCAGGCCCTATTACATGGACGATACCTTGCTTTTGATGTCCTACAGGGAATAATTCAATACCGTGTTCTTTACAATTGTTGGCTAAGGTCTGCAATTGCAGTTGGTTTTCCGGGCCGCAGGCATCTATTGCTAACGAGCGAGTAGAAATACTGTGATCCATGGTTGCGAAGGTTTTTTGTGGACATCTTACTTTACGTCCTTTTTCATTTAACCCTGCAAACGCTTGTGGAGTGGTGACTTCGTGGATCAGGTGACGGTCAATATAAATAAGATTATCTTCACCCAATTGATCGACAATATGGGATTCCCAAATTTTGTCATATAAAGATTTTGCCATTTTTAGTTCCTAAATTTAAAGCGTAGCCTGCAGGCTAATTTTAGCTATTTTGCGCTGCTGATAATATGTGCTGACTAATTACGTCACCCACTTGCGATGTAGTTTTGGCTAGATGGCGTTTTTCTGGAGGAAGTAACTCTCCTGTTAATACACCTTCAGCTAACGCTTTACGCACCGCATCATCAATTTGATCTGCCGCTTCGCCCTGATTCAAGCTATAACGTAGCATCATCGAAGCAGACAATATTTGCGCAATAGGGTTAGCAATGCCTTTACCTGCAATGTCAGGCGCTGAGCCTCCAGCAGGTTCGAACATACCAAAACCGCTCTCATTAACACTCGCAGACGGTAATAATCCCATGGAGCCTGTAATCATTGCACACTCATCAGAGATGATGTCGCCAAACAAATTAGAACAAAGCATCACATCAAACTCGTTGGGGTAACGCAGTAATTGCATGGTGGCATTATCAATATAGATATGCTCAAGTTGTACTTCTGGATAATCCTTTGCTACTTCTTCCGTTACTTCACGCCATAAACGAGAGCACACTAGCACATTCGCTTTATCTACCGAGGTGACTTTTTTGCCGCGCTTCATCGCCGCTTCAAACGCACTTTTAGCTATACGACGAATTTCACGTTTTGAGTAACGCATAGTGTCATAGGCAAATTGCTCTTCGCCTTCACCCTCAAGTCCTTTAGGCTGACCAAAATAAATGCCACTGGTGAGTTCTCTGATGACGAGTACATCAAATCCACTTGCTGCGATATCTGCGCGAAGGGGGGATAGTGATTCTAAGCCTTCATAAATCTTAGCAGGTCGTAAGTTACTGAATAAATCGAAGTGGCCTCGCAATGCAAGCAATGCAGCTCGTTCTGGGCGTTGCTCCAAAGGCAAACTATCCCATTTAGGACCGCCTATGGAACCAAACAAAATTGCGTCTGCTTGTTCGCACCCTTTTAGGGTGTACTCTGGGAGAGCCTTTCCATGATTATCAATGGCTAAGCCACCCACATCATATTCGTTCAGAGTAAATGACAATCCGCAGGTTTTTTCAACTGCACTGAGCACTTTTCTGGCCTCAGCCATAATTTCTGGACCTATACCGTCTCCTGGTAAAACGGCAATTTCATAATTAGACATGTACTTATTAAACCCCTGCAATTTTTATTTGTTGTTTCTTCTGTTGATCAATTTGATCAGCTAAATGTGTGTTGTTTAACACATAAATGAGTGCTTTGACGCCCGACTCCACGATATCGGTGGCAAGACCGATACCGTTGAAACGGCGACCATTATATTCGGCGATTAGACTGACTTGAGCGAGTGCATCAGCACCTTCACCTTTCGAGTCTAATTTGAAATCAACCACATCGACTCTGCTGTGACCTATGGCTTTAGTAATGGCATTGAAGGCTGCGTCTACTGGCCCGTTACCCACAGCTGATTCGGTAACTTCAGATTCACCAATACGCATTTTCACGGTAGCACTGGGAATAATTTCCCGACCCGAATTGGCTTGTAAATAGAGTAGCTCGAAATGAGCTTGGTCTTGTTTCTGTTGATCAAAAAACAACAGTGCTTCTAAATCATAGTCAAACACTTGGCCTTTTTTATCGGCTAATTTCAAGAATGCACTGTAAATCGCTTCTAAGTCATAGTCGCTTTGTTTATAGCCTAACTCAGTCAATCTATGCTTAATGACATGGCGACCTGAACGTGAAGTTAGGTTTAAGTTATTTTTATTAATTCCCACACTCTCTGGAGTCATGATTTCATAGGTGTTTTGTGCTTTTAGAACACCGTCTTGGTGAATACCAGAAGAGTGACTAAACGCGTTGGCTCCTACAATGGCTTTGTTAGCCTGAACCGGCATATTACATAACTGGCTAACGAGTTTAGAGGTACGTGAAATTTCATTGGAGTTGATGTTGGTTTGCAAACCCAACATGGCATGGCGGGTTTGCAATATCATTGCAATCTCTTCTAATGAACAGTTACCCGCGCGTTCACCTATTCCATTCATTGTTGCTTCAACTTGTCTTGCACCATTTTCCACGGCAGCCAAGGAGTTAGCAACGGCCAAACCTAAGTCATTGTGACAATGAACTGAGATAGTTGCTTTGTCGATGTTCGGGACTCGATTGTATAAATTTTTAATGATCCCACCGAACTCTGTTGGCGTTGTATAACCGACAGTATCAGGGATATTGACCGTAGTTGCGCCAGCGTTGATTGCCGCTTCAACCATGCTGCACAAGTAGTCGATATGAGTACGTCCTGCATCTTCGCAGGAAAATTCTACGTCATCTGTATAGCGACGAGCGTGTTTAATGGCATGAACCGCCATTTCCACAATCTCTTCTTGGGATTTTTTAAGTTTAGCGCCAACATGTATATCTGAGGTTGCGATAAAGGTATGAATACGAAATTGATCGGCAACCTTTAAGGCTTCACCACAGGCATCAATATCTTTTTCTAGTGCTCGAGATAAGCCACATACAGTGGCGTTCTTGATTTCTCTGGCAATGCTTTGCACTGACGCAAAGTCACCCGGTGACGACACTGGAAATCCAGCTTCAATGATATCTACGCCTAAACGTTCAATGGCAAACGCAATTTGCAGTTTTTCTTTAACAGTGAGACTTGCAGGCAGCGCTTGTTCGCCATCACGCAAGGTTGTATCAAATATTTTCACTTGATTAGACATATTTTTTCTCCTGTTAAGTATATTGCCCATACAAAAAACCCGTGCGTTGCACGGGTTTTAAAATCAGTTGTGACATTTACAACCTACCCGTGCAGTCTCGCTGCCAGAAGTAGTAGGATGTTCAGTAAAGCTATTTTTCGTAAAGCCACATTGTTCTCAATTAATCAAATTTAGAGTAAATTCTCCAGTGGTGTATTTGTATCCTTTATCAGCCTATGCGTCAACCTTAGTTAATAAATCCATATATATCGCTTTGGAATAACTAACCTTAACTCGGGATAAGCAGGCGTATATGGCGCATTTTGCAGTGGAAATTTCACTAAACTCAAAAAACTGTTCATTAACTAAGCGACCTTTTAACCTATGTTGCTTTTAGGTTAATTACTTATAGGTCTTCCAATTGATGGTTGTGGATAGCAATAATTCTCGTAAGCTGAGCGTGCGGGGAATGGTTTTCCCCTTATGATTCCAGCTGTGACCGCAACACGCTGCGGTGATATTGCTTTTATTGGGGATTAATAAGGTTTTGCTTTGCAATGAATGTTCATACTCGCCTAAATAAGCGCCGTTGAAATCAAACCAACCATGTTTATTGAAATGCAGTTTATGCTGTTCTTGGTCGATTCTATCAACAGAGTCTAACTCCACGGTTTCAACGCCCATATCACTCATGCAAATCGGTGAGGGTAAGCCCATACGAACATAATTGCTAAACCAAACAAAGGTTTTTTCTGGATCGTACTTACTACTAACACATTTAGCCGTTTGTTTTGCTTGCCAGCTGCCATTGTGAATATCCACTTGAATTGGATAGTCTTGGGCAAGTAAATATTCGGCTGCATTTTTAATATGGTAGGGCAATCCGGATAACCGACGTTGTAACAATCGTATATTATTCGGTGCGGTTTTACTTAAGGAGTGTAATTCTCTTTCATACAGGGCATTACACAGCTCGGCAAAATGGCGCTGTCTTTGATCTGAGGCGAAGATATCAACTTGTTGTTGATGATTGGTATCGGACATTATCTGACTTATATCAGACAATTAGGGTAGTTGTAAGCATGCACCAGATAAAACTCAGGCTGGCACATGCTCATTAGGCTTTATTGACCTTTAATTTCAGCGCGACCGCCGTAACTAACTGAGTCACCTAAAGCTTCTTCAATGCGCAGCAATTGGTTGTACTTAGCAACACGATCAGAACGGCATAGAGAACCTGTTTTGATTTGTCCTGCTGCGGTTCCTACTGCTAAATCTGCAATGGTTGCATCTTCAGTTTCACCACTTCGATGAGAGATAACGGCTGTGAAACCTGCATCTTTAGCCATCTTAATCGCATCTAAGGTTTCTGAAAGTGAACCAATTTGGTTAAACTTAATCAGGATAGAGTTACCTACACCATTATCAATACCGCGTTTAAGAATCTTGGTATTGGTCACAAACAAGTCATCACCGACAAGTTGTATTTTATCGCCGATTTTGCCTGTTAGGTAAGCCCAACCATCCCAGTCGCTTTCATCCAAACCATCTTCAATTGAGATAATGGGATACTTAGCAGAAAGGTCAGCTAAATAATCACTGAACTGTTCAGAGTTAAAGACTTTTCCTTCACCTTTCATATTATATTGGTCGTCAACATAAAACTCAGATGATGCACAATCGAGTGCTAGGGTAACGTCTTTATCCATGACATAACCAGCGCTTTCAACTGCTTGGATAATAACCTTAAGGGCTTCTTCGTTTGAGCTTAGGTTAGGGGCAAAGCCACCTTCGTCGCCAACTGCAGTGTTAAGGCCTTTAGCAGACAAAACTTTTTTAAGGCTATGGAAGATTTCAGCGCCCATACGTAGTGCTTCACGGAAATTTGGTGCGCCTACCGGCTGAACCATAAACTCTTGAATGTCTACGTTGTTATCAGCATGCTCACCACCGTTAATGATATTCATCATGGGGACTGGCATTGAGTACTGTCCTGGCGTGCCGTTAAGTTCAGAAATATGTTGATATAAAGGAACGTTTTTCTCCATCGCCGCCGCTTTAGCAACTGCCAGAGAAACCGCAAGAATGGCATTAGCACCAAACTTTTCTTTATTTTCTGTGCCATCTAGGTCGATCATAACCTTATCTACTGCACGTTGTTCAAGTGCATCTTGACCCACTAACGCTGCCTGAATATCACCGTTAATAGCGGCAACGGCGTTAAGTACACCTTTACCTAAGTATCTAGACTTATCACCGTCACGTAATTCCAATGCTTCACGAGAGCCAGTTGATGCGCCAGAAGGAGCACAAGCTCGCCCCCAAGCACCACTTTCCAAATAAACGTCTGCCTCTACGGTTGGGTTACCACGCGAGTCCATTACCTCACGGCCAATAATCTTGCTGATTTTTGCCATTCTTGTTGCCTTATAAAAATGTTTAATTTACGTTCTAAGCACTCGCATAATAATGCCTTTGTTTAAGGCTTATATTTATTATACGAATAGGCGCTTGGTTCTTCTTTTAATTATTATTTTTATGGTATTCACCAGCGGCGTGCACAAACCCTGTAAATAGAGGGTGGCCGTCACGGGGTGTAGAGTTAAATTCTGGGTGAAATTGGCCTGCAATAAACCATGGGTGATCAGGTAATTCGATAACCTCAACCAAACGTTTATCGGTAGATAAACCAGACACAATTAAACCTGATGCTTCAATTTCATCACGCAGATTGTTATTTACTTCGTAACGATGTCTATGGCGTTCATAAATTTCTGTATCGCCATAGGTTTGGTGCACCTTTGTATCTGGAATTAAATGGCACAATTGACTACCCAAACGCATTGTACCACCTAGATCAGAAGTTTCATCTCTGACCTCTGTGCTGCCGTCTGATTCCAGCCATTCGGTAATTAAGCCGACGACTGGGAATGGGGTATCTGGATTAAATTCAGTACTGTTCGCATCCGCCATGCCAGTTACGTTTCTAGCATATTCAATTAATGCAACCTGCATCCCTAAACAAATTCCCAAATAGGGTACTTTGTTTTCACGAGCATATTTAGCGGCAGCTATTTTCCCTTCAATACCACGTTCGCCAAATCCACCTGGAACCAAAATAGCATCAAGATCGTGCAATACATTTTCGCCTTTGCTTTCGATATCCTGAGAATCGATATAACGGATATTGACTGAAAGACGGTTTTTTAAGCCTGCATGTTTTAATGCTTCGTTAACTGATTTGTATGCATCGGGTAATTCGACATATTTGCCGATCATGCCGATATTGACTTCGTCATTTGGATTAGACTCTGCATATAAAACTTGTTCCCACTCAGTCAAATCGGCTTCAGGGCAATCTAAACCAAAACGTTGAACCACTAATTCATCCATACCTTGGGCTTTTAGGCCCGCAGGAATGCGATAAATACTATCCACATCTTTTAAACCGATAACGGCTTTATCGGGGACGTTCGTGAATAATGCAATCTTTTGACGTTCGTTTGAAGGAAGGGCACTCTCTGAACGGCAAACTAGAATATCTGGTTGGATACCAATGGAGCGCAACTCTTTCACGGAGTGTTGAGTGGGCTTGGTTTTCACTTCACCGGATGCAGCCATGTAAGGAACTAATGTTAGATGCATATACATGGCGCGCTCACGCCCTAATTCTGCACCTAACTGACGAATTGCTTCGAGAAATGGTTGTGACTCTATATCACCTACAGTTCCACCTATTTCAACAATGGCTACGTCTACTCCTTCTGCGCCTTCTATTACCCGACGTTTTATTTCGTTAGTAATATGAGGAATAACCTGTATGGTCGCGCCAAGATAGTCACCGCGTCTTTCACGTTTTAATACTTCTTCGTATACGCGACCTGTGGTGAAATTATTGCGTCTGGTCATACGGGTACGAATAAAGCGCTCGTAATGACCTAAATCTAAATCTGTTTCTGCACCGTCATCGGTAACAAATACTTCGCCGTGTTGAATGGGGCTCATAGTGCCCGGATCCACATTAATATATGGGTCCAGTTTGAGCATCGTAACTTTCAATCCTCTAGCTTCGAGAATTGCAGCTAACGAAGCTGCGGCAATACCTTTTCCAAGTGATGAAACGACACCACCTGTGACGAAAATATAATGTGTCATGTGTAACCTAAGACGTTTTGGAGTTGATAAGAATACTTGACCAAGGAACCGACAAAGTTTCGGCATATGGACGGCTCAACAGTATACGGAAACCTGCCTGTCCATACAACGAACTTTTTCATTAAACAGCGACAAATCTTGATTTGATTTAAACTACATTCAGTCAATGCTAATAACGTCTATATTATTAAGATTGTTTGCTCATTTCTTTAAGGGAATAAACTAATGCTAGGGCTTCTTTAGGCGTCAACTCATCGGGTTCCACTTGCTTCAATTTAATCCGTAATTCATCTACACAGTCCAAAAGATCTAATTGCTGTGAGTGATCACTTACTGCCAGCTCACTACTGTCAATGTTTGGTTGTTTTTCCAAAATAGCGAGTTTTGTTTTGGCGGAGCGAATAACACTCTTCGGCACTCCGGCTAGTTGCGCCACTTGTAAACCATAACTGCGATTAGCAGGGCCTTCTTGAACCGCATGCATAAAACGAATTTCATCGTTGTGTTCAATAGCATCAAGGTGCACATTAGCTAAACTGTCGAGCTCTGAAGCCAATTGAGTCAATTCAAAATAATGGGTGGCAAAAAGTGTGTATGCGTGAATCTTAGATGCAAGGTATTCGGCACATGCCCAGGCTAATGATAGGCCGTCATAGGTGCTGGTTCCACGACCAATTTCGTCCATTAAAACTAAACTATTGGCCGTTGCATTATTTAAAATATTCGCCGTTTCGGTCATCTCCACCATAAAAGTAGAGCGGCCAGAGGCGAGATCATCTGATGCTCCAATGCGGGTGAATATTCTATCTACAGGGCCGATAACGGCCTGCTGTGCGGGCACAAATGAACCTATGTACGCCATCAGCACGATCAATGCTGTTTGCCTCATATAAGTTGATTTTCCGCCCATATTTGGCCCTGTTATAATCAACATTCGTCTAGATGGGGTCATCGCTAAGGGATTGGCAATGAAAGGCGTTTTCATCACATTTTCAACCACAGGGTGGCGACCTTGTTCGTAGAATATTCCGCTCTGTTCAGACATTTCCGGACAATGTAAATCTAAGGCTTCTGCTCGTTGTGCTAAATTACAAATAACATCTAACTCAGCCAGTCCCATAGCACTTATCATGAGCTCATTTAATTGGGGTAATAATAAATCGAAGAGCTGATCATATAACTGCTTTTCCAAAGCGAGTGCGCGTCCTTGGCTGGTAAGTACTTTGTCTTCGTGCTCTTTGAGTTCTGGAATAATATAGCGTTCGTTATTTTTTAAGGTTTGACGGCGGACATAATCCGCAGGGACCTGATCGGCAAAACTGCGACTAACTTCAATATAATAGCCGTGCACTTTATTGTAATTTACTTTAAGTGAGGGAATACCCGTTCGTTCTTTTTCTCTAATTTCCAACTGTTCGAGATAGTCTGTAGCACCTTTGGCTAGGTTTCTGAGTTCATCCAACTCTGCATTGTAGCCTGGGGCGATCACACCTCCATCTCGTATCAATACCGGTGGGTTAGGGATGATTGCGTTGGATAACAATTCACCAAGTTCAGGAAAATTGTTGATATCTTCACTCAATTTAACAAACTCTGGTCCTAAATTCGCCAAAGTTTGTTGAACCTTTGGTAGCATTTCAAATGCATTGCCTAATCGGGAAAAGTCTCTTGGACGAGCGGAACGTAAAGCTAACCTGGCTAAGCAGCGTTCCATATCGCCTACAGATTTAAGCATATCTCGCAAATCTTCGTATTCGCCTTCATGTAAGGCTTTTATTTGCTGTTGACGGCTATTAATAACCTGTAAGTCGCGCACAGGGGTTTGGATCCAGCGTTTTAATAAGCGACTACCCATGGGCGTAACTGTATAATCTAGAATACTCGCTAAAGTATGTTCAACGCCGCCAGATAAATTCAAGGTTAACTCTAGATTGCGCCTGGTGGCTGCATCCATGAGTACGGTATCGTCATTATTTTGCAATTGGATTTTGCGTATGTGCGGTAAAGCCGAACGTTGGGTGTCTTTAACATATTGAACAATACAGCCAGCAGCACAAATCGCAATTTTTGCATCTTGCACACCAAAGCCATTGAGCTCTGTGGTACCAAATTGTTGGTTTAGTTGCTTGTTGGCCGTTTGCAAATCAAATTCCCATACAGGACGTCGCCTTAAGCCTGCGCGATCATCGATTAAATGCAGATGACTAAACCCCTCAGGATATAGCAATTCGGCAGGATTACAGCGTTGTAATTCAGCTAATAATGCTTCTTCTCCAGTAAATTCAGATAAACTAAAACGGCCGCTTGTAATATCGATCACGGCAAAACCAAACACGTCTTTTTGGGAAAACACAGCCGCTAACAAATTATCTTGCTTGTCTTCGAGTAAGGCTTCGTCGGTTACTGTGCCTGGGGTGACAATTCGTTGTACTCGCCTTTCGACTGGACCTTTGCTGGTGGCAGGATCTCCCACTTGTTCAACTATCGCCACCGATTGCCCCATTTTAACTAACCGGGCAAGGTAACTTTCTACAGCATGATAGGGCACACCGGCCATAGGAATGGCGTTCCCACCTGACTTGCCTCTGGCGGTTAAGGAGATATCTAGTAGTTCCGAGGCTTTTTTTGCATCGTCAAAAAACAGCTCGTAAAAATCGCCCATTCGATAGAAAAGCAGAATATCTGGATGTTCAGCTTTTATGGTTAAGTACTGACGCATCATGGGAGTATGACTATCTAGATCTGGCTGTTTAACGCTATTACTCATTGAGGTTGGGATCTCTTTGCAGGTTGAGGTTATGCTTGAATAAATGACTTACCTAAAGCAAGACAATTAAAAACAATTGGGCATTATAAGAAGTATGGGTTTTTTTTCTAGCAGTTGTTAGTACAATCTGCCACTTAAAATTAATATTGGAGCATATTTGTATATGTTAACCGAATCAATCGATTTAATGGCGCAGCAACTTGGTCAGCAGTTACAACAAAAAGGTTGGACGATAAGTTGTGCAGAATCTTGCACCGGCGGAGGCGTTGCCTTTGCAATCACCAGCGTTGCGGGAAGTTCTGAATGGTTTAAGCAATCCTTCGTTACTTATTCTAATGAAGCAAAACATGATTTGTTAGGGGTTAGACAGGAAGTTTTGATTTCCTTTGGCGCTGTGTCTGCTCAGACTGTTGAACAGATGGCTTCAGGATGCGCACAAAAATCCCACGCCGAAGTGGGCGTTTCCATAAGTGGTATTGCCGGACCTGATGGTGGGACAGAAGACAAACCTGTAGGTTTAGTGTGGTTTGGCTTTTATATCAATGGTGATATTTTTACTGAAAAACAGATATTTTCTGGGGATCGTCATGAAGTGAGGCTGCAAGCTATCGAGTTTGCGTTAAAACAGGTTAGTCAACGAATTTGTTAAGGCTTTACATATTGTTAAGGCGTTAATACGTCTTACCTTTAATAGACATTTTTAACTCATCAGGTCAGAAAATTACAAAACAAGTAAAACTGTACTTGCAACTGTATAATCATACAGTATACTTCTCAGCATAAACTTTAGGTTATGAAACAAATAAACAAGTTCGTTGAACCCTTGTTTAATTTATCACGCTATTTTCGAAGGATATTCCGATGGACGATAATAAATCTCGCGCATTATCAGCTGCTCTAGGGCAGATTGAAAAACAATTTGGTAAAGGTGCGATTATGCGCCTTGGAGACAACCAAGCTTTAGATATTGAAGCGGTTTCAACCGGCTCTTTGACAATTGATATTGCGCTGGGAATAGGTGGCTTGCCATGTGGTAGAGTCGTCGAAATTTATGGTCCAGAATCATCTGGTAAAACAACCCTGACCTTACAAGCTATCGCTGAAGCGCAAAAAATGGGTAAAACTTGTGCCTTCGTAGATGCGGAGCATGCCTTGGATCCAGTCTATGCGGCCAAATTAGGGGTGAATATTGATGATCTGTTGGTCTCTCAGCCTGATACCGGTGAACAAGCATTAGAAATCTGCGATATGTTAGTGCGTTCTGGTGCGGTTGACGTTGTAGTGGTCGATTCCGTAGCGGCGTTAACGCCGAAAGCTGAGATTGAAGGTGATATGGGAGATTCCCACGTTGGTTTGCAGGCACGTTTGATGTCACAAGCGCTACGTAAACTAACCGGTAATATCAAACGGTCAAACACCTTAGTTATCTTCATTAACCAAATTCGTATGAAAATTGGGGTAATGTTTGGTTCTCCAGAAACCACAACTGGTGGTAATGCCCTTAAGTTTTATGCTTCGGTAAGATTAGATATACGCCGTATTGGTGCGATTAAAGACGGCGATGAAGTGGTTGGTAATGAAACCCGAGTAAAAGTGGTTAAAAATAAAGTTGCTCCGCCATTTAAACAAGCTGAATTCCAAATTTTATATGGCCAAGGTATCTGTAAAGAAGCTGAGTTGATTGACTTAGGTGTAAAGCAGAAGTTTGTTGAAAAGGCGGGGGCTTGGTATAGCTACAATGGAGAGCGTATCGGTCAAGGTAAAGCCAACGTGGTTAAATACCTACGAGAACACACTGATATGGCTGATGATATTGAGAAACGCCTCAGAGCTGAGTTATTACTGTCTAAAACAGTCAAACCAGAAGATCCTATAGCTTCTGAGGATGTGTTGTAACCCTAACCTTACACACATTCCCTAAGCGTGAGTTCCCCGCTAATTTTATTGGCGGGGCTTTTTAAATACTGAAATAGATACTTTTCTTTGTAAACTTTCCATCTTATGCGTAAATTTTTTACAATTTGGATTGCCTGTCTTTCTCTTCTATTTTTTTCTTTATCTCTGAATGCCGATTAACGGGTTCATTTAAAATTCTCTTATCTAATTGAAATATAATAATAAAATGTGCTTTTTATGTTCATTCTAATATTTCTTTGCGCTGTTACTTCACGATGGTGCGGTTTCTGCAACCCTTTAGACTGAATAACAACACAATCAAAGTGAAATTTTGATTATTTTTTCGATCATTAAAAGGAGATATTTATGAGTAATGAAGTGAAACAAGTAAACAAAGTAACTGATGTGATTGAAGTATTAAGCGCTGGCGCAGACTTTTATGAAGAAAGTATCGACAAAGCATCTCATCAATCGGTGAAACAAGTTTTTGCAAGAATGATGTTTGAGAAAAAGGCGGCAATCGAAGCTCTACAGCCTTTCGCCATTGCTGAAAAAGGTGAGAAAGAAAAAGGTGAATCCATTGCGGTTAATATACGAAACATGTACACCAAATTAGTCGGTGCTTTGTCTTTCGACAAAGAACATACGTACATTAGTCAACTTGAAGAAGTTGAAGATAAAACCTTAGAAATTATTGATGAGGCTCTTAAAGAAACCCAGCCTGATACATGCACCTTAGCACTTCGAGAAATCCGTGGCACTATGCAAGCTTGTCACGATGAAATGAAAGCTCTGCAGGAAATCACTGCTTAGCCGATAACTTAATAGTTATAAGCCGCTCACAGGGCGGCTTATAATGTGATTGTAAACTAATCAATGTTCATCAGTGAGGTACATTATGGATATCATTCGACTTATTTTAGCTATTCTATTGCCACCCGTAGGAGTCTTTCTTCAAGTAGGATTCAGTGGCGCTTTTTTCTTAAATATTCTGCTGACTATTCTTGGTTACTTACCCGGAATAATCCACGCAGTTTGGATTATTGCCAAAAGATAAAGTTAATAATATTAAGAGTAAAGTCCGCAGCAATATAATTTAAATTTGCAAGCGGACTACTTTCATTGCAGATACCCTTACTCTGATTGTGCTTGTTCTTTCACGACGAGCTCAGTGAATAGTGGGAAATGATCAGAATCGATGGAAGGCAGCCTTTTTATGTCTATCAGCATGAAGTGATGGGAATGAAAAAGGTGATCAAGAGGCCATCGAATAACTGGATAGTCTGCATGAAAGGTATTGAAAAAGCCCCTGCCAATTCTAGGATCTTGTAATCCACTCTTATGACGAAAATTTCGTGTAGTAGGAGACCAGGCAACGTCATTTAAATCTCCAGTCACTATGGTCGGTTGTAGAGAGTTTTTCACTTCATCGGCAATCAAAAGTAACTCTTTGTCTCTGGGCTTTGCTGTTTCGTTTTCTGTTGGTGACGGGGGAGCAGGATGCATAAAATGAAATTTTACTTTCACGTTTTGTGCAAAATGGATATAACAATGAACCGATGGCACATCCTTCTCAATTAATTCCATAACCTGTAAATCGGATATTTCAAACTTACTGTAAACGTGCATTCCATATAAATTTTCCAAAGGCTTATTAACTCGATATGGATATTTTTTGTGGATGGGACTCATTGCTTCCTGCCACCACTTATTTGTTTCCAATGTGACTAAGATATCCGGTTCATATTGGGTCACTAAGTCTATTAGTTTTTGAGCTGATTTGTTCGGCATGAGTACGTTTGCAGTGATGACTTTAATACTTGTGCTGGATTGCGTTTTTGTTCCTTGTTCAACTTCTTTAGGATAAAGAAATGTGTAAGGCAATATCCAAATTACTTGATAAAGTAAACTTGCGATGTTTACTGCAAGTAGACTTATCATTAAGGTATTTTCGCTGAAGATTGCCGTTAGTAAAATATTAATTACGATTAACACAACTATCTGTACCCGAGGGAACTCCCAACTCCGGCATATCCAATGATTGCTAGGTAATAAAGGGAGTAGAGTAATGGCTAAAAGAAAACCGCTGGTACAAAGTAGAGTTGTTTCAATCATATTTTTTACGAATTGATGTAATTGTTGCAAAGAATATCAGAAGTATTTACAAGAATAACCTTTTAATTATGGGGTGGTTCGTACTAAAAATCGTTAATTACTTGTTTTGATTGAATTAAGTTGTGCCTTTTAAAGTGGCATATTGGTTGCTCCTTATAAATTACTGTCTTTCAATAATTGATTGATAGCATTTAACTAAAAAAGGAGCATTACATGTCAAACCAAGCACATTCAGCTAGCAATATTCCTAAACAGGGCCGTGATGAGTCAGACACTCCAATTGCTGACAAGGTAACAGATGCCCTTCATCACTCAGTTGATTCATTATCGAAGCAAGCAGCTAAGACTGAAGAAAAAGTAAGGCACTCTGCAAGCGCTTCAGCAGAAGCAATGTCGGAAAAACAGCAAGAAGCTTTAGATTTCTGGAATTCTTCAGCGGTAGGGAAATTTACCAAAGAGAACCCGGTTGCAACAGCAGGTATCGCATTTGCTGCCGGTATGGCACTGACTGCACTTCTGAAAAGAAAGTAGACTTCTGATGATTGATGGCGAGACTCACCAGCGCGAAAAATCTGCAGCGACTGACAATGACGTTGCAGATTTTGCTGAACTGCAGGCAAGTTGGGCTAGGGTGTGGGAGTCACAAAAAGCACAAGTAGGCAAGGCGAAGACGCTAGCAGTTCAGGAATTAAAACTTTCTGTGAAAGGATTGGTGTTGAGCTTTGTTTGCATTTTACTGTTAGTCGGGATTAGTTTAATTACCTGGACCGGCTTACTTTTCACCTTAGGTTATAGCGCTTATAGTTACGGTGTTCACTGGATGGTTGTTGCTGTTTTTTTAATCACCCTAAATCTACTTTTGTTTTGGGTTATCCATCGAGTTTTCAAAAATGCCGTTTGTTCTATTGGACTTTCTACAACACTCAATACTTTATTTGGTAAACCTACAGAAAATTCATCAACTCAAACTTAACGAGGTTTAATATGTTTGATTTATTGGCCGCACAAAAAGCCCGAGTCGATAACGAAGCGTCTATATATAAAGTGTCCAAAGATATTAAGCAGCAAAGGTTAGAGTATGCCCAAAACCAATCTAAACAATGGCTGGGATCTCCTAAAGGGCTGTTAACGTCTTTTGTAGTTGGCTCTTGTTACGAACTTCAATCGGGATCAGATTCAAATTCTAGCAAAACCATCATCAGTATTTTATTGCGACTTATATAGCTTTAGCGATTAAGTTTGATGGGGTTTGTGGGAGTTTTTCTGTCGATAACGCTAATCGACCGCGCCAATGTGATAAAGCTTGTTCACTTGCTGTCACGGCTTTGATCACGTTTAGCATTTGAATCGAAGCATCAGAAATACGCTTTCCCTTATTGGTGGTTGCTAATACCATTCGAGTCATCTCTGGTTGCTCTATCTTTAAAGTTTTAATGACCTTGCTCTCTTCTAAATGGTACATTGCTGAGGAAGGTAATATCATCAATCCCTCGCCTTGGATCACTTGTCTTAATCCTGTCATTAATTGTCCTGAATACGCTTTATCGTGTTTTAAGGCAACCCCCGTGCGCTGTTCATAATTATTGATTAGCTTTCCTAGAGCGTCTTTTAGGCCTGGCGTTAAAAGCTCAAATTGACTTAACTCCCAAAAATTCACTGAATCTCTATGTAACAACTGCTTGAAGTTTTTCGCACTATCATTCCCCCCAACAACCAAGTACATAAACTCTTCGATAAGGGGGTAGGAGCTCATAAAATTCTGATCTATTTCTTGTTCATAAGTTAACGCGATATCGAGTTGATTGGTTTTAAGCCATTCTTTTACCGCGTAGGACGGGCCTGTACTAATTTCTAATTTGATGTGAGGGTGAAAATGATTGATCTCAGCAATCAGAGGCATTGACAAGACATTTCCAATTGACGGTAGCATGCCAACCCTAACTACTCCCGAGGAGCTTTTGACGAGTTGCTGCAGTTCGCTCTTAGCGTCATTGATGTTTTTGGTTATTGATTCAGCATAATTAACAAATATTTGCCCTGCATGGGTAAGCCTCACACCTTTGTAGCTGCGCTCAAGAAGGACTGCGCCCATTTCTCTTTCTAAATTAGCTAATTGCTGACTAATGGCGGGTTGAGCAATGTCGAGGTCTCTTGCTGCGGCTGCAATGCTACCTTGCTGTACAGTCATCAAAAAGTACTCAAGTTGTTTAGTATTCATTTAACAGCTACCTCTAACAATGACGCTTATTTAATGATAATTGGTGTCCTCCATTGCACTAAATTAGTTACATATCGGTTTCAGACTTATTTTTTGCACTATTCCTTGTAATTACTTGTTAATTAAGCATTTTTTATACCATGGCTATGATGTATCTAGTTTGATAATGTAAAAAATATGTTTAGTTCAATTTTTGATAATATTTTTTTGAGCAAAACGAAATCTATATGCTCTTGTTATTCATAAGAAAAATTTAAGGCTCAATGTTTTTCTTATAACCCTCAATAATCTTTTTTCTTCCGCCTCGTCACAGCATTTTTTAGTCTCTTGAAAGATAGTTGATAGGCCTGATGCATTATCAAAAAATCTATTTGCTTGAAGTTGGTGCTTAATTGAACCCAAAAAGGGCACTCCCTAAGTCGAAATTAACTCAGGAATTTGAAACTAAAAACACTCAAGAATAAAAAATAAAAAGAAAAAATAACAAAACACTATTTAGAACACATATTTGATAGGGGAACACACAATGAAACTAAACAAAATTAATGCCGCCATTTTAGCGGGTTTATCTGGTTGTGCTATTTCTCTGATGAGTGCTCCTTTAGCACTCGCGCAAGAGGCTGCGGCAGAAGAAGACAACTTAGAAAAGATAGCGATAGTGGGGGTGCGAGGTGCTCCAAGAACAGTGACCAGTTCACCTGTCCCTGTAGATGTGCTCAGTGCCGATGACTTAAATGCGGTCGCGTTTTCAGATATGAATGATGTCCTAAAAACCTTAGTACCATCTTATTCAGTTTCTCGACAGCCTATTTCAGATGGCGGTACCTTTATCCGTCCTGCTCAGCTGCGGGGGTTACCTACAGACAAAACCTTAGTACTCGTAAACTCTAAGCGCCGTCACCGTGCTTCTTTAGTTTCCATTGGTGGTTCAGGTACACAAGGGCCTGATCTAGCGACCATTCCTACCGCAGCGATAGCGAGTGTGGAGGTACTGCGTGATGGTGCTGCTGCCCAATATGGTTCTGATGCCATCGCAGGGGTAATCAATTTCCAGCTTAAAAATAATACTGAAGGCGGTATGTTTTCAGCAGAAATTGGACAATATTTTGAAGGCGATGGTGATCAGTTGGTCATCGCAGGTAATAAAGGGTTTGCTTTAGGTGATGATGGTTTTTTAAGCATCTCCGCTGAGTATTCAGATTCGGAAGCCACTTTCAGAGGAACCCAGTATTGTGAAGCTTGGTTCTGCGTTGACGAACAATCTGCAGAATATATTGCAGCTGCAGAGTTACAAGGTCAAACAATACACGGTTCGTCTCAAGTTCAGCCGTGGGGACAGCCCAATTCAAGCGGTACTCGGATTTTTGTGAATGCAGGGTATTCACTTACTGATGATGTTGAACTTTATGGCTTCGGAAATTATTCAGAAAGTGAAGGTGATGGGTCATTCTTTTATCGTTATCCGGGTAATGGCACCATTGAAGATCTTCGTTTGGAAGATGGTTCTATATGGAGCCCAATCGAAATATTTCCTGGAGGGTTTACACCACGTTTCTTCGGAGACGTAACTGACTACTCACTGCTTGGTGGTATAAAAGGGGTGAACGATGCATTTAGTTACGATATAAGTGCCCGATATGGTTACAATGAAATTTCGTATACGTTAAGCAATACTGTTAACCCATCAATGGGTAACTTGTCACCTACGTCATTTAAACCGGGTGATTTAAGTAATGAAGAGACACAAATTCAAGCTGACTTTGCTTATGACTTAGCTGATTACGTTCTTGCTTTTGGTTTGAGTTATATGGATGAGTCTTATGAAATCTCCGGCGGAGAAGAAGACTCGTACTTTGCAGGCCCTTACGCTTCTGCAGATCCTTGGGATTTCTGTACAGATGATTATCTACCGACTGAAGCTGGTGAAGCTGTTATCGATAGCGGTTCGACACTAGATTGCGCTAATTATACGACCAACGATGTAGATGGTGACGGTTTTGAAGATGACGGTATTGAAGGATTAGATCCGGTTTACCGAGTTGTTGGTGTAGGTTCAAATGGTTTCCCTGGTTATTCTCCTGAGTTCTCAGGTAAATACTCTCGAGATTCCTATGCTGCTTATGTGGATATTTCAGGTGATCTTACTGACAAACTATTTGCACAAGCTGCACTGCGTTATGAAGATTATTCTGATTTTGATTCCGAGCTAGTCTATAAAGTCGCTGCTATTTACCAATTTACTGATGAGTTTGCAGTTCGTAGCTCATACGGAACTGGTTTCAGAGCACCAACGCCAGGTCAGCAAGGTACAACCAATGTGTCTACTCGCTTACCCAATGGGTTTCCGGTTGCGACAGGTTTGTTTCCAGCAGGTGGTTCGGTTGCCCAAGCACTTGGTGCTGAAGAGCTTCGCCCTGAGTTATCGACTAACTTTACATTGGGTTTGACCGCAGCAATTGGTGATTTCAGCTTAACCGTTGACTACTACCATATATTATTGGAAGACAGAGTGTATGCTGTTTCTACCATGGACGTGTCTACCGATCCGTCAAGTGGTGATGATTACACTAACTATTTGAATCTGGCCGAAGCCGGTGTAGTGGGCGCTGAATCCATTGGTGGTGTTTTCTTCTTCCAAAACGCCTTCGATACAATAACTGAAGGCCTTGACGTAGTTGGTACCTACGCTTTGAAATCTGATTTTGGCGAAACAATGTTTACCGCTTCGATCAATTATAACTCTCAGGAGTTTGATTCAGATCCTAGTGATTACTTAAACGCAGAAGATCAATTCGATTTTGAGAATGGGGTACCCGAAATGCGCGGTGTGTTCTCGATTAATCACAGTTACGAGGATTGGAGTTTAACTACACGTTTCAGTTATTACGGTGAATATGAAAATGCCAACGATAGCTCAGTTGATACTGAAATCCAAACTTTTGGTTCAGAGCTAATGGTTGATCTGGAAGGTACCTATCATATCAATGACATGTATACGGTTTCCATGGGAGTTCGTAATATTTTCGACAACTATCCTGATGTAGCAACAATGGGAGATTCATGTTGTGGACGCGTTTATCGCTCAGATTCGGTGGTTGATTGGCAAGGTGGTTACTACTACGCCAAATTTATTGCTAATTTCTAAATCGTTAAACGATTAGAAGATACTGAAATGGCAGAAGGGGCGAAAGCCCCCTGCTTGTTTTACGAGTTTATTTTTTATTAAGTTGAGTACATATTTTGAAAACCATTTTTAGTGGAGCGATGTTGTGATGGAGATAGAGTTACTCTGGTTCGTTCTAACGTTATGTTGTGCCGGCGCTGTTGCTGGTATTACCGCGGGATTATTTGGAAACGGTGGTGGTTTTGTCGTGGTGCCCGCCCTATTGGCGGTTTTTCCGTTTTTTACACCCAATTCTGAAGAGTTGGTGAAAGTGGCGATAGGTACGTCTTTGGCTTCCATAGTGGTATCGAGTGCCCGGTCAGTGATGGCCCATCGTCGTCGAGGTGCGGTTGATTTTGATGTCCTCAAGTCATGGTCTATTTGGATTGTTTTAGGGGTTCTGGGAGGGCTTGCCATTGCTAACCATACAAGTAGCGTTGGTTTAACTATTGTTTTTGCCGCAGGGGTTTTGCTGTATTCAATCTATTTTCTTTTCCCAGATTTTGTTGTTCGTCCAGGGGTGTCCTTTTCAATGCCTTCAGGCATGGGCAAAGCCACACTGGCATTTGTATTGGGCGGGTTTTCGGCATTATTGGGTATCGGTGGCGGAACGCCAACTGTTATCACTATGGTTATGTGTAAACGCACCATACAACAGGCAGTGGCAACTGCAGCGGGTGTGGGATGTCTAATTGGCTTGCCTGGTGCTATCGGATTTTTGTTTATGGAAAACACTAGTCCTGAGAGCATGCCATTTGGCACTGTTGGATACATCAATCTGCCGGCCTTAATTGCCATCAGCGTTGGTTCCATTTTAACTGCACCATTTGGGGCTTCATTGGCCCATAGTTTTAGCGAGAAAAAACTCAAACGTTTGTTCGGTATTTATTTAGTAATTGTATCAACTGCCATGTTTATCAAAGTTTTGTCGTAGACACATTTTAAGAAGAAAAGGAAAATAATAATGACTTATAATCCATCTAGACGCTTATTTTTAGGCGGCAGTATAGCTGCTTCCGCTGCCGGAGCTTCAGGCTTAATTGTGCCTGCAGGCATGGCATCAGCTGCTACAACAGCACCCAAAGTTAATTACGGACCTGCCGCCGGTATTGCCAAACTTAACGCCAATGAAAACCCTTATGGCCCTAGCCCAGAAGCTTTAAAAGCTATTTCGCAAGCGAGTAGTCAGGGAGGCGCGTATTATGCCTACAATGCAGCAATGTATTTACGGGATATGATTGCAGAAAACTATAGTTTGAAACCTAGCAATATCTCAATTACTGCAGGCTCTTCGTTGATTCTGGCTTTCGCCGCTTTGGCAGCAACAACGAAAGGCGTTATCTTAGGGCCAGATTTATTTTGGGATACCACCTCTAAAGCGCCTATAAGTCAGGGAGGACCCGAAATTCGCCGGGTGCCAAATACTGCCGATTTAGAAATTGATCTTGATGCTCTTTATGATGCCATAGATGATGATGTTGCCATGGTGCACGTTTGTAATCCGAATAACCCCACCGGAAGAATTCTTGATCCGATGAAACTGAAAGAGTTTTGTATTAAGGCGTCTAAGAAAACTTTAGTCTTGGTGGATGAAGCATACAATGAACTCATTGAAGATGGTCCTAAACATTCGATGATCCCCCTTATTAATCAGGGCCACAATATCATTGTTGCTCGTACTTTTTCTAAAATCTATGGACTGGCGGGAATGCGAGTGGGTTATATGCTGGGTTCGGAAGAAAATATCGAATTTATTAACAAATATGGTCTGGGAAGTTATTCAATCAACCAGGCTGGTTTAGCTGCAGCCATTGCTAGTTATCATGATGAGGGCTTCAAAACCTTTTCTAGAGAAAAAGTTATGGAAGCTAAAGGCATAATATTGTCAGCGGTAAAAGCCAATGGGTTGACTGCGTTACCTTCAAGCACTAACTTTGTGTTTGTTAATCTTGGTGATGGAGACGCCAATTCATTTAGGCAGGCGATGGAAAAACAAAACGTATTAATTCGCGGCCAATATCGTACTTATCAACCTTGGTCGCGGGTGAGTACAGGAATAATAAAAGATGTGCAAATGTACGCTGATGCTATGCCTAAAGCGTTAGATGAAATGTATAAAATGATGAAATCGTAAGTTCGCAACCACTACTTTAGGTTAGCTTCAAAATCGTAGATTTAACATTAACCCCATTATTTGTTTCTTGCAGATAATGGGTTTTTTATGGTTTTTGAAAGGGCAAAGTTGTTAAATATCTGTTTAGTTAACCAATGCTCCAGCCAGAGATATTTAACCTGACTGGAACAGAGGCTTGAGGTTGTTGCGGTATCCTTTGCGTTTAAAGTTGAAGTTATTAAATGCTTTGGACAACCTTAATTATGCTAAAACTGCCTTTAAAGCTTTAACACAAGCATCAGTCTCTTCTGGCGTTCCTATACTAATACGAGACCAAGAGTCATAACCAGGCCATGTTCTGCCGACCACTTTTATTCCTTCAGCTTTCATTTTTTCCGAAAATTGGTCATGGGGCATACCTGTATCCATATAGATAAAATTCCCTTGCGGGTTTTTTGCATATGGCTGTCCTAATTCCCGAGCAGCAGCGGTTAACTTGGCGCGTTCGGTTTGAACACGTTTTCGCATAGTATTTAAATTCTCATGATCATCCATGCTCGCCATACCCGCCACTAGCCCGAGGTAGTTCACACCTCCCATTCTCAACATTCGGCCTATTACTTTGGCTTGTTCAACGGGCATTATAGCGTAACCTAAACGCTGTCCAGCCATTGCATGTATTTTTGAGAAGGTACGACAAATTACGACGTTGTAGCCATCGGCAGCTAACTTTGACTGGACGTTTGCAGGGTAAGCATCTGACATTTCAATGTAGGCTTCATCAATGAAAACTTGCGCTTTTTGCGATACACGTTTTGCAAATTCGGTTAGTTTTCCAGCATCAACTACACAACCAGTTGGGTTGTTTGGGTTACAAATATAAACCGCTGTGGTGTCATCAGTAACTGCTGCTTCGATTGCATCTAGATCGAAGTTCATTTGTGAGTCTAAGGGAACATAAGTAACGTCTGCGCCCATAAATTCTGCACCACGAGGAACCCCTTCATAGGTGGCCATGGAAGTGACTAATTTATTGCCATTTTTGGTGATCCAGTCCGCGTATCCAAATAAGATTGGAGAAGAGCCATTGGTGACTACGATCTGTTCTTCAGAAACACCTTCTTGGGCTGCAATTTTCTTCTTCAGGACATCCACAGTTGCATCAGCATACCTGCCAAGGTTGAATAGTTCACCTTGCATGGCGTCTACTGCTTTAGCTGATGGCCCAAATGCATTTTCATTTGAGGACAGTCTTATAAGTCCGTCATTTACATTCGGTGTTGCGGACGGAAAGTGATCAGTTTTCATGCCTGCGGCATTGAGTTCTTTTACACTAGAATCTACACATGCAGAGAGTGCTAAAGCTCCCGTACCTAGTCCAACGGATTTTAGCCATTTGCGGCGTGAAGAATCAATTTTATTAATGTTTGTTATACCTTGTTTCATTTGCCACTCTGTCTAATAGTTATTGGGATTTTAGATTAAATCCTATAGCCTAGCTATGCAATGGTAAATAAAGGGTAAGTCGGTGAAATTGATAAAGTTTTTGACTAACAACATCACATGTTACGACGCTGTAAATTAAGTTAAAAGTTTGGTGGTTATTTTACATGGCAATAACTGAAATAGAAGTAACTTGGACAGAGTAACTTGGACAGGCATGTTTTTTAATATGTGAGCATTAACTTGGACAGGCATATGAGCATTAACTTGGACAGGCATATGAGCAATAACTTGGACAGGCATATGAGAAAGATTAGTTATTAAAATAGAATTAGATTAACTATTGAGAATGCAATATGGATTATACGACTATTTGAATATTTAGCAGCGCTATATATTTGTTGATTTGAAATTAATTCGGGAGAATCTTTTTAGCAATATTTTAAAGAAAACAATACTTTCTTAGTCTTAAATTTTAGTAATGAAAGGAAGTGCCACAATCAAGCAACTAAGCGCTTATGTCGACGTCGTCGTTTATAACTTTTAAGAGTGTCGTTTTGGCCCGCTGCGACACTAAAAGTTTCTTCGAAGCTTGAAAAAAGGGTATTCCAAGTTTGTTCATCAAAACCCAGTCGCTGAAGGATAGGTGACTGATTCATATTTATTGCACCACTTTTAGTGGGATGTAGACTACGCCCGGAAAGGTCGACTAATTTTAGATAGTCTATAAGATTAAACGGTATCACGGTTGTCTGACGGGGTAATACGTTGCTTACAAATGGCATCAATGTTGAAGTTTGTTTTCCGTGTTTCAAGTCGATAATACGTCGTCTGACGCTGGTATGTTTAGAGGTTTCAGGTGTGGTGGCTAATTTTGCCCGAATTGGGTTTAAATCCACATAAACCATGCATGCGGCTATTGCATGCTCATCTAATAGCGCTTGAGATTTAAAGCGTCCTTCCCAGAAATGGCCGGTGCATTGGTCTTCATGATTGGCTTTTCGCGCAATGGGTTCGTTAAGTTCGCGCATGAACCAACTGATATCCATTAGCCGTTGTCGATAGATGGATAACGTGGCTTGCAAACTGTCTAATTCTGGCGCAGAAAACGATGTGGTTTCACTACTCAAGAATTGCTGGGTTAACAGCGTTCCTTTGTGTAATTTATGCCATCTTGCGCACACTTGTTTGTCCGTCCACTGATTGGCGTCGTTCACGTTAACATGCAACACCACATGGGAATGGTTGCTCATAATGGCGTAGGCACAGACATCAATGGCAAATACCGTGGATAAAAACAGTAATCGGTCTTCAACCCACTGACGACGGTGTTCAAAACTTTTTCCTGTGATGTTGTCTTTCCCACACAAATAAGCCCGACGAACACAGCGGGACACGCAGTGATAGTAGGGAGTGTCCGTCAAACAAATTTGACGCTTCCTTGCTAAAGGCATAGTTCTTCCTGTTGAATCTAATACCTAAAGCTTAGTTGATTACTTGAAAGAGGTGGTCTAGTTTGTGGCTGTCTTGATTTAGATAGTCTAGTTTGTGGCTGTCTTGATTTATTGTGTGGCTGTCTTGATTTAGATATTTAAACTTAATTTACTTCTTCGCCACCGTATTTGCCCGCTAGGTCATCCAGTTCCGCACTGGTGCTGTCGAACCCTGAATCCGAATATTGGTAAGTTACCTGCACCTTCAAAGAACCGCGGTACAATTTAGCTCTGATATTAGGAAGTTGATCAGAATTCACATCGTTGAGAAAACGGTTCGCTATCTGACCGTTGGGGAATTGATAAATAATTTGATTTTGCATGTTTAGAATAAATTGAGGCTTTTAAGAGATTGGATACTGTCGTCAATATTGCATGCTCAGAGCCAAATTGGCAATAGTATGACTATTAAATTTATATCCTTGGGCCTAGTTCAGAACCACACTTAACTAAGCCCAATTATGTATAAATTACTTGTTTAAATGGGAATAAATCACCCTAAGCGTGGTCATTATTGACTCTTTTACACTCGGCCAAAATATTGAAATACTATCAACTTCTCCTTGTCGAAAGTCCGCTTCTAAACGCGTAGCTACATCATCCAAAGGATTAGAGTTAACTTTACGGGCAATATGCGCGAGTTTTCGGCCTTGGGTTAGTATTGCGCTTGCATTGTCTTCGGTTACTGCTTTATCCATGGTTTCCATGGCATCCTCTAACTCATTCATCAATGCACCTAAATCAACGGCCAGAGATTGTTTTGGGGGATTTTTTTGTAAAAAGGGCAATAAGTCGAACCAAATATGAGGATCTCTAGGCATTTCTAATTTGGCAAACTCAGGGGTTTGTAGAGTTTCCGAATCAGGACGTTGTTCTTGAACTTGTTTCAATTCTTCTTTATGAGCAGCAACTAAAGCTTTTTCCTTGACTTGTAATTTAGCCTGACTGGACTCCAGTTGTTTTTGTGCTCGCTCTAATTCCGTCTCTTTATTCGCAATCTGGTGTTTGTTATTGATTAACTCTTGTTCCAATTGCTGTAATTTTTCAGTTAACTCTGATTGATTGTTATCTTGTGCGCTTAAACTTGCTTTTGTATGGTCGTACTCAGCCTGAATAGACTGCAATTGATTGGCCAGTTGCTGTTGTTCATTTTGCATCTTTTGTACATTTTGCTCGCTGTTTTGCAGCGCATTTTGCTGTTCTGCTAACTGTTGTTGTAGTTTTAGCTCCTGCAGCTCTTGCTGTTTCAGTTTGCCTTGAAGTTCCTGGGCTTCTCGTTTTGCTTGTTCTAATTCTAATTGTAACTTCTGTTCTCCAGACTGGGTATCGTTCACTTGTGACTCAGCCCGGGCTAACTCCTGCAGGCTGTGCTGAAGCTTCTCTTGCATTTGTTTATTTTGCTGTTCAGCATCACGTAAAGACTGTTGCAGCTGTTTTTTCTGTTGCTCAATTTCTGCATGATGTTGACGCCATTGCTCATCACTTCCTTGCAGCATTTCTTTTTGTTTAGTCGCACGACTTTCTACATCTGATAACTCTGACTTCAATTGATCAAGTTTTTGTTGTTGTTCGAGGCGCTCCCGTTTTTCCTTATCCGCTTGCCGCTGATTCTCGTCTAATTGTTGTTGAGTTTGCTTCAGTTTTGCTTGCTTGGCCTCAACTTCTTGTTTTAACGCTTCCTGCCGCTGTTGCCATTGTTGATCACTTTCTTGCATTTCTCGTTGTTGTTGAGAACTACGTTGCTCCATTTCTACTAATTCAGATTGCAGTTGTTCAAAAATCTTTTGCTGCTGTTGTTTAGCTGCTTTTTCAGTTTCGGTTTGCTGTGCCGTTCTTTGCAAAGCTTGTTCGGTTTCTAATAGTTTCTGCTGCTTACGTTGCAGCGCTTTTTGTAACTCATCTTGTTTATCTTTCCAACGACGGTTAGCCTCTTCTACAATTTGTTTTTGCTGCTGTTCACTACGCTTTTCCATTTCAACCAATTCTGATTGTAAGCGCTGCATCAATTCCCGCTGTTGTACTTTTTCTGCTTCAGTTTGTTGTTTGGCTTGATTTAGATTCTGTTCAGCCCTTTGCAGTTTCTGTTGCTGTTGTTCAAGTTCTTGCTGCCATTGTAGCTGTTGTTCTTGCAGCCTTAACTCAGCTTCATCATTTTTTTGCTGTTGCTGCAATTCACTACGCCTCTCCATTTCTGCCAATTCTTGTTGTAACTTTTCGAACACTTTTTGTTGCTCAGCTTTAGCAGACTTCTCTGCTTCTACTTGCAGTTCTTGTTGCTGTAAAATGCGTTGGGTGTCCTGCAGTTTTTGTTGTTTGTCGTGTAACTCTTGTTGTAATTTTTGTTGTTGTTGCGCCCAGTGTTTATCGGCTTCGGCTATTTTTTGTTGTTGCTGTTCACTGCGACGTTCAACTTCCATTAAGTCGTCTTGCAATTGCTGTAAGCGTTGCTGTTGTTGCTGTTTTTCTGCTTTATCTTGTTCTGACTGACGTTGGGCTTGATTTAAAACTCCTTGGGTTGCTTGCAACTGACGTTGTTTATTTTCAAGCTCTTGTTGCAGCAACGTCTGTTGTTTTTCCATATCGCCTTTTTGCTGCTTGGACATTTCTTCAAATTTATCCATTTCATACTGCAAATGATCAATATGACGGGCTTTATTTGACAATTCAGATTGCGCAACGAAACACGATTGCTCTAAGTCACGCCGTTGTTGTTCAGCTTTTTCGCTAGCTTTACGTTGATTAATTAGCAACTGACGTAATTTTTCACTGGCTTGACTAGAGCTTGATAATTTCGATTGCAAACTACTTATCTGGCCGTTTACATCTGAAATCTGTTTGTCTTTTTGATGAATAGATGTTTTCAGCTGACTGATTTCACCCTCAAAGGCAAGCATTTTCTGCTGTTGTTCTTGTCGTTCTGTTTCTAAAGTGCGAGCGGTTTCTTCACTTTCAGCCAACTCTTTCTGAGCGTCTTTGTATTTTTTGTTACTGTACTGCAATTCATCGGCAATTTGATTTCGTTGTTTTTCTAGACCATTAACACGTTTGCTAGTTTGTTCCAGTTGCTTAGCCAATTCTTCATTGGCTTGTTCACTGCTGGCCAGTGAATCTCTGCTCTGTTGATAGTCTTCTTGTAATTGATTTAAGTGTGCAGTGATATTGTCGTGGGCTTCTTGTAGAGAGGACAATTCAGATGTTTTATCGGTAATATCTTCTTCAGCTGCTTTTAGCTTAGATTGGGTATCAGACAGTGATCTTACTTTGCTGGCTAATTGATCTTGGCTACTTTCCAATAGTTGTTGTTTCTCGACAATTAATCGTTCCGCTGCTTGATGCAAATTAATCGCTTCTAAGCGCTCTTGATCTGCTTTTTTAATGGCTCTTAAATCTGTCCATATGCATAATATTGAATCAAAATCCTGACCTTTAAACATAGGAACAAAGGTGGCCTGACAAGGCAGTTTTTTCTTATCAAGCCTGTGTTGCCAAGTGATTGATAATGCCTGTCCATCTTGTTTTATGTGCTCAATTTTATGTTGTAGGCTTTCGAGATCCGATTCTTCATCGTTGAGTTTTTGCGAATAAGGATAGAGCCCAAATAGATCTTCCTGGTCTTCTACTGAGAAAAAGTCACAGGCTGCGGGGTTGAGCTTATTAAAGCCATCTTCGGCCAATACGGCCATTGGCATACTGCTGTGTAACAACAAACTTTCGAATTTATCTTGCTGATATTGTTCATCACTAATATCTGATATCCAGCATAAATAATGTTGTTTTTTGCGGTCAAATAATTCGATATTTAGCTCGCTAGGATGCAACTGTTGTTGACTGCCCTTTAAGTCGGCGTGGAAGCCTTCTAGACGACCATTTTTGTGTAGCTTTTTGGCCGCTTTTCCTGAATTTTTGGGGTCATTAAATAATTGATAAAACGAGATTTTCTTTAATTCTTTTTCAGTGATATTAAGACGTTGTGTTAATGCTGAATTGGCTTGTACGATGCCATCGTCCTCGTCAATCATGGCGATACCTAGTGGTGCCTTATTAATGATATTAGCGAAGCGCTGACGCTCGTGTTCCAGGAGTGCTTTGGTCTGTTTAAGCTCAGTAACGTCCTCCATTAAACATATTGAACCTGCAGGGTTACCGCTTTCATCACGAAAAGACTGAATCTTTATTTTTAAAGTTCTTTGTTCGCCTGTAGCTAAGGTTAAGCTCATTTCCTTGGCACTACCAACACTTGCAGAATAAACCATGCTGGATGACTGTCCTTGGGGCATAAGATCTTGAATTTCAGTTGGTAACACCGACAGCTGTTTTGCAGGTTGTTGACGTAAATTCTCCGTCGACGTATTAAAAATCAATTCAAATGCTGTGTTACAGGCCACTACTAAACTATTCTCATCCAATAATAGGGTAGGGTGACTCATGGAGCTGAGCATCCCTTTTACAATCTGTTTGCTAGCGGCTAGCTGCTCTTTTAACGCTACCTGGGGACTGATGTTGGTGACAGTCATGTGAGCGTTTTGCGCTTTCCCCTTCTCATCCAAGTTCAATGGCAAGCCAATAACCTTAACAAATACATTTCCTTCGTGGGCATCCAATTTGCACACTAAATCAATGGGTTGCCCCCTTTCTAAATCTTTAAGTCCTTGAATCCAAGCGAACTGTGTTTGTTGTGATATATATTGTTCAAACTGTTTTAGATCCCCTTGAATTTGCTCATCAGTGTTTGCCAGTAGCTTGGAGAAAACCCTATTTGTTCTGAATGTTTTTTCTGATAAGTCGATTTCTAATTGACCTATCTGGCTGCTATCTAACAGCTGGTTATTAAAGTCTAAGGAATTCGTTAGGGAAGCTATTTTTGATTGAGCTGCGGTAAAGTCGACTATGGATATAATTGATGCAATGTTGTGTATATTGCCTTTTTGTGGAGCAAATTCGAGCAATAAATCACGCTCTTTTACAGGGCCTATAAGTTGTTCTTTAGATTGAACTTTAGCGTTAATCCCTTTTTCAATTTGTTCAGAATATTGCTTATTAAACAGTGTGCTTAACCCTTTTCCAGTTAGATTTTCAGGTCTGTTTCCTAAAAAATATGCAGCTAATTTATTACAGTATTGGATTTCACCAGCATGGTTTACATGTACCATACCCACCTGGAAATTATCTAGATAAAAGGTGTTTTGTTGTAAAATTCGCTGATTTTCAGCAAGCTGATGAGTCGCTTTTTTGTGACCGACTTTAAAAATGATCATCATTACAAAAACTACAACGAACAAGGCAACGATAGCGATTAACCCATATTCAATGGTATCACTAGATTGCGCCAATACTTGTTCAGCAATGGCGTATACATTATTCGTAATCAACAATGTGCTTAGAGCAACACAGATGTTAGACACTTTTTTAAATGCGTGCAGCGTCATTAAATTATTCCCACTCAACATATTACAACTAGAGTAACCTGCCTGCTTGTGACAACACATCTTTTTAAAAACAACTAGGTGTATAAAACAATACCTAAGTAACTGTTTAACAAATGATAAGTATTTAAGCTTTGGTCGATAATTTATGTCGACTAGCCGCCCAGCTCTCTGGAAATTTGCCTTGTAATACGTAGGAGAAGGCGATGAGCTCCGCTATAACATGGTACAACTGCTCGGGGATTTCTTGACCTAAATCCATGCTGGCAAGAAATTCACTTAAGTAAGGATCTTCGTGTACTAAAACACCACTTTGTTTTGCAAGGGTAACGATTTCTTCGGCTAAATCCCCAAACCCTTTGGCGATAACTTTTGGTGCTTGTTTGTCTCCTTCTTGGTATTGAAGGCCTACCGCACTCTTGGTTTTTTTTGCTTTTTTAGGATCTGTCATAGTGTCTACTTATTATGCTTGGGTTTGAAAAATATGATAAGGACGAGTTTGCAAATGTTCAGGTATTTTCCCTAGTTGACACTGTGCTTTAGCCACTTCAATGCCTAGGCTTTTTAATCGCTTTTTAAACATAGGTAGATAGTTATAGACCAAATCCTTTACCGCTTCATTGGAGGTGTACAAGTCTAGCTCTAGTTCATTTTGTTGTAATTTCGCTTTCGTGAGTATTTGCCCAATATCACCAATGTCCATTTTCATGGTTAGATGCCAAATTGCGAGTTTGCTTTTTTGTTTATCTGCATTTCCATGTTTATCCGGCTCTCGTTTGATGAGTAATTCGATATCTTTTTTGTTTTCACCGATACCGCTGGGTAACACGTAATAAAAGCTTTCTTGTCCTTGTAAGGCTTGTTCAGCATTATTCATTTTAGATGATTGATGTTGCGCAAACATACGCCCTAGCTGCTTAAGTATCTGATGCTTTTGTTCCATTTGATTGAGATCACTTAAGCTTCGTTGAGTGGGTGGAGAAACAGTTTTGTTTGAACCAGAAAGCAGGCCACTGACTATTTGAGCGATTTTTTCACTGTTCTGAGGTTGGTTTCTATTTAACTTGGCAGCTAAGCTAACCTGTAACATTGTCATCAAACCCGCGACTAATCCTTGGGAAGAAATAGCTTGGGTCAGCTGTATGGGCGTCAAGTTAAGAGGGGCTTGGGTGATTAGCTGTTTAATATTTTCAACATCAGCTTCTTTGCCTTGGGGTGTGCCTTGCTGGAGTTGTTTCAGTATTGATTCCACCACCGCTTTAGTCTCTGGGGACTTTGTTAAAATGGGGTCTCCTAAGGCTATTTCAATTTTTTGCAGTGTGTCGCTTGGGCTAGCTACTTGTGGCAAAACCCGGCGCATTAATTCACTTATTTGTGACAATATTTGTTGTTTCTCAGCTGCGGGTATCGCCGCTATTTTACTGGTTAAATTGGGAAGTGTTTTAACCACTTCAGGGCGATCTGTTTGCACGGGGTTGGGTGTAGCTTCTTTTGCGGGCAATTGATTTGTATTGTGACCACCATGGGGCTTATCCATTTGGGCTGATTGACCTATGGCTTGGCTTTTTGATGAAGTTTCGGGTTTGACTATTGCCGTGTCTGAACGCAAAACGGAGGGTTCGGCGGTTTGATTGGAGGTTGGTTTAGGATCCGTTTGCAAAAACAGCACCTGTTTGATTTGTTTCACTTGGGCTTCTGTGAGGGGAAGCTGAGCAAGGGGAGTCTTTACAGGGGCTTTAATCTCACCTAAACCAGATACCAGTATGTTGATACTCACATTTTTTACTGATCCTTCGACCTGTAAAAGTTTAGATACGGCATTGTCTAATCGCAGTTCCGGGTGTTTTGTCAGGGTCTCGATCAATGTTTGACGAGGTACCGACAAAGACACATTGTGGGCGGTGTTGTGCAGCTTAGCTGAATCAGATTGTAACAATTTAACGATATCAGGTTTGCTCAAATTGAGCATAATGACTTTTTGCCCAGGGTTCGTTTGACTCTGAGTAGTGGTTTGCGCGTTGGCCTGAGTTTGGCTGTTATTCAGATTCTGTTGGTTTGGCGGCACGCCTCTATGTTGCTGATTGTTTTGAGAATAGTTTGGGCGGACAGTCTGTTGGTTTTGATGGCTTGTTTGACTGTCTGTGTTTACTACTGTGCTTAGTTTAGTTTGACTCTCTGTGTTTAGTTTAACTTGCCACTGGTTGCCTTTGGGGGTGATCTGCAAATGTAGATTTTGATTGCTTGGCAATACCTGCTTTATAGTTGGCAAGGTTACTTTGATGAGTTCTGATTTACCTTGTATTTGGGTTGATAAATTAAGGGTGTTGTTATGACTACTCACTACTTTTACTTCCACATTAGCGCTTTTAGCTTGTCCACTGGGAGATGCTTTGCTGCTAATGGCATTTAAAATGGTGGAAAGTTGTTTTTGATTGAGGCTCGCTAAAACCGACTGGCTGTCTGTTTTTGTTGACGTGCTAAATAATAATAGTTCTGAAGTAGTATTTTGATTACCCGACGAACTGGTATGATTTTGCAATTGTGCTTGTACTTGGGTGGCGTTCAATGCCTGAGGTAAGTTGGCTGGTTTTGGCAAGGTGACGGTTTGCTGCTGTTTGGGCAAGGTTAAACCAATTTGATTGTTTGCTAAAAACTGCACGATAACTTGCGCTGCTTGTTTTGCAACTGGCGAGTTTGTAGACAGCTTCGAAAGCTGAGCTGCTACCTGTACAAGTTGCTGTTGGGCGTTAAGTGATATATCTGACATAAACAGGTTATCGGCAAAGCGTCAGTAGATTAAACACTGACTAAGCATAACCTGTTGTAGATATAGAATCTAATAGCTGGATTTGGCTTTTTGCTATGGTATCATTTGCGCCGATTTTTCGGCTGGAAGTTTTAAGTAAATCGAAATATTTTTGATTTAACACTTAGTTAAGTCATTGTTGTATATAGCCTAACTGGAGAATGACTCAACTTGGCATTGTTACGTGGGCAAAATTTGGGATGTGTAAAACAAGATCGAACCTTGTTTGAGATGGTTAATTTTTCAATCGAACCCTCCCAATTACTTTATGTGCGCGGCCAAAATGGCGCTGGAAAAACCAGTTTGTTACGAATTTTGGTTGGCTTAAGCGATCCTGCTGCCGGCCATGTAGAGTATAAACACCAAGATATTCACACTGTGAGTGAGCAGTATTTTCAAGATCTGGTTTATTTTGGACACAAGTTGGGGTTAAGTCTGAATTTAAATGCCATTGAAAATTTACAATTTTGGTGTCAATTAAATCAAGTGAATTGCACAGAAACTGAATTATTTGAATTACTTGCCGAGCTGGGCTTAGTTGGCCTTGAAGATGTGCCAGTAAGTCAGCTTTCCGCAGGTCAGCAAAGGCGTGTTGCTTTAGCCCGTTTATGGTTGAAAACTGACGCTAAGCTATGGATTTTAGATGAACCTTTTACAGCGTTAGACGTGCAAGGCATTGCCTTGCTGCGAAACAAAATGATTCAACATTTGAGTGAAGGCGGGGCGATTATTATTACGTCTCATCAAACCTTAGATGTGGATTACCCCACATCTGAATTGTTGTTGGAGTATCGCATATGACCGCCTCATTGTTGGCTGTTTTCAAGCGCGATCTAGCCTTGGCATTTCGTCAGCGGGCTGAACTATTGCAGCCAATGATGTTTTTTGTGTTAGTGATTAGTTTGTTTCCGTTGGGCGTTGGTCCTGGCCCTGAAATTCTACAAAAGATTGGCCCCGGCGTTATTTGGGTAGCAGCTATTTTATCTTCCTTGTTAGGGATGGAGAGATTATTCCGCGACGATTTTCAGGATGGAACCCTTGAGCAGATAATGCTAAGTGGCGCATCTATGCCCCTTGTTTGCGTGGTTAAGGTGGCAGTGCATTGGTTAGCCAGCATTGTACCTTTAATTTTATTGTCTCCTTTGTTAGGGCTCTTTTTAAACCTAACGTTAGAGATGTATTGGGCATTGTTGGCTACCTTGTTAGTTGGTACCCCACTACTGAGCTTAGTTGGCGCAGTCGCAGTTGGTTTGACTGTGGGGCTGCAGAAAGGTGGCGTATTGTTAGCCTTGTTATTGTTACCGGTTTTTGTACCTTTATTGATATTTGCTACCGCGGCAGTAGAAGCCGCCTCGCTACAAATATCTTATTCAGCCCATTTAGGCTTAATTGGAGCAATGTTATTATTCGCTCTTGCACTGGCTCCTATGGCCATTGCCTATGCATTAAAAGTGAGTCAAAGTTAATGTGGAAGTGGTTACATCCTTATGCTAAATCAGAGTCAACTTATCGGCTCTGTCAAACCCTATTGCCATGGTTTTCAATCAGTGCAGCAATAACCTTAATTAGTGGTCTGATTTTAGGGCTTATGTTCGCTCCAGCTGATTATCAGCAAGGCGATTCTTTCCGAATTATCTACATACATGTGCCTAGTGCTATCACATCAATGAGCGCCTATGCCGCCATGGCGGTAGCTGCCCTTATTGGTCTAGTTTGGCAAATCCGTACAGCTTATATGGCGATGATTGCAATTGCGCCCGTTGGCGCGATGATGACCTTTATTGCTTTGTTTACCGGCGCTGCTTGGGGTAAACCTATGTGGGGGACTTGGTGGGTATGGGATGCACGCTTAACTTCCGAACTGGTTTTACTATTTTTATATCTTGGGGTGATATCCTTGTACAAATCCTTCGACGACAAAATTCAGGCAGGAAAAGCGGCTGGGGTGATGTCGTTAGTTGGTGTTATCAATCTACCCATTATTCATTATTCGGTAGAGTGGTGGAACACCTTGCATCAAGGGGCAACTATCAGCAAGTTTGATAAACCCTCTATAGCACCGGAAATGTTTTGGCCACTAATGGTGAATTTGTTGGCGGCAGTCTTATTAATTGGGGCAATCACCTTAAAGCGTTTGCAAAATGAGTTGTTACGCCGCGAAATACACCGTCCTTGGGCAGTCAAAACCTTATTGAAAGAGGGGAAATCATGACGTTTCAATTTGATTCTTGGCAAGCGTTTTGGGACATGGGCGGATATGGATTTTACGTATGGCTGGCATTTGGGGTGTCATTCATTGCTGTGCTTTTGGTTGTTTACGAAAGCATTTGGGCTAAAAAGCAATTAATTAAAGCGGTTAATGCGCAAATTGCTCGAAAGAAACGTATTAAACAAAATAAACAGAAAAAAGCGGCTGAAAGTGCCGACAAAGAATCCCATTCTCGTTCTGAAAATAAAGGTGAATTATCGTGAATCCAAGACGTCAAAAACGTTTGTTTGGAATATTGGCAGTTGTGCTGTTGGTAGCTGCAGCTGTATGGATGATGCTCAGTGCACTAAGTGAAAATATTGATCATTTTTATACACCCTCTGAGATTATTAATGGTAAAGAAGGTGTCACGCCCTCAATCGGTCAGCGTCTTCGTATAGGCGGCATGGTGGTTCCTGGCAGTGTTAAACGGGATCAACAAAGTTTAGCCGTCAGTTTTGATTTGGCCGATACAGGCCCCTTAGTGACCGTGCGTTACGCAGGCATTTTACCTGACCTATTTCGTGAAGGTCAGGGCATAGTGGCAACGGGTCGACTAACGGAAAATAACCTCATTGTGGCGGATGAAGTGTTAGCGAAACATGACGAAGAGTATATGCCGCCTGAATTGGCAGAAAAAATGAAAGGCATTAAGCATGTCAAACCCGACAATTTACAATCGGAATCAAAAACCGATTCTGGCTATTAGGATACAACAAACATGCTTGCAGAATTAGGACACTTTTCACTGGTATTGGCCTTACTCATGGCAATGCTGTTGTCTGTTTATCCAATGTGGGGGGCGTACAAGAACCAAATCCAATTTATGGCCCTTGCCAAGCCATTGGCCATAGGCATGTTTTTGTTTACCGCCATTGCTTTTGGCGCGTTAATGAATGCATTTTACAACGATGATTTCAGCATTGCTTATGTGGCAAATCATTCCAACAGCTTGTTGCCTTGGTATTACAAATTAACCGCAGTATGGGGCGGACATGAAGGCTCATTTTTACTTTGGATATTAATCTTTTCAGTGTGGACTGTGGCTGTAGCGGTGCTGAGTAATAGTATTCCTCAAGTCATGGTTGCCAGAGTGTTATCAATATTAGGCATGGTGGCAGTCGGGTTTTATCTGTTTGTTTTGACCGCCTCTAATCCGTTTGAAAGCTTGCTACCTTTCTACCCTGTTGATGGACGAGACCTTAATCCACTTCTACAAGATTTTGGCATGATTATTCATCCTCCTATGTTGTACATGGGGTATGTGGGCTTCTCGGTGGCCTTTGCCTTTGCTATATCGGCATTGATATCCGGGCAACTGGATTCTACCTGGGCCCGCTGGTCTCGTCCTTGGACGCTAGCGGCTTGGTGTTTTCTAACTGTAGGTATTGCTCTAGGTTCGTGGTGGGCCTATTACGAATTAGGTTGGGGTGGCTGGTGGTTCTGGGATCCAGTGGAAAATGCATCCTTTATGCCTTGGTTAGTGGGAACCGCGTTAGTCCATAGCTTAGCAGTCACCGAAAAGCGTAAGATTTTTAAGTCTTGGACTGTGTTATTAGCCATTTCCGCATTTTCCTTAAGTTTGTTAGGGACCTTCTTAGTACGCTCAGGTGTGCTGGTTTCAGTGCATTCATTTGCCAGTGATCCCACCCGAGGTTTGTTCATTCTTGCTATTTTAGGTGTGGTTGTTGGTGGTTCATTAATATTGTATGCCATCCGCGCTCCTCAACTAAAAAGTGTTGGCCGCTACGAGTGGTTCTCCCGAGAAGTGATGTTGATGGGCAATAATTTGTTATTAACGGCGGCCACTATCGTGGTGTTAATGGGTACCTTGTTACCCCTAGTTCATAAAGAAATCGGCTTGGGATCAATTTCCATTGGTGCACCATTTTTTAACGATATGTTTGTTTATTTAATCGTGCCATTTGTATTGTTATTGGCGATGGGTCCTTTATCTCGCTGGAAAAAACAGTCTCCTAAAGCAATACAGAAACAGCTTCTAATTGGCTTTGTTATCAGTGTTTGTGGTGGCTTTTTAATCCAAGCTAGTTACAACCAAATGACCTATATGGCGACCTTAGGTTCAATATTAAGTGTTTGGATTTTCGTTTCTACTGTTCAGGAAATTATGCAGCGGGTTGCAGCGCAAAATGACAAAACTCAATCATCAACTACGTGGCAAAAGCTGCGTCGTTTAACCCCGAGTCATTGGGGAATGGTAATGGGCCATGTGGGTTTTGCGGTCACCTTAATAGGGATAACCTTAGTCAGCAATTACGAACAGGAAAGAGATGTACGCATGCACACCGGTGATGTGATTGAAATTAGCGGGTATGTGTTCAAGTTTACTGGAGTAAGGGACTTAAAGGGACCAAACTATGTCGGTCATGTGGGGATCGTCGACGTGTTCACCGATACGAGCATGACGAAAAAAATCACTCATTTAGAAGCTGAGAAACGTTTTTACCCGGTACAACGAACTAGTATGACCGAAGCGGGAATCGACAGTGGAATCTCCAGAGATTTATTTGTTGCCTTAGGGGAGCAATTAAATGATGGCGCTTGGGCTGTCAGAATCTATATCAAACCTTTTGTCAATTGGATTTGGGCAGGTTCCTTAATCATGGCTTTAGGGGGAATTCTATCGATTTCCGATAAGCGTTATCGCATGGCTAAAGTGGCCAAAGTGAAAAAACGTTTAGGTGGTGACAAGCTTGCCAGCGACGCTAGCTCTGAGGCGTTAGCAACCAAAGTACAAGGACAAGCATGAAAAAGATCTCGATATTTTTAATACCAATAACCTTGTTTGTGTTGGTATCGATTTTCTTATACAAGGGCTTATACGGTGACCCGAGACAACTCGATTCTACTGTCTTGAATAAACCCGCCCCTGATTTTGCGTTACCGGATTTGATGCAACCGGATGTGATTTATGATCCATCCATATTTGAAGGCCAAGTGACTTTGATGAACGTGTGGGGAGTATGGTGTGTCACCTGTGCTGTTGAGCTACCTTATCTAACAGAGTTGAGTCAACAGGGGGTACGTATAATTGGTTTGTATTACGACCAAGATACCGATCCTGATTTCGGGATAAAAAGCATCCCAACTATTCAACAAGAAGTTACCACAAAGTTGGCGCAATTGGGCAACCCATATGAGTTTAATGTTTTTGATGTAAAGCGAGATTATTCGTTGGATTTAGGGGTCACCGGAGCACCTGAAACCTTCCTCATTGATAAACAAGGCGTGATTAGAATGCATCATATTGGTGATATTAATACTCGGGTTTGGCGATCTAAAATCGCACCTCTATACAATGAGTTAATGGCCCAATGAAAAAGTTGATACTGTTATTTGTTTTAGTTACTAGTCCTCTTTGGGCGCTGGAAGAAGCCTACAACTTTGATGATCCTGTGAAGCAAAAATTGTTTTTGGAACTAACCCAGGAGCTACGCTGTCCTCAGTGTCAGAATCAAAACATAGCTGATTCTGATGCCATGATTGCCCACGATTTACGACGTAAAGTTTACGAATTGCTGAACGAAGGCAAAAGTAGAGCAGAAATCGTCGATTTTATGAAGTCCCGTTATGGTGATTTTGTATCTTATCAGCCGCCAGTGACGCCACTAACTATTTGGTTATGGTTGTTACCGGTAATTTTCGTCATCGGTGCGGCTTGGTTCGTTTTGACTCAACGTAAGAAACAAGTGAATGATTTTGATGAAGATGTTTTAGCCAAAGCAGATTCGTTATTGGAGAAAGAGAATGACTAGTTATTGGCTGGGTTTTGCCATGTTGTCGGCCATTGCTGTGGGGATTTTAGTTGTTCCTTGGTTACTTAAACGCAATCGACATCACCAAGATGTGTTGACTAACACTCAAATTATTAAACAGCGAATGCAAGAACTGAGTCGTGAAGTGGATGAAGGCGTAATCTCTGCTGATGATAAAGACATTGCAATTAAAGAGCTAAAATTAGCTCTAGTGGATGAAACTGTTGGCAGTCCAGATCAACAACAAGCCGGTTCTTGGCCGTTGTTTTTAGGGATCAGTATTAGCGTTATTTTGTGTGCAATTTTGTACTACAAAAGCAATGAAGTAAGTGATTTACAGCATTGGCAAGAGGTGAAACAACAATCCTCTGAATTGGCGAAACGAATCGTGATAGAAGGCGACTCCAGTGTCACCCTAGATGAGTTGAACGATTTCAGTCTTGCCATGCGCAGTAAACTAGCAAATGCCCCCGATGATTATATAGGTTGGTTATTATTAGGTAGGCTGCACGCATCTTTAAATCGTTTAGAGTCTGCCTTACAAGCATTTGAAAAGGCCTATATGTTAGCGCCAGAACACAGTGGTGTATTGTCCAGTTATACCCAAACATTGGTGATGACTGGTGAAGAGAATTATATTCGTAAGGCACAACGCTTGTTAAAAACAATGGTTCAGAGTAACCCCCAAGATATGAACGCCATCGGCATGTTGGCAGTGGCCTCTACTCAGTTAGGTGACACACAACAAGCCCTTAGTAGCTGGCAACAGTTAAAACTAATACTACCGGCCGATGATCCTATGACGGCTGAGGTTGAAAAACGTATCGCCCAACTTAGTCAAGGGTCTGTTGCCCCCCAAGTAGATGAAGCTGTTGAGGTTGCAGATGCAGATACATCGGTTTTAATTACGGTCTCAATATCTGACGAACTAGTGGCTAAAATACCTGAAAATGCGTTTATTTTTGTGTTTGCTCAAGATGCCAATGGTTCGGTGAGAATGCCAGCCGCTGTGGTTAAAAATCGATTGGCTGATTTGCCACTGCAGGTTGAATTGTCTGATGCGAATGCAATGTTACCGAATTTTAAATTATCCCAGCTTGAAAATGCAAGGTTGGTGGCGCGAATTTCCTTGGATGAAAATGTAGCTCAAGCCAAAGGCGAGCTCCAGGGCGAAGTGACAGTCACGCTGCAAGCAGGTAATCAGATCATGCAATCAATTGTTATCGATAAGGAAGTGATGTAATGAACCCAAAAATTTGCTTGTTATTAGTTGCAGCATTTTTGCTTGGTGGATGTGCTTCACAGCAGGCAGTGAATGGACAAACTCAAGCGGTCGAATATAACGATCCCCGTGACTCATTGGAAGGTTTCAACCGCACCATGTGGGACTTTAACTATGATGTGCTTGATGCATATATTCTGCGACCCACTGCCGTGGTTTACGTCGACTATGTTCCGCAACCGGCACGACAAGGATTGCATAACGCTGCGCTGAATTTAGAAGAACCGTCAAATTCCGTGAATAATCTGCTGCAAGGCAAAGTCGGTGGAAGCTTGGCTAGTCTAGGTCGATTTGTACTTAATTCCACTGTGGGTATTTTAGGTCTATTTGATGTAGCTAAAGAAATTGGCATAGAAAGACAAGAAGAAGAGTTTGGTGAAGTATTAGGTAAGTATGGCGTGGGCACGGGTACTTACCTCATGTTGCCGGCTTATGGTCCCACTGATCTTCGTTCGTTAACCGGTGACTTTGTGGATTCGGCATATTTTCCACTGCAAGATTTGTCATTTTACGTCGCAGCGGTGCGAACCGGTATAAAAGTGTTAGAAGCCCGGGCTCAACTGATGGAGCAAGAAGGGCAATTGGAACAATCACTTGATCCCTATGCTTTCGTGAAGAACGCCTACTTCCAGAATCTCGAATTTCGCGTCACAGACGGTGAGGTACCTCAATCTGATTTAAATACCGATCCGGAAGAAGAAAGCGAAAACTTTGAAGATTTTTTAGACGACCTCTAAGGTCGTCTGTTTATGGAGAGGGCTACCCTTGCTAACTTCTGCAAGTAATGCTGCCATAGGTGTATTTGATTCCGGTGTTGGTGGTTTATCCATCGCCGCTGCAATACGACAAATGTTACCCCATGAAAATATCATTTACGTTGCCGATAGCGCCAATGCTCCCTATGGTGGCAAGCCTGAACACTTTGTTTTGCAGCGCTGTCAGGCCATCGTAGAATATTTAATGGCCCAGCAAGTCAAACTCATAGTTGTAGCTTGTAACACAGCTACACTGACCTGTATTGCTAAATTACGCGCACTCTATCCCATTGAGTTTGTTGGTGTTGAGCCCGGCATAAAACCTGCGCTTAATGCTAGCCAATCAGGCATTGTTGGCGTATTGGCCACCCACAACACCATTAAAAGTGAGCAATACCAGCAATTAGTCGCTAGATTAAAAACTCATAATAAGGTTTTGTCTCAGGCTTGTGATGGCTTAGTGGAAAAAATTGAAGCGGGGGAGTTTGATTCCCTCGCGACCCAACAATTAATTCAACAATATGTCACGCCATTAGTTAGCCAAGGGGCTGATCAAATAGTGTTAGGTTGCACTCACTACGGTTTTTTGGGCCAGCAAATTCGATGTATTGCAGGTGATGACGTGCAGTTGGTAAATACCAGCGATGCCATTGCCCGCCAAACTTTGGCCGTATTAGAACGTAATGACAAGATAAATAGATGCCAAGAAGGCGGCAAAACCAAGTTATTTAGCAGTCGCTGCAATGCCGAGTTTTTAGGAATTTGTGAGCTCTTATGGCCAAAAGAATTTGAACAAGTTCATGAATTCACAGACTAGTTAGAAGTGTTGGGATATAGTTAGAGTGTTTCCGCTGCTGGGTCTTTCATTATGCGTTTGATACTGACTGTAATATTCATAACTGTCCTCTCGGCTTGCGCCAGTCAAAACAGCCCATATCAAGGGGAAAACTTAGTTTTACCTTCCATTCAAGAGCTTAAGTCTTGGCAATTATTTCAAAAGCAAGACCATCGGTATCGTTCCAATATGTGGCAGAAGAAAGGACAGCGTTGGGCGGATACTTTTGCCGTTAGCATTTATGATCAACTCCAAGAAAACTTACAACAAAAACGCATTGAATTAGATGCACCGGGTAAATCCCATTGCCAGGCATTTGAATCCATCAATATGACTCATCCAAAAATAAATAATATCCCTTTTGCATATTGGCAAACGCGTTGTGAAGTCAATGGTAAAGTTGTGGCCCGTATGATCCATTTAATGATGCAAGGTCAAGAAAGCTTTTATCATATTCAAAAGGTATGGGCATTTGATGTGGAAGAACCCCAGTTTTTGTTTTGGAAACAGCAAATGGATGATACATTTTTATGTAATTTAGCGGCGAGTGATCATACGTGCCCCTTAGATTAATCTATGACCCTAAGCAATCTCTTTAATTTAACCGCTTGGTTGTCATTAAAGAATACAAAGGGTTAATCAAAAAGCTTGTTATTCAATTTAACCCTATTATACCTTCTCAATCCGTTTTAGGGTTGTTGTCTATTGGCGAGGCTGCGCAGTATTGAGCTATAAATTGTGCTTGGCTGGGCATGTAATCGACAGATTTTTCAATCACAGTTTTCACGTTTTCCATACGTTTTTGTATTTGCGCTTCGCTTAGTACATCAACCATTGGATGATAACCTTCAGGCGATATGCCCTGTCCAACCATCACACTTAACCAACTGGTTTGATTAAATAACTCTTCATCTTCACGAAATATGCGGCCATTTGCCTTAAATAAATCTATTTTTCTTTGCAGGTATTCAGGTATTTCCATGTTACGAACGTAATCCCAAAACGGCGTATCGTCTCTTTCTGTAACTTTGTAATGCAAAATAATAAAGTCGCGGATGCGTTCCATCTCTAACGCAGCTTGTGAGTTATAGGTATCCACATCAGGTTTAAAAAATTGTTTTGACGGGAAGAGACTCATCAGTCGAGAAATACCGCTTTGGACTAAATGGATAGCCGTTGATTCTAAGGGCTCGATAAAACCGCCAGCCAAACCTATTGCGACACAATTCTTGTTCCAGAATTTTTTTCGCATACCTGTCTTAAATCTAATTATTCGTGGTGCGGTTAATGGCACTCCATCTATACCGTCTAAAAGGATTTTTTCGGCTTCTTCATCGCTCATGAATTTTGATGAATAGACATGTCCATTGCCTACACGATGTTGCAAGGGAATCCGCCATTGCCAACCTGCTTTTTGCGCGGTAGAGCGGGTATAGGGAACAGGCGCTTCCATGGTTTCGCTTTGCACTGCAACGGCGCGATCACAAGGTAACCAGTGACTCCAATCTTCATAACCTGTGTGTAGCGCTTGTTCAATCAATATGCCGCGAAAACCACTACAATCAATAAATAGTTCTCCTTCAACCAGTTCGCCACTATCTAATAATAGGCTTTCTATAAACCCATCTGCTTTACGCAAATTGACTTGGGTTACCTTGGCATCAGTACGTTTCACGCCATGTTTCTCAGCTATTTCTCGTAAATATTTTACATACAAATTTGCATCGAAATGGAAGGCATAGGCGATATTATTTAATGGAGAGTTAGGTGTGTCGATGGAGCGCATCATCTTTCCGGATTTCGCGGCAACACTATTGAAGGCATAATCTTGTAAATCACCAGCTTTACCAAGTTTCGACATTTTTAGCCAAAATTGATGAAATTCAACCCCTTCAAAGTTTAAACCTAACGTACCAAATGGGTGCATATAGCTGTGATCTAGTTTCTTCCAATTTACAAATTCAATTCCGTGTTTAAAGGTGGCTTGGGTTTTTCTAACGAAGTCATCTTCGTCTAACCCCAGTAGATCATTGAAGAGCTTAATTTGAGGAATTGTCGCTTCACCCACACCGACATTCGAAATATCACTAGACTCGATTAACCGGATATTCATGCCTTCTTGGCGGAGCAAAGTGCCAAGGGCGGCTGCTGTCATCCAACCTGAAGTCCCGCCACCTACAATAACAATGTTCTTTATTAGGTGTTCACTCATATATTTTCCTATTCTACTGGCGCACTTGATTATTCATCGAAATTGAGCCTAAAAGCGCACCCTGTTGGGTGCGCGAACCTGTACTTCGTTGCTAACTTAACTAGAAGGTTGCTCTAACTACAAAAGAGAATCGTCTATCGTTTACGAACCAGGAACGACCGGTTCGAGTGCCTTCATCGTCTATTTGCATGGTTGTTTTAGTCACCGTATCTAGCAAGTTGACAGCTTGAATCCCGACCTTAATATTGTCAGTTGCGTTATAGAAAATAGAGCCATCAAGAAAGCCTGCACTTTCATTATAAATAGGCCGATAGGGCGCAATAACATCTCTTGCGGTTAACAAGTATGCCGACCGCCAGTTATAGGCCATACGCGCTGATACGTCATTCTTTTCATAAGTTAACACTAAATTTGCGGTGTGTTTAGATTGCCCCTCTAACGGTAGCGAATCAAATGCGGCTTCCGCTGGCCCATCTTTGGGTTGTCCATCAGGTTCAGTTTCAAAGGTATTACTGTTGGGCACTCCCTCAGCTTCAATATAGGTGTAGTTAGCCTGAACCCCTAAACCATCAAAAGGAGATGGTAAGAAATCGAAAAATTGCGAATAAGCAAATTCAATACCTTGCATTGTTCCTTCGTCAGTATTTAGTGGCTTTTGCACTCTCACTGTGTTGGTCACCCCATTATTGGTGTACTGCTCATCCATTGCCCCAGTCACAAAGAAGTTACTCAAATCTTTGTAAAATAAGGTAGTTGTTAGAGAGTTTGATTCGCTGAAATACCATTCAAGGGAAAGGTCGTATTGAATCGATTCCATGGGAGCCAAATAAGGATTGCCTGAATTACCTTCCCAGGTGGTTACATCTGCACCGTTAATGATTGCTTCACCGCCGGGTTCTTCTGGTTCTGTTCGGTCGGTAACGAAGATGCCATCCTCAATACTCACGTAGTTTTTCAAATTCCCCGTATCTGGATAAGCAATGGCTTTAGACACGGCAAAGCGAGCAATTAAATTTTCATCTAATTCTACTTTTAGATTGAAACTAGGCAAAATGAAGTCATCTGTGTAGACATCGTTAAGCATCGAGGTACCATAATTACCAAATGCAAGATCATCTGCAGGTAAATAATTTAAGCGATCAGATGTGTCCGTTGGATCATTGGGAATGAGATTAGGAAAGGTAACAGCGCCTTCGGTTTCCCGCTTTATTTCAATGTAACGAATACCAAAGTTGCCGTTAAAAGGGAACTTGTAGTCGTCAGATTCAAAATCAAAGCGTACATAGGCGGCTTTATTGGTTTCCACAAAGGTATTCGATTCAGCCGGTCTAAAAGGTCCGTCTAATTGCTCATAAGTGGGGTTACCATTGGCGTCAACTCCGTTTTGTATTTGTCGCTCGGATAACGGTTCCCAATCTGACGCTATATCTGCCAGTCTGCTTCCCCAATTAGCGTAGTCTTGGACTAACGCAATTGAGGGGTGTAGGGTTGTGCCGCCGGGCACGATTACATTGTCTCCACGGTGATGATTGTCCCAACTAACTTGTTGTACCTCATCATTTAAGCTTGCCGCTGCTGGCAGGTCTAGCCAGGCTGCAGCATATCCATCACCATCTATATCATTGCTAAATATTGCGCCCAGTGATTGCCAGTTATAGGCTGAAAATCGCACTGTTTGTTCACGCTTTGCATAACGAACTCCAGCTTTGACCGAAGAGAAAAAGCCACTATCAAAAATATGTTTAGTATCATAGCGAAATGCAACGGAATCACCTTCGCTCCGTTCGTAGTGATCCATTGCTGAGCGCCAGTAATATGAAGATTTGGTTTGGAAAAAAGCAGGGTTACTTTCTTGTCCATTACCTCCTGGGTGTCCATTCCACGGTTCTAAAAGTTCGATTTGTGGCACATCTCCTTTTAAATTCAAACTTAAATTGGCTTGAGTACCTAAGAATAGGGTGACATCATCGTCTTTGGTTGTGGCATCGATATACTGTACGTCAAACTCATGGGACCAAGTGTCATTGGGTCTGAATTTCACGTTGAATGCATAGTCATCAACAATGGTTCTTTGTTCTTTAGTACGTGTTGTTGTTTGGTACGTATTACCGAATTGTGGTACTGAAGGGTTTCCCCAATCTGCAGCAATTGGCACACGTTGCTGATCATTTCCATTTGAACGCCAGCCTCCATCACGTTGGTCGGTGATAGTGCCATTGACGAAAGTACCGCTATCATCAAATTCATAAGCAGGCGTGCCATCTAGCGGGTAAGTGTCTCGTCTCAGGCCATCCGCTTCAGCGCCATTGTTCATATCGGTTTGATAACTGAACGTATTTTCAGTCCAAGCTAGGGTCGCATCAGAGCGCATAAACTGGCCAGTCACTAAAGTACGACGATCAGGGCTTTCCCATTGAACGGCTAGGGCAAGGCCTTGTCTTTCTCGGTTTATATTATTTTTTCCAAAGTTGCCACCATTAGGAGCAAGTACCGTCTGACCTTCGACCAAATCATCGCGGGTTAAAAATACTTCAGATTGCATACTATGAGACAGGCTTTCCAATTCAGACGTGGCGACGTTGACTAGGAAACCAAATTTTCCAGCATCTGTTCTCCAACTATCACTAAACATGGCGGACCCGCTAGGAGTGGTTTCTTCTATCAAATCACTGTAAGTCAGATCTGCAGAAACCGCGACAATACGCTCATCAGAATCGAAAGGCAGGCGCGTATGCAGACTCACAGTACCGCCAATCCCTCCTTCTATCAGATCCGCACTCTGATTTTTATAAACTCGTACCGATCCCATTAATTCAGGAGGAACATCTTGAAAACTCAGACCTCTTCCAGAATTTGCTGTAAACGAATCCCGACCGTTGAATTCACTGCGGGTAGCTGACATACCGCGGATCACCGCGCCACTGCCTTCTACTCCAAAGTGGTCGGGGTCATTGGCTGCAGCAAAACGTTCAATTGAAATGCCGGGTATGCGCTGCATCGCCTCAAGTACGCTTCGATCTGGAAGTGCTCCTATATCAGATGCGGTAATTGCGTCGACAAAGGTGTCTGCTTCACGTTTTAATTCTTGGGCGCGAATAACACTTGATCTCACTCCTCGAACGTTGATGATTTCTACATCTGTGTCTTCCGCTGCAGGGCTTGGCTGCGCATCTTGAGCAAAGCTTTGGCTGCTAAAACCCATTATTGCTAAAGCAATCATGGACTTATTAAAACGAGGTTTAGGCTTACGTTTTAGTTCGGCTAATTGGTTTTTATGCTTCACGGTTAAACTCCAAGTTCGTATCACTATTTTTGGTTTTAATATTTCAATGTGTTTTGTTGGTCATTTTTTTACCACTAGCAACCCTAAAAAGCCGCCGTTATGTGGTGCTAAAATACTTGTTAACGAGAAACGTCATTGAACTAACCTGAACGGCATACATCGCCGAGCTTAAACATAAGGTAAAAAGTGACGTCTCGAGGGTAATCATGTTCTTTTGTACTTATTGCTCGATGTAGTTGAAATAATCAAAATCAGCAGTGCATTGCTGTCCTGACAGATCTTGGCAAGCCATACCGACAAATCCCCCGGTAAAATGAGCTCCTTCACCGCTGCCAGCTTCATCGGAAATAATGCTGTAGTCGAGGTTGATGGGCAGCTTAGTCCAATGTATTTCATCCGTTGAAAAGGAGAAGTTGAGCTTGTGGTGGCTCACTTCAGCTCCCAAATATACCGGCCCTTGACTGGGTAGTATAAAGCGCTCGTCTGTCACCCAAGGCTCGGTATGACCTTCTCGAAGGGCAAATGTTAGGGTTAAATCAGGGTTGCCTAAACAACTCATTACATCTACAAAACGGTTGCCTTCATCGTCGATGGACACATAACAGTAATGGAATTTTTGGCTGTTGTAGTAACAAATAAGCCCAGCTGTTTGTTGAAAATTGGCGGGTGAAAATTCCATGGCGGTTTGTGCTGTATAGCTAAAAGCTTCTTGCCTACGAGCAACCAAGGCTTGCTCATATAATGAACCTATGGACTCTCTGCCAATCAAACGTAGATAACCGGAACGGGCGGACAAGCTGAATAAACGCTCGGGATTAGGGGTACGTAACCATTGAAATTCAATTGGCAGCTGAGGTGAATCAAAGTCATGCTGAGTTTGACTTGCTGGCCAAGGGTGTTCGGGCAAACTCGGTGCGGGTACCTCCATTGTGGGTAAGCCATCTGTGACTGCATTCTCAACTCTTAGCCAGTCATCGTCAGTCCAATAGGTCTTTTGTAATCCGGTTTCACGGCCAAGGGGACAGCGCCGTTCGCCTAACAAGGGGCGACCACATAAATGCACAAGATAGGTTTCACCGCTAGCTGTTTCAAACAAGTCACCGTGACCTGTTCGCTGCAGTGGCAAATGTTGATTATCTTTAGCGGTTAATAAGTAGCCGTACGGGTCTAGTTCGTATGGACCATCGATATTCTTAGAACGAGCCAGTGTCATTGCATGGGTGTAAAACGTGCCACCTTCTGCAGTTAATAAATAATAATATCCATTACGTTTATACAAATGAGGTGCTTCGGTACAAGCAAGTTTGCTACCCGCAAAGATATTCTTAATTTCCCCCACTAGTTTTTGTTTAACAGGGCAATACTCTTGCAATAAGATACCGCCGAATCTATTTTTTTCTCGGCGGTGATCCCACACCATATTGACGAACCACTTTTTGCCATCATCATCATGGAACAAGGAAGGATCGAAGCCACTGGAGTTCATGTAGATGGGATCACTCCAATCACCATCTATGGTTTCACAAGTGGTTAAATAGTTATGGGCATCTTTGAAGTCACCGTCGAATCGTTTTACGTCGGTATAAATTAAATAAAATAAGCCGTCATGATAGCTAAGGCAGGGAGCCCAAACACCACAAGAATCGGGTTCACCACGCAGATCTAACAAGGCTTTTCGATTTAATGGACGGCTTACCAATTGCCAGTTCTTTAAATCTTTTGAGTGGTGAATTTGCACACCTGGATACCATTCAAAGGTGGACGTCGCGATGTAAAAATCATCGCCCACTGCAACAATACTCGGATCTGGGTTGAAACCTGGAAGTATTGGGTTTTGTATCATAGGTTGAGTCGGGGTCGTCATTCTTACGCTTCCTTAAAATCACGTGTAAGTTTGTAGAATTTCATACAAGCAAATACCACAAGGCCGGCAATAACAGAGCTTGCAGAGTACAAGAATAAGATGCCATTCAATGCCGTTTCGTTTTGCTCAATGTTTGGTTGATAGCCAGTTGTAGCGAGGATCCAGCCCGTAAAGGCTCCACCTAATGCAATGCCTAGTTTGATCATTAATAGGTGCCCGGAAAACGCCATCGCCATGGCACTTTGACCTAATTTTTTGGCACCGTAGTCCACGGTGTCCGGTACGGCAGAAAATAATAGAGGGGTAAATATCATGTGGACAAAATTGGCTAGTATTGTAAACACCAAGGCGATTTCCATTGAGTCACGGGGGACAAAAAACAACACCCCATTGGCCACCACTATACCCAGCGCGCACAAACGCATAAGTGTGACTTTACAAAATCTTTTTACTAACCAGTTCGCACTCAGAGCGCCGGCTATACCTGCAACCATACCGCTGGTCATAAACAGCGTAATTAGCGATTCTTGTTGCAAGTAATATTGCACATAAAAGGGGGTTGTCGCGCCACGCATTGCCACGCTAATAAGCAGTAACAAGCTAACAATTGCGATGATTCGCCACTGGTCATTTTGCAGCATTTTGGCAAAGTCGAGCCAAATTCCTTTAAGAATAGGATTGGCAGGGGATTTCGGCATCTCTACCCGCTCTTTGGTCAAAGAAAAACAGCCCACAAAACAGAGCACAGCGACAATGGATAACGTGACCATTGCCATTTGAAAACCTTGTTGTTCGTTGCCTTGACCAAAATAGTCAACTAATGGCAAAACACTGGCCGTCACAATCGCGCCACCTACCATGGCCAGTGCAAACCGATAAGATTGAACCGACGCCCGTTCAGTGGGCGACGCAGTCATTACACCACCTAAGGCGGAATATGGTATATTGATGGCTGTGTAAACGGTCATCAATAATGTATAGCTAATGTAAGCGTAAACCAGCTTTCCCGTGTCACTAAAATCGGGTGTGGTAAAGGCCAATACCGCTAGCAGACCGTATGGAATTGCACACCACAATAAATAGGGACGGTATTTGCCCCATCTTGTATCGGTTCTGTCTGCAATCCCACCCATAACAGGATCGGTTATGGCATCAAAAATCCTAACTAGCAAAAATAAGGTACCCACTGCCGCAGCGGATATGCCAAAGACGTCGGTATAGAAATACAGCAAAAAGCCCATCACTACCTGGAACACGATGTTACTTGCTGCATCGCCCAGGCCATAGCCTATTTTCTCAGTAACGCTTACCTTTACCATTAAATACTTACCTTAAATTATTGATATTGTTTGGCTAGCGCCATTAAGTCATTTACAAAAGCTTTGGCTTGATAATGTCGGTCGAATAGCAGTGGATAGTCGGTGCGGCCTTGCATGGGCCAGTTATTACGCCATGTATCATTGTCAGAAACACCCCAAAAAGTGACCCTGTCAATATGTTGGTGATAGCTTATAAACAGCTTAAATAGATCGTTATAGGCGTTAGCCAATTTAGAATAAGCGGATTTCGAAATGCCATTTACATAAGGGTTATATTCATCTTTAAGGGTAAAATTTAATGAAATGTCTGCCCCCATATTTTCTTCGTCAGGGAATTTAAGAACCGAAATGTCCAGCTCTGTAATCATTATTGTTAAACCCGCATCGGCCACTTTTTTAATACTGATTTCCAGTTGTTCAAGGGGAGGTTCCACGCCGTAATGACCTTGCTCACCAATTCCATCTATGGGTATCCCCTTAGCTTTGAGGCGTTTAGCTAGTGCTATCACGCTGTCCATTTTAGGGGCTTTATATAAATTGTAATCGTTGTAATACAGCTTGGCATTTGGCGCAGCTTGATGAGCATATTCAAAGGCTTTTTCGATAAAGTCTGTACCGATAATTTGTGACCATTTCGAGTCCCTTAAAGAGCCATCTTCATTAAACGCTTCGTTCACCACGTCCCAGCCTTTGATATCGTCTTTATACCTGCCTGCCAGCGCAAAAATATGAGCTTTCATTCTCGATAACAAAAGTTCACGACTAGCAGGTTGGCCAAATTCGTCCTCGAAAACCCAATCAGGCGTTTGTTGATGCCAAACTAAGGTGTGACCAATAATATTTTTATGGGTTGCGTTTGCATATTCAACAAGGGCATCTGCAGCTTCAAAGGTGAAGTTATTTAAGGTCGGCTGAATGCTTTCCCACTTCATATCATTTTCGGCGGTGAGGGTATTAAAATGCTGATTCACAATGGCGACTGACTGGCTGTCTTGGCCATTTGCTTGTTGCGTGTTGATAGCAACGCCAACATCAAAATAAGGAGAAAATGCTTGGTGCAATGAAACATCTGTCACTAGTTCAGAGTTTGTGTGAGTCGAGCTAGATTGAGTGCATCCCGACACACAGCCAATTACAAAGAATAAAAATGCCCACGCTATTATAAGTTTCATTAATCACCGAACTTTCGCAATAAAATGTTAGCGCTAACAATATTTTGTCGGGTTTCGTTTGTCAATTATGAATTTACGTTAAATTAACATTATTTTTACTTGAGTCTCTTAACTGCAATTGATATTCCAGCACATGACGCATACTAGACATTTTAGGTTTTTTGGGGGGAGAGGGCGTTTTGGGAGTGGTTAGGATATCTATGGCGAGTTCAGCCATTTCTTCAAGAGGTTGTGTAACCGTTGAAATGTTCGGCCAAATAGTGGTGGCAAGTTCAGTGTCATCAAAGCCAACAATGGAAACGTCTTCGGGTACATCTAGATGTTTCATATGGGCGACGGAAACAACCGCTGCTGCCATTTCATCATTTGCCGCAAATATTGCATCAGGTTTGTTGGTTAGTTCAAGTAATCGCTTTGCCGCGTCTAAGCCAGATTTATAGGTGAAATCTCCTTGTTCAATATACTCCGGTGGTATCATTAGCTGATTGGAGCGCAATGCATCTAAATACCCTTGATAACGCATTCTGCTTGCCCCTTGACTGGGACTGCCAATAATATGTGCAATCCGTTTGTGGCCATTTAATATAAGCTTTTCAGTAACTTCAAACGCCGCCTGATAATCATCAATGCAAATATAGTGACTAGCGGTTAGATTAATGTCAGGTGCGATACGCACAAAATCAATGTTTTCCGATACTAATAAATCGACAACTTCAGGAATATTGCTAATCGGGGGGAGTAAAATTAATCCGTCTACTTTAGTCACATAAATGAGATCTTTTATAGTGGCTATGGTCTTTTCACGATGACTAGTGGCTTCGTCCAATATAATATGATAACCACTAGTACGACATTTTCGCAGGGCACCAACTAGAAATTTACTCACGTATGAATAATTAGCGTATTCGCAAACTAAACCGATGAAATAAGATCGAGAACTCGCCAGATGTCGCGCCGCTATATTGGGCTTATAGTGCATTTCATTGGCAATTTTGCTGACTTTTTCGCGGGTTTTTGCACCGACTTTGGGATCGTTATTCATTACTCTTGAGACGGTCATCATTGAGACGCCAGCTTTGATTGCGATATCTTGCAGTTTAACCTTAGACATGTATTTCGTCCCATTTTGTTAACAGAGTAAACCTCGAATCTGGCTAGTCTACAGGATCAATATCGACATACCTAAATGTTAATTAACATTTTTCATAAATACAGAGTGACACTGTCTAACGGCTTGTTTTGAAATCATTGTCTGCAAGACAAAAAAAGTCTTACGTTTAAAGAGAATCGTTACTCAACCATCAATTAGGCATTGCCATAGAAAAAATACATTTATGTTTGAAATTAATTCATTTTGCAAACAAAAAAATTCGTTTTAGATTGCTGGGTTTTGTTGGTTTTTATTTTTAAATATTTGATTTTATAGGGTTTTTAATTGACTTTTTGGGGGCTGTTGAAATTGGTTCATTCTTTGCAAATTAATCTTGTTAGGGGCTGATTTAGAACCTAAACATAATCAATTTTTTTACAGTGGGTGGATGTATGGCAGTGAATAATAAACCGAAAATCGCAGTGACAGGGCCCAATCGTTCTGGTCTGACTGCTTGGCTTTTTACGGCCCTGAACGTTCGCTTGGCGGGTGGGGTTCCTATTCGCGTCACGCCCGATGATTTCAGCGGTCAAATTGATTTTGATGGCATCATTATTGGTGGTGGTTCTGATATTCATCCTGATAATTACATTAAGCAGGCGTTACCTAAAGTCGAGCGATCTTTATGGCTGAAAATCAAAGAAGCGCTGGTATATCCCATGGAGCTTTTGAGCAGGTTCTCAACCAGCGAGTATGACAAAGCTCGAGATTCAATGGAGCAAGAATTTATCGATTATGCTATGGAACAAGACAAACCTATTTTGGGGATTTGCCGAGGACACCAGCTTCTTAATGCGGAACTAGGCGGCAGCATGTACCAGTCTACGTTGCCTCTATTACAGGAAAAAATGCGGATCCGCAGTCCCTTTCCCCGTAAAAAAGTGATTTATACCAAAGACAACACTTTGATTAACGATATTGTTGGTGATGATCCCATCCGTGTTAATGCGATTCATTCCCAAGCCATAGCTCAGCCCGCAGAGTCTTTGGAGGTTACCGCAAAAGAAAAAGCCGGTATCAATCAGGTTATCGAGAGTAAAAACAGTGACAATGTACTCGGCGTGCAATGGCATCCTGAGTATTTGTTTTATATGAAAACCCACAGAAGTATTTTTCAATGGTTAGTGCAACAGGCGAAAAATCGAAAAGGGCAAAAGGAGGGGGACAATGAATAAAAATAATGGGATGAAACTTGGGGTGCTTATATTGATTTTGGTCGGTTTAGCAGCTGCCTATTTTTTGACTCCTTTGGGAGAATTTTTGAGCATAGATAAGATCACTGAATTGACCAATAGTGTACCGCAAAACCTAGTCACTGCTTTAGTTTTTCTGGGGATCTTTTTCATTGGCGGTAGTTTATTGATCCCTATTCCTTTAATGGCTTTCGCTGTAGGCTTAGTGTTTAATATCTGGATTAGTTTGCTAATTTGTATCCCTGGATTTTTACTGGCGAGCCTTAGTGGCTATGGTGTAGGTAAATTCATGGGGGTAGAAGTGTTTGGTCAAAGAGTCAGTGATAGTTTAGATAAAGTGAAAAACAAAATGGATGATAAAGGGGCTTGGGCGGTTCTTGCATTAAGGTTGGCTCCCACACCTCCGTTTACCGTTACGAGTATAATTGGCGGTTCTTTGGGAATTAATATTTGGAAGTTCGCATTTGGCTCAACTGTCGGTATTATGCCTTTAGGTTTAAGTGCTGTATTTTTCGGTGAAGGTGCGCTGCAAATGATGAAAGAGCCGTCTGGCTTGGCGGCCACTTCACTTGTTGCTGCAATTATTCTTTTTATTGTTTATCGGGTCATGGTGAATAAACAGACCGAGCAAGAAGAATAAGCGGTTAGATTAATGTTAAATGTTGGAAGTATATGATCCCTTTGGTGTTTCACCCCATTTATTCGATTCTTGATTTACCGGTGAGGCATCGATTTCCGATTCAAAAATATCAGGCTATTTATGATGCTCTGCGCCAATTTGGTGTTGCCGAGTCTAGTTTTCAGCAACCCGAAGCTGTAAACGTTGAACGTTTAAAGTCGGTTTTGAATCCATTATATGTTCAGCAACTTACCACTGGTACTCTGGATGCTAAAGCCATGCGGCGAATAGGATTTCCTTGGTCAGAACAGTTGATTACTCGCACCTTAACTGCCGTGGGTGGCACTATCTTAACCAGCCAACTCGCTTTAGAGTCTGGCAAGGCAATAAATCTAACGGGTGGTTATCATCATGCATTCGCGAATTTTGGTTCGGGCTTCTGTATGGTCAATGACCTATATCTCAGTGCATTAAATATGCTGCAAAATCCAAGTGTGGATAGGATTTTGATATTTGATTGTGATGTTCACCAAGGTGATGGTACCGCCAAGTTGGCCGAGCGAAATGCCAACGTTAAAACCGTATCTATTCATGGTGAAAAGAACTTTCCACATCGAAAGCAAGTCTCTGACTATGATTTCCCATTGCCCAAAGGCACCTCAGATGAGGTCTATCTAGATACGGTTGATTGTGCGTTGAATCTTGCGGTCAATAATTTCCAACCCGACGCTGTGATTTATGACGCTGGGGTGGATATTCATGAAGATGATGATCTAGGGCATTTGTGTATCAGTACCCAAGGCGTTTATGCGCGAGATAAGATGGTTTTTGATCTGTGTGAACACAAAGGATTGCCCGTCGCCGCGGTGATTGGTGGCGGTTATCAGCGAGACATTGATGCCTTGGTTAAGGTGCATTTACAGTTATTTAGGGCCGCTGGGGTATATTGAGCAAATACAGATTTATCCCGTGGGAGCGTTGTTGGTTGTTAACAGAACCTCGGGGCTAAAGCACCCGACTACAGGTGTGAAGGTGCCTGTAGCATGGTCTTTAGGCCATGGAAATCAGGCCATGGAAATGTCTAACAGAGCTTCGGGGCTAAAGCACCCGACTACAGGTGTGAAGGTGCTTGTAGCATGGTCTTTAGGCCATGGAAA
>NZ_JAUORV010000039.1 GCF_030548205.1 Aliiglaciecola sp. 3_MG-2023 | reverse complement strand
AAGACATTTGGGTGTTGTATGGTTAAGCCTCACGGGCAATTAGTACAGGTTAGCTTAACGCCTCACAACGCTTCCACACCCTGCCTATCTACGTCGTAGTCTTCAACAACCCTTTAGGACAGTTAAACTGCCAGGGATGACTCATCTTGGGGCTCGCTTCCCGCTTAGATGCTTTCAGCGGTTATCGATTCCGAACGTAGCTACCGGGCAATGCCTTTGGCAAAACAACCCGAACACCAGCGGTTCGTCCACTCCGGTCCTCTCGTACTAGGAGCAGCTCCCCTCAATCATCCAACGCCCACACCAGATAGGGACCGAACTGTCTCACGACGTTCTAAACCCAGCTCGCGTACCACTTTAAATGGCGAACAGCCATACCCTTGGGACCGACTTCAGCCCCAGGATGTGATGAGCCGACATCGAGGTGCCAAACACCGCCGTCGATATGAACTCTTGGGCGGTATCAGCCTGTTATCCCCGGAGTACCTTTTATCCGTTGAGCGATGGCCCTTCCATACAGAACCACCGGATCACTATGACCTACTTTCGTACCTGCTCGACGTGTCTGTCTCGCAGTTAAGCTAGCTTATGCCATTGCACTAACCTCACGATGTCCGACCGTGATTAGCTAACCTTCGTGCTCCTCCGTTACTCTTTGGGAGGAGACCGCCCCAGTCAAACTACCCACCAGACACTGTCCACAATCCCGATAAGGGACCCATGTTAGAACATCAAATATACAAGGGTGGTATTTCAAAGGCGGCTCCACACAATCTAGCGACTGTGCTTCAAAGCCTCCCACCTATTCTACACATGTAGATTCAATGTTCAGTGCCAAGCTGTAGTAAAGGTTCACGGGGTCTTTCCGTCTAGGTGCGGGTACACAGCATCTTCACTGCGATTTCAATTTCACTGAGTCCTGGGTGGAGACAGCGTGGCCATGATTACGCCATTCGTGCAGGTCGGAACTTACCCGACAAGGAATTTCGCTACCTTAGGACCGTTATAGTTACGGCCGCCGTTTACCGGGGCTTCGATCAAGAGCTTCGCTTGCGCTAACCCCATCAATTAACCTTCCGGCACCGGGCAGGCGTCACACCGTATACGTCATCTTTCGATTTAGCACAGTGCTGTGTTTTTAATAAACAGTTCCAGCCACCATTTCACTGCGGCCCTCGTTCGCTTAGGAAGCAAGTTCCATCACAAACAAGGGCGTACCTTCTCCCGAAGTTACGGTACGATTTTGCCGAGTTCCTTCACCCAGGTTCTCTCAAGCGCCTTAGTATTCTCTACCTGACCACCTGTGTCGGTTTGGGGTACGGTTCGATATA
>NZ_JAUORV010000037.1 GCF_030548205.1 Aliiglaciecola sp. 3_MG-2023 | reverse complement strand
GGGCGGTGTCCTAGGCCTCTAGACGATGGGGACAGAAATTTTGCCTATCGAAGCAAGCTTCGATAAATTTCTGTAAGACGAGTCGAGCCTGCGAGAGGAGCGACATTATAGGATGGTGAACCGCCCTATAACTATAACGAGCCTTACAAAATAAAATTCTTGTCATATCTACTGTTTACTGGCCTAGGTGGTAGTAAACAATCCATGATATTGGTGGAGCTAGGCGGGATCGAACCGCCGACCTCTTGCATGCCATGCAAGCGCTCTCCCAGCTGAGCTATAGCCCCGTGCTATATGTCACTAGTGGCTAAGCTTTTTTAGCTAGCTACCATTCCTTGACAGCGGGGCGCATTCTAGGCATCAGACCTTTTCATGTCAACGATTTTTTAAGATTTTTTTATGTTTTTTCTCTGTTTGCTATATAAATGAGCGCTTTGTCGATTCGTTGTGCAATTTGCTCAGATTTTAACAAGTGTAATGTGACATCAAGAGAAGGTGAATTCCCTGCCCCTGTGACAGCAACGCGCAACGGCATACCCACTTTCCCCATACCAATCTCTAATTCTTCGGCAGTTTCATTGATCGCATTCTGAATTGACTCTGGGGTCCATTGTGCAAGATTGGTCAATTTTTCTTTAACTAAGACCAATGGTTCTTTGGCAACAGGACGTAAATGTTTTTTCGCTGCCTTAGCATCAAACTCTTCATATTCTTCATAGAAGTAGCGACTAATCTGCGCTAACTCCACCAAGGTTTTCACACGATCTGCCTGTGCTTCAATAACGGCTTCAAGATCAGGTCCATTACTAACATCAATGTTTTGTTGCTCAAAATGCCATTTGGCGTGTTCAGCTACTTGTGCAGCAGGAAGAGTCTTAATGTAATGCTGATTCAACCAAATAAGTTTATCAGTATTAAACGCCGACGCGGACTGGCCAATGGAATCTAAATCAAATAGATCAATCATTTCTTGTTTAGAGAAAATTTCTTGATCACCATGGGACCAACCTAAACGCACAAGATAATTCAACAGCGCCTGGGGAAGATAACCATCGTCTCTGTATTGCATGACCCCCACTGCACCATGTCGTTTCGACAATTTTTTACCATCATCACCTAATATCATCGATACATGGGCATATTCTGGCACAGGCGCGTTTAACGCTTTCAATATATTTATTTGACGAGGAGTATTATTAATATGGTCTTCCCCTCTCACTACATGGGAGATCCCCATATCCCAATCATCCACCACTACACAAAAGTTATAAGTAGGAGTGCCATCACTACGTTGGATAATCAAATCGTCTAATTCAGCATTGGCGATTTCTATTTTGCCACGTATATGGTCATTGATAACCACAGTTCCCTCTAATGGATTTTTAAAGCGAATGGCAAAAGGTTGATCTTCGGGGTGATCAGTTCTATCTCTCCAAGTACCAGGATAACGAGGCTTTTCACCCGCGGCCATTTGCTTTTCGCGGATCTCGTCTAATTCAGCTGCGCTCATAAAACATTTATATGCTTTTCCTTCACTGAGCAATTGATCGATCAATTGTTTATAACGGTCGAAACGTTTGGTTTGATAATAAGGTCCATCGTCATAATCCAAACCTAACCAATCCATTCCTTCCAAAATTGCATCTATTGCAGCCTGGGTTGAACGTTCGATGTCAGTATCTTCAATCCGTAATACAAACTTGCCTCCTTTACTCTTGGCATATAACCATGAATAAAGTGCAGTTCTTGCACCTCCTACATGTAAATAACCGGTGGGACTGGGAGCAAAACGGGTGATCACGGACATTATTGTTTCCTTTTTAATTAAGTGCGCGAAGTTTACCAGCCTACGTCGTCTAAAAAAAACCAATTTTAAAAACTAATACCCGATTAACCCCACTTTTCGGCCTTTTTGTACATAAATTACGCGGTCACACTACCTAATGGATAGAAAACCAACATTTAGACAATATTTTTTTAGTTTAGGGTTGACAGTCTAAGTCGCATATCTATAATAGCGCTCCACTTGCCAAGCACAGCAAGTAAAAAAGAAAATTGGACGCTTAGCTCAGTTGGGAGAGCATCGCCCTTACAAGGCGAGGGTCACTGGTTCAAGCCCAGTAGCGTCCACCA
>NZ_JAUORV010000036.1 GCF_030548205.1 Aliiglaciecola sp. 3_MG-2023 | reverse complement strand
TGACAACCCCAAAAAGTTTATACATTTAATAACACCCTATTTGTTTTTTAAAAACAACCGGAATGTTGATTTCAATGATTTTGAAAGATGACACGCCGATTATTTAACAAAATGTAGCCACAAGCTGTACCACACGATTTAAACAACAACATAAATTAATGAAGTAACAAAATTCAATGTAACGTTTACGTTGAATAACTTAAAAATAATAAACAACTACATTTTAAAAACGAACGAATTACGGTAGCTAAAAATCAATCAAAATAACCAGTTGAGAGCAGGTTTAGACTGCCACAACATTAATTATCTTTAACCTCATAACTTTTAAATAAGGGGCGTAGGCATGTGGGGCATAATGGCGAAGCCGCACCGCATGTATGCGTCCCAGCCCGCGCAGCGGGCGAACTTAATTTTTTTGTTATATGCACGTACTGCTAATTATTGATTTTTGGTTTTTAACTTCACTAACATTATTATCTGTTTCAGCAATAGCCAGTTCTATTCTAGCTTTTGTGCACTTATCAGATAACTCTTTGTTCATAAGGTAAGCTTGATCTTTCTGTTGTTGAGTTAATCCGTCAACACCACTATATTCATTTCTATCCTCTGGATTCCTATCTTTTTGGTATGGTGGTGCTTGCGTTGCACCACACGCAGATAATATTACTATCAGCGAAAGCGGAATTAATTTATTAAACAATACTTGATACTCCTTGTGCATATAACGCCTCAAATAAACGGCTCAGACTTGTTGGCTAAAATTGCGAGGCACGAGCAGAGCCAACGAGTTTGTGTCCGATTTTGATTTGTTTGTTATGTGCCTTGATCATGAAATTGCCTACGAACCATTATTGGCATTTTTGAACTCCCTGATCTGAATATGATTTCCTTCTCTGTCTGCAATATTGGACACTTTGAATATTGGGTTTGACCACTCACCGTCAAATGCCAGTCCTCCTAATTTAATTGCTTCTTTTCTGGTTGCTTCCATATTCTGGACAGATAAGAAAAGCTTAACAGGGCTGAATGATTCTTGAGGTATTTCGAACGGCGGCACATGGACAATGAGATTGAAACCATCCTTATCCAAGCTAATAAAATCTTGGGTTTCTCTGGTGATGGTCATGCCAAATAGTTTTTCATAGAACTCTGCTAAATTAGTTAGGTTTTTTGAGTAGATAAGCACACCATTTTGGGCAGGTCCTGACATTCTAGTTTCCTTATTTTGAGCTGCTACTGACAAGATTGGCACAAAAAGCATAACTGCAAACGCAATCGTTTTAAAATCCCTGAACATAAAGTCTCCTTGGCACATAACGCTTCGAATAGGCGGCGCGCGCTGTTTGCGCGTCGGCCCTAATTTGTTTGTTATATTTTAACTTGTAACTCTAAACCATCGTTATCAAGCGGTTTTAGATTTACAGCAAATATATGACTCTTATTATGCACTAGCTCAAGGTTTACATATGAAATTCTATCAGTGTAAGTATTTAAAAAACGTGCTGCATTCTTACGGATATGACTGTCTCGGATTATCACTTTAGTTATTGTTTGAGAGTTCTTAAGGAAAATGTTTTCGGCATCATATGATTGATCTCCGCTAACTGGGGCTAACGTTATACGGAATACAGCATGATCATCCATAAGTTCAATTTCAGTTTGTTTAGCACCAATAGAATCCTCGCCAAATTTGTACCAGATTTCGACTGATGTTTGTCCTTTTCTTAGGCTTCTAATCACCTAACTTCTCCTTAAAATATAACGTTTCAAATAAGCGGCGCAGGCTTGCTGGCTATACTTGGCGAAGAATGAGCCCCAGCCAGCGAGTTTGCGTCCGGCGACGAAGGAGCGTACTTGATTTGCTTTGTTAGACGGCGCAATAAACATGCTGTAAACATCCTTTGTCTGTTGAATAATACTATTACCTAATACAACCACCAGATAATAACCCCTGCAATTTCCTTGTTTAAAGATAGCCTGAAACAACTAAACAGTTCAAACAACCTTTACTGATTAACTACCTATTGTGTTTAAAACCACCTAGAAGAAAAAAGAAATGATGTTGGTATTTCACGCGATTTCAAAACAACTATGCACCTTAAACTAGCGCCTTCTAACTTCCAAAACAGCGGAAAGCGAGAGCGTATTTGGGCGAAGCCCAGCGAGTGCTTTTCCGGTGCTTTTGTTTGT
>NZ_JAUORV010000035.1 GCF_030548205.1 Aliiglaciecola sp. 3_MG-2023 | reverse complement strand
GGCCTAAAGACCATGCTACAGGCGCGATAAAAGCCAAACCTGTAGTCGGCGGCTTTAGCCCCGAGGAAAAATCACGGCCTCCCATGGCCTAAAGACCATGCTACAAAACCTGTAGTCGGTGGCTTTAGCCCCGAGAAAAAATCACGGTCTCCCATGGCCTAAAGACCATGCTACAGGCGCGATAAAAGCCTAACCTGTAGTCGGCGGCTTTAGCCCCGAGGAAATGCCCCATGGCCTAAAGACCATGCTACAGGCGCGATAAAAGCCAAACCTGTAGTCGGCGGCTTTAGCCCCGAGGAAAAATCACGGTCTCCCATGGCCTCCCATGGCCTAAAGGCCATGCTACAGCAATAACATCCATAATCCGGCGGCGATCATAAATAGGTTTTCAGTTAGAGATACGACACCCAATGGCACATCACTTTTGCCGCCGACGCAGGCACATTTAAGATCTCGCTTGTCGATGTAAACGGCTTTGTAAACAGAAACCGCACCAATTCCACCAATGAACAAAGATATTGGCGCGATAATTATTGGCGGCAGGCTAGCAATCATTCCCACCCCAACATAGGCCTCTAAAAATGGATACACATAGGCGTAGGGCACCACCCGCATGGCCAATAAATCATAGGTGATGAACGAATTTGAGAAGCTATATAAATCACGGAGCTTCTGTACCGCCAGAATGGCCATTGAAAAGGCTACGAACATCATTACTGTTTGAATCGAAACAATACTCAAACCCGAAGAATAAGCCATTGCTATGGCTAAAAGCGCTGCCACTGCAAAAATTGCAATCACAGGTGTGTAAGTTTTACCCTGTTGACCGGGTTTAGACATGCCGAAGAATGCCCTTAAATCGTCGTATCCACCGATCCTTTCGCCATCAATAAAGGTTTGAGGTGTGGTTTTTACATCGTGGACATTTTTGAATTCGTCGGTCTCCTGACGGGATGTCAATTTATGATCGTCCACCTTGAAACCTTTTCTTTGCAACAAATCTTTCGATTTCAAACCAAAAGGGCAAATATGTTGCGAGGTTTCCATTCGATATAGTTTTGCCATTTTTTTCATAATACCTCCAATATACCATAGTGCCTGTAGGCGGTGGCTTTAGCCCCGCGGGTTGCCAAACCCATGGCCTAAAGGCCATGCTACAAATTCCGCGTAAACCCGACAATCCCATGGCCTAAAGACCATGCTACAGGCGCGATAAAAGCCAAACCTGTAGTCGGCGGCTTTAGCCCCGCGGGTTACCAAACCCATGGCCCGCGTTCCATGGCCTAAAGGCCATGCTACAGATCCCGTGTAAACTCGATAAATCCATGGCCTCCCATGGCCTGAATACACCCTGTAGTCGGTGGCTTTAGCCCCGAGAAAAAATCACGGCCTCCCATGGCCTAAAGGCCATGCTACAGATCCTGCGTAAACCCTAGAAATCCATGGCCTGAAGGCCATGCTACAGCTTTAATTGCTGTTTTCGCCATAAATAGAACACCACGGGCACGACCAACAATGACAAGATCAATGCACTTGCCATGCCACCTACCATGGGTGCTGCGATACGGCTCATTACCTCGGAACCTGTACCTGTGCCATACATGACGGGCAACAATCCAATCATCACTGTTGCAACCGTCATAATCACTGGTCTTACTCGTTTTCCAGCGCCGTCTAAAATGGCTTCAATTAACGCACTTTTGGTAACAGGCACCGCACCAGTCGAGGGTTCATTAACATGCCTGTCCACGTTAGCGTTTTCATGCCTGTCCAGTAAAACCTGAAAAGCCTGGTTCAGATAAACCAACATGATCACCCCTATTTCCACGGCCACGCCGGCCAAAGCGATAAAGCCGACACCAACAGCCACTGATAAATTAAAGCCTTCAAGGTAAAGCAACCAAATTCCACCAATTAACGCCAGCGGTAAGGTGCCCATGATGATGATGACTTCCACAACATTTCGAAAGTTCATGTATAGCAGAAGCACAATAATTGCCAGCGTTAATGGCACAACATAACTGAGCTTTTGAGTAGCACGCTGCATATATTCATACTGTCCTGCCCATTGCAGACTGTAACCTGTAGGTAAATCCAAATTTTCTGCTAAGCGTACCTTGGCGTTTTCCACATAGCTGCCCACATCAATATTCTCAATATCAATGTAGGTCCAACCGTTGATCCGCGCATTCTCACTCTTAATCCCCGGCGGACCTTCTTCGATATACACTTGGGCGACATCAGCCAGCGCAATTCGTTGGCCATTGGGTGTCACTATGGGTAGCAATTGCAAGGCTTCTGGCGAATCGCGGTAAGATTGTGGGTAACGCACATTCACCGGATAACGTTCCAAGCCCTCAACAGTTTGGGTAATATTCATTCCACCGATAGCAGTAGCTACCACTTGTTGTACATCACTGATATTAAGACCATAACGGGCTGATTTTTCGCGATTGATATCCACCTTGATGTAACGTCCACCAGCCACACGCTCAGCATAAACCGAAGCCGTGCCGTCCATGGTAGAAAGGATTCTTTCGATATCCTGACCAATACGCTGAATGACTTTGATATCTGGCCCTGCTACCTTAATACCCACGGGGGTTTTAATTCCCGTTGCCAACATATCAATTCGGGTTTGAATCGGCATTACCCAAGCATTGGTTAAGCCCGGCAACTGCACTACCTGATCAAGTTCCTGGCGCAAATCATCAATACTCAACCCCTCTCGCCATTGGGATTGGGGTTTTAATTGAATGACAGTTTCGATCATGGTGAGCGGCGCTGGATCTGTGGCTGTCTCAGCTCGGCCGATTTTTCCAAACACGCTTTTCACCTCGGGAATGGTGGCAATTAATTTATCGGTTTGTTGCAATATCTCGCGGGCTTTACCAATAGATAAACCCGCGTACGTGGTAGGCATATACATCAAATCCCCTTCATCAAAAGGGGGAATAAATTCAGTCCCTATTTTGCTCAGTGGATAAAAACCAACAACTGCCAACACAAACGCCCCAAGCAAAGTCAGTTTAGGGAACAGCAGGACTAATTTAAGTACAGGGGTGTAAACCGCAATCAACAACCGATTCAATGGATTTTTAGCTTCACTGATTACTTTGCCGCGCACCAAATACCCCATTAACACCGGAATTAAGGTTACCGCCAAACCAGCTGAAGCGGCCATGGCGTAGGTTTTTGTATAGGCCAACGGCGCAAACATCCGGCCTTCTTGAGCTTCTAAAATAAACACCGGCAAAAAGCTCACGGTGATGATCAACAAACTAAAAAATAGTGGTGGCCCCACCTCTGACGCCGCTTTAGCCACTATTTGCCAACGATTTTGCTCAGTTAATGGGGTTTTTTCCATGTGCTTATGCAGATTTTCAATCATTACAATTGCACCGTCGGTCATGGCCCCAATGGCAATGGCTATTCCCCCTAACGACATGATATTGGCATTAATTCCCTGCCAATACATCACGGCAAATGCAATCAAAATCCCCATCGGCAAACTCACTACCGCCACAATGGCAGAGCGCAGATGAAATAAGAAAATCGCACACACCAGAGCCACAATAATCAGCTCTTGAGCCAACTTACTCCATAAATTATCCACCGCTCGGTTGATCAGCTCCGACCTATCGTAAACCGTCACCACCTCTACCCCATCGGGTAAGCTAGATTGCAGAGCGGCCAATTTAGCCTTGAGGGAATGAATGGTTTTTTGTGCATTTTCACCAAAGCGCATCACGGCCACGCCCCCAACAACTTCACCTTGGCCATTTAGCTCGGCAATCCCCCGGCGCATTTGTGGTCCTAATCGAATATCAGCTACATCGCGCAATTGCAGCGCAGTGCCTTTATCGTTTAATCCAAGGGGAATCGATTCTAAATCGGCAATGCCAGTTAAGTAACCAGTGGCTGTCACCATATATTCGGCTTCGGCCATTTCAATCACCGACGCCCCCACCTCTTGATTGCCTTGGCGAATGGCGTTTTGAATATGACTAAGGGGAATGTTGTAAGCACGCAACTTGTCGGGGTCAATATTCACCTGATACTGTTTTACCATGCCGCCAATAGTGGCAATTTCAGCAATACCTGGCACAGTTTGCAGCTCAAATTTCAAAAACCAATCCTGTAACGAACGCAACTGGCTAATGTCGTGCTGACCGCTTTTATCTGTCAGGGCATACATAAACACCCAGCCCACACCAGTGGCATCAGGCCCCAGCTGCGGCTTCGCGGAATCAGGAAGGCGCGAAGAAACCTGCGATAGATATTCAAGAACCCGACTGCGAGCCCAATAAAGATCAGTTTTGTCGTCAAAAATCACATACACATAAGAATCACCAAAAAATGAGAAACCGCGCACGGTTTGCGCCCCAGGGACCGACAGCATGGCCGTGGTGATGGGATAAGTGACTTGGTCTTCGACCACCTGAGGTGACTGTCCTGGATAACTGGTTTTGATGATAACCTGTACATCAGACAAATCGGGAATGGCATCTACAGGCGTATTTTTCACACTATAGACACCCACCCCAATCATCATTGCAGTGCATAACAACACAAAAAATCGATTGTGAATGGACCAATGAATTAGCTTCTCAATCATGCTGCATCCCCTGATGCTTTTCAGCGTGGTTAGCATGGCTGTCCTGCTTATCCATGCTCGACATATCATGACTGTCCATGTTGCCGTGATCCATGTTGCTGTGGTCCACCTTCTCGTGATTAGCATGGCTGTCCTGTTTATCCATGTCCGACATATCATGGCTGTCCATGTTGCTGTGATCCATATTG
>NZ_JAUORV010000034.1 GCF_030548205.1 Aliiglaciecola sp. 3_MG-2023 | reverse complement strand
CCATAATCGGAAGATCAAGCGCTATTTTAAAATAAATTGAAAAATCCGTTTGATTGCTGGTTTTTACGCCAAATATGAAGATTTAAACGCTTACTTTTATAATCGCTAACTAAATAGAGAGACCACTTAGAGTGATTGCCGAAATGACAGACCATTTTAGTCACTGTTAGCAGAAGAACTGTTGTTTCTAGATTCCCTAGCTTAATAAAACCTCAAATAAGCAAGAGCCTACTCATTACACACGAATTACAAAATTACTAATAATTCCTACATAAATAGCATTAATAAAAAGAAGGTAGCATAGATAAAAAACAAACAAATTGTGTATCAAACAAACAAAATTATGTCAGTATTTTTAACAACTTATGTTTAAACTTCTTAATGCAGCAAAAAATTATTATATATATCAGCGAGCTATATAGCGGGAATGTTTCTTGCTTCCGAAAAAGTCTAATTTACAAACACATCAAAAACAAAACGTTTTGATAGTGTAGAGATTAGATTTGGCCATCTTGGTCAAGTTACCAAACCAAAGAAGTTTGGAAAACGTTCCTAAACGTAAGCAGTAAATTACTGTTTCATAATTAAAAAATATAAAAGGAAATTTCTATGTTACGCAAACAGCTAGCCGTGCTCGGTACAGGGTGCTTTTTGGCGATGTCTGTACATAGTGCTTTGGCATTATCTAATCCAGACCGCAGTCTACTCAAATCAGATGCCTCAACTTTACCGTCTGTAAAATCTAGTACACGCTATATAGTACAACTAAAAGACCAACCAGCAGCCAATAGAAGTACAACATCAAGTTTGCCTCAAAAAGAAAATGGTGCTTTAAAAGCTGCAAAGTATGATGCAAATTCCCCAGCCTCAATTGTTTACCGAAAACAATTAGTAGATAAGCAAAAGCAAGTCATGAATAGTGTTGGAGTAAGTGAAGCGATTTATTCCTATGAGCACGCGTTAAACGGTTTCGCTGCTAACCTGACAGAAACGCAGATTACTAAGCTTAAATCTAATCCAGATGTAATAAATATTTGGCCTGACGAAATCAGAAAGATGGATACCTCGAATACTCCTGCATTTTTAGGTTTAACTTCACCTGATGGGCTTCATACTATAGGAAACAAAGGGGAAGATATTATTATCGGTGTGGTTGATTCTGGTGTATGGCCAGAAAACCCTAGTTTAGATGATGCAGGGTATGCGCCAATTCAGGACACTAGACCAGAATGGCCAGCTAAGGAAGATGTATGTGATGTAGGGACAGATCCCCTTTTCGATTGTAACAATAAATTGATCGGAGCCCGCTACTTCAATTCAGGCTTTTCGCCGGAATCAATTCTACCTGGTGAATTTGATTCTCCTAGAGACGCAGACGGGCATGGTACACATACTATAACAACAGCAGGTGGGAACGAGAGTGTTAACGCTTCAATTTTGGGTATTGAAGTTGGCACAGTAACCGGTATGGCGCCTCGTGCCCGTGTTGCAGCATACAAAGTGTGTTGGAATGGCAGTGCCGAAGGTAATAGCGGTTGTCCTACATCCGATTCAGTTGCCGCTATTGATGCAGCTGTGGCCGATGGTGTTGATGTTATTAACTTTTCCATCAGTGGAAGTACTACAGCCCAAGTAGATCCCGTTCATGTTGCTTTTTTCAATGCAGCTAGAGGTGGTGTATTTAGTTCACTTTCTGCTGGTAACTCAGGTCCAGGGGCCCAAACAGTCGCCCACAATGTTCCATGGGTTACTACAGTAGCCGCTTCTACTTATGACGGTGATACAGCATTAATAGGTAATGCGGTCGAAGTTAGCTACGAAGATGTGAATGAAAGTATATATTCTGTGCATGGTTCAATTACAACTACAATACCAGAATCCGGCCTTTCAGGAGAGTTGGTCGCGGCATCTCCCGCGTTAGCTTGTGATGATGGTCTGACTAATCCCGAAGAAATCGCTGGAAACATTGCTTTAATAGCGCGTGGCGTGTGTAATTTCAGTATTAAAGTACTAAATGCGCAAAACGCTGGTGCTACAGCTGTCGTAGTATACTCCGATGACCGCACTCCAACACCTATGGGTGGTGATGCGACTGGAATTACTATCCCTGGCGTAATGATTACAAATGAAAAAGGCTTAGAATTAGCCGGTTTGGTTGATGAAGTGACGGTAAGCGTTAATTTCACATATGATCCAATTTCAGGCGGTACAGCCACAGAAATAGGTAACCAAATTGCAGGGTTTTCATCTCGCGGTGAAAGTTTAGCAACCGCTGATATTATTAAACCCGACATCACGGCTCCAGGACAAAGTATTCTAGCTGGGACTTCTGGTTCACAAATCGATAGTGGTGTTATGGGCGAGAGCTATGCGTATCTTAGCGGTACCTCGATGTCATCTCCCCACATTGCGGGTTTAGCGGCATTGGTAAGAGAAACTCATCCAACCTGGAGTCCTGCAGCGGTTAAATCTGCGTTGATGACCACAGCACGACAAAATGTCACTAAAGAAGATGGTGTCACTGCTGCTGACCCATTCGATTATGGTGCTGGACATGTAGAACCTAATCTGGCTGTTGATCCCGGTTTAGTTTATGACGCAAATGAGTATGACTACTGGGCTTATTTATGTGGGCAGGGCGAATCATCGTTCACTGAATCAACTTCCGGATTTAGCTGTGCCGCATTTGAAAGTGCTGGCTACCCAACCGACGCTAGTGATTTGAATATCGCTTCAATCGCTATTGATCAACTTGCAGAAACGCAAACCATCACTCGTTATGTAACAAATGTAAGCGATTCTGATAGCTATGTTGCTACTGTTGAAGCTCCTGAAGGTATTGATGTAACTGTTAGTGTTCTTGACTGGGATACAGGTTCGATAACCGACTCTGACACAATGAGCTTTGACGATAGTGGTCTCGGCATCTATCAATTAACATTTAGTAAAAATGATAGTGCTATATTTGATGAGTGGACATTTGGTTCAGTAACTTGGAGTGATGGAACACATAGTGTGCGCAGTCCAATCGCGATAGTACCAACTGAACCGGTTAGAGTTACAGTACCTGAAACTGTCAACCTTACTACCACTAGTTCTGCTGCACGTGTGACATTGTCAGCAGACGTGGGATATAACGGGAGACTTTATGTTCAAGGTATAGGTCTTGACGAGTCAACTACACAAATAGCTTCTGTATCACAGGATGAAGATCAGACGTTCGCGTTCAATGAACCTGGTTTAGGTTTCTATTGGCTAAATGTTCCTGAAGGCACAAGAATTGCGAAAATTGCAATCAAACCTGATGATTTACCTAATCCAGCTATGGATTTAGATTTGTACGTTTGGGCATGCCCTCAGTTTAGTTGTACGCAAGTTGGTTCAAGTCTGAATTTTGACTCCAATGAATCTGTGACACTTATTGATCCAGTTCCTCTGGCCAATTTGCCAGGTTTAGATACATACATAGTATTCGTTCATGGTTGGGACATGGCTGGTGAAGGCCCTACAGATGTGCCAATTCACGTTTGGACTGTAGATGAATCTGGTACAAGTAATATGACGGTCAGAGCGTCTTCAAGAGCTGTAGCTGGCCGTTCTAGCCGAGTTTACGTTGGTATGTATGGACTACAAGCGGGTGAAAACTACGTTGGTGGTGTCATATATAAAGATGAAAACGGAGACGAAAATGCGCTAACAGTTCTTGATGTAGAAGCTCAATAATTAGTTAGGATAGATTGACGTTTTAACTGTAAAAAGCCCGCTTTTGAAGTGACCCCATTAACTTGGACTCATTTCTAAGCGGTTACCAAGGCCTGATTTCGATATTGTATCGGACTCAGGCCTTTTAATTTCAGCTCAATCCGTTCGTTATTGTAATAATCGATGTATCCTCTGATATAACCCGTCTTCAATAATGTTGATACTTTTCAAACTTAATTTGGAGAGTGTAATGCAATCAACAACTAAACATAATCAACGTGATTATTCCCCCGCTTTTAAATTGGCAGTTGTAGAGCAGGTAGAAAAGGGAATTGATCTACAAACAAGCACAAAAGCACCACGGAATTCAGGGCCGTATAACGGCATTAGGTTGCCTGTTAAGCATGACCATACAATTGGTCTAGAGGAAAACCTAAGACTTTTCAACTAAGCAACCAGTTGATTTGCTAAACCTTAGATAGAAATGACGCCAGAATAACAAATCACGGCGTTAGAGTAAGAACTGGCTGATATAAAAATAAAGGCTGACGCCTTAAAAGCCAGTGTTAATGCAGTAGAAGTCAATTATGACGTTGACCTTGTATAAAAACACAGGGTGAGCTCATCAAAGAAAACATAATTATTGATTTTAATAATAACCCAATCACTTAGCACGTATTGACGTTGTTGGTGCCCTATCCTATTCATGAAAATAGCCCCATTAGGTATCTCACTCACTATATATAGCGTTTTTATCCCACTGCGAGCTATCTTTTATAATAAAAATATCCACGCCCTAACCCTTTTTATAAATTAATACAGTTGAACAATGAAATTAAACCATCATGTATGAAAGTTAACATGACGCAAATTTTGCTAAGATAACCATCGATTCTGTATAAATTTATGTCATTTTGTATATTTTTTATGACGGTCTGGCTAGATATCGAGCAAACAAACAATTACGATAAAAAAAGTGTTGACGACCTTATGCCTAATCAGCATAATACGCGCCACTCCAAAGAGGAGTACCCAAAGATAGATGGCTACGTAGCTCAGCTGGTTAGAGCACATCACTCATAATGATGGGGTCGCAGGTTCGAGTCCCGCCGTAGCCACCAAGTCTTGTTTTAGGACAAGCATGTGCGGAAGTGGTGGAATTGGTAGACACGCTGGATTTAGGTTCCAGTGCTTCACGGCGTGAGAGTTCAAGTCTCTCCT
>NZ_JAUORV010000033.1 GCF_030548205.1 Aliiglaciecola sp. 3_MG-2023 | reverse complement strand
CGCCCATGGCCTAAAGACCATGCTACAGGGGTACATTTCCCCGCTGTAGTCGGCGGCTTTAGCCCCGAGCGAAGGATGCCAATAACCCATGGAACGCCCATGGCCTAAAGACCATGCTACAGGGGTACATTTCCCCGCTGTAGTCGGCGGCTTTAGCCCCGAGCGAAGGATACCAATAACCCATGGAACGCTTATGGCCTAAAGACCATGCTACAGGGGCACATTCCGCCGCTGTAGTCGGGTGCTTTAGCCCCGAGTTTCAACCCCCACGCCGCGAGCATTGGTACTACTTATTTGTGCGTTTGTGTTTTTTATTACCGGTAATGTTAAAACTTTTAAATAGTAAAATAATACCTGTGAGAGTAAACATAAGAGCGGAAATCGAAAAGGTGATTAATAATGGGTTATTAAAATCTTCTCGTTCATCATAATCCATAATATGTAACATCCAGAAGAAATCAAAAATACGCCATAAATCACTTCTAATTGTGGTCAGCTTTCCACTTGTTGGTGATACATAAAGGGTCGTATTCCAAGTATCGTCAAACCTTAATTGCCAAACTTGCCCTTTATTTCGTGAAGCTTCCATAGGAGCTTTATCTAGTAACTTTCGTTCAACTAAATTACCATCGCCAAGATAATGTTGATTTGCTATTAAAGCGGCTTCATCTGCATTGATTCTGCCTTTTATGTCGCCCGTAATAGCATGAAACAATTGAGCACCTGAGGTTGTTTGAAAAGCATAATAAGGCTCACCTAAAAATTCGGTTAAGGAAATACTGTGAATAGGCTCTGACACTTTAAGGCGAAGTGTGTCTAGGGAAAAAGCATATTGTGAGTTATCAATTTCATAGTTGAGATTTTTGATAGCTAGATGATCTCCGTGTACCTTTTCTAAAGGTATTACGCTCATCACCACACCACCTAAAATCCACAATAAAATCTGTACGGCAAGGAATAATCCTGCCCATTTATGTAGAAACCGTGAAACACGAAAAAGCTTTTTAATCATAGTTTTAGGTTAAATTGATGATCTATCATTAGATTTACGCATGGATAAAGTTGGCTGTCAATTCTGCAGGTTTCTGTAGTCGGTGGCTTTAGCCCCGAGGATTGTTCTCATTCCATGGCCTAAAGACCATGCTACAGGGTGCTTGGCCTGTAGTCGGTGGCTTTAGCCCCGAGCGAGGGATATCAATAACCCAAGGAACGGTTATGGCCTAAAGACCATGCTACAAGGTGCTTGGCCTGTAGTCGGTGGCTTTAGCCCCGAGCAAGGGATATCAATAACCCGAGGAACGCTTATGGCCTAAAGACCATGCTACAGGGTGCTTGGCCTGTAGTCGGCGGCTTTAGCCCCGAGCGAAGGATGCCAATAACCCAAGGAACGCTTATGGCCTAAAGACCATGCTACAGGGCGTTAGTTATTGTAACTGGCGCTCATCGGCTTTTTGATGGCGGACATCGTTGATGATGAACAGCAATTCTGCGGCGGCTTGTGCATCGGAAAGGGCTCTGTGATGGCGGGCCATATCTATGCCAAAATGTCGGGTCAAGTTAGCCAATGAATAGGAAGGCAATCCTGGTACAGCTTTGCGCATCTCTCTTACTGTACATAACTTAGGCATGCGAAAGTTTTGTTCGAGACGTTCAAATTCCGCGCGGATAAACCCATAATCAAAATTGACATTGTGGGCAACAAATACACAATCAGACAGGTAATTGCGAAGGCTCTCTGCTATTTCCACAAATAAGGGCGCATCACTGACCATTTCATCATCAATGCCGGTTAATTGTGTGATTTTATGAGGAATATGGCGTTGTGGGTTGATTAAGGTTTGCCAAGTGTCAATCACTTTGCCGTTGATAACTTTGGCAATGCCTATTTCGGTTATGCGATGCTGGTTTGCACGACCGCCAGTGGTTTCAATATCGACGACCGCATAGGGCTGTTGGGGATCTAAAAACCATTCAACTTGGGTGACTGCTACTTGAAACCCTGATTTTCTCAACTGTTTTATGGTTAACAATTGGTTTTTCCGTAATTGATCTCCCGGAGCCTTTATTTCCTCAAACCGCAGCCCGTTATCGTCTACCACCATGATATCCGGATAGCCGTCTGCATAGTTTTTAAAATCTTTTGCCATCATTCTCAAATGCGCTTTAAAACCGTCAATGTCGACATGATCAAAAAATACGGCTAAAACTTCGAGCAAGGATTTGTGCCATCGAAAGATACCGTTAGGGCGACCGTATTTTTCGAGCATAACCTTGGAAACTTGTTTAAAGGTGATTTGCGCACTGGTCATGCGATATAGTCGTGTCTCAATATCTTGTTCGTAAAGGTGATAAAAAGTATTTTGATTAATCGCCTGAGGTTTGTAATCGAATTCCGTGACTAGTGCATTGCTATCCATTTCAAAAAGTTCATGCCAAAACACTAAACCAAACAATGCTCGCCACAGCCTATTTTCAGTGCGAAAAGCCTGTTTGTTTTGCTTTTGGTAGTGTAGCTTCACCCCTTGCTCCACCGAGTCCATATACATCTCATCAATAAACACTTTAGTCCGTTGTTCCCTTAGCATATCGGTAAGACTACTGGTGCGTTTTTGTTGATATTTACGAGCCAAAAAATCTTCGGCAAAGGTGAGTAACGCTTCTGACTCCGGCTCTTCAATAATCTTCTCTAAACGGCTTTTTACCCAATCTTTGTTACCTAGTTTGAATTGCTCGCGAATAACTTTCTCTTGGGCCAACGGCTCTGCAGACTCTGCCAATATCTTGATACCAAGTTGTAAGTCATGGGGAAGAATGGCTTTACCTAATTTTAATAAAAAGCGGTCGCAATATTTGTTGGCAACGGTGCCTTGGGGGACGGGAAAAGAAGCAAAATCTTTGGCAAGTGACACCAGTTGGCTAGGGGTTAGGGAAGCCACTTCTCGGCGCTGGTGAGCATAGAAAAACGCACTTTTCGCTTCATCGATGAAGTCGAATCGTGCATTGTCGGTACTCACTCCGCGTTGAGTCTTCATAATACCGAGGTCGCGCATAGAAAATTTTGATAAGTTGCTGTTGAGATCACCAAAAAATAAGAACAAGAAATAGTTTATATGTTGGTCTTTTCCTCGGCGCAGCACACAGTGGTGTTCAAGCAATGAGGAAAAGTCTTCGAATTGACAAGACTCTTTCACTAATTGTAAATAGTCGGCTTTACTTTGCGAGGATCTGAAACTGACCTCAGCATTGCGTAATATTTGTGCTAATTCCGGCTTAGTCAGGTTATTGCTTAACTCTGCAATGTGGGATTCTTTTACCTGAGTGTAAAACCCTTCTGTTATAAGTGTATCTAAATGCAGTTCGTGATGGTTAATCTCTTCGTAAAACAAAGAATTACGTTTAATAATGGGAGATTTTCTATTGAGTCCACGAACATATAAACATTGGGCATCTTCACAAAGAGTGTGGAATTTATCAATAAAGGCACTATCTTCAATAGAGAGTAAGTGTGCACAAGGACCAGTAATGAATGTTAGAAACTCATGAAAATGGGTTAAATAATATTTGCTCGGGAGTTCTTTCATCAACGCATATAAAAATATCGATTGGACACGCACCCAGTGTATTTTAAAAACTACTGTATATCCAGTCAGTATTGGTTTGTTTTTCAAACTTTTTCAGTATTTTTCCCGTAACCAAAGATAACTTCTAAAATTCAAGGAGCCGCTATGAGTCTCACCGTCGCCAGTAAATTTGAATGTCCCTATTGTATGACGTACAACGATTTAGAAATAGATGAAGCTAACGATATCAATCAACAACAAATCGTCGACTGCCAAATATGTTGCCAACCCATAGAAATACAAATTATTGATAATGGCTTCGGCATTGAAGTTATTGCAAAGCGAGATGATGAATAAAGAGCAGGGGAGATGACAAGTTGGGAGTGGTGATTTGTACGGGATGTCAGAAGAGCATCCTAAAGATGAAAGTGTACAAAGCGTGAGCAGTTAAGTTGACACTTTGTATTATCACTGTGAATCTCTATTCGGTGATAATGTTCTTGTTGAAAGGCTTTTTCTGGTATACTCCGCAAAATTTTGAACCCTTAACTTCTTGGTACAATACATGACTGTTATGCGACAGCCTGTTCAGCGAATGAAAGCTGAAAAAGGGCTATTTTCCTATCCTAAATATTGGGCCGAATGTTTTGGTCCTGCTCCGTTTCTACCTATGTCTAGAAAGGAAATGGATCAGTTAGGCTGGGATAGCTGTGACATAATTATTGTGACCGGGGATGCCTATGTGGATCATCCGAGTTTCGGCATGGCCGTAATAGGCCGTGTTCTCGAGTCTCAAGGCTTTAGGGTTGGGATCATTTCTCAACCAGACTGGACCAGCAAAAAAGACTTCATGCAACTAGGTGAGCCAAACTTATTTTTTGGGGTTACCGCAGGCAATATGGACTCGATGATCAATCGCTATACGGCTGATCGTAAACTACGCCATGACGACGCGTATACCCCAAACAATGAAGGGGGCAAGCGACCAGACAGAGCAGTGACAGTTTATACACAACGCTGTAAAGAAGCTTACAAAAAACCAGTGGTAATTGGCGGAATTGAAGCCAGTTTAAGACGCATCGCCCACTACGACTATTGGTCAGATAAAGTAAAACGTTCCGTATTGTTCGATTCAAAAGCAGACATGTTGATGTTTGGTAATGCTGAACGCCCGTTGTTAGAAATGGCCCATCGATTTGCCGCGGGAGAGACCATTGCTGATATGCAGGATATTCGTGGTACTGCGGTGATCCGTAAAGAGCCGTTACCTGAATGGCAAGGGGTTGATTCTACACATGTTGATGTGATTGGAAAAATTGATCCTATTCCCAGCCCTTATGAGTACATTGAAGATAAATGCGCGGTGGCTGAAGATGAGCAAAATAAAGTTATTGATGACGCACAAAAAGCCAAACCTGTAGTCGTTCAGCCATTTACTTCTAAAACTCAGCGCAGAAAGCCGTGGGAAAAGACATACGTTATGCTCCCCCCGTATGATGTGGTGCGAGCTGAAAAAACTCACTACGCCCATACATCGCGGATTTTACATCAAGAGACCAACCCAGGTTGTGCCCGCGCACTGGCTCAGCGGCATGGCGATCGTATTATTTGGATTAACCCGCCTGCTTTTCCATTAGAAACCGAAGAAATGGATGCGGTATTTGATTTACCCTATGCTCGTGTACCTCATCCTAGTTATGGCAAAGCCAAAATTCCAGCCTACGACATGATTAAAACCTCGGTGAATATTATGCGTGGTTGTTTTGGTGGTTGTACATTTTGTTCCATTACGGAACATGAAGGACGGGTAATTCAAAGTCGATCTGAAGAATCAATAATTCGTGAAATTGAGCAAATTCGCGACAAAGTTCCAGGTTTTACTGGGGTGATCTCCGATTTAGGCGGTCCTACGGCCAATATGTATAAATTGCGTTGCAAAAGCGCCAAAGCGGAACAAACTTGTCGTCGCCTTTCTTGTGTGTGGCCAGATATATGTGGGCATTTAGACACCGACCAAACACCTACTGTTGAGTTATATAAAAAAGCGCGCAAAGTGGAAGGGGTTAAGAAAGTTTTAATTGCCTCTGGTGTGCGTTATGACTTGGCCATTGAAGATCCAAATTACGTCAAGGAGTTAGTGACTCATCATGTGGGAGGCTACTTAAAAATTGCCCCTGAGCATACTGAAAAAGCGCCACTGGACAAGATGATGAAGCCTGGTATGGGAACCTACGAGCGCTTTAAAGAAATGTTCGACAAATACACCAAAGAAGCAGGCAAAATTCAGTATCTCATTCCGTATTTTATCTCTGCCCACCCGGGTACCGAAGATATGGATATGGTGAGTTTAGCTATGTGGTTAAAAGAGCATAATTTTAAGCTAGATCAGGTGCAAAATTTCTATCCTTCGCCCATGGCCAACGCGACAACTATGTATCATACGGGCAAAAACCCCATACATAAGGTCAATCACAAAAGTGAACAAGTTACCGTGCCAAAAGGTGAGATACATCGTCGCCTGCATCGTGCCTTTTTACGTTATCACGATCCAGCCAACTGGCCGGTGATCCGCAAAGCGTTAAAAGAAATGGGTAAAGCTCATTTAATTGGCAGTGGTGCTAAACATCTGGTGCCAGCAGAAAGCAAAGAAGAGTTAAGTGGCAAGGCCCACAATGCCTATGCAAAACGGTCTCGAAATAAGGCTTATGCTAAAGGCAAAGGTAAAGGAAACCCTAAGGCCCAGCAAGGTTTGACACGATTCAGTGATAATCAGCCCCACAACAAAGCGGCAGGCAAATCCAACAAAAAACCTTAATCTCTGTAGCATGGTCCTTAGGCCATGGATTTTTCACGGCAATGAATGGCGCGGGGCTAAAGCATGGTCTTTAGGCCATGGGGGCATCGAGGAGAGAAAACAATCCTCGGGGCTAAAGCACCCGACTACAGGCCATGGATTTTTCACGGCAATGAATGGTGCGGGGCTAAAGCACCCGCCTACAACAGAGTCACCCCATGGATGAATCAATCACCCTGTAGCATGGTCTTTAGGCCATGGATTTTTCACGGCAATGAATGGCGCGGGGCTAAAGCACCCGCCTACAACAGAATCACCCCATGGATGAATCAATCACCCTGTAGCATGGTCTTTAGGCCAT
>NZ_JAUORV010000032.1 GCF_030548205.1 Aliiglaciecola sp. 3_MG-2023 | reverse complement strand
GACAATAACACGTAGGCTCAGTCGCTTCGCTCCAATTTTAGCCTACGTGTTATTGCCCGTTATGCGGGTGTTAGGTGTCAAAAAAGGATTTCATTATGGATAATACAACTCAAATCTTAATATCTTGGTTTCCCTTGCTTCTTGTTTTATTAATTGCATAGGTAATTCCAATCATAATAATTTCTAGATCACAAAATGTTGGACGCCAAGAAAAGCTAGCATGGATAATAGGAAGTTTGTTTATTAGCTGGTTTTGTTTAATATTATTTTTGCTAATTGCACCATTAAAGCCTAATGATAAGTAACATGACACCTAACAAACGTATGTTGCTGACCCAAACTCGTGGCCATTGTTCGTGCCTCACAAAGTGTAGGCCACAAGTTTGTGCAGCAAATTCGGACGTTATGAGGTTAAAAAGAATTAATGTAGTGGCAGTCTAAACCTGCTCTCAACTGGTTATTTTTATTGATGTTTAGCTACCGTAATTCGTTCGTTTTTAAAACGTAATTGTTTATTATTTTTTAAGTTATTCAACGTAAACGTCACTCTTAATTTTGTTACTTCATTAACTTATGTTGTTGTTTAAATCGTGTGGTACAGCTTGCGGCTACATTTTGTTAAATAATCGGCGTGTCATCTTTCAAAACCATTGAAATCAACATTCCGGTTGTTTTTAAAAAACAAATAGGGTGTTATTAAATGTATAAACTTTTTGGGGTTGTCATATTGTCACCTCATAACAAACAAAAGCACCGGAAAAGCACTCGCTGGGCTTCGCCCAAATACGCTCTCGCTTTCCGCTGTTTTGGAAGTTATAGCGCTTTTCCTTGTTAATATCCTATTAAATGCAAAGGCGGGCTTTGTCCGTATTTCTTCGAGTTAACTACCGCTTTTTTCCGTAATCGACCAGCAGTTTAATTCACATTCAATACTTCCATCTCAACCAGTTTTATCAAACTCAGTCTCAAGTAACGTTTATCAATAGTTGTAGTTTTCTGGCGGTTTGGTTTAGTCTAGGATAATAATTTTAATCAATGTTGTTGTGTCACAGGCTTGTGGCGGCAAAGCCGCGATAGTGAAGTGGGTGGCGCAATAACAAACGTATGTTGCTGACCCAAACTCGCGGCCATTGTTCGTGCCTCACAAAGTTTAGGCCACAAGTTTGTGCAGCAAATTCGGACGTTAGAAGGCGCTAATTTAAGGTGCATAGTTGTTTTGAAAACGCGCGAAATGTCAACATCATTTCTTTTTTCTTCTAGGTGGTTTTTAAAACAATAAACGATTTGGCAGTAAAGGTTGTTTGAACTGTTTAGTAGTTTCAGGCTATCTTTAAACAAGAAAATTACAGGGGTTATTATCTGGTGGCTGTATTAGGTAATAGTGTTATTCAACAGACAAAGGATGTTTACAAAATGTTTATTGCGCCGTCTAACAAAGCAAATCAAGTACGCTCCTTCGTCGCCGGACGCATACTCGCTGGCTGGGGCTCATTCTTCGCCAAGTATAGCCAGCAAGCCTGCGCCGCTTATTTGAAACGTTATGAGGTTAAAAAGAATTAATGTAGTGGCAGTCTAAACCTGCTCTCAACTGGTTATTTTTATTGATGTTTGGCTACCGTAATTCATTCGTTTTTAAAATGTAGTTGTTTATTATTTTTTAAGTTATTCAGCGTAAACGTCACTCTTAATTTTGTTACTTTATTAACTTATGTTGTTGTTTAAATCGTGTGGTACAGCTTGCGGCTACATTTTGTTAAACAAGCGGCGTGTCACCTTTCAAAACCATTGAAATCAACATTCCGGTTGTTTTTAAAAAGCAAATAGGGTGTTATTAAATGTATAAACTTTTTGGGGTTGTCATATTGTCACCTCATAACAAACAAAAGCACCGGAAAAGCACTCGCTGGGCTTCGCCCAAATACGCTCTCGCTTTCCGCTGTTTTGGAAGTTAGCTCTTTCAAGGATGACCATGGATTCTTTAAAAACGAACAATAGAGATAGACTTGTAAGTGTCGCTAAAGCAGCATCTGGCGCATTGCCTTTTATAGGTTCAGCAGTTTCAGAATTACTCGACAGTGTTGTTCCTAATTTAAGGTTCGAAAGAGTAGTTTCATTTCTTCAAACTTTAGATGAGAGAGTGTCAAAAGTTGATGCGGAACTAAATAGCTTTAAGCGGAACTTGAACACAGAACAAGGAACCGATTTACTAGAGGAAGCGCTTGTTCAGTCTTCTCGTGCGGTATCTGAAGAAAGAAGACAGAGGCTTGCTTCTTTGACCGAAAAAGCACTGACTGGCGATAAATTAAAATATGAAGAAGCTAAAAAGATTTTAAATTTGTATCGTGAACTTACAGACCCAGAGGTTGTTTGGCTTATATATTATTCTTTGAGGCCTTCCCTAAGTCACGGCCCTCATACTGAATGGGTAGAAAAGCACCCTGACGTATTAAGGCCAATATCGAGAGAGATGTCTGCTCCAATAGAAAAACGAGAACTTGCTGCTTTACAAGATAGCTACAAAGAAACTCTTCTTCGCTTTGGGCTCACTGAAATGAAGGGAAAAAGCGCAAGTCTCACTACTCTCGGCAGAATGCTAGTAAATTACATCACAGATATAGACGAACAGAGCTAACAATCCGCTGTAGTCGGTCGCAAGCTCCCTGGGACAATAACACGTGGGCTCAGTCGCTTCGCTCCAAATTTTAGCCCACGTGTTATTGCCCCTAAGCGGGGTGTTAGAAGGCGCTAGTTTAAGGTGCATAGTTGTTTTGAAATCGCGAGAAATGCCAACATCATTTCTTTTTTCTTCTAGGTGGTTTTAAACACAAAAAGTGGTTTGTCATTAAAGGTTGTTTGAACTGTTTAGTTGTTTCGGGCTATCTTTAAACAAGGAAATTACTGGGGTTATTATCTGGTGGTTGTATTAGGTAATAGTGTTATTCAACAGACAAGGGATGTTTACCGCATGTTTATTGCGCCGTCTAACAAAGCAAATCAAGTACGCTCCTTCGTCGCCGGACGCATACTCGCTGGCTGGGGCTCATTCTTCGCCAAGTATAGCCAGCAAGCCTGCGCCGCTTATTTGAAACGTTATGTTTAAAGGAGGCTCAATTGAGCGCAGAGAGTAAATATCCAACTCCAGAAGAGTTTCTAATCAAAGTCCCCTTATATGAGAAAGTGGCTTATTCGGACGAAGACTTAGAAGAAGGTTCTAAAATACGATTTTTTTCTGAAACATTTGACTCATATTGCCCATCTTGTAATACGCATAGTATTTTTGAGCCTGTCGGGGGCTATAAGCATTACTCATATTATAGTTCGGACACGTGGCTAAATGCTGACTTTTTTGATATCACTGTTAGGTGTACACGCAATAAATCACACAAGTTAGTTTTCAAGTTTCATGTAGAAGAACAAAGCATACAAAAAATTGGACAAATACCTTCTATTGCAGATCTAAATCTATTTGACGTAAAGAAGTACTCAAAAGTATTGAGTAAACATTATTTTCAGGAATTTACCAAAGCTATTGGATTAGCTTCCCATGGAGTTGGTGTTGGATCTTTCGTATATCTAAGACGTATATTTGAATTTCTCATAGAAGAATCTCACCTTTGTGCAAAAGAAAAAAGCACTTGGGATGATGAGGTATATATCAGAGCGAGAATGAATGAAAAAATCGAACTTCTTTGTGAAGAGTTGCCTAGATTTTTAGTTGACAATAAATCCATTTATTCAATTTTAAGTAAAGGCATACATGAGCTCAGTGAGCAAGAATGCTTAGCTGCATTCCCTGCAATGAAAGTTGGAATTGAAATTATTCTAGACGAAAAGCTAGAAATCATGAAAAGAGAAAGGAAATTGCAAGAAGCTCAAAAAGCAATAGCATCTCTGAGTAGCAGCGTTTAAACATAACAAGGGTTTTCAAGTCGGACAAATTACAGTTGGCTTTTTGTTCGTGCCTCACTTATTTTAGCCAACTGCAATTTGCCGCTTAAAACGGCGTTATGAGGTTAAAGAGAATTAGTGTAGTGGCAGTCTAAACCTGCTCTCTACTGGTTATTTTTATTGATGTTTGGCTACCGTAATTCGTTCGTTTTTAAAATGTAGTTGTTTAATATTTTTTTAGTTATTCAACGTATACATCACTCTTAATTTTGTGACTTTATTAACTTATGTTGTTGTTTAAATCGTGTGGTACAGCTTGCGGCTACATTTTGTTAAATAATCGGCGTGTCATCTTTCAAAACCATTGAAATCAATATTCCGGTTGTTTTTAAAAAGCAAATAGGGTGTTATTAAATGAATAAACTTTTTGGGGTTGTCATATTATCACCTCATAACAAACAAAAGCACCGGAAAAGCACTCGCTGGGCTTCGCCCAAATACGCTCTCGCTTTCCGCTGTTTTGGAAGTTATGTTCCTAATGGAGTTTTTGGATGCGGATAAGTAACTTTGGAGAAACCTGCTTGGCCATATCTGGTGTCTGGTTGATTGCCTCCTCCATGCCTGATTTTTTGACTTCCATTATCACTATCAAAACCTCTAATCTGATTGCAGATGAGGGTTCCTTTTATTTTGGCACTTTGGTTTTTTTAATTACTAAGCTGGTAATTGGCTTGTTTCTGATTGCTACGAGAAAGTCTATTGGAAAGTTTCTTGGTTTCAATTCCCAATTTGACTCCAACGCTACTGAATTGTTATCAGCAGCAATATTCTTATTAGGTTTATATTTCATTTTTAATGGGAGTGTAGCTTTAGGTCAGCATTATTTAGTATTTAGAGAACAATCGGATACTGAGATGTATTATTTTTGGCAAGGTTTACTAAGTATAATTTGCGGACTCACTTTAAGCTTATTTTCTTTTAGTTTATCGAAAATATGGAGGCTTCTCAGGTTTGCCGGAACATAACAAACACATCATGTTCACTCGCTTCGCTCATTGGGACGCATACTCGCTGGCTCGGCTCATTCTTCGCAAGTATAGCCAGCAAGCCTGCGCCCCATATGTGAAGCGTTATAGCGCATAAGCCTTTCAGGTTACTGTTTAGCGCAAAGGTGGATATCTTCTGTATTTCTCCGAGTTAACTACTGCTTTTTTCCGCAATTCGCCTGCGGTTTATTCAATTCAAAATACTTCTTTCTCAAATCGCTTTTATCCAAACCTGTTCACAGTAACGTTTATCAATAGTTGCAGTTTTCTGGTTGTTTGGTTTAGTCTAGGGTAATAATTTTGATCAAGTTGTTGTGCTAACAGTTCGTGGCGGCAAAGCCGCGATAGTGAAGTGGGGGGCGCAATAACAAACGTATGTTGCTGACCCAAACTCGCGGCCATTGTTCGTGCCTCACAAAGTTTAGGCCACAAGTTTGTGCAGCAAATTCGGACGTTATAGCGCATAAGCCTTTCAGATTACTGTTTAGCGCAAAGGCGGATATCTTCCGTATTTCTCCGATTTAACTACTTCTTTTTTCCGCAATTCCCCTGCGGTTTATTCAATTCAAAATACTTCTTTCTCAAATCGCTTTTATAAAAACCTGTTCACAGTAACGTTTATCAATAGTTGCAGTTTTCTGGTTGTTTGGTTTAGTCTACGGTAATAATTTTAATCAAGTTGTTGTGCTAACAGTTCGTGGCGGCACTGCCGCGATAGTGAAGTGGGGTGGCGCAATAACAAACGTATGTTGCTGACCCAAACTCGCGGCCATTGTTCGTGCCTCACAAAGTTTAGGCCACAAGTTTGTGCAGCAAATACGGGGCGTTATGAGGTTAAAGAGAATTAATGTTGTGGCAGTCTAAACCTGCTCTCAACTGGTTATTTTTATTGATGTTTAGCTACCGTAATTCGTTCGTTTTTAAAATGTAGTTGTTTATTATTTTTTAAGTTATTCAACGTATACATCACTCTTAATTTTGTTACTTTATTAACTTATATTGTTGTTTAAATCGTGTGGTACAGCTTGCGGCTACATTTTGTTAAACAAGCGGCATGTCATCTTTCAAAACCATTGAAATCAACATTCCGGTTGTTTTTAAAAAGCAAATAGGGTGTTATTAAATGTATAAACTTTTTGGGCTTGTCATATTGTCACCTCATAACAAACAAAAGCACCGGAAAAGCACTCGCTGGGCTTCGCCCAAATACGCTCTCGCTTTCCGCTGTTTTGGAAGTTAGGAGTGCTGATGAGGCTGCATGTATTTTTACTATTGTTCCTAATGTCAGATGCGGTATTTGCAGAAGATAAAAGCAAATATACGCCAGAGCAATTGTTCGTGATCGGTACAGAGCTATTTAAAGAAGAAAGAAAGGAGTTTGATCCTAATTTAGGACTTGAGTTCCTACTAGAGTCAGCGAAGTTTAAATACGAATTCGCTCCGTTTGGTTTGTGTGTTTCATTATCAACTGAAAAACCAATACTAGACTTACAAGAAGCTTATGCTTGGTGTTATGTCGCGCAAAAAATTGGAAATAAATATTCAAATATGGCTTCTCAAAGAAGCGATGAAATACTAGGTAAAATCCTTTTAGATAGCGGTGTTGCAGCAGTTGAGAAAGCTAAAAAACTCGCTATCTCTAGATATCAGGAGTAGGCACTCCTAACAAACGCATTAAAATGGACGCCTAACAGTTGGCTGGCGCTCATTCTTCGCTAAGTTTAGCCAACTGTTATCCGCCATTTATGCGGAGCGTTATGTGCTTTAAGGTATCTGATGCTGTCAATCACCAATGAAGATAAAGAGAATCAACTTAAACGTTATTGTCAACACTGGTTAAACTTACTTGCCACAAATGAATTTGAAGGTGCGGCAAAGCTCATTGATATCAAAAATAACTACGGTGTTGTATGGGCAGAATCCGAGCTAAGAGACGCAGTTCAAGGTTATTTTGGAAGCAGTGTCCCTGTCAGTTTTCAAAACGAAGATATAGCGAATTGTTACCCTGAGTATCTAGAAACCGATTCAGGCTCATTGATCTTCGGCTTTTACTTACCTGCTAATGGTGAGATAACAGACTTAACTGTTGAATTTGAGTTCGTACCAACAGGAAATCACGAATATGCTGCAACAATCAACGATGTTCACGTGCTCTAGCATGCACGCACATAACAAGTTGCCTAAGTTCGCCGCAAAAAGCGCGGCTGGGACAAATACTCACTGGGCTTCGCCCAACAACGTTCGCATTTGCCCCTTGGCAAAGCGTTATGAGGTTAAAAAGAATTAATGTAGTGGCAGTCTAAACCTGCTCTCAACTGGTTATTTTTATTGATGTTTAACTACCGTAATTCGTTCGTTTTTAAAACGTAATTGTTTATTATTTTTTAAGTTATTCAACGTAAACGTCACTCTTAATTTTGTTACTTCATTAACTTATATTGTTGTTTAAATCGTGTGGTACAGCTTGCGGCTACATTTTGTTAAATAATCGGCGTGTCATCTTTCAAAACCATTG
>NZ_JAUORV010000031.1 GCF_030548205.1 Aliiglaciecola sp. 3_MG-2023 | reverse complement strand
AGCGTTAGCCGACTGAACGACTGACATGGATGTCAGGCTGGGTGGTTCACCATGGATGGTTTCGCCCTCGTTTTGTGCGGAATTGAGTCGACCTTGATATTTTTAGCTGCGAAGCAGCGTTAGCCGACTGAACGACTGACATGGATGTCAGGCTGGGTGGTTCACCATGGATGGTTTCGCCCTCGTTTTGTGTAGCCCGGGATTTATCCCGGGAAAACATTTGCACGTCCCACGGGGCGGTAGCATGGTCTTCAGGCCATGGTTTTTTTCGGAGGGGGCTCGGGGCTAAAGCCACCGACTACAGGGGATGGATTTGTTGCATTTCTCGGGGCTAAAGCCACCGACTACAGGGGATGGATTTGTTGCATTTCTCGGGGCTAAAACCACCGCCTACAATTGGATTTTCACTTCTACGCCTTTATCGTCCTCGCGGTTTTGGATGTGGATTTTCGCTTTGTGATATTCGGCGATAATCTTAGCGATATAAAGGCCTAATCCCAAATGCGCCTCTTGCTCAACTTGATGCTCTCTCACTGACACCATTGAATTCAAAAGCTGCGCATGCATATTGTCAGGCAGTTTAGGCCCTGTGTTGGCTATGCTAAGTTCTATATGTCCACTTTTTTCCATTAAGGATAAAATGATAGTGCTCGAATCTGGGCTGAATTCCACAGCGTTAGCGATCACTTTATCAAGCATCTGAGCAAAGAGTTCCGGTGCACCATTCAAGGTTTTTTGAATCCCGTGAGTGTTCAACGAAAATTTATTTTGTGGATAGGCAATCCGATAGCCTTCGGTGCATCCAATTAGCAACTCTGACAGTTCAAAACTCTCTCGCTCGCTGTATTGGATTGCTTGTTCTAGGCGCGTGGCTTCACTCATGTTGCTGAGTATTTTACTCAGACGATGTATACCTGTTTGCGCACGCTCTATATATTGCTGCTTTTCTTTTTCATCATTGCCATTTTTTTGCTCCATGGATAAGTTTTCTAATGATGACTTTACAATCGCGACGGGGGTCCGTAGTTCATGGGACAAACGGGAACTCATGTTTTCTAAATAATGATTATATTGCTGTAATTTATCTAACACACTGTGAAATGTTCGGGATAAATCACCGATTTCATCTTGGGTATTTGAACGAGGAATATTGCTCAGAATTTTACCATTTTCGTCAATGGCTGATTCGGTTTCGTTACGCAGTTTACTAATGCGAAATGAAATCCGTGATGCAAATAAAAACAAAGCCGCGGTACCTAAAAACACCACCGCAATAATGACGTGAAATAACTGTTCTAGGGCGCGATTTCTTAAGGTTCGAATACCATGAGTTGTTTGTTCAACCACAACGGCACCCATCACCTGCTCATCAATAAAAATAGGATGGGCGGCAGATAGCACTACGGCTTTGTTATCCGGTGACAACCGCCATTGGGAACTAGCGGTTCCGGTGAGTGCTTTGGCTAAATCTTGACCTTTCAGCGCGTAGGCATTTTCTAATTCATCAACAAAGTCTGCTGGTGGCTTGGTGAGAATTTGATAATACATTGGAAACAACCAATCTTGTTCAATGCGATGCCAAAGTGTATCTCGTTTGTCTAACTTGGGACTTGTGCGCACCCCTGTGGCATCTTGAATTGATCCAGAACGGGCCAGCACACGCATGTGTTTATCTACCACCCAGACTCGGGCATTAGAGTATTTTAACCCTTTCAAAATTTTCTCTATTTCTGGAGAAGGCACTAACACCGTACCCAGTGAGTCAGACTTATTGGGGTTAGCGGTACCGATAATATATTTGCGTTCGCGCGTATTGGGGTCATCCACATCAGCAATGGCAAAGGCAATTTTGCTCGACATGATTTCCAGTGGAAAGCGTAGCTCTATGTTGTATCCCGTTTCAGTTTCTAACCAATTGCCCTGAATGGCCGTTTCCAAGGACAAAGGTCGCAAAGAGTCTGGATTTTCATCCAATAAATAGGCGTTCACCCACCCCGATTGTTGGGGGGCAACGATGTAGCGTCTAAAATCACCTTGGGGGTTGGTGACTGCAATTAATAAATAATCGTTTCTGTCTACCCTTAAGCTGTTTTTAGGACGGTAAACCAAATTATCATCTATCACTTCGAACATGGCATATAGATACTTACTATATTGCCCTACCATATGTTCGAAATGAAAACTGTCCGGGTTATAAAATTCATTTTGTTCAATTAACTGCATTTCTCCATAACGCAGGGATAAATGCCGGTAATCAACCCAGTCATCCAACTGACCGTCTAATTGTATGGGATCAACAATTTTATGGGCGTACAAGTCTGTACCTGGCTTAACGTCTTGTAAATAAGAGGATTGGCTATCAAAAAGCGACGGTCTTTCGTGTAGCGCAGTGGCTACAGCTCGAGCTGTCCCTTCCATAGTTTGTTCTTGGCCAGTACGAAGATAACTTTCCAGCTCCCAAACATACTGGTATCCAAGCCAAGGTATGGCAAACAGAAATATAGACAGCAACAATAGTTTTAAGCGAATGCCAAAGCGAATACGATTCATAAATTAACTGGACTTCCAGCGATAGCCCATACCGTAAACGGTTTCAATGCGGTTGAATTCAGCATCTAATTGCATAAATTTCTTACGAATGCGCTTAATGTGCGAGGTAATGGTTGTATCATCGACCACCATCTTTGACTCATCCATAAGTTGTTGGCGACTTTTCACATGACCTGCATACTTAGCAATGGCATGCAGCATCCAAAACTCCGTCACTGTGAGCTCTATGGGCTGACCATGCCAACTGACCGTCATTCGGTTGCTGTCCATAAGTAAGGCTCCGGTTTCAACCAAATCCGTGGCAACTTGAGGTTGATTGAGCAATTCTGTGCGTCTGAACAAGGCAGCAATGCGGGCGAGTAGATGTGGCATACTGATATCTTTAGTTAAATAGTCATCAGCCCCCATGCGCAAGCCGCAAATAGTGTCGTAATCATTATCTCTGGCGGTAAAAAAGATGATCGGTAAGGTTTTGGACAGTGAACGTAGTTGTTGGCATAACATAAAGCCCCCATCTATCTCTTCGTTTAATCCAATATCAACAACGGCTAAGTCAGGCAATCTTTGCATAAAGGCCTGTTCAGCATCGATACGACTACTGTAGGTAAACACTTCATAGCCCTGCTTTTGCAACGCTGATGCGTAATTTTCTCTAATCGCTGGGTCATCTTCAACTATGGCAATACGTTTTGACATTACTCTACCGGGTTAACTAACTCTTCTTATTCAGTGAGGTTAACTATATCGCAAAAATTTGTTCTGCCCATGGCCTTTTGGCTGAATAAAGGCAATTTCCATTTTTTCGCCACATTTGCTCACTACATTGCCATTTTTCCCCGCATTTCATGCCAGAAAGTTAGGTTTTAATAGACTCCATCGAAACAACACTATCTCAACCAACATACTCTTTTGGAGAACTATTATGAAAAAACGTCTTTTATTTCCACTTACCGCCATCGCTTTGAGCTTGTCAGCAAATGGGTTCGCTGCAGAAAGTGTGTCTAAATCTAGAACAACAGAGGCGCAAACCAACGAAGCCATTGGTTTTGGCTCTGGTGCATTAGCTGGTGGACTGGTTGCTGGACCTGTGGGAGCAATAGTGGGAGGACTTTTTGGTGTATTGATTGCTGAAGATGTGAATAACGATAACGCATTGGAGGCAAGTGAAAACGAATTGGCCAATGTTCAATCAAAACTATCTCGTCAAGCGTCAGAGCTTGTGGCATTGCAAAAACGTTATGAGCAAGCGGAGCGAGAAAGCCAAGTGCAATTAGTCGCAATGGACAAAGAGATCGAGCGGGTGATGCAGGAAATGGAATCAAATATTCAATTCCGAACAGCTTCACATGTTCTCGAGTCACATTTTAAACCGCAATTAGATTTAGTCGCCAAAGGATTAAAAAATAATCCTCAGTTAGTGGTGAGTTTATCTGGTTTTTCGGATAGTCGCGGTGACGACTCCTACAATCAGGCTTTGTCTGAGCAACGAGTGGTGAGCGTAAAAGACTATCTTTTATCTAAGGGGGTAAGCGATAAGCAAGTACTTACTCTTTCCTTTGGGGAGACCCAACCTGTCTCTGCTGAATCTGACAATGAAGACTTCTTTTTTGACCGTAGAGTGTTAGTTCGAGTTGCTGAAGGGCAGCACGCTATGACTGCATCTAATTTATAGGAGAGAGACAGTGATTAAGCGTCTGCGATTTGTCATAGTCCTTTCGCTACTTTTTACCTTAGGTGCGTTGCAATATGCAACGCCCTTTTTCAAGGATGAAAGTAACGATGAGGGTTCGACTAGCCAATCAAAATTCAAAATAGACCTATCTTATGAGTCGGTTCAGGCTAATCAACCACCTGTTTATGTCAACGATTATCAACAAGTGGAGCAAGGGAGTTTCTTTTTACAAAAGCAAGGTCAACAAGGATATTTAGTTTCTCCTTTGTTAGATACCCGGGTAGATATGAACATAACCGGATTAATTGCTCGAGCTAAAGTCACTCAAACCTTCACTAATACCAGTGATGAATGGGTAAATGGTATATATGTGTTCCCATTGCCTGAAAATGCTGCCGTTGACCATCTAGAAATGCAGATTGGAGAGCGGAAAATTGTTGGTCAAATCCATCCGAAACAAAAAGCCAAAGCAATTTACCAACAAGCTAAACGAGATGGTAAGAAAGCGAGTTTACTGGTTCAGCAGCGACCTAACTTATTTAAGAACTCAGTGGCTAATATTGGCCCAGGTGAATCAATTAAAGTCACTATTGAATATCAACAAACCGTAGATTACCAAAATGATACATTCAGTTTACGATTTCCTACCACTGTCACTCCCCGATATCTACCTAAATTGAACCTAGATGCAGGGACTCAGGAGATTGCTGATAGCGGTTGGGGCATGACCCAGCCTGAGTATAAAGATAGGTCAAGAGTTGGAGTTCAAGAAGAGCCAGAACCTATGCATAAGGTAGCGATGCACATTGCTCTGAATACAGGCTTTTCAGTGCACAAAATTCGCAGTGAATTTCACCCTATTCATCAATTAGAAAAACAAGCTGGGGTCTACGAGATTTCTTTGCAGCAAGATATGATTGCGAATCAAGACTTCGTTCTCAGTTGGCAGCCTCAGCCTGGTCAAGATCCTAAAGCCGCGCATTTTGTGCAGCGCCACCAAGACGGCTTTTATGGCATGGTGATGTTAATGCCGCCCGATGAGGAAACCGATACCTTAAGCCTTGCCAGGGAAGTGATTTTTGTGATTGATACATCAGGATCTATGTCAGGGGAGGCCATGCCACAGGCAAAACAAGCGCTTATTTATGCTATCGAGCAGTTGCCAGAACATGACAGGTTTAATTTGGTGGAGTTTGATTCAACGGCTAAAAAAATGTGGTCGCGCCCCAGAGTTGCTAACGCTCACAGTAAATCTAGCGCTGTAGAATATATTGAAAATTTAAAAGCCGATGGTGGCACTGAAATGTTGTCAGCTTTGCAACTGGCTTTAGGCCAACAAAGCTCAGAATTAAGCGAAAATGAAACTCGTATTCGGCAAGTCATTTTTATCACCGATGGCTCAGTGGGCAACGAAGTGAGTTTATTTAACTACATCCATCATAATTTACAGCAATCTAGGTTGTTTACCGTCGGCATTGGTTCAGCTCCCAATAGCTTTTTTATGAGTGAGGCCGCGCGGATGGGAAAAGGCACCTTTACCTACATTGGTTCTACCGAATCTGTGCAGGAGCAGATGCAAACCTTATTTACTAAATTAACCCATCCCATACTAAGGGATTTGCAGGTGAATTTTTCTGAAGATGTTGAGGTGTACCCTCGAAACTTGCCCGATTTATATAAAGGTGAACCCATTATGTTGAGTTACCGTGCCAATCAGCCGGTTGATAATTTATCTGTCACTGGCACTTTGAAAGATCAATATTGGCAGCAATCCTTATCATTAGAAAAGGGCGGCGGTGAAACCGGACTAAACGTGCTTTGGGCACGACGTAAAATTGCCCAGCTAGGGCGAGACAAAAGGTTAGGGCAAGATTACGATGAAATGAATAAACAGATAGAACAAGTGGCAATGGCACATCATTTAGTGAGTGAAATGACCAGTTTAGTGGCTGTGGATGTGACACCTAGTGCATTAAGTACCAGTAAAGATGCGCAGGTTAAATCCCACTTACCAAAAGGACAAAATCAGGCAATAGGAAGCTTACCGCAAACCGCTACTCCAGCGCAGCTTCAATGGATGTTAGCTTTACTATTAATGGGGGTTGGATTATGTACGGCCATTTTCACAAAGCGCCACTAAGACGCAAAGTGTTAAACATGATCTGGCGGTTTAAATGGACAACTTTATGTTTTGGTTTAAGTGCATATCTGTTTGCGTCAAGTGGTTATATTCATGCAAAAGCATTACTGGCACAATATTTAATTGAAGACGCATGGATAGAGTCGCTGCACACCGGTGAAAAAATATCACCTTGGGCGTGGGCCGATACCTGGCCGGTTGCTAAGTTAACTATTGGCGATAAAACCTTGTATGTTTTAGCGGGGGCGACAGGCAGAGTCATGGCCTTTGGTCCCGGCCATATGAGCAGTACCCCGTTTCCTGGAGAGGCGGGAAACGCGGTGATTACCGGTCATCGCGACACCCACTTTTCGTTGCTACAAGAGGTTAAAATTGGTGATGTGATTAGCACCGAAACTATGGATAACCTCAGCCGTTATCAGGTGTTGGAAGTGCGTATTGCCCATCAAGATCAAATCAATTTAATCGAATCAGGCGTGGATGATGAGCTTACCCTGATTACGTGTTACCCCTTTAACAGCGCCGCCCCTAATCCTGAGTTACGTTATGTGGTGCGGGCGCTAAAGATAGAAGCGTAATATAAAGTTAATTTTGATTTATCAAATATTCTAGTCCGCCGGTAATTGCGGCCACTTGGGCAAGTATACAATTTTCATCGTCAACTTTCGGGCTGTCTGGATATACCTCTGTGGTGGTGACGTATTTAGCGCCGGAAAAACCACCGCAGAGGAAGAGTTTGCGTTTGTCATAATTAATAACGCCACGCTGTTCCATCTTTGTACCTATGAGTTTGCCATCGTCGTCTGCAGGGGCAATGTGAGTCACTTTTTCTACTGAGTCGATGATGGCTTTCTGAAAATCGGGTACCGGATTGTTGCTATCTCCTACACCATAAAATCCATCGGGAATATCCCAAACACTCTGTTCAATTCCATCTCTTGCGCCGAGTGCAGGTCGAAATTCAGAGTTATCGGTGTCAGTGGTTTCGTGTAAATCAAAGTGGGCAAGCAATTCTAATTGCAATCCGTTGACATACTCCATAGCAAGGGCAGCCTCTGGGGCCGGTGAGTTTGGATAAAAAGAGCGGTTTGGATCTATTGCTTTTGGATCCCAGCGATTGATAGTTTCATAACCCCAGGGACTCAAACACGGCAAAACCACAAAGTTAAAGTGTGCCTCATAGGCTTTTGCTTGGCTGCTTAAAAAACGAATTGCACCTTGTACACCGCTGGTTTCATATCCATGAACACCGCCTGTGATTAGTACGCTGGGTTTATCCTTAGACCAGGATTGAGTTTTAACGGCAAATAGCGGATAACGCCCTTGGTCATAAGGCAGGGCACCATACTGGACTATTTCAAAGGCACCTTTTAGCTCATCCAGTTTAGTTAATACTTCGCTCCGGTATTCCCGTCTCACTTGTTGATTGTTTAACCATTGGGCTTTTTCACTATCACCCCAAGGTTGACCCGGCTCACCAATTGCGTATTTTTCGTAACTCATTTTATTCCTATTATCGCCAATATCTTTGTTAATTGAATAAGGTAACACCTGCTGTTTCAGCCTGTAAACCTTTCAATGTTGATGTTGATTAAACAGCATAAATAAGTGTTTTTAATGGTTATTCATACTTGAAATATGGCAAAATGGCAGCATATTGGAAAATGACCTGACACTCTCACCTTCAGGTAATATCAAATTCGATCAATTGAACCTCCGGTAAAGTTTGCGTTAAGCAGGCGTTTGGGTTTACAAAATTAAAATAAAACGTTAATTGGGAAGCGCTATGAAAGCCTTAGACATTTCTGGTCTGACAAAAACCTATAAAGGTGGTACACAGGCTTTAAAAGGTATCAATTTACAAGTCTCCGAAGGAGATTTTTTTGCTTTACTTGGTCCAAACGGCGCAGGTAAATCGACCACTATAGGTGTCATCAGCTCGCTAGTTAATAAGTCAACAGGCTCTGTGAAAGTCTTTGGTCATTCGGTAGATACTGAGTTAGTCGAAGCGAAATCCTGCATTGGCTTGGTACCACAAGAGTTTAACTTCAATCAATTTGAAACCCTCAACCAAATAGTGGTGAATCAAGCTGGTTATTATGGCGTGCCACGAGATATTGCGAAAAAACGTGCGGAAAAATATCTAAAACAATTGGACTTATGGGAAAAGCGTAATGAGCCAGCCAGGGAACTTTCCGGTGGGATGAAGCGACGCTTAATGATTGCAAGAGCGTTGATGCACGAACCCAAAATGTTGATCCTTGATGAACCCACAGCCGGAGTCGACATCGAAATTCGTCGTTCAATGTGGACGTTTCTTAAAGAAATCAACGAGCAAGGTATTACTATCATTTTAACCACCCATTATTTAGAAGAAGCAGAAATGTTGTGTCGAAATATTGCCATTATTGATAAGGGTATTATCGTTGAAAATACCAGTATGAAGGCTTTGTTGTCGAAATTGAGTATGGAAACCTTTGTCTTGGATTTACCTGTTCAGTCTACACCTCCTAGCTTGCAAGGCTTTGCTTTTCGCAATATTGATGATCACACTTTAGAGGTAGATGCGGATAAAGATGTTGGATTGAACGATGTATTCCGTCAATTAACAGATCAAGGCGTTACGGTTTTGAGTATGCGCAACAAAGCTAATCGTTTGGAAGAGTTATTCGTCAGAATGGTTGAGAAAGGCAGAAAAGAACAGGCGGGGGCAGCATAATGGCAAATCGAAATTTCACAGCCTTGCGAACCATTTGGATCAAAGAATGTACTCGCTTTTTACGGATCTGGATTCAAACTTTAGTGCCGCCAGCAATTACCATGTCACTATACTTTGTCATTTTTGGTAGTCTGATTGGTTCGCGCATAGGAGAAATGGGCGGGTTTTCCTACATGGAATTCATTGTGCCGGGGCTGATTATGATGTCGGTGATTACTAACTCATATGCCAATGTAAGTTCATCTTTTTTTAGTGCCAAATTTCAACGAAACATTGAAGAGTTGCTTGTTGCGCCAGTTCCGAGCTGGATCATTGTATTGGGCTTTGTGGGAGGCGGTGTCGCCAGAGCGATTTTAATTGGTGTTATCGTTACCACAGTCTCCATGTTTTTTGTTGATATCCAAATTCATAACTTAGCCATTATCATCATCACCCTCATTCTAACCTCGTCTTTGTTCGCCACAGCGGGCTTAATCAATGCTGTGTATGCGAAAACGTTTGATGATATTAGTATGGTACCGACTTTCGTCCTTACCCCGCTAACCTATTTGGGGGGCGTGTTCTATTCGTTGACCTTGTTACCTGAATTTTGGCAATGGGTCAGCAAAGCCAATCCTATCGTATATATGGTGAATGGGTTTAGATATGGTTTCCTTGGGGTCTCAGATGTCGACTATGTGTTGTCGTTAGGGCTATTGGTCGGTTTTAATTTACTGTTATTTACCATTGCATATCGACTTATCAATCGTGGTGTAGGAATACGAAGTTAAGTCTTCTGTAAAGCTAACTATATGATTATGCAAACGGGTAATTCTCGAAGTATCACAAGTAATCAGCTCGGGCCCCATGAGAAAGTGCCTGAGCTGGTGCGTCGCCACCTAGAGAATACGAGTCAAAAGCCCTTTAATCAGCATACTTTAGATGCCTTTGAACAGGTACAAAAATGGCGTTTGCAGTTAGACTCCCAATTACAAAAACCGCTGATTTTTGATTCTTGCTGTGGAGTAGGGGAAAGTACCGCCCATATTGCAGCCCAGTTTCCTGATGCGTTAGTGGTAGGAATTGATAAGTCTGAATTGCGTACCAATAAGCATGAACATTATAAGGAAAAATCTCCCAATTATTTGGTGATACGGGCTGATGTGAATGATTTTTGGCGTTTAGCTCGCTCTGCTCAATGGCAATTGAGTCATCACTTTTTGTTGTACCCCAATCCTTATCCAAAATCCTCACAAGTGCAGCGTAGATGGCACGCGTGTGCCGCCTTTAAAGAAATCATTGCCTTGGGGGGAACGTTGGAAGTCAGAAGTAATTGGCAAGTTTATATTCAAGAGTTTGCAATTGCATTAAATACAGCGGGAAAACCTGCCTCGGTGAGCCCTTATCACAGTGATGAACCGCAAACTCCCTTTGAACGTAAGTACTGGGCCAGCGGCCAACAAAGTTGGCAGGTGATCAGTAACCTATAGGCGGGTGCTTTAGCCCCGCGGAAATGCCCCATGGCCTGAAGACCATGCTACCGCTCCGCGACAATTCCCGATAAACCCATGGTCTAAAGACCATGTTACATACATATCGGTTTCATGTAGGCGGG
>NZ_JAUORV010000030.1 GCF_030548205.1 Aliiglaciecola sp. 3_MG-2023 | reverse complement strand
ACACTTGGGTTTGCCAATTTGTGGTTGCTCCGCAGTCTGCGTTTATAACTACCGCTCTCATACTTTTATCCGGGGAATATAGTTCTTCATATTCATCAAATGAGCAACCACTTGCCATTAAAAATCCGAGCAACCAAATAGGGGTAAGGATAATTAGCCCTCCCCAAAATATAGTGGCACCAGCGTTCCAAAAAAATCTAAAAAACTTTCTCAATGTTGACCATTCCTTAGGTTGCTAACGCCCCAAAGCAGGGGCTTTTACGAGTGTTTTTGCCGAAGGCAGCGAGTAAAAGTCCCGCTGCCTTTGTTTGTTAGGTTTGCGTTGCCAATTCAACTGCTTTACCTACTTGAATACCGCAATCTGAGCCGTAGCTTGCGACTAAGTAACCACTTGGATTTTGTTTGTGGCTTGTTGTGAAATATACAGCCTTTTGACCATCCTCTTCGAAAATAGCTAGTTGCGAAGAAAAAATTGGCTGCTCTTTATCACCCAAATGAAACACAACGAAATTCAGTGGCATTTTTTCTATGGTAGTTGGAAACCATACTAATACATCAAAGCCTGCAACAGACTGTTTAGCTTCAACAATAATTCTTGCGCTGTACTTGTTATTCCATTGCTCAAATGTCTTTTCATTCGTTATGCAAGTGGTCGCTATAGAACTAAAACTAAACAAAATTAATAGATAAAAAATCTTCATATCTGATTGCAAACCTAACGCTTACAATAACGGGAAAAACTGAGTGCTTTGGCACGAAGTGCCAGCGAGGATTTTTCCCAATGAGCGAAGCGAATGTCGTTGATTGTTTTGTTATATGAATTTGCCAAAATCATCAGCTACCGCCACTACGCTTTTCTTTCAATATTTTCATGATTAAAAGGGAAACTTCTTCTTGAACATCTTCATCGTACCTAATAGTTCCGTCTTCCCAAATTTCGTATTCAATATCTCTTTTTTCTAGTTCTTCAATCAATATATCACGCTCTTCACCTTTAATATTTGAACCTGCTTTCATAGGCTCAGCGCAAGATGAGAGAAAGAACGATACTAAAATTACAATCAAATATTTCATAATTTACTATTCATATAACGCTCCGCATAAATGGCGGAAAACAGTTGGCTAAACTTAGCGAAGAATGAGCGCCAGCCAACTGTTAGGCGTCCATTTTAATGCGTTTGTTATATGCTTTTTAACGCATTAAGTAGTTTTATATTTTCGTTTTTTGACCAAGTAAATTGATAATATTGAGAGCTATCAAGGTACTTTAAAATATGCTCTGCATACTCTTTATTGAATTTGGGTTGATAAATTAAGCTATCACTTATAGAAAGGTAGATAACTTTATCAATTGCTTTAACAGTTTCAAAGCTGCCGTCATCAAAAGCTACTTTTCTAATTTCACCAAGTTTATAAAGAAATAATATTTCTTTTAATACAACTTCTTCGTCTTGGAGCTTATCAATATCAAGATTATTACCTCCGGTTTGAGATAAAGCAGAAAAATTAATTATGCTAACTAAGACACAAATGATTAACTTTTTCACAGAATCCTCAGAAGCATATAACGTCCGAATTTGCTGCACAAACTTGTGGCCTAAACTTTGTGAGGCACGAACAATGGCCGCGAGTTTGGGTCAGCAACATACGTTTGTTATTGCGCCAACCCAATTCACTATCGCGGCTTTGCCGCCACGAACTGTTAGCACAACAACTTGATTAAAATTAATACCCTAGACTAAACCAAACTGCCAGAAAACTGCAACTATTGATAAACGTTACTGTGAACAGGTTTTTATAAAAGATTTTTGCGATGGGAGTATTTATATTTGAATAAAGCACAGGCCGATTACGGAAAAAAGCAGTCGTCAACTCGAAGAAATACGGAAGATATCCACCTTTGCGCTAAACAGTAATCTGAAAGGCTTATGCGCTATAACTTCCAAAACAGCGGAAAGCGAGAGCGTATTTGGGCGAAGCCCAGCGAGTGCTTTTCCGGTGCTTTTGTTTGTTATGAGGTGACAATATGACAAGCCCAAAAAGTTTATACATTTAATAACACCCTATTTGCTTTTTAAAAACAACCGGAATGTTGATTTCAATGGTTTTGAAAGATGACATGCCGCTTGTTTAACAAAATGTAGCCGCAAGCTGTACCACACGATTTAAACAACAATATAAGTTAATAAAGTAACAAAATTAAGAGTGATATATACGTTGAATAAATTAAAAATAATAAACAACTACGTTTTAAAAACGAACGAATTACGGTAGCTAAAAATCAATAAAAATAACCAGTTGAGAGCAGGTTTAGACTGCCACAATATTAATTCTCTTTAACCTCATAACAATATTCTTAGTTAGAAAAAATCCCGATTATCACACGGAATAAATCCTTGTTTTCACGTTGTTCTTTTTTAACATAATTTGCAAGTGCCTGTACAGGTTAAAAATATGCTCTTTAGGGTAGGGTTTCTCATGTAAAAGTACAGTTTTTTGCCACTTTCTTGCTGTTATGCGGAAGAGTTGTCTATTCTGGTTGTTTATACAGTGCTTTTACAAGGAACGTAAAGGATATGAAATCACCATTTTTGGAAATGCTTAAAGATGAAATGTATCAGCGCCATTATGCAAAACGAACTATTCAAACCTACTTAACTTGGATAGGGAGTTACATTATTTTTCATAAAAAGCGTCATCCTGCGCAGTTACATAATTTGGAGGTAGAGCAGTTTTTATCCCATTTGGTATTGGAATTAGACGTTGCCGTATCAACCCAAAAAATTGCGTTGAACGCATTGTCTTTTTTGTATGAGGAAATTATTGAGAAACCTTTGTCGTTGAAGCTGAAATATGTGCGTAGCACTCGACAGCAGAAACTACCTGTTGTGCTAACGCAGCCTGAAATACGTAGTTTACTTAATTGTATCAATGCCAATTATAAATTGCCTGCTTCGCTTTTATATGGCAGTGGGTTGCGGCTCATGGAATGTATTCGTTTGCGGGTTAAAGATATTGATTTTGACTATAAATCTGTGCGCATTTGGAACAGTAAAGGCGGTAAACATAGGGTAGTGACCCTTGCTGACAGTTTATTATCTGATCTACACAAACAAATCATTTCGGTGGAGCAGTATTTGGACGCTGATAATGCTAATCCTGATTTTTCAGGGGTGTGGTTACCCAATAGACTACGAGTGAAGTTTAAGTCTGCAAGTAGAGAACTGGGTTGGCAGTATCTGTTTCCGTCAAAAAGGTTATCTATCGATCCGGAAACTAAAAGATTACGGCGTCATCATATCGATGAGACAGGCCTACAAAAAGCAATACGGACGGCAAGTAATACTGCGCAGATAACTAAGCATGTAACTCCCCACACCCTACGTCATACCTTCGCAACTCATCTGCTGCAATCAGGGGCCGATATTCGTACGGTTCAAGATCAACTGGGCCATGCTGATCTTCGCACCACGCAAATATATACACATATTTTGCAACGAGGTGGAAACTCTGTCATTAGCCCGTTATCTAATCTATTTTGAAAGGTATTTTTCTAACTGTTTTGTCTCTACAAACTTAAAGATATCTCGCCAGCTTAGAATACCCACCGGTTGAAAATTTACATTTATAACGGGGATACAAGAAACTCGATGTGAATTAAACATTTGAATGGCTTTGAAAAGTCCGCTAGTGGGGGGTAGGGTGACTAAGTCTCGACTCATTATTTGGTGCACCCGCTTGTTTAAACTAGCTACATCTTTTAGCGATTCAACAGCTGTATCAATATTCGGGCTAATTGCTTTTAAGTAATCTCTATCGGAGAGAATGCCCACTAGCTTGGTATTCTCAACAACAAGCAAATGATGAAAGCGGTGATTTTCAAATAATCTTTTTACCTCAGATAAGGTGCTGTCCATTTGTACACAAACTATATCTGTGGTCATGATAGTTTTGATTTTCATATCAAAGAACAACGTCCTTACGCTGATTTATATGGATTAACTATAAACCAGAGTTCACTTTTGAAACCAGTATTAATCTGCTTTTATGGTCAATTTATAATTATTACAAAAGCTTAGTTATAAAAAAACCCAGCACTTGGCTGGGTTTTGTCTAATGTTACAACAGGTACTTTTTATTTAGTTTTTCTTCTACCAAACAGAAGTAGTCCTGCGCTTAACAACAGCAATGCACTTGGTTCAGGTACCTCTGTAGCCACTTCCCATTTTACCGCAAAGAAATCTGTATCAGCTAAGCTTCCAGTTGGCCCAGTGGATAGTGATGCGTCACCGTCAAACGTGGTACCAGAAAAACCATCAGGGAAAAAGGCTATTGCTGTCACGCCGTTGTCTGCTAAGTTCCCAGAACCATTAATTATGACAGGAGTAGGACCGGTTGAATCAAAAATGGTGCTAGCTGTTAATGCCACGTCTGCCAATGAAAATAACTCGCCAAACACATCTAAGCTCAGATCAGTGACAATGGAATTGGAAAGAATTTGACCACTAGTTCCACTAAACAAACTGTCATCGAATTCTACAAAACCAGACACCCCAGCTACACCAGTTGCGTTAAATTTGATTAAAGCTGCATTTGCAAGGTTAGTGACCGTGAACAAGAAAATAGCCAGAGAAAATAGTTTTAGTTTTTTCATAAATATTCCAAAGTTGTTTAGCGTAATAGCACGCTGATTAAACGTCCCTGTACAAATAATAAGCATATATTACACCATGATTAAAATAGCTATATTTCAGTTATTTAGAAAAGACCAGAAATGTAACTGTAAAAATAGTTGACGGATTGAAGGTGTTTTTGGGGAAATTTCAGATAGTGTAATGATGTTAAAGGTTACAGGATCATCATTGTAAGTTCGATTCGCTGCCTACTAACATGTACAAGCAATAAAAAACCCAGCGCTAGGCTGGGTTTTTATGGATAACTAAATTCTGGTTATTTACGCAATTTCTGAATTAAACGAATTTGCGCGATGGCTTCTGCAAGTTGAGCAGCGGCTTCAGCGTAATCAAAATCAGCTCCGCCATTAGCAATATGCTCTTCAGCTGAACGTTTTGCTTCTAAAGCAGATTGTTCATCTAAGTCTTCTGCGCGAACAGCTGTATCAGCCAAAACAGTTACTGTGCCAGGTTGAACTTCTAAAAGTCCACCAGCGATGTAGATGATTTCTTCTTCACCAAACTGTTTAACCAAACGAACCATGCCAGGATTTAACGCTGTAATTAAAGGTGCGTGTCCAGGATGAATACCTAGCTCACCTTCACTACCGGTAATCTGAATAGTTTCTACCAGACCAGAAAAAATCTTGTCTTCGGCACTTACCACATCCAGATGTACTGTCATTGCCATGGGACCTCCTATTTAGGTTTACGAAAAAACTAAGGAAAAGACGCAATATATTGCGTCTTACTTGCCTTTGGCTTTTTCAGCGGCTTCGTCTATTGAGCCAACCATATAGAAAGCTTGCTCTGGTAAGTGATCATACTCACCTGCAAGGATCCCTTTAAAGCCACTGATAGTATCTTTTAAAGATACATATTTACCTGGAGAACCAGTAAATACTTCAGCAACGAAGAATGGCTGTGACAAGAAACGCTGGATCTTACGAGCACGAGATACAGATAATTTGTCTTCTTCAGACAATTCGTCCATACCTAGAATCGCAATGATATCTTTCAATTCTTTATAACGCTGAAGAACCGACTGAACGCCACGTGCTGTGTCATAGTGCTCTTGACCAATAACCTGAGGGTCAAGCTGACGAGACGTAGAATCTAGTGGGTCAACCGCTGGGTAAATACCCAAAGAAGCGATATCACGTGACAATACAACTGTTGCATCCAAGTGAGCAAAGGTTGTTGCTGGGCTAGGGTCGGTCAAGTCATCCGCAGGTACGTATACCGCTTGGATTGAAGTGATTGAACCGGTTTTAGTTGATGCAATACGTTCTTGCAACACACCCATTTCTTCAGCCAATGTAGGCTGGTAACCTACCGCTGATGGCATACGACCTAGTAGTGCTGATACTTCTGTACCCGCTAGTGTATAACGATAAATGTTATCTACGAAGAACAGTACATCACGACCTTCGTCACGGAACTTCTCGGCCATTGTCAAACCGGTTAACGCTACGCGCAAACGGTTTCCAGGAGGCTCGTTCATCTGTCCGTATACTAGCGATACTTTGTCTAGTACGTTAGATTCGTTCATTTCGTGATAGAAATCGTTACCTTCACGAGTACGCTCACCAACACCGGCGAATACTGAGTATCCACTGTGCTCGATTGCGATGTTACGAATCAATTCCATCATGTTTACTGTTTTACCTACACCAGCACCACCGAATAGACCAACTTTACCACCTTTAGCGAAGGGGCAAACCAAGTCGATTACTTTGATACCAGTTTCAAGTAGTTCTACAGAACTTGATTGATCTTCGTAGCTAGGCGCTGCACGGTGAATAGACATACGCTCTTCTTCACCAATTGGGCCAGCTTCGTCGATTGGATTACCTAAAACGTCCATAATACGGCCCAATGTTTTGGTACCAACTGGAACGGTTATAGGTGCACCTGTATTTTCTACAGCTAACCCGCGGCTCAACCCGTCAGTGGTTCCCAATGCGATACTACGTACCACACCGCCACCAAGTTGCTGTTGCACTTCTAAGGTTAATCCCTTCAAGTTACCTTCGGTAACTATCAGTGCGTCATATATAGTTGGAACGGCATCTTGTGGAAATTCAATATCCACAACCGCACCAATGATTTGGACGACCTTACCTTGACTCATGTTTAGTCCTCATTAATTTTTAAACCTTTGCCTACACCGCTGCCGCGCCGCTAACTATTTCACTAATTTCTTGAGTGATAGCTGCTTGACGTGCTTTGTTGTATACCAATTGCAAATCATCGATTAGATCGCCGGCGTTATCGGTAGCAGCTTTCATCGCTACCATTCGCGCGGCTTGCTCTGACGCAGAATTCTCTACTACGCCTTGGTACACCTGAGATTCGATATATCGGACCATTAATTTTTCCAAAATTGGTTTTGGATCTGGTTCGTAAATGTAATCCCAACGATGCTTTAATTCTTCTTCATCAGACTTAGGCAAAGGTAACAATTGATCGATTCTGGGTTCTTGCGTCATGGTATTGACAAAGTCGTTGTAGACCAAAAACAAACGGTCTATTTCACCTTCGTTATACGCGTTTAACATTACGCGTACTAAACCAATAACATCTTGAACACTTGGCGAATCACCTATGCCAGATTCAGCAGCAAGTACCTTGCCTCCGAATCGGCCGAAAAAACCACATGCTTTTGCGCCTAATGCAGCGAAGCTCACTTCAACGTCTTGTTGTTGCCACTTATTGACGTCTTGGCTAACTTTTTTGAACTCGTTAGAGTTCAAACCACCACACAGACCACGGTCAGTTGAAATCACGATGTAACCAACACGTTTCACCTCGCGCTCATCCAAATATGGATGGCGATATTCAAGGTTACCGTGGGCCACGTGACCAATAACTTGTCGCATGCTTTCGGCATATGGACGGCTGGATTCCATACGGTCTTGCGCCTTTTTCATTTTAGACGCGGCAACCATTTCCATAGCACTGGTGATCTTCTGAGTGTTTTTAATACTCCCGATCTTACCTTTTATCTCTTTACCGCTGGCCATGACTTATCTCCGATTTCTCAACGTTAGGGTAGCGTTAAGCTACCCAATTGATTACCAAGTTTGTGTTGCTTTGAATTTGTCCAAAGCTTCAGTTAACTGGCCTTCAATGTCACCGTTGTAATTACCAGTGTCGTTAAGTGTTTTCATAAGATCAGCATATTCAGCGTTCATGAATGAATGTAGTGATGCTTCAAAATCCAACACTTTATTCAATTCAATGCCTTTCAAATAGCCTTTTTCAACTGCAAACAAAGAAACACCCATATCGCCCACTGAAAGCGGTGCATATTGGTTTTGCTTCATTAATTCAGTTACGCGCTCACCGTGCTCAAGTTGCTCACGAGTCGCTTCATCAAGATCAGATGCAAATTGCGAGAATGCCGCCAATTCACGGTACTGAGCCAAGGCTAGACGAATACCGCCACCTAGTTTCTTGATGATTTTAGTTTGCGCTGCACCACCAACACGAGATACCGAAATACCGGCGTTAACCGCTGGGCGAATACCCGCGTTAAACAAATCAGATTCTAAGAAAATCTGACCATCGGTAATGGATATTACGTTAGTAGGTACGAATGCTGATACGTCGCCTGCTTGAGTTTCAATGATTGGCAATGCAGTCAATGAACCCGTTTGGCCTTTTACTTCACCATTAGTGAATTTTTCTACATAAACGTCGTTTACACGAGCAGCACGCTCAAGAAGACGAGAGTGAAGATAGAAAACATCACCAGGATAAGCTTCACGACCTGGAGGACGACGAAGTAGCAATGAAATTTGACGATAAGCTACAGCTTGCTTAGACAAATCATCGTATACAATTAGTGCGTCTTCACCGCGGTCACGGAAAAACTCACCCATTGTACAACCAGAATAAGGTGCTAAGTATTGAAGTGCTGCAGACTCAGACGCAGAAGCGGCCACAACAATGGTGTGATCCATCGCACCGTGCTCTTCTAGTTTACGTACTACGTTAGCAATAGTTGACGCCTTTTGGCCAACCGCTACGTATACACAACTTACGCCAGTACCTTTTTGGTTGATGATGGCGTCGATTGCCAAAGCAGTTTTACCTGTTTGACGGTCACCGATAACCAATTCACGTTGTCCACGACCTACTGGGATCATGGCATCAACCGACTTATAACCTGTTTGGATTGGTTGGTCTACTGATTGACGTTCGATTACGCCAGGTGCAATTTTCTCTACAGGTTCGAAACCTTCAGCATCAATTGCGCCTTTACCATCAATAGGCTCACCCAAGGTGTTAACTACGCGACCTAAAAGGGCACGACCAACAGGAACTTCCAAAATACGACCTGTAGATTGGACTTTCATACCTTCACGTAGATCCGCATAAGGACCCATTACTACCGCACCTACAGAATCTCGTTCAAGGTTCAATGCGATAGCATAACGATTACCAGGAAGCTCAATCATTTCACCTTGCATTACATCGGCAAGGCCATGGACACGAATGATACCGTCAGTTACACCAACAATAGTACCTTCGTTACGAGCTTCACTTTTTACATCAAACTGTTCAATTCGTTTTTTGATCAGTTCTGCAATTTCAGTGGAATTCAGTTGCATGCTCTATTTCCCCGCTATGATTGTAAAACGTCTGATAGACGGTGTAGTTTTGATCTAACCGAACCATCAATTACTGTGTCACCGGCTTTAATAATGACTCCGGCTACGATTTCAGCATCGACGTTACAATTCAGCTTAACTTTTCGTGCAAGACGTGTCTCAAGAGACGCGCTGATTTCAGACAGTTGTTTGTCACTTAATTCAACAGCAGAGGTAACCTCTACATCAATTTCTTTGTCGAATTCAGCTTTGTATTGATTAAACAACAATGCAATATCAGGTAGCGCTTTTAAGCGTCCATTCTCAGCCAAAACACCAATTAGGTTCTGACCCGCTTCGTTGAGTTGTTCACCGCACACGCTGCTAAACAATTCAGCTAGTTTTTCGGCAGCCATAGCGCTCGATAAGATGTCAGTCATCTGCTCGTTTTGTGCTACTTCACCTGCAAACTCCAGCATTTCTTGCCAGTGTGGTACAGCTTGCTTCTCAACCGCATAGTCGAAAGCTGCTTTAGCATAAGGGCGAGCAACAGTTGTCAATTCAGACATAGCTCATGTGCCCCTTATAGCTCAGCGACAAGTTTTTCAACTATGTCACTTTGTGCAGCGGCGTCGATTTCTCTCGCCAAGATTTTCTCAGCGCCAGCAACAGCTAACACTGCTACTTGCTTGCGAAGATCTTCTTTTACACGGTTGCGCTCTGCTTCAATTTCGGTTTGACCTTGCGCGATAATTTTTTCACGCTCGGAATGGCCTTTTTGCGTTTCTTCATCAACTATCTGATTTGCGCGCTTTTTGGCTTGTTCGATAATTTCAGCTGCTTGTGCTTTCGCTTCTTTTAATTGCTCACTCGCTTTTTGTTGCGCCAGCTCAAGGTCTTTTTCACCTCGTTCTGAAGCAGCTAAGCCATCAGCAATTTTTTGTTGGCGGTCTTCAATAGCGCCCATAATAGGGGGCCATACATACTTCATGCAGAACCACACGAAGAATATAAATGCTATTAATTCGCCAATTAGAGTAGAATTGATATTCAAGTCCGCTCCTCCTAAGTTCGTTGATTACAATTGTTGTGCTTAAACAGCAAACTTCGCGCTTTCAACAAACAATAAGAATAGTGCGATAGCCACACCAATCATCGCAATAGCATCGATAAGACCCGCAACGATGAACATTTTTACTTGAAGAGTAGGCGCTAGTTCTGGTTGACGAGCAGCAGACTCTAGAAATTTACCACCCAAGATACCAAAGCCAATAGCAGGCCCTAGTGCGCATAGACCAATCAAAATACCAACAGCGATATATAGATTACCCAAGATTTCCATAGATTTTCACCTTTGTGTTTTAAGTTAAAGTTTAAAAAAAATTATAATGATAGAAATTAGTGTTCTTCACTTGCCAGACTCAAATACACGATGGTTAACATCATGAATATGAACGCTTGCAACGGAATGACCAACAAGTGGAATGCAGCCCAAATGAAGTGTAATGGCAACTGCCAAAGCCCCATAGTTCCTGCAATCAGAATAAATATCAGCTCACCTGCGTAGAGGTTACCGAACAAACGCAATGATAAAGACAAGGGTTTGGCCAATAACGAGACTAATTCAAGTATGAAGTTGAACCAGTACAACCACGGCGTGTTAAACGGATGAGCATACAGCTCCTTCATAAAGCCGCCGAATCCTTTGATTTTGATGGAATAAAATATCATCAAAACAAACACACCAATCGACAATGCGAAAGTCATGTTTACATCAGTGGTAGGCACCACTTTCATATAGGTATGTGATTGGCCCGCGGCGATAACGTCCATAGACTCGCCAGCAATTAGAGCTGCCAATGTAGGTAAGAAGTCTACCGGGATTAAATCCATTAGGTTCATTAGCAATACCCACACAAAAATAGTGAGTGCTAATGGCGCTATTAAAGGACTTTTGCCGTGATAGGTACTTTTGACTGTATTAGCAACAAATTCAACAATAATCTCGACCAATGCCTGCCACTTGCCAGGAACACCCACCGTTGCTTTTTTTGCTGCTGCACGAAAACTTAAAATAAACACCAATCCAAGAACCACAGACCATGCGAGCGTGTCGACATGAAGAGTCATAAACCCTTCTCCGACAGTTGCATTGGTCAAATGGTGCTGAATATAACCGCTAATGGTTAGTTCGCCACCCGATCCTGCCATTTTTCCATCCAAATTGTAAAAGTTAAAGATACTGGTATTCCATCTCGTCAGTGACCTTTAAGAAGGACGCTTAACGCGATGTAAAAAACTGATTATTGGCCACTGGGCCATCATCGTTATCAGATAAGTGACTAATAACGGCAAAAATTCTACTTCTGACCATTTGAATGCTAAAGAGAATAAAATAATGGTCAAAAAGAATTTAATTTTACTGCCTTTGTTAAAACTCCGTACTACCATCTTATTTTGCGTGGCACCGGCATATCGAAACGCATAGAAAGCAAAAACACAAGCTGGAATTAGACAGGTAATACCACCGTATAAAGCTGAAATTCCGCTGTTTTGGCCTTTAAAAATCACAAAAAAAATGGTACATAAAATGGCGATAATACTTTGATAAACCAGTACTTTTCTAGCCAACTGTCGACCTTCGGTAGTTAAGCTAGTAGCCAATTTAGTCCTCTGTGCGTTCAAACCTCAACAAAAAGCGCCAAAATTATACTGTTTTATCGCAAATATTCAACCATTAAGCGTGTTTTGTTGTGTTATTTGTATTAATTCATAGTTAGCTACAAAATTAACCACTAATCTGGGGATATTACTCGGCTTTTTTATCTTTAAAATAGCACTTTGGTAGGAAAATTAAGGGACTTTATGTAGTTTTAAATATGTACGGTCGTTTAATCACCCCAACCTGTAGCATGGACTTTAGTCCATAATAAACAAAGATTAAAACTCATCGGGGCTAAAGCCCCAACCTACAACTCGTTTATTCAACCCCTGTAGCATGGACTTTAGTCCATAATAAACCAACATTAGAAATCATCGGGGCTGAAGCCCCAACCTACAGCTAGGTTATTTGATATGACTTAAAATCCCATCCAATTCGTCTAAACTTGAAAAATTAATGGTGACCTTGCCTTTACCTTTGGCATTGTGGGCAATGCTGACGGGCGCACCTAAATTTTCTGATAGCTTACTTTCCAAACGCTGAACATCGGGATCAACCTTTTGCTCAACTTTTTCTTTAGGTGGCTCTAAGAATTTACGCACTAAACTTTCGGTATCGCGAACGGTTAACCCTTTGCCCGAAACCGTTTGCGCTGCTTCGGTCTGCATATCACCTTGCAAAGCAAGCAAGGCACGGGCGTGACCCATTTCAATATCACCGTGTTCTAATAATAACTTAACGTCTTCATTTAAATTGTTCAGGCGTAACAAGTTGGTTACTGTGGTTCTGGATTTCCCCACTGCTTCGGCCACTTCTTGGTGGGTCAATTCAAATTCGGTCATGAGCCGATCAAGTGCTTGCGCTTCTTCCATCGCATTTAAGTCTTCACGCTGAATATTTTCTATCAACGCGATAGCAACAGCCGCTTCATCGGGCACATTTTTGATAATACAGGGAACCACATCAAGCTTAGCTAATTGAGATGCGCGCCAACGACGTTCACCGGCGATAATTTCGTATTTGTCTTCACTAATTTTGCGAACAACAATAGGTTGAATAATACCTTGGGAATGAATTGACGATGCCAAATCATCTAATGCTTCAGGAGACATATCTTTACGAGGTTGGTATTTACCAGCTTGCAAAAACTCAATGGGCAGTTTTTGCAATTCACTGCTGCGTTCCGAAACTTCCGTTTCTTGTTTAGCACTGCTCGTAGCCAACAGCGCATCCAATCCTCTGCCTAATCCTCTTTTTTTCGTCGACATGTCAACTATTAACCTTTTTCTTAACTAGCTTCTTTTAAGATCTTATTACGACGGCGCAATATTTCACCGGCCAAAGCCAAGTAGGCTTTCGCTCCCGTAGAAGATTTATCGTAGTACATGGCTGGCGCGCCAAAACTGGGCGCTTCTGCCAATCTCACATTGCGGGGAATAACCGTGCGGTAAACTTGTTCGCCAAAATGTCGTTTAAGTTGTTCAGAAACATCATTGGCTAAGCGATTACGAGGATCATACATAGTTCGAAGCACGCCCTCAATTTTTAAATCGGGATTTACCACTGATGCTAACTTCTTAATTGTGTCCATTAACGCAGTTAGGCCTTCCAATGCATAATATTCACATTGCATAGGTACCAGCACAGAGTCGGCTGCTGCCATGGCATTTACGGTTAATTGACTTAACGAGGGAGGGCAATCAATAAAAATATAATCATAATAATCACGCACTGGCGCTAATGCATTGCGCAAGCGAAGTTCTCTGGCAAACACTTCCATCAATTTGATTTCTGCTGCAGTTACATCACTATTTCCGGCAATTAAATCGTATTTACCAGATGTTTCTTTGATGATGACTTCTGTTGCAGGTTTATCTTCGATGAGAAGTTCATAACAAGTGGAATCAACTTCATATTTGTCGATGCCACTTCCCATTGTTGCATTACCTTGCGGATCTAAGTCGATCAATAGCACTTTTCGTTTAGTAGCCGCCATTGACGCTGCAACATTAACTGCTGTAGTCGTTTTCCCAACGCCGCCTTTTTGATTTGCTATCGCAATGACCTTAGCCAACTTTCCCGTCCGTTTTTCTGTAAATTTAGGTATTGATTAAAGTAGTAGGCACTAACTAACTTTTCTGATTTTTATCAGATGACGTTCGCCTTCAAGTACTGGAATATCTAACTTAATAGATTCTAACACTTCAAATCCCTCAGGTAGAAGCGCTATTTCTTGTTCTGGATATTGACCTTTCAACGCAAGAAACTCACCTTGTGAATCTACCAGATGTTGACACCAGTGCAACATATCTTTTATCGACGCAAATGCTCGACTCAATACCCCATCAAGTGGAGTATCACTGGAATACTGCTCTACACGGGATTGAACGGGTTCTATATTTTTTAAATCTAATTCAAATGCCGCTTGTTTCATAAAGCGAACACGTTTACCTAAACTATCCAATAACACAAAATGTTTATCAGGATGCATAATTGACAATGGGATTCCAGGCAAGCCAGGCCCTGTACCCACATCAATATAGTGACTTCGGTCAAGATGGGGGGCTACCACAATAGAATCGATAATGTGTTTGATTAACATCTGCTGTGGTTCCCGCACAGAGGTTAAATTATAGGCTTTATTCCACTTGTTCATCAGTAGCACAAAATCGACTAAGCTTGCCCGCTGCTGTTCACTCACTTCTATAGGCAAAGGCTGAACTGCACGGTCAAACGCTAACAATAAACTGCTTTTAAGTTCGTTCATTAGGCACTTTGTAAGTTGCTGTTATTATCTTTACGCAACAAACCCTGTTTTTTCAGATGGACCAATAACAGTGAAATTGCCGCCGGAGTAATACCCGATATACGCGTAGCTTTACCAATAGTTTCCGGTCGAGTCTCGGTTAACTTAGCTACAACTTCGTTGGATAAACCAGAAATAGTACTGTAATCGAAATCCATTGGTAACAGGGTGTTTTCATGACGCAAACTCTTTGCGATTTCATCTTTTTGACGTTCGATATAACCGGCATACTTAATTTGTATCTCAACCTGTTCAGCAGCTTGTGGATTTTCCAAAGCCGGACCTAATCCTTCAATTTTCATTAATTTTTGATAAGTCATTTCAGGACGACGGATCAGATCTTCTAAGGAATGCTCACGGCTCACTGGATTTTTCAACAATGGATTTAACGTGTCTACAGCTGGGTGATTTGGATGGATCCAGGTACTTTTAAGACGTTGTTTTTCTTGTTCTATGGCTTCCATTTTTTGATTAAATGCCGCCCAACGAACATCATCAACCAATCCTACTTCACGACCTTTAGCGGTTAAGCGAACGTCGGCATTGTCTTCTCTTAACAATAATCGATATTCGGCACGACTAGTGAACATTCTGTAGGGTTCTTTGGTTCCCATAGTCGCAAGATCGTCAATTAGCACACCTGCATAGGCTTCATCTCGGCGCAAAATCAGTGAGTCTTTTTCTTGTACTTGCAGTGCTGCATTAGCTCCAGCGAGTAATCCTTGTGCACCGGCTTCTTCATAGCCAGTAGTACCGTTTATTTGGCCAGCAAAGAATAAACCTTGGATAAATTTCGTTTCTAAGGATTGCTTTAGATCTCGGGGGTCAAAAAAGTCGTACTCAATGGCATAACCTGGTCGGATAATATGCGCGTTTTCAAATCCTTTAATTGATCGCACCAGATCAAATTGCACATCAAATGGCAAGCTGGTGGAGATCCCATTGGGATAGATCTCAATGCTGTTTAAACCTTCTGGTTCAACAAAAATTTGATGGGAATTTTTATCCGCAAAGCGATTAATTTTATCTTCAATTGATGGACAATATCTTGGTCCAATTCCTTCGATTACCCCGGTATACATGGGAGATCTGTCTAAGCCACCACGAATAATATCGTGGGTTTTTTCATTTGTATGGGTGATATAACAAGAAATTTGGCGTGGATGATCTTCCACTTTTCCCATAAAAGAAACCACGGGAAGAGGTGTATCCCCTGGCTGTTCTTGCATTGCATCATAGTTCAATGTACGAGAGTCTAAACGGGCTGGAGTGCCGGTTTTAAGGCGATCGACCCTAAACGGTAACGCCCTTAGTCGATCAGCCAAAGCGATCGAAGGGGGATCCCCAGCTCGTCCACCCTTATAATTTTCCATTCCAATATGGATGGTTCCACCTAAAAATGTACCTACCGTTAGGACAACTGTTTTGGCTTTAAATTTTAACCCCATTTGCGTGATCACACCGCTAACACGATCATTTTCAACGATCAGATCATCACAAGATTGTTGAAAAATAGTCAGGTTTTCTTGGTGTTCTAGGGTGGCTCTAATGGCTAATCGATATAGGGATCGATCTGCTTGAGCACGGGTCGCTCTCACCGCTGGCCCTTTGCTAGAGTTCAATGTACGAAATTGAATGCCGGCTTTGTCAGTTGCTAAAGCCATTGCACCACCAAGTGCATCGATCTCTTTTACCAAATGTCCTTTGCCGATCCCGCCTATGGCTGGGTTACATGACATTTGGCCAAGTGTTTCAATATTGTGAGTAAGCAATAAGGTTCTCACTCCCATACGCGCAGCAGCAAGGGCAGCTTCAGTACCAGCGTGGCCTCCACCGACTACAATCACATCAAATTCTTGTTGATAAAACATAAATGCCTCGAATTTCGCTTACTCGCGTATGAACTTTAAACACCGAAGATCATAAGATCGATCGTCGTTTAAAAAAGGGCGCGTATTTTATACTTATTTAAAGCTAATTGAAATGCCTAAAATTCCTGCAGAGTTAGAAATATTAAGGTTTGCGTATTAAATAATTTGTTAGATCTCGAGGGATCTCTTCGTCACTAATCTTTATGATCTATTTATCTATTTAGATTACTTTTATTATTATTAAGCAAGCAATGATCTGTTAGTAAGGCGTTTTTTAGTAATTAAATCAGTTGGTTATTGGCGATCGCAAGCTGTGATCAAGAGTTGATCAATTGCGTATAATATGTGGATAAATAGCGATCTTATCCACAAGGGCGATCTTCTATTTTTCTGTCCAGTTGATAACCTCAGGATATACAGGGTTTATACATAAAGTTATACACAGCCTAAATTGGCCTATTTACCCCTAAAAAAAGATCGGTTTTTATTTTAGATCAGATCGATTTATTGGAAATTTAGGAGGTTCGATCGCATTTTTTGCTGTTGATCAGATTTAAAACTATCAATCACCGGGGTTAAAACCCCAATCTACAGATAGGTATATCCTAAATTTGTAGCATGGACTCTAGTCCATGGAATTCTATTAAGGCAGATATCGGGGCTAAAGCCCCAACCTACAGGTAGGTATATTCTAGATTTGTAGCATGGACTTCAGTCCATGAATTTCCATCAAAGCCGATTTCGGGGATAAAGCCCCAATCTACAGGTAGATATTCCAAATTTGTAGCATGGACTTTAGTCCATGAATTTCTATTAAGGCAGATATTGGGGCTAAAGCCCCAACCTACAGGTAGGTATATTCTAAATTTGTAGCATGGACTTTAGTCCATGGACCTCCCTAAAACTTAATCAAATTAAATTATTCTTGGTTTAAACCTTTTGCTTGGAGATTGCGACTCACTATTTAACGAAAACAACCAAGAGAAAGCCATGTTAACCAATAATTCTAAATTACTGACCCTGTTATCAGCGTTATTTTTACTGCTTAGCTTTAATCTATCCGCAAGAACCATTAATGAAAGCATTGATGTGCAAAATGGTGGCAAACTATTTCTTCGTACCGATGTGGGTCGTTTAATTGTCGACACCCATAACAGAGACACAGTGCTGTTGGAGGTGGACATTAAAGGTGATGATGCCGATGAACTCGAAGTTACCCATGATGTAAACGGTAAGAGTGTTCATATAATCGGTAAAATGAACAATCTTAAAAAGTGGGGTTGGAATAGGGATGTACGGGCTGAATTTAGAATAACCCTTCCAAAAAACTTTGATTTGGAGCTAGATACGTCGGGCGGCGCTATTGATATAGATGATCTAATTGGGGATATAGAGGCCCATACTTCAGGTGGCCATATTAATGTTGGCAACATTACTGGTGATGTAGTTTTAAATACTTCAGGTGGATCAATTAAAACCAAATAAATTAACGGTGAAATAGAAGCTCACACTTCCGGGGGGAGTATTCGTGTCACCATGACTAAGCAACCGAATAAAGATGCAGAGCTATCAACTTCTGGTGGATCTATTACTGCATATTTACTTGATACATTGGCTATTGATATCGACGCTTCAACGAGTGGGGGCAGAGTGCGTTCCGAGTTTGATGTGGACGGTAGAGTTAAAAAACAGTCTATCCGCGGCGAAATAAATGGTGGCGGCCCCACCTTAGAGTTGCATACCAGCGGCGGCAGCGTTTCCATTAAAAAGTTGTAATATAAGCTTTAATCTATCAATCATTGGGGCTAAAGCCCCAACCTACAGATATATTCTGGATTTGTAGCATGGACTTTAGTCCATGGAATTCTATTAAGGCAGATATT
>NZ_JAUORV010000003.1 GCF_030548205.1 Aliiglaciecola sp. 3_MG-2023 | reverse complement strand
TAAAATGGACGCCTAACAGTTGGCTGGCGCTCATTCTTCGCTAAGTTTAGCCAACTGTTATTCGCAATTTATGCGGGTGTTAGGGCTACTAATTAGATGAAAATGAAGAATTCAAAATCTAGATTGCTTGTTTTACTCATTTTGGCCGTGTTCGGAATTATGACAGTGAGCACATTTACTCTTTGCGGTGGCACTTTTATGCAAAATTGGTCCGGAGTAGGTGCTTGTACATATCAGCAAGAAATCTTTATTGGTTTTGGTAATCCTTTTAGAGGCTATATTGAGCAAGTTGGTGTTTTCGCAATTGTGCTATTTTTGTTTATATTACTCACAATATGGTTAAAGCAAAAAAAATGTTAGCAAGTAGCCCTAACAAACACATTATGTTCATTCGCTACGCTCATTGGGACGCAAACTCGCTGGCTGGCGCTTCGCGCAAGTATAGCCAGCAAGCCTGCGCCCCATATGTGAAGCGTTAGCATTACTTCACGATTGTGTGTTCGGCTCCGAATAGCTCGTAGTGGAATTATAGTTTTGTAATAGTGCAGCCGCGTAGCGATCGTCGTAAAGCGCTGGCACAGAAGGGTGGCGACGTAAGGTTTTTATGTGCAGCAAAGCTGTCCTCATTATCGTGGCCGCATTGAGGGATCGTCAGGAATGAAGTGTTTAAATGGCATTGTTCTCGCTCGCTGCTATCGGGCATGTTCAAAATCGGAACTTCGTTAAGGCCATGGCGTCATTTTGGTTTTCGTGGCCCCGATATGCTAACAATCGGCTCAATCTGACCTCCACTGCGTTGCTCGTTTTGTGCTTTTCAGCTACGCTGGCACAAAACAATCAACTCCGTTCCGGCAGCTTAGCCGGGCGTTAGAAGGCGCTAGTTAAAGGTGCATAGTTGTTTTGAAATCGCGAGAAATGCCAACATCATTTCTTTTTTCTTCTAGGTGGTTTTAAACACAAAAAGTGGTTTGTCATTAAAGGTTGTTTGAACTGTTTAGTTGTTTCAGACTATCTTTAAACAAGGAAATTACAGGGGTTATTATCTGGTGGTTGTATTAGGTAATGGTGTTATTCAACAGACAAAGGATGTTTACCGCATGTTTATTGCGCCGTCTAACAAAGCAAATCAAGTACGCTCCTTCGTCGCCGGACGCAAACTCGCTGGCTGGGGCTCATTCTTCGCCAAGTATAGCCAGCAAGCCTGCGCCGCTTATTTGAAACGTTAGGAGTGCTGATGAGGCTGCATATTTTTTTACTATCGTTGCTAATGTCAGGTACCGTATTTGCAGAAGATAAAAGCAAATATACGCCAGAGCAATTGTTCGTGATCGGTACAGAGCTATTTAAAGAAGATAGAAAGGAATTTGATCCTAATTTGGGACTTGAGTTCCTACTAGAGTCAGCGAAATTTAAATACGAATTCGCTCCGTTTGGTTTGTGTGTTTCATTATCAACTGAAAAACCAATACTAGACTTACAAGAAGCTTATGCATGGTGTTATGTCGCGCAAAAAATTGGGAATAAATATTCAAACATGGCTTCTCAAAGAAGCGATGAAATATTAGGTAAAATCCTTTTAGATAGTGGTGTTGTAGCAGTTGAGAAAGCTAAAAAACTCGCTATCTCTAGATATCAGGAGTAGGCACTCCTAACAAACGCATTAAAATGGACGCCTAACAGTTGGCTGGCGCTCATTCTTCGCTAAGTTTAGCCAACTGTTATCCGCCATTTATGCGGAGCGTTAGGCACTTAAAGGAATTTATAAATATGAGGTTCTTATTTGTAGTATTTTTACTTGGACTTTTTGCAGGTTGCTCAACTACTCCAGTCTTAAAAACATCTGATACAGTGCAAATAATAAAGAATGCGGCGGACTCTGCTCCTGATGGAGTTCAGGGCGTTTACACTTTTACTATTCAAGCTACAGGCTCACAACGAGGTGACAATCGAATATTTCTAAACACAGAAATAGACTACAGAGACCAACGAAACATAACTATTGCGTTGTCATTTAACGCTGTTAAAGAATTAATTGCAGCAACACAGCAGTCACCCGAAGATTATTTTAAAGGTAAAACTATTCAAGTTACCGGTGAAGCTAAGAGAGTAAAAATTCACTTCACTACTATGGGAAGACGGACAGGTAAATACTATTACCAAACACATATTAAGGTAACTGATGCTTCACAAATCATGGTTGTATAGACCTGTGCCTAACAATCGCATTAAAATGGACGCCTAACAGTTGGCTGGCGCTCATTCTTCGCTAAGTTTAGCCAACTGTTTTCCGCCATTTATGCGGAGCGTTAGCAGCACAGGAGGTATTTACTATGACTGAAATTCCTGCTCAAGCATTAATTGCTATTGGCGCTATTGCAGCTGCTTTCATCGCGGGCTTTTTCTCATTTCTTAATCTTGTTATTTCTAAGGAACAAAAGGTCTCTGAATTTCGGCAAGAGTGGATTGATGCATTTCGCAGGGAGCTTTCCGATTTAACTGCAGCGGTATTTCATATCAAATTCCATCTCGCTGCTTTCCAGAATGATAGACTCGAAAAAAACGCTGCGAACCGTCAAACATTGGCAACATCCCTTCGTGAGTCACATGAAACATATTGTAGGACTGTGACATCTCTTTTACTTCGAATAAATCCAGACGAATCAGATGTTGTTTTTGCAAAAATGAACGCTGAATTCCTCGAAGCTTTTCAGGCAGTTCGTGATTCATTTAACTCTTCAGACTATCAAAGGGCTTCAGATCTATGTGGAGATCTGCGAGAAAAAGCTGTACCAATACTTAAATCAGAATGGAAAAGAGTTAAACGTGGCGAACGAACATATAGAATATCCAAATGGGTTGCTGGTTTATTGCTCATGCTGGGGGCTTTAGGAATGGTGCTCTTCGCGTCAAATGTTCAAAGAGTGCCATTTTCAACATCGCAGCAATGTACGCCAGCTAACAATTCCTTGCAGCCGACGCAGTAAACTGCGCAGCTGAAGGAGGCGTTAAAGCTTATGGACTCATTGGCGGAAGAAAGATACGTATTTTATAGGCTTTGCGCTGGAGACATCCAGGAGTGTGTTAAGTCTCTTGAGATGCTTAGTGATGCAGTTAGCGACCGGATGCGTGTGGTGCTTGTAAAGGCATCAATCGTGTCCTACGCGCGCCCATTCTCAGGAAATGAATCCCGATATAGAAATAAAGGGAAGTGGCGTCTTGATAAGATATATGTTCCAAATGAATTTTGTGAAGTCCATGAGCAGACGATCGAGTATAGAGATAAGTTGATCGCGCACAGTGATATTCCTCATAGAAGCCCAGAACTTCTAAAGGGTGGGCCGCATTTTGCTATCGGCCATAATGCGCCATTGGACGAAGAGTATATCGAGTTTTCAAAGGTGCTTTATCCAGCAAGTGCTGCGCTCTTGAAAGAACTGTGGGATCTTATAATCAGTTATGAAAAGGAATGGCTTTAAAAAGGCCGTGCACGCGACAAGCGCGTGACGGCGGCGTTATATGCTCACGAGGGAATTTATGAGGTACTTTTCAATAATTACACTATTTGTTAGTTTCTTATGTTACGGAAACTCAACACCAAATCGAGTCTCAATATTTGAACTTCTGAGTAAAAATACCCCGACGGATACACAGAAAGTAAGCGTTATTGGATATTTGCAAAGGAATGGTCAAGTTTATTCTCTATACCCCTACCAAACTGATGCGACGCTCATGGATACGTCCCGTGGTTTGTTTGTTGACACGTTAAATAGTAAGGGAGTTGATTTATCAAATTGTGCAAATCAGTATGTGCAGTTAACTGCAATTTTTGCAATCAGCGAGAAGCCTCTGCCAAATGTTTTGCACTCGATATCTTCAGTCAAGGCTAGATATAGTAGTAACAAATATATGGGGTATTCACCTTGCAGTAAGTAACGCATATAACAAATGTATTAACACTTGCTTCGCTCGCGGGGGCAAAGCGTTAGCTTCTTGGTTTCAAATGCAAACTATCAATAGGAAAATAAGATCATGAACAAAATTGCAATTATAACTGGGGCATCAACAGGTCTTGGAGCTAGTATTTCTATCTTGTTGGCTGAAAAAGGATATAAGGTCTATGCCACTATGAGGAACCTTGAAAAACAATCTACCCTTATAGAGGCTGCAGAAAAGGCAGGCGTTTCATTAGAGGTTAAGCAATTAGATGTGCAAGATGCCTCAAGTGTAGAACGGTGTTTTAGTTACATAATTGAAAGAGAAGGTCGCATTGATATTCTTATCAATAATGCTGGTGCAGGATTTGTCAGAACGACTGAGCAGGCTTCTGAGAGTGAGATTCAGTGGGTTATGGATGTGAACTTCATGGGAGTAGTGCGTTGTACAAAAGCTGTTATGCCTCATATGAGAAAACAACGAAGTGGACATGTTATTAATATCTCTTCTGTAGGTGGGCTAGTTGGACAACCGTTTAATGAAATATATTGTGCTGCTAAATTTGCTGTAGAAGGCTATACGGAGTCTATGGCAAGCTATATTCAGCCTTCTTTTAACATTAATTTTACGATAGTAGAGCCTGGTGGTATTAGTTCGGAATTTGCAAATAGTGCACTAAAGCAATTTCAAAGCACAGGTGGGATGAAGGATGATGAATATCGACCCATTCTAGAAAAATATATTGGAGGTGCACAAAGTCGCTCAGATGGTGTATATCAAACATCAGATCAAGTAGCTGAAGTTGTCATTGAATGCATACAAAATCCAACTCCACCTGTTCGCATTCGCACGTCAACATGGGCTGAAGAATTTTGTAGTTTAAAAACTCAGGCAGATCCCACAGGAAAATTACTTCAGGAAAGAGTTATTAAGACTTTATTGTAAATAGAATAAAAAAGCTAACAAGTTGCTGCATCGGAAAAACTACTGGCTCGCGCTCGCATTTTTCCGCTTAAAACGGCGTTGTATTTTAAGGATAGTTCGGTGAATAAACGTAGAGTTGGTTTTTCTACGATATTAATATTTTTAATCAGTGCATGTTCATCGATTGAAAAGACAGGACTCAAAGAAGTAATTCAACCTGAAAAAAGTAATCCCTTAAAGGTAAAAGATGCTTTAGTTGCTATTTTCGTTAACGCACCAAAACCTAAGGTTGGGACGTCAAAAGAAGAAGTTAAACGATCTATATCATCTAATTCAATTTTAATTCTTCAACAAAGCAAAGATCTTATTGTTGCGCGGTTTGATACAAGAAACTCTCAACTGGAATCGACATATGAATATTGTGATTTAGAGTATCATTTCTCATCATCAAAATTTATCCTAGGCCCTTATGTAATTGGTGACTGTAGTTCTATCGTTATTAAAGCAACTAAAGTAAATTAAAATATAACAAACCCATTAAATCGTTCGCAAGCTTACTGGGACGCCTTCTCGCCGGCTGGGGCTCATTCTTCGCCAAGTATAGCCAGCAAGCCTGCGCCGCTTATTTGAAACGTTATAGCGCATAAGCCTTTCAGGTTAATGTTTAGCGCAAAGGCAGAACTCTTCCGTATTTCTCCGATTTAACTACTGCTTTTTTCGGCAATTCCCCGGCGGTTTATTCAATTCAAAATACTTCCAACTCAGATCGATTTTATAGAAACTTGTTCATAATAACGATTATCAATAGTTGCAGTTTTCTGGCTGTTTGGTTTAGTCTAGGGTAATAATTTTAATCAAGTTGCTGTACTAACAGTTTGTGGCGGCAAAGCCGCGATAGTGAAGTGGGGTGGTGCAATAACAAACAAATGCTGCGGACCCCAACTCGCTGGCTGTGGCTCATTCTTCGCCAAGTATAGCCAGCAAGCCTGCGAGCTTATTTGAATCGTTAGCTACCTAAGGATACGTAAATGGAATTTATTAACTTTGTACAATTGATTATCCTGGCTTTAATCATTGTTTTATTACTTGCTCAAAAGATTGCAATTAAGAAAGGTATGCTAGTTGAGGTCAACTACTCAGAAAAACACCGATTATCTATTGCGCTCACTATAGGAGCCATTCCTCTAGTTTGGGGAATAATGACAGAACAGTATTTTGTGTTTACTTTAGGTATTGCAATGGGTTTCATTTGTTACCAAAAAAAATCGTGGTACAAACTCAAGGTGCTGTAGCTAACAAACACATTATATTCATTCGCAAGCTCACTGGGACGCATACTCGCTGGCTGGGGCCCATTCTTCTGTAAGTATAGCCAGCAAGATTGCGCCGCTTATTTGAAACGCTATAAATACAAGGAAACTTCGATTATGAAAAATAGTATTGTCATTTTAATCACGACTCTTATAGTTGGTGGTTGTGCATCAACTAAAATGGAAAAAGAGTATCCGGGTTTATCGGTAACTCAGAACGAAATTCAATCTTCTAAATGGAGCCAACTTAATCGCTTTCCTCCGAGGTATCCGGAACAAGCAGCGATTAAGTCTATCGAAGGGTGCGCTACCGTTGAATATGTAATAACACCTCAAAATGAAGTTAAAGATATAACTGTAATAGCTTCAACAAATAAGCAGTTTTCTAAAGCTGCTGTAGACGTGATTAAAAACTGGAAATGGTCAGAATTACCTAAAAGTATTCTAACTCAGCCTGTAAAAACGCAAACCCGATTTGATTTCTGTTTCGACAAGCCGAATCAACCTTGTTCATCTATTACACCCAATTATTCATGCCCAAGTGAAGACATCATTTATTCTACAGGCATGCGCGTTAAGGTCGGTGGGTAATGTATTTATAACAAACGTATGTTGCTGACCCAAACTCGCGGCCATTGTTGGTGCCTACACTAAGTGTAGGCCACAAGTTTGTGCAGCAAATTCGGACGTTATCCACGAAGGAGAATTATCAGGTTACTCGCAGTTTTTTTAGTTATTCTCACATTTGGAGTAAATGCTGCAGATTGGAAGGGCGTTTTTCTTTACGACGCTGATACAGGCGACGATGAAAGCGGGTTCACTTGTAAATTTCAAACTAAAAATATTGTTTGGTCTACTTCTCTCGGTAGAACAATGTTACGAGATTGTGGAGCCGATACAATGCAGTTCGAGCTCATATTGTTGCTAGATTATTCTTCTTCGGGTGATACTGAATACGCTTTGAAGAGTGATGTAAAAGCATCATTGATAACACACTCAAACGGTTTATCAGTCGAAACATCGTCAATGTGGCTTCAACGAACAGACAACAAGAGTTTGTTAAACCAACTCAAACAAACTGTCAGTTATGAGTAAATTTGTGAATAACAAAACCATTAACCGGTTTTGTGGAAGAGCGCCACAAACTGCTTATGCAAAGCATTATACGTACTTTTAGGAGTTATTCTCAATGGAAGACGAAGCGATAAAAGCCCAGCGTTCTAGAATATTAATCAAAGTCGCTATGGCAACCGTGATTCTTATAGAAGCAATGGCCTTTCAAAGAACTAACACGCTAAACTTTACAAAAAACAACATTCTCTTCGCTCATTGGGAAAAGGACTCGCTGACACTTCGTGCCAAAACACTCGGTTTTTCCCGTTATTGTAAGAGTTATGAGTACTCCCTATGAGCATCACGTTCTCACCTATAAGTAGTGGTAGCGCTAATTATATTGAGGTAATAGACCTTTATAAAGAAGCATTCCCTGAAGCGAGGAAAGTGCCTAAATGGTTTCTTAAGTATACGTTGAGAAATGGTAAGGTCGGTTTTAGTGCTTTGTATGCTGAAGATAAGTGGATTGGTCTTATTTATATAACGGAATATGAGGATATTGTATTTATCCAATCAATTGCAATATTAGAATCTTGCCGTTCAAAAGGCTTTGGTAGTCAAGTACTCGAATCCTTCAAAAATGAACATTTAGGTAAAAGGATAGTTTTAAATATTGAGGTCATAGATAAACAAGCAAATAATTATCAACAAAGAGTTAAACGTAAAGAATTTTATGAAAACAATGGTTTTTTACCTTCTGGTTTTATAGTTAAAGAACCAGGCGAAAATCTTGAAATGTTAATTTATGGTTCAGGTATTACTAAAAAAGAAATAGAGTATATGTATAAAAATCTTTTCGGAAGCATCCTAGGTTTGTTTATAAAGCCAGAGATCACAAAGATTTTATAAGTTTTGGTTTACCGTACTCATAACAAATCAATTCTGCACCATAAAAACAGTTGGTTTTACTCTTGCGTCGCTAATTTCAATCAACTATTTTTTGCCATAGATTGAAGCGATATGTTTGCGCTTAATTTAGCGATACATTTTTTAAGGATATAAAAATGAAAGAAGAACCTATAATTTATGACAGATTTTCATGTGATAATTGTTCTGATAAAAGCAACCTTAACTTCGACTTCACAATGGCTTTTCAGCCAATTATCAACTGCAAAACTGAGCAAATTTATGGGTATGAAGCCTTAGTTCGAGGTTTAAATAATGAATCCGCATTTTCAATAATATCTAAAGTAAATGATGATAATCGTTATTTGTTTGATCAACGATGTCGAGTTAAGGCGATAGCACTTGCATCCGAATTAAAACTTGAATCAATACTTAGTATTAACTTTCTACCAAATGCCATATACAAACCCGAGCGTTGTATTCGAACGACCTTAGATGCGGCCAAGAAGTATAATTTTCCATCTGAGAAAATAATGTTTGAGTTTACAGAAGTTGAAAAAATTGAAGATAGTCATTTCGTTAAAAGCATAGTTGAATATTATATTAAATTAGGTTTTAAGACTGCAATTGATGATTTTGGTTCTGGTTACGCAGGTTTAGGGTTGTTAGCTGACTTTCAGACTAATATAGTAAAGCTTGATATGGGACTCATTCGCAATATTGATAAAGATCACGCTCGCCAATCAATAGTAAAAAACTGTTTAAATATATTTCGTGACTTAAAAATTACCCCTTTAGCGGAAGGTATTGAGACTAAAGAAGAATTCACCTGCTTGCGAGATTTTGGCATTGAATTAATGCAAGGGTATTTATTTGCTAAACCTGGTTTTGAAAGTCTGCCAAATGTAGATTTCAGTAAATTTTAATTTAGTGTATGAATTTAGCAAATAAAACAAGTCATTAAAGCGGGACAAAAAAGCAGTACCACCAGAAATGGTACTGAAGCTATCAACAGTATTAGGGCGAAGCCCAGAAAGTTGGCTTAGCATGCAAGACAAGTATGAACTTTGGCAAGCAGAGCAGAGCATTAATTTAGATAACGTGCAGCCAATAGATCTGCATGCCGCCTAACAATCTGCCGCAGTCACTCGCAGGTTCGCTGGGACACAAACAGGCAGGCGGCTTCGCCATTATAGCCTGTCAGTTTGTGTAACGAATTCGGACGTTAGGCATCCTAGAGACCACAGCAAATCAGTCCGAAGCCTCTACGTAGTTCTTCAATGCCTCAAGGCGGTTATCCCACTTGCGTTCCAATTGTGAAATAAAAGACTGAGCGATTTGGAGGGTTTTCGTGTTTAACGATACCTGTGTTTGCCTTCCACACTGCTCAAGATGCACAACATTCGCATTGACCAGAACCTGAAGTTGTTTTCTTGCCCCCTGTCTCGTTATCCCCAAATTTGTTGAAATATCTCCAACAGTGCTGGTTGATGTGACAGAAAGTCTTTTCACGATTTCCAGTCGAATAGGGTCGCCTAGCGCTTTGTAAATCGTTGCTTCAATCATTTACGAAGCTTCAATGTACTTTTCTAATCGGCCAAGCATGAAATCCCAACCACCGGAGTTCTGCTTAAACGAGGCTTCCATCAGTTCTGTTGGGAGGTCTGCAAAGCCAGATTCGGTTAGGATCACTTTGCACGTTGCATCTGTCAGCTTGGTGATTCGGAACTCAACCAAGGTATTGGGAACGGTTAGTACATCTCCCAGAAAGTTGTTGGCACCGGGTACCCAACGATATGCGAAATAATTATAAGGTTGTGCAGCAATGATGCAGATTTGGGTCTTGCCATGCTCACCGAACCCAAAGATCGGTTGTTCCCCCGTGTTATAGCTACCTTCAAGTGTTTCAGGAAACCACTTTGTTACATGTTCTGGATTGGCTATTGCCTCATAGGTGCGTTCTATCGAAGCGTTCATCGTTAATTCGCGTTGTATGATGTTTTGCATAATGACCTCAACCGGCAAGATTTTGAATCAGTGTGACGAGTAGAGCACAGCGATCACATTAATGCAACCAATTGGTTGCATTAATGTGGTGAGAGCTACCATGAGATACTGGCTAACTGGCTAACTGGCGAACATAGAGTTAGTCTGCGGTTCTAGAGGGTTGGGGAAGGGGATGCCTAACAAATCACAGAAGAATTATGGGGTCAGAGTACATAATTCCGGATTAACGGGATTAATGTACACCGACCCCTTTTTTCTTTTTTCAGCCTAGCTGATCTTCATAATAAGCCACTTCATGAAATTCTTTGTGGGTATCTAATCCTAAAAAAATTATGCTATGTTTGTTCATGTTAGTCTCCAAATTGATTGAGTATTGAATAAACTAATTATGGTTCCGGCCGGCGCTCCGATGGATTTTTTAACTAATCCACGAAAATGCGCAGGCTAGCGTTAGCAAAGGGAGTCATTGTGTCTATATACCAAGGAATGTAATTTGAAATCAAAGTACTTTTTAATCGCTCTTTCATTGTGTTGTCTGAGCCAAACCTTAAAAGCTGAAGGTATAGGTTATGACACCGTTGCAGATGCTATTGAGCAATTGAAGCAAAAAGACGGTACCAAAACCTCAGTGCAAGGCGGCTGGACAATCATTGAGGACTCACAAGACACTAGCATGGTTTTATGGTCGTTTACTCCAGACATTCACCCAGCTCATCCAACAGCGGTTAAACGAAAGGTGGTAGAAAGAGACAATAAAATCTATATCCATATGACGGCGCTTTGTCAGGCAGAAAAAGTTGCTTGCGACAAGCTAATGTCAGAGTTCGAAAAGCTAAATAAACAGATCATGGGTAGTGAATAAAGGATAAAAAACAGTGTTGTCATTTAATCTGCAAACGGCGCACATTAATCAACAGCGACTGTTTTTCTGGTTAGCAGAGCGTTATGTTCTTCATTTAGTCAGTCAGAGGTTCTATTGAAAAATTCCAAAGACACTATTTTAACCCTAGCGACTTTTTTGATTTTGGTTGTAGCTTTTTATCTTTTAGGGTTTTGGTTAATTTATCGAATGGGTCAAGCGACACCACTAATGTTGTCAGTTGGCGCTGCTACATTGGTTACTTGCCTTCTAAGAAAACGAAATTTATCGAGCTTAGGTTGGCAATGGGTTGAGTGGAAACATCAACGTACAAGCTATCTTTTGCCATTTATTATTGCGCTTATTTCCTATTTAATTATATGGTCGTGTGGCTTGGGTGAATTTTATGATGTTGAATTTCTGTCCAAGCAAAAAGAAAGCTATAACTTAGGTCATTGGAATGATCTTGCTATATTTCTTTTTCATTGCGGATTGATCGCGACTATTAGTTTTATTGTTTCATTACCGTCTATTTTAGGTGAGGAGATTGGTTGGCGTGGCTTTCTGGTACCAGAACTTGCTAAAACGATGTCTTTTACTGGTGTTGGAGTAGTAAGTGGATTTATTTGGGCATTATTTCACTGGCCTCTAATTATTTTAGGGTTATATGGTAATGACGTAACTCCATTATATTATCAGCTGTTTGTGTTCTCAGTTTTTATAACGGCTACAGGGGTAATTATGGCTTACTTTCGTATCAAAACTAATAGCCTTTGGCCTGCGGTTATTTATCATGCTAGTTCGAATATATTTATCCAAAAGTTATTCACACCTATTACAATAACAAACACAAACTCTGCTTGGTATATGGATGAGTTTGGAGCTGTCATAGCAATTGTAGCAACTTGTGTGGCTTTATATTTTTTAAGAAAAGGTAATGCTGAATTTAAGGTTGTCAGAACATAACATGCGCTTTAACAAAGAGCGCAAAAAGCTTGGCTTGCGTCACTTCGTTCCTAATTTTAGCCAAGCCTCTTTCGCCTGCTAGGCGGGCGTTGTTAGTTTTCTGAATACAAATTTCCTTTTTTCAATGCTATTGTCTTAACAGAAATAGGAGATAAATATGTCCTATATTGATAAAGATGTCTTTGATGATGCACTCGCGCTATCCACTAACGAACGCGTCGCTTTGGTTGAAAGGCTTTTAGAGAGCTTGGATGCGCCTAATGAAGAAATAAATGCAATGTGGTCTGAAGAATCTGATCGCCGAGTACAGGCATACGAGAAGAATAACGCTTACTCAAAACCAGTTTCAGAGGTCTTAAAAAAATATAAATGAAGACTGAAATTTTAGATATTGCAGAGCTCGAATTAGACGATGCTTTTAAATTTTACGAGGATATCTATCTGGGGTTAGGGAAAAGGTGAGTGAGTAGTTTGAATCAACCTTGCATCGCGTCAAAATCAATCCTAAGGCGTGGCAGAAACTTAGTAAATTTACTCATCGGTGCTTACTCAATCGTTTTCCTTATTCAATCGTCTATCAAGTTAGGCCTGAGACTATTCAAATAATAGCTGTTTCATGTAATCATCAATAACCTAATTATCGGATTGAGCGGATTACCAACTAACAAACAAATGTTGCGGACACCAACTCACTGGCTGAGGCTTATTCTTCGACAAGTTTAGCCTACAAGTTTGTGCAGTAAATACGGGGCGTTAGCTGCCCATAAACTAAGAGGAACATTCAAAATGGCAATTGAAAAGAAAACTTATCGAAGTGGCCCGTTCAAGGATTTTATTGCACAAGGTACTAGAGTTGGAAATATTCTTTATATGGCAGGACAAGTTGGGATAGATAGTAACGGTTCTGTTCCATTAGACATTGCCGAACAAACAGCTATCGCTTATTCAAATATGAAGGATGTTTTATCACAGTTTGGGGCGGATATGAGCAATATTGTTGATGAAACCTTCTTTGTTACTAATATGGATGAATTGATGGGAAACGTTGAAACTGTTTATGGACAAAGGGAATCAGCATATGGCGGTATGCCCGAAGTTAGTCAAACAGTTGTGCAAGTAGCGGCACTTGTTCAGCCTGAACTCAAAATTGAAATTAAATGTATTGCTCATCTTTAGAGTGGGCATCTAACAAAGCAATTCAAGGGAACACTGCCAAGAGCAGGCAGCGCTGCTTAATTGCTTGTCATCCCTATCAGTCATGAGCGAAAATCGGTTTAAAGAAAATAGAGAGCACCGCTTTACGATTAGCAAGCCTTCGCTAGACGATCCTGTGCTTGTTGTTTGTCCGAAGTGTAAAAGTAAGTCGTCAGTCGTCCCGCACGGAGAAGACCAAGTTAGGTGTGCCTGCTTTACCTGTGGTTACACTGTTTCGAAATCTACAAACCAACGCTCTTTTTACTGGCATAGCGAAAATCCAACCGATGGTTATTTTGGTTTTGAGCTTTGGCTGCAAACTGGATGCGTAGGGCATTCTCTCTGGGCATTTAATCTTAAACACCTCGAATTTCTCGAATCATATGTTGGAGCTACTCTGAGAGAGCGCAAGCCGCATGAAGAGTGGGGTTGGAGTAATTCATCCCTTGCGAGTAGGTTGCCTAAATGGCTCAAATCTGCCAAAAACAGGGCTCAAATACTGGTGGCTATTAGTGAGCTTAAGTCGAAGATATAACAGGGGGTGCCAACCTCATCTGCCCGCGGGCTGGATCGCCTTTTCGGTATTTTGTTGTGTTTTACGCTAGGCTAACACCGCCAAATACCTACATTACGGCGTTATGCCTCTGGAGAGATTTATGGATAAATACCTAATCACCAAAGAAGAAATTGAGAAATTTGAAGGTATATCTAAAACTCATTTTCTGAACGAAAACGCGAAGCGGATTAATAAATCCCTTGGAGATCTCACCGGTTTAACTGGATTTGGCTTTCATATCATTGAAATTCAGCCCGGTCATGAATCGACAGAGTTCCATAAGCACTATCATGAAGATGAGTGCGTCTATATCCTCGAAGGTGCGGCCGAAGCTCAGGTAGGATCGAAAATATATTCAGTGAAAGCGGGAGATTTTTTAGGTTATCGAGCTGGCGGAGAAGCTCATGCCCTCAGAAATACCGGTGATTCAGTATTAAAGTGCATTGTAGTTGGACAGCGCCTTGATCATGATGTGGGGGATTATCCAAAATTAATGAAACGTATTTATCGTCAGAAAAATATGCCGTGGAATATTGTCGATATTGACAATATTGGCGAGCCCAATGCAGGCAAAAAAGTATAACAAATTGCAGCCGTTCCCAACGTCGGTGCCGGACGCCCGTACCTCGTGTTGCTTGCTGTAACGCTACCACGAGGGCTCCCGTCATTTCGTTTTGTACTTTAGCCCCTTCCTTGGGGGGGAGACATCAGATTTAACCAGCATATAGCGGTTTTACTTTTCATTATTGCGGTCGTTTATAAACCTAGTAAACGAAATTCCTACGATCACTAATGCAAAAAATAAAATATGTAACCACAGTTTTGGACCAACTTGCGTGTTTAAATCAGACAAAGAGGATATTGTCGTGAGTTGACCGGTAGTTATAAATTTTACGACCCACTCATTTGCTGGCGTTGCGATGAGTGTAGTTACCCAGCCTAAAACGATTATTTGTAAAAAACTAACCAAAATAGAATGATTGATATTGTAAATTGAGAGTGAAATAAAAGTATAAAATACTGAAACACCTATATGTACAAGCCAGGATAAAGTCATCGCAATAATTGCACTATAATTACCTATTTCCATATAAGCAGTTGCATGTCTAGACGTTAAGGTAAGCATCCCAAATAAAGGTTGGATTAAAATAAATGCAATACTTGCAAAAATTCCAATAAAAAATGTGGTGATTAAAGTATTAAGGTTCATTTTTAGCTCGATTCAATTGTGTTTAGAAGATTACTAGATAGGCTTTATTTGTTATTTATTTCAAAATTATTTACTTAATGAAAAAAAAGCCTGCAAAACGCTTTTGTTTTATGGGTAAATCGGTTTTAAATGTAGAGCCTTACAAAGCTTTGGTGACTTAGTTGCGGTTTAAAATTAAAACCATACGGATTTGGTGCAAAAGCGCTGCCAAGCAGTTTATTAAAGGTGTTATTAGTATGAATAGGCACTAACTATGGATCCCAAACAGCAAGCATCGAATTATGACAAAATTGCAGAGCATTGGAACAGCGATCGCTTTAATAGAGAAAATGGTATTTCTCAGCACCAAAGAGCGCTTAACTTTGCCCCAAAAGCGGGAAAGGCTATTGATATAGGCTGTGGTAGTAGCGGTCGTATAATCGATTTACTGTTAAAGCATGGATATGATGTTGAGGGGCTAGATCTTTCAGCCGAGATGCTAAGGCTTGCTAAAATAAGACATCCCGACCTAAAATTCCATCATGCAGATATTTGCAACTGGCGTCCGTGTGATAAATACGCATTCATAACCGCATGGGATAGTATCTGGCATGTTCCGTTAGAAAGCCAAACAAAGGTAATTAGTAAGCTTCTTGAACATCTGGAAGTGAATGGTGTGATTATATTTACCAGTGGTGCGGTTGATGAGAAGGGGGATGGAAGCAATCCATTTCTGGGTCAAGAGTTATATCATGCAGCGCTTGGCATACCTGCAATTTTGAAGTTGTTGGAACGTCACAACTGCGTATGTCGACACCTGGAAAATGATGACTTCCCTAACAAACATTTATACGTGGTCGCGCAAAAAGGTGCCTAACAATGGCATAAACTCGCTGGGACCTGGGACCTGGGACAAAATACGCATGCTTTCGGCGCTTCGCTCGGTATTGTAGTTTAGGTATTTTTGCAACTATGTAGAGCGTTATAGCGGATAAGCCTCATCAGATAATTGTTTAGTGAAAAGGTGGCGTTTTCTGGTGTTTATTCCGAATAAACTACTGCTTTTATCCGCATTTTGTCTGCGATTTATTCAACTTGCAATTATGTTCACCCAAACTAGTTTTATTAAAACCAGTTCACAGTAATGTTGATCAATAGTTGCAGTTTTCTGGCGGTTTGGTTTAGTCTTGGGTAATAATTTCACCCATGTTGTGGTGTTATTTGCTTGTGGCGGCAAAGCCACGATAGTGAAGAGTACTAGAGTAGAGCAATAACAAACCTATGTTGCTGGCACCAACGTTTGGTCGGTGGTTTTTTCATTACCAAGTATAGTCAGCAAATTTATGCAGTTTAATCTGGGCTTTATACATCTAGAAGGAACTATTAAATGAATAAGACTTTATTAACCACCCTTATATTCTTTTCAATCTCTGCAACAACTGCGATATCGAAAGAGGTTTTTTCAGTATCATCGAAGGACAGGGGGATTACCGCGTTTGACTACGTTGTAACGGAAGTGGAACAAAGAGAAGGCGTTTCAATTTTAAACATTCCTAAGTTTCAAGAACGCTCGGCTCAAGCATCCCGTTGGTTGATGTGTGTCTATAGTGAACTGGCAATATCTAGAAACGCCGAATATTGGTCCAGTATTTACACGGATAATAGCGGGGATAAAGTCACCGTTGTTTTGCCGCAATCAGGTTCTCTACAAGACAAAGCTTTTACTGGGATCGACTTTTTGGGCACTCAACCCAAAATTACTCCGGTTGCACTGTTTAAAAAGTTTTGTGGTCTTAAGTGATCCGATGAATAATAAGGCGTTAAATTCGTTCCCTAGGGTCACTGGCACACGAACATGCGGCGGCTTCGCCGTTATCGCCGTATATTTGAGTCAGTTAGGGTAAAGTGAGGGATTCGCATGTTAGTTAAGTGCTTTCAGTTTCTTGGACTTTTATTTCCTGTCGTTGTCATCGCTACTGGTGAATACTTTTTACAAGATTTAACGCCAGAGACGCCACTTTACTCAGGTGCCGCTTCTTTTATGGGAGTTGTAGGTACAACTGTATTCGCTTTTATGATCTATGCTGTTACCGTAATTCCAACGTCTTTAATATTGCTTACAAAAAAGAACAGAGAATATTTTAGATTTCAATCTATCGGCTGGCAGGCGATTATGTATTTTAATTGGGCGATAATCGTTTTTTGTGGCCTCTATGTTGTTATATCTGCATCGTTTGGGTTTTTTAATACAGGTTTATAGGTTTTGTCTGCCTGTCTTTAACAATAATCTAGGTAAAAAGAAACAATAGCCCGTAAGTAACAGGTCACAAACCAAGTATGCAAGACAATGATCTTCCCCAGTTTTAGTGTATATCTCCTCATCAGTCTATGCTCGTGGGTCAACAACTGTTAGATTGTTGCCTTTATAGACTTAATACGTAATTGAATGAGTTAACTCGTAGAGGTATCGAAATGAAAAAACTAATATCATTAAGTATCATCCTATTTTCGGCATCATTTTTTGCAACTGCTTCTGATGGTTTAGTTAAATATGAAAGTCATTACTCGGTAAAAGAAACGGCTGACCGCTTTGAAAATATAGCAAAAAGCAAAGGGGTAACCTTGTTTGCAAGGGTTGACCATCAAAAAAATGCAAACGGCGTGGATCTCGAATTACGACCAACAGAAGTTATCATTTTTGGTAATCCTAAAGTTGGAACGCCCTTAATGCATTGTGCGCAAGATGTCGCTATTGATTTACCTCAGAAGGTAATGGTGAGTGAGGACGCAAATAATAAAGTTTGGTTATCGTACAATAACCCAAGTTATTTGATGGAGCGCCACAAAATAAAAGGCTGTGATGAAGTCATTAGTAAAATCTCAGGCGTGTTAAGTAAATTGTCAAAGGCAGCGATAGCCAAGTAAAAATTATTAAAGTTTTAAAGGGGGCAGAGTAAATTCCTGAATTTGACACTGACCCCTTTTATGTTTCTATTTATTGTATTTCATCCTAACAGACCTAAACTGCAGACTGGTTTAGCCGCGCTCGCGGTATTGCCTGGGGTCTGTGCTGGTTGTTAAGGGCAGCGGATGGGCATTCCAGATTACTGCTAAGATGGATTTTTGCGACATTTCTGCTATACCATTTCTATCAAATCAGTTCACCCTAACCTTGAACAATACTTGCAGTTTTCTGGCAGCTTAGTTTAGTCTAAGGCAGTAATTTTATCGTATATTTACGCCAACAGTGTGTGTGGCAGCAAGACCACGATAGTGAAGCGGAGTAGGGCAATAACAAACCTATATCGCGGATGTATACTCGTTGATTGAGGTTTATTCTTCGCCAGGTTTAGCCTGCAAGTTTTTGCTGTTTATTTGAAACTTTATATAACTCAAAGAGGATTTTAATGGAACTAAGGATTGCTTCAGAAAAAATGATTAATGGGATTTCTACCAGAACCAATAATGCAGTTGAAATGAGCCCTAATGGGAAAATTCCCGCTTTATGGAGTTCATTTGATGCAACTATTCCTGTTGATTATAAAAATGGCGAGCGAGTATATGGGGTTTATTACAACTACGAGTCAGACCATAACGGAATGTTTACTGTCCTAGCTGGTTTTGATGGTCAGTCAATTCCGTCTAACCCTGACATTGAACAAATCATTATTCCAAAAGCAAAATATTTGGTGTTTAGTCACAAAGGAGAAATGCCTCAAATCGCAATAGATGCTTGGACAGAAGTTTGGGAATACTTTTCCAATGGACATGCTGAGCATCAAAGGTTATTCACGACGGACTTCGAATTCTACCCAAATGGTAATGAAATTGAAGTTCATATTGCGGTGAAATAATGACTTAACAAGGGGGAAGGACTTTTATTCCAGAGCCCTTCGCCTCTGTCTGATTTGCCGCGACTCAGTCTAGCGCCCTAGTGCGTTAAAATTCACTTAAGTACGCCGATTAGGCTTGGCTGTTGATGGCTCCCAATCGCGCACGGTATGTTTGAGTCTGTTGTAATTTCTTGTGGTATTCCTGTAAGGTCAGATCCTCGAACCGCTCTATTGGCAACCCTTCCTGTAACCGGTAGTAAGTATCTTGTGCTAGGTAAACGGCCCAGACGTCGTCGGCCAGAGTACGTAAAGCTTTAGTGGCTTGCTGCTTGTCTGAGTCTGTGATTTTCACTTTGGCGGCGGCTGGTATCGGGCTTTCTTGCTTTTGGACGCAGGCGCTCAGAAGCAATACTAATATGGCAGAACCATGCAACAGATGGTGTTGTATGTTCATGGGGGGAACTCCATTTACATAATTGGGGTTATTTGAAGAGGTCTGCCAGTTTTCGCACTGTCAGCCCTCATTGTTAATTACCGCTTGAGAGGGGTAATGCTTCCTTAAAAACTATAACTGCAAAAGGCTAATGAGCAAGTATATGAAGAATTAATGTTATTTTCTCCGCTCTGTGAGCGCTGAATTTTTAACTAGATCAATTTGATTAAATAACCAGGTGTCTAAGTTTTGTATGGCGTGTCAGTTGTCAACTTTAGGGGGAGATAGATCAATGGGCACTCACTTGGAAGGTTCCCATTAATTGCTGTAGGCGGCTAGCGGTGGTATTCACCTGTTCTGAACTCATGCTCAGTTGTTGAATAGAGGTCGCCATGGCTTCTGTCACTTCTGTGACTTGTTGCGCAGTTTCACCGTTTCGTGCACTGTTTTGCTCTATTACACCAATGGTCTCAAACATTTTTTCTACAATGGCATGTAACTCAATATTTTCGCCTGAAGCCGCTTCTGTTAATTTTAAACTTTGGTCCACATTTTTAACCCCGGATTCCATAAAGTTAACGGCATGCAAGGTTTCTTGTTGCAAGCCTTGGATCATAGATTGTATATTTTTAGCTGCTTCAGCTGTTCTTCCCGCTAAGCCACGCACCTCATCGGCTACCACGGAAAATCCTCGGCCATGGTCACCAGCTCGAGCGGCTTCAATGGCCGCGTTTAAGGCAAGTAAATTGGTTTGATTGGTGATATCGGTGATCACCTCAATAATGTTACCAATTTCCCCCATCCGCGAGTCAATAGATTGGACACTGGCAGCTGTGTTCTCAACGATATCGCGTATCGCTTGTGTACCGGCTCTGGCGTCTTCGTAGTCAGACTTGGCTTTTTCAACTACGCTTGCCATAGATTGTTTCATATCTTGTGCGGTATGGGAGGCTTGCAAAATAACGTCGCGCTGTGTCTCAATTAATTCTTGCATGCGTAACATAGAGTCGTGCACTTGGTTTGAGCTGGAATACGCTTCTGCATTCTTATCCAGCATATCATCATTGGTTTTGCGAACATCGTGTGAAGCATGGATCACTTGTCCTACGACGGAGTCTAAATTATCGATAAAGCTGTTGATCCAACGGCTCATATCACCTGTTTCATCCTGCTTAATTCCGGCTTGATCCAGCCTCTGGGTTAAGTTACCTTCTCCTTCAGCTATGGTGCGGATCACCGACGTCATTTCGTTCAAGCGGTTTGATAGTTTATTGGTGGAAAATATGGCAAATAAACCACCGCTGAGTAACACGCCAGCGCCGGTGATCAAACTACTGGTCATCGACGACAAGTCGGTATATTGCTGCAAACCAATATTCAAACCAACCACTGATGCGGTCAATGCGAAGTAGGTTTTCAGTAATGAAAAACTAATAGACCGACGTCGGTAAACTTCTTCTAGGTCGCCTTCACACATCATGCCCCATGTATCTAACGAACCATGTAGGTTAAAGGTAACGCCTTTACCAATGACGGGGATATGCCGGTAATCCGAATAAGCAGGGTAGGTAACAAATAAATTTTGGCCATTTTTAATGGTTTCACGCACCCCCGGATGCAATTCGCCTGTTGCCGGATCGGTAAACCGCACTTCCAACTCAGTGTGCTTAGCAACCTTAACAACACCGAAGTCGGTATGAACCCCCGCTTTTAGGTTTTCACCATGGCTAAAGGTACTGTCTTCGAAACGTGATCGTGATAATGCGATACCTGGTTTTATGTCAGGGTTAAATCTAGATTCCACCATAAATAAATAGTTGTCTCCAGATTCACGATAAACATGGCCAGCCTCGCGTTGGATTAAATCGCCCAATACATCATTCGGCACCCGTCCGCACAAAAGGGCAATGATTGTATCTTTATCGATAATGGGCTGATAAAACATCAGGGTTACTTCATCGTGGAAATTTGAGCTTGAGCGTCCAATTTTTAAAGTATCAGGATCGATATACGGGCCATGTAAAAACGGCCCTTGAATAGCTTGTTTAATTGCTTTTAGCTCACCATGACGGCGATTAACCCGCTGTTCATAGGTAGAGGTTAAAATTTTGCCTTGGGTATCAACAATAAATAGTTCAGAAAAGTCCTGCGCACTTTTTAAACCGTCTTGGAGTCTGATTTTACATGCAGCTAGATCATCAATATTGATAATATTGGCGATTGAAGCTAAATGTTGCCATTGATTATTTGTCCAGTTTTGTAGCAGCTTTACGCGGGTAGCAGCAATCCCTTCAAAGGTCTGTTCAACGGCGGGGTAGGTAGAGCGATTGACAAAACATGACCAACCTAGTGATAACTTGCCATTGATACCAAACCAAGGTAACCAACGACGCTCTTTAGCAGACAACTGCATTGAATTACTTTTTAAATGCACAGCAACTCCCCAAAAACATGCAAATACACACAGCAAACATGTTTTACAGCAACATCAGTGCCTAAATGACAAAATTTATAAAGTTAATAAAAGTTGTCTCACTGTGAAGAATATATCCATGGATTTCGCAAATAAAATTAGAGAATTACTAGGTAAATACTGAGTTTTAATGCCAATTTGAGGGAAGTGCAAAACCGAATGAATAAAATAATTTAAGGGGGGTTTTAGGTACTTTATAATAACGCGCACTATAATGAAGCAAGTGCTGGGTCACTCAGTTTATGCTGCTCATTATTGGTGCGTATTGCTATTTGAGGTGTTAACAATCTGTTCAACCCTTCTTCTTCTATGGAATCTCTGTCACTCACATTTAACAACAGGGTTAGTACAACAAATACTACTGAATTGTAGGGAATTTTTTGGTGTAAAAAATTTTGCAAAATAGCGGTTTCAAAGGCAAAGTTGTAATCAGGTCTAATTTCGACCAAAACCAAGTGGTAGGTAGTCAAACTCGACTTTTTTAGGGCCCGTTAGGGATAGAGTTATTTTTCTAGTGAGTTGAATCAACAAGAAGGAAAACGTGATGTCTTATGTAGATTGTTTTGTTGCTGCAGTACCAAGTGAAAACAAAAATAAATATTTAGAACATGCAAAGTTAGCCGCAGAAGTGTTTAAGGAATGTGGAGCCTTAGAGATCGTTGAAAACTGGGGTAACGAAGTACCAGATGGTGAATTAACGTCTCTACCTCTGGCGGTAAAAGCCGAACAAAATGAAACTGTCGTATTTTCCTGGGTGGTGTGGCCATCAAAACAAATTCGTGACGAAGGCTGGGCAACTGTGATGGATGATCCGCGAATGTCGCCTGAAATTAACCCCATGCCCTTTGATGGCAAGCGCCTTATTTACGGCGGCTTCAACACGCTATTGAAAGCTTAGGCGGGGCAAATATCATTCTGAACAAACTCGATATTATTGAGCTTGGTTCAGACCCATCAATTGCCTTGGGTAGTGCTTTTATTATCCACTTGCTGTTTAATATGTTGGTAATGGATTTTAGTTTACAAATTAGGTTTTAGATTTAAAGGAGTAAAGAGTGAAGTATGTATTATTCGTTTTGCTCTTTGTTAGCTACAGTGCATTTTCAAAGGATGAACTTAAACAGGTCTATCTATCGTTTGAATCTGACTATATGAGTAACAACGGAGAAGACTATTCTAAATGGCTAACTGATCAATATGAAATTGTTCAAACTATGCATATTCCGAATTTAGGCAGTGATAGTCGACGGGTGACGGGCAAACAAATGCTCGAGTCAATGAAAAAAATGAACAAACCCAACGCAACACCTAGTTCGACATTGGAAAACACCAGAGTTCACCTTAAAGATGATAGCCGCTTTTGCGCAACATCTACTACGGTTACTCACGCAAATATTTCAGGTACGGCTTATGAAGAAAAAGAAACAAGAAAAGTGTGTTTTATTAAAATTATGAGTGAATTTAAAGCCAGTGAACACAAAATTGATGTGTATTACAAAGCGTTATGAATCCCATAAATACCCTTAGCCTGACTTCAATGGCGATTCTAAATCGAATGGATAAAACGCAAATTGTTAGGTAATGACAGGGTTAGATTGTCGTTATCTTTAGATGTTTCAAGGAAGTTTCATGAAAATTATTCAAGCTAAAATCGAAAATCTTCACGCTGTTGCCGAGCTTTTTGACTTGTATCGGCAATTTTATGGTCAAGCTGCTGATATTGATGCTGCTAAGGAGTTTATAAGGGAACGACTGACGCTAAATGACGCTACCATTTTACTAGCATTGACAGCTAAAAATTTGCCAGTCGGCTTTACTCAACTATACCCCGCCTTTTCATCTGTCGCCATGAAACCTATGCTTTATTTAAACGATTTATTTGTCGTTTCTACAAACCGTAAATCGGGTGTTGGAGCAGCCTTGCTCAATGCAGCGTATGACTTTGCGCTGAATACAGGAGCGGGTAGTTTAAAGCTCGCCACTGCAGTTGATAACTTTGCTGCAAAGTCTTTATATGAGAGTAATGCTTACCTGAAAGTCACTGCCTTTGACCACTACGTTAGGAAAGTTGATAGTTAACAGTTGGTTACCGCAAAGTGAAACAGGTTGTTTTGTACTTAAGATCGCGCCTTTGAATAGTTTGTTGTTAAATTCCAATGCCGTGTAATAGGTATCGACTTAGGATTAGTTGTAGCGCCTATCTGGTACATTACTACTCTCTCAAATTGCTCGTAATTTAATCAATAGGTTGCTAGAGTTTAACTATCATTCGCGAAATAGGGATATATAGTATGAGATTTTTCTGCTGGAAAAAATTATGTTTACTTTTAATGTCACTGAGCCTTTTTAGTTGTGACAATATACCGATAGAGAAATATAACAAAGTCTTAGACTTATCTGGAGATGAGTATCAATGGATTGTTTGGGAATATCGTAAAGACACGCTTGCTCAAGTGTCTTTTGATCATTATAGCCGCGGCCCAATGCATATTTATACGGTTAATAAAGAAAACTTTAAGAAATTGGAAGCGGGTGAGGCGTTTAGTTACGCAAGTTCAATGTCTCTAGAATCTGTCTCTTCAAAGTTTGTTTCCGGTTGGCATAGTTTTAATGATTATGAGGGCCCTTTATTTGTCGTGGCTAAACCAGCCAATCGATATAAGGGCTCTGGGGGAAGATTAAAATTTGAAATTAAACTGTAATTTAACATCCATAATAGATTCTCTGGTAAGGGATCCTGGAAACTGTTTTCGATGTTAGAATGCAATTTTAAAGGGCTTAATCGCTTTTAAACAGGCAAAAACCGCACGTGGTTCAGTGGCAGAGCCGAAATAGTTGTGCACTATTATACTGCGACATCTCTGCATAATGTGTTGGCCATTGGACTCAAAATCACCGTTGTTAAGTAAATGAAAAGTTGGAAACTCGTACCTAAAAACGACCTTGTACTCAAATATGTTGAGTGTTATTGGTTTTTAGAAAAAGAAGCACATGACAGCAGTCATACAAATCCAAAGTTAAACCCAGATCCATCTGCCCATTTGATACTTGCAGACAATCATCACATACATGAATATAACCAGGAAGTTACCTCTCATCTGGTTCAAGGTGATCACTGGATTTTTCCGCATCTTAAAACCTTTACCATGGATCATTCGTCGCATTTTAAAATTCTAGGGATAAAATTTAGGGTCGGAGCTCTTTATTCTTTAAATTTATCTGATTTCAGCGCAAGTTTAGATAACGTTGTTGAAGCAAATATTAGGCAGTTACTAGGAGAGGAGCAGTCAGGTGTTGAAGTCCTAAGCATTGATGCCGCATACCAATCCAATGAGGTGAGAAATATCCTTGATGAGGTTCTAGAGACTTGGTTCTCAACAACTCACGAAGATAAACATAGCACCCTGGTTCGTCAAATTTTACCACTACTCAATCATACGCCCATAGCCGATATTGGAAACATCCTGCATCGTTCACAACGCACTCTTGAACGCAGTTTTTTAAAAGTGACCCAGTTAACAATGAAACAGTGTCAGTCAATGATTCGCCTGGAGTCTATACTTGATTATTTGTATCAACGTAGGGATAACGACATTAATTGGGCTGACGTTGCCAGTAAGTGGAATTTTAGCGATCAACCTCATTTCATTCGTTTTCTCAAGGGAGCCATTGATAGTACTCCTGCTGAATATGATAAAAGTCGCGATTTAACTATTGATATCTATGGGAATTTCGAGTTTAACTAGACATTGTCGCTTTTGTTCAATCTTCAATATTTGAAAGTCATTAGAGTGTGCTCTTTCAATAATCGAAGATAGGAACAACGATGAAAGTAAAAATTCGACAATATATGGCTTCAGATTTAACTCCTGTGCTCGACATTTGGGAGGTGGCCACAAAATTAGCCCATTCCTTTATGACAGAAGAGTTCATCGCCAATGAGCGGCAAAATATTGCTGAGATTTATATGCCTAACACAAATACTTGGGTGGCAGAAATAGATCATAAAGTACAAGGTTTTATCGCCCTCATGAATAATGAAGTTGGTGCACTATTTGTTCAACCAACCTTTCACGGTAAAGGCATTGGAAAAGCGTTGATGGATAAAGCCCAAGAGATGCATAATGAACTGGAAGTTGAGGTCTTTAAAAAAAACGTAATTGGCCGAAAATTCTATTCGCAATATGGCTTTGTGCACTTAGAAGAGAAGTGGCATAGGCCTACTAAGCAGGCCGTTTTGCGACTAAAATTTAATACTAACAACCTGATTTAACCAAACAATAAGTGGCTGAGATTGGTAGCGTGGAAATGTTTAACTCCTATATTTCCACCATTTTAATAAATGATAAGTTACCATTTAAGCTCAGCAGATAAGGGAGAACTTATGACTCAATACTTTGGTTCGTGCTTGTGTGGTACCGTAAAATTTGAAGTGCAGGGTGAGTTCGAGAGTTTTTACCTGTGTCACTGTCAGTATTGCCAGAAAGACACTGGCTCAGCCCATGGTGCGAATCTTTTTTCTAAGTCTGCTAAGTTGAATTGGCTTTCTGGAGCTAATTCAGTAAATGAATTTATGCTTGCAAACACGGTTCATAACAAATGTTTTTGTAAAGTGTGTGGTTCAGCGTTGCCTAGCACACAAGTCGTGGGTTTGCTCGCCGTTCCTGCGGGCTGTCTAGACAGCAAAATTTCGATGCTCCCCAATGCACATATTTTTTGCGCGAGCAAAGCCCCTTGGGATAATGAATTGGATGATTTACCAAAATACGAAGGGCTGCCAAAGTGAATTTATATTTAATACCTGTTACATTTTCCCTAAGCAAATAAGTATTAAAAAATGTCTCTAGGACAAGCATAAAAACGCACTTAAATCTAACAAGAAGGTCGAGGTTAGTGGCGATTTTTTCTTGCTGTAGATGGAAAGTAGTTTAATACCTTTTCTTGCAAGGTGATAATAATCAGGAGAAATAGTGTCAGTTTTCGTTAAAAAAAATATACCAATCTTATTTTTTGCTGTTATCTGCTTTTTCTGGGGATTTTTCTATCAAACTTCTAATGCCTTAAACGAATATGGCACGCAAAAACCTGAATGGCTATTGCTCATTGATGGCTTAGTTGTATTACCCATTTTATGTTTTTTATGTGTTAAAGATAAAAAACAAGCCACCCTTAAAGCCGTGGTTTATGGGTGTTTGATTGTATTGCTAGGGAGTTATGTGATCCCAGAAAGTGCAAAGGTTGTCTGGCCTTATCTTGAATCATTACGATACCTCGCAATTGCCGCTTTTATATTGCTAGAGATTTCTACTCTTTGTACTGTTATTTTTGCTATTAAAGGGGCGCTGAGCAAAGATCGTGATCCCGACATGGCAATATCTCAACCCATTGAAAGGATTTTGGGGAAGGGGGCTGTGAGCTTGATACTTTCCTTCGAAGCTCGAGTGTGGACATACGCACTATTTTCAAAACAAATTAAACGTCAAAACTTTATGGGGGAGCATCATTTTAGCTACCATATGAAAGACGGTACGCAAAGCAATCAATTAGGCTTTATTTTGATAATGCTATTTGAATTACCCATTATGCATATGTTACTGCATTTTGTATGGTCGCCTTTTGCGGCCAATATCATATCCGGTTTAACTTTAATTGGCTTGGTCTTTTTTATTGCAGAGTATAGAGCAATGGCAATTCGACCCATTTCCATTACATCAAAGGGTCTGATTATTCGCTACGGGGTAGGTAACCCATTAGTCATTCCCTTTATTGAGATGGAGAATATCCAACTAAATGCTGAGGTGATACGCAGGTCGAATCTGGTGAAACGGTATAATTTAGCGGGGGCTCCTAATGTTGGGATCAAACTTAGTTCAGGTAAAACTATTTATTTAGGTTTAGATTCACCTAAGGATTTTATTTCAAGCCTAGAAAAGTGTCGAACAGCAAACCTGTAAGGCAAAGCAAGTCTCGTCATCATCTTTTTTCAAATTTAGACTATAATAGCTACCCACAATGTACGATTTTTTAACGTTATTAGTTTCCTATCAGCGTTGCTAACTAGTTGCTTTCGTTTGTCTAAAATCATGGTCGATAGTGTTATTCGAGTATCAGGAGATAGATATGAAACGACGGGAGTTTTTGAATAGTTTAGGTTTAGGGGTTGGAATGAGTGTGTTGGCACCTGGTGCCGCACTGGCCCATTCTTCACATACTGATCAGGGTATTTCTCCTGTTAAAGCTGGAGATTGGAAAGCCCTTCGAAATTTGTTCCCATTGACCCGCGACTATATACAATTATCTACCTTTCTATTGGCATCCCATCCAAAACCGGTCGCAGACGCCATAGAAAAACATCGGCGAGCTTTTGATGAAAATCCGTCTGATTACTGGCACCAAAACTTTTTAACTATCGATAGTGAAATCGCAAACAGTGCGGCTCAGTACATGGGGGGTAAAGGACAGAATATTGCCTTAACCGACAGTACAACTATGGGACTGGGAATGGTTTACAGTGGCTTAAAATTACAAGCTGGTGAAGAAATTTTGCAAACGGTTCACGATCACTATTCTACGGATATGTCATTGGCCTATCGGGCGAAACGAAGTGGAGTAAAGGTGCAGCGCATAGCCCTTTATGACGATCCTGCAAAAGTGAGTGTTGAGCAGGTGTTGGCACGACTAAAAGCCGGAATAAACCCTAATACCCGCGTATTTGCAGCTACATGGGTACATTCTTCTACTGGAGTGAAATTACCAATACGAGCAATGGCTGACACTATTGAAGGTATTAATAAAACACGTAAGTCGGCTCAACAAATCTTATTCTGTGTAGACGGGGTACATGGCTTTGGTATTGAAAACCAAGATGTTGCTGAACTTGGTTGTGACTTTTTTATTGCCGGCACCCATAAATGGATTTTTGGTCCTAGAGGTACTGGGGTTGTCTGGGGAAATGATAAGGCCTGGGAGCAAAGCGAAGTTGTTATTCCTAGTTTTAGTGGTTCCTACGAAGTTTGGATGGGGTTGATGGAACAAAAAAAGGTGCCCATAGGAGAACACATGTCACCAGGAGGCTTTCACTCATTTGAACATCGTTGGGCCTTACCTGAAGCCTTTAAATTGCATCTTCAATTAGGCAAAGAAAACGTACAAAAGCGCATCCATCAACTAAATCAGCAAACCAAAAGGGGCTTAGCAAACATGTCCCACGTTACCTTATATACACCTGAAAGTTCTGAACTTTCATCAGGGTTAGTGTGTTTTGATGTGCACGGAATAGAGCCTGATACCGTTGTGGATAGAATGCACAAAAAAGGCATTATTATGAGTAGTACGCCTTACCGAAAAATCTATGCTCGATTTGCCCCTTCTTTACTCAATAATGAACAGGAAATAGAAACCGCTTTAGCGGAAATTAGTAACATGGGCTGAATCGCACCTTCTGATACAGTGGTGTTGGTGATCTAAAGTTGTGTTGCGCTACCATAGGCTTTACACCTAGTCTTAGGGTAGTGTAGTTCGGTGTAAACTATTAAAATGGAAGACCTGCGGTGCTGGAAATACGTAGAGAGAATCAACGTGATATCAGTGCAATTTCAAGATTGATAACGTTGGCGTTTGAAAACCTTCCCATGAGTGATAAACGGGAAGCAGAAATTGTTGAGTTCATGAGAAAAGACGCTGCACTGTCAATTTCATTAGTCGCCATTAAAGATAATGAAATAGCAGGGCATATCGCATTCTCAAAAATTCATATTAATGATCAGTTTTCTGGTTGGTATGGTTTAGCTCCGGTAAGTGTTCTACCTTCCTTGCAAAATCAGGGTATTGGCTCAAAGCTTATAAAGGAAGGTTTGTTACAATTAAAGCAAAAAAGCGCCAATGGATGCGTGTTACTAGGCGAGCCACGTTTTTACCAGAGATTTGGTTTTATTGCCCACCCCAATTTAGTTTTGCAGGGAGTCCCAGCGAAATATTTTCAGGTTTTATCCTTTGCTACTGACATCCCAAAGGGCAGTGTTAAATATCATCCGGCGTTTGGGTAATATTGCTTAAAACATGATTCCGTTAAAGAACCTGGCAGTTATTAGGTTTACACGCTGACAGTTATTGGGAACTTAACGCTCATCTAGGATATAAATAAGCATCGATAAGATTAACGGTAACGGTTTAAAAAAGTGAATTTCATATACATTAAGGTGGGAACGAACTGGAATGTGCTTTCAACATGGACATAATATCCATATTTAGTGGGCTATCCGCGGTTTTACTCGTCACGCTGTTAACCATTCGACTCTATGATTGGCAAGCAGAACGTACACAGTGGACTAGGCTAAAATCTCTACAATCAGAGCGCCCTCATGCCTATGATCCTAAAATGGTAGCTGAGCTGCCTGAGCCGGCGCGGCGATTTTTTAACTACGCTATATCCACCGGTACCGAATTACTTTCTGTGGCTGAAATTGACATAAGCGGGCAGTTTAGTTTAGGTAACAAACAACAGCCAAATTATCAAACTATGCACGCCCATCAAATCCTTGCATCACCTTATGGTTTTGTGTGGAAAACGAAGCTAGGGGGGATCGTACCTATATCTGGTTCTGATTCAGGGAAGTGGACACGCTTTAGAATTTTTGGACTGCTCCCTGTGGCTCGGATAGGTGATAATTTCGATCATCGGTTATCTGCCTATGGTCGTTATATTGCCGAATCTGTGTTTTGGACTCCTGCTGCAGTATTGCCGGGGCCGGGCGTTTCATGGGAAGCCATTGATGCAAACTCTGCGCAAGTGACAGTTTGCCACGGCTACCTTTCCCAAAGTGTTAAGATCAAGGTTGATGCTTATGGTCAACTTGTTGAGGTATCTTTTTTGCGCTGGAGTAATGCAAATGACAATAAAAAATATCAGATACAACCCTTTGGAGGCAGATTGTCAGATTTTCGTGAGGTGCAGGGTTACCATCTTCCCTTTTATGTTGAGGGGGGAAATATGTTTGGAACTGATGACTATTTCGCTTTTTACAAAGCAAAAATAAAGCAAATCCACTTCCCCCCCAAAAAAATTATTTAGTGGAGAAATGAATTTGAATACTGCATGTTGGGTTAGCCCTTCATATCTTTTTTATTGTCTTCTTTGAGATAGCTAATTAATTTATGAATAGGTTCAGGCGCTTGAAATAAAAAGCCTTGAACAAAGTCACAATCATATTGTGAAATAAAATCAAATTGTTCTTTTGTTTCCACTCCCTCAGCAATCGTTTTTAAGCCCAAGGCTTTGGCTATGGAAATAGTGGCCTTGACCACCTCTTCCGACTTTCTAATCTTACCAATTTGAGAGACAAACGAACGATCAATCTTGAGCATGTCAAAAGGTTTATTTATGAGATAACCTAAGTTTGAGTACCCTGTACCAAAATCATCCATGGAAAAAAATACATCGAGCTTTTTATAACGTTCTAGGTGTTTATGATTTTTTTCATTGGACAAAATAACTTTTCGTTCGGTAATTTCCAATGAGATCAAATTGCCATTAATTTTAAATTGCTGTAAGTACTTTTTAAAAGTATAGAACAATGCATCACTCTCTAAATCTTTCAGTGAGAAGTTAATGGCTATTTTGTACTGTTGGTTAGTATCACGGTTCAAGTCACTAATGGTTTTCATAACTTTGAAAATGACATACTTAGTAATTTCTGTAATGAGGTCAGATTCTTCCGCTAAAGGAATAAATTTATTTGGCATGACCAAACCAAGGCGAGGATGATTCCATCTAATTAGCGCTTCAAGGTGAGAAACTTTTCTCGTTTTTATATCAATAATAGGTTGGTAGAATACCTCGAACTCATCTTTATTTAGTCCCTCTCGAATCAAACTCTCCATTGAGGCTTTTTCAAACGCAAAAGAAGAAAGCTCCTCAGAGATGTAGCGATACATGTTTTTACCGTTCTCTTTAGCGTCATACATAGCAATGTCTGCTTGTCGAACTAATTCCTCAGCAGAGTGGCCGTCATTTGGATAGATACTTATCCCAATACTGGCACCAATATTAATTTTATGCTCATTGACACTGATTTCTTCTTTAACTGATTGAATTAAACTGGTGGCGATTTTAGAGGCGTTTAAGGCGGTGTCTAGGTCCTGCACAATTATAATAAACTCATCCCCGCCCACGCGCGCAACGGTATCGCCGGAACGTAAAATATCGGTAAACCTTTTTGCAACCTCAATTAACACCGCATCGCCGACATCGTGTCCTAAACCATCATTCACAATTTTAAACCGATCTAGATCGACAAATAGAATTGCCAATTGTTTTTTGTTACGACGCGATTCTTCTAAAGCGTGCTCTAACCGGTCTGCTAACAACGTGCGATTAGGTAGGCCGGTAAGGGCGTCGTGATTGGCCATATACTGTATTTTATTCTGTGATTGTTTAATCAAGGAAATATCGGTTATCACCCCAACATACTGAATAGTTTGACCGTGTTCGTTTTTTACGGCACTGATATTTAAGAAAACAGGAAATAATTCACCACTTTTCGATGTGTTGATTACTTCCCCTGACCAAAAACCACTTTGTTTGTATGAACGTTCCATTTCGCTAAAAAATTCAGAACTATGCTTATCGGATTTCAAAATACTAATTTTTTGACCTTTAATCTCATCTAAGGAATATCCGGTAAGATTTTCAAAAGCAGGGTTTACATTGATAACTCGTGTTTCATCGTCGGTGATGACAATACTTTCTTGGGTAGAGTTAAATACCATTTTCGCTTGAATATTCTCTAAGTTTGCTTGTTTTCTTTCATTTATATCTTCTACGACTGAGATAAAGTATAGAGGAACATTTTTATCTCTCACGATGGCAACTGAAAGATTAGCCCAGAATATTTCACCATTTTTCTTGTGATAGCGCTTTTCTAATTTGTAGGAATTCCGTTCACCGTTTAAGAGTTGTTGCATGAAATCTAAATCTTCTTTGAGATCATCTTTAAAGGTGATCTCTTGAAAGGTCAGTTTTAGCAACTCTTCGTTCGTGTAACCCAGCATACTAGACAAGGCTTTGTTACATGTGACCCATGAACCATCCAAAGCAACATGACTTATACCAATATTGGCATTATCAAAAGTTGCCTTGTATTTTTGTTGGCTTAAAGACAGCTCTGCAAGGGCGTTCTTTTCTTTTGAAATATCAGATGCGAACGACCAGATTTGAGTATTACCTAAATCATCCTGACTGAGATAATCTTCAATCTCGAGTATTGTGTTTCCATTTCTGCTTGAGTTTAGTTCAATAATATAAGGCCCAAATGTGCCTTTCTCAATTAGTTCTTTTTGCCTATATAAAAAGGTTCCGCTGTCGTTAATGGGGTATATATTAAATAAGTTTTTAGCTAAAAGTTGCTCTCTACTCAAACCTGTAAATTTTTGCATAGCACGGTTCGTTTTTAAAATCATGCCTTGCATATTCGTTATGATAACGCCGTCATGAATGTTTTCTAAAACTGATTCATAACGTCGGTTAAGGGAAACCAACTTTTCTTTAATTGCTGTATTTTCATTGAACATTTCCTTAAGTTCAGCATAAGCAGTTTGAAGCTCTTCATTGGTAGATTGAAGTTCTTCATTACTGGTTTCCATTTCCTCATTCGTTGCTTGCAACTCTTCATTTGAACTTTGTAACTCTTCGTTTGTTGATTGTAACTCTTCATTCGATGTTTCAAGTTCCTCAACAAGGGTTTGCATATGCTCTTTAATGCGTTGTAATTCAAATTCTAACTCTTGCGAGGAAGAGATATCAGCATCGTTAACATTGCTAGTAATAGAAGGTAAGTCAGCTTCTGAAATGCTTTGAAAATAAAAAATATACATTTGGTTACGGCCATTCATTACCGGCACAATGTAAATTTTAATAAGTCGCGCTTTACCATTTTTCAGAGGCAATGGTATATAACCGCTGGAATTCATTGCTGAGTTTCTTTTCGCATCACTTACTAATTTACGTAAATCAATGGCAAGGCGTGAGTCGATAATTTTATATATATCAAAAGAGACATACCCCTCTGGTACCTCAACAAAATCGAGGTTCCCTTTTTTATAAAATACATTCAGTTGCTCGTTAGTAACGATCACATTCGGCATTAATAACTTTGCTGCTTCTGTGATAATCGTCTCTTGAATGGGGGTGTCAGCGGGGACTTTAGACTGTTCCTGATGTTGATACTTAACAAATTTTGGCGGACTTACAGTGATTGATTGAAGGTTTTTCTTACTGTTAACAACGGTTTTAAATATTTTGTTAGATTTATCAACAGGCGCAAACAAATGCTCAAAGTAAGTCGCATTTTCTGATTTTCCTAGAAACAGTAAGGCGTTTGGTTTGAGGGCATAATGGAATGCAGGCATTATCCATTTCTGTGCATCAAGATTAAAATAAATCAGAAGATTTCGGCAAACAATCAGATCTAAATCTTTAAATGGTGGGTCAGAAAGTAAGTTATGGTAAGAGAAAACAATGTTCTGTCTTAAACTTTTCTTCACTTCGAATTCATTGTTAGTGATACTGAAGTAATCTTTAACGTGAGAATCTGAAACCTCTGTCATTGAAGCTTGGCTATAAATACCTTGACGAGCAATTTTCAAGGCATCTTCGTCAATGTCTGTGGCAAAGATTTTTATGTCTAGTTGATGTTGACGGTCGTTTAATAACTCGTTCAAAATTATCGCGACTGAATAAGCCTCTTCGCCCGTAGAAGAGCCTGGCATCCATATTCTAAGCTCTTTTTCATCGGGGACCTCATCGAGATACTTATCTAGAAGAGTTTCAAGGGAATCGTAGGCATCGCGGTCACGGAAAAAGCTTGTGACGCCAATCAAAATGTCTTTGTAGAGTAATTCAACTTCGTGCTCATCTTTTTGAAGCAGGCTGACATACTCACTCAGGGTGGTAACTTTTAAGGCAACCATTCGACGTTCAATACGCCGACTAATCGTGGCTTTTTTATATACTGAGAAATCCACTTTTTTATATTTGTGAAGCAAACCAAATATGATTGAATGATGATCATTGGCAGGTGTGATTTGATGCTTTTTTAATACTTTATTTCTAGGGAAATTAGCTAGTGCTACCAACTCTTCACCAATTTTCTCTGCTTCGATTAAGATATCTACCACTGAACCGTTAATCGAAGCCATGGGCATACCATCATATTTAGCCGTACTCGGTTCTTGCACAATAGTAATGCCTCCCTCGGCATTAATGGCTCGCATACCTTGACAACCATCGGATCCCGTTCCCGATAAAATGATACCGACTGATTTTTCTTTTTTGTATTTTGCGATTGAAATAAAGAGTTGATTGACCGAAGGCTTGGGGAGAAAGGAATGTTTTTCTGGTGCAGATAAAATAATCTGGTTGTCATTATTTATCTCTACGTTTTTACTCGGTGGCGTTATGTACAGCGTATCACTTTCAAGTACTTCGTTATGTTTAGCTTCTTTAATCATTAGGTTACTTTCTCTAGAAAGTAACTCTACAAGCATTGTATTGTGTTTAGGACTTAGGTGTTGGGCAATGATATATGCGGTATTATTGTTATTTGGAAGCCCTTTAATTAGTGTTGTTAGTGCTTCTAATCCACCTGCACTGGATCCTATGCCAACGACCATGAGTCCATCAGTGTTATGACTAATTTCCTCTTCATTGTCGTTAGACAAGCTTAATTTGTCGCCTAATATTTTTGCTTTTCCAATTGATTCTTGTTGTTTGGCTGCGGATAAAACCTGATCGATAATGTGCTTTAATTTTTTGTTATCAGTGGGTTTACTTATAAAACCATTAATTTGATCTTTCAGCACGTCTAAAATAAAATCTTCTTCAATATGAGCACTAAAAACGATAATCGGTATCTTTTTATCCGTAATACGGACTTCTTGAATGAGCTCAGGCCCGTTCATTTGAGGCATTTGAATTTCTGTTAAGATTATATTAGGTCTGTGGGTATGAAATTTAGATAAGGCTTGTCGACCATTCGTAGCCTCAATGACTGTTGTAAATATTTCACGCAGAAAGACTGCATATTGCGCACGGGTATCATCGTTGTTCTCTACATAGAGAATAGTTCCTTTAAACTTCATGTATTTTTGCCTCGTTTTTATTATTTTTGCGTGCGTGATGTGAAAGTTTTAGATTTTATTTCCTTTAACAAACAAAATATCGGTTTTCACTCAAGCACGCAATTAGTCTTTAGACTGAGACAGTCCGATAAGTTTGATACATAAATTTGGTTATTAAAGATTAAAAAAACCGTTTTCTCCTGCGATTTTTTAATGGAAAACCCCCTCAAATGATAGCAAATAGGATACACATTAAATGAAAGAGAACTTTTGGAAAATAATATTCGTTACTTGTCTAGTATTAAGTTTGCCTAGCTACGCCGATATTGCCGAAGGTGCTGATGGTGAAATTAAATATAATAAAGAGCTAGATGGGTTTGAATATCCATTTGCAGTGAATACCTTTGAATTGAACTCGCAAAATCAACCTTTGAAAATGCGCTATATGGATGTAGGTAAAAAATCAGCAGACAAGACAATCGTACTGTTACACGGCAAAAATTTTGCGGGTTATTATTGGGAAAGAGTGGCGAAGGATCTTGTAAAACAAAACTACAGAGTGATCATTCCAGATCAGATTGGGTTTGGTAAATCATCTAAACCTGATGCCTATCAATTTAGTTTTGCTCAATTAGCCTTAAACACCAAGAAACTAATGGATCATTTAACAATTGATAAATTTGATGTTGTGGGTCACTCAATGGGAGGCATGTTGGCGGTGACGTTTGTTACCAATTATAGTGATTCAGTGGATAAACTCATTTTGGTAAATCCAATAGGACTAGAAAACTACAGCGAATATGTTGAATTTAAAGATACTAATTTTTTCTACGAAACACAGCTTAAATCCACCTTGGCTGGTGCCATACGTTATCAAAAAAACAATTATTACGATGGTAAATGGTCACAGCAATATGAAAAATTACTGCTTCCTTTAAAAGGCATGTTAGCTGGAGATGACTGGGCGAGTGTTGCCTGGAACAATGCCCTGACTTACGGTCCAATCTTTTCTGAAAATATTGTCGCTAAGTTGCCACAAATAGACAATAAAACCATTTTAATTATTGGAACCCGGGATAAAACCGGTCCTGGAAGAGGATGGTTAAAACCCGGAGTCACTCGAACCTTAGGTGACTATGCAGCTTTAGGACAAAATGCCCACAGATTGATTAAAGATTCGGTTTTGTTTGAATTAGAGGGGCTCGGCCACATGCCACATTATGAAGATTACTCCGCTTTTATAGCAGCCTTCCAGAAAGCCTTAGCATTGTAATGTGCAATGGGAAGGGGAGCTAGGGGCTTATGTAGTTTAAGATTTCATTAAGACTTCAACTTAATGGTAAAGGTTATTATTCAGGGCTTAATCGATTGTAGGTAGTTTAATAAAAAGTAGGTCTTGCCGTTTCAAATTAACCTATATTTATATTAGAAAATTTAAAACTCTGTTAACAAGTGATTATTATTACCAATTGGTTAGCATTATTTTTACTTTGGTAATGACATATGGTTTTAGTTAACCTACAATGGTATGATAATTTGGTAATGACATTGCATTTGTTATTTTTTAACTTTGCTGATTGGTGTTGACGTCGGACTATCAAAATTGACTTTCATTAGTCGAGATATTGCTGCAGCAGGCTAACCTAGATTTTACGAATTTAGCGTTTCGTAATTGTTAGATTTACAGCTATCTATATGATTAGATCCATTTTTAATAACCGATTACGTCATTAAAGAATGGCAATTTTGTGAGCCGTTCGTCAATTGCTTAACATTTAACAGGTGTATATTCTTTATACTCAACTTTACATATCAAAACTCCAGGAGTTAGAAATGACAAAACCAGTAATCGGTTTCATCGGCCTCGGTCTGATGGGCGGCAATATGGTAGAAAATTTGCAGAACAAAGGCTACGAGCCAATCGTAATGGATTTGAACAAAGATGCTGTTGATGCAGTTGTTGCTCGTGGTGGTAAAGCCGCATCGTCTGCAGCAGAACTAGCTGCAGCTAGTGATATCATTATGCTTGCTTTAACTACCTCTGAAATTGTTGAAAAAGTTGTTTACGGCGATGAAGGTATCCTTGCAGGTATCAAAGAAGGCGCTGTATTAATTGATTTTGGAACATCGATTCCAGCATCAACTCGTAAGATTGGTGCTGACCTTGCTAAGAAAGGCGCGGGCATGATCGATGCACCATTAGGTCGTACTCCAGCTCACGCTAAAGACGGTCTTCTTAATATTATGGCTTCTGGAGATAAAGCGACTTTCGATAAAGTTAAGCCAGTATTGGATCAGCAAGGCGAAAATATCTTTTACCTTGGCGCACTAGGTGCCGGCCATACTACTAAATTAATTAATAACTTTATGGGTATGACTACTGTATGTACTATGTCACAAGCATTCGCTGTGGCTGACCGTGCAGGTGTTGACCGCCAACAGTTGTTCGACATTATGTCTACAGGACCTTCGAATTCACCTTTCATGCAATTTTGTAAAAACTATGCAGTTGATGGTGTTAGTGACTTAGGCTTTTCTATTGCCAATGCAAATAAAGACTTGGGTTACTTCCTTAAAATGGTTGAAGACCTTGGTACTCGTGCTGAAATAGCGGAAGGAACTTCTCATAACCTTCAAGCTGCTTTCGATGAAGGCATGGGTAGCGGTAACGTACCAGAAATCTTTGATTACTTTCTTAAGTTAGCAAAGTAAGATAGCCTAATATAATTGCAACTCTACGGAGCAGGCAATTCGCTATCAAAGTAAAATTTTGGGATGTGAACTTGTCCAACGTGTTCACAACCTTTGAATCCGACAATAGTAATTGTGTTAGATGGAAGCTATTTTTAAGCATGCCATGTTTTACAAAGACTATTATCGGATTTTTTTGTGGGCGTAATTAAATAGCGAATAAAAAAGCATTACACCTAAGAACACGCGAAAAATGCTAATTTGATATATTGCAGTTATCTCGTCTTAACCGTAAACTGAGCCTAGTTTCAATGAGTTAAACTCAGATTCTCACCTTTAATCTCTAGCAACTAATAACCGTTTGTATCACTAATTGCTATTCGTTACTGCGGGTCGTTTTGGGGTTACTTGAGAGGTTAGGGGATATTAGGGTGAATGTTACATAACTGATAAGGAGTATTCACTATTTCTGCTAAATCGGTTAGTTCTGTCGTTATATGGAAAATTTCTCTTTCAATATTGCTACTCATTTGTGTTGTTGTTTTCGCCTTTTTCTGGAATGAAGCACGCAAAGAGGTGGTATTTCTATGTGGCAATTTTAGTCAGGGTGTCACTCAATCAAGTGTGCTAAAACAACTCAATACGCTGCATTTTTCACAATTTAGCGTTAAAAAAACAGGGACAGGTAGGTTGATCGTAATGGACAGCAAACTCAACTTTGGTTTCTATCAATGTATTATCGATATCAATACACAAGGGCGAGTTATTCAATCTCGTGTTGAGTAATATACAAGCACAGAGTCGTTAATTATCCAAAAACGTTTGTTTATAGGATCAACTTAAGGAGCTAATTTGCTCTCAGATTTAAATTTTGCATTACAAATTACCACTCCTATATTCTTCATTATTGGTCTTGGATTTTTGTTTAAACGAATTGGTTGGTTGAATGATGATTTTGCTAATATGGGCTCTGCATTGGTGTTTAAGGTTACCTTGCCGTGCTTATTATTTACAAAGTTATCGACCACTGATTTTACCCAAGGTTTGCCAACGGCCTTAGTGATTTATGGGTTTATTGCAACCTTGCTAATATTTCTATTGTTGGACGTTTTTGCTACCAAATTGATAGCACAAAAGGCTGACAAAGGGGTATTTGTTCAAGGTGCTTTTAGAAGTAATATGGGCATTATTAGCCTTGCTTTTGTGGTGAGTGCCTATGGAGAAAAAGCCTTAGGTATCGCGTCTATTTACTTAGCAGTATTAACCATAGTGTTTAATATTTTATCTGTGATTACATTAACACGGCATTTACCACCAAGAGGCACGAATCGTGTTGGCGGAATGTTGCTGAGTATCATTAAAAACCCATTGATCATCTCTATTGTTGCGGGTGTATTGGTGTCACTGTTAAATATACCAATCCCTGAGATTGCGTTACATACAGGGGAATATTTTGCCGGTATGACCTTACCTTTAGCGCTATTGTGTGCCGGAGCCTCTATTCGGATTAAAGAGTTTCATTCTTCCAGTGTGCTTTACTGGTCGTCTGCAATGAAATTGATTTTTGTTCCCCTCGTATTCACCACGGGTGGTTTTATTTTAGGATTCAGAGGGGAAGAGTTAGGTATTTTATACCTCATGTGTGCAGCCCCCACCGCGGCCGCCAGTTATCCGATGGTGCAAGCGATGCAGGGTAATCATTTTCTAGCTGCAGCTATTATTGCAGTTACCAGTACATTATCTTTAGTGACCACAACACTGGGGATATTTTTATTAAAAGTATTTGCTTTGATTTAGGTATAAAAGCATGGACAACAATAAAAGTGATAGTCAGATTAAATCTTGGTTTTTAATACACTGTGTTGTGTACCTAAGTGTGTGCTTAAGCTTTTCTGTGTATGGGCAAGAGGCGCTTACTTTCGAGCAATTCAAGGTTCCTGAAGTTGCAGATAGCCCATTAAAAAAAGTTGATTTTAACAGTCATCCTGATGGTGTTTTTGTGGAGCAAAAGTGGCAATGGATGAAGGCGTCAGTTGTTGGCCAACAAGCTAATTTTGCTGGCCACTTTTATATTTTAAGCACAGGATGTGGCACTGGATGCCAGTTTAATGTGGTTGTTCAGGTGGAAACCGGTAAAATCATGGATACCCTGACTTCGGGACTGGGGCTTTGTTACCAAGCCGACAGTGATCTGTTAATTATGAATCCAAAATTAGATGGGTTTGCTGAAAACGTGCCAGACTGGGCTTATACCTACTACTATCAATTTGAAGAAGGTAAAATAAACCTGTTGAAAAAAGATCAGTTAGGGTTTGACGGGACATGTGATTTCGGTCAGTAAATTGTGACTAGACCAATTTTATTTTGATATCACCGAGGGCTATACAGCAACAGGGGAGGAATTCGTCATCATCAATATAGGCGAGGGGGTCGGTTTTGTAGTCGACTTCGCCACTGATAAGTTTACTTCTGCAAGCTCCACAAAACCCTTCACGACAATGATAGTGAACCTCGATATTTTGCTTTTCCAAGCTTTCTAAAATAGTGTCTGAATGGTCGGTAAGGATAGGAGGGTGATCACCATCAACAATGATCACCGTTGATTTCTTTTCGGACATTAAAGATCGAAATCGTCAAAGTCACCAGCGTTTACTTCGGCGTCAATTTGACCCACTAAGTAAGAGCTTATTTCAGATTCTTGTGGTGCAACTTGTACATTGTCAGAATTGAGGTAATTATTCATCCAAGGCAAAGGATTGCTGGTGATATCAAAAGGTTGGCCCATGCCAATGGCGGACATGCGATGGTTCGCAATATATTCCACATACTGGCAGAGTATCTCTTCGTTCAATCCAATCATTGAGCCCTGTGCAAATAAATATCCAGCCCATTGTTTTTCTTGTTCTACCGCTTGCATAAATATTTCTTTTGCTTGGTCTTTACACTCTTCTGCGATCTCAGCCATTTCTGGATCATCTTTGCCTTTTTGCCAAAGGTTGATAATGTGTTGAGTCGAGGTGAGGTGGAGATTTTCATCGCGAGCAATAAGACGGATTATCTTTGAGTTACCTTCCATTAACTCACGCTCTGCAAATGCGAAAGTACAGGCGAAGGAAACGTAGAAACGAATGGCTTCCAAGGCATTAACCGAGTTCATGCATAAATACAACTTCTTCTTTAACTCACGCATGGTGATGGTGTAAGCGACACCTTCAACTGTGTGAACGCCTTCGCCTTGGGTTTGCCACAGCTGGGTATAAAAAATCAAATCGTCGTAGTATTTAGAAATATCGCCAGCACGTTGTTTGATTTGTTCGTTAACCACAATATCATCAAAGATCGCACTCGGATCGGTAAATAGGTTGCGTAAAATATGGGTGTAAGAGCGAGAGTGTATGGTTTCGAAAAATGACCATGTTTCTGTCCATGTTTCTAACTCAGGTAATGAAATAATCGGTAGAAATGCAATATTTGGGCTTCTTCCCTGCACTGAATCTAGCAAAGTTTGATATTTTAAATTAGAAATAAAAATATGCTTTTCAGAGTCACTCAAAGACTGAAAGTCAACGCGGTCCTTACTGACATCTACCTCTTCTGGACGCCAGAAAAAACTGATTTGTTTTTCAATTAACTTTTCAAAAATACTGTGTTTTTGCTGGTCGTAGCGAGCAACATTCACTGGATTGCCGAAAAACATGGGTTCCAATAAAGGATTTGTAGGTTTTTGATTAAAAGTAGTGTATTTCATTTACCGTCAGTACTCTGTGAGGTTTAACACCAGGTGGCGTATTTTTACGCCACCAAACTTGTTTTTTGCCTATATTTTACATGCACCACCGGCACAATCGTCATCTTCTTCAATGACAACTTCTTGGGCCAATGGCGTCGCAACTTCCTTCTTCAATTCAAGTTGAGAGGTGTCTGAAGCACCATCTCGCGTGTTGTGGTAATACAAGGTTTTAATGCCCAATTTGTATGTGGTTAATAGGTCTTTTAACAACAATTTCATGGGCACTTTTCCACCTTCATATTTACCCGGATCGTAGCTGGTATTTGCAGAAATTGTTTGATCGATAAATTTTTGCATAATGGCACATAACTGTAAGTAACCATCATTGGAGTTGATGTCCCACAGCAATTCATATTGCTCTTTCAATCTTTCGTACTCAGGTACGACTTGTTTCAATACGCCATCTTTTGAAGACTTAATACTAATATGACCTCGAGGTGGCTCAATACCGTTCGTTGCATTGGATATCTGCGACGAGGTTTCTGACGGCATCAATGCAGACAGCGTACTGTTGCGTAATCCGTGTTCCACAATTTCTTTACGCAAGGTTTCCCAATCGTAGTGCAGAGGCTCATCGCATATTTTATCGAGATCCTTTTTATAAGTATCAATGGGTAAGATACCTTGTGAATAGGTTGTTTCGTTAAATTTAGGACAAGCTCCCTTTTCTTTCGCCAAATTATTTGACGCCTTGAGTAGGTAGTATTGCATGGCCTCAAAAGTTCTGTGAATGAGGGCATTACCACTGCCGTCGGAGTACTTCTTACCATTTTTCGCTAAATAATAAGCGAAATTAATCACGCCTATACCTAAGGTTCTTCTATCGATGGAAGCGCGGTATGCAGCAGGAACAGGATAGTCTTGATAATCTAACAGGCTATCTAGTGCGCGTACTGCTAAGTCTGCCATCTCTTCGAATTCATCAAGGCTTTCAATTGCCCCTAAGTTAAATGCCGATAAGGTACACAGAGCAATTTCGCCATTTTCATCGTTAATGTGCTGCAATGGTTTAGTGGGAAGGGCTATTTCTAAACATAGATTACTTTGTCTAACAGGCGCAACTTTAGGGTCGAAAGGACTGTGAGTATTACAGTGGTCTACGTTTTGTAGATAAATACGACCTGTACTTGCACGTTCTTGCATAAACAAACTGAATAGCTCAACCGCTTTGATTTTCTTTTTACGAATTGAATCATCTTGTTCGTATTTCACATACAAAGCTTCAAACTCATCTTGATCGGCAAAGAAAGCATCATATAGTCCTGGCACATCAGAAGGACTAAACAAGGTAATGTATTGATCTTTGATCATTCGGGTGTACATGAGTTTATTAAACTGCACACCATAATCGAGGTGACGAACTCGGTTTTCTTCCACACCACGGTTATTTTTAAGTACTAGTAAGGATTCAACTTCTAAATGCCATGCTGGGTAGAATAAGGTTGCTGCACCGCCTCTGACACCACCCTGTGAACAACTTTTCACCGCAGTTTGGAAGTATTTATAAAATGGAATACAACCCGTATGGTAGGCCTCACCGCCGCGAATTTCACTACCTAGGGCACGAATTCGGCCTGCATTCACACCAATACCTGCTCGTTGACTCACGTATTTAACGATGGCACTTGCAGTGGCATTAATCGAATCTAAGCTGTCACCTGCTTCAATTAAGACACAAGAGCTAAATTGACGGGTAGGGGTTCTGACCCCAGACATAATTGGCGTTGGTAAGGATATTTTAAATAAAGACGCAGCGTCATAAAAACGTTTTACATAGTCTAAACGTGTCTCTTTTGGATAGTTAGCAAACAAACATGCAGCGACTAGAATATACAAAAACTGAGCACTTTCGTAGATTTCACCGGTCACTCGATTTTGTACTAGATATTTACCCTCCAGTTGCTTCACTGCAGCATAACTGAAGTTCATGTCTCGCCAATGATCCATGTATTCGTCTAGCTCATTGAGCTCTTGCTCTGAATAGTCTTCTAATATGTGCTGATCATACTTGCCCTTTGCAACCATGCTTTTAACATGGGTAACTAACGCGGGAGGTTCAAATTGACCGTACGCTTTCTTACGTAAATGGAATACCGCTAAACGAGCAGCAAGGTATTGATAATCGGGTGTTTCCGTGGAAATTAAATCAGCCGCAGATTTAATTAAGGTCTCATGAATATCTTCGGTTTTGATACCGTCGTAAAACTGAATATGAGCTTTAATTTCAACTTGAGAAACAGAAACATTTTTTAAGCCTTTGGCCGCCCAAGTTATGACTTTGTGAATTTTGTCCAAATTTAAGACTTCACGTTCACCATCGCGTTTCGTGACATATAGAGAGTTATTCATGTATTTAATTTGCCGTTTAAATAATTAGCGTTACATACCCTGATAACTAAAATTATCGAGTACATTGTATTTTTAAATTAATTTTTAAAAGTATCGTTTTAAACTTTGTGCACACTTAAGGACGTAAAAAGGTCGCGTTTCTCAGCGTTTACTTCCGGTTATTTTTTGAGTAGTTAGAAAAAATGTGACTAGCACAAGATAGAGGTGTTTGCCCTCGTTTGCAACCCAATATCTGGTGGTTTTATCGCCAAAAAAACTTAACCAAATGGTAGGTTAGTATCGACTAACTTAGAAGGGGTATTCACGACGCAGTTAAGCCGATTGCAAGCATATTTTCGATTAAATTTTAAAGTTAAATTATTTTTAAAGGATCAGGTCTGTTTTTAGAATATCACGATATATAGTGTTAAAAATCTTAACAATCACTATATCTGGTATTTTTATGGGCACTCATCTTTATTTATGATAAAACAAAAGTGCATAAATACGATGAATCTATTAACTAGCCAATATCAAGCAACTCAGAGAACTGACTGACAACGTAATCCGCTTTCCAGTCTCTCACCTCGAGTGGATCTTTGATGTAACCATAGAGGGCGGCAACGCTTCCCATATAAGCGTTTTGAGCGGCTTCGATATCTCTTTTGGCATCGCCAACATAGAGGACTTTGTCAGGTGCGATGGACAAAATTCGCGCAGCCTCTAACAACGGCATAGGATGGGGTTTACGTTTGATATAGGTATCTCCACTGATTACCACTGCGCTAGTTTGCATTATCGGGAAGTGGGTTAGCAGTTGGGTCGTTAAAAAGCCTGGTTTGTTGGTGACTATTCCCCAAGGGATAGCATTTTGATTGAACCATTCCAGGGTCTCCATCACGCCATCAAAACAAGTGGTATCGACACAAACATTTTGTTCATAATGGTCGAGTAACATTTGTCGACATGTTTGTAATTCCGTTTCAGAAAGGTTTGCATAGTCATCACCAAACCCTAACTTTAATAAACCTAGGGCGCCATCTGAGGCGACACATCGATATGCATCGTAACTACAAGTTGGCCGGTCATAGTGACGCAATACGTGATTTAGGGCATTGCCTAAATCCGCTGCTGTATCTAATAAAGTGCCGTCTAAATCAAATAAAATAGCAGCGTATTGATCATTTAAAAAACCTTTTGCCATGGCCTTGTTTATCCTTCAGGTTTTTGACAATGGACAATGTAATTGACATCGACATTTTGTTCAGAAAGGTAAAATTGTTTCGAAAAAGGGTTCATATGCAGGCCAGTCATATGCTGGGTGATAAGATCCGTTTTATCAACCCAGGCTAATAGCTCAGAAGGCTGTATAAATTTTTCGTAATCATGAGTGCCTTTGGGCACTAGGTTTAGAATTTTTTCAGCGCCAACAATGGCCATTAAATAGGATTTTAGATTTCGATTTAAAGTAGAGAAAAATACGTGGCCACCGGGTTTAACTAGTGCCGCGCAAGCTCGCACTATGGAAGCAGGATCTGGCACATGCTCAAGCATCTCGAGGCAAGTTACAATGTCAAACTTATTGCTATGTTGGGCAGCCATTTGCTCTGCGGTTATTTGTTGATAGGTCACCTTTACGCCGGATTCTAGACCATGAAGACGAGCCACTTCTAAGGATTCAGAAGCCATATCAATGCCAGTGACCTGGGCCCCTTGTTTGGCTAAATATTCAGATAAGATACCGCCACCACATCCAACATCAATTATGTTTTTATCAAAAACACCATTGGTGCGTTGTTGAATATAGTCTCCTCGAAGAGGATTGATTTCGTGCAAGGGTTTAAATTCTCCTTGCAAATCCCACCACCTAGACGCTAACGCTGAAAATTTATCTATTTCTGCAGCATCTACGTTTTGCTCGGTCATTGTGCACTCCTTTTTTATCTTATTGCTATTATAAGCTGGCATTAATTTAGATAACCAGACCTTTATACCCGAAGATATGCTAAAAAATTGTCTGATTGCACACTATATAAGCGAATGACGGCTATTTATTTTGTTTTCTCGGTGGTAGAATCCACAGTCGATTTAGAACCCACTATAACTAAAAGTGAAGTCGAACTTTTTAAACTGACTTGACCAGTTTCATCAGTAGATTCAGATAATAATTTAGGGACAAGGCTGTATATGACAGACAATGCCAACGAAATTCTCCCCATTAATATAGAGGAAGAACTTAAAAACTCTTACCTCGATTATGCAATGAGTGTCATTGTTGGACGTGCACTACCGGATGTGCGTGATGGGTTAAAACCTGTTCACCGCCGCGTATTGTTCGCCATGAATGAGTTAAAAAACGATTATAATAAACCATACAAGAAATCTGCTCGTGTAGTCGGTGACGTAATTGGTAAGTATCACCCCCACGGCGATACTGCGGTTTACGACACCATTGTTCGTATGGCGCAGCCATTTTCTTTGCGATATATGCTCGTTGACGGCCAAGGTAACTTTGGTTCAGTTGATGGAGACTCAGCAGCTGCAATGCGTTATACCGAAGTTCGTATGGCTAAAATAGCCCATGAACTTCTAGCGGATCTAGAAAAAGAAACCGTTGATTTTGTACCTAACTATGACGGTACGGAACATATTCCTGATGTACTTCCCACACGTGTTCCTAATTTATTAGTGAATGGTTCCTCAGGGATTGCCGTAGGCATGGCAACCAATATTCCACCTCATAACCTAACTGAAGTGGTAAACGGCTGTATTGCACTGATCGATAATCCAGATATGACTATCGAAGAGATCATGCAACATATTCCGGGACCTGATTTTCCCACCGCTGCATTAATTAGTGGTCGTAAAGGAATTGACGATGCCTACCGCACTGGCCGCGGTAAAATTTACATGCGTGCCCGGGCTGAAATTGAAACTGAAGATAGTGGTAAAGAAACCATTATTGTGCACGAGATCCCTTACCAGGTTAACAAAGCAAGATTGATTGAAAAAATTGCTGAACTGGTTAAAGAGAAGAAAATTGAAGGTGTTTCAGCACTTCGCGATGAGTCTGATAAAGATGGAATGCGTATTGTTGTTGAAGTGAAACGCAACGAGTCAGCAGAAGTGCTACTTAATCACTTGTATGCCCAAACACAATTACAAACCGTGTTTGGTATCAACATGGTTGCCCTCGACAACAACCAACCTCGGGTATTTAACCTCAAAGATATTTTAGAAGCCTTTGTACTGCATCGCAGAGAAGTGGTTACCCGTCGTACAGTTTATGAACTGAAGAAAGCTCGCGACCGTGCCCATATCCTTGAAGGTTTAGCGATTGCACTAGTTAACATCGATGAAATTATCGAGTTAATTAAAGCATCAGAAAGTCCAAGTGATGCTAAGGCTTCTCTTGTGGCTCGCGGCTGGGCGTTAGGTGATGTTGCTGAAATGCTAGCACGTGCGGGTGATGATGCGGCTCGTCCTGATTGGCTAGAACCACAGTACGGTATATCAGAAGGCGAATATTTCTTAACCGAACAGCAAGCCCAAGCGATTCTAGACCTGCGCTTACACAAACTGACTGGTTTAGAACACGATAAAATCTTAGCTGAATACAAAGAGCTACTCGACGTTATTGCTGAATTATTGCTGATACTATCTAGCTCTGAACGTTTGATGGAAGTGATTAGGGAAGAGCTTGAACAAATACGTGATGAATACGGTGACGAAAGACGTACAGAAATCACAGCAGCAACTCATGACATCGACATGGAAGATCTTATTGAGCGAGAAGATGTTGTAGTGACATTGTCTCGTGAAGGCTACGTGAAATATCAGAAACTTTCTGACTACGAAGCCCAGCGTCGCGGTGGTAAAGGTAAATCTGCGACTAAGATGAAGAATGAAGACTTCATTGAAAAGTTATTGGTTGCCAATACCCACGATCACATATTGTGTTTCTCAACTCGTGGCCGTTTATACTGGTTGAAAGTGTATCAATTACCTTTTGCTAGTCGTAACGCCCGTGGACGTCCTATCGTGAACATTCTTCCTTTAGAGGAAGGCGAACGTATTACCGCTATATTACCTATTCAAGAATTTGAAGAAGGTAAATATGTATTGATGGCCACAGCTAACGGGACGGTTAAAAAGACCGCACTTTCACAATACTCACGTCCTCGTTCAAACGGTATTATTGCGGTGAACTTAAACGAAGGTGATGAATTAATTGGTGTTGATATTACCGACGGTGAAAGCGACATTATGTTGTTCTCGGATGCCGGTAAAGTGGTTCGCTTTAACGAAAAACAACGAGATTCTGAAACCGGCGCAGTGAAGCTTGATCCTGAAACCGGTGAAGAGCTTTTAGCATTACGCCCTATGGGTAGAACCGCTACTGGTGTTCGCGGTATTCGTTTACAAGACGGTCAAAAAGTGGTGTCACTTATTGTTCCTAAAGGTGATGGAGCTGTGTTAACCGCTACCGAGAATGGTTTCGGTAAACGTACTCCAATTGCAGACTATCCAGCGAAGAGCCGAGCAACACAAGGTGTTGTTTCAATCAAGGTCTCTGAACGTAATGGTGCAGTAGTGGGTGCAGTACAAGTGTTCGAAGGTCAAGAGATTATGTTGATCAGTGACCAAGGTACATTGGTTAGAACACGAGTAGATGAAGTCTCCACAGTAGGTCGAAATACCCAAGGTGTTAGACTTATCCGCACAGGTGCAGACGAGCATGTTGTGGGTTTACAAAAAATTGAAGAGATTGAAGCAGAAGATTTAGAACTACTAGAAGGTGAAGACGTCGTTGCAGCGGAACAAGCTGAAGTGGCGGACGATAGCGCTGACGAAGTAGACTCTGATCCTACTGAATAAATCATAAACGCTAGTTTTTAATCATACTTAAAACGAGTGGCTTATTCCGCTCGTTTTTTTTCGGGAGAAAATCAAATTATGGCAGTTACTTATAATTTCAGTGCAGGTCCGGCGATGTTACCGACTGATGTTATGTTGAAAGCACAACAAGAGTTTATCAATTGGCAAGGTCAAGGGTGCTCGGTGATGGAAATGAGCCATCGTAGCAAAGCGTATATTGAGGTTGCTGAGCGTGCTACTCATAATTTGCGAAAGCTATTAGCCGTTCCCGATGATTATCAAGTACTGTTTACCCACGGCGGTGGAAGAGGGCAATTTTCAGCTGTGCCGTTAAATCTATCAGCTGTTGGAGATCATGCTGATCACTTAGTAACGGGCTCTTGGTCAAAAGGAGCTGTGAACGAAGGGAACAACTATTTAACTGCAGATGTTGTCGGCGGCATCGAAGAAGTCGATGGCCTTACTCAAGTTCAGTCTCAAAGCTCTTGGAAACTCAACGACAAAGCCGCATATTTCCATTATTGCCCTAATGAAACTGTGGAAGGTATTGAAATAAATGAAGTGCCCGATACACAAGGCGTGCCTATAGTAGCAGATATGTCTTCAAATATTCTGTCGAAACAAATTGATATCAATGATTACGCAGTGATTTACGGTGGGGCACAAAAGAACATTGGTCCGTCGGGTTTGTCAGTAGTCATTGTGCATAATAGCATGCTGGACAAAGCACGAATCGAGACTCCTTCGATCCTAAATTATAGTTTGATCGCGAAACACGATTCCATGTACAACACACCGCCAACATTTGCCTGGTATTTAGCCGGTTTAGTGTTTGAATGGTTGCTTGACTTAGGTGGTGTTGCCGAGATCGAAAAGCGCAATAAAGAAAAATCTGATTTGTTATATCACGCCATTGATATCAACGATTTTTACTCAAATCGCGTTGCAATTCAAAATCGTTCGCGGATGAATGTTCCTTTTCATTTAGCAGACACGAAATTAGATGCTTTATTTCTAGAAGAGTCGGAAGCTGCGGGTTTGAAGGCACTGAAGGGGCACAGAATAGTTGGCGGCATGCGCGCCAGTATTTATAACGCTATGCCCATTGAAGGGGTTAAAGCGTTAACCGACTTTATGAACGATTTTGCTAGAAGGAATGGATAAAACATGCAACAACTAAGACTTGAACCTATTTCAAAAGTACAAGGTACGGTAAATGTACCAGGTTCAAAGAGTTTATCTAATCGAGCACTTCTATTAGCCGCTTTGGCAAAAGGCGAAACCACGCTGACAAATTTACTTGATAGTGATGATATTCGTCACATGCTTGATGCATTGAGTCTGTTGGGGGTTTCTTATCAACTGAGCGAAGACAAAACCCAATGTATTGTGCAAGGTAACAATGGGGTATTTAATAGTAACGGCAAGATCGAAATGTTCTTAGGGAATGCCGGAACAGCGATGCGCCCCCTGTGCGCTGCATTAGCAGCCTCAAATGGTGAATATATTCTCACTGGCGAACCGCGTATGGAAGAACGTCCTATTGGTGCTTTGGTTGATGCCTTATCTCAAGCTGGCGCTGAAGTACGCTACTTAAAAAATGATGGTTATCCGCCACTCAACATCAAAGGTAAAGCTTTATCAGGTGGTAAAATTCAAGTGGACGGTAGTGTTTCTAGTCAGTTTTTAACTGCAGTACTTATGGCGGCACCGTTATTTTCTGAAGATAGCGAAATTGAAATTATCGGAGACTTGGTTTCAAAACCTTATATTGACATTACACTAGACACCATGGCCAAATTTGGTGTTAAAGTTGAAAATAACGACTACCAAAGTTTTAAAATAACCGGTAATCAAACCTATCAATCCCCGGGCACATTTTTAGTTGAAGGGGATGCGTCATCTGCGTCTTACTTTTTAGCTGCAGGTGCGATTAAGGGCGGTACGGTAAAAGTTACAGGGGTAGGCGCGAAAAGTATTCAGGGTGATATCAAGTTTGCGGATGTATTATCGGCAATGGGCGCAAAAGTGACTTGGGGGGATGACTTTATCGAAGTGACAGGTGCACCGTTGAAAGCCATTGATATGGATATGAATCATATTCCAGATGCTGCAATGACCATTGCCACTACTGCTTTGTTCGCCACTGGTACCACCAAAATGACGAATATTTATAACTGGCGTGTAAAAGAGACTGATCGTCTCGCGGCTATGGCCACTGAATTACGTAAATTAGGCGCTACGGTTAATGAGGGACATGATTTTATTGAAGTTACCCCTCCAACACAATTACAAGAAGCGGAAATAGATACTTACAATGATCACCGGGTTGCCATGTGTTTTTCATTGGTAGCATTAAGTGACACTGCTGTGGTGATCAATGATCCAGCTTGCACCGCAAAAACGTTTCCTGATTACTTTGAGCGATTTGCTAGCATCAGTGACTAAAATCGATACACTAAAATACATCAGAGATGACTTAGGTCATCTCTTTTTTATTATAAGTCCTAATTGTTTCGTTAAAATTGTGCTTTATATCAACGCTTTATACGCTAAATAGATAGCTTGCATTGCTTAAGTTTTGTTAACGAGTATAATTCCGCCCGATTTTTTAATATAGCTCAGGAGAGCACATGCAAGTAACACCTGTCATCACCATCGATGGCCCTAGCGGTGCAGGAAAGGGAACATTGAGTGCATTATTGGCAAAATCATTGGGTTGGAACTTTCTGGATAGCGGTGCGATTTATCGAGTATTAGCCATTGCGGCAATTCATCATCAAATTGAAGCCGATGATGAAGACGCATTGTTGCCTTTAGCCAGTAGTTTAGATGTTAATTTCACTACTTCTGATAAAGGTAGTAAAATTATCCTTGAAGGCGAAGATGTAACCTATGAAATTCGTACAGAAGAAGTAGGCAGTATCGCTTCTCAGGTCGCCTCTTTGCCGAGAATTCGTGAAGCGTTATTAAGACGCCAACGCGCTTTTCGCGAAGAACCCGGTTTAGTTGCTGATGGTCGTGATATGGGAACCGTGGTATTTCCTAATGCAGAAGCCAAGATTTTCCTTACCGCCAGTGCTGAAGAACGGGCGCAGAGACGCTATAACCAGTTGAAAGATAAAGGCCATGATGTTAATATTGCGCGCCTTTTGACCGATATCAAAGCCAGAGACGATAGAGACGCTAACCGAAGTGTTGCTCCTTTAGTACCTGCTGATGACGCATTAGTACTTGATTCTACCCATATGAATGTAGAGCAAGTCCTTGAAAAGGTTAAAGAATTCGTTGGTTCAAAACTTAGTGTCCAACGTGCTCTTTGATTGCTCTACCCGCCAGATAAAGGATGAAGCTGGTTTTGAATAACAACCCCACGTTAATCGGATTTTTCGTGGATACACTTAAAAGTAACTATTAAAGTAATCTATGACTGAAAATTTTGCTGATCTATTTGAAGAAAGTTTAAAAGAACTTGAAACACGTCCTGGTGCCATCGTTAAAGGTACTATCGTATCAATTGATAAAGACATAGTTCTTGTTGATGCAGGTCTTAAATCTGAAAGCGCAATTCCCGTTGAGCAGTTCAAAAACGCTGAAGGCGTGCTTGAAGTTGCTATTGGCGACCAAGTAGATGTTGCTCTAGACGCGGTTGAAGACGGTTTTGGTGAGACTATCCTTTCCAGAGAAAAAGCTAAGCGTCATGAAGCTTGGGTTGAACTGGAAAAAGCTTACGAAGAAAAAGAAACCATCATTGGTGTAATTAATGGCAAAGTCAAAGGTGGCTTTACTGTTGAAGTGAATACAGTGCGTGCATTCTTGCCTGGTTCATTGGTTGATGTTCGCCCAGTACGCGACACAACTCACCTTGAAGGTAAAGAATTAGAATTTAAAGTTATCAAGTTAGACGCTAAACGTAACAACGTTGTTGTTTCTCGTCGTGCTGTTATCGAAGCTGAAAGCAGTGCAGAGCGCGATCAAATACTTGCTAACCTTGAAGAAGGCCATGAAGTTAAAGGTATCGTTAAGAACCTTACTGACTACGGTGCATTCGTTGACCTAGGCGGAGTAGACGGTCTACTTCACATTACAGATATGGCTTGGAAACGCGTTAAGCACCCAAGTGAAATCGTTAACGTTGGTGACGAAATTAACGTTAAAGTATTGAAGTTCGACAAAGAGAAATCACGTGTTTCTCTTGGTATGAAGCAAATGGGCAGCGATCCTTGGCAAGAAATTGCAAACCGTTACCCTGAAGGCTCTAAACTATCTGGTGCGGTTACTAACCTTACTGACTACGGTTGTTTCGTTGAAATCGAAGACGGTGTTGAAGGATTGGTTCACGTTTCTGAAATGGATTGGACTAACAAGAACATCCACCCATCTAAGGTTGTTAACCTAGGTGATGTTGTTGAAGTAATGGTTCTTGAAATTGATGAAGAGCGTCGTCGTATTTCTCTTGGTCTTAAGCAATGTAAAGCTAACCCTTGGGAAGAATTTGCGAAGTCTCACGAGAAGAACGACAAAGTTAGCGGTAAGATCAAATCTATCACTGACTTCGGTATCTTCATCGGTCTTGACGGTGGCATCGATGGTCTAGTTCACTTGTCTGACATTTCTTGGAACAAGACTGGCGAAGACGCTGTTCGTGAATACAAGAAAGGTGATGAAATCTCAGCTGTGGTACTACAAGTTGACCCAGAGCGTGAGCGTATTTCACTAGGTGTTAAACAAATTGAAGAAGATCCGTTCAATAAGTATCTGACAGATAACAAGAAAGGTGCTATCGTTACTGGTAAGGTTACCGCTGTAGACGCTAAAGGTGTTACGGTTAACTTGGCAGAAGAAGTAGATGGCTACGTTCGTGTTGGTGATTTGACTGTAGAACGTTTAGAAGATGCTTCTGAAGTTGTTAACGTTGGTGATGATCTTGAAGCCAAATTTATGGGCGTAGATCGTAAAAACCGCGTTGTTAACTTGTCAGTTAAAGCGAAAGACCAAGCAGACGAAAAAGAAGCTATCGAGAAAGTAAATCAACAGCCAGATGATGCTGGATTTGCTAACGCGATGGCAGAAGCATTCAAAGCTGCTAAAGGCGAAGAATAAAGCTCATACTCAGGCACTTGAACTAAAGTGCCTGTTTGTCAGTCTCATCGGTATAGTATTTTTTGAGTAACGGAGATTTCCAATGACTAAATCTGAACTTATTGAAAGACTTGCCGATAAAGCTCGTCACGTTCCTGCTAAGGATGTTGAGTCTGCAATTAAAGAAATGCTAGAGCAAATGGCGCAAACTCTGCAAAAGGGTGAACGCATAGAGATTCGAGGCTTTGGTAGTTTTTCGTTGCATTTTCGTGCTCCCCGCATAGGTCGTAATCCTAAAACCGGTCAAACTGTTGAACTTGAGGGAAAATATGTTCCTCATTTCAAGCCTGGTAAAGAATTACGTGAACGCGTTAACGAAGGTCTGGCACATTAAGCTTATTTATTTAAAAAAACGGCACTCTTTTTAGAGTGCCGTTTTTGTTTGGGTGACAAATAGGTGAATAGTTTTGTACTATAACCCTTGCTAGACTTAAATAGCGTCTTCCCCTAACAATTTGAGGTTTAAGATTGAAAATATTCCTGATCGTTATCATTTTCATTATTATCATGCTAGTAGCATCACTCTTAGGTGCTAAAAATGATCAAGCAGTCATGTTTGATTATCTAATGAGCTCTATGGAAATGCGCCTTTCAATTTTATTAATGGCTTTTTTCGCTGCTGGCGTTATTTTCAGTTCGTTGGTTTTCACCCTGATCTGGCTTAAATTAAAATGGCGTATCAACAGGTTACAAAAACGTAATCGTACAACCGACATTGCAAGTAGTTAATCTGGATGCTTGAATTACTTTTTTTACTCTTACCTGTTGCTGCCGGTTATGGTTATGTTATGGGGCGCAATAGCGTTCGACAAGCACAACGAAAACAGTCCAGCATTCTTTCCCGTCATTATTTTAAAGGGTTAAATTTTTTATTATCAGATCAACCGGATAAAGCCGTTGATACCTTAATGAAAATGATGAGCCTAGACAGTGATACCGTCGAAACCCATATCGCCATGGGCAATTTCTTTAGACATCGAGGTGAGCTCGATCGAGCTATTCGTGTCCATCAAAATTTGGTCAGTAAACAAGAACTTTCCGAATCTCAAAATAGGCAAGCTCTTCGCGAACTGGGCAAAGATTACATGATGGCCGGTTTTTTAGAGCGTGCAGAAAATGCGTTTTTAGAACTTTTAGACAGTGACAAACATTTTTTAGACGCTCAGCAACAATTATTTAGTATCTATCAAACCACTAAAGAATGGGATAGAGCCATAGAGCTAGGCGAGCGCATGATGGATTGCCATGGTGACACTGACGAGTTGTGCGTTCGTATTTCTCATTTTTATTGTGAGCAAGCTTTAAAAATGATTAAAGCAGAACAATATGCTGAAGCCGAAAATTCTCTGCAAAAAGCGATATCAGCCTACGAGCATGGAGTACGACCTTGGTTAATTTTGGGTGATCTGGCGATACAACAAGCGGATTACCAAAAAGGTTTTGATTATTTGAAAGAAATTCCTGTTCGTGATATCAGTTGGTTTAGTGAGGCTGTGCCTAAATTAGAAGAGTGTGCAGCTAAACTAAATGATGACGATCAGTTAGAAGCGGTTTTAGATTTATATTGGCAGCAGTGTGCGACATCCTATCTTGCAAAAGTCAAATTGTTAGCTAAAAAGGAAAATACTGAAACAGCCGAAACGGTATTGTTCGATCAGTTGAAAAAAACACCTACCATGAAAGGCTTCAAAACCTTAATGGGCTTTTTCATTGAAGACGAGGTAGATGATAAAACCCGCGAAAGCCTAACCATGGTTAAGGGATTAGTAGAAGAACAGATTAACATGCGGCCAAAGTATCGTTGTTTGAGTTGCGGATTTTCGGGACGTCAAATACATTGGTTGTGTCCATCATGTAAAAAATGGGGCGTGGTCAAACCAATAAAAGGATTAGACGGAGAATAGTCGATTTATGAGTGATACAAGAGTCATCGTTGCTTTAGATTTTGATAATCGAGCCAAAGCGTTAAATTTAGTGAGTCAACTTGATAGTGATTTATGTAAACTTAAAGTTGGCAAAGAAATGTTTACTTATTTTGGACCTGAATTTGTTAAGGAGTTGGTGAAAAGAGGGTTTGATGTATTTTTGGATCTAAAATTCCATGATATTCCTAACACAGTGGGTAAAGCCTGTTTAGCGGCAGCGGATTTGGGAGTATGGATGTTGAATGTACACGCTTCTGGTGGTCCGAAAATGATGGAGAATGCCAAAACTCAATTAGCTTCCCTTGGTGATGACCAACCTAAACTCATTGCGGTAACTGTGCTGACAAGTATGGAGCAAACCCAACTTAGTGCTATTGGTATACAAGATTCTCCAGAACAACAAGTTTTACGTCTTGCAAAGTTAACCAAAGAGTGTGGATTAGATGGGGTTGTGTGCTCTGCACAAGAAGCGCCGATTTTGAGAAATTCATTAGATAACGACTTTCTGTTAGTTACCCCGGGTATTCGACCGATGGGAACCGACAAAGCTGATCAGCAACGAGTTATGACACCTCCAGAGGCTATTTTAGCTGGTGTAAATTACATGGTAATTGGTCGGCCAATTACCCAAGCAATAGATCCACTTAGGGCGCTGCTTGATATAAACTTATCCATCGCTTAATTGAATGTATATGGAAACAAAAAAGCTGCATTAAAAATGCAGCTTTTTGAATCTTTAGAACCTATACATGTTTTAGCAATGCATTACATCTCTAATGCCGCACTTGCATCCATATATTCTAGGTTTAATTCTTCACCTAATGCATCAACAACTGCTTTGTAGGTGACTTTACCTTTGTGCACGTTTAAACCATTTAACAAGTGAACATCGTCTAACATCGCTTGCTTAGGCCCTTTATTTGCCAAGGCTAAACCGAAGGGCAAGGTTGCATTGTTTAATGCCATAGTCGAAGTTCTAGCGACACCGCCTGGCATGTTTGCAACGCAATAATGTACAACGCCATCAACGACATAAACAGGATCTTGGTGAGTGGTGGCTTTTGACGTGGCAAAACAACCACCTTGATCAATTGCTACGTCAACCACGACAGAACCTTCTTTCATATTGGTGATGTGTTCTTTGCTTAAAAGCTTCGGAGCTGCTGCTCCAGGAATTAAAACAGCTCCAACCACTAAATCTGCTTTTGACGAATAGTAATCGATAGCATCAATGGTTGAATAAACGGTTTTTACTTGGTTGGCAAAGATATCATCTAATTCACGTAGACGGGGTAATGACCGATCTAGAATAGTAACATCTGCACCCAGACCAATGGCCATTTTCGCAGCATTGGTACCAACTACACCGCCACCAATAACTAAGACTTTGCCAGGCGCTACACCGGGTACGCCACCAAGTAGTGTACCGCTGCCGCCTTGTGCTTTTTCAAGATAATGGGCACCGGCTTGCACAGCCATTCGTCCAGCTACTTCACTCATGGGCGCTAACAAAGGCAATCCGTTTCTATTATCTGTCACTGTTTCATACGCGATACAGGTTGCGCCAGAAGCAACTAATAACTCTGTTTGCACTGGATCTGGGGCAAGGTGCAGATAAGTGTACAGGGTTTGTCCTTCACGAAGCATCTTACATTCGTTTGGTTGTGGCTCTTTAACCTTCACAATCATCTCAGCTCGTGCAAAGATTTCTTCTGCGGTATCAATAATCACACCGCCAGCCGCAACGTACTGCTCATTATCAAATCCTATTGAAGCACCGGCATTGTTTTCTATCAGTACTTCGTGCCCATGTGTGACAAATTCTTTAGTCGCAGCAGGTGTTAGACCAACACGGTACTCATGATTTTTAATTTCTTTAGGAACTCCAATTAGCATTTTTAACCCAACCTTTTTTATTGTAAGAATTAGTGCGCAGTATATGCGACATTAAAAGAAGTTTTGTCCTGTAATTAATCAATTTGCAGTGTATTATATGGCAAAAAGCTCATTTCACGGATTAATATAATGTTAGTTAAGACCCCTAAACACCTCGATAGAATTGATCGTAACATTCTGATTGCATTGCAGAAAAATGGCAAACTCTCGAATGTTGATCTGGCTAAATCTGTCGGTCTTAGTGCTAGCCCATGCCTAGAGCGCGTAAAACGCCTAGAACAACAAGGATATATCACAGGATACTATGCGCAAGTGGATCCACAAAAATTAGGTGCTGCGATGTTAGTGTTTGTAGAGATAACGTTAACAAAAACCAGTGTAGATATTTTTGAAGAATTTTCTGCGGCAGTGAAAAAACATGATGATATTCAAGAATGTCATTTGGTTTCTGGCAATTTTGATTTTCTGCTTAAAGCTAGGGTGGCAGACATGTCGAGTTATCGTAAGTTACTTGGTGATACTTTACTGCGATTGCCAGGGGTAAGTGAGTCTCGCACTTACGTAGTAATGGAAGAAGTGAAGCATACTGCTCAAATTAAAATCAATCTGAAGTAAATCACGCCGATTGGTAATGCATTAGCTAGGATTTTGAGACTGTCACTGGTAAGGTATGGGTATAAAAATAATACCTAGAATTGAATTAAAGTTTTATGGCGCGTCTGACCGGAATACAACGAATAATGGAAGTGGGCATGATTTTATCATGTTCGTTCGCATTTTTTATTCTGCTTGCTTTAGCATCTTTTAATAGTGCAGACCCGAGTTGGTCGCAAGCGGGTTTTCAAGGAAATATCCATAATTGGGTAGGGCCAATTGGTGCCTGGTTTGCTGATGTGCTGTTTTTCAGTTTCGGGCGCTTTGCTTATATATTACCGTTTATAATTGCTTTCACAGGGTGGTTTTTATTTCAGCAAGTTAAACGAATAGAGCAAATTGACTATTTCACCATTGGCCTACGTATTATAGGTTCAATATTATTTTTAGTGGGTATCTCAGGTATTTTGAGCATTAACTTTGATGATATTTTCCACTTTTCCGCAGGCGGAATGGTTGGTGATGTCATAAGCAGTTCGTTGATCCCTTATTTCAGTCTAGTCGGCACGACTTTATTATTATTATGTTTTTTATTAACCGGTTTAACCCTTGTAACGGGGATTTCTCTTATTACGGTGGTTGATAAATTAGGTGAACTGAGCATTAAATCTGGAATATTTTTGTATCGCGCGCCTAAGCTTATCGAACAGAGCCCGATAGCAAGATTGTCTTTTAAGCCTTCCAATAAAGATGATAAAGAAAACGAGGTGGAAATTACCACCTTCAAAGCCGCTGAGCGCGCGACGCCAGTAGAACCATCCATAAGCATTCCTGATGAAATTTTTGAACAGTCTTCACCAGAACCAGAACCAGAGCCTAAGCCTAGTATTTTGTCTGTGTCCGAGCTTAAGAAGAAAATAACAGGTAAAAAAGATAAGCAAAGAGATGAGCAAGAGGGCGGCACTCAACAAGCGACTAATGATCATCCAAGCAAAGTCAAACCTAAACCTGCACAGAGCTCACATTCCGCCAACTTAAATGGAAATACACATTCTGCAACAGCAGGGGAGGGGGACGAATCACTAGGCCCACTACCATCTTTCGATTTATTGGAACGGGCAGATAAAGTTAAAAATCCGATTACTCAAGAAGAGTTGGATATGGTTTCGCGTTTAGTCGAAGAGAAATTACTCGATTTTAATATTGAAGCTAAAGTTGTGGGCGTCTTTCCAGGTCCGGTAATTACTCGCTTCGAGCTAGATCTCGCGCCTGGTGTTAAAGTTAGCCGCATCACTGCTTTGTCAAAGGATTTAGCCCGTGCTATGTCGGCAATGTCTGTGCGTGTGGTGGAGGTTATCCCGGGTAAATCGGTAATTGGACTTGAGTTACCTAATAAAAATAGAGAAATGGTACGGTTAAGTGAAGTGATTTCGTGCCAAGCATTTCAGGGCAACGAGTCCCCTTTGACTATGGTGTTAGGCGCTGATATATCTGGTAAACCTGTCATAGTTGATTTAGCAAAAATGCCCCATTTGTTAGTCGCAGGTACAACAGGTTCAGGTAAATCGGTGGGGGTTAATGTGATGATCCTTAGTCTGTTATACAAGTCTTCCCCAGAAGATGTGCGCATGATCATGATTGACCCGAAAATGCTGGAACTTTCGGTTTATGAAGGTATACCGCATTTATTATCAGAAGTTGTTACCGATATGAAAGAGGCGGCCAATGCCCTGCGTTGGTGTGTTGGAGAGATGGAACGCCGTTATCGACTGATGTCAGCGTTGGGGGTGCGAAACCTTAAAGGTTATAATGCGAAGGTTAAACAAGCCATTGAAGACGGCAATCCCATAAAAGATCCCCTTTGGCGCTTTGAAGAAAGCATGGAAACCATAGCGCCAGATCTTGAAAAACTACCCGCCATAGTGGTCGTAGTAGATGAATTTGCTGACATGATGATGATTGTTGGTAAAAAAGTGGAAGAATTGATTGCTCGTATCGCACAAAAAGCACGTGCAGCGGGGATCCATTTAGTGCTTGCTACTCAGCGTCCTTCTGTGGATGTGATTACAGGGTTAATTAAAGCCAATATTCCCACCAGGATTGCCTTCCAAGTTTCCTCGAAAATTGACTCTCGTACTATTTTAGACCAACAAGGTGCGGAGTCACTGTTAGGTATGGGTGACATGTTGTATTTGCCCCCCGGCACTGGCGTACCTACGCGAGTCCATGGTGCGTTTGTGGATGACCATGAAGTGCACGCAGTTGTAGCAGATTGGAAAAAACGCGGCGAACCCAATTATATTGATGAAATTCTTAACGGTGAAAGCAGTGCTGAAGTATTACTGCCCGGAGAACAGCCTGAAGGTTCAGATCAAGAGTTCGATGCGTTCTACGATGAGGCTGTGGCATTTATTACTGAATCTCGACGCGCATCCGTATCGAGTGTGCAACGTAAATTCAGAATTGGTTACAATCGCGCAGCACGATTAGTTGAACAAATGGAACAAAGTGGCGTCGTAAGTGCAGCGGGTCATAATGGTACTCGTGAAGTCTTAGCACCACCGCCACCGAAGGATTAAGTAAAATGAGAAGTAAATTAATCAAAATACCACATCTGTTCATTGGATTTTTGATGCTGATGTTAGTTATTACCGGTCAAGCTCTGGCCAATCAAGAAAATAGTCTTGAAGCCAGTGAACGTCTAAAACAAAAATTGTTATCGTTAAAAACCTTTACTGCGGGATTCGAACAACAGGTCACAGACGGTCAAGGAGAGTTGGTTCAAGAGTCCTCAGGTCAAATGACATTAAAACAACCCAACCTAATGATTTGGCAAGTGAATTCCCCAGATGAAAACTTAATGGTGGCAGATGGTACAACACTCTGGTATTCCGATCCTTTTGTTGAGCAAGTTACCGCGATTAATCAGGCCGATTCAGTATCTAACAACCCTATTGTATTATTGACTAATCCAAGTAACGAGCAGTGGTCAGAATTTACGATTACCTATTCTGATGATGTGTACAGCATTATTGCAATCTCTCCTGAGTCGCAAATTAGTGAACTAAAACTAAAGTTTGAAAATAATCAATTGAGTCAATTAAGCTTTATCGATCGTCAGCAGCAAACCAGCAAATTGACATTTTCTGATGTAAAACAAAATATTAAAATTAGTGAAGAGCAATTTATTTTTACCATCCCAGATGGCTTTGATTTGGACGATCAACGATAAAAATGGAATTGGACTTTAACGACACGCCATCATTTGAACCCTTAGCAGCAAGAATGCGCCCTAAAACCGTAGCTCAATATGTGGGTCAACAACATATTATTGGGCCGAATAAGCCGTTACGAAAATCGCTAGAAAATGGTAATTGCCATTCAATGATTTTGTGGGGACCGCCAGGGACAGGTAAAACCACACTAGCAGAGATTATTGCCAGTCATTGTGATGCCCACATCGAACGAATTTCCGCAGTAACCTCTGGTGTGAAAGACATTCGAAGTGCCATCGAAGTCGCCAAACAACACGCCATGGTAAAAAGTAAACGAACTATATTGTTTGTGGATGAAGTTCATCGGTTCAACAAGGCCCAGCAGGACGCTTTTTTACCTTTTATCGAAGACGGCACTGTGACTTTTATTGGCGCAACCACGGAAAATCCCTCCTTTGAACTAAATAACGCGTTGTTATCTCGGGCCAGAGTGTACGTTCTTCAAGCTCTGAGTACTGATGACTTACAGCAAGTCATTGAGCAGGCATTGCAAGACAAAGTGAATGGGTTAGGCAATCAATCTATTCAAATAGATACAGTTGCTCAGAAGCGACTAATTGAACTAGCCGGTGGTGATGCCCGTCGACTACTTAATTATTTAGAACTCAGTGTTGATTTTGCCGAAAATGGTATAGTGACTATTGACACTGTTGCCCTGGCAGTGGGAGAGAAAGTTTCTCAGTTTGATAAGGGGGGGGATTTATTTTATGACATGTTGTCAGCGTTTCACAAATCCGTTCGTGGATCATCTGCCGATGGTGCTTTATATTGGTATGCTAGAATATTAACCGCCGGTGGAGATGCACTCGCTGTTGCAAGACGTCTTTTAGCCATTTCCACCGAAGATATTGGTAATGCCGATCCTAGGGCCATGCAGGTGTGTTTAAATGCTTGGGATATCTACCACAGGGTAGGCGCTGCTGAAGGTGAAAGAGCCATCGCTCAGGCCACCATTTATTGTGCATGCGCAGCAAAGAGTAATGCTGTGTACACTGCTTTTAAAGCGGCGATGGCGGACGTTAAAGATAAACCAGACTATCCCGTTCCAGCCCATCTACGCAATGCGCCCACTAAAATAATGGCTGATCTGGGCTATGGCAAAGATTATCGATATGCTCATAATGAACCCCATGCTTATGCGGCGGGTGAAAGCTATCTGCCAGAAGAAATGCTGGATACTGAATATTATCAACCCGTTGAACGTGGACTTGAGACAAAAATTAAGGCTAAATTACGCTTTCTCAAAGATTTAGATGATAAACAGTAAAAAGGGCAATAAATGACGCACAGTATGGCTATTTATGGTTACATCGCTGCAGGTGGGGCAGTTGGTGCGTGTATGCGCTTTTTTCTTTCACAAATGATGTTGCAATGGTTTGGTAAAGGCTTTCCTTTTGGTACACTGCTGGTCAATGTAGTTGGTTCGTTTTTACTTGGCCTGGTATACGCTTTAATTGAACAGGGGCTAATAGAAATAGTTGTTTGGCGAACTGCAATTGGTATCGGTTTACTCGGTGCATTTACTACCTTCTCAACGTTCTCTGTGGATACTTTGTTGCTGATGCAACAAGGGCTTTGGTTGAAAGGGATCCTAAATATCGTTTTAAATATAACCTGTTGCTTATTGGCAGCATGGTTAGGAACGCAATTGGTTAAAGGTTAATAATTAACAGATGTTAGATCCAAAATACTTACGTAATGACATAAATGAAACAGCGGAAAAATTAAAACGTCGTGGTTTCACCCTTGATGTAGACGCATTTAATGCATTGGAAGAACGCCGTAAATCGTTACAAATGCATACCCAGGAATTGCAAAACGAACGTAATGTACGTTCTAAGTCTATTGGTAAAGCAAAAGCATCTGGCGAAGATATTGCGCCTTTGCTCGCTGAGGTTGGCAAATTAGGGGATGACTTAGATGCGGCAAAATCTGAATTAGCAGAATTGTTAGACGAGATCGCTGCTTGGTCTCAGGGGATCCCAAACCTGCCTGACGATTCGGTTCCTGTTGGCGTGAATGAAGACCAAAATGTTGAAGTGAGTCGCTGGGGAACGCCTCGGGAATTTGACTTTGAGGTAAATGATCACGTAGATGTGGCAGAAAAACTGGCAAAAGGCTTAGACTTTGAAACCGGAGTTAAACTTTCAGGTTCTCGTTTTGTTGTTATGCGTGGGCAAATTGCTCGTCTAAACCGTGCCCTTACACAGTTTATGTTAGATTTACATACCACTGAGCACGGTTACACTGAAATGTACGTTCCTTATTTGGTTAACGAAGCCAGCATGTTTGGTACAGGCCAGTTTCCAAAATTTAAGGAAGATGCGTTCCACACTATGCCTGCAACCGAAGAAGGCCAGGGGTTATCGTTAATTCCTACTGCAGAGGTTCCTTTAACGAATACCGCACGTGATGAAATATATAGCGCTGCAGATTTACCGATTAAATTGACCGCTCATACGCCTTGCTTCCGCAGCGAAGCCGGTTCTTATGGTAGAGATACCAAAGGACTTATTCGTAATCATCAGTTCGATAAAGTCGAAATGGTTCAGTTGGTTAAAGCAGAAGATTCTTTTGATGCATTGGAAGAGTTAACGGGGCACGCAGAAAAAGTGCTGCAGTTACTTGAACTACCTTATCGTAAAATGTTGTTGTGTACTGGCGATATGGGTTTTGGCTCCTGTAAAACTTATGATTTGGAAGTTTGGTTGCCGGCACAGAATACCTATCGTGAAATTTCTTCTTGTTCCAATATGTTGGACTTCCAGGCGCGCAGAATGCAAGCCAGGTATCGTAACCCTGAAACCAATAAACCAGAATTATTGCATACCCTGAATGGTTCGGGTTTGGCGGTAGGTCGAACACTAGTGGCTATTCTTGAGAATTATCAGCAGCAAGATGGGTCTGTCACCATCCCTAAGGTATTGGTACCTTATATGAATGGTTTAGACGTGATTTCAGTCAACTAAGTTAATCGCCATTATTAAAACAAAAATGCAGCATGGTTTATGCTGCATTTTTTATTTTAAGCCACGCAATCTGTTTGAATAACTACAAACATTTGGCTGGTTTAGGTAATCCTGCAATCTTGGTAGCTTGCTTCGCTGGACCTTTGGGAAACAAACGCTGTAAATAGCGGCTATTGCCTTTTTCAGGGCCGTATTCGTTGGCCATGGCTTTCACTAGTGCACGAATAGCAGGGCTGGTGTTAAACTCTAAATAAAAGTTCCTTACAAAGTTAACCACTTGCCAACGATTTTCGTCCAACTCAATATTTTCACCTGCAGCAATAATTTCAGCTAGTTCTGGCTCCCAATCATCTACAGATAATAAGTATCCCATTTTATCGGTGGCTATTTTTTTACTATTAAATTCGATGTAATGTTCCATTTATATTCTTTTACCAAGATATGACGTTATCGTACTCAAGCGTTAGGGCAACAAAACCACTATAATCGATTTGAGTAATTATTTTTTCAGCACACTCTACACCTCTAGCAATGCAGTCTGAGTTCAGGGCATAAACTTTTGAGGAACGTTGTAAAATGGGCTCCAATATAAGCTTAGAAGTTAACCCATAGACCGCATCTTCTACTAATAATATGCCGTCATGGGGTTCAACACGGGCTAACACGCTTATTAGATTCGATTGCGAAAATGGGCTGGCTGAAAATTTATGTAGGATCATGATAGTGTAATTGTATTATCAGATTTTAGAAGTTGAGCATTTAACTCTGATGGGGTTAAAAGCTGGCAACTTACATTTAACTGAGCTTTTTTAAGCCCCCGTGTGTGTAAACTTTCTTTGCAAACAAATATATTCTCTACGTCGTAGAATTCAAAGGCCCCGAAACTTTTAGCAAAATGTTTGTGTTCCACTTCACCTGGATTTTGTGAGTTGAGCAACTGAAATACCCCGTCATCGACAAAAAATACACTGACATTTTGGCCAAAACTAGCAGAAGCAAGAACTAAGTCCACCGACTCTTGACCGGCATGATTGGCCATTGGCGTAGATTGATTAATGATTGCCAGAGACTTCAAAATTGGATACTCCTGTCACTTTCATTAAGCATGCTAACAAGTTCTCCAATACCCACAGATTGAAATGGAGGATTAAGGTTATACTGGTTAGGTGTGTCATTTTGTATTGCATCTTGCTGGCTTAAAATGCCACGTCGATTAGCTGCTGTAACACATACCTGTAACGGGATTGTATATTTATCCGCTAATTTACACCATTTAGGATAAAGCGCTAATTCATCAGACAACATAGTTTGAAATGCATTAGCTACTTCCACGCCTGACTGATAAAAGAAAACGCCGGTTATACTGTGGCCGTTTTCTAGCGCCGCTTGAACAAAACGGTAGGCGCTGTAACAGCCTTGAGATTCAAGTGGGGAAGAGGTAACTATGATGCTGAAACTAGCCAAAAAACTGCTCCGTGGTTGTGGTGGCTTTTCTCGCCACATAAAAAAACACCCCAGCAAAGCTGAGGTGTTTTAGCATATCAAAAAATATTAATCGTCGCCGCCAAATGCACCAAGTAAGTGTAAAATAGAGGTGAACAAGTTATAAATGTTTAAATACATAGAAACAGTTGCACGGATATAATTGGTTTCGCCACCGTTCACAATTCGACTTGTATCGAACAAGATCAAACCTGACATAATAAACACGATTGCTGCGCTAATTGCTAAACTTAGCACTGGAATGCCTAAGAACAAATTAGCAAGACTGGCTACAACAGCAACAATTAGGCCGACCATTAAGAAACCGCCCATAAAAGAAAAGTCTTTTTTAGTGGTCAATACATAAGCCGATAAACCAAAAAACACCAACGCAGTGGTACCTAATGATTGCATAATGAGTGCTGAGCCACCCGGGAAAGCTAAGTAGTAATTTAGCATGGGCCCTAAGGAGCCGCCTAGCAAACCAGTAAAAGCAAAAACAAATAGAATTCCTTTCGAACTGTTTTCAACTTTATTTAAGAAAAATATCATAACCAATGCAGCCAGACTCATCATCATTGCTGCGCCTTGGCCAAGGCCCATCGCCATTGCTGCGCCAGCGCATACAGCACTAAATGCCAATGTCATTGCTAGCAGCATGTAAGTATTGCGAAGAACCTTATTGGTCTCCAATACTGACGGGCGTGAACCGACCCTGTCTATATGAGCATAACGATCTTGATCCATAAAAAAACCTCCAATAGGCATATAAAAGTGAGTGACTATGCAAAATGCATTAGTATTGTTTAATTAGTGTATTTGTATGGTGTTTGGTTCACTTTTTCAAGTGTTATCGTATTAACTCTTTGTAACAAACGATATTTCGTTGAAATAGCGAACAAATCGGACAAAGAAAGAGCACTTGAACAAAAAATTGCGTAATACCCTTTACAAGCAGCAAAAAGGTCATTAATATTCGCCCCACTTCGAAAGCGCTGAAACATTTAACTGAATAGTGACATGCTTTAGCAGATTATTGAAGTACACAATTCGGATAGCTGGCAGAGCCTGGTTTAATGCACCTGACTTGAAATCAGACGTACGGTCAAACGTACCGGGGGTTCGAATCCCTCGCTATCCGCCACATTAAAAAACCCGCACCTGTTGCGGGTTTTTGCTTTTCAAGCTCGAAGAAAAGGAAGCGAGGGTGAGAAGCCCCGCGGTTCGACAAATTTGTCGGGAACAAATTTGAACGCACGTAGTGCGGCCCCGAAGGGGTGTAGGGCAGGATGCCCGGAATAATCCCTCGCTATCCGCCATATTAAAAAACCCGCACCTGTTGCGGGTTTTTGCTTTTCAATCTCGAAGAAAAAGAAGCGAGGGTGAGAAGCCCCGCGGTTCGACGCTTTTGTCTATGTAGTGCTTATTCGGGCTAAAGCCCCACCTACAGGTGGGTTAGGCAATCTATTCAGTGCTTATTCGGGCTAAAGCCCGACCTACAGGTGGGTTAGGCAATCTATGTAGAGTTTATTCGGGCTAAAGCCCGACCTACAGGTGAGGTTAGGCAATCTATGTAGAGCTTATTCAGGCTAAAGCCCGACCGACAGGTGAGGTTAGGCAAACTATGTAGAGTTTATTCGGGCTAAAGCCCGACCTACAGGTGGGTTAGGTTGATTTTAATAACTTTTTGTTTAGATATTCCTAGTTAAGTATCAAATTAACCCTATACAGGATATTTTTAATCCCGCTATAATTACTATTCACATGTTTCCTCAAAAGGATTTTAGGATTTAGTCAGAATTTCGTTACCGTCTAACTGCTTAATTAAGCATTTGTTTCGCACTCTTTTTGTAACGAAGTCTAATGAATATATTGTTGTTGATTGATTTTGGGGTAAACCTTGATAAAACTGCTTTTAGTCGATGATCACGAACTGGTAAGAACGGGTATCCGACGAATTCTTGAAGATGTAGCTGACTTTAAGGTCGTTGGGGAAGTTAAAAACGGTGAAGAAGCGATTAAATTCTGTCGAAATTCGCCTCCAGATATTGTGCTTATGGACATGAACATGCCTGGTATTGGTGGTTTAGAAGCAACCAAGCAAATTATACATTATGCCCAAGATTCAAAAGTAATAGTGGTATCCGTCCACACTGAAAATCCTATTCCAGCAAGGGTGATGCAATTAGGCGCCTATGGTTATATAACTAAGGGCACTGATCCTCAAGAAATGGTTATTGCTATCCGTAAAGTATCTTCAGGTCAACACTATATTGCCCCCGAAATAGCTCAACAAATCGCCATAGGGCAATTAAATTTAAATGACGAAAATCCGTTTGATCAGTTATCTCGCAGGGAGTTAGAGATCACCATTATGTTAACCAAAGGAAGTCGCGTACCGGATATTGCCAATAAGCTTAATATCAGCGCCAAAACGGTTAACACCTATCGATATCGTATGTTCGAAAAATTAAACGTTGGCTCTGATGTGGAATTAACCCATTTGGCCCTTCGTCATAATTTAATTGATACGAATCAACTGTAAAAATTGGTATGACAGACAAAGCAGTCCCTTTTGATCACAAAGGCTTTTTAAAAAACCTCACTTCGAAACCCGGTGTTTACCGGATGTATAACGATAACAACGACGTTATTTACGTAGGCAAAGCTAAAAATCTTAAAAAACGAGTTTCGAGTTATTTTAGAACTAACGTCGATAGTATAAAAACTCAGTCGTTAGTTCGGCAAATAGCGGATATGGATGTGACTGTTGTGCATAGCGAAACAGAAGCATTTATTCTTGAAAATAATTTCATCAAAAAATACAAACCTCGATATAACGTAGTTTTACGTGATGACAAATCTTACCCTTTTATTTTCCTCTCTGAGCATAAACACCCACGATTAGCCCTTCATCGTGGGGCAAAGAAAGCTAAGGGAACGTATTTCGGTCCCTATCCCAGTGCATGGGCAGTGCGAGAAAGTCTTAGAACCATGCAAAAACTCTTTCCCATTCGTCAGTGTGAAGACAGTTATTACCGGGCCAGAAGCCGTCCGTGCTTGCAATATCAACTAAAGCGGTGTGCAGGACCTTGTGTAGAAGGTTTAGTGTCTGATGAGGAATATAATGAACAGATTAAACTTGCTACCTTATTTTTAAAAGGCAAAAACCAACAAGTAATTGAAAGTTTGGTGAATAGGATGGAACTGGCCAGCAGTGAACTACGTTTTGAGTCTGCTGGACGATATCGCGATCAAATTAGTGCTTTGAATAAAGTACAAGAGCAGCAGTGGGTGAGTGGCAATGAACAAGAAATGGATGTGCTTGGATTTGTTTATCGAAATGGCATCGCTAGCATTCAGGGCTTGTTTATTCGCGATAATAAATTATTAGGTAGTAAGAGTTTCTTTCCCAAAGTGCCTAGCCAAACTACTGAAATGGAAATTTTACAGTCCTTTGTTCTACAGTTTTATTTAGCCGGTAATAAAACCATACCGAAACAAATCGTTATGCCCATGGGGTTAGAAGATGAAGACGCGATTACTGAACTGTTAAGCGCCGAAGCCGGCTATAAAGTCAAGTTCTACAAAGGCGCAAGGGACGAAAAAAAACGCTATTTACAATTGGCTATGACCAACGCTGAAAATGCATTAGAAGCCAAACAAAACCAACAAAAATCGGTATTTGCCCGATATTTAGAATTGGAAAAAGTACTGGAGTTGGAACAGCCAATTCAGCGAATGGAGTGTTTCGATATCAGTCATACGTCTGGTCAGCAAACCGTTGCTTCATGTGTGGTGTTTAATCGTGACGGACCATTTAAAACCGATTACCGTCGTTACAATATCGAAGGAATTACGCCAGGTGATGATTATGCGGCTATGGCACAGGCACTAAGTCGGCGATATAAACAACCCACTGATGAATCAAAAATTCCTGATATTGTGTTTATCGATGGTGGTAAAGGGCAATTAGCGCAAGCAGAAGGGCACTTTGAAAATTGGAAAGCTGCGAAAAAACCCTTATTAATTGGCGTAGCTAAAGGAACCAGTCGAAAACCTGGTCTAGAGACTCTTATTCTTGCTGGGAATCATGATACTATACCTATGTCAGCCGATTCCCCAGCATTACATTTGATTCAACATATTCGAGATGAATCCCATCGTTTTGCTATTACCGGTCACCGACAACAGCGTCAAAAAGCCAAACGCACTTCGGTTTTAGAGTCAGTACCGGGAGTGGGCGCGAAGCGACGCCAGAGTTTATTAAAGTATATGGGGGGGATCCACGGCGTCTTAAAAGCTAGCCGAGACGAAATATCCCGAGTTCCTGGAATTAGTGAAGAGCTTGCAGATATTATTTATGAGCATCTGCATTCTTAAACAATTTCAAAAATGAGCCAAATTCCAAGACGACCTAAATTCAAAGGTTGCAAAACAAAGTAAAGGTTAGAAAGAAGTATGTGGACAATTCCAAATATTATCACCATGTTACGAGTGTTACTCATCCCTGTTTTTGTGGTGGTGTATTTTCTTGATTGGGAGTGGGCCAGGCAAGCAGGAGCATTTATATTCTGGTTTGCTGCGTTAACCGATTGGTTTGATGGTTATTTAGCGCGTAAATTAAAACAATCTTCAGCATTTGGAGCATTTCTCGATCCTGTCGCAGATAAATTAATTGTTGCCGCTGCCTTAATAATGATTACCCATAGTTACAATACTGTGTGGATTACTATACCTGCAATTTTATTGATGTCTCGGGAAGTATACGTTTCAGCATTGCGAGAATGGATGGGACAACAGGGTAAACGAGATATTGTTGCAGTGTCGTTTATTGGTAAAGCAAAGACCATGGCGCAAATGCTTGCTTTAATCGGTTTGTTATCAGAAATGGACTATTTTATGGGATACCCCATTTATTGGGTTAAATTAGGATACGTCTTATTATATCTTTCAACTATATTATCCACTTGGTCGATGCTTTCTTACACAGTGGCTGCATGGAAAAGTTTAACCAGTTCTAATCAATCTAGTACAAAATAAACGCGGTTTGCTCGAAATTGATGCGTTTAAGTCATTTTTCGTGCAAACAGTACAAAATCATCATTTTTGTTGTTGACAGTTATCTCTTTGAATGTAAAATGCACGCCATCATTTAGCGAGAGCCAAATGTAATTAACTGAAAAGATATTTAAAAGCAGTTAAATGCGGGAATAGCTCAGTTGGTAGAGCACGACCTTGCCAAGGTCGGGGTCGCGAGTTCGAGTCTCGTTTCCCGCTCCAAATTGGCGGAATGGCAGAATGGCTATGCAGCGGATTGCAAATCCGTGGATCTCGGTTCGACTCCGGGTTCCGCCTCCATAAAGCCTCCTCATAATACATGAGGTACTGCTAAAACCCCTCACAGGTTATGTGAGTTCATCCGATGCCCGGGTGGTGAAATTGGTAGACACAAGGGATTTAAAATCCCTCGATCGTAAGATCGTGCCGGTTCAAGTCCGGCCCCGGGCACCATTCTCTGGCTCTATCCCATTACTAATAACCTCAAAGTTAAATTCCTAAACATTCAAATTCAAAACATCATGTAATTCGTGCAGGATGAGTTGTAGGCGGTGGCTTTAGCCCCGCGTTAATTGATATCAAATTCACGGCCTAAAGACCGTGCTACAGCATTTATGTTGAATTAAATGTTCACGGCCTAAAGACCGTGCTACAGCTTTATGTTGAATTAAATGTTCACGGCCTGTAGGCGGTGGCTTTAGCCCCGCATTAATTGTTATCAAATTCACGGCCTAAAGACCGTGCTACAGGATGCTTGTTGCATAGCGTTGGGATGTGTTTTACTCTGCTTTCCTTTATTCGAGACCTAACTGGCAATCGTTAACAACTTTTTCTGCTTGCCATCATTATTGGGGAATTATCGCGATGCACTTTGTGCGCTACTGGAAAAATATTTTACAAGATACCGCTAAATTGTGGTTAGATGAAAATGCGTTTAGCTATGCTGGTGCATTGGCTTTTTACACGCTATTTTCATTAGCACCTATCGTTATCATAGCGGTGACGGTTATTGGTTTAGTGCTAGGTGAAGACGCTGCCCAAGGACAAATAGTTGCTCAGTTCGCAGACATTATGGGGAAAGAAGCGGCTGAGGTTGTTGAACGTACTGTGAGTCAATCTCGAATTGAAGCGTCTGGTATTTTACCAACCTTACTTGGAGTAGGGGCTTTGATGCTCGGTGCAACTACGGTATTTGGTCAGATGCAATATTCTCTCAATTCAATTTGGGGAGTTACGGCTAGTCCTGATCGAAACGGTTTATTTTTACTTGCTAAGAAACGTCTTTTTTCGTTAATGGTGGTGCTATCCATCGGTTTTGTTTTACTTGTTTCTCTACTTCTTGGTGTTGCATTGCGGGCTGTACTTAATTTTACTGCCGAGTTTTTGCCGTTCGTTGAGATGTTGTTGGGCAGTGCTGAGTTCATTGTTTCTTTGGCCATGATTGCACTCCTATTTGCTACTATTTTTAAAGTGTTGCCTGATGTCAAACTCAGTTGGAAAGACGTGATGGTGGGAGCCTTAGTCACAGCTGTACTGTTTTCGTTGGGCCGTTACGGTATCGCCGCATATCTTGCATATACCGCTACCGCATCAGCATACGGAGCCGCCGGCTCTGTGGTGATTATATTGCTGTGGGTATATTACTCATCGCTAATATTGTTATATGGTGCGGCTTTCACCCGTGTTCATCTTGTTGCTAGGGGGAAGGAGATAGTGCCTCGCAATACCGCTGTACGAGTGGATAAACGCTTAATGTCTTAACCCATTACTGTTATTAATTTAGCGTCAAACCGATCAGCACTGGGGGGCGAATAATTGCACACTTTTTGTGCTTATAACGAGCCCCTAACTGCTTTTTGTCGTTTATTTAGGTGTAAAACTTTGTTTTAAGTAAATCATTTCATTAAATTGATGACTGGCGTTAAAAAGCTAAAGTAAACATAGGTTTTTTGAAGTTTTTTTGGGGTAATTAGATTAAACTTAATTAACAAAGTCCTTGGCTAAAGTATGTTTGGCGCGAACCTTGCTGGTTCATAGTCATAAATCTACGACAAGGTGACATGTTACTGGTTGATATTAGGCTTACACCTGAAACAAAGAATCAACCAGTTCTTCAACATCACGGTGGTAATCTATCGATCATACTAACAACGTAATGTGATTTACTTTTTCCCAGATGCACAATTTTCAGCATCTGTTTTCCACAGTGATAGGAACGATTATGCAAGACATTAATTTAAGAACAAGCCTCGATAACTATTATCAGCAAATTAAGGCTGTCATAATTGATAAACAACACCCAATTTCAGGGTTATTGCCGGCTAGCACTGCAATAACTAACCATGGCAATTATCAAGATGCCTGGGTACGAGACAATGTATACAGTATTTTAGCTGTTTGGGGACTTGCGCTGGCGTATCGTCAATTAGATGATGACGGTGGCCGGGGGTTTGAGCTGCAACAGCGCACAGTGAAATTGATGCGAGGTTTACTGCGTTCAATGATGAGCCAATCGGCTAAAGTCGAGGCTTTCAAAAAAAGCCGCAGTCCAGAAGATTCACTTCACGCAAAATACGATACTGCCACAGGTGATAATGTGGTCGCTGATCACGAGTGGGGGCATCTGCAAATAGATGCAACATCGGTTTTTTTGTTAATGATGACACAAATGATTGCGTCTGGTTTAGAGCTAATATGGAGTGATGAAGAAGTCGATTTCATACAAAATTTAGTATTCTATATCGAACGGGCCTATCGCACGCCAGATTTTGGTATTTGGGAACGCGGTGCGAAATCCAATAGTGGTCATGTAGAATTGAATGCAAGTTCCTTAGGTATGGCAAAAGCGGCTTTAGAAGCGCTTTCCGGATTTAATTTATACGGCGCTAAGGGGTCACAAAGCTCGGTGATTCATGTGGTGCCCGATAATATCGCGCAGGCAAATATAACCCTAAGTGCCATGTTACCTAGGGAGTCTATTACCAAAGAAATTGATGCAGCTCTGTTAAGTGTTGTCGGTTTTCCTGCGTTTGCCGCTCCAGATAATCAGCTCGGTGATAAAGTACGCAAAAAAATTATCACAAAGCTTGAAGGCCGTTATGGCTTAAAACGTTTCTTACGCGATGGTCATCAAACGGTATTGGAAGATGAAGAGCGTTTACACTACGAAGAGCAAGAGCTTAAACAGTTTGAAGATATCGAATCTGAGTGGCCTTTGTTTTATGCGTATTTGTATCTGGATGCTATTTTTCGGGATGATAGAGAGCAGGTCGAGCATTATCGAAATCGATTAGACTCAGTTATGGTAGAACAAGATGGACATTTGCTGCTACCCGAATTGTATTATGTCCCCGTTGAGTCAATAGAAAAAGAACGGGAAAACCCACACTCTCAAGACCGCTTGCCAAATGAAAATATTCCCTTGGTTTGGGCGCAGAGTTTGTTTTTATTAGGTGCCATGTTAGAAGATGGTTTGTTGCGACCCGGTGATTTAGATCCTATCGGACGTCGTCATGTTAAACCTATTAAACAACCCGTTGTGCAACTGGTGTTTTTGGCAGAAGATGAAGCGTTACAGTCTGAATTAGCAGGTAGTGGGTTGATGACCGAAACTATCAGTGATATTTCACCGGTTAAAGTGTGTCTGCCAGAAGATATCGCAACTATGTATGCTCAGGTTGGTGCAAATGAATCTTTAGGCTTAACTGGCCGATCGTTTAGGATCCCTAAGAGTTTGACTACTAGCCGGGTTTACGTTCTAGGTAAATCTCGTTTCGTGTGTTTAACTCCTTCTTTTATTCAACAAGCCTTTTTCCTAAGCTATGACATCGACTTTTTGGTTAGACGTTTCAAAAGTGAACTGAGCTATTTGCATCGAAATTGGACTGAGACAGGCAGACCAACGGTAACAGTGATGTTAACTCATCAAATGCTAGATGCTGACAGAACGTCTTTATTCGAACTAATTAAAACGATTGATTCGGGTTATGTTGAGGGAATTCCAGTGAAATTGGGGACGATGGCCCAGCTAACGCCCACTGCAGCAATTGAGCGGTTTGATGATTTAAATGGCTATGAATTACCTGAAGAAATAGCCATAAGTGTCGCGCCATTTAGAACCACACTGATTTCAAGCAATTCTAATCTTCCACTCAATCAAAGTGAAGAGCTTGAATTATCCTTTATTACCGATACCCAATTATTAGCAGATAAGCTAGCTGCCTCTGATAATCTGTTCGAACAAATAGAAATTTTATCAGTATTGGTCAAACTTCAAGGGTTACACTCTACTATTACATACAGTGACAGCTGTTACCGTTTAATAGACGCTTTAGAAGAGGTATACAGCGAAGCTGGGCGTTTACGACTTTGGTCAGTGTTACGTCATGCCTCAGGTTTATTAGAAAAGGTCGATAGTGACCTTGGGTTAGTGGTAAGTGCTATTCTAGTAGCTCAAAAAAATATTCAAGTTGGACGCTCCTATACTGATGAATCCCTCATTTCGAGGCCGTTAACGGATGAAGAGTTAATGACAAAAATTCATCATTATTGCCGCGATGATGTGCGCGACCAAATCTTAACTCAGGAAGTTTTGTTATGCTTAGGTTTACTGATCAAAGCACGTCCGGAGTTATTCAGAGAGCTCATGACGATTCGGGTGAGTTACCTAATTATTCTCCTCACTAGTCAAATTGCCCGTTCCGAAAAATTAGCTACGGATGAAGCGTATGAAAATTTGATGGCGATGGCACCATCAGTGATCCAAGAACGCTTAGAAGCGGTATTGGAGGATTATCGATCCCTCTCTGATTTACCACAAAAAATGGAAATATTGCATGCTAAAGGGAGTTCAGACAAATTAAATTGGCAGCAAAACTTAGGACTTGAGCAACTCGCTACACCTAAAGACGGCTGGCTAGTTTGGCGACAGCATCAAGGAATTATTGATCGACGGTCAGCCTCATTTAATAAACAAATCTGGCGAATTTTACACCATACCACCGGATTAGTGATTGGTAACAAGATGGATCGCAGGAATCGAATAGATAGTGGTGTGGTATTGAGCGATATGACGCCTGGCGAAACCGCTTTCGCTTTAATAACGGAGCACATGTTGAATAACATTCAGGCTGCTGAATATCGTCAATTAACTATTGAATCATTAAATGCTATGGCGAGCTTTTTTGAACAAAATCCGAGTTTAAAAATTGATGAACCCATTATCGTTGATGCGGCTATTGGTCATGCTGTTAACTTAGCTTATCTTGATAAATATCCCGAACGGGCAAACAGTTATACTGAATATAAAAGTCAGGCATGGGAGTATTTTTATACAATTTCACCACAACAAACTACTGCATTTATTGTGTCAGCTTTAAGTATGTTGTTATCCGTTCGACCAAGCTCCGGTGAACAACCAGAGCAAGAAGTTGTGGCTTAGATTAAGAAAAGACGCAGACACAAAATATAGGTAAAGCGTTAAAAGGGCGGGGAATTTAGACAACTTAGCGGCTAAAAAAGTCAGTGATTAGGCATAGATTATTGTTGTTTTTCACGTTAATCTATTCTTTCAAAGAGAATTTTAACGGAGTTAAGATATGTTTAGTCACATTATGTTAGGGGCAAATAGCATAGAAGAATCGAAAGCTTTTTATGATGCTACTTTTGCTGCATTGGGCGTAAAACCCGGTGTTTTAGACCCTAAAGGACGTTGTTTTTACATTACCGATACAGGTATATTTGCCATCACTAAACCCATAAATGGTGAACCTGCGAGCCATGGCAACGGCAGTACGATTGGCTTTTCGGTAGAAAGTACTGAACAAGGTGATGCTTGGCATGCCGCAGGCTTAGCAAATGGCGGCACTGATTGTGAAGATCCTCCTGGTATACGTCAATCTCCCTCCGGAGACATGTATCTGGCCTATTTAAAGGATCCTGCTGGAAATAAACTCTGTGCTTTGAAGCGTATGGGCTAATTCATTAAATTTCAATGTATGTCTGTTGATTACAGCAGACATACATATATTTGCCACTTTAAATTCTTTAATTCATTATTTTTTTGGTAAATATTCTAAGCGTCACGATTTTTACCTTCCTTAGATTGTCAGTTTTTTTTACACATCAATTTTCTTAAATTTTCCCACCCTTGTAACCTTCTGTTTAATCGATTATTTTCGTTTTGGTCTGTATTGTGCTTAATTTTTGTACAAATCTCATGGTGTAGAGGTATTAATGGGTTTTTAGGGTAAAACTTTTAACATTTGATAAGGATTAATCTAATGAAACTAAGAAAACTTTGTTTGTCATTACTCATCGTCTCCTCTTTTAGTGCTAACGCTGGATTGTTAGGACTAGATTTAATTGAAACTGGCGATGATCCAATTGCAGATATTACCGACTCTTTGGTTGTTTCTGGCGGTGGTGTGAGTGTTATATCTGGTACTGAAACCTTTGTTGGAGCAATTGGTGACGGTATTGATAGTGACACGGCTCAGTCTGGCATCTTTTCAGGCGTTAATATTACAGACGGTGCTAGTACTGTTAGTATGGGTCAAGGGGCTGTATTAACCAGTGGTAGCGCCAATATACCTGATACCAACACGGCTACTGCCTTTGCTCCTTTTTTCCCCGGAACTGGAAGTGATGCTGACCTAAGTGCAATATTGGTTGATGCAGGAGCGCCATCAAGCGAGACTAATGATGTAAATTATATAGAGTTTGATTTTACCTTGGGGGCTGGTTTTAATGCTATCTCTTTAGATTTCATTTTCGGCAGTGATGAATTTCCAGATCAAGGGGTAACTGATGTGTTCGGGGTGTTTGTTGATGGGGTAAACTATGCGTTTTTTCCAGATTCAAGTTTAGTATCTTTTGTGCAAGGAGCTAATGCTAGTAACTTTTTAGATAACTCTGGGGGACTATTCGATATTGAGTATGATGGGTTTAGTCAAAACTTAAATTTGATTGGTCTGGTTGATGAAACTTTAACTGAACATACCCTAAAAATTGCCATTGCTGACACTTCAGACACTATTTTCGATAGTGGAGTATTTTTGAGTAACTTAACTGGAATTTATACTGATAATGACGGTGGGGTAAATAACCCTCCCTCTACCGATGTTGATGAACCCTTAGGGGCAATTTTATTTTTAAGTGGACTAGGCTTAATGATGAGATTAAGACGCCGAAACTGAATTTATTTGACCTAATAATTACGGGTAAATTGCTTAAAATGGAAAAGACCAAGTGTTAGCTTGGTCTTTTTTTTGCCTTTAACTTTAGCTGCATTTTTACATTAAAAATTAGCAGCAGACCCACCTTATTGTTTTAAATCAAATCAGGTTCAATTGAGTGATATCAGACAGTTGATAATTTTTAATCAAGGTTTTCGCCTTCTCAATGTCGGGTGAAAAGTACCTATCTTTATCATAAAATGGAACATCTGAACGGAGCAATTGTTTCACTTTTTCCAGTTGAATACTGGATTTTAAAGGTGCTCTAAAATCTACACCTTGGCTCGCTGCAAGCCATTCAATGGCCAAAATTCCAGCTACGTTATCGAATATATCTCGTAAACGACGGGCAGCAAAGGTGGCCATAGAGACATGATCTTCTTGGTTTGCAGAAGTAGGCAATGAATCAATGGATGCTGGGTGGGCGTAGGTCTTGTTTTCACTAGCAAGGGCTGCGCAAGTAACCTGTGCGATCATAAAGCCAGAATTGACGCCACCATTTTCAACCAAAAACGGCGGTAACCCGCTGAGATTGCTATCAATAAGTAATGCCATTCTGCGCTCTGCCAAGGAACCTATTTCACACAAAACAATGGCTAACATATCTGCCGTCATTGCCACGGTTTCCCCATGAAAGTTTCCACCGGATAATATATCGCCACTGTCAGCAAAAACCAGTGGATTGTCTGAAACGCCGTTGGCTTCAACCAGCAGGGTTTGGCTGGCAAACCGTATTTGTGCTAAACATGCCCCCATTACTTGAGGCTGACAGCGCAAGGAGTAGGGATCTTGTACCTTATTACAGCCCTGATGAGAGTTGCCAATGGTTGATGAGCCTAAAAGCTGCCTGTATGCGGCAGCAATATCGATTTGTGCTTGATGACCGCGGACCAAATGAATCCGTTTGTCAAAAGGCACTCGCGAACCCAATGCGGCTTCTACGCTTAAACTACCAATTGCAATAGCACTGTTTAGTGCATTTTCGGCGTAGAATAGACCTTGCAATGCAAAGGCTGTTGATGCTTGTGTGCCATTTAATAATGCTAGCCCCTCTTTGGGAGCCAATGAGATCTTAGATAATTTAGCAATTTTTAATGCGTCATCAGCAGAATATTTTTGGCCTTGGTAGAAAGCTTCGCCTTCACCCAAAAGTAAAGCGCTCATATGCGCTAGTGGCGCTAAATCCCCAGAAGCACCCACGGATCCTTTTTCAGGAATGGCAGGGTAGACTTGTGCATTAAAAAGGGTGATCAAAGCGTTAATAACACTTAATCGAATGCCAGAAAATCCCCTAGCTAATGAGTTTATTTTTAAAAACAACATTAAACGAACTGTGTTATCAGGCATAAAATTCCCAGTACCCGCTGCATGGGATAACACAATACTGCGTTGTAAGTCTTCTAATTCATGTTGCGGTATTTTTGTGTTGGCAAGTAGGCCAAACCCAGTATTAATGCCATATACTGTTTTACCCGTCGCAATCGTCTTTAATACGGTTTGTTCGGCTTTATTTATCTCTACTATGGCTGACTTATCTAATGTTATCTGCACTGGCTCTCGATGAACTTGCGCCAGCTGTTTAAGATTTACCTGGCCCGGTTTTAAGACGATTTTAGGCATGCTTGGCACCTTTTAACATAGGCAAATCTAGTTGTTTTTGTTGTGCACATTGAACGGCAATATCATACCCCGCATCCGCGTGACGCATTACCCCGGTAGCCGGATCATTGTGCAATACCCTTGCTATGCGTTGGTCAGCCTCTTTTGTGCCGTCACAAACAATTACAACCCCAGAATGTTGGCTAAATCCCATGCCAACACCACCGCCATGGTGCAAACTTACCCAAGTCGCGCCACTAGCAGTATTTAACATTGCGTTAAGCAGTGGCCAATCGGATACCGCGTCTGAACCATCTAACATGCTTTCCGTTTCGCGATTCGGCGAGGCGACAGATCCAGAGTCTAAATGATCTCTACCAATGACAATGGGGGCAGAAAGGGCACCTGAGCGCACCATTTCATTAAAGGCTAATCCCAATTTTTGACGTTGGCCTAAACCTACCCAACATATTCTTGCCGGCAGTCCTTGAAACTGAATACGTTGTTTGGCCATATCTAACCATTGATGTAAGTGGGGATCATCCGCGATCAACTCTTTTACTTTGGCATCGGTTTTGTAAATATCTTCTGGATCACCAGATAATGCTACCCAGCGAAATGGACCTATACCTTGGCAAAATAACGGTCGAATGTAGGCTGGCACAAACCCAGGAAAATCAAAGGCATTTTGCACTCCTGTTTCAAAAGCCATTTGACGAATATTGTTTCCATAATCCAGTGTTGCTGCCCCTTTCGCTTGTAACTTAAGCATTGCACTTACTTGAACAGCCATTGACTTTTTAGCGGCTAAAACTACTCTTTTTTCATCTTTTATACGCATTTTGGCTGCTTTTTCAAGGGACCAACCCTGAGGTAAATAACCGTTTAGGGGATCATGGGCACTCGTTTGATCGGTAACAACGTCAGGAATCGTATTTGAGTCCGCAATATCAGTGAATATATCGGCAGCATTCCCCAGCAACCCTACAGAGATTGCTTCGCCATTTTTATTGGCTTGTTGAATAAGTGCTATTCCATGGGAGAGGTCATTGGCCTTAATATCCAAATAACCGGTTTTTAGGCGAAAATCGATACGACTTTCATCGACATCTACCGCTAACATGGAAAAGCCCGCCATGGTTGCCGCCAATGGTTGGGCACCTCCCATACCGCCTAAACCTCCCGTCAAAATCCATTTGCCCTTAGCGTTTCCAGCGAAATGGGTTTTAGCAATACTGACAAAGGTTTCATAAGTACCTTGCACTATGCCTTGAGAACCTATGTAGATCCAAGACCCAGCAGTCATTTGTCCGTACATCATAAGGCCTTGCCTATCTAATTCATTGAAATGCTCCCACGTTGCCCAATGCGGAACTAAGTTTGAGTTAGCAATTAAGACTCTGGGGGCATTTATATGAGTTGGAAAAACACCTACTGGTTTACCACTTTGGATAAGCAATGTTTCGTCATCATTTAAGCGTTTTAGCACTTCAACTATTTTGTCGAAACAGGGCCAGTCACGTGCCGCACGTCCGATACCCCCATATACCACAAGTTCATGGGGGTGTTCTGCTACCTCGGGATCCAAATTGTTCATTAACATACGCATAGGCGCTTCCGTAAGCCAACTTTTTGCAGTTATTTGACTGCCTCTAGGGGCGTTTACAACACGGTTTGAATATCGTTTATTCATCGTTGACTGTCTCTTATTTATTTTTCGCAATTAGCAGTGGGGAAATCCAAATGACCACCTAGCCGATAACGATTTCCTGGGTGATAGAGATTGGCAAAACTAACGATGCCTTTGGCTGAAAATGTACGTCGTGAAACCAGTAAACAAGGCTGTTGCGGTGAAATAGATAATGCGTGGGCAACCTTAGTTGGTGGCAATAGTGCTTCGACAAAGTGCTCTGCTTCGGTTAACGGTGCTACCTTATTAAGATAGCGGTTGGCTGTAATCTTAGTGAAATCCTGTTCAATATATCCGCCGGCATAATTGGGATTCACTAATCGATCTTCGAGTTGAATTGGCGTGTTATTTTCCAAATGGATGATTTGTGTTTGGTAAATAGCATCATTTGTTTCTAATCCTAGTGTATGGGCCTGATGTGCATTGGCGAGGATTTGTTTTTGGAAAATGACGCGATTGGTGTAGCTATGTCCTCGGGTTAACACCTCATCATCAATACTAATAATTTTCAGCATAGAACTCATAGGGCGCTGGTCATTTACAAAGGTACCTAGGCCCTGGGATCGAAATAAAATCCCTTCATTAACTAACTCTGTCAGAGCTCGCCGTGCGGTCATTCTGCTTACGTTGAATTGTTCCGCCAACTTGTTTTCTGAGGGAACTTTATCTCCGCGTTGCATGCTGCCATCTTCGATTTGGGCTAACAAATGGGACTTGATTTTAATAAAATGTGATGCCATCAAAATGTTTATTTATTGTAAATTTAATGTATCTTACTTGTATATACAAGTTGTGGCAAGTACACTAATTATTCGTCTAGGGGCCTTAAAGTGAACTTATGTCAAAGCAATGCGATTACCTCATTTATAACGTTCAAATTGCTACCATGCTAGATGGCCCTGGGCCTTATGGAGCGATAGAGAACGGCTGTGTTGCCATAGACAATGGCAAGATCCAATATGTTGGAGCTATGGAAAATGTTGAAGCTAGTGCATTAAATACATTCGATGGTGGTGGAAAATGGTTATTGCCTGGATTTGTGGATTGCCATACCCACCTTGTATACGGCGGTGATCGGGCCAATGAATTTGATATGCGACTCAATGGCCTTAGCTATCAACAAATCGCTGAACAAGGTGGCGGTATTAAAAGTACCGTGGCTGCCACACGCAGCGCCACTGCAGAGACATTGTTAGCGTCCGCAAAAGATAGAGCGACGGCATTAATCAATGAAGGTGTAACCACATTAGAAGTGAAATCTGGCTACGGATTAGATATTAATACCGAAATAAAAATGCTTCAGGTGGCGAAAACATTAAGCGTTGTATTACCTGTGAATGTACTCACGACCTATTTAGGTGCACATGCTATTCCTGATGAATACACTGATGATCCAGATGGCTATATTGACTTCGTCTGTGGTCAAGTCATTCCTGAAATTAGTGCATTAAACTTAGCGGATAGTGTGGATATTTTTTGTGAAAATATTGGTTTTACGCCTGCACAATGCAAACGGGTATTCGAGACGGCTAAAAGGTTTGGACTAAATATTAAGGCACATGTTGAACAACTTAGTGATTTAAAAGGGGCTAAATTAGCCTGTGATTATCATGCCTTATCCGTGGATCATATTGAGTACCTTGCCCCTACAGATGTAAGTTACCTTAAGCAATCAAACACAGTGGCAGTGTTACTTCCCGGTGCGTTTTACTTTTTAAAAGAAAAGCAAAAGCCGCCTGTTGAAACTTTAAGACGCCTACAAGTACCTATGGCAGTCGCCACCGACTTGAATCCCGGCAGTTCTCCCATAGCTTCTATACTCACCTGCGCAAATATGGCTTGTGTGTTGTTTGAATTAACACCTGAAGAGGCCTTGCGCGCTATTACGATAAATGCCGCCAAAGCGTTAGGCTTAAACGATAGAGGACAAATATCACCCGGATGCCGAGCAGATCTGTGTTTATGGGATATTTCTCATCCTGCTCAACTTGTCTATACCATCAATCAATATAAACCGCTTATGCGATGGTTTGGAGGCCAACTTGTTTAGTCAAAATTCACATTTTCATTGGCAGGGACGAGTAGACAATGATGGCGGACGGAATAGTTATCGTTGGCATCAAGTGATGGAACAAAGCACCAGGCTAACAGATATCGCGTTACTGGGGTTTAACTGCGATCTTGGGGTGGCAGCCAATAAAGGAAGAGTAGGGGCGAAAGAGGGGCCTGATGCTATTCGTTCTAACATCTGTAGTTTTGCATGGCATCTAAATCATTCAATTAAAGACTTGGGAAATGTGCAACAACAAAACAATTTAGAAGCAACACAAGATCACTTTGCACAGCAAATTAACGGAGCGTTGAATTCTTCTAAATTTGTTATTGGCTTGGGGGGCGGCCATGAGATAGCGCTGGCGAGTTATGCTGGCTTGCGCAATTACCTGCGTGCAAAACCCAAAGCAAAAATCGGTATTATCAACTTCGATGCCCATTTTGACCTCCGAAAACCGTTACCTCACGCAAGTTCTGGCACACCTTTTTACCAAATAGCCCAAACCTGCGAGTTAGACTGTGAATCATTTCATTATATTTGTTTAGGAGTGGCCAAAGGGGCGAATACCCAGGTGTTATTTGATTGTGCGAATAGCCTTAAAGTGGGCTATTTATTGGATGAAGATTGTCAATGGAATACGGATTTGGTAAAAGCTAAAGGGTTGTTAACTCCCATGTTGCAGGGAGTTGATGAGGTCTATGTGACGGTTTGTTTAGATGCATTTCCAGCGGCATTGGCTCCTGGCGTTAGCGCGCCCAGTAGCTTGGGAATTTCCGTACCTTTTGTTATTGCGATTATACGTTGGTTATGTGAACAACAAGCTAGTCTAAATTTTAATTGGCGGTTAATGGATATTGCAGAACTGAATCCAAAATACGATATCGATGCACGAACCGCTAAATTAGCGGCTCGGATCTTATTTGAATCAGTTCATGCTAAGGCTGAAAGCGGTTTTGATCACAACTAACAACCCCAAATGTTAATTTAAGTTTTGTAGATACCAGTCTGCGACTATTTGACGTTCCTCGTCAGTCATTTTTGTTTTATTTAAAAATGGCATGTCACGCGTCACAAATACTCGTTGATAGATAACGCTCAATTTGTTTTCAACATCTTTCCAATCATCCATAACCAGCCCTAACGGCGGCGAAGGGAACATATCGTCAGTTGGGCTGGTTGAGTGACAAGATAGGCAGTGCTTATCTAAAATTTGTTTAACTTGGCTTAGACTAACTTGCTCTGTATTTTGCTGTGTTTTCTGATTATTGCTGTGTTCTGTTGCAAACATATTTGGGGCTGAGACCCAAATAGCAATTGCCAGCATGGCGACAGCGCCGCTAATCAAGATCGATGGTTTTACCACACCCAGATGTTTTAAATTGAAAAAATGTCTTATCCACGCCGAAACTACACACAGCGCAATCAACACTAACCAGTTTTGCTCGTGCAAATAGGTCATGGGGTAATGATTACTGATCATAATAAACAAGATCGGCAGGGTGAGGTAGTTGTTGTGAACTGAACGTAACTTGGCCTTTTCTCCCCAGCTTGGATCAACCGCTTGTTTGTTCTTCACTGCATCCACCATGGCACGTTGAGATGGCATTATCTGTAGAAACACATTAGCCACCATTATGGTTCCAATAAGCGCACCAATATGGATATACGCGCCCCGACCGCTAAACCATTGCGTGGCCAACCAAGCAGCAAGGGTTAATAATAGTAGTAGGAAAAACGCAAACGCCAGTGGATTTTTCCCTAATGGACTTCGACAAGCGACTTCATAAATCAGCATTCCACCAAATATTAAACCTAGTCCCATTAGTATGGCTTGGGTTTGGGTGAGCTCCATCACATTGGGGTCGATTAGAAATGCTGAGGCGCCAAAATAGTACACTAGGATGAGTAAACAAAACCCACTTATCCAGGTGGTATAAGCTTCCCATTTAAACCAATGTAAGGTTTCAGGCATTTTTTCAGGACCATATTGATATTTGGCCACTTCATAAAAACCTCCCCCATGGACGGCCCAAAGATCGCCTTTTATACCTTTGTCTTTTTTCCAATCTGGCGGAGCCTGTAAGTTATTATCCAACCAAATAAAATAAAAAGATGCACCAATCCAGGCCACCCCGGCGATGACGTGAAACCAACGAATAAACAGTGATACCCAGTCCATCCAAACCATTTAATTGCTCCTAGTGGGTTGTTTAAACACCGCTTTTCCAGCGATGTATGTGGCTTCAGTTGTGCGTTCATCTGCTAACATACTTAAAGCAAACAAAACATCAGAAGGTAGGTCAATTGACCCTTCTGAGATTAATGAATTTGTTCTAATTTCACTTAGTTGGCTAAATTTAGGATCCAGAATGACAAAATCTGCGTGGCTTCCGGGATTTAAATTACCAATATTGTGGTCTAAATTCAGCGCTGCAGCCGTTCCTTGTGTCATCATATAAAGGCCATTTAATGCTGAAAGTTGACTATGGTTGAGCTGGCAAACTTTATAGGCATCTCCCATCGTTCTAAGCATATTAAATGAGGTGCCTGCACCCACATCTGTGGCTAATGCAACGTTTACCGATGATTGCCTGGCTTTGTCAAGATTGAACAATCCACTGCCTAAAAACAAGTTTGAAGAAGGGCAAAAGGCGATAGTGGCGTCTGTTTGTGCAAGTAAATCCCACTCAGCTTGGTGTAAATGAATACAATGTCCAAACACGCTACCTTTTCTAACGAGATGATGGTGATCGTATACATCTAAATAGTGTTGATGTTGTGGATAAAGCTCTTTGACCCAAGCAATTTCATGGGTATTCTCAGATAAGTGCGTTTGAATATAGACATCGTCGTATTGTTGCGCTAATTCACCTAACGCAGCTAACTGACCTTCTGTACTGGTAGGAGCAAACCTTGGGGTTAAAGCGTATTTAGTACGATTTTTGTTATGCCACTTTTCAATTAACTCAGCACTATCTAGCTGAGCAGAAGTTGGGCAGTCTTGTAAGTCTTCTGGACAATTTCTATCCATACACACTTTACCAGCAATTAATGCCATTTGATGGGCTGTTGCTGCGCTAAAAAGTGCATCTGTGGCTTGTTTATGGACACTGGAATAGACCATGGCCGTGGTGGTGCCATTACAAAACAATTGGCTTAAAAACAATTCTGCCATGGCGTGTGCGTAATCATGGTTTTGAAATTTTGTTTCTGTGGGAAACGTAAAGTTTTGTAACCATTGGAGTAATTGCTCGCCATAGCTGGCTATCATTTCTGTTTGCGGAAAATGTAAATGGCTATCAATAAAGCCCGGTAACAATAGCTTACCTTGATAGTCATTAACCGGTAACGAAGAAAACTCCTCGGGTAGGGATGAATAATCACCCACTGAAGCTATTTTATCGTTACGCGTAACTAAATATCCATCTTTAAAGTACGCGTAACTCTGCTCTGGAGAGTCCGTGGCTTCTGGAAAGTGTAGAATGCTACTGCGAAATACTTGCAAATCTGAACTCATATTTATTTAGCTGCCTCGGTAACTACTAAAACCGTATGGTGAGATCAACAAAGGCACATGATAGTGTCCACCATCTTCAGGTAAGGTAAAGTTAACATCAACAAAGGGGTAGAAACTTTCGCCGTGTTTTTCAATTAAATAGGCTTCGACGGAAAATCGTAGTTGATAGTGACCGGCGACAAATTGGATGTTATTCCATTGATTGCAACGGCCATCACTATCTGTTTTGGCCTGCACCACGCTACCATCTGGGGTCGTTAAATGTAACGCTAAGTTAGCCACAGGTTTCCCTGCTGCGGTATCAAGTACATGACTGGATAAACTATTCATAAATTGATTCTCTGTTTAGGCGTTTAGGCCTTTTTCGATTCTTAATAAAGCGATTTTTAATTGTTGTTGGGCTGCTAACGCAATTTCAGTTTTAGTATCGTTGTGTATGCGCTCTTTAATTGCCGCCAACATGTTCTCGGCACTTTGTCCGGTAGCACATATGATGAAAATAAAATGGTTCTTTTCAAGGTATAAGTGGTTAAGACGATGAAGCTCCTCTAAGACCATAGGATCTGCGCCTATGGCACTGGCTTGTTCTTGTTCAGCTAAGCCTGAAGTATTGGCATATTTGGCTTCTAAGGTTTTAATGTCTCCAATCATCGGATGCGCTTTAAAGGCTTCTAAGTAGTCATCATCAGTTAAACTAGGCCATTTTTCGGTGGCAACTATTTTGATCTGCTCAACGGATGTGTAAGGACGAGTCTGAGCCATGAATCTTGACCAAGTAGTGGATTCACAGCAACTCTTAAACCATTGATAAGCTTCGGGTTCAGGTAATCGATTGAGTTCATCTAAGGTCATAGTAATTTCGCAATTTCCTTGGTTTGTAACCAAGCCTCTTGGCTATTTTGGGTTACCTTTGATTCTTGTTTATGGAGTAATTTAATCAGTTGACCGGCTACAGACACGGCAACTTCTATAGGGCGTTTACCCGGGATATCGGCAATGCCAATGGGGCAAACTAGCTTTTCCAGCAATTGTTCATTAACGCCATGATTAGTAAGGCGAGTTTGGAAGCGTTTGGCTTTGGTTTGAGAGCCGATTAAGCCTAAATACTGCACATGATCAATGTGGATTGCTTTGTGTACTAGTTCATAATCTAGCTGATGATCATGGGTCATGACCAAGACAAAATCGGCTGGGTATTCATCAAGTGCATCGACGCAATCATCAGCAATGAAGGTACTGACATTCGCGGGTAGTTGAAGCTGTGATTTATCGACTTGATCAAACATCTCTTGTCGAGAATCTACCCAAATAATATTTAAAGGCAGTTGCGATATAATGGGCACAAGAGCTTGTGCCACGTGACCGGCGCCAAAAATCATCAGTTGATTTACATGTTGGCAGAAAACTTCAAATAATACATGGGTTGCACCGCCACAACATTGGGCTAATTTAGCCCCTAACGGAAAGTACTCAACATGTTGGATTTGATTTTTACTGGCGAGTAATTCCCGTGCTTTTTGAATAGACAAATGTTCAAGTTGCCCGCCGCCGATGGTATCAAAAATCCGATCTTCAGTGACCACCATTTTGGTGCCTTGAGGGCGAGGAGTTGAACCTACTGAGCCCATTACGGTTAATACCACATAGGCTTTTGCGGTATTTTCGCAATGCATAACGCCATCAAACCACTGATTCTTAATCATCAATCAGCATCCCTTGAAGCCGCTATATTCTGACAGGCTATTAGAATTTTTTCAGGCGTGGCAGGGGTGTCTAATTCCGGATCCAATGTATAGTCTGATAAGCTTGATATTGCGTCTTTAATTGCACACCAAACAGAGATAGCCAACATTAAAGGTGGCTCGCCCACGGCTTTAGAGTTGTAGATTGTATTTTCAGTATTGGCATGGGGATAAAGATCTACATTAAAGGTTCTTGGGGTGTCTCCGATAGCTGGTATTTTATAGGTCGCTGGATTATTACTGATTAATTTACCGCTTTTATCCCACAATAATTCTTCGGTGGTTAACCATCCCATTCCTTGAATAAATCCTCCTTCGATTTGACCAATATCGATGGCCGGATTAAGGCTGTTTCCCACATCATGGAGAATATCCACACGTTCAACTCGCATTTCACCGGTTAAAGTATCAATGAGCACTTCACTGCATGATGCGCCATAGGCGAAATAGAAGAACGGACGTCCTTTCCCCGTTTCGCGATCATAGTGAATTTTAGGGGTTTGGTAGAACCCTGTAGTTGAAAGTGATATGCGCTCAAAATAGGCGGTCTGAATGAGTTCCGCAAAAGGAAGTTTAAAGTCATGTAAACAGACATGCTGATGGATAAATTTCACATCTTCAACATCTACTGTTTGCCCATTATCATTGCTGCTTTGTTCTGTTGATTGTTGCTTAAACAACTTCACCATTAACGGCGCTAAACGTTGTTTAATTTCAATACAGGCATTTTGTGCCGCTTTACCATTCATATCGGTTCCGCTGGATGCCGCAGTTGGGGAGGTGTTGGGCACTTTATCCGTGCGGGTAGCGGTAACCTCTATTTTATCAAGGGGTAAACCAAACTCGTTGGCCACCACTTGCGCGACTTTGGTATGTAACCCTTGGCCCATTTCAGTGCCGCCATGGTTTACTTGAATACTACCGTCAGTGTATACGTGTAGCAGTGCACCCGCCTGATTAAGATGTTTAGCAGTAAATGAAATGCCGAATTTTACTGGTGTTAAGGCCAGTCCTTTCTTAATGATTGGACTGGACTGGTTAAATTCCTGAATGTGCTTTCTACGTTGCCAATAATCACTGCTTTGTTCCAACTTTTCGATTAAGTCAGGCAATACGTTTTGGCCGATTGGCATTCCGTAATGGGTTTCGTTAACCCCTACATTTTGGTAGAAATTGCGTTTCCTGGCGGTGAGTGGGTCGAGTTTTCTATGCCGGGCAATTTTATCCAGCATATCTTCGGCGACAATCATGCCTTGGGGGCCGCCAAAACCTCTAAATGCAGTGTGTGAGACTTTATTGGTTCTGCATCTATGTCCGATAACGTCTGTTTGGCCAAGATGATATCCGTTGTCCACATGAAACATGGCACGGTCAACTATTGCGTCGGACAAATCCGGAGAATGGCCACAATCGCCATTTATTTCAAACTCACTGGATTGAATGATTCCATCTTGATTAAAGTTCACCCTGTATTTATTAGTGAACGGGTGGCGTTTGCCCGTGACTTGCATATCGAGCATTCGCGGTAATCGAATTTTTACTGGTACGGATTGACGCGCGGCTAAAACTGCTGCAATACAGGCCCATTGTGCCGCTTGGGTCTCTTTACCGCCAAACCCGCCGCCCATACGACGCATATCAACGGTCACTTTGTTAATTGAGACGTCTAACACTTCGGCGACTAATTTCTGGACTTCGCTAGGATGTTGACTAGAGGTATAGATCATCATGCGATCTTCTTCTTGAGGAACTGCCACAGAGACTTGTCCTTCAAGGTACAAATGTTCTTGTCCTCCCACATCTAAACAGGACTTTATTTGATGCAGCCCTTGTTGTTCATTCAATGAAGAATAGGTTTGTTGCATCTTGTGAGCTGGGCGAACAAAATCTTGCTTTTGATGAGAATCGTCGGTACTTAAAGCGGCCGGTAATTGACTGTACGTGATATCGGCATTGAGTACGGCTTGTCTGGCTAAACGGACCGAGGTCGCTAAAACAGCAAAAATGGCTTGCCCATTAAAGCTAACTTTATCGCTAGTGAGTATGGGATCCCCTTTGAAAACTGGGCCAATGTCGGTGTGCCCGGGTATATCGTCTACCGTAATGACATCTACTACACCTGGGCTAGACCATACTTTTGACAGATCCATTTGTTGAATGCTCCCACAAGCAACCTTACTGGTACCTATGGCCGCAAATAAAGTATTTGCAGGTAAATTTTTATCATCAACGTAAATGGCGCTGCCTGTCACGTGACGCTTGCCACTTTCATGTTTGCTTGATGTGCCAATCTTTCCAGAAGGGGTATTGTCTAGTTCCAGATCAATGAGTTTACGCATGATTTACCACCCGTGTTTCAATTAGATTGTTTTGCTGGGTGTTTTCCAACCAAAAGCGATGCCATAAATTAACCACTAAATCTGTACGGTATTGGGCTGAAGCACGAACATCATCCATAGGTTGGAAGGCTTTGAGTAATAATTGTTTACCCAATGCCAAGGTTTCTGATGAGCTCCAAGTAGCGCCTAGCATAGCTTGTTCAAATTCACTGGCACACACAGGTGTTGCGGCAACACCGCCAAAGCCAGTAAACAGGCTTTCAATTTTGTCATCCTTAAATATGACTTGGAAGACGGCACAGACTGCAGATATATCATCTTCCATGCGTTTCGATACTTTGTAGGCTTTCAGTATTGCGTTTGATTGCAACAAAGGGAGGTGAATCGAGTCTATCCATTCTCCTTTTTGCAATGCAGTTTTTCGATAATCAAGGAAAAATGATCTGGCTGGAATTTTCCTTTGGGAACTACCATCATCCACTGAAATCTCAGCATTTAATGCCAATAAAACCGGTGGCATATCACCAATAGGAGAGGCGTTGGCTACATTTCCACCTAGAGTTGCTTGATTGCGGATGGGAACCGAAGCAAATCGCCATAAAAGTTCGTTTAAGCTAGGAAAATGTTGCAAAAGTAAGGGTTCAATTTGGTTAAATGGCAACGCCGCACCAATGACTAAATGGGTATCAGTGAGCGTCATTTGGTTTAGTTCAGGAACAGATTTAAGATCGATCAAACAATCAAGATTTTTTAGTTGTTGAGTGACTTCTAATGCGAGATCCGTACTGCCCGCTACAAAACGCGCATTAGGATAGGTTTCAACTAGTTTGCCGAGAGCTTGCCGGGAAGTTGGGACAAATAGCCCGTCTAAACCTGAGTTGTGGGCTTCAATAGACTTTAGTAGCTCAATGGTTTGTCGTTCTGATTCATCGAATTTATCGGCTACTTTCCCATCACAACTGGAAAGGGCGGCATCGATAATAGGGCGATAACCGGTGCAACGGCATAAGTTTCCTGACAATGCCAATTCAACGTTGTGTCGAGTAGGTTGTGTGTTTTGATGATACATGGCAAAAAGCGACATGACGAAGCCAGGAGTACAAAAACCACACTGTGAGGCATGCTGGGTTTCCATGGCAGATTGCACTGGATGTAATTGTTTCCCGTCGGATATATGCTCAACAGTAATAAGCTGCTTACCTTGCAGTGCGCTAGTGAAGGTCACGCAACTATTGATTGACTTGTATTCAATGGCATCTTGTTGGTCATTTAATTGCGCTAAAACCACGGTGCAAGCACCACAATCACCGGAGGCACATCCTTCTTTCGTGCCACACAACCCCTGATGTTCACGAAGATAGTCCAGAACGGTCAGATCCGTTTCCACTGAATCAATATCAGTCTTCACATTGTTAAGTAAAAATTGAACCATAGTTTTTCCCGGCTACCCATTGGTTGATCATTATTTTAAATATCAATGTTCTTGAATATTTGAACAAACTAATATTGCGAATTTTTGTTTTGATTGTCTGTTACTATCCCTATAATATAAAACCTGACCAATTGGTCAACTTATATTGAAAGTAATTGATAGTTTTATTTAAAATAGTTTGCATGGCGACTTAGAAAAGCCAATAACTAATGATACATTGTTAAAAGGATGATAGACGTACGCCTGTAAAGGCTTCTCCCTTCAATAATAGAAATAATGGACCATGACAGATAATAAAATCAATAAAGAAGGCCGAATAGGCGCAGCAAATAAACAATTAATTTTAAATGCAGCCGAACATGAATTCGCAAAACATGGTTTTAAAGGCACTCGTATTCAGCAAGTCGCTGACAGAGCCCAATTGCCTAAAACGAATGTACTATATTACTTTAAAAGTAAAGAAAATCTTTATCTAGCAGTTTTACAACAAATTCTAGAATTATGGAACTCGGTATTTGATGAAGCCACAAAAGATGATGACCCTGCGGAAGTTTTAGCCCGTTATATAACAGATAAAATGGAGTTTTCTTTAGTTAGACCAGAAGCGTCCCGTATATTCGCATTAGAGATCATCAATGGGGCCCCTAATTTATATGGTTTTTACAAAGAACAACATGCTGCTTGGATGGAAGGCAGAGTAGAGGTTATCCAACATTGGATAGACGAAGGTAAAATTCAAACTGCAAATGCCCATTACTTGCTCTATAACATCTGGGCCTGTTGCCAACATTATGCTGATTTTTCTGCGCAAATTACTCATTTACAAGGTAAAGAGATGGACAGGGCGGAATTTGAGGAAGCGACCAAATCAATTATCAATTTAATATTGAAAGGTTGTAGCTTAGAGATACCAGAGAAATATCGATAAAGAAGGAAAATAACTATGCAATCTTATCCTCGTGATCTGAAAGGTTACGGGCAATTTCCGCCTCATCCTAAATGGCCTAATAAAGCCAAAATTGCCATTCAATTCGTTCTAAATTATGAAGAAGGTGGTGAAAACTGTGTGTTGCATGGCGACGAATTTTCGGAAATTTTCCTGTCTGAAATAATTGGTGCGAAAGCCTATGCGGATAGACATCAAAGTATGGAAACCTTATATGAATATGGTAGCCGTGCGGGTTTTTGGCGCATTTATCGATTGCTTAACGAACTTCAGGTTCCGGTAACCGTTTTTGGAGTGACCATGGCGCTACAGCGGAATCCAGAAGCGGTTGAAGCTATGCTAGCGTCCAATTGGGAAATTGCCAGCCACGCCATGCGTTGGATTGATTACCAAGATATGCCATTGGAAAAAGAACGCAAGTTAATCGATGCATCTATCCATCTACATCAAAAAATCACGGGCTCTGCGCCTAGTGGGTGGTATACCGGTAGAACCAGCCCTAACACACTTAAACTCATCGCAGAACGTGATGACATTATGTATTGTGCAGACACCTATGCTGATGATTTACCTTATTATGATCAGCATTACAGTAAACCACTTTTGATGGTGCCTTATACACTCGACACCAATGATATGCGTTTCGCCACTCCTCAGGGATTCAACAATGGTGAGATGTTTTTTCAGTATTTAAAAGATGCATTTGATACCTTATATCTTGAAGGGGAAGAGGCGCCTAAAATGTTGTCTATCGGTCTACATTGTCGAATTATAGGTCGTCCGGCGCGTTTGGCAGCCCTGCGTCGATTTATTGAGTACATTCAAAGCTTTGAGCATGTTTGGCTTTGTACTCGAGAGCAAATTGCTCAGCACTGGTTAACCCATTTTCCGCTCAAAAAATAAAAATTATAAAAGAGTCAATATGAACAATTTAATTCAACAATTACCGAAAACGGAATTGCACCTGCATATAGAAGGGACGCTAGAGCCCGATTTATTACTTGAGTTAAGTCATAAACATCATGTTGATTTACCCTATAAAAGTATCGATGAGATTCATGCTGCTTATAATTTTGAAGATCTTCAGAGCTTTTTAGATCTTTATTATTTGGGGGCTTCGGTATTGGTTGATGAAGAAGATTTTTATCAATTGATGTGGCGTTATTTGTGCAAGTGCAAAGCGCAAAATATAGTGCATACGGAAATGATGTTTGATCCTCAAACCCATACTGAAAGGGGAGTTCCCTTTGAAACCTTTATGGGCGGTTTTGTGCGGGCGATGGACGATGCTTCTCAGCAATGGGGACAATCTAGTATGTTAATTATGTCCTTTCTACGTCATTTAAGTGAGCAAGACGCCATTGGTACCTTACAAGCATCTAAACCCTTTTTGCAGCATATTGAGGCTGTAGGCTTAGATAGCTCTGAATTGGGTAACCCTCCTGAAAAATTTGTTAGGGTATTTGAACAAGCTAAATCACTTGGTTTAGCCTGTGTCGCCCATGCAGGAGAAGAAGGGCCGGCAGATTACATATGGCAAGCCCTTACACTTTTAAAGGTAGATCGAATTGATCACGGCGTCAGAAGTGTAGATGATCCTACACTATTGCAGACTCTGGCAGAAACTCAAATGCCGTTAACCGTTTGTCCGCTATCAAACACTAAATTGTGCGTATTTGATGATATGGCAGAGCATAATATTCTCGATCTTCTGGCTAAGGATATTTTAGTCACCGTTAATTCTGATGATCCTAGCTATTTCGGCGGTTACCTAAATGAAAACTTTGAAGCCCTGCACAAAGGGCTCAATTTGAATCAACAACAATTGGTAAAGCTGGTCAAAAACGGTTTTACTGGAAGCTTTCTAAGTGAACAACAAAAAGCCCATTGGATAGCACAAATAGATAACCTAGTTTAGAAAACTGAGTTTAAAGAAACTAAGCTATCTAACCTCAGCTTCCTATATTACTCAAATACTAGTGTTCTCGGGTTAAGCGTGTAATTAGTGATGCATGTTGGGGAAACTTTTCCCTTAATACTTGTCTATTTGCTAACTCCATGTCGGTGTATTCAAAACCTGGCGCCACCGCTTCTCCAATTAATCCATAGCCATTTTGACCCTGTGGGGAAATGCTTGAAGCTTTCCACACGCCACCTTTTACGACAAATTGATACTCATGCCCGGCAAGTACGTCTGGACCTAATACTTTTGTTTGCAAAGTACCATCGGGATGAATGAGGTAATAGGTAATAGGATCCCCAGCATGAAAATAATGCATGATATCTGATGTATTGCGATGGAAATGACCTATGGGACTATCAGCGCTTAGCAGATAATAAATGGATGTCATTGTTACCCTAGTACCTTTAGGGGTATTTATAAGGGGTTGGGCGTCAGCTTTGAATGTTTGTTTGAAATACCCACCTTCCACGTGAGGCTCTAAATCTAAGGTTTCCACCAATTGCTGAATGCTTGGTTTTGGCTCTGCCATGTTTAGTTCTCGTTGACTTTGGTTAGAACAAGCACTTAACGCTAGAAAGCTTGCAGTGAGATAATATATTGATAACTTCATAAATATGGGGTTTATTAAACTATTTAGGTAAGTCACTATATCAAGGAGTTGAAGAATGACGCAAATGGCGAATACGCCTAAACCACCATACTATGCCGTTATCTTTACATCATTGGCCAGTGAAATCGATGATAGCTATGTTGAGACTTCAAACCAGATGCTGGCATTAGCACAGCAAATGTCAGGTTATTTAGGGGTTGAGTCAGCAAGGCAAGATTTAGGGATTACGGTTTCGTACTGGCGAGATCTCGAGTCAATTAAGCAGTGGAAAAACCATAAAGAACACTTAGCCGCCCAGCAAATTGGAAAACAGAAATGGTATTCATCTTACGCTGTAAGGATAGCCAAAGTAGAGAGAGACTATGAATTCTAATCAGATAGAAACCAATCGAGCCCTAATTCAGCCAGCCCAATTACAAGACTTATTGCAACGCGAAAGGGTCAACATATTATTTACTGATGTGGATTTTCCGGTTAATTACATCAGTAAACAGAGTGAAAAGTGCTATTTACCCAATTCAATTTTATTTGACTTCGACAATGTCTTTGTCGACAAGAACAGTGGTCTACCTCATTCATTGCCTTCTCCTGAACATTTTGCTAAAGAAATGTCGAATTTGGGGATCAATAATGATTCCACTCTAGTGATTTATGATGATCAAGGCAGTTTTAGCGCACCGCGGGTGTGGTGGATGTTGAAAGTTATGGGTCATGACAAGGTTTTTGTATTAGACGGCGGCCTGCAAGCTTGGATCGATGCAGGATTAGACGTTGCAGATGAGTTAGTTAAAAAACGTGAAAAAACCCAATACAAGGTTACCTTTAATGAACAATTATTGGTGGATAAGAATAATATTCTGGATAATTTGAGTAATCAGGATTGCCTTGTAATTGATGCGCGAAGCGCGGCTAGGTTCAATGGCACCGAGGCCGAACCACGCAAAGGGGTGAGAAGCGGCCATATTCCCCGTTCGCGTAATTTGCATTATGCTCAATTATTAAATGACGGAAAGTTTATCAATTCCTCCGCCATCAAACAGCTATTTGAGCCTATGATAGACGGTACTCAAACCCAGCTAATATTTTCATGTGGTTCAGGTGTTACCGCTTGTATATTGGCCCTAGCAGCTTACCAAATAGGTAATGAAAACTGGGCTGTGTACGACGGTTCTTGGAGCGAGTGGGGAGCTGATCCTTTATGTCCTATTGAATAACGTCGAATAATTGAAGGTGAAAATAGTGCGCTTTAGGCTACCAACTCGCTACTTTCACCGTATTGCTTTGCTAATTGTTCCACGTAAGATTTTAACACTAACATCGTATCTTTAACGTCTTCAAAAGTCACTGACTCAGCAGGGTGGTGACTGATTCCCTTAGCGCATCTTACAAACAACATGCCTGTTGGGCACAAATCAGCCATTGCCATGGCATCATGTCCGGCGCCCGAACTTAACACGAAGGGGTTAATATTATTCATTGCACAAGCCGCTTCGAGTTGTGACATGATCTCTGGGTGGCAGAGGGTTGCATCGGCTTCGTGGGTTAGATGTTCTGCTACTTTTAGCCCGCGCAGTTGTGCGATATGTGCCACTTTACTTTTGATTTGTTCGATACATTGATCACGTTTGCTATTGTCTAAGCTGCGAACATCTAAGCTAATCGTTGCGTTACCGCTGATCACGTTCACGGCATTAGTTTGTGATTGAATCTGCCCCACAGTGGCTACAACCTCATGTTCAATTGCAGCCTGCTCTATGGCTAAAATCATTTCCGCAGCCCCGGCTATGGCATCTTGACGTAATGCCATAGGCACGGTTCCAGCATGACCAGCGTGACCTTCAATATCTATTTTATAGCGTTTAGCACCGGCAATACCGCTTACAATTCCTACGGGTAAATGTTGACTCTCTAAAACAGGACCTTGCTCAATGTGTACTTCAACAAACCCCAATAGTCCGCTTTGTTCTCTGCTGGCATTATGAATATTGTTGATATTTAGCCCAAATTCTCGCAGTGCTGCAGCAACAGTGACATTATTTTTATCCAACAGGCCTGCCCATCGGTCTTGCCAGGTTCCTGCTACGGCTCTGCTGCCCAATAAAGTGGTTCCGAAACGCGTGCCTTCTTCATCAGCGAAGCCAACAATCTCAAGGTTAAATGGTAAGTCAATGGCGTTATCTGCAAACCATTGAACTAAACTCAACGGTAACAGTACACCCAAGATGCCATCATATTTGCCACTATTGGGAACGGTATCTAAATGACTACCGATAATTAAGGTTTCGGCATTTTCATAAGGACTTTGATAACTTCCCCACTGATTACCCGCCTCATCTTGCCAAGTGCGCATTTTAGCTTGTTCCATCCAACTTGCGACTAACTGATTTGCGAGCTTATGTTCTTTGGTTAAATAGCGACGATCTATGTAGTCTGGATTTTGACTGATTAACGCCAATTCGTCACATCGTTGGAGGACAGTTTGAACATAGGAAGTAAACATCTTTAGTTCTCCTCGTTTGCATAAACATCAAAGGCCATGTCGGTAGTCAAACCAGGTTGTAATTGGTGACCAGCGCGCCTCAATGTATTTTCAAGTGCTTGTAATGTATGTAAAACCGTATCTTTTCTGGCGTTATAGCCCATGGTCCCAATACGCCATATTTTGCCGTGAAGAGGACCAAAAGAAGTACCAATTTCGATGTTATATTGGTGCAGAAGTTGTTCACGAATTTGCTCGCCATTGACATTTTCTGGAATATAAACACCAACCACATTATTCATTTTGTGTTTTAAATCCCCAAATGGCGATAGGTTCAGACCCTTAACACCTGCGAGCATTGCATCACCATGTAATTTGTGGCGTTGAATGCTGTTTTCGACCCCTTCTTCTAATAGTTGCAGGGCGCATTCTCGAGCCGCATATAACATCGAGGTAGCTTCAGTATGGTGGTTGAGTCGTTCTTCTCCCCAATAATCAAGGATCATTGGAATATCGAAATAATTTGAACGTATTCGCAAACCTAAGCCATCTGCGTGTTGCTCATTTCGAATGCCAGCTTCAACATGTTGTCTTTGCCTCACTCGTTGCACGTATTTTTCACTCAACGTAATAGGTGCACTGCCTGAGGGGCCGCCAAGACACTTTTGTAAGCCAACAGAAACTGCATCTAATTTCCACTCATCGGCTTTAAACGGGTTACCCCCTATTGAAGCGGTGGCATCGCTGTAAAATAAAACATCGTATTTTTCACAAATTTCGCCAATATTTTCTAGAGGTTGTAGCATTGTGGTAGACGTATCACCTTGTACTAATGCCAACACTTTTGGACGTATTTTTTGAATGGCTTGTTCTATTTGTTCTGGCTGGAAAATCTCACCCCAAGGAACTTCAATGGTGTGAACTTTCGCTCCAGCACGCTCACTTATTTCAGCCAATAAATGTCCAAAGCGCCCAAACACAGGCACCAATACGTCATCGCCAGGTTCAATACAAGATACCAAGACCGCTTCAATGCCAGCTCTGGAAGTACCATCTATCAATAATGTTGCATCATTTTGGGTATTGAATACACCTCGATACAACGACATGACTTCATTCATGTAACCTGTCATAACAGGATCATATTGTCCAACCAGCTGAGTAGACATGGCATTCAGGACCCGCGGATAACAATTTATTGGACCAGGACCCATTAAAAGGCGAGGTGGGGGGCTAAGTAACGACATGATTCTCCTTAAAGTAGCACTTGAATAAGCATTCGACCGCCGGTAATTAACAATGCAACGGCAAACACTCTTTTTAATAAATTACCATCTAGTTTAGCGCCAAGAGCAGCACCTACTGGGGCAAAAAGAACAGTCAGTGGGACGATACAAATAAAGCCCACTAGGTTAACCAATCCATAGGTAAAAATAGGTGCATCTACAGGTGTTTGGCCTAGAACCAACATGGTTAGGGCTCCGGGCAGGGAAATAATTAATCCAATGGCGGCAGCCGTTCCCACCGCTTTATGGGCAGGGTAGTTAAAGGCGGTTAAAATAGGCACTGACAGGGTGCCACCACCGATGCCGACCATGGAACTCAACATACCAATAATACTAGCAATAACGCTCTGGCCTGGGCCCTTGGGAAGCTGATTGAAAATAGGTGGTTTAGAGGCTCTAAACAGCATATTCAAGGCCGCCAATGTGGCGATAATGGCAAACATTAAGGTTAACCAGTAACCATTTACGATGGTGACTAAGAAACTGCCAATGAGGACACCAAGTAACACGAATATCCACCAAAATTTAAGTAATTCGAAATCGACATTGCCTTTTTTGCGATGGGAACGAATTGAACTTACCGAGGTAGGAACTATGGTTGCCAGTGATGTGGCTGTGGCAATTAACATGGCAGAACTTGGCTCAACGCCAAAGTGTTGGAACAAAAAATACAACACGGGAACAATAACAATTCCGCCACCGACACCCAGTAAACCCGCTAAAATACCTGCAAACACTCCTGTTGCCATGAGTGCGAGTATTGTTGGGTAATTTTCGATTATTAAATCCATATACTATTACTTCTCTTTTTTAGTAAGGAAAGGCTTTGCCGTCACTACGGGGATCGGTAGCCGCACTGACTTGGCCATCTGGATTGCGTATTATCATGCCAGCATGGCCCATCATTTCGTTATTGGGGGGAACAATCGCAATGTCGTGCCCCTTAGCTTGCAATGATTCAAGAATGAGTGGATCAATGTCGGCTTCGATTTTTAGATTATGGGATTGATCTCCCCATGTACGTCCTAACAACCATCTGGGAGATTCAATTGCTTCGTCCAAGGATAAGTTTTGGAAAACATGGCGACTAAAAATCGCCCCTTGAGTTTGTGGTTGACCTTCACCACCCATAGTGCCGTAACTTATTCGTCTTCCGTCTTTAAGTTCTGCGAATGCTGGATTCAAGGTGTGAAATGGTTTTAAACCTGGCGTTAAGTATTGGTTTGAATTTTCATCTAAGCTAAAAGAGGTGCCGCGGTTGTTCCATACAATCCCTGTTGAGTCTGACACTACACCGCTGCCGAATTCCCAATATAGACTTTGGATATAACTTACCATTCTGCCTGAGTTATCACAGGCTCCCATCCACACGGTATCACCCAATTTCGCTTCATTTGGCCAATCTAGTGCTTTGCTTGCACTAATTTTCGTTGCCAAAGCATCAATAATTGAATCATCCAGCATCTCTTCTAAAGGACGCTCTAATCGACTTCCATCAGTAACAAATTGGTTACGAATTAAGAAGGCTTGTTTAGTACATTCGATTAATAAATGCGGATATTCATGTTCGCCAGACGCCAAATGTTTAACTTTGTCGAACAATGCCAGTATAAGCAGCGAAGCAACTCCCTGGGTTGGCGCACCAAGGTTGTATAATTTACCAACGGAAATATCCACACTCAAAGGGTCGACTAACTTAGCCTGATACTCAATGAAGTCTTTTTCCCGCAAAGGTGAACCTGCTGCAGTTAAATCAGCAGCTAATTGCCTACCAATGTCACCTCGATAGAAATCATCCAGTCCCTTTTCAGCTAATTGGGATAAGGTGTTTGCTAATTTTGGCAATTTAACAATTTTGCCTTTTTTGAGGGCTTTACCTTTGATTAAAAACTGATCGAACGGAGGACTTTGGTGTAATTCGTCAAATGTCTTAAAACTGGCGTCTGTTAAACTTTGCGTCACTTCCAGTCCCCATTCGGCTTGTCCGATTGCGGTTGATAACAGTTCATTTAACGGTTTATTTTGCTGCCATTGTTGGCTGACTTCTAATGCCTTTTGCCAACCTGAAACTGCACCGGCCATCGTTAACGCCGCTTTTCCGCCTCTTGATGGGATGGCTTCAAGATCTTGATAGAATTCTGAAGTGGCAAGATTCGCTGCACAACCGCTAGCATCAATACCAATAGGGGCTTTTCCGGGTTCACTAATTATCCAAAAACCATCTCCCCCTAAACCATTCATATGGGGATACACCACCGCAATTGAGGCAGCTGCTGCAACCATAGCTTCAATGGCTGTGCCTCCCGTATCCAGAATATGTTGTCCGGCTTGCGCTGCTGCATAATGGGGAGCGGTAAAGCCTGTTGTGGTAGATGTATGTTCTATATTTTGTGTTTTATGTTTCATTTAGCCGTTCCCATAAGTTTTTGGCCTAAGCTTAATAACGATAAATCGCTATTTCTAGGTCCTAAAATCGACAAACCATAGGCTGTTTTATGTTGTTTAAATAGCGGCATATGTAATTGTGGACAACCTGTTAAACCGGAAATACAGGTAAATTGCATAAGCTTTTTTCGATAGTCTGCAATTTCTAATGCCGAAGTATCAATTCTTGGCGCAGGACCAGGGGTAGTGGGTAATAGTAAATACTGGTCTTGGGTTAAAAGTGTAGCAACCTTATTTTTTATTTTTTGTTGTTGTTCGATGGCGAATAGCTCGTCTTCTATAGTGAGTGTTTTACACCAATCAAATCGTTGTTGTATATCGTCTGCAAACTTAGGTTGTGAGTTTGTAATCCAATCACCATGAGTTTGCCAGATTTCTCTTCCTTGTAACACTCTAAATGCGTTAGATGCCATTTCAACATCAACGGCGGTGATTGCTTGGCTTGTTACATCTTGATGAGAAAAGGTTGCTTTTAGCCAATCTTCAATCTCAGATTTATATTGCGTTAATTCAATCAAATCGGTAAGTACAACTGGGGTGCTAAAGCTATGATCATCTAGGTGTTGATTGGGGATGAGACATTTAGCGACTTCGATAGCATCTGCAATTGTGTTTGTGATCCATCCAGGCGTATCAAATGAAGGGGCTAGGGGGACAACATTTTTTAACGAAATAAGACCCTGTGTGGGTCTAAATCCAACCAAATTATTATAACTTGCTGGTACACGAATGGAGCCACCTGTATCCGTACCTAACCCTATTCGCGCTAAATTACGTCCAACAGCGACAACGGTGCCGCTTGATGAGCCACCACTAATACGCTCCTCATCCAAACAGTTTACTAGTGAAGGATAGTGTATATTCTGACCATTTAGACTGTAGGCCAATTCATCGGTAATGGTTTTACCTACAAATTCGGCACCGGCATTAAGCAGGCGAGTGACAGTCTCCGATGTTTGGGTTGGAATCGGATGTGTTGCTGCCCAATCTGGGTTTCCAGCAGATGTGACCATACCGTCAATATCAAACAAATCTTTTACAGCCAGAGTCCAACCTTTTAAGGGCTGTATTTTTGCGCGGTAACGTGTTTTGTTTATATCTAATTTAACGGGTAGTACGAATGGCGAGTGAAATGAGAAGTTCATGAAACCAATCTTAATTAAACATACCCCTATGAAACAACTGTTTCACCAATTAGTCAAGAGAAACAAATCAGTAAATGCCAGTTTTTATTCTAATTCGTCTAATTGTTTAAACAAATTTGAAATCGCATCAATACGATTTTGTTTAGCGTAAATTTCCGAGTTTAGGATTTGATTACAGATTACTGAGATAACACTCATGGGAGCGGAATAGCTGTCGAGGGGCAATTCTTGTCCTAATTGGCATATAAATAATTGGTTGACCTGTTCTTTGTATATTTGCGCAGAGGGATCTGCCATTAATACAAGTTGCTCTTGGGGGATTAGGTTGATGAGCTTTTCAACGATTTTAGGGCGACGACGAAAGGCAATTATGATGACTAATTCATCCTTAGAGATATCTTCTATTTCTTCCCCGAGTGTTTGACCTGGCAAGGGTAAAAGTCTCACTTTACCGCGTATTTGGAGGAGTTGTTGGCGAAAATGCATGGCGACGGGGTAACTATTTCTAAAGCCAATTAATGTAATTCGAGAAGCCAAGGTAATTGACTCGACTAACTGATTGATATCTTCAGACTTAACGTTATCCCAAGTTTGTTTTATTCGATCTAATTCCTGAGTAATATAATCATTATTTTTATGGGCAGTGCCCAGAGGGACACCTGCATTGCGCGCGTTGCGCATTTGCTCTTTGACTTGTTGTAGGTTGTCGTAACCGAGTTGCCGGAAAAATCGACTAACAGTAGCTTTTGAAGTCAATGTGATTTGTGCTATCTCTGCCACCGATAGGGTTAGCACATCAGTGGGGTTTTGTTGCAAGTAATTGGCAATTTTCCGCCCATTAGGAGACAGCTGCTGGTAAGATTGTGAGATTAGCTTTACAAATTTAGATTTTGGCAAACCATTTTCCACGTCAATGAGTAAATCCAGAGCTAGTGTAACTAAAAGCGCGCCATCTACAAAGTTTAAACAATTCATTATTAAGGAATAAAATACAAATCATGTTTGAAGGCTTCTCAAAATCGAGCAAAGTAGTTGTGTTAACCGGTGCCGGCATCTCTGCTGAGTCAGGTTTAAAAACCTTTAGGGATAATGATGGCTTATGGGAAAAACATCGCGTTGAAGATGTGGCGACACCTGAAGCCTTTGTGCGCAACCCTGATTTAGTTTATCGTTTTTATAATCAGCGCAGAGCGCAACTGCAATCCCCAGACATCGCACCTAACAAGGGGCATTTAGCCTTAGTTGAACTGGAAAAATATTTGGCCGACAACTTTCTTTTGATCACTCAAAATGTGGATGACTTACATGAAAGAGCGGGTTCAAAACGAGTGTTACACATGCATGGTGAGTTGCTCAGCTACCGCTGTATGGGAAGTCAAAAAGTGAGTCAAACCAAAGAGCAGTACGATCAAAATAGTCAGTGCGAATGTTGTCAACAACCAAGTATGATCCGTCCTAATATTGTTTGGTTTGGGGAAATGCCTCTGTATATGGATGAAATATCTGACGCCCTAAGCAAAGCAGATATATTTATATCAGTAGGAACCTCAGGAAACGTTTACCCAGCAGCGGGGTTTGTCGAGCAAGCGAGTTTTCATGGGGCCCATTGTGTTGAGCTAAACTTAGAACCGAGCAACGGTTTTACTGCATTTAGTGAAAGCCATTATGGGCCAGCCACAAATGTCATTCCAAATTACATAGCGTCGTTAATAAAGTAATGAGCTTTCCTGATTTTTCCCCTTATTGGATCGAATTTGCGGCTATAGCAACCTTACATTTTTTTGCTGTGGCTAGCCCCGGCCCTGACTTTGCCGTGGTTTTGAAACAAAGTATTAGCAGTGGACGACGTTCGGCAATGTTTACAAGTGTGGGAGTGGGCGTGGGTATCTTGATCCATGTCGCCTATTCATTACTGGGAATAGGGATCTTAATTAAAACGACCCCTTGGTTATTTCAAGCATTTGCTTATATAGCGGCGGCATATTTATTGTATTTAGGGTGGGGGGCTATTCGGAGTAAAGCCACGCCACTAGAAAATAGTGTATCATTCACAACAGAATCCACAGAAAAGCGGCTTACCTCTGATAAAAAGTCATTTTTAATTGGTTTAATGACAAACGGTTTGAACCCCAAAGCAACGTTGTTTTTTTTGACAGTATTTGCTGTGGCCGTCTCTCCACACACACCAGTACTCATAAAATTAAGCTATGGTCTTTATTTAGCCTTTGCCACAGGAGTTTGGTTTTGTTTTTTGTCTTACCTGATGAGTGGCACGAAAATTCGATCATCCTTACAAAAAAATGGTTATATATTTGATCGTTTTATGGGGGTGATATTAATTGTACTGGCGGTAAATCTGGTTTTTTCCACTTAATTTAAAAAGAAATATTGATGTTTAAACGTACAGATAAAAGTCATTCAGATCTGATTCAGCAGAACCTTAATGGCGAATATAACTTTAATTTAAAAGACATATTGGCCAAAGGCTTCGACAATACGATGAGTAGTATCTTAGTGTTTCTACAAATGCTGCTTGTCGTTTTTGGTTTAAGCATGGTAATTGCGCTTTTTTACATCAAGTTCAATGGAATTCAGACCATGGAGCAATTTAGCCAAGGACATTTGATGACATTGGATTTGATCATTCAGTTGGTTTTAGCCCCAGTGACAGCAGCGTTAATGTTGCAAGGAGCCAGATCTCACTTAAAAAAATTGGCTACTATAAAATTTTTATTTTCAAAGTTGCCCCAAGCTCTGCCTATCTGTTTAGTCACGGCTTTTATTTTAGTGATTACTAAAGCAGGCATGACGCTATTTATCTTGCCTGGTTTATATTTAATGATTGCCACGAGCTTTGCGGTTTTATTAGTGGCAGACAAAAGAATGACACCCATTGCTGCACTCATTCTGTCAATTAAAATGGTAAATCGTTATTTATTCCCATTTACTATTTTATACGGCGTATTCTTAATATTGTTGGTGCTATCAATCCTTTCATTTGGGATTGGTTTGCTACTGTTCTTACCCTTCTATTATAATATAAATGGTTTGTTGTATTGTGAACTTTTTGGATACGGTAGCAGTAGCAATAACTTTAGTGATGAGGCCCAACAAAAAGGGGCTGACGGAGATTGTACATTTGATGCGTGACCTCGATTTTCCAACTCCACGACGTATCCTTTATTTAAGCGTCATCTGGGTGTTTGGTGCCGTAGTGTTAAGTTACCCTTTTTTGTTCCCACCGAAGAAGTTAGATCCTTTTAATGAACAAAATATTGCACCTTATACTGAGCAAGAAATGCCTAACTTTGCTGAGATCACGCCCGTATTGTTGCGGAAAAAAGCATTTTTTGACTATTTACTTCCTGCAATTCGTCACCATAATAAAGTCATTCTTGAAAAGCGGTCGTTTCTCAAAGAATTAAAAGATGTAATAGGAAAGCAACCTTTAAGTGATATACAACAAACTAGGCTAGATTCCCTGATTGCAGAGTATCGAGTTAATCCTGAAGATGACCAAGAAGTCATTGTGAGTCGTTTATTGGGTAAAATTGATGTTATCCCCGCTGAATTGGTTCTGATGCAAGCTGCTAATGAGTCGGCTTGGGGCACTTCTAGATTTGCCCGCAAAGGTTTCAATTTCTTTGGACTTTGGTGTTTTCGAAAAGGCTGTGGTTTTGTGCCTAAACGCCGTAATCAAGATGCCGCCCACGAAGTCGCTAAATTTAACAACTTAGAGCATGCAGTTCGCACTTATTTTAGAAACATTAATCGTCACCAGGCCTATGCTCAGTTAAGGGAGATTCGGGCAAATTTACGTAATAATGATCAACAAATAACCGCTGAGAAGTTAGCTAAAGGCTTAAAAAATTACTCTGAACGAGGTGATGAGTATATTCATGAGCTAATACAAATGATACGTTTTAATAGGAAGTTTTTACCCACATGAAATTTTTGAGTTTTACATTTTTGTTGTTGAGTTTAAGTTGCTCTGCTTTAGCTGATTCTCTGTCTGTTGAATACGCAAGTTTTTATAGCCACCTTAGAAAAATTGATAATGAAGAAACTCCTGCTTTGCAGTTTGCCTTTGGGTTCAAGAATGTTAGGAACGGTGATTTGTGCCAAATTCAGTCGGCGAATATTGTGACCCAGAAAGTAACCCTTCCCGTTACTATAACACCAGAATATCGTTTTTTACTGCCAACTGAAAAAGCGTTAAAGCAAGCAAAAGCCATAGTTGAATTAGAACTGTTAGAAAATAGTAATCAGTGTGATATGTCGGTGCAACTTGAAACTAAGCCAAGTTATCTCAAAGCCCAATATAGCCATCAAGAATTACAAGATTTATATCAGCAATATGTGACATTTTTCGACGATATGGGCAGTTTTCTTTCGTTCTTAATGCCCTCGGTTAGTGGATTGCAGTTTTATTTCGATAGTGTTGATAAAGACTCGGTTCCCGAAGCCCTTTACGTGGACGAGCATCACGCAGTCGTGAGTAAAGATTGGCTAGAGCAGGGCACGCAAGTTCATTTTTCTGATGCCCCATACAGAATTACAGCAATAACCAAGTAAATGAAATTGTGAGGGGTTAATCGAGACGCAATTGATACTTAATTTGTGCTGCAACACGATTCACACTTTGACGCCCCTCTTCAATTAACTCAGCAGCGCGGTGGAACTCCATGATGCCAAAATCTCTAAGTTGAGGCTCAATCAGAATGTCAGGAGGATCGCCAGCTAAGCGTGAACGTGTCACTCTAGCTTGAAGAATGTCTAAGGAGTTTGACATTACCCCCAGCATACTCGGTGTATTGTCTGTTAATTTCATCTTACTAGTCGTATGCGGTGTGGCTGTTTTATCTAGGTTATCCAAGGTTGATTCTTGGGATTCTGCTGGTGCCTCATTTTCTGATTCTATGCTTGATTCCAACGCCAAATCGTCTATATCTTCGATCTCTTCTAAAGATTCGAGCTCCTCGTCATCAATATCTTTTTTAAATCTACCGCTGAAAATGCGTTGCATAAATGAGTGACTTTTATTGAAAAAATCGTTGGTTCGCTTCTGGTTGTTTTCATGTTCCATCTGATACTGCGCCTGTATTTCAGGTCGAAAGTCAGCACTCAAATTTACCGCAAAAACAAAATCTGCACCGAGCTGGCGACACAAATTTACCGGCACAGGGTTCACCACCGCTCCGTCCACTAACCATCGCCCTTTATACGCAATAGGCGGAAATAGTGCTGGTATCGCACAAGAAGCTCTGACAGCTTCGCCTATAGGCCCTTGGGTAAATGAAACCTCTTTACCGCTATAAAGGTCGGTTGCCACTACACCTAGTGGTTTGGATAATTGCTCAAATTCTCGTTCACAGAAGTTTTCCTCTAGCGCTTTAAACACTTTTATTCCGCTGGCAAGCCCGCCTTTGCGAAAACCAACTCCCATAAGCCCTAATACTTGCCATTCTGATAAAGAGCTGGCCCAGTCTGCTAGGGGCTCTAACTTATTACTCGCATAAGCCGCACCCACGTATGCGCCTATTGAACAACCTGCTACCACATCTACCTCGATGCCAAGTTCTTCTAAAGCTTGAATAATGCCGATATGCGCCCAGCCCCTAGCGGCACCGCTTCCTAATGCTAATCCAATTTTCATTTATTGAAATGATCCTTAACTTATATTAATAATATTGACTGTTTCATCTGTATTTATAGATGAAGGGGAGAAGTCATCTTGATCAAATCCAATGTCACCGTTAGCGAACGGCGTTTGTTGTGTCTCTAGGGTTTTAAAGTCGAAGAGTTCTTTATCGGCAAGGTGAGATGGAACCACATTTTGCATTGCCTTGAACATACTTTCTATTCTACCAGGAAAACGCTGGTTCCAATCATTCAGCATATTTTTTATCACTTTGCGTTGCAGGTTTTCTTGTGAACCACACAAATTACAGGGAATAATAGGAAATTCGACGAGATCTGAATACTGGCTGATTTCTTTTTCTGAGCAATAGGCTAACGGCCGTATTACCATTTGTTTACCATCATCGCTGACTAATTTTGGCGGCATGGATTTTAAGCGTCCACCATAGAACATGTTTAAAAATAACGTTTCCAACATGTCATCTCTGTGGTGCCCCAAGGCAATTTTGGTTGCGCCTAAACGGGTCGCTGTTTTATACAATATTCCTCTTCTTAACCTAGAACAAAGAGAACAAGTGGTTTTTCCTTCAGGAATTTTATCTTTGACAATGGAGTAGGTATCTTCGGTTACTATTTCAAAGGGGACCTGCAAATTGTCTAAGTAATTAGGCAGTATCTCAGCTGGAAAGCCAGGTTGTTTCTGATCTAAATTTACCGCGATAATCTCAAAGTTAATGGGGGCAATTTTTTTAAGAAACATTAATATATCGAGCATGGTGTAACTGTCTTTTCCACCAGACAAGCAGACCATTACTTTATCGCCATCTTCAATCATATTGAAATCGGCAATCGCTTTACCTACATTGCGTCTTAAGCGTTTTTGGAGTTTATTGAAACTGTATTTTTTACTCTCAGACAGAGACTCGAGCTTACTCATCTTATTCCTAGAAAACATTGCTATCAGCCCAGATTATACCTGTCCTCCTAACGGACATAAATACTCTAATTTCAAATGTTTTTAATCAATACTGAGTCTGATAGCGTTTTTGTCTTGCTAGTGCTTAAGTGGACACTCAAATCCTTCGGGTTTAATTGCTAATACATCGCAATTGAGTGAGTCAATGGTGTGCTCAGCGGTATTACCGATAAGTGCTGCGGTTATACCTGTGCGACCTACGGTGCCAATAACAACGAGTTCAGCGTCAATGGTTTTCGCCACTGAAGGTATCACATCTTCTGGAAGCCCTTCGCTTAAATGCTGGTTTTCTTGGGGGATATTAAATTTTTCTGCATGTTCAAGCATCGCTTTTGCATGAAATTGTTTCACTGATTCAGTATAACCAACAGGGTCGAACTCTGGAATTTCGATGGCGATGTTTACAGGCGTTCCGGGATAAGAATTGACTAAGTTAATCTTACCTTCTAATAAATCCGCCATTATCGCAGCTTTTTTGGTGATGAGGTTATTTAAACTGCGGTGTTCTTCATCTTCGCTTCCCACATCAACAGCCGCTAAAATATTACCATTGACAGGCCAGTCATGCTCTTTGACAAGTAAAACTGGAACCGGAGATTTACGGAGAATATGCCAATCAGTTGGGGTGAATATGACTGACTTTAAGGTGTCGTGCTCATGAGTTCCTTTGACGATTAAATCATAACTGTGATCAATCACCTCGAATAAAATACTTTCATAAGGACGATTATGCCAAACGACTTTGATATCTACTGAAGTCGATGAATTGGTGGCTAAGGGTTCGACAATATTAGCAAGCCATTCGGTCTTGTCATCTACCACAGCCTGCCGCATTGTTTCGCGTTCATCTACCGTCAGCATAGTCGTCATTTCATATGAAAAATCGTATATAGATAGAAAGGCGGTGATGCTCGCGCCGGTCTTTTGAGCCAACAAAAGGGCGCGCTTAAAAGCTTTCTGATCTTCTTTGGATGGATCGACAACAGCTAAAATTTTGTTAAAAACAGACATAAGTTAACTCCCTTCATAGATTTACACTCACAACTTAAGTGTATGGGTACTTTAGCTATTTTGCCAACTAACAGAGTAATTGTTTTGACCTATATCAACGTAACTGGAAAGACTTATCCGCACGCTTTGTTTTGCACAACATGCTCACCTAGTTTTTCTCTGAGGCCAGGTAAATTCAATATCTGAATAAACTTACCATCTACTTTTATGATATTTTCTTTTTGAAAGCGCGTTAATAAACGACTTACTGTTTCAACGGTGAGTCCGAGGTGATTACCTATTTCATTGCGCGTCATGGTTAAATTAAATTCTGTTTCTGAAAAACCACGGGAGTGAAAGCGATCAGACAAATTAACTAAAAAGTGTGCAAGACGCTCTTCCGCTGTGCGTTTATTTAACAGCATCATTAAACTATGATCTTGATTTATTTCGGTGCTCATGATTTTAAGCATTTCTTTGCGTAAAGAAGGTAGCTGCTCACTCATGGTATCAAGTTTATCGTAGGGTAATTCACAGACCATCGAGGTTTCCATGGCCTGATTATAACTTTGGTATTTTTCTGAAAAAAGTCCGTCAAATCCAACTATATCACCGGGGAAATGGAATCCAGTGATTTGTTGTTCACCATCTGGCGAGGTAATGTAGGACTTAAACGAACCTGTTCTTACGGCAAACAAAGAGGTGAATTTCTGCCCTGGTATAGTGAGTTGATCATTTTTATGTAAAGGACGTTTGCGTTCAATTATTTCGTCCAAACTTTCCATTTCTGTTTGATTTAACGCTACGGGAATACACAGATGGTTAAAACTGCAATTTTGGCAGCGAATACTAAACTTGTTCGAATCAGACATTAGTTAGTTCCATGTAATTCATCAGTTACCAATTATGAATCCCTTGATAACATAAAATCAAGCCAAATAAACATAATAAAACTGCTACGCTGCGTTTCACCATAGCATGAGTTAACCAATGTCTTATTTGAGTTGCGCTCGCACCCATTGCTAACATGATAGGTAGGGTGCCTAAACCGAAGCACAACATAGTTAGTGCACCTTGTACGACACCGCCAGTTGAAACACTCCAGGTTAATGTTGAATAAACGAGTCCACAGGGCAGCCAACCCCAAATCAACCCATAAGGGACAGCATACATTGGATGTTTAAATGGGATAAATCGTTTTGATAACGGGCTGATTTTACGCCAAAAAATTGCGCCAACGCGTTCTACCTTAGTCAGTAATTTCGACCATTGACCAACATACAAACCCAGTAATACCATAAATACGCCGCCAAAAAGAGTCAACGCTTGTGGATTGATAAAAGACTTAGTGGTGACAATTTGGCCTAATAGGCCTGCGATGGCTCCTGCAAGACTATAAGATAAAATACGCCCCGTATTATAGGCGATTAAGAAAGGCCATTGAGATTGGTTTTTTGGTAAGGCAAAAGTAAATGAGGTAACAATTCCACCGCACATTCCTGCACAATGTACACTCCCTGCAAGGCCGATTAAAATGGCAGAAAACCAGCTGATTTCGTTCATTTCTTTTCAGTTTTAGAGACTTTACTTTGTGCGTTCTTATCGACGTCGTCATCAAATAAAATGTTATAACCTTGACGCTCAAGGTCTTCAAATTGATTTGACTTTACCGCCCAAAAAAAGATCCCAATGGCTAACAAAACTAATAAAATAGCAATGGGTATCAGCACATAAATAATACTCAATTTAGTTTCCTATTAACGTAACAAGCGAATGGAGTTTGCTACCACAATGATTGAACTTAAAGACATACCAATTACCGCCATCCAAGGGCTTAAATACCCAGCCACTGCCAGGGGCAGAATAAGTGTATTATAACCGATAGCCCAAAGCATATTTTGCTTAATCTTATGGCGCACTTTAATTGCCATACTAACAGCAAATTTCACATTGCTTAATTTAGTATTCAATAAAATGATATCAGCTGAACGTTTTGCCATATCACTGGCGTCTCCAACAGCAATAGACACATCTGCTGCAGCTAATACTGGCGCGTCATTGATACCATCACCGATCATCAATACTTTATGCCCTTTGGCCTGCAAACTTTGGATATAGGTGAGCTTTTGTTGAGGCGTTTGTCTAAAATACACAGTGGATATGCCTAATGACTCGGCAACGGATAATGCATTTTCTTGTGCGTCACCGCTTAACATAACCAGTTGCTTGCTGTTTAAATCATGCACTAGTTGCTTCGCGTCTTTTTTGACTACATCTTTGATTTTAAAAGCAGCCAGTAACTGTTCACCGAGTTGTAAATATACTTTGGTGTCATCCGCATCCAAGGGCAAATCTGAAGCGCTATCTAAAATGCTTAGGTTGCCTATCTTGACGTTCTGAGACTGATAGATACCCTGCAATCCTTTACCAGCAATAGAAACGACTTGGCTGACTTCTAAAGGCGTCTCAGACTGGAAGGCTCGAGATATAGGATGTCTAGAAAATTGTTCGATTCCTGCGGCTAAATTGAGAACAAAACTTTCTTCACTTTGGTTAAACAATTCAACTTCGCTGACACTAAAATGACCATTGGTGAGGGTACCTGTTTTATCAAAAATAACCGTATCAACATCAGGCATTACATCAATAATATTGGCTCTTTTCACTAACAATCCATATTGATTTAACTTTGCAATCGCACTGGTTAAAGCTGTTGGTGTGGCAAGGCTAAGAGCACAAGGGCAAGTGGCAACTAAAATCGATATGGCGACCCAAAACGCACGCTCTGGTTGATAGGCTAACCAGCCTAAATAGCTGATAAGGGTGATACCTAAGACTATAATAATAAAATACTTTGAGGCTACATCTGCATACACGGCTGCTTTGGGCTTGTCTGCCAGGGCTAACTCCTGAAGACGTAGAATTTTATTCACCAGGGATAATTTAAGTTCATTTTCGACGATTATTTCAAAGGCACCTGATAGATTTATGGTACCGCCATAAACATGATCACCTGCGCTCTTTTTGATTTTTTCTGACTCACCAGTGAGCATGGATTCATCAACGCTACCCTCACCCGATGTGATCACGCCATCAACAGGAAAGGTTTCTCCAGGGCGAACTAAAATTTGTTGCCCTTTTTTAAGATGTTTCGCTAATACTGAGCTCTGTTTATTCTCACTATCTATTCGGATCGCGGTCAAAGGAATGTATTTAAACATATTGGCTGATATTAGACTGGCTTGGTGACGTGAACGATGTTCTAAATATCGGCTTATTAATAATAAAAATATGAACATACAGACAGATTCGAAATAGATTTCTCCCGTATTGGTTACGGTTGCCCAAGCACTCGCTACAAAAGTACCAATAATTGCAATTGAAACAGAAAAGTCCATGTTCACAGATTTCATTCGCAATGAACTAAATGCACTTTTATAAAACGTGAACCCTGAATAAAGCACAACAGGTGTAGTTAGTAAAAAGCTTACCCAATGCAAAAAGGTTTTAGTGGAATCTTCAATGGAACCAAAGATCCCAAAATACAGACCTATGGCTAACATCATAACTTGCATGCTCATCAGGCCAGCTAAGCCAATGCGTTTTAAATAGTTTTTGGATTCTTTTTGGTAAGAAGCTTCATGTTCGTCGGCTTGAAAGGGAAGGGCGTGGTAACCTACAGATTCAAGTTGTGCGATGATTTCACTAAGTTTTAATTGGGAATCTATCCAGTTAATCGTTGCTCTGCGGGCGGAAACATTCACGGCGATGCGCTTAATTCCTGGGGTTTTTAACAGTTGTTTTTCGATAAGCCATCCACAGGCTGCACAGCTTATGCCTTCAATAGTCAATTGTATTTGTTTCTGACTACCGTCATCGACTACAAACTCTTGTTGAATTTCTTCGTGATCATATGCTTTTAACCTATCAAGGGTTTCGGTTAGCTGTTCATCACCTTTATCAGCAAACTCCGTTCTAAATCGATAATAATCTTCTAATCCATTGTCAACAATTGCTTCAGCTACGGCTTGGCAACCGGGACAGCACATCTTTCGGGGTTCGCCTAATATCTCCGCCCAGAAAACCTCACCTTTTTGTATTGGAAGGCCACAATGATAACAGCTATTTGGATTACTATTTTCCATTAAGGGTTAAAATTGAAGGGTTCTTTCTGAGGTAAGCCTTTATCCTGCATTATTTTCCATTGCTCATCTAAAGGTGAAAGAGTGAGTTTCCATTTACCCGTAATTGGACTTTCTGCCGTGGCTTTATAATTGCCACTGGCATCTTGTGTGAGCAATAGTGAAAAGTCTTTATCTTGCAGAGTTGCATGGTAAAAGTGCAGTTTTAGGGCTTCTCCAGAATCAGGTTTGCCCGACAAAAACTCTAGTTGAACACGACTTCCATTAATGCTTAAAACCGTGGTGATTCCTTTTGCTTTCGCTTCTTGTATCTTGGTTAACTCTAAGTTAATTCCTTTGCCTTCTTTGTAATAATCGTCTATCACTAGACTATCATCAGTGTTCAATGCGAGATTTAACATAGTGACACTTAAGCAAATAGATACAACGGGTATGGTGATTAAAAACCAAGGCCAAAATTGTTTATACCAAGGTGTTTTATCTGAGCGATTCATGAATATTTACTTCTTATTTAAGAAAACAAAGCCTCGATAAACGAGGCTTTGTTTAGTAGTAGCTTATTGTTTATTTGTTTTTAGATAAACTATAAACATAGGTAGCGACTAGGTGTATTTTCTTTTCTCCCAAAGTATTTTTGAAAGAAGGCATTACACCTGCACGTCCATAATTTACTGTTTCAGTAACTACGTCTTTGCTTCCACCATATAGCCATATATTATCGGTTAAGTTAGGTGCACCCAGTGCTTGATTACCTTTGCCGTCAGGACCATGACACGCTGAACAAACTGCAAAGCGGGCTTTACCGGCTTCTTTTAAGTCAGGGTCTACTTGTCTGCCACTTAAGCTAAGAGCATAAGCTACAACTTCTTCAACACCTTTCTCTCCGAACGAAGGCAACCATGCAGCCATATTGGCTTGACGACCGTTGGTTAAGGTTTCCACTATCTTTTCAGGGGTTCCACCGTATAACCAATCATGGTCGGTTAGGTTAGGGAAGCCTCTTTGACCTCTAGCATCAGAACCATGGCACTGAGAACAGTTTTGCATAAACAAGCGCTGACCAATTTTTAATGCTTCTTCGTTATTCACCAAAACTTCAATTGGCTGTTCAGCATATTGGTTGAAAATAGGCGCAAATTTTTCTTCTGCTTTTTCAAGTTCCCGGTCATATTCAACACCCACGCCACCTAAGCCAAAGAGGGCAGTTTTAGCCTCTTCTCGAGAAGCTAATACGGCATCTTTAGATTCCTGCAGGGTCTGAATATCTTGGTTAGAACTTTTCCAACCTAACAAACCTTTCCAATTACCTAATCCAGGATAAAGTAATAAATATAAAATACCCCAAATCATGGTCATATAGAACATGATTGTCCACCATTTAGGTAGAGGGTTATTAATTTCGATAATGCCATCAAACGAATGATGCATATCGTCACCTTCAGCAACGCCTGTTTTGTTTAACAGACACCAACGTAAAATCAGGTAACACCCTAGAATTGTTCCCAATGAGATTACTGAGACCCAAATACTCCAAAAGCTACTCATTTATCGAAGACTCCCGCTCTTTTTTTTCTGTTTGTTGTGTTGGTTCATCATCAAAAACCAAATTTTCTGCTTCATCGAACCTTTTTTTAGCGCGGCTACTGAAAGCCCAAATCACTATGCCGATAAAGCAAATAAAGACCACAACTGTAAATATGCTACCCGCTGCACCGTAATCCATACTATTTCAGTGCCGTTCCTAGAGATTGTAAATAGGCGATTAATGCCTCCATCTCAGTTTTACCTTGTACTGCTTCTTTCGCACCAGCAATCTCTTCTTCAGTGTAAGGTACGCCAAAGTCTTTAAATACGCGTAGCTTTTTCTCAATCAACTCACCGTCAAGGGTGTTTTCAGCTAACCAAGGGAAACCTGGCATATTTGACTCAGGTACTACGTTTCTCGGGTTTAGCAAATGAACGCGGTGCCAATCATCGCTGTAACGACCACCAACACGTGCCAGGTCAGGCCCTGTTCGTTTTGAACCCCATAAAAATGGATGTTCCCAAACGGATTCACCTGCCACAGAGTAGTGACCATAGCGCTCAGTTTCTGCTCTAAAAGGACGGATCATTTGGCTATGACAACCAACACAACCTTCGCGAATGTAAATATCTCGGCCTTCCATCTGTAAAGCGGTGTAAGGTTTAAGACCTTCTACTTTTTCCATTGTTTGTTGTTGGAACATTAGCGGTGTGATTTCTACCATGGCACCGAAACTAATGGCGATTAGTATAAATATCGCCATCAAACCAATATTCTTCTCAACCAGCTCGTGAACGTTTTTCATCTCAAATCTCCTTATGCTGCTTGAGGTTGAGGTGAGTTTTCAGGATCTTTGGAAAACTCTTCATTAGGTGTACGAACGGTTTTATAAACGTTGTATGCCATCAATAACATACCAGCAACAACGAATGCGCCACCAATAAAGCGAACAAAATAGAAAGGCTTAGACGCTTGCAAAGACTCTACAAAACTATAGGTAAGAGTGCCGTCTGGGTTAACTGCACGCCACATTAAACCTTGTAATACACCTGACATCCACATTGCGACTATGTACAACACCACACCAATTGTGGCTAACCAAAAATGTACATTAATCCATTTAATGCTATACATAGCAGGTTTATTGAACAGCACTGGGATAAGGTGATAAATAGAACCAATAGACACCATGGCTACCCAACCTAAAGCACCAGAGTGAACATGTCCGATTGTCCAATCTGTATAGTGAGATAGGGCATTAACGGTTTTAATTGCCATCATCGGGCCTTCGAAGGTCGACATGCCATAAAACGAAAGGGAAACAATTAGGAATCGTAAAATAGGGTCAGTACGCAATTTATGCCATGCGCCAGACAAGGTCATTATACCGTTAATCATGCCTCCCCAAGAAGGAACGAATAAGATGATTGACATGACCATACCGAGAGATTGGGTCCAATCAGGCAACGCTGTGTAATGCAAGTGGTGAGGACCTGCCCAAATATAAAGAGAAGTTAGTGCCCAGAAGTGAACAACTGACAAACGGTAAGAATAAACCGGTCTGCCGGCTTGTTTTGGTACGAAGTAATACATCATACCTAAGAAGCCTGCGGTTAAGAAGAATCCTACAGCGTTATGGCCATACCACCACTGCATCATTGCATCTACTGCACCGGCATAAATCGAATAGGATTTAAACAGAGAAACAGGGATTGCCATACTATTACCAATATGCAATACAGCAACAGTCAGCATGAATGCACCGAAGAACCAGTTAGCAACATATATGTGAGAAACTTTTCTCACAACAATAGTGCCGAAGAAGTTGATAATGTATGCCACCCATACCAAAGTGATCAAAATATCTATGGGCCACTCTAATTCCGCGTATTCTTTAGTCGATGTTAAGCCTAGAGGTAGGGTGATTGCAGCTGAAACGATAACCGCTTGCCATCCCCAAAACGTAAATGAGGCCAACTTATCACTAAAAATCCTAACTTGAGAAGTTCTCTGCACAACGTAATAAGAGGTTGCAAACAGAGCACATCCACCGAATGCAAAAATAACTGCATTGGTATGTAAAGGACGCAATCGTGAAAAGGTAAGGTAAGGAATGTCAAAATTTAAGGCTGGCCAGTAAAGTTGTGCTGCTATAAACACACCTACCGCCATTCCAATAATTCCCCATACGACAGTCATTATGGCAAACTGCCTAACGACCTTATAGTTGTATTCCGGATGTACTTGGCTGGCTACGCTCATATCAATGGATCTTCCACATCATTATTTATGACAAAAATAACGGATTATTTTTGATTTGTTATGTGTATGTGACGCTATTGTCACGGTTTTTACATTTCATTAACCTAAGTGTATGAATTCATTTTCAAAACTTAGATTTTGAAGACAGGATCATAAAGTTTTTGTATTCAAAAAGATAGCATAAACGCAATAAGGTTGATCTCAATCAACAGATTTTCGGCATTTCTTGTTTTTATAGTGGTGATCATTCAAACTAACTTTCAAATATTCACTATTATTATATATTTCATAGGTATAAAACTCTGATTAAACGTGTCTTTCCTATTATAGTTGTAATTCTGATTCTTTCCGTTGTTTATTTCCTAAATAATAAAAATGAGTCAATTTTAACTAAAAATCTTTGTTATTTAGAATCAGAATCCTGCGTAATTGGAATAGATGATTCTGTTATACGGGTAAACTTTTCTGAATATCCAATAGAGATTGAAACCATGCTCAATATTGAATTGAGTTACGATACGCAATATGTGCTTAGGAGCGGATGGTTAGAAGGCACGAATATGTATATGGGCAAAACACCTTTGTACATAGGAGCGAGCAGAATAGATAAACAAAACAATCAAGTATTAGTTGATGCCGAATTATTTATTGGTGCTTGCAGTGAACCTAATATGAGATGGAAATTAACTATTGAGTTGGAAGATATACAAAGCGGTAAACTGCATTCTGTTTTTGTATTCTTCCAGACTCAAGTTTAGTTTAATGCAACCTACATCTGAGATTGTAAGTAATTAGGTAGGCCAAGACGTTTAATTAACCCTATTTGTTGCTCTAACCAATGGGCGTGATCCATTTCTGTGTCTTCGAGAAGGATCATTAACATATCTCTAGTGACGTAGTCTTTTTCCGTTTCACAAAGAGCGATGGTTTTTTTCAACTCTTCCGTTACGGTATATTCAACCCGTAGATCACTTTCCAACATTTCGAGTACATCAGCACCGACTTTGAAGCCAGAACGAACTGTCATATCTGGCGTGCCTTCTAAAAAAAGCATACGTTCGATTAACTTAGTCGCGTGACCTTTTTCATCATCGAATTCATGGGCGATTCGTTCGTGAAGCTTGCTCAAACCCCAATCATCATACATTTGAGAGTGAATGAAATACTGATCCATTGCCGCTAATTCATACGCCAATAAGCCGTTTAAGGCGTCTATTATTACTTGATTACCTTTCATTTTTTAGTCTCCCGAACCGACTTGCGTTTGCAAGTAATTTTCTAATCCCAATGCTGAAACTTGATACTCTTGAGTTTCTAACCAATCCAAATGTTCTTCTTCGTATTCCAATATTTCTTCCAATAAATCACGCGATACGTAATCTTGTTCAGACTCGCAAAGGGCAATGACACTTTTAAGTTTTGGAATTTGCTCTAATTGGAATTTACTATCACACTGCAACATCTCAACGGTTTCTTCGCCAATGTACAATTTTCCAAGCATTTGAAGATTAGGTAAACCTTCAAGGAACAAAATACGCTCAATTAGTTCATCTGCTTGTTTCATATCTTTGATGGATTTTTTGTAACAAACTGAATTGAGTTTTTCTAAGCCCCAATTTTTATACATTCTTGCGTGTAAAAAGTACTGATTTATAGAGGTTAATTCTGTGGTTAATACCTCATTTAAAGCAGCTATTATATTTGCTTGACCTTTCATCTTAAAATTCTCCCAGAACACAATAGGGCAAGTATAGACTATTGAATGATGGTTTGTAAGTTTTTCCTTTAAAAACAAATGGATAGTCAATGGTAATAGTTATCATTTTTGATTCTGTTATTACTTGCCGATACTCATTATTTATTTGAAAGGGATAACATTTGCAGGCTTTCCTCAGCAAAGCCACTTCCTGCCTCAGTGAAAAAGTTGAATACTTTGTCAGCCCCTGCTTTTTGCAGTAGTTCTATTTCATCTTCATAACGGGCAATTGAGGCAACGGTACCTTGGTAATTCGCGTTTCTTAATTGTTGAGTGATATTACTAATATCTTCAACAGAAGGGACTGCGAGCATCACGATATCTGTTTGTCGCAAATCGAAATTTTCCCAAAAGTCGACGTCTTCACCGTCACCAACGAACACCTGCATATCTAGCTTTTGCATTTTGCGAATGCGGTTCGGATCGGCATCCATACCCCAAACCTGTTCTTTCATAACACTTTCGAGGGCTTTATACGCGCCTTTACCTACTCGGCCCATACCAATAATTAGCACACGCGCATTATTGGGTAAATTATAGATATCCTCTTTTAGACGTTGGGGATGTTCGTAGTTTTTTAGTTTGTGTTTTATTCGATTATATTGTTGATGGGAAGAACGGTACCCAAAACCGGTAAACAAAAATGATATGGACACCGCTAATGCCAGGACCACCAACCAATGTTTTTCTACTAAGTTTTCATTAACTAACAAAGCCACCACAATGAGTCCAAATTCACTATAATTCCCCAGCACTAAACTGGCTAAATATGAGGTTCTGGCACGCAAGCGCAGTCGGGTAAATATGCTGAAAAATAAACCGAATTTAAGGGGGATAAGACAACAGAGCAATAATGCGGTAGCTAGCATTTCAAAGGTGGGAAGAGCGGTGAATCCGATGGATAGAAAAAATCCAATAAGAAATAGATCTTTGAAACTCATCAGTGATTTAGATAATTCTGAGGCTTTGCTTTGATTAGCGAGTAACATACCGAGGATAAGCGCGCCTAAGTCTCCTTTAAGGCCGACCAATTCAAATAACTCATAGCCCCCAATAGCGATGAGAAATCCCATTAATGGAAGCAACTCGCCATGGCCAGCTTTGTCTAACAACAACGACCAAATTGGTTTCGCCAGCAACAGCAATAATAGCAATACTGCCCATATAGAAGGAATTTTGCCGGTAGCAATGACTAAAAATACTACTGCGAAAATATCTTGCATGACTAAGATACCAATGGCAACTTTTCCATGTCTAGTGCGAATTTCACCGCTTTCCTCAAGTATTTTCACTATACATACCGTACTGCTAAAGCTTAAGGAAAAAGCAATTAAAGCCCCGGTAACAATATTAATATCTGCAAAATAACCAACACCAAGAGCCGTTAGAAAAACAAAGCAAGAGGCTACAATAAGTACCCAAAGTAACATATGTAAGCTGCTCCCAGCCCACACTTCAGATTTAATTAAATCTCTAATGTTGAGTTTAAGGCCAATGGTAAACAGCATTAACGTAATGCCAAGACTGGCAAGAGTATCTAAAGATGCATTGGGCTCATAACCCATGAAATTTAAACTAAACCCGGCAATCAAAAAACCAATTAGTGGAGGTAACCCTATGATTTTCATGGTTAAACCGCATAAAAATGCTACTAGGATAAAAGCGAATTCCATAATACTCCAATGTCATTTTGATAAAAATTGATTTGATTCAGTAATATACTTAGAGATTGTGTCTGGATAAATAGATTTATTATTCTAATTTAGAATTGTACCGAGGAGTGCTATCAACACGTCCAATTTGTATTATTAGAGCACAAATTTGTTAGGGGGGAAATCCTATGTTTATGGAGGAGTTTTAGTAAAACTTCAATTACTTACATTTATTTTGGTTAATATTCAGTTAAACTATGTTTCTACTTTAGAAAAGAACTGAAAATAATGGATTGCTATTTTGGGATAATGAATGAGTGATACTCCGGCCTTTTTTAAAATCACTCCAATTGATGATATTTTATATATCGTTTTGAAAGGTGTCTGGACGATTCAAGCAGATCTCGCCTATATAAGTGAATTGTCGGTTTTAATAGGAAAGAGGAGGAGTCGTCATTGGGGCGTCTGTGTTGATATGACACAGTGGATAATGCCAATGGAAGTGTTTGACTCTCCGTTCAAAAGTAAAATAATGTTAAAACGCAGAAATCAAATTGGCGAAAGTTGGATCACAGAATCGTCAACTCAAGGTGAAGAGTTGATGTCGTTTTTCTCCGATTTTTCATTTAAACCCCAACGATTCGATAACATGGATGATGCATTAAGTTATTTACACGAATTAGGTTTAAAAGTACCTAGTAGTAACGCGATAAAAAACATTTCTTAAAAAAATCGTATTCTTACGATTGTATACAGCAGTCAGCCACACAATAAAATGATGGTTGCTTAAAAAATTTTAATTGAGTCTTTATACCGTTTTCTAGTGTCGGTAAAATAATTCCATTTTATTGGGGGTTAATTTAACCTTAGTGCCCATCTACAAACTTGCTTTAAAGTGTTCTACGTGTGAATAGTGTTGTATGGATAAATTCACTTTTTTACTTATCTATTTATAGGCTAGAAATTAAATGGTAAAGAAACTGGACATCAACAAGTGGCGATTCAACTTTCCTCCTCAAATCGCTATTTTAGTCTATTCTGTCGTAGCTGGAGTTATCACATCAATTTTAATGGCGTTATTAGTTTTATATATTGAATCTGAAGAACGACATTATATCGACACCGTCACGCAAAATACCTCAAACAAAATACAACTTTTACTCGAAGACGATTTACACAAACGAATGTTAACTTTGACTGAGTTTGCACAGCTATCCAACATTTCCAGCAAGCTCACTGTTCAGGATTGGAACTTGCTTGGTAAAACCTTATACGACACACAAAGGGGTTATCACGGTATTGGGTGGATTGATAGTTCATTTCACGTGAGAAAAATCATTCCTTTAAGAGGCAATGAAACTGCATTAAATATTGACTTAAATTCTATTCCAGACTCCTTTCATGCCGCTATGGAGGCGAAGAATAATGGCACTGCAATGATCACTATCCCCATCACCTCAGAAGATGGAAAAACAGGCTTTGGCATATACGTTCCCGTATATAAAAAAAATGAGGCCACAGACTCTGAGACTACAGACTTAGAGGGGTTTATTGGTAGTGTGATTCTTTTTAAACATTATTTTGAAGAGGTTTTGCCATCTTATTTGCTATTTGAGCATCAAATTTTGATATCCGTGAACGGAGAGTATATTTTTCCTGAAAAATATGAAGCAAATTTGAAGGATAACCCTTGGAGTAAAACGGCAACCTTCAAATTACAAAACCAAGATTGGCAGGTTTATATTGCTCCCAGTAACAGTTTTTTAGCGACGAAACATTATCGTATGATTAAAGTATTAACGGTGTTGGGCGTGTTGTTGAGCTTGTTTGTTGCAATCGCATTTTATGCTGTTTTACTTTCAAGAAAAAAAGAAAAGTCTTTAAAAGAAGATCGCAAAAAAAACGAACACTTTTTAAAAATGTTACCTGGCATGGCATATCAATCACTGAATACCGAAGGGTGGCCCATTGTATTAGTGAATGAGGAATGTGAGGAGTTAACAGGATATTGCAAACAAGAGTTTGAAAGCGGTGCTATTTTTTGGGGACAAATCTTACACCCTGAAGATTATCCGCGGATTGCAAAATTAGTAGACGAGGCTGTTGAACAAAAAGAACGTTTTGAGTTTGAATATAGGATTATAACCAAGAGCAATGAAATTAAATACGTTTGGGAAAGGGGGGAGGCCATTTTGAGCAACTCTTCCAATTCTGACGAAGACATTCTGTTCGAGGGGTTTATTACCGATATTACTTCCATAAAGCAAGCCCAAGCAGATTTAGTGCATAGCCATGCTTTTGCTGAGGCTATCGTGAATTCTGTTGTTGAAGCTGTTATCACAATCGATCAAGTGGGAAAAATAAAAAGTTTTAATAATGCTGCGTTAAAAATGTTTGGCTATTCTTTGCAGGAGGTTTTAGACAAAAACGTTAAAATCCTAATGCCTCCCAAACAAAGTGAACAACATGATCAGTATTTGGCTAAATACATGGAAACTAATGAAACTCATATCATTGGAACGGGTCGGGTATTAACCGCGAAACGTAAAGACGGGTCTATGTTTCCCATACATTTGTCGGTAAGTGAAATAGTGAACCCAGAGGGAAGGGTATTTGTTGGTTTAATAAGAGATATAACCCAGCAATTGGCTTCTGAAGATAAAACCAGACGACTGACTGAACAATTAGCCCATTTTGACCGATTAAATGCCTTGGGTGAAATGGCCGTTGCAGTGGCACATGAAATTAATCAGCCATTAACAGCAATAGCCTTGTTTTCTGCTACAGCTAAAAATATGTGTGAAAAGCGACACTATGATGGGCTTCCAGAATTACTTGATAAGTTAACGCAACAATCTCTTCGTGCCGGAAGTGTGTTAGAGCGTGTGCAAAGAATGACAAAAAAGGGGGATAGCCAAAAAGAAGCGGTGGCGAGTAATATATTAATAGAAGAGGTGATTAAGCTAATAGAGCCTGTCTCACGTTTACATGAAATTACTATTCAGGTTGATACAATTGGCGAAAATGTTGAAGTATTTGTAGATAGAGTCCAAATACAGCAAGTTATCCTTAATTTACTGCGAAATGCCATGGAATCAATGCAAGCCATAGAGTTTAAAAATGGCAACATATTAGCGATAAAGACCACCCAAGTTTCACAAAGTACGTTACAGGTATCCATCGAAGATACTGGATGCGGTTTGTTTCAGGCTTTAAAAGATGAGCTTTACACACCTTTTAGTACCACTAAAAAGAATGGTATGGGAATTGGTTTATCAATATCAAAATCCATTATTGAAGAGCACGGTGGGCAGTTAAATTTTAAAGACAATGAACGCTACGGGACCATTTTTTATTTTACGTTACCTATTTCGGGAGAGAAATTGCATGACTGACCAACAAACGGTTTTTATCATTGACGATGACGAAGGGATTCGGGATGGTATGGAAATGTTATTAGCATCCATTGGTCTTAGAGCTAAAACATTCGCCAATGGTAATGAGTTTTTAGAGGTATTTAATCATGACATGAAAGGGTGCATCGTACTCGATATTAGAATGCCTAAAATGAGTGGCTTAGAATTACAGTCTAAGTTAAAACAGTTAAACAGTATGTTGCCAATCATTTTCATTACCGGTCACGGTGACATTCCTATGGCAGTAGAAGCAATGCGAAATGGCGCGTTAGACTTTATTCGTAAACCTTTCAATGAACAGAATTTAATTGATCGCATTAATGAAGCGTTAGCATTAAATACCAAACAAAACATTAGTATTTTTAACAAACAAAACGAAGTTAAAAAAATCAATTTACTTTCAAGCCGTGAAAAGGAAGTGTTTGACTTAGTAGCCGATGGTGCAATGAATAAAATGATAGCGTCTGAACTCAACATTAGTGAACGTACCGTTGAGGTTCATCGATCTCATGTGATGGAAAAATTAGGCGCAAAAACCTTAGCACAGTTGGTGCGTATTAAAATACTGTCAGAACAATAGGCAAAAAAAACGGAGTTCATCTATGGTTGGATAGGTGAACTCCAAGTAGGAACTGAAACTGATGTTTCAGGTAGTTGCTGTGTGACTGGGTCTACACACAATCATCCTAACCAAAGGGTCTTTTCAAAGATATTAGGGATTTCCACAATATTCTTGTCATAAAACTGTGATAAACCGAAATCCCGTATTTTAGCCTCTATTAAAGAAAGCAATCCTTTTATCATCCTAAGAAAGGGTTAGTTTCTATCATTTTTCACATAGTTTAATTCATTGTTCCTTACCTTTTTCATGCAAAATTGGCGGGTAAGTTTTAATCCCCTTAAAGATACCTCCTAAACATTACGTATTTTCCACAATCAATTACGAGAAACCTCCAATAACCTATAGTTGGTGAGAATCGTAAACTAATTTGTATAAGTACAACGCAAAAAAATACCGCTAAAGCTTCAATTTTTATAAAAACGCAAATAGCTAATGTAAAAGCGGAAATAAAATTTAAATAATCATTTTCAAATAGTGAAACTGTAAAAACTAGCTTTTTATGGTTTTACCAATTTTTCTAAAACCTTGAGTTAAGTAAATAATTTAATTAATAGAGGAAAGCAGATGGTCATTTCAAATAGTCGGTATGTGAGTCATTTAACCAGAGATACCTTGGCTTTAGTTCTAGCTGGAGGTAAGGGCACGCGTTTATGCGAATTGACCCAACATCAGGCAAAACCTGCCGTTCAATTTGGCGGGAAATTTAGAATTATAGACTTTCCACTATCAAATTGTATTAATTCAGGTATTAGAAGAATAGGCGTTGTCACTCAATATAAAGCCTATAGTCTTTTGCGTCACCTCGCCAGAGGGTGGGGGCACTTAAACAGAGATTTAGGTGAGTATGTAGAATTATTACCCGCATCACAACAATACTCAGATAGTTGGTATGCAGGCACTGCCGATGCTTTATATCAAAATATTGGCTTTATCCGCGAAAATGCCCCTAAGTATATTGTGGTGTTATCAGGAGATCACATATATAAAATGGATTACGCGGATATGCTTGCACAACATGCACAAAGTGGTGCTGATATGACTATTTCATGTATTGAGATGCCCATCGAAGAAGCGGCTGGGAAATTCGGTGTCATGTCTGTTGCTGAAAACAATAGGATCAATGAATTTCAAGAAAAGCCTATCAATCCATGGGTGATGAAAAACAAACCGGGTTCAACGTTAGCGTCCATGGGAAATTATGTATTTAGTACAGATTTCCTCATTGAAAAGCTTATTGAAGATGCCAAAAATCCAAATTCCCAGCATGATTTTGGTCATGATATTATTCCTAACGCGATTAAAAATGATCATGTAGAGGCATTTTTATTTCGATCCGAAAATCCAAATTTCGCTCCCTATTGGCGAGATGTTGGAACATTAGATTCGTTTTGGAGTGCGAATATGGATTTAGTGACTGCCACTCCTGATATTGATTTATATGACAAAGATTGGCCTATTTGGACGTATCAACAGCAATCTCCACCTGCAAAGTTTATCTTTAATGAACAAACTAAAACTGGCTATGCGGTTGATTCAAATGTATCGGGGGGATGCATCATATCTGGTGCAATAGTGAAGCAGTCTTTGTTGTTTTCTAACGTACAGGTGGAGAATAATAGTGTTGTTGAAAAATCTGTTATTCTTCCAAATGTCAGTATTGGTAAAAACGTAAAAATTCGTTCAGCGGTCATTGATGAACAGTGCAGCATACCTGATAACTTACACATTGGCATTGACCATGAATTAGATAAAGCCAGAGGGTTTAGGATTAGTAAGGGTGGGGTAGTCTTAGTCACTGACGATATGCTGAGGGCGCTCAAGAAAGCTGAAATTTATGCGCAAAATCATGAACATAAAAAGTTGAGAGCATAAAAGTTGGGAATCAAAGTAACCTAATAAAATATACAGTAGGTGAATAAAAGTGAAACGGGTGATTTACCCGTTTCACTGAAACTGAACTAGTACATTTTATGCGTGACGATGTTAGCCGAATTAACAGGGCGAAATGCTATAAATAACTTGGTTAGCATCTTCCGGATCAACGTCCATTTGCATACCAACACTATGGGCGAACTTATGCATTTTACGGTTACTTCGTAAATCAATAGAGTAAAGCTTCTTAATACAGTTTGCCCTAGCATGGACATACAAGTGATTAAACAGCTCAGTACCTATACCTAGATTCTGATAATCATCTGCCACGGTAATGGCCATTTCCCTAGCATCGTTTTGGTTCCCTTTCATATATCTGCATACGCCAATTTGTTTTTCCTTGCCGTTTTCTTCGATGGTTGCTATGTAAGCCATGTTATTGACATAGTCGATTTCACACATTCTATCCAACATCGAAGGGGATAACTCCCTGATGCCTTCCATAAATCTGTTGTGTTTACTTTGCGCAGATAGATTTTTAACAAATTCAGCCTCAATTTGCTTATCTTCAATTTCTATGGGGCGAACTGTGACATTTAATTCGCCAATTTTTAAATGGGAATGATCCGTGGTTAGTTTAACTGTCATGGTAGATTTTCTCTGATTAATTAAACGCTCTCCAAAATTAAGTATAGTAAATAAGCTAATTACGACAATAAGGGAAAGCGCAACCTACATTGTGGTTTCTACGTATTCTAAACTTAGCAATAACTAAAAATCTGCCGTTATTTGTTAATCTATATGCTTAATTAAAGGGCAAGTTAGTCAATTTATAGACTTTTTTGTTAAATTTATTGGACTACGTAGTTTCCACATTTTTATAAGCGGAATTGCGAATTTATAAACAAAGGGCTAGGCATTAAAATTCAAATTATTAGGTTAAAAGAATTAAAAATGATCCTTAAAACACTTTCGGTTTCACAGTTGCAAAATTACCACAAAGTCCTTCCGCCCACTGATATCGAATTTTACTCAACAATACTTCATTCAATACAATACTATTTGGGTTCAGAGTGAATGAATTCAGTCAAAACTATTCCAAATGAGGTTAAATACGATTATTTGATTGCACTATTAAGTGGCAAAATAGAGCAGTCTACAAAGTGGTTTTTAGATTCAAATCAGCAAAGAGCTAACGTTTATAAAGCCCTTTAATTATTTTAAAAAACATTAAAAATACGTTAAGGATACACAATGAAGCAAGGTAACAAATTACCTTTTATTGCTATTTTAGTCGTCATCGTTGCGGTAGGAACTTGGATGCTTTGGCGTTTTATTCAACAACCATCTTTACCGTCAGATTTCGCTTCGGGAAACGGTCGAATTGAAGCTGTACAGGTTGATATTTCAACTAAGATAGCAGGGCGTGTGCAGGAAGTTATTGCTGCAGAAGGGGACTTAGTTCAACCTCAACAAGCTTTAGCTCGTATTAATACGGATCAACTTGAAGCCCAATTATTACGTGCTGAAGCTGATGTTGCAGCTGGAGAAAGTTTAATTGCCTCAGCCAACGCGTCAATTGCACAAGCAAAAGCCCAGCAGTTGCTGGCTAAACAAGAGTTATCCCGAGCGAGTGATTTGATTAAAAAGTCAGCTGTTAGTAAGGAGACTTACGATACCCGAGTGAGTGCTCTGGCGGTTGCCGATGCTTCCGTTGAAGCCGCAGACGCTATGCTTATTTCTCGTCAGAGAAACGTCGATGCGTTGCAAGCCGTAGTGAATGAAATTAAAACTCAAATAGAAGATGCGACGCTAGTGTCACCGACGATTGGACGGGTACTTTATCGCCTTGCAGAGCCGGGTGAGGTTTTAGGAAGCGGTGGTAAAGTGTTAACCATTATTAATTTGGCTGATGTGTACATGGAGGTGTTTTTACCTTCCAATCAAGCTCATCGAGTCGCCATAGGTGCAGAGGCACGTGTTAAGCTCGATATCATTGATTACGCTATTCCAGCCACTGTCAGTTTTGTTTCACCTGAATCACAATTTACCCCCAAACAGGTTGAAACTCAAAATGAACGAAATAAGCTAATGTTTCGCGTGAAAGTGAAAATTCCTCAGGAATTAGTGTTGTCCCATATTGAACAAGTAAAAACAGGTGTGCGTGGGGTGGCCTATATACGTCTGGCCCCTGAAGGTGACGATTCGCCTTCGGAATGGCCTGAAGAGCTGCAAAACTTTCCACCTAGCAAAACACTATCTGAAGAAAGCGCTAACTGATGGATTATGCTAAGGCAGACACTAAGTCTTCCGTTGCCACAATTCGGAATCTTAGACACAAATATAAAAAGAACCTAGCTTTAGATGGCATAGAGTTAGATATTCCCTCAGGTTTGGTGATTGGCTTGCTCGGGCCTGACGGTGTGGGTAAATCTACTTTACTGAGTTTAATTTCTGGCGCGAGAAAATTACAGGACGGCCAACTCGAGGTGCTCGGCGGGGATATGGGGTCTCAAGCACACCGCAATAGAGTCGGTCCACGCATTGCATTTATGCCTCAAGGTTTGGGAAAAAACTTGTATTCTGAACTGAGTATTGAAGAGAATTTGGATTTCTTCGGCAAGTTGTTTGATTTAAATTCCGCTGAGCGCAACAGTAGAATTAAAAAATTAACCCTGGCAACTGGGTTAAATGCCTTTTTAAAGAGACCCGCTGGAAAATTATCAGGCGGCATGAAGCAAAAGTTGGGCTTGTGTTGTGCGTTAATTCATAATCCAGATCTTCTTATCTTAGATGAACCAACAACGGGGGTTGATCCCTTATCACGGCGACAGTTTTGGCAACTCATTGCTAGTATCCGTGAAGATCGACCTTCAATGACTGTAATTGTCTCTACCGCTTATATGGACGAGGCCGAGGGTTTCGACTATTTAGTGGCAATGAATAACGGTGTTATTTTAGAAACAGGTAGCCCCCAAGCGTTAAAATCGAAAACCAATACTGATGATCTTGAAGCTGCATTTGTAAAACTTCTTCCCAAAGAAATTCAGCAAAAAGACATTGAGCTGGTTATTCCGCCGTTCGAACAATCAAAAGCAACACCCGCCATCGTTGCCGAGGGGTTAACCCGTCGTTTCGGCGATTTTACAGCGGTCAATAATGTGAGTTTTGATATTCAAGCAGGGGAGATATTTGGCTTTTTAGGTTCAAATGGGTGTGGTAAAACGACCACAATGAAGATGTTAACCGGACTATTGCCTGCGTCTGAGGGTAAAGCCTCACTTTTCGGTCAAGAGGTAGATGCATCCGATTTAGAAACCCGTAAGCGAGTGGGGTTTATGTCACAAGGTTTTTCCTTATACGGTGAATTGAGTATTTTGGAAAACTTAACTTTGCACGCCAAGTTGTTTCATTTATCCGTTGCCAAAATGAAAACAAGAATTGAAGAATTACTTGAGCGATTTTCCCTTGAAGAATTTAAGCACTCCCTTGCGTCATCATTGCCTTTAGGGATTCGACAACGCCTTTCACTGGCGGTGGCTGTTATTCATGAGCCCGAGATTTTAATTCTAGACGAACCCACTTCTGGCGTGGATCCCGTTGCACGTGACGGTTTTTGGCAATTGCTAATTGAGTTGTCTCGTCGCGATAAAGTGACTATCTTTATCTCAACGCACTTTATGAATGAAGCAATGCGTTGTGACCGTATTTCCCTGATGCATGCCGGACAAGTGCTAGTCTGTGACACCCCGAAAAATTTAGTGGCGGAGAAAAACGCAGACTCATTGGAAGACGCATTTGTTGATTATATACAAGCAGCAATGGGCGAAAATCAAGGACATAGTCAGCATCAAGATGTAGCACTAAGTCAAGAGCGGTTGTCACAGGCAACCCCAACTCAAGACGAAGATCTAACACCCAAAAGGTTTAGTTTATTTAGACTGCTTGCCTATAGCTTTTTAGAAACTAAACAAGTTATTCGTGATCCTATCCGGCTGGCGTTCGCATTTTTAGGAAGTGCAATTCTGTTAGTGGTTATTGCATATGGTATATCACTAGACGTGGAAGATTTAACATTTGCCGTACTTGACCATGATCAAACTCCCCAAAGCCGGCAATACATCAGTAATTTTCAAGGCTCTCGCTATTTTATTGAAAAACAAGCACTGCAAACACAAACGGAACTAGAATCACGTTTAAAATCTAATGATATAACCCTAGCAATAGTGATCCCGCCTGGTTTTGGGCGAGATCTCAAAAAAGGCGAAACACCTAGTGTGTCAGCCTGGATTGATGGCGCAAATACCACTCGAGCTGGTACCATAGAAGGCTATGTTTCTGGTGGACATATTAAATACCTGACTGTGCTTGCCACTGAAGCGGGAATTGATGCTGATGCTTATTATAATGTGACTATGGAATCTCGCTATCGATATAACCCAACGTTTGAAACCATTTATTCCATCGGCCCCAAAACACCCGCAATGTTGTTATTGTTGTTTCCAGCGATTCTTATGGCGGTGAGTATTTCCCGTGAAAAAGAAATTGGTACAATAACGAACTTCTATGTTACGCCCACCAGCACGACAGAATTCTTAATCGGCAAACAACTTCCTTATGTTTGTATTGGACTCATTAATTTTTTAATTCTAACCATGATGGTGGTGTTTTTGTTGCAGGTGCCCCTAAAAGGTAGCTTCTTAGGTCTTGCCCTAGGCGCATTCTTTTATGTTTGTGCGTCGACTGGATTCGGTCTACTGATCTCTTCTATGACCAAATCTCAGGTTGCTGCTATTTTTGCCACTACAGTGTTATCGGTCATGCCGACAATTCAATATTCAGGCATTATTCAACCAACATCAACCTTAGAAGGCGTTGGTCAATTTGTTGGTTCAATTTGGCCCGCTACTTACTATATGCATATGAGTGTTGCAGCTTTTACTAAAGGGCTGGGGTTTAATGATTTAACCAAAGATCTGTTTATTCTCGCCTTATTTGGGCCCATTTTCGTGTTAATGGCTTCGGCTTTATTGAAGAAGCAAGAGGCCTAATCTATGAAACAATGGTCTAATATATTTTATCTTGGCACTAAAGAATTACGCACGGTCATAAGAGACTTGGTGGTAGTGGGATTAGTTATTTATTCCTTTAGCCTTGATATTTACTTACAGTCTACGGCGGTCAGTGAATCAGTCAATAATGCTTCAGTGGCAATTGTTGATGAAGATAATTCAGCATTGTCGAGAAGAATTACAAATGCATTATATCCTCCATATTTTAAACAACCTGAGTTAATTCAAGCGAATGAGATTGACGAAGCTATGGATCACGATCGATTTATTTTTGTCATCAGTATTCCTCCTAATTTTGAAAAGGATGTGCGAGATCAACGCCAACCGACGATTCAAATAGATGTGGATGCTACAGCTGTTTCCCAAGCTAGTTTGGGAAACAGTTACATCCAAAACATAGTAAACAATGAAGTTAATCATTTTGTAAACCGGTCAGATGAGGATACAAGCTACGCGGTCACTTTAGTCTCTCGTCGTTCTTTTAATCCAAACGGAACCGGCATGTGGTTCGGCGCGATCAACGGCTTACTTAATCAAATCACGATTCTAACCATTATCCTTACGGGCGCGGCACTATTGCGGGAAAGAGAGCACGGCACTATTGAGCATTTGTTGGTTATGCCAATTAATTCATTTCAAATAGCGATGTCTAAAGTATGGGCCAATGGATTGATTATTCTTGTCGCATTTTCTCTTTCTATGTGGTTGATTGTTAGCAATATATTGGAAGTACCCATTGTTGGCTCCCACTTGTTGTTATTGGCAGGCACTACTCTGTATTTGTTTGCTGCAGCGGCGATAGGTATTTTTCTCGGTACCATCGCACGAACCATGGCGCAATTTGCGCTGCTATTAATGATTGTAATTATTCCTATGATGCTACTTTCTGGTGGTTTAACCCCAATTGAAAGCCAGCCTGATATTATACAACCATTCACCATGCTTTTACCTTCTCGTCATTATATGGCATTTGCGCAGGCTGTGGTTTTTCGAGGAGCTGATTTACTCATTGTATGGCCTCAATTGCTATTTATTGTTGGTCTAGGATCGGTATTCTTTATTTCAAGCTTAGCCCTATTTCGTAGAAGTATTGCCACTGAGCATTAGCTTTACAGCGTGTTTAGAGGCTTAATTACTTTTCATTTTAAGGAGCACTGCAATTAAAAAGTATGTAAGTGATAGCGAATTTTAGTAAATTGACTCTAGGAAGTATTATTACCCAAAAGTACTTATCTGAAGTTTGGCCTACTTAGGAAATTTATGTCCATAGATATTATTTACCAAAATATATTTGCCGCAGCTATTCTTGCACTACTTTGTGTGATGGCAACTGTTCTTACCCGTCGCATTGGCGCACCAATTCTGCTTGTGTTTTTATTATTAGGCATGCTAGCTGGTGAGCAAGGACTAGGTGGCGTAAAGTTTGATGATTTTAGTTTAGCTTTCCTGTTTGGAAACGTTGCCTTAGCAATCATTATTTTTGACGGTGGGTTGGGGACCCGCAGAGATACCTTTAGAGTAAGTTTAAAACCAGCGTTATCGTTAGCCACCGTGGGGGTGTTGATTACGGCAGGCATAACTGGTTATGCGGCGCATCTCATTTTAGGTTTACCCTGGCAGGAAGGTTTGTTAATAGGCGCTATCGTAGGTTCAACCGACGCAGCAGCGGTATTTGGTTTGTTAAGAAATGCGGGGTTAGAACTAAAAGAGCGCACCGGCGCGACACTGGAAATTGAATCCGGATCCAATGATCCAATGGCTATATTCTTGACCATTACCTTGGTACAAATCATTCAATTAAGTGGAGAGGGCAATCAAGGTTGGACCATTTTTAACGAGCTTTTCCGACAAATGGGATTAGGGCTGGCCATCGGTTTTGCCGGTGGTTATGTGTTATCTCAATTGTTAAGGCGGGTTGCATTGCCAGTTTCTTTATATCCTCTGCTAGCCTTGGCTGGCGGCATAAGTCTCTTTGGCCTCACAACACTATGGGATGGAAGTGGCTTCCTCGCAATCTTCATAACTGGCGTGATGATTGGTAATACTTCGTTGCCTTATAGCAATGATATTCACCGTTTTCATGATGGAATAGCCTGGTTGAGCCAGATTGGTATGTTTTTAATGTTGGGGTTATTGGTGACTCCTAGTAATTTAGTCCCCATCATAATTCCTGCGATTGCCATTGCAGTTGTTCTTATTTTTATCGCTAGGCCGCTAGCAGTACTCATTTCGTTGCTGCCATTTCATTTCCCTTGGCGCGAACAAACCTTTATCAGTTGGTGTGGTTTGCGCGGGGCGGTACCTATCATCCTTGCCTTGTTCCCATCTTTAGCCGGGCTTGAGCATACGCAAACTTATTTTGAATTGGTCTTTTTCGTGGTGTTAATTTCCTTGGTACTCCAAGGGTGGACAATGGCACCGCTGGCAAGGTGGCTGCAAATTGAATTACCACCCAGTGCCAAAGAACCGGAGTATTTACAATTAAAAATAAAGCATGAGCAAGATAAAGAACTGCTTATCTATCCTGTTTTATCGGGTAGTCGCGCTGCTGAGTCAACCATCAGACAATTACCATCGACTGAAGGTAGCCAGGTTGTCGGTGTCATACGCAGAGGTATTCTGGCAGATGTTGATGAGCAGGATAAATTATTAGGTGATGATCAGGTGATGATTTTGGCAACGAGTAGTGCCCGATCAGCATTCGGTCGTTTTTTCGCATCAGCAGCCCATTCACCATTTTTAGAGTCTGATAGGTTTTTTGGTGAGTTTGTATTAAACCCAGAAGCACGTTTAACCGATATTGCACAGTTATACGGGTTTGAAGTTGACTCATCTCAAGAGGGGATCACCATCGAGCGTTACCTGATTAATCATTTCCATGGAAAGCCTGTGGTGGGGGATCATGTCAAACTTGGTGAAGTGAAGCTAATCGTAAGAGAAGTTGATGGAGATCACATTGTCTCTGTGGGCTTAAAGTTATCATCGGTAGTGGAAAATAGCTGATTTTGGGTAACTGAATTCTAATGATAATGGAAAAATAATTTCAATTATTGACTAAGCTATAAATAAGCACTTTTGGAATTTCTAAACTCTCCGCTTGCATAGGGAGAAGAAGATAACGGTTATTTAATCACAGTGGGATGTTAACTATTAAGGAAGAAGAATAGGATTCCAGAACAACAGGATAGGGGATCTTTGGGTTTTTAATTAGCGGGATATGGATCCCTCTAGATCACAAAACCTTCAAATCAGTAAGGCGACAAAAAATAGGGAAGCTGTTGTGGACATATTTGATATTATTTCTCGATCATCCTTTGCAGAAATTGCTGCTATTTTAGTTTTAGCTGCTTTGTTGGGCTTTATTGGTTTACTGTTACGGCAACCCCTTATTGTCAGTTTCATTGCTGTAGGACTGGTTGCTGGCCCATCTGTGTTAGATATCGTTCATTCTCAAGAGCAAATAACGCTTTTATCCGAATTAGGTATCGCCATATTGTTGTTTTTAGTGGGGATTAAACTCGACGTAAAGTTGATTAAATCCATTGGTGGCGTATCGGTTTTAACGGGTCTTGGGCAAGTCGCTTTCACGTCTTTTGTTGGATACTACATAGGTATCGCTATTGGTCTAGATCATATGACCAGCCTATATGTTGCAGTTGCCCTTACGTTTTCCTCCACTATTATCATTGTTAAATTATTATCGGATAAACGTGAAATAGATTCACTTCATGGGCAAATCGCTTTAGGTTTTTTGATTGTTCAAGATTTAGTGGTTGTGTTGGCTATGATTGTATTGGCAGCCATTGGTATAGGGTCGGGGCATGGCGGTGAATCATCTGTTTGGCAGGTATCTATTTCAGGTATTGGTTTAGTCGCTTTTGTCGTTATTTTTGTTCGTTATATTGCCAACCCATTAACTGAAATGCTAGCCAAAGTACCTGAGTTGCTAGTTATTTATGCAATAGCTCAAGCTGCACTATTTGCCGCCATTGGTGATTTAGTCGGTTTAGGCATGGAAGTGGGGGGCTTGTTAGCCGGCGTTTCGTTGGCTTCTACACCCTATCGTGAAAGTATTGCAGCTAGGTTAGCACCTTTACGAGATTTTTTATTGCTATTCTTTTTTGTAGCCCTTGGTGCATCGTTAGATCTGACCTTACTTGGTTCTCATTTCCAAGGAGCAATCGTATTTTCATTGTTTGTTCTCATTGGTAACCCATTGATTGTCATGGTGATCATGGGAATTCTAGGCTATCGAAAAAGAACCGGATTTCTCGCCGGTTTAACGGTTGCTCAGATTAGCGAATTTTCATTGATCTTTATCGCCATGGGGATCAGTTTAGGCCACGTCACTGCCGATATTTTGGGTTTAGTCACCTTAGTTGGCATTGTCACTATTGCGGCTTCCACCTATATGATCACATATTCTCATCAGCTATATGGGTTATTTGAACCTGTTATTAGTTTGTTTGAACGACCCGGTGCCCCACGAGAAAAAACAACCGCAAACCGGGACGATGATAATTTTCCAGTGATTATTTTGGGGTTAGGACGGTTAGGGACCGCAATTGCGATGCGCTTAAAGCAAAAAGGGGTCAATGTCCTCGGCGTAGATTTCAATCCTACGGCAATTAAACGGTGGAATTACTTGGGGTTAAATACAGAATATGGTGATGCAACAGATGCAGAGTTTATGCTCGAATTACCCCTTAAAAATGCCCAATGGTTGCTATCTACCATTCCTCACCATCATATCGGATTATCATCAGAAGATATTCGTAAAACCGTTGCGCAATTGACACAAGCAGCAGGCTTTAATGGAAAATTGGGCGCAGTTTCTCATAACAGTGACGATACTGAAGAACTTGCATTACTTGGCTTTGATCTCATTCTAGAACCCTTTCAAGATACCGCGGATCGGACTGCCAACTTTTTGCTTGATGGTTTATATGTTGAACCAAATAAAATCTAATAGGAGATACTCAATATGAAAAGGTTTAAGAACTTTCTATACGTAATGAGCAATCACATTAATGAGCCATCAAATGCATTAATGCGTGCTGTTTCTCTTGCTAAAAATAATCAGTCAGATTTAACGCTTCTTTATGTTATACCGAAGTTATCTATCCCCAAAAATAGTACCATTGATAAGCAAAAGCTTGAGCAAGATATACTAAATGGTGAAAAACAACGGCTACAAAAATTAATTTCAACGTTAGATCAAAACCTGCAAATCCATTCCGAGATAAGAGTAGGTAAACGATACCTAGAAAGCATCCGAGCTGTATTGTCGCAACAATTTGACCTGGTGATTAAAGAGGCCGATAAAGTGAGTTGGCTAGACAGGTTAATTGGCAGTGATGATATGCAACTGTTACGTAACTGTCCTTGTCCTGTTTTTTTAATGAAAAAAGATGAGTTATTAGAGTATAAGCAGGTGATGGCAGCAATAGATTTTGATTCAGACGATGATGAAAGCTGCAATGAAGAGCTAAATGAGATGATAATTGAACTCGCTGGTTCATTATCTTTATCAGAGTTTGCAACGCTGCATATTGTAAATGCTTATGAAGTGCCCGATGCCGGCTTTATCAGTTTATGGGTGGAGCAACCCGAAAAAGTTGAAAGAGAACTGTATGAATCAGAATATCAAAACAGAAAAGTTCAGATGGAAACCATTTTAACGGGATTAAAGGAAAGGTTAGGCGAGGAGTCGTTCAACTTTTTATCCCTTCGCTCCCACATTAGTCGTGGAGACCCAGGACAAGAACTCCCTAAAATAGCAAAACGCATTGGCGCTGATTTAGTGGTAATGGGAACTGTAGCAAGAACCGGAATTGCAGGGCTTGTTATTGGTAACACCGCAGAGACAATTCTGTATCAATTACAAAGTTCGGTATTAGCAATTAAACCCAAAGGCTTTGTATCACCAGTATCTTAAAGGTGGGTACTCAGCTATCAAATTGGGTGACATATGTTTAACTAGTGAATGAAACCCCGTCTAACCAATTTTCTTTAGTATCCATAATCTGAATAACTATGGGAAATTTGGTTAAGGCGGTTATTTAACCGCATTTTTAAACGCCAACCTTAACTGTTTTTCAATCTCAATAATGGTAAATAACGCAACGCCCACAGCAAAGATGATTAGCCCATCCAAAAATGGGATCGACTCAGTATCAAATACCTTTTGTAGAGGCGAAATGTAAGTGATCGAAAATTGTGCAAGGGTAATTACAAGGATCACCAACCACACAAATTTTGTACCCCGAATTGCTTTCCAAGTTAAGGATGTACCGTAAATATTGCGAATAAAAAATAAATGAAATATTTCCATCACTACCAGAGTGTTTAGGGCCATGGTACGGGCCAACTCTATTGCATAACCTTTATCAATTGCATATTGATAAATACCAAAAACCCCACACAAAAATAATAGTGATACAAATATCACATGCCAGATCAATCCTGCATTTAACAAGGGCTCGTTGCGATTCCTAGGGAGTCGCAGCATAGTGTCGTCCTCTGTGGGTTCAAACGCTAAAACAACTCCCAAGGTGATGGCCGTAACGAGATTTATCCATAAAATTTGTATAGGCGTAACAGGCAAAGTCATTCCCATTAGTAACGCCACAATTATGGTCATGGCTTCTCCAGCATTGGTAGGCAATGTCCAACTAATGACTTTTTTAAGGTTGTCGTAAACGGTACGTCCCTGGGCAACAGCTGCAACGATGGATGTAAAATTATCATCCGCTAAGACCAGATCTGCAGCCTCTTTGGCCGCTTCGCTGCCTTTCTGGCCCATGGCAATCCCTGCGTCTGCTCGCTTAAGAGCGGGCGCGTCATTAACCCCATCGCCAGTCATGGCAACGGTTAAACCATGGGATTGCAAAGCCATAACTAAACGCAGTTTATGTTCGGGACTTGTTCTAGCAAAGATGTCACATTCCTTTACGGCCTGTTGTAAAGCCCCATCATCCAGTTTATCGAGATCTGCACCTGTCAGTACCTTTGATACATTTTCAAGACCTATTTGCTTGCCTATAGCGGCTGCTGTTTTAGTATGATCACCGGTAATCATTTTAACTTGAATACCGGCTCGGTGGCATTGTGCCACCGCTTCAATTGCTTCTTGGCGAGGGGGATCCATCATACCCACCAGGCCTAGCAAAGTGGCGGAGTCGCAAATATCCTGATGTTCTAATACCGTGTGCTGAGTGGGTAACGATTTAATCGCAAATCCGAGAACGCGTTGTCCTTGTGCGGCTATGGCTTCAGATTGTGCTTCCCAGTAATTTCTATCAAGTGTTTCTGTCGAGCCATCGGCAGCTCGTTGATTTTTACACATGGCTAATATCTGTTCTGGGGCACCTTTGATGAAAACAAACGCATGTTGTTGGTGGTCATGATTTAAAGTCGCCATAAAACGGTACTTTGCATCAAAGGGAATGGCATCAGTGCGTGTCCATAATGCTCTTTCCTGATGGACATCAAGTTCCATTTTACCTGCAAATGCTAACAAAGCGCCTTCCATTGGATCGCCCTCAACATACCATTTGTGGTTTTTTTGATTAAGGGCGGCATCATTGCACAAGGCTGAAGCACGGGCTATTTCTTCTAACATTGAATGTTCATCTGGCGTGATCGCATTATTATTTAAAGTTAGCGTGCCTTTAGGTTCGTAGCCGTTTCCGGTTAGGTTAAATAGATGTTTGTGAGTAAGAATCGATGACACCATCATTTCATTGCGGGTGAGTGTACCGGTTTTATCGGTACAGATAACGGAAACAGATCCCAAGGTTTCAATGGCTGGTAAGCGTCGCACAATTGCATTTCGACGGGCCATAGCTTGCACACCGATGGCAAGGGTGATGGTGAGTACCGCTGGCAATCCTTCAGGTATGGCAGCCACCGATAGTCCCACCACGGCCATAAACATTTCAGTAAACTCATAATTCGCAACAAAGGTGCCAAATACCACTAACAGAGCAGCAATGACTAAAATGAATATGGTTAGCCATTTTGCAAATACGCCCATTTGCGACACTAGGGGAGTGGTGAGTGTTTCAACTTTATCTAACAGGCCACTAATTCGTCCTATTTCCGTGTCTGAGCCCGTTGCTACGACTATCCCTTTGCATTGTCCGCTAGTGACTAGGGTGCCTGAAAATGCCATACATGACCTATCACCGAGGGACGAATTTTCGTCGACTGCATCAGTGTTTTTTCCAACGGGAACCGATTCGCCCGTTAGAATAGCTTCTTGAACATAGAAATTGTGTGCACTGCATAATCTTAAGTCGGCAGGCACTTTATCGCCGGCTTCTAGTAACACCATATCTCCCGGTATCAACTTTTCACCGTCGATGGTAATTCGCTGTCCATCACGAATGACATTTGCCTGTGGCGCCAACATGTGACGAATTGCACTCATTGCTTGTTCAGCTTTACCTTCTTGAATAAAGCCTATGACAGCATTGGCGACCACGACGGTTAAGATGACACCGCTATCTATCCAATGTCCTAGTAAACTGGTAATCACTGCTGAGGCGATTAATACATAAATTAATATATTATGGAAGTGTGACAAGAAACGTACAATTGGATTACGTCCAACCCCTTGCTCAAGACGGTTAGGTCCATGATTTTCATAGCGTTTATTTGCTTCAGTTTGGGTTACGCCTAACTCCGAGGTGTGCAGTTTTTTAAGGGTTTCTTGGGCGGAAATAGTATGCCATGGTAAGTTGGATGTGTACTCTTCAAATGCGGCCATTCAAACGATCCTGTAGTTAATGCCCTATGACTGCAAACTACTTTAGCGAGTAGCGTGTTTACTTAAGATTCTATGGCAATCAAATGTCACAAGTTAGGGACTTTGTTCATATCAAACACAGCAAGTATAGTGGTTCCTAATTTCACTCGATATCGGGAATAGTACGTAGTATTTGTATGAACATGGCGATACGTTATCGTTTCTAATTAAAAGCGGTTGTGGGGGGATAGTTTCTTAAAATTTAAGCTGATGGTGCCTGTTTTTCTCAACGAGAGGTTGTAGTGCATCCATGCAGCTACCTCGAAAAACTAGCAAATGGTGTAAATCAGCGACCTAGAGATCACCGAGAAGGAAGACTTTCGAAACCTAAACCTGTTAGGTTAAACGTACCAAAGCCTGATTCATTATTATTTCTTCACCCAATCGCCGTCATATTTTACGTAATGTCCTTTAGCGGTTTTTTCGAAGGCTTTCTTGGCCGCTAATTTTTCAACCTGAGATAAAGCGATATTATTTTTTTTCGCCAATTCAATGTATTTAGCTTTGCGTTTAACATTGATCTCTCCGACTAACTCTAAAACGTCAGAACGGTTAACTACTGCGCCTAAATAGCCATTTTCTTGTTCTCCAACTAAACCGTTTTGTTTGGCTTCACCAAGTTCTAGGGCAAATACAGCACTACAAAAGAGTAGGGCGCTTAACATTGTTATACGTAAAATTTTCATCATTACTCCTTAAAATAAATCACTGTCGTCACTGAATATATCATCTAGTTCTTTATCAACTTTGACTCGTATTTCGTGGTCAACTTTGACATTAATATTGATGGTTATGGGCTCTTTCGTTTCCACCTGCACTTTGTGAGTACAGGCGACAATGAACATTGCTGGAAGCATTATGAGCAATTTTTTCACAGATTCTTATCCTTATTTGATAATCTTTGTTGAATACGTTTTTCTATGGAGTTTTGCACTGAGTTGGTTATCCTCATTGACTTAAATAACGTAAAGATATTTTCCGTATGACTATAATTAAAGTTTATTTCCTGTTGTTTGTCAGGATTAACGCCATTAATACCAATTTTTAAGTCCAACCAGCCATCATCTGATAAAGAAACTTCGCTAGAAAGCTTACTAAATTCCACGTTCTCTAGAAAGGCTAATTGATCTTGCTGTTCTTTAATAGCATTGAAAGCCTCATTATTAGTTATTTTTAATTTACCTGGACCATCATTCAGTAAAATACCTTGATTAATGGTGCTAAATCCTGAATCCCAATAAATGGGAAGATCGCCGGATATTGCACCACTGACTTCTATCCCTTCTTGATTTTGTAACTCAACCAATTGATTTAAATCGAGATCATCAATATCGAGTTTAAGCAGTTGTTTACGATTATCCAGCCAAAAATCAGTGAGGGTTACCCGTCCGCCAATGATTCGAGCTTCTGCAAAGTCGAGTTTAGGGATAGTATTGAGCATCGATACTTTGGCTTCAATTTGGGTCATTGGCACACCTACATTAATCTCTTCAACGGTCATCTTGCCATGGTTAAGCTGAATTCCAGATGAATCAAGTCGAAAAGGCGCATCAAATTGCGCGTTGATGATTTGATAGTCTTGGTATTCACCACTTAATCCGTTAATTGTTAATTGGCCGTTGAAATCACGGTTGGCATTGTCGTTTGTTAGGTTAACCCCTATTTTTCCTGTGATTAAATTCAGTTCAGGAGCAAATTGTTGTACCAATGGGTTGAGGTAGGTAACCGATTGTTCGGGCATCAAAAGAGTAATGGTTTGTTCATTGTGAAAAAGGTTGGCTAACAGGCCTGAGGGCATGGTGATTTCATGGTTACCGGTGAGTTGGAAAGGCTGTCTTTGTCCATTTACATCGTGTTTAAAGTCAATATGGCTTAGGTTGAATGCGCTGCTTGTGATGCCCTGTAATTTTGATTTTCCCGCGCCGCTCAGTGTTTGTATGTCTTTTATATTTAGGCTGAGATTACTGCCTAATGATTTCGCTGCAAAGTCGTTATAGGTTATCTTCTGAAGATTGTTTTTAACCTGAACAGCCAATTGTTCAATGCTGTCACCGTCAATTTTCAAGTCACTGGAAATAGAGTGGATCGCCAATGCTTCTTTCGCTAAATCATTGGCCTCAATACTCCCTGTTGCATTAGCTTGCCAAGGGGAGTTGGCTAGTTTTTTTAAACTAAAATCAAAGGCAATTTTAGCCTTTTCAACAGTGCCAAATTCTGTTGTAACGTCAGAAAATTGCAGAAGATTCGTCCCATTTATATGGGTTTCTTGCGTTTTCTTTATTATTCTACCTGTGGCAGCTATCTGCAGTTTTCCATTGGCGTTTTGCTCATTCATTAATAGCTCTGCGATACTAGAATTCAACGATAAGTGATAATTTAACCTTGCCTCCAATTGGTTGTTTAATTCAATATCCTTTATAGCCAGTAATAACGGATTTGCTAAAGTATTCGATATTAGGTTTATCTCTGGTATATGAATAGAACCCTCATTAAAGGTGCTCACTTTAGGTACCTCTAACGTCCAGCTATCTAGTTTAACGAATTCATTCACAACATCGATTTTGGCACATTGATTGATTTCAAAATTTGACTTTAAACGGCTCAGATCAACTTGTATTAGCCATGATGTAAAATCTAAAGCGGTATCAATTTCACCGTTAAGTTGAACCGGGAGCTTGCAGTCTTGGAGATTTACAATATTGTTTAGGCTTAATTTGTGTTGACCAGTTAGGACTGAGCCGGTGAACTCAAAACGACTATAAATTGGCGATTCAACTAAATTTTGCCAGTTGTTGATAAAGTTTTTATAGGGTTTAACTAAATTTTCAAGCTCCTGGCTTTTTGATAAAATTAAACCCGCAGACCAATTTAAATCACCACTGATTACGCCTTTTCCTTGGCTTTCACTGATCAGTAAGTTCCCTTCAATATCTCCGCGTATGGCCAATTGCGAACGGTCAGGTTGGAAAATGTGTATGCTTACAGGTTGCTCCATAAGATACGAGTCAATCGTAATGTTATCCATGGTGATTAACGGTAAGCTCTCTGGAAGTGTCCAAAGATCCCCTAAATCACTATTTTGATCTGTCTCATTGCTTGCAGGCTGTAGATTTTGCTTATGGCTAACTACCAGGGTATCTATACTCACACTGGCTTGATTAAGATAGCTACTTTTTGATAGCCAATCAGAGCCAATAAAATACTGACCATGGCTAATGTTTATGTCTACATCCGCTGATTCGAGGCACAGGGATTGAACCTTAATAAAAGGATCTGACCCAATATCGAAATCCAAACAGACAATTGATGTATCTTCAGCTAACCACAAATTACTTAACCAAATAACCAAGCTATTTCTCAATACGAAAGCACAAAGGGTTATGGCAAACATCAGTAAAATTAGGCGTGGGAGGAGGGCCTTGGATACATAATGGAATGTTTTATTAAATCTCACTAACATTCGCTTCCTGAGTTAAAGTTGAATTTACGCAGCAGATATAAAATTTCAATACGAAAAATGATCAGTTTAGATCTATCCACACTGTATGTTCGATTGTGAAAAATTACCTACAAATACTATCATAGGGAAAAAGCCGTTTGGGCAAATTCTTTGACAAAGATACAAAGTGAATAGCGATTGAGAATGTCCAGTTTGCAAGGTTATTTCTTATTTTAGACTGTGTCGATAACCCTAAGACTATCCAAAGCACTTGAGTACTTAATGGATGGCTTAATGCATGGCTAATGTAAAATAGCAGTGTTAGAAATAGACTTGATTAAACTGACTTAACCATTAGAGTACTAGTTGTATTATACAAAATGCAAAGTACACTCACACAAGGTGCTTTTCTAACGTTGTATCCAAATCATGGTTTAAACGCCCTATATAATTAGTTAAGAGGGGTATCTATGTCACAGTCTCAATACGATCTCATCGTTTATGGCGCGACTAGTTTTGTTGGAAAACTCGTCGTGGCGCATTTACTCCATCGACATGGCATAGACGGTAATAAAAACGAAGTAGGGCGCATACGTTGGGCAATCGCAGGGCGAAATCAATCCAAGTTAAACCAGCTAAAACTTGCTCTAAGGGAAATGTCACTGCCTACCATCATTGCAGACTCCGGTGATCGAGCGGCTTTGGATGATATGGTTGCGTTAACCAAAGTGGTTGTATCAACAGTAGGGCCTTATGCGTTGTTCGGATCTAAGTTAGTGGCAGCCTGTGCTGCTAGCGGTACCCATTATTGTGATTTAACTGGCGAAGCGCAGTGGATCCGACGCATGATCGATGCCCATGAATCTGAATCAGTAGAAACTGGGGCTAAGATCGTTCACAGTTGTGGTTTTGATTCCATTCCGTCAGATTTAGGTGTTTATTATACGCAGCATCAGGCTTTGGCGTTATTCGGTGAACCCTGTACTAGGGTCCGTTTATTGGTGAAAAGCATGCGTGGAAGTGCAAGTGGTGGCACAGTCGCCAGTGGCCTAAATGCAATCGCAGAACAAGCAAAAGATCCTTCTGTTGCAGCTCAAATGACAAATCCGTATTCCATTGCGCCAAAATCTCAACGAAAAGGAGTCAAGCAACCACAAGTAGTGACTCCTGAATTTCACAAAGCAAGCGGTAATTGGTTGATTCCCTTTGTTATGTCTGTAATTAACACGCGAATAGTTCATCGCAGTCATGCGCTGTTAGGTCATCCTTGGGGTAAAGATTTTCAATATGATGAATCTGTCATGGTGGGTCGTGGCACCATGGGATGGTTAAAGTCTGCAGTGTCATGTTCAGCCATGGCAACCGGTATGAAAGCATTGGAATACAATCTTTTGCGTGAGTTCGCTGCCAAGCATTTGCCTCAACCTGGTGAAGGGCCAAGTCCTAAAGAGCAAGAAGACGGCTCTTTCACACTGCTATTTTTCGGTGAAACCCCTAGTGGTAAAACAATTAAAACCCAAGTCACCGGAGACCGCGATCCTGGTTATGGTTCAACAAGTAAAATGTTAGGTGAAGTTGCTCTTGCACTGGTTGAAGAGCTTGGTTCAAACAAAGTAAAAGGTGGCTTTTGGACGCCTTCAACAGTATTTGGCAACGATTTGATCGAGCGACTCGAAAAGCATGCTGGGATGACTTTTGAATACCTTAACTGACTATTAAAAAAGTAAATACCACCCATTGATACAATGAGAAAAAGAGTAGGGGCGAAGTGACTTTTTGTCTGTTTGCCTTAAAGCATATTTGAATTTAGAGAGTTAAAGGCTCAAGAGGGAAAGATGTTTGTCATTGAAGAATTAAGACGGATAGTTTCTGGCAGCTCAGCTACTTTACCCAACAACACAATGAAAGTGAATGTGAGCTGTAATGGCAATGCCGAAGAGATTTTAGCCCGTTTTCGAGAAGCGATGGCCCTCATTTTGTCGGTTGAGATAACCTGTCAAAATGACGAAGAAAGTCTAGTTGATGGCGCGTATCAACTACTAGAAGAGTGGTTTGAGGCTGATTTACTACCGTTTTGCGAAGGGGACGATGTTAGCCAAAACCCTAAAAAGGTGCGTCACTTTGGGGAAGAGCGTGATTGGTTCTTATGGGGGGGCAAGACTGTATCTGAGGAGCTAATGGTATTAACCATTTTGGTAGCCGGGATGCCAATTTCTGGGTTTGACGATTTACGCTGGTTGTTACACTGTTGTGGTGCCATATCAGTGGAGCAAGCTGAATCCTAAGGGTAAACTTGAAAGGGTTTCATGTAAGTATATGAATGAACGAAAGGCGAAATATCCAAATAATATTGTACTGGGTGGGTAAGCAATGAATCCCTATAGCCTACTCATTATACTTTTAGCCGTAGTGTCATGTACTAAACAACAAACCGCGCCGACGCGACTTTTCGATGTATCTATTGGCGTGATTGATTTATCTAGGGAATTAATGGGAAACTGGGAAAAGGTTTGCTTTATAACCCCATACACCAATAACGATGCAGTTAAACAACTATTGGGTTTCAATTTTGATGTTGAAAACAAAAGCGCGATTAGTGTTCTAGACAGTATCACCCTTGTAGTCACTGTAAATGGCAATCAGGTTACAGAGTATTTTGAAACACCAAGACATAATATTGATTTTTCCTCTTTACAAGCAAAGTGTTTTACCAAATCTAATGCCAGGTTCAAAATAGTCAGAGACGAAAACGGCTGGCCAAATATGCAACATAGCTAACAAGTAAAACCTGTGCTTATTGTCTATGTAGTTAAAAATACCAATTAATTTTTAGATTATCGCTCAGGTATTAATTTGGTCTTCAATTTTATTAATAAAACTAAACCGGAGTAACGTTGAGAATTTTAACCATCTTAAGCCTAAAGCTATTATTCTTTTCTTTTTGTGCTTTCGCTATCGAGGAAAACCAGCAAGACCTTATAGGTACTTGGATCATTAATCATGACACTGAAGAGGTGAACTACAGTTTTATCGAATATGAAAAATCTGGCGATAAATGTGAGATCAGCTTTTCCCTAGTAAATTCCTTAGAGGTTGATATGTACTGGAATAAATGGGAATTAATTGACGGTGTTATTCATTCTACCTTGCATAACACCACCACCTTTATGGAGTTTGCTTTTCATATTCAAGATAAAGTCCTTAAGCTCAATCACAGTGAACTTTTTGTCGATATGCTCATTCCCAAGGGAGAATACAGCACTGAATATCACTATAAAAATCATCAGGCAAAGCCGGGACAAGTATGTAATGTCGTTAAAAAGTTTTTTAAGAATAAAAGCAAAATAGAGTCGTAAAGGTTGTATTAAGCACTGATTAAGATCATTAGAGGGAGCTTGCTGTTTGATGATCATTTTACAGCGCGAAAAATAATTTTATCGGTGACTCGACCAAGTTCACGCCTACAAATTAATTATGCATTTATTAACGTTCAAAGTTGACTCATTAGCATCATTAAACCATTTCAATATAAACTTCAAAATCATCTCCATATCCGCAAGTGCATTTTTTCACACCCAACATTCATGAAATAACAGGGTCAAAGATAAGCACCCAATAGCTCAACAATAATTCCTCAAAACCAATCTATGTTCATTTCAAGCAAGGCAGAAATCTTTCAATAAGATTACTCCAAATTTAATGGCGTAATGCATTTCCCAATAAGTCTCCAATAAGAATTCAAATCATTTAATTTTCAAAAGAGGGGAAAACAAAACCACATTTGGCTTCGTATTTTTCATACTGCTAGTGTTTACCAGCGAAAGTGAGTACTTATTAATAAAACAATATATAATTTAACATAATATACATTATGCGAATATTAGTATTAATGCACGTGGAGGGGCTTGGTGCACTTTCTTCAGTAAATACTCTCCATTTTTATGCGTCTCTGTGTGTCTGGTTTTAGAGTTAACCTCACAAACCTCATCAGATTTCACGTACAGCACGGTTAGATATATTGGATAGGAACTGCTAGCTTATTTTGGTGACATGAATTTGCTGGTGGCAATCTGTCACTTAGTTTTTGGAGTATTTATGCCTGAGCTTTCGATTAAGTTTTATTGGATAATCTTAACTTCATCATGATGACTATTCACGTTTAATGCTTATTTAAGAAATGACCTTGTAGAGTAAAGATGTCTTTTGTTTTTGTGAGCTCGTTTAAAATACAATAGCTTGGATTGGGATTGAGTATGTGGTGTTTAGTATGTGTTTGATTAAATAAAAAAGCGTGGTCGACATTTATTGACCACGCTGTGCTTGCAACATAATACACGCTGTGCTTGCAACATAATAGCAACTTGCACCTCATGAGTTTATGGGAATTGAGGCACAAGGTCAGATTAGAAAAGTCTGTTAACTATTTAAAAATTGATCAACTTGCTTTTCTGCTTCTTCTTTGGATTTACCATAAGATTGTTGAACTTTGCCAACCAACTCTTTGCGGGTACCTTCCATTTTGTCTAGTTCATCGTCGGTAATTTTTCCCCAGTTTTTCTGTACTTTACCTTTAAGTTCTTTCCAATTGCCTTTTACTTGGTCATCGTTCATAAAATTCTCCGTATAAAATTAATGTGAATTAAGAATCGAATTGATTGCACAGATAAAGGAGCAAACACCAGACCACATTTCGGTGAGTAATAGTTTTACCTTAAATTTTGCAGCAAATTGACTGATTTTAAAGGGATATTTTTCGTTATTTTCTTTTTTAAGATCCAAAAATACGGCTTCTAGACTAATCTAGTACTAAGGTGTTTGAAATTATTACAGCTCTACTGTGACAAAATTTCATGTTAGAACATTTGAAATCGAATAATTTGCGGTTTAAGCAATTAAGATTTGGTAGCACATACATTGCGGGCGTATTGAATGACAGAAAGATGGATATTGATCGCTGAGGTTTTAGGCGGCATAGGGCTATTTTTGCTCGGTATGATTGTAATGACTGACGGATTAAAGTCTTTGGCTGGTAAGCTTATTCGATTCCGTTTAATGGAATACACGCGAAGTCCCTACTCCGGCGCGCTTTGTGGTGCGATTAGTACCGCAATTTTGCAATCCTCTAGCGCTGTAACAGTGGCGACTGTTGGCTTTGTTAGAGCAGGTTTAATGACCTTTAGTCATTCTTTGGGGGTAATCTTTGGTGCCAACATGGGCACGACCATCACTGGCTGGTTGGTTTTATTATTTGGATTTAAACTCAAATTAGGCGTGATTGCGTTTCCTCTTATTTTTGCAGGCGCGTTACTGCGTTTATTCGCTAAAGCAAACATAGGGGCCTTAGGATTAACCATAGCGGGTTTTGGGCTGATTTTTGTTGGAATAACCGAACTTCAAGACAGCATGGCGATATTACGGGAATATTTTGCTTTCGAAGGTCTATCCGTTGCGACTTTACCGCAAAAACTATCCGTATTAGGCTTGGCAGTTCTATTTACTTTGGTAACCCAGTCATCAAGTGCCGGTGTGGCGGCTGCATTAACTGCACTTTATTCAGATTTAATTAATTTTGAAGTAGCAGCTACCCTTGTAATTGGAATGGATATCGGTACCACAGTAACGGCTTTAATGGCAGCTACAGGCGCATCTGTTGCCGCCAAGCGAACCGGTTATTCTCATGTGATTTATAATCTGTTTACTGGGATAACGGCGTTAATATTTGTCTCTCCCTTTATTAAGGTTTGGGAATACTTAACCGCCCAGCCCATTTTAGACAATGCTGAAGTTGCATTGATCGCGTTTCATAGTGCGTTTAACTTACTTGGTGTGATTATCGTTTTACCGTTTAGCAAGGTGTTTGCAAAGTTGATAGAAGGGCTCATTCGTAGTTCCCATGAAACCAATTCAGAACAACTTGATGACAGTCTGCTGAGTCAGCCATCAATAGCATTAGATTTGGCGTTAGACTCGTTAAAAAAACAACTGATGACATTGCTACAAACAACAGCGGTAATTCTGAGTAAACCTGCTGAAGAAGTAGAAACTAAACTGGTTGAATCACAAATCGATATCGATGTTGCACGGGACTTTATCGACCGCATACCCATTGAAAAAAATGATCAGCAAACGCGACTGCGCCTGCTCAACTTAATTCATACATTAGATCATATGCAAAGGTTACATGAGCGTTGTGAAGAAATGCCGAATCAATCGTTTACACATACCTCAGGGTTGAACAGCGCCCTGCCCGATGAACTTGATAATTATGCAAGTCAATTATGTGAGGTGATAACTCGGTTAATTGAAGGGATAAAACATAATCAATGGTCAGGGACGGTAAAAGAGGTTTCAAATTTGTCGGATAAACTCAACGATGCTCATCAAGCCTTTAGGCAGCTAGTTTTAACACAGGTTACTAATGATGAGTTTGATATTGTCGAAGCAACTAATATGCTAGACACATATCGCTGGTTGCTTCATGTGGCTAAACACATAGAAAGATGTATTAGCCACTTGTCAGAAGCCAGCGCGTTAACAACGGGCGAAACTTAAAGGATCACAACCTTTTTCTGCGTCTACCTTCAGCATCAGCTGCTTTAATACAATGCATCACTTTCCTATGTGTCACTTCATAGGGTTCATTATGGATTGTTTCACCTTCAGCGCATGCACGTTTGGCCACTTTTATTAATTCGTCTTCAGTGGGATCTATCATACCAATATCTTCAAGACAGATGGGTAGCCCAATGGATTGACAAAAGTCGAATACTAAATCGATGGTTTTACTGGGCCTATCGGTTAAAAACATCATTGCCTGGAGACCAATTGCTACTTTTTCTCCATGGTAATAATTATGGGTAGCCGCAATGGTCGTTAAACCATTATGAATCGCATGAGCAGCAGCTAAACCCCCGCTTTCAAAACCAAGGCCACTTAACAGTGTATTCGCTTCAACAACATGTTCTAGAGCCGGTGTGACTATATTGCTTTCACAAGCACGTTTTGCATAAACCCCATATTCAAGCAATATTTCGTGGCATAGTTTAGCTAAAGCGTATGCGCTCAATGGCCCTACTCTTCCGGTCATATTTGTGCCGCGTTTAAGGCGGCAATCTTCAGCTTCAAACCAAGTCGCAAATGCATCACCCATGCCAGCCACTAAGAACCTGACAGGTGCTTGGCTAACGACATTGGTGTCAACTAAGACGACATCGGGGTTATGGGGTAACACCTCATATCGGTTAAACGAACCATCAGAATTATAAATAACAGATAAAGCACTGCAGGGAGCATCTGTAGAGGCAATTGTTGGGATTAGAATAACTGGACAACTTTGTTTATAGCCTACCACTTTTGCCGTATCAAGGGTTTTACCACCGCCAATGCCAATAATTACCTCAGTGGAGTCATTGGCAAAGCGATCACAGAGTTTATCAATTTCGTCATCACAACATTCACCGCCGAAAAGCTGAACTTTGCAATCGTTAAGTTGCTCCAACACCTCTTTGAATGGGCCGCTACTATTATCTGTTACAAATTTGTCAGCAATGATAAAAGCGCTTTTACCATGTCTAGCTATTTCTTCTGGTAAAATATTGAGTGCTTGATCACCTTGAACATAACGCCCAGGAAATATAGAAGTAGAAATCATTTTAGTGGCCTTATTTTAGTGCGAAGATGATTATTAATTTACCCCATTAGACGGGTTTTACGTTGATCTACATCAACAACTTTTGTTTATCAGGGGTTCAAACTATTATTAGTAATTGTTTAGGCTTGATAAAAGAGCACTAATGGGCTCTTTCTGTTTGTCTGATAGAGAGAAGCTATTTGATTACGGATGAAAACGCTAATTGCCTACCCATTAATAAAACCTACAAACTATCGAGGAAGGAACTTGTATGGAATTTAAAGACTACTATCAAGTTTTGGGTGTTGAAGATGACGCCGATCTAAAGCAAATTAAAAAAGCCTATCGTAAACTTGCCCTTAAACTCCATCCAGACATGAATGCTGCACCTGATGCAGAAGAAAAGTTTCGTGAAGTGGCTGAAGCCTATGAAGTGCTAAAAGACGAAAATAAACGGGCTGAGTATGATCAATTGAAGCGTTATGGAGGTCAAAATGAGCAAGGCTTTGATGTTCCTCCAGGGTGGCAATCTAGTGATGGATATACTCATGCTCGTGGTTCTGCAAGTGCCGACTTTTCGGATTTCTTTAATTCAGTGTTTGGGGGTGGAAGCCGACATCATCAACAATCACATCAAACTGAATCTGACTTGTATAAAGGTCAAGATGTCGAATTGGAAGTGCCTTTATTTTTAGAAGAATCGATTAAAGGCATCGTCAAACGCGTGGAATATAGTGTTCCAGCTTTGACGGGGAACAAAGTAGAGCAACTTAAAAAGTCATTGGAAGTGAAAATTCCAGAAGGGACGAGTGATGGCGAGCGAATTAGAGTAAAAGGTCAAGGTGTACCAGGTAGTGAAAGCTCTTTAAACGGCGACTTATATTTGCACATCCGTTTAATCCCCCACCCTCTATTTGATGTACAAGGTAATAATTTGTTACTTACCTTACCTTTAGCACCGTGGGAAGCGGCCCTTGGTACTAAGCTAGAAGTACCTACTTTATACGGTAAAATTAGCCTAAATATCCCGCCTAATAGTCATTCAGGTCAAAAATTGCGAGTGAAAGGTAAAGGCTTAAAACACAAAGGTAATCAGGGTGACTTATTAGTTGTCATTAAAATAGATATTCCTAATAAAACGACGGCTGAAACAGAAAAGTTATGGTCACAATTGGCAGACGAAGCTAATTTTAATCCCAGAGCAGAATGGAGCAAGTAAGATGTCAGAAATTACACTTCACCTCACAATTCAGGAGCTATGCCAATACGAAGAAATTACCCAAGATTCAGTATATGCGGTGGTTGAATACGGCATAGTTGATCCCGTTGATGGTAATGCTGTCTCGGAATGGGTTTTTGATTTAGACAGTGCCCATTGGATCAAAAAAGCAGTTAGATTGAATCAGCAATTGCAAATTGATTGGGTCGCGACGGCTATGGTCATTGATTTAATGCGGCAAAAAGAGCAACTCAAAAAAGAAAATAGCCAGCTAAAGGCTAGACTAGATAGACTGCTTTAGTGACAAGCAACTGTATAAAAAAGCCAGCCTCAAAAGAAGAGGCTGGCTTTTTATTATTAGGTCACTCGATATAGAGTTGGTTTTATTTTGCAATTAATGCGATTTCTGCATCAGAGTTTAAAACAACCCACCAAAGATTCCCCAAATCAGCATCAAACCCAACTAATGGATAATCGCTACATTCCGTCTCACGAGTTGGCGGTGTGGTTAAAAAGGTATCGTCCCAGCCTCCTTCAATAACACACGCCGCAGGTGCAATAGCCGCCCATGCATCGGATTTGCTTGCAAGTTGTACTGTCGTAACATCGATGGATTCTGGTACCACGAACTCTACGGCATATTGATCAGAGACAGCATCACTAATATCCCAAGACTTTGTTGCTGTTGCGGGTAAAGAAACAGCAGGTTTACCCTCGCCTTCTTCTAAACTACCTAAATCTGGGCCAGATAACGAGTACGCAAGTCCAGCATCAACTTCGATGTCTTTTTCAAGACCATAATCATCTTGATACATGCCGGTTTGGTTTTGTGTGCCACTAATAATTAAAATATCTGAACTGGTTTCGTCTGTCGCTGCTGTCCAACTTAATGTTACGTGTTCTTTTAAGTCTATAGTGGTTTCAGGAATGATCATTTCGTCATTATCGTAATCAGGCACTACACGATAGGCCGCATTTAAATTTGGAGACCATCGTTCATGGACTTGGAATAACCATTGATAAGCAAGGCGAACCAAATCATTTAAGCTTTCAGAACGGGTAAAACCTGGTGTGAAACTCATATCACGAGTGCGGGTGTCTGTGCGATTAAACGTATCATTTGTGCCTCCTGCTAAGCGGGCATATGAGCCATCTTCGGCATAACACTCATTGCTGATGTAGTTAGGTTGTAAAACCATTACCGGGCGAGTTTCTTCGTGAATTGCATTAGGATAAACAATCATTTCACAACGGTTAGTGGTGCGTGAAAATTGATCCATGAGTTTCCATTCAGCTGTAAATGCTTGGTCTGCATCATTAGACGTTGCATTGTGAGTGGCAAAATAGGATTGGTAATCAACACGATCATTTTCGAAGGTCAATATGGAAGAATTGACATCAAAACCGCTATCCTCAGCAGATGCATTGGTTTGGTTTTTCTGAGAAACGATCATTTGAACTAAATCACGTTCTCCAAAGCGGAACTCATATCCTTTGTAAGATGCATTGCCTGTCATGATTTGTGTATACATGTCCATGCGATAGTTACCACCAGTTGGTGTTGAGCTAGATGGATAAGTAGTTAATGTTGTTTTTGCGGTTATTAACGAACGTTGGTATTGATGCTCGTGACCTTGTACATATATCACGTCATATTCAGAGAAAAAGTCTCTTATTTTCGGTTGCACGTCGTAAACCCAATCATCATCTTTAGTACCATCAACAATTTGTTCGATAGTTTGACCGTATTTGGCCCCAACCAAACCGTCATGGCTGGCAACCACTATATGATCAACCTTATCCTCGTTGGCTAAAACCGTTTCTTTTATCCAGTCAAACGCTATCGGTAAATTATAATATGCTAGAGCAAATATGAGCACGTTTTCACGCACTACATAGTAATTTACCCACTCATAACTGGGCATATGAGTGGCATCTTCTGGAATAAAATGCTTCATATTATTTATCCAGTTATACGTATAGGCATAACTGGTCTCGTGATTTCCCATTAAGGGTAAAAACTCAATCCCTTGTTGAGAGTACGAGTCGGCGACTGATCGCCATTCGGCAAACTCAATATCACTGCCGCCGTCGGTTAAGTCACCTACTGCGATAACCATGTCAACATCAGCAGCTGCTTGATGTTTGAGTAATTCAGACATTGGGTGCATTGATACATGGGCTTGTCCTTCGCTATCAGAGCCCCCTTGAGTATCAGGCAGTAAACCGATTTTGAATTGATTTGTCGATTTTACGATGGGTTCTGGCTCAGGCTCTTCAACGGGAACCTCAACAATGACGGGCACTTCTACTTCAACAACTTCTACTACTGTCTTCTCATCTTCACAGGCTGACAAAGCTAAAACTAACGCTAAGCAGGTCCCTGTTTTTATAAACTGATTAATTCGTATCACCTTACACTTCCTTTTATCGTTATAGTGGTTTATTGAGTTAAAAATCGCGGCTACTATATTTGTGCTTTATTGCAAATGAGTTATTGAAGTGTGTTATTTAGATGAAGCTTAGATGACAGTTAACCCTTTGATTATTGGTTTAAATGTACAAAAAGTAGAATTGAATTCACTGATTGGTAATAAAATAACTCAAAGGTAATTAGTTGAGAACAGTTGATTAATGGTAATCAATACTGTTTGACGATGTTGATTACGTCAATTGGAAAGGTATTTCCCTATGCTAATAAAGTATTCTTTATGCTTATCCCCCACTTACATAGCATTGCAAGCAGCAGCGCGAATCAATGAGCAAATTAGGTTAGAATCATATGCTTGATTGATGGGAAATGGAGCACTGAAATAGTTTTAATCTAAACAGCTACTGACTGCATTTATTTCTTGTCGTGTTTCGCTGCACCTCTTTATTAATAGGCTCTTCAAGAGTTACGCGTAACAACTATGCATAGGAAAAATGAGGTCAGTGTTGCTGATTTACCGAAGGAAATGCTTATTTGTATCGGACCTGACCCCATTAATACCTTACATGTTGACGCTGCTAAACCTTGTTGATGTTAAAGTAGTTTTCTGATGACAAACTGCAAAATACCGCCATGTTTGAAGTATTCAAATTCATTCGGCGTATCAATACGTATATCGGCATCAAAGCTAAAGGGTTGCTCATTAGAACGCCTTACATTAACAACAACGCTTTTTTGGTCTGCGGTAATGGCGTCAATACTAAAGGTTTCAGTACCATCTAATTTATAGGTTTGAGCACTTTGACCTGATTTGAATTGCAAGGGTAATATTCCCATTCCTATCAAATTAGAACGATGTATTCTTTCATAACTTTGAGCAATAACCGCTTTTATGCCTAACATTAATGGTCCTTTTGCAGCCCAATCTCTTGAGCTTCCAGTACCATATTCCTTACCTGCAATAACAATGGTTGGGGTCTGTCTGTTTTTATACGTTTCGGAAGCTTCAAAAACAGACATTTCATCTGATTCGGGTTGCAAACGAGTCCAACCTCCTTCCGTCCCGGGAGCAAGTTGATTTTTCAATCGTACATTTGCGAAAGTACCTCGCATCATGACTTCGTGGTTTCCGCGTCTTGAGCCGTAGGAATTAAAACTTGTTTTATCTACCCCTTGTTGTTGTAAATACTTGGCAGCCGGTGTTTCTAATCCGATGGTCCCTGCTGGTGAGATGTGATCAGTAGTCACACTATCACCTAGCTTAAGTAAGCATTTTGCATCTTCAATAGGTTTGATTTCACTGGGGGTAGCGGTCATTTTCTCAAAAAATGGCGGACGCTTTACATAGGTAGAATCAGGCCAGTCATAAATATCCGAGTCAACGGCTTCTAGGTCATCCCAAATTTGACCACCTTCATAAATTGAGCCGTACTTTTCACTAAACATGTTTTTGTTGACGACTTTTTCAACCATGGTGTGTATTTCTTCGTTACTAGGCCATATATCCCTTAAATAAACGGGCTTACCTTCTTTACTTGTACCTAAAGGATCAGTGGTTAAATCAATATTCATGTTACCGGCCAGAGCATAAGCGACGACTAAGGGAGGTGAAGCTAGGTAATTCGTTTTCACTTCAGGGTGAATGCGTCCTTCAAAGTTACGGTTCCCTGAAAGCACGGAAGAAACTGTTAAATCTCCAGTAGTGATAGCGTCAGATATGGGATCTGGAAGAGGCCCAGAATTACCAATACAGGTTGTGCAACCGTAGCCAACAAGGTTAAACCCTAATAGGTTAAGTTCATCTGTTAAGTTCGCTTCATTTAAGTACTCGGTAACCACTTGTGAGCCTGGTGCAAAGCTTGTTTTAACCCATGGGTGTACCTTTAGTCCCAAGCGGTTAGCATTTTTAGCCAGTAATCCTGCAGCAACTAATACCGAAGGGTTTGAGGTGTTTGTACAACTTGTTATCGCTGCAATGACAATGGCACCATCTTCAACATGAAAGGTTTCGCCATTATAGTGACATTCTATTTTTTTACTAATGGGCTCTTGCCCTTGCCCACCCTCATTTTCATAGCGACCTTCTGTTGTATCCTCGGGGGCCAATTTGAGATCTGATTGATCGGACACCCACTTTTTAAAACTGCTTGCTGCATCGTCTAGGGCAATGCGATCTTGAGGTCTTTTAGGACCGGCAATGGAAGGCACTATACTTGCCAAATCCAAGTGCAGCTTGGCATGGTATTGGGCTTTGTTTAGACTTTCTGAGCCCCACATATTTTGTGCTTTGTTGTATTGAGTAATGTATTCTATTTGTTCTTCGCTTCGACCGGTTAAACGCAAATAGGTAATAGTTTGTTCATCAATTGGGAACAAGCCGCAGGTTGCCCCATATTCTGGTGACATATTGGCAATAGTGGCTCTATCCGCCACGGATAAGTGTTTAATACCTTCACCAATAAACTCAACAAATTTACCTACTACACCAAATTCGCGCAATTGTTGTGTGACGGCTAACACCATATCCGTTGCTGTCACCCCGGGAGCAAGTTTACCTGTCAGCTCCATTGCAACGACTTCAGGAATTAGCATGGTGACCGGTTGTCCTAACATAGCGGCTTCGGCTTCAATACCGCCTACGCCCCAACCCATCACACCAAGGCCATTTATCATAGTAGTGTGAGAATCAGTCCCCACTAAGGTGTCTGGAAATAAAACCTTGCAGTTCTCTTGAGCAGGATCGCTGTCTTCGGCAAACGTAACGCGAGCCAAGTATTCTAAATTCACTTGGTGCACTATGCCTTTTCCTGGCGGCACAACTTTAAAGTTGTTAAAGGCTTTTTGACCCCACTTTAAAAATTGATAACGTTCTTTGTTCCTTTTTACTTCAATAGCCGTATTGTGTTTGAACGCATCTTTACTGCCAAATTCATCCACCATAATGGAATGATCGATCACTAAATCTACAGGTTTTAGGGGATTGATTTTAGTCGGATCACCACCTAAATCATTCATTGCATCTCGCATTGCGGCTAAGTCGACTACAGCGGGAACTCCAGTGAAGTCTTGTAAAATAACTCGAGAAGGAACAAAAGCGATTTCTGTAGACGACGCGGCGTTATTGTCCCAATTGATCAAAGCATCAATGTCTCCATCTTGCACGAAATCATCTTTATGATGACGTAGCAGATTCTCAAGAAGTAGCTTAGCGGTTAACGGCAGTCGTTGCAGACTTTCGGGAGAGCCTGCCTTATTAATATCGTAAAATAGGTAATCTTGACCATCGACAGAAAGAGTAGATTGATACTTTGAAGATAAATCCATAATGCTTCCTTTTTATATGTTATTAAAATAGGACACTGAGAGACTGCACATAAACCTAATAGACATTTGATGTGGTCTAGATGATATAAGTTCCGTGAAATAAATGGCTTTTTAAAGAGCCTATAGCATTTATTTACACTTACAGGTCCAAACTAATCATTCATTAGTTAGTTTTTTAGTAAGCAATTAATTAGCCAATTACGCTAACACTATGTTTAAAAGAGGAAGATGGATAACGGATTAAAAATTTTATAGAAGTTATGCATGAATTGTAAAAATTACATTATAGGCAACCATTGGGTATAAGCTACTTAGTCGGAATAATACGCTTCTCTAATATGTTTAAAATCGCCGTTACGTTTACCTGATATGATAATTTGTTCGATTTCTGTTTGTCTTGCCGTGAATTTAGATGATTTACTCAGGCCAACAAAATAATTACGCTGCGCTTCAGGCTGGTATAAGGCGGGAACAATGGTTATTTCCGTTTGCAAAGCGTCTATTAGTTTATAGGTACTATCTGCAAAGTGGACAAACCCGTCTACTCTGCCTTTTTCTAGCAATCCAATTTTTTGTCTCAAAGTCGATACACTCACGGTCTTAGGACGTTCTTCTAAACGTAACTCTGGAAAATAGTTTCCCCTTGTAGTAACGGCAAAAGTAGATTGTTTGAAGGTTTCTAAAGAAGTTAATCTGTATTGATCTTGTTGTTTCACAAACACGGTATTTTGAATGGATTCATAACTCGGTTTTAAGATAATGAAATCATCATTCGGCGCAGCATAATGATGAATGCCTACAATTAAATCTAAGTGCCCATTTTTAAGTTCAACAACACGACGGGCAAAAGGTAAAGGTGTAATGTGCAAATCAGCATTTAGCTTTTCGGCTAAATACCTTAGGTATTGGGCGTGCAATCCATTGGGAAACTCTGGGGAAACAGAAGAATACAAAACCTCCTTAGAAGCAACATTCCCAGTTGTAATCAAGACAACTAATAAGTTGATACAAAAAAACCTAAAAACTTTAATACGAAACCCCTTACTACCCGTACATCTTCTTACTAAATAAATTACTAAAACTAGTTTACCTAAAAATGCTTTAAAAATCAGTTGATTAATATGAAATATTATTTGTATTAACGATTGTGATCTTTGAGCCACTCATTTAACAATTTAATTTGACCACATTTATAAGCCGCGTAGGTAATGCGTAATGCGTTAGACAACACTTCATTATCTGTCCAATTGGTTTTTTCACGAATGTCATCGTAACAAGCCATGGCATCTTTGCTGACATATCCGCGAACTTGCTTATGCCCCAATTCTTTTTGGCGCTGTCGGTAGCGCTTTTGTTTTTCAGCATTAGCAACTTTTTTAAGATTTTTTTGCATTTAATCAGTTTTCAATTAAGTTTGTCCTTAGAATGATTATAAAATACCAGTTTGTTGAGAAAATTTCACTGTTCAGAGTTGTTTAGCTTACAAGTGTTCGCTAAATTAGACACTTTATAAACTAGAAGAAGCCTAAATGAGTAATTTTAAATCAAGTTTTAGTCGAGAAGATCTATTAGCATGTAGTCAAGGGGAGCTTTTTGGACCAGGAAATAGTCAGTTGCCTGCTCCGAATATGCTGATGATGGATCGTATCGTAACGATAAGTGAGACTGGCGGAAAATATGACAAAGGTTATATTTTGGCTGAATTAGATATTTCTCCTGATCTTTGGTTTTTTGATTGTCATTTCCCTGGTGATCCTGTTATGCCTGGTTGTTTGGGCCTTGATGCCATGTGGCAATTAGTCGGATTTTTCTTAGGCTGGTGTGGCGGTCCTGGTAAAGGTCGCGCATTAGGTGTTGGCGAAGTTAAGTTTACTGGCCAGATACTACCTACAGCGAAAAAAGTTACTTATAAAATTAATATGAAGCGCGTAATTAAACGCAAATTGTTTATGGGCATGGCTGAGGGTGTGGTTGAAGTTGATGGTAGAGAAATTTACGCTGCTGACAACCTTAAAGTAGGTCTTTTCCAAGATACGAGCAATTTTTAAGCTAGGACTCGTTTTCGATAGTTCTAACGATCCTCCAAATATACAAAAGCCCCTCACGGGGCTCATTTTTAACGACTATTTAAACCTATGTTGCGGTCTTCGATAGCTTCTCGCCATCCTCCTAACCACTCGGAACGTGATTCCGTTGTTTGAAATGGACAGAGTTCTTTAGAACGTCCTGAAATACCTGCTTGATAGCCTTTTGAATGAGCTCGGGAAAGTTTATCGCGTTTTTGTCTTTTCATTGAGTGACCTCTTATTGAAAAAAATACTTGTGATTATTCGAACCACATAAGTGAGACTATCTTAACCACAAAAGGGTTCAATACGTTATTGCATAAAAATTTACGCTTTTTCAATAAATATATGATTATTTTAGGTTTTTATCTTTACATCAATTTTGAATATAGCGTCCCTTTTTAATTTCTAATTGATATTACAAATTTGTGACACCAATGGGTGCGCGGGTTTGGCGGTCATTTAGGGAAAAATATAAAAAAGCCCCGACATGAGAGTCGAGGCTTTATACTATTTTAACTGAGGGTTAAGTGAGGATTTACCCTTTTAGTTTTTGTCTCACACGGCCACTAAAGACGAATAAAACAAGCCCTAATAAGTAATATAAACTGCCGCCTTTACGCTCTATGGTTTCATTGGTTAAGTGGCAATCATCAATGCTTCCACCGGGAATTGGCACAAGTTTTACCGCCACAGACATATTTTCAAATATGGTGTTACCACGGTCATCTAAAGCTAATTCTCCATTGATAGCGCTGCGTTCACGATAAACTACAGCCGTAGCTGTAATTTCATCATTGTCATTAATATCAACGCCTTGCACTATGGTATAGGGCGAATCACAACTCAATAGTTCATTAATATTGGTAAACTCTTCAGTATTAATATCGTAAAGAAATGCTTCGCTTCTACGGGAGCCGATTAAGTCAGTATCAACTTGTCCTTCTCCAACCACTAAGCCATTATTGTTAATCCCACGTGCTACACTTGATGAACTTTCAAAGAAGTCATCAGGGAAACTCAATACATCACCACGATAATCATAAACGAAGAACTTATTTCGCGATGCAGAGGTGATGATTTTATTCGCATAGCCAACCACAACATCGTTATCGTTTATGTCTAAGGCTGTGCTTTCAATGTACTCTTCGTCACTAATAAAACCAATAACGTCATCGCCGTCAAAAATTGCAGCTTTATTCACTACTACGGTTTGTGAGTCTTGATAATAATCATTGGATACACCCACAGCTATACCATTATTATTGATGGCATTTGCTCGACTATCGTAAAACGTCTCATCACCTGGAGCAGGTTCAAGTAGCGTACCCAATTCTCTGCTATTGAGCAGTTCACCGCTGGAAGTGAACTCCCAAATAATAGCGCGTCGCTTAAAGGTTTGATCAACTGGATAACGATTTGACACTGAGTTAGCAAGTCTACCGCGAATATTAGACTGATATTGGTCTCTGAGTTGTCTTATACAATATTCTTTAGGAATATCACCTCTTTCGTTTTTATCGTCACAGACTTCTACTACATCTTCGAATTCTTCGAGCACATCGACGGAACCATAGCCAGCAACTTCAAAACTGTCGTTAATATCATTGGCGACACTAATACCCCCCATTAGATCTTCAATGGGGGGAACTTCAATGGTGACACCATTAATATCCATGAAACCCCGAACGAGAAAATCTTGGACGTGATATCTTAGATTCAGACCATTTTCATTACGGTAGTTTATTTTATAAAATGGAGCCTCTCCAAAACCTACTGTGGCTGAAAAGTTATTAATGCCAGTAGATAATGTATCTGCGCTTTTGGTTAAACCTTGCAAATCTTGCTCGATGACATCGAACCCAATCTTTTCTTCCACTTCTGTATTTTCTAAAACGTAACTTTGTACCCTTGCTATTTGTTGAAAAAAGGGATTGGTTGAATCGTTACTTTGAGGGAAAAAGGTATTGGTTGTAGTGGCATCAGAGGTAATGAAACTATATAAAATTAATAAGTCATCATCGTTGATATTGCCCACAGATGCACCGTCAGCATCGCTGAGAGCATTTATCAAAATTTCGTTTTCAAAATCAATTAAGTCTACATCTATAGGCGGGTTAAAGGGGTCAGCAATAGATGCCAGAACATCCCCTTTATCATTAATTGCTCTTGCATAGCTGTTAATGCCTTTATCTCTTAAAGGTAATTCTACAACTTCATACTTTGCTGCTTGCGCGGTACAAACGGTTAGCGCACAAAGGGTTAGCCCGGAGGCCAGCCGATTTATTTTCATTACATATCCTGTAAATTACTGCTTAATTAGCTAATGTCGGTATTTTGATATTGTGAAACCATGAGGTTTTACATACCTTCTAGCTCATCCCATCTTGCATATGCTTTTTCTAGTGAACTTTCATATTCAGCAAGCTTATTAATCGCAAGATTAAAATCGTCTTGGGACTGCTTAAAAAATTCTGGATCATTTATTTTAGTTTGTAATAGCTGAACTTCGTTCTCCAGCTTTTCAATTTCTTGTGGTAAAGAATCCAGCTCTAATTGATGCTTATAAGACAATTTCTTTGTCTTTTTTATTACCGGTTGAGACTTAGGACTCGCTGATTTTACAGAAGTTTCGTCTTCTGTGGGTTTTTTTTCTGCCTGATACCAGTTTTCTATATCAGTATACCCACCTACAAACTCTTTCAGCTCACCATTGCCTTCAAAAAACAGGCTAGATGTTACGACATTATCAACAAATTCTCTATCATGACTTACTAAAATAACGGTCCCTTGGTAATTTGAGATTAGATCCTCAAGTAATTCCAGGGTTTCAACATCCAAATCATTTGTTGGTTCATCGAGGATTAGAATGTTAGAAGGTTTCAGTAATAACTTGGCCAGCAACAGACGATTTTTCTCACCACCAGAAAGGGACCGTACTGGGGCATTAACCCGATCGGGAGTGAATAAATAATCCTGTAAATAACTCATAACGTGCTTATATTGGCCATTTACCAATAAATCACGCTTACCATCACCCACTACATCAATCACACTTTTGTCAAGATCAAGAGCTAAACGGTGTTGGTCGAAATAGGCAACGTTTAAATTTGCTCCTTGTTTCACATAGCCAGATTGGGGTTCTAAATCACCCAAAAGTAATCGGATAAGGGTACTTTTCCCGCAACCATTAGGACCAATTAAAGCGAGTTTATCGCCCCTAAATACGCTTAATTCTAAATTATTAACAATCGTTTTATTATCGATTTCATAGTGTAGATCTAAGGCTTCAAACACAATTTTACCTGAAGAACTACTACTACTAACGGTCGCTTTTGCTCTGCCTTGTAATTTGTTGCGTTGTGAGTGCTCTTGTCGTAACGCTTTGAGGGCTCTCACCCGACCTTCATTACGGGTGCGTCGTGCCTTAATCCCTTGCCTAATCCACTGTTCTTCTTGAGATAATTTTTTATCAAACTCAGCGTTAGCATTTTCTTCATTCTTAAGATCTTCGGCTTTTTTATCTAAATAGGTTTGATAATTACCTGGATAACTAGTGAGGTTACTGCGATCTAAATCTACGATCCTTGATGCAACGGCGCGAATAAACGCCCTGTCATGGCTAACAAAGACGACCGCACCTTTATAATCCTTTACGATGCCTTCAAGCCATTTGATCATATGGATGTCTAAATGGTTGGTTGGCTCATCAAGCAATAAAATGTCTGGATTACCAACTAAAGCCCGAGCTAATGCAGCTTTGCGTCGCCAACCACCAGATAAAGAGGATAATTGTTGGTTACCATCCAATCCCAACAAGGTGAGCACTTGGCTTATTTGTTGTTCAAACTGCCATGCATCTTGGTGTTCCAATTTATGTTGCAGTTGCTCTAAAAGGTTTAGATTTTTTTCAGATGGATCCGTCGTTACTAAATTAATTTGATGAAAATAAGCTTTTAATAGTTCACCGGTTTCCGCCATCCCTTCAGCGACATAATCAAACAAAGTTGACTCTACACTCTCTGGTGGATCTTGAGGTAAACGGGATATCTTCACATTAGGTGAAATAATACGTTGACCATCATCTAATGGTTGTTCACCTTCTAATACTTTTAATAATGTAGACTTTCCGCAACCGTTACGACCTACTAGACAGATCCTTTCTCCTGGATGAACAACCAGCTCACCTTTGTTCAAAATAGCAGGGTGTCCAAACGACAGTTGAGCATTTTTTAGTTGTAACAAGCTCAATCTAAAAACTCCTTTAACTGGATTAAATTAAACGGCCAGCCAAGTTCTTGTTGGTTATCTTCACGTTTAATAACAGGGATACGCGCCCCGTATAAATGGAATAGTTGGTGATCTGTTTTAACGTCTACCTTAGTCAGGTGTATGTCGTAATTTGATCCTAGCTGTGTCAACAAAGACATGGCTAAATCACACAGATGGCAATCTTTACCAGAATAGAATATTAACTGCATTTTGTACTCTTCTTGTATTCTATGCTTGTTTAGTCAATAACCAACAGTGGTGGATTTTTGGATTACGTTTGAAGTCTTCAGGTAAGGTCTTCTGACTTATATTTTCCACTGATAATCCAAGATCATTAACGCTATTAGTATCTAACTTAAAACTACGTAAATTGTTAGAGAAAATAATTTCACCATTATTATTCAAACGCTTAGCGGCGTGCTCAATAAGTTGTAAGTAATCTCGTTGCACATCCCAAGTTGAATCCATACGTTTAGAGTTGGAAAACGAAGGCGGATCAATAAAAATCAAATCATAGGTTTGTTGGTGATCAGCTAACCAATTGATGCAATCAGCTTGAATAAACTCATTGGCACATTGGATGTTGTTCAACTGTACATTTTGTTTTGCCCAGTTTATGTAGGTTTTAGACATATCTACTGTGGTGACCGACTTCGCTCCCCCCAAACCTGCGTGCACAGAAACACTGCCAGTATAGGCAAAGAGGTTCAATACGTCTTTATTGCGTGATCGTTGCTGTACGATTTCACGGGTAATGCGGTGATCTAAGAATAAGCCGGTATCAAGGTAATCAGACAAGTTCACTAAGAACTTAGCACCATTTTCATACACTTCTAATGTGACTTTCTTTTCGGCCACCTTTTGGTATTGTTCGCTACCCTTTTGCTTTTGCCGAGTTTTAACCACGATTTGCGCAGAATTTACGCCAGTTACTTCGGGCAAGGCCAACAGTACATCGTGCAAACGTTTGCGTGTCTTTTGTTCTGGAATGTCTTTAGGTGCAGCGTATTCTTGTACCACTAACCAATCATCGTAGCGATCAATTGCAACATTATATTCAGGCAAATCAGCATCATACAGTCGGTAACAATTGGTGTTTTGTTTCTTTAACCAACGCGACAAAGACTTGATGTTTTTGGCAAGTCGATTGGCAAAATCTGAATCGGGTCTAATGGTTTGTTTTACTACACAATTTTTTTCATCTAACACATAATTAACTAACTGGCAGTCAATTGCCCCATTCATTAGTTTGTAATCTTTGTTGGCAATTAACTTGAGTTGTTTGAATAAATCTCTATTTGCAGTAAGTAAACTGACTCGCCAGCCTTGGAAGTGTTGCTTTAAATGTTCCCCCCAAGATTGAAACACTGGGAGCAGTTCGGTGAGCTCGTTTAATCTCTCTCCATACGGTGGATTAGAAACAATGTATCCCGGCTCACAGTCCACTTGTAATTTAGTGGCATCAGAATTAAAAAAGGTAATGTGCTCAAGCATTCTCGCAGAATCCGCATTTTGTTTGGCACTGTTGAGTACCCTTCTATCGAGATCATTGGCAAAGATTTTTGCTTGAGGTAGCGTTTGTGCGTTATGGGCATCTGCTACTAAGGTTTCCCAAAGCTCAGGAAGGTGTAATTTCCAATTGCTGAATCCCCAATGCTGTCTACCTAATCCTGGCGCAATATTGCAGGCCATGAGCGCCGCTTCAATGACTATGGTCCCTGAACCGCACATTGGGTCAAAAAGCGGTTTTGTAGGTTCATTATACCAGCCACTACGTAGTAACATCGCGCACGCCAGATGTTCTTTTAAAGGAGCTTGTCCTGTATTTTGGCGGTAATGACGTTGGTGTAAACTACGACCAGAAATATCCACATACACTGCAAAATTTTCTCTGCGTACTCGGGCATGTATACGAATGTCAGGCTGAACTTTGCTAATTGAAGGCCTTTCTCCAAAATGATGAGTAAACGTATCAACAATTGCATCTTTTACTTTGAGTGCACCGAATTGGGTATTATTAATAGTTCTATTGGTACCCACAAAATCAACTACAAAGGTATTCGTAACATCAAAATGCTCTTGCCAGGGTACTGAGGCGACAATATCGTAAAGTTCTTCTGCGCTATCTATTTTACCTTCTGCCAATTGCACAAGTACCCGGTTGGCCAAACGGGACCAAAGACAAACTTGGTAGACGTCTTTAAGCTCTCCGCTGAAATAGACCTGTCCCGGTCGCATTTTTAAGCTGCAATTGGGTAATAAAGACGTTAACTCGTCAAGTAATAGCCCGTCGAGTCCCCTCGAGGTAGTAACTAGAATTTCAAACATGTATTTACCAGAAAATAAAATCTCGGCGATTATACGGGATAACGGCTGTGGGTATAAGGGGTATTATTGATTAGCGGAATAAATTTATCTAAGATCTACCCAATTTCAAAGCTTAAAAGTGAGTTAGATTATCGGGGGTTTCGTCGATGTCGTCTGCTAATTGCTCCAAGGCCGTTAGACGGTCTGATAAGACGTTAATTAATGAAAACTGACGGTGAATCTTATTATCTGAAGTTTGAAAGTCGTCGGATAAATTTAAACACAACACCGAATTGCCTTCTGCGCTCAAGGTGAGCATAAGGTAACTCTCACCGTTGCAGGTTAGCCAAGCCAGTTGTTGCTCATTACCTTGCAAACTATAAGGATGCTTACTGTATAGCCAGCTTTTATTTAAAACTGGTTTATGGAAGCTTTTAGCCGCGGTGGCGTTTAATGCAATTTGGGTTTTTACGCTATTTTCAAAAGGAACATTGGAATCATGTATCGCTTCAAGTGATTCGATGTAATGCTGAGAATGTTGGATTTCAAAGTATAAATTCTCAGGGATTAACTTTAGCTGAGAATCTAAATAAGCCGTTTGAAAGGATAACCCAGCATCCATTTCAATCATCAAAAAATGCGATTGTTTATCTATAAACCACTTCCAATGACCTGACGGCAACAACATAGATTAAGCTCTTTTTTTAAAGGCAATTATATGCAGATAAATTTATCACAATGGCAATCTTATTTTAGACCTTTCACTATTTGTTTGATGAGTGATGGGCCCTGGTAAATAAAACTGGAATAAATTTGTACTAAACTCGCCCCCGCTTCTATTCGATCATTAGCGGTCGCGCTAGAATGAATACCGCCTACACCAATAATTGGCATCGCACCGTCTAAGTATTGAGCTAATTTTTTGGTGATATGTAGGCTTTTATCGGTTAACACCTCACCACTTAAGCCACCCGCCTCCTTGGCATATCGTAGACCATCAACAGCACTGCGATCTAAGGTGGTATTCGTCGCAATGACTCCGTCAATTTTAGTTTTTACTAATGATTCAGCAATATCTTTAACCTCTTCATCGGTTAAATCAGGCGCTATCTTAACCACCAATGGTACATATTTACCATGTATTTGAGCTAGTTGAGTTTGTTCAGTTTTTAATCCTAAAAGCAAATGTTCTAAGGCTTCTCCGTACTGCAAAGAACGTAATCCAGGTGTATTAGGAGAAGAGATATTAACTGTTACATAATCAGCATACGCATATACTTTCTTTAAACAAATTAAATAGTCATCAAGGGCATTTTGTTCTTCAGTGAGTTTATTTTTACCAATATTAATCCCTAAAATACCATCATATTGTGATTGTTTAACTTGCTCAACTAAGTAGTCGACACCTTTATTGTTAAACCCCATACGGTTAATAAGCGATTTGGCATCCGGTAACCTAAACATTCTTGGTTTATCATTGCCTGGTTGAGCAAGCGGCGTCACTGTACCCACTTCGATAAACCCAAATCCCATTGCCGAAAATGCATCAATACACTCCCCATTTTTATCTAAGCCTGCAGCTAATCCAACGGGGTTCTTAAAGGTTAGACCTAAACACTGTACAGGATGGTCGGCCACACTTTGTTGATAGGTTAGTTTCAATACATTATGTTGAGTACGTTTTAAATAATCTAACGTGAAGTCATGACTCCATTCGGGATCACATTGGAACAGTGCTTTTTGCACAATTGGATACATACTATAAAGACCTCAACAAAAAGCCCTGATTAGCAGGGCTTTTATCTGTAAAATTATTGAATATTAGCTTGCTAATATTCCACTAACTGCTCGCATTTATACTAAGCAACATTAATTCTCGCAACGCCACAGAGAATTTAGCAAATTCATGTGAGTTACTGGTTTTGAATTCTGACATCATATGATACCAGCGTTCCAACAATATGGTATTGTTGTCCATCCATTTATTCAAAATATCTTCAGGATCATTGTTATCTGGCGCGCCAGATAACAAAACGGTCGTCAAAGAACGTTGTTGCCAGTCTAACTCTTCTCGATAAGAAGCTCTAGCCAATGCCTGCCAATGATTACTCACTGTTTGATTGTTAATTTGATCAAGGAACCAATGTAACTGCAACTTCGAACCTAAATTGAAGTATAAACTCGCTGCAACATCTAGCTTTCTATTTTCTGACTTGATCATTTGTGCTAAATCTAAGGCGCAGAACATATTGCTCAAACTCGCCACTTTATACGCAATTGATTTTGGCACACCTTCAGATACATAGTCTGTAGTGGATTTTTCTAATTGACTATATTCTGTGTCAACTAAGTAATTTTCTAAATTCTCACTTAAGGTTTCAAAGGTTGAAACGTACAAGTCAACGGAATCGGCGATAGATAGGTTCTTTTCACCATGACGGAGGAACCAACGAGAGGCCCTTCGCATGGTTCTGCGCATTAAATCTAGCATGCCTAATTGGGTTTTTGCAGATACTTTGTTATCTAAACTTTCAATTTCTTGCCACAAAGAATCGATACCAAATACCGCTTTAACCACAGAATAGGCGTTAGCCACTTCTTCAACTGCAGCGCCTGTTTCCTCTTGCATCCTAAAGACAAAGTTGAGCCCCATATCATTAACCATGTTATTGGTTAATTTAGTTGCGATAATCTCTGCACGTAATGGATGGAATTCCATTTGCGGAACAAATTTTTCCTGTAGTTGCTTAGGAAATGCACTGACCAATAATTGTGCATAATATGGATTGTTGGTGATCTGCTCGATATTCAGCTTCTCTTTCAATACCATTTTACCGTAAGCAATCATTACCGAAAGTTCTGGTCGTGTTAGACCTTTACCTAATGCTTGTCGGTCAGACAATTCATCGTCTGATGGAATAAACTCAAGCTCGCGATTTAACGCTCCTTCTCTTTCTAGGCCGTGTATAAATCGCAGCTGCTCTTTGAGCAAGGTAGGACCACCAAACTCAGTGATAGATATAGATTGAGTTTGACGATAACAATCTTGAATAACTAAATCGGCAACATCATCGGTCATTGAATACAATAGTTCGTTACGTTGCTTGTTGGTGAGATCCCCTGCTCTCACCAATGCATTGAGTAAGATTTTTATATTCACTTCGTTATCTGAGCAATCAACGCCACCAACATTGTCAATAAAATCGGTATTAACCCGACCACCTTGTGCAGCATATTCAATACGGCCTAATTGTGTTAAGCCTAAGTTGCCTCCTTCACCAATTATTTTAGCGCGGACCTCTTTGCCGTTTACGCGAGTATCATCATTGGCGCGATCGCCAACTTCACTGTGGGTTTCTTTGCTACCTTTCACATAGGTGCCAATACCACCGTTCCAAATCAGATCAACTTGCATTTTTAATGCATTATGAATGAGTTCATTAGGCGTCATCGCAGCTTGGGTTGTGCCTAACCACTTTTTCATTTCATTGGTGAGTTTAATCGACTTAGCAGCACGGCTAAAAATACCACCTCCCTTGGAGATCAATGATTTGTCGTAGTCATCCCAGGTTAGCGACGGGTTTTCGAATAAACGTTGTCTTTCACTATAACTTTTTTCAGTGTTGGGGTTAGGGTCGAAAAAGATATGCAAATGGTTAAAAGCACAGATGAGTCGAGTATGTTTTGATAGCAACATGCCATTTCCAAACACATCACCGGCCATATCACCTACGGCAACACAGGTGAAATCAGTGGTTTGGCAATCAACCCCTATCTCGCGGAAGTGGCGTTTGACCGACTCCCAAGCTCCCCGTGCTGTTATGCCCATTTTCTTATGGTCATAACCAATACTTCCGCCTGATGCAAAGGCATCTCCTAACCAAAAGTTAAAGTCATCGGAGATGCTATTTGCAATGTCAGAGAAGGTTGCCGTTCCTTTATCAGCTGCTACGACTAAATAGGGGTCATCTTCGTCAATTCTCACCACATTTTTCGGAGGTACTACCTCGCCGTCAATAATATTATCGGTAATATCCAATAGACTGCGGATAAAAATCCGGTAACAGGCTTGGCCTTCTTTTTGAATTGCCTCCCGGCCTTGATCAATAGGTAAATTTTTACAAACGAAACCGCCTTTTGCACCAACAGGCACTATTACGGTGTTTTTAACTTGTTGGGCTTTTACCAATCCTAATACTTCTGTTCTAAAATCTTCTCGCCTATCTGACCAACGCAAGCCGCCCCGAGCGACTTTACCGCCGCGTAAATGTACCCCTTCGATTCGCGGTGAATACACAAAAATTTCATATTTAGGTAAGGGAAGCGGCATATCCGGAATTAATTCCGGCAATAATTTGAAAGACATATAGGGCTTTTCATTGCCCTCTTCATCTGGTTGATAGAAGTTAGTGCGCAAGGTAGCCAAAATCATATCTAAATAACGACGAATAATTCTATCGTCGTCTAGATTGGAGACCTGATCGAGACGCTCTTTAATATCACTTAAAATACTTTCGTTTTTCTTCTCACTTCGTCTTTTCTTGGGATCGAAGCGATTGGTAAATAATTCAATTAATTTTTTCGCAATATTAGGATAATTAGCTAGCGTATTTGCCATATAGGTCAAACTAAATGAACTACCGGTTTGACGCATGTATTTAGCATAAGCACGTAAAATGGTGACATTTCTACCGGTTAACCCTGCCCCTAAGACTAATCGGTTGAAAGGGTCATCTTCAAGGGTGTTATGCCAGACCCTAGCGAATGCATCTTGAAATAGAGCTTGAGCGGCTTCCATGTCCAAATTTTGGCTGTTGCTATGCAGCATGGAAAAATCCATAATCCAATGTACATCACCATTCTGACAATTGATTTTATAAGGGCTCTCATCAATTACACGCAGACCAAAATGTTCCAACATTGGCAATACGGCAGATAAGTGAATTGGCTCTTTGCGATGAAATAGTTTGAGTTTTACTGCTTTGGAGTCATGAGCTTCTTCTTGGGGACGATAAAACAACATATCCAAAGTATGAGATTCTGTTAATTGTTCAAGCTTGCTGATATCAACTAACGCGACGCTGGGTAAATTTTGCTCCGTATAACTACGGGAAAAAGCATTGCCATACTTCTGTTCAATTTCTTTTCCGGCTGCTTCACCATAAGTCGCGCTAATGGAAGCGGCTAACCTGTCACTCCAGTTTTTGGTTAACTCTACAATATTCTTTTCAATTTCCTTCACATTAAATTCCGCATTATTATCTTGCACCCGAGCAATATAGTGAGTTCGCGCATAAACTGACTCAGAAAAATAAGTCGTAAACTCTACCTGTTCTGTACTGTTAAAAGACTTTTGCAATAATTCCTGTGTTTCTTTACGTAACTGAGTGTTGTAGCGTTCCCGTGGCACATAAACCATGCAACTAATAAATCGCCCAAATGCGTCTTTACGAACAAATAACTTAGATATACCACGCTCTTGCATCTGGAAAATACCTAAAATGATATTTCCTAACTCTTCATCATCGCCCTGAAGCAATTCATCTCGAGGGTAAGTTTCGATAATATTGACGAACGCTTTGTATGCATGGGAGTTTTTATCAAAACCAGAATATTCACAAATTCGTTCAATCTTTTTCTGTAAGACAGGCAGTTGGGTGGCACTGCTATTGTAAAATGAAGCCGCATACAACCCTAAAAATCGATGTTCCCCAGTGACATTACCTTCCTTGTCAAAGCACTTGATGCCGACATAATCCATGTAAGCCGGACGACTCACCCTGGAACGACTATTTGTTTTGGTTAAAATAAGTGGGTTTTTACTTAACGCTTCTTTTTGTGCCGATTGCGGCATATTGGATAATATTCTATCGCGGTCACTGATGGAATTTTTCATCAACCCTAAACTGGTTTCGTTTTTGGGCGTCCAGCGGTGATCTCCTTCAATTGCGTTTACATCGTAGTAACGATAACCCATTAGGGTAAAATTATGATCATTTAACCAGGTTAAAAACGCGATAGCTTGCGATTGTAGTTCTTTGCTAACGGGACAATTGGTAGACGGGAAACTATCAATAATACTGGTTAACTTATCACTCATAGATTGCCAATCAGATACCGCCAGAGATACTTCATCAACCACTGACAAGAGTTCACTGGTTAAATTATTTAGTGCTTCTTTAGTTACCTGCCTATCCACTTCAATTAAGAAAACAGTTTCGCGAAGTTTTTGTTTCACTCGGCTTTTACTAGTTAAAAAAGAGTGTACTTCACCTTTATCATTGCGTTTCAGAGTTATAGGGCTATGCAATAATAAATGAGCAGTGATATTAAGCCGGTTCAATGTCATTCTGACTGAGTCAACCAAAAATGGCATATCTCGGACAATGATTTCTACGATAGTATGGGAAGATTGCCAGCCGTGTTTTGATATTTCAGGGTTAAACACGCGGATCTTTGGTTGTTGACCATTATACTTAACGAATTCATTCCAGAGACTTAACGTCGCGCCATATAAATCACTGTCATTTCGATTTTCCAAGTCATCGCCAGAAATATTCTTAAATAATAGACGAGAAAACTGTTCTACCAATTCTGCATTGGTTTCATCGAGCTTTTTATTAATGAGTTTAAATACATTTTCTAGCAGTACTGAATGTTGGCTATTAGCAACCGTCATTTTATTACCTTGTTTTAATAAATGTGCTGATTTTTACTCAACACCATAAGTAAGTTCTTTTTAGATTAGTCAAAATGCTGAGATATATACAGTTTTTGATAATTTAGTTGGGCTATTTTCGCTAAAAATTGGCGCCTTTTAAAGGACTAAATTAACTATAAATTTACAAAAAATATAAATATGCAGGGAATCTAATTAAAAAAGGGCCGAACGGCCCTTTCATTGAAGTTTAAGCAAATAATTATGCAAAAATTATTTTTGTTTGCGCCAGAATACTGCTGCTAACGCAGGTAATACAACTATAGCGCCTAACATGTTTACCACAAACATGAAGGTTAAGAGTATACCCATATCCATTTGAAACTTGAGAGAAGAAAACACCCACGTACTCACACCAACTGCGAGGGTAATTCCCGTGAACAGCACTGCACTGCCTCTTTCTTTCAAAGCCTCAAAATAAGCTTGCCGGACAGGCATGCCTGATTTTAGTTTAATATTCATCGTCGATAGAATATAAATACCGTAATCCACGCCAATACCCACGCCTAGCGCAATTACCGGTAACGTAGAAACGGTTAGGCCTATTTCTAAATAAGTCATTAAGGCCTGTGCTAGAACTGAAACCACGTACAATGGAATAACCACTGACATGGTCGCGCGCAATGAACGGAAACTAAGCAGGCATAAAATAATCACAGCACCAAACACGTACATCATCATCGGGTTTTGTGCATCATCTACCGCTTCATTTTTCGCCGCCATAACGCCAACTGGACCCGACGCCAGATTAAATTTAAGTTCATCTGTTTCGTAATCTTGTCTGAAAACTTTTACCGCTTCTACCACTCGCTGAATGGTTTCTGCTTTGTGATCTTCCATAAACAAAATGATTGGCATCACAGAACAATTGGTATTGAGCAAGCCTGAAGACGTTGGGACTTGCGCAATAGCTTGAACTAAGGTTTGTTGGTTACGCGGTATTACTCGCCACTTAGGGTTTCCTTCGTTATAACCAGCGTTCACTAGTTTCGCGACTGAAGGAAGACTCACCGTCGATTGAACGCCCTCTACATTGCCCATTTTCCATTGCAATTCATCAATGGCATTCATCACTTCATAAGAGGTACATGCTTCAGGTGTTGCTTCCACTAGAATAGAAAGGTAATCCACACTGATCGCATACTTGTCAGTAATTAAAAAGGTATCTTGATTGTAGCGACTACTTTCATGCAGTGACGGTGTTCCAGCCTGAAGATCGCCAATTTTCATTTTTGAAGATTGTATCCAACCTAACACGAATAGTATTGCAGTAACCAACAGGATGACATAAGCAACTTTAGGTGTTGAACAGTGAGCTATGGTATTCCAAAAGTTATCTGACCGGTTTTCCTTGTTTTTAAATTTGTTCTTATATGACTCACTAAATTTCACATAAGACATCAGTACGGGTAACAGAACTAAGTTAGTTAAAATAATAACCGCGACACCTAAACTTGCGGTTATCGCTAACTCTCTAATAATACCGATATCGATCACCAGGAGGGTCATAAAACCCACGGTATCAGACAACAATGCAATACCACCAGGAATGAGCAAACTTCTGAACGCACTCTGGGCCGCAAACAAGGCAGTTCCGCCTTCAACCACTCGCTTACCAACCGCATTGATCATCTGTACACCATGACTAACTCCGATGGCAAAGACTAAAAACGGCACTAATATAGACATAGGGTCAAGGCCAAAGCCTAAAATGGTCAATAAACCGAGTTGCCAAACAACCGCTATTACGGAACATAACAGTGGCAATATCGTTAGCATGATAGATTTGGAAAAGAAATAAACCATCACAGCGGTAATGGCCAATGCGATGGCAAAAAACATTACAACGTCTTTCGCACCATTCGCCACATCACCGATCATTTTAGCAAAACCAATTATGTGAATACTGGTATTTTCGTTTTCAAATTGACCACGTAACTGCTCTTCCAACTCAGCCGCTAGTACTAAGGTATCAAGCTTTTCGCCAGTGGTTGGATCAATATTTAACAGCTGGGCAGATACCATTGCGCATTCAAAGTCGTCTGACACTAATTGCCCAACGATGCCAGCCTTGTCTACATTTTGAGCCACTAAAGCTAGCGCATCTGGGTTGCTTGAATCAAAGTCTGCAGGAATGACGGGACCACCTGAAAATCCCCCTTCTACAATCTCTGTGAAACGAGTAGAAGAAGAAAATAGTGATTTAACAAGGGAACGTTCAACGCCATTAATAAAAAATAATTGGTCGTGAACATTTTTCAATGTATCGAAAAATTCAGTATTGTAAATATTACTGTCTTTGTCACAAACAGATACCAAAATACTATTGGCACCACCAAAGTCTTTGGCGTGCTTCATATAATTGACCATGTATTCATGGTTCAAGGGGATATTTTTAGTGAAGCCAGCGTCTAATTTAAGTTGTGAGGATTGATAGCCCAAGAATGCTGTCGTTAAGACAAACAATAAAACAACAATAATTCGATTTCGAAAAATTATACTGACACAAAAATCAATCAATTTATTCATAACTCTTTATTCATTCCTTCACAAACGGATAGATCATCACTATACGAAACGCTTTTTATTCCTTTGGCCGTAGCTAACAGAATTTTATCTTTATGTAGAACACCCGCATTGATAGCTTTACCGTCGTCGAAATGGGCATTTACCACTTGCTCGTCGTTGACACAAACCACATTGCCACTATTTCCCATTGCTATAAATTTTGAATTAGTCAGGGGGATAACCATATTTAACGACGACGTTATGCCTGATTGTATGGCCATCCACTCGTTTTCGTTTGCGGATAATTTGAAAATATTTCCACGTAAACCAACAGCAATGATGTCACCATTACTTAATTTTTGAATATCAAAGAAGGAACCATAGTAGTCAACATCCATGCGTTGCCATGTTATGCCTTTGTCTTGACTCATCGCCAGTAAACCAGCCTCACCGGCTATGTATAAAATATCGTCAACCAGTAGAATTTTGTTCAGGTGAGGTAAAATCGATACTAGTTCGGATTGATAAAATTCTTCATCTTCTAAACGAAGTTCTTCCAGATACTCAATATCATCTGGGTGAAGAAAACCTTGATGAACTTCAGTGTCCCAACTCTCGCCGCCGTTTACCGTGCGCACAAAGGTACCGTATGCCCCAACAGCTATGCCTTCATTGATATCTAAAAACGCCACATCTAAAAGGGGTTTTTCAAGTTCAGGGGCGAACATTTGCACTTCCCAAGGTTTGCCTTGAGCCTGCTGGTGTAAAATTACCGCATCATGTCCCACGGCCCATAACTGGTTCTCGAGCGCAGTGACTGCCGTGAGTGTTGATAAAGTGGGAACCTCTTGTTGTTGCCAATTTTCACCATCTTTAGACACTAGCACATGACCCCGCTCGCCCACGGTGATTATGTGTTGATTACTTTTTACCACATCCAGTAACAGTGATTCTTTCGCTAAAGGAGCCATATAAGACTCTTCAGAAGACGCTGAGAATGCACTGAAAGAACTGATAAACAAAATTGTCAAAATTTTACTTCGATTCATTTTCTTCTTTTCATCTTCAATTACAAAAACGGTTGGCATAGCCAACCGTTTTTTTGCTAGTTAGCGTATCCCTTCTCGCCTTAAGGCTTGGGCTGTAAATTCTTTTTCTTTTGGTCTAACTGAGAAATCATAGACTTTATCTTCGTTATCTAAACCAAGGGCTAAATAACGTCTTGAATTTAAATCATGATATACATCTAGAGTAGACCAATGTGCAGGAACATCGTAGAAATTTAATCCATGAGCAACGGCAACTTTGTACAGTTCTCCACGATTATCATACATATCAGCAACTTGTACTTGCCAGCTATCTTCATCAATGAAGAATACTCGTTTGGAGTAAACGTGGCGGAAGCCCTCTTTTAATGTCGCTTCAACTACCCAAACACGATGCTTTTCATATCGCGTCAAATCTGGATTTATGTGCCCTAGGGTAAGTATGTCTTCGTATTTTACCTTATCACTGTGCAAAGCATAGCTATTGTAGGCAACATACATTTCTTTTTTACCCTTCAATTCCCAATTGTAACGATCAGGAGCACCATTAAACATATCGAAATCATCGGTAGTACGCAATCCATCAGATGCTGTTCCTGGTGCATCATAAGCAATGTTAGGCGCACGTCTAACTCGACGTTGCCCCGTATTATACGTCCAAGCCTGACGTGGCTCGCGAACCTGATCCATGGTTTCGTGCACTAATAATGCGGTACCCGCTAAACGTGCTGGGGAAGTAATCTTTTGTTTAAACTTCATGAGCATATTGTTTTCGAGCAATTGTTCAGGGGTTGCATCGCGTTTTGCATATTCAACTAATAGAATTTCATCAAATCCTATAACTGTATAATCACCCGACGCAGTGGGTGCAGCCTGCCCACCAAAGCGTTTAATTCCTTCACCTCGGTAACGTAAGATATGATTCCAAATTGCCTCTACACCTGATTGTGGTATAGGGAAAGGAACGCCAACTGCCGCATTTTTAATGCCGTTACCGCCTTGAACTAACTCAGCGCGAGTCGCATTCGCCTTTGCTGCGTCATATACATATTGTGGATTGGAAGCCGTTCTACGTGACTGATAAACAGGCATTTCATAAGTATCAGGATAGGTTTCAAAAAGTTTAACTTGTCCTGCACTTAATGAGTCTGCATATTCCTTATAGTTTTTACCGGTTATGGTAAATAATACTTTGTCGCCAGGAAACGGATCAGGGTGAAAATCACCCGGTTGGTAACCTTCTGGAGGCGTGGTGATCCCACCATTCCAAGCCGGAATACTGCCATCGGCATTAGCGGCTTTTTCTCCACCAAGTGGAGTGAGTTCATTTCCGAGTTTCGCTGCTTGCTCTTGAGATACTTTCGCATGAGCAAACGAAACACTTAGTGCCAATGCTAAAGCAGTGGTTGTTACTACTAAATTCTTTATCATTTCGTTTTTCTCTTAAATCGAATATTTAAAGTTAACTGATACAAAGTCGCGATCTGAAAGTGCATTCGAGTTACCAATACCACCCCAGTAACTACTGTAGCCCACTGCGGCTGAAAATTTGCTTAAATAGTCAAACTCGAAGGTTAAATTCGCTGATTTCACATCTTCTGTAAATAAGAACAATGGATCAGGTGTTGTTCCTTCTACATCGTGAGAGAAGGTTGCTCGCGTTCTGAGGTTTACACCAGAAAACACATTGTTAAAGTCGGCTACTGCTAAAATACGATAACCCCAAGCATAATCAGTTGGGAATGGGTTCGTTTCAGGTCCATTAGATAAACCAATGTGTAACCCTTCTCGTGTGGAAATAATATTACCACTTTCATCGCGTAAAGGCTCTAAAGAAGCAGTCCTAGATGTACCAGGGCCATTTAACCTAATCACGTTAGGATCAGGCATATCTTCGATACTTACATACCCTACTTCGCCAAGTAAGATTAAATTATCCGTTCCCCATGTAGGACCAAATACGTGGGTGGTGGTTAATTGCATCTGTATGGTATCTGACACCACAAAGCCTTCGGCAGTTTCCCCGGGGCCTACTGAACGACCTATGTTACCCATTTGCGAAATACCAGCAAAGTCGGGACGTATACCCGCATTTGCTAGTTGCTCAGGCATTGCGGTATAGAGCAGTTCTACATCATCAATTTGTAAAGGCTCGTCAACACGATAGGCGATTTCCCCGGCTAGGGCTGTTTCACCTACATTGGTGTTAAAGCTAAAACCGTACAATTTAATGTCTTCAGGATACATAAACTGACTTTCCGTGAACGCTTCTAAAGACGTAATATTGTCGCGGTCAATTTCATTTGCGGCTAAAAAGGCCATATCTTGGGCAATACCAGCAGCAGTAAAATCTGACGTAGTTCCTGATATAAGCGGACGCTGACTATGGTAATTAATATGGTAAATACTGAATTCCGTATCATTTAAATCAGCAGCATAATAAGACATCTTAATTCCGTACTGACCTTGGTCATCCGCATCCGTATGGGCGGCATCGCTATACCCTCTTACGGCTACCTTGGTAGGATAGGCTAAATAAGCCGCTGCAATATCTGATGGGTTCGCTCCGGCTAACAATGCGGAACGCAATCCATTTAAACTATCGAGTAAGAAGTCTAAATTGATATCTGGGTTACCGGTGAATCCCAACTGGATATTTTGTGCCTGACCGCCCTCGCCTGCAAAATCATTGGTGGCGAAGTAACTCCCTGCTTGTGGCAATCTGCTGCGTTCCCACTCATATTGATAATATGCGGATAAACTGAGATTTTCTGTTAACCCCAAAGACGCAAACACCATTCCGACAGGAATGAATACTTCTTTTAGCTCTGCACCAGGCGCTAGTGCTCGGGTGACATCCACAGGGTTAGTGGTGTTGATACCATGTTGAATGAAGGTACTTTCGCCCCAACTAACAACCTGATCACCGATGCGTATGGTTACCGGTACATCACCAATATCAAAATCGGCATAGAAAAAAGCATCTAGCAGTCTTACATCTGAGCATAACTCATCAGATGCTTGAGATGCTGCACAAGGATCTTGAGTTTGTCCTGTAATCGGATTCGCCCAGTCTCGTGTGCCATCTTTTAATTCAAAATCATAAAAATACAAGCCACGGGCAAAAAAGCCCATGTTGTCATAACGGATATCTAATTCATGGGTACCTTTGAAAACCGTTGAAAAAGCTTCGCCTTTATCAAAGTTTAAGTTTCCTAAGTCTCCATTTGTTGAATAAGCGCCATCTGCGTTTGCCCATACATCAGCAGAAGCATAAGTAACGTTGGTCGCTGCATTGTAACCACTCCAGTCAAAATTGGGATGGTTACTGTTTCCTATTAATGAAAAATCACGTTCTTCAACTCGAATGCTTGTTCCTAGCGAGAAGTTTGAGTCAAAGTTTATCGACCAATCTCCTTTCTCCCAGGATGCAGCATTTAGATTTACGGAAGTCATAACAGACACGGCAGCTATGCTAAGTGCAAGCGGTGACTTTTTAAACTTCAAAGGTCCACACTTCATATTTTAGTTCTCCCTAGTCGCCGAAAAATGCATGCGACTTTTATTTAGTATCAAAATATTCACAAAATGATTACATCATTTAGGCTCGATAGCAAGAAGAAATCGTACCAGTTAAAAAAATGTAAAAACTCACCATTATCAATAGGTTAAAATTCAAACAATTGATAACTGCGAATTATTAGGTTATTTTTTCAAATGAAAAGACTTTGTTTTCAGAGGTAATTATAAGACGAAAACGGCCATTTAACCCGAGCCTAGTAACAAAAGGCCGTAAATTAAAGGTAGGGAGTTGGATACGTTCACCACTCTCAGAATATAAAATAACTGAGTTATTTGTAGACAAATAAAGCTTCTCACACATTTCGTAAGAAGCGTTTAAATTAAAGTAATAGGTTCGCATAGCTTTTTAGAAACTGAGGCTTTTACTTACTTTTTCGTATACATCTTTACTTAAATTGGGAACAGCTAACAAACGTGTTAGTTGGTATTTCATTAAATCAGCACGAATTTCATCCATTTTTTGCCATTGTGTTAAGGGAGTCACAATTCGCGCAGCAACTTGCGGGTTTCTGGCATCTAATTTTAACAGATAATCGGTCACGTATTTATAACCTGAACCATCAATAGCATGAAAACCCATGGCATTGTAAAACGCAAAAGTACCTATAACGGAACGTACCCTGTTAGGATTATCATGATTAAACTGTTTATGGCTCATGAGTAAATCTAGACGCGATAAAATATCAGGAATTTCGCAACTTGCATGTAATGCAAACCATTTGTCTAAAACTAACGGATCATCGGCCCATTTTTGTTCAAACTTGGCCATTAATATTTCGAAACAAGGTAACACAGCAGCTTGCGCCGCTTTTAAGGCCCCGAGGGAGTCCGTCATGTTGTCTGATGAATCAAATTGTTTACTAACAAGGGAATTGCCCTGCTCTGTTTTGGCTAAGTAATACAAACATAAATTTCTTAGTTTACGTTTATTCACTTGCTCAGATTGATAAGCATAACCAGAGTGTTGAGTAGACTCATATACTTTTAAAAATAACTCAGAAAATGTTTCTGCGATATAGCTTTCTAATTCCTTTCTAGCTTGGTTGAGTTCAACCACATAATAACGAGTGACTTGTTGGGCAAGGGTTTCGATACTCGGTAAGGTTAACATTTCAGCGATTAACGCTAAGTCAGAAGAAGGTTCTATTTGGCTGAGTAATCCATCGATTAGCTTGTCGATGGATTTCGAACTAACACTGAGCTTTGAGCTGGCTGGGGTTTTACCGTGGAGATATTCGCTAAACAGGGTTTGTGTGGCATCCCAACTAGAAAAGCCATCTTGGGCAGACAAGGCAATTTCTAATAAAGCCTCAACAGTATAATCAAACTCAAGTTTCACCGGTGCAGAGAAGTCCGTCAATAGTGCCACCGTAGGTTTTTCTTTGAACCCAGATTTAACCATTGTTTGCTGTTTTTGTTTGAGATTGAAAAGTTCAACTGCGCTTTCTCCGCTTTTATCAAGCAGTTCTAATCGGACTGGGATATGCAAGTCTTGCTTCTGTTTCTGATCCGCTGTTGCGTTGTTTACTTGCTCAAATTCAAGACTATAGGTACCGTCTTGCTCATTAAAACTTTCTCTAACTTTAACTATGGGCGTTCCGGATTGCCCATACCAACGTTTGAATTGTGCTAAGTCTATCTGGTTTGCATCCTGCATTGCACTGACAAAGTCATCACAGGTCACTGCTTGTCCATCATGGCGTTTAAAGTACAAATCTATACCATTCTTAAACCCTTGCTGACCGAGTAACGTGTGCATCATGCGAATCACTTCAGCGCCCTTGTCGTAGACAGTTACCGTATAAAAGTTATTCATCTCTATGACTTCATCGGGACGTATGGGATGAGACATGGCACTGGCATCTTCGGCAAATTGATGTTCACGCATCACTTTGACATTTTTAATTCGATTAACCACTGGAGAGCTCATATCCGCGCTAAATTGCTGATCACGGAAAACCGTTAAACCTTCTTTTAAGCTGAGTTGAAACCAATCCCTACAGGTGACGCGATTGCCTGTCCAATTATGAAAATATTCGTGAGCGATAACAGATTCAATATTGAAAAAATCTTCATCGGTTGCAGAGGCACTATCGGCTAACACATATTTACTGTTAAATACATTCAGTCCCTTATTTTCCATGGCCCCCATATTGAAAAAGTCTACTGCTACAATCATGTAAATATCCAGATCGTATTCCAGGTCAAAAACTTGTTCATCCCATTCCATGGCTTTTTTGAGAGAGGCTAAGGCGTGATGACCTCTGTTTGCTTTTCCTTTATCTACAAATAGCTGCAACAAAACCTTACGGCCTGATGTGGTTTTATAATGATCTTCGAGCAAATCAAAGTCACCAGCAACTAACGCAAACAAATAACACGGCTTTTTAAACGGGTCGTGCCATTTTACCCAATGACGACCATCTTCTAGTTTACCACTATCAATTTTGTTGCCGTTTGATAATAAATACGGATACTCTTTTTGATCTGCGTAAATAGTTACAGTGTATTCAGCTAATACATCTGGTCGGTCAATAAAATAGGTGATTTTTCGGAAACCTTCAGCTTCACATTGGGTACAGTAAGCATTAGCCGTTTTATACAGGCCTTCCAGAGAACTATTTTCAGCGGGGTTAAGTTCTGTATAAATTTCTAAATAAAAATCTTCAGGTACGTTTTCAATGATTAAGGATGTTGCAGTTTGCTCATACTTTGTAAGGCTATTACCATTTAATTTTACATCAATTAAAGTTAACTCTTCACCATCTAATACCAATGGATGCTGATGCTCACCATTACGTTTAATGCGCAATTGACTTTTAATTTGCGTTTTTGGTTCTTCGAGTTTAACGGACAAATCCACCGTTGAAATGAAAAAATGGGGCGCTTGGTAATCTAAACGGCGCTTAGCTTTAATAACACGATTATCGGACATACTTAGACCTAATTAAGAAGACAAAAATATCAGCTATCTGAGGTACTTATACTAACCTTTGTTGATAGCCGATTCTGCGTATGCAGGCATTGGAACTCTGAGAATTTTAATGCCTAAATAGGCATACACAATAGCTAAAACTGGATTAATAAGATTGAAAAAAGCATAAAAAAGATAGTCTAACGCACTTACCCCTAAAACGCCGCTCATATAAGCACCACAAGTATTCCAAGGGATCAGCGGTGAGGTTAAGGTTCCACCATCTTCTAAACTTCTAGATAGGTTTAATTGGTGCAACCCTCGTTTTTCGTATTCATTTTTATACATTCGACCAGGCATCACAATTGCCATGTACTGATCTGCGGTGATCACATTGGTTGCAAAACAAGTTAAAATTGTTCTGGATATCATGTCACCGGCAGATTTAGCGCCGACTAAAATAGCACTTACAATTCGCTTTAACAGTCCTACTTTCTCTAAAACAGCACCAAAAGTCAGTGCACACATGATTAACCAGATTGTATTTAGCATACTGGACATGCCACCACGACTTAATAAGTCATTTAGTACATCACTTTGTGTACTAAAGTTTACTCCAGCATACAAAGCCGTCCAAACAACGGTGATACTAGCAACGATGCCATCACGGCCATCTGTGGCAAAGTCTTGTACTACTTCAGGTTGAAATACTGCTGCCCATATACCACCCAAAATAGCGCCTATAGACACGGCTGGGAAAGCGGGAACCTTTTTCAACGCCAACCCCAACAGAACGAGCAATGGAATAAGCAAATGTATGCCTAAATTAAACTCCGAAGCCAATAGATTTTGCATATCCAAAATACTTTGCGCTGAAGATTCTTGACTAGAATTGAAGCCTAAGAAAGTAAAGAGTATTAATGTTAGTACTATGCTCGGTACCACTGTCCACAACATGTACTGAATATGTTCGAATAAGTTTGTACCAGCAATTGCTGGTGCTAGGTTTGTGGTTTCTGATAAAGGTGATATTTTATCACCAAAATAAGCGCCAGACACCGCAGCCCCAGCAGCTATGGCCTCAGACATGCCCATGCCATTGGCTACCCCCATTAAGGCAACACCTACAGTAGCAGCTGTGGTCCAACTGCTGCCAATGCTCATCGCCACAACAGCACAAATTAAACAGGTGGCAGTATAAAATAATGAGGGGTTAAGTAATTCTAGGCCATAATAAATTAAAGTCGGCACTGTACCGGATAGCATCCAAGAACCAATTAATGCCCCCACGGCTAAGAGAATGAGTATGGCACCAAGGGATAGGGATATCCCGCTAACAATCCCCTCCTCGATTTCTTTCCACGTGTAACCATTTTTAATACCAACGGCAGAGGCGATAAACATCGCAAATATCAATGCTATTTGGTTTGGTCCGTAGGATGAATCACTTCCATACCAATATACAGACGAACATAATAGACAGACTAAAATGACGATTGGAATGAGCGCATCAAGAATAGTTGCCTCTTTAACAACTTTTGGTTTTGTGTTCTTGTCCATTTAATTGATATCCCTATCCGGTAACTGAGCGATAAAACATGATGAAAATAACCACAGGGCAAACAAATTTCACGTACCAAGGCCAAATTTTCCAGAATAAAGAATGCTCCGCATTGTCATACCCATGCTTTAGTTCAGCTAAAATCTGATCCCGTCTCCAGACCCATCCAGCAAAAAGACATAAGGCTAAGCCTAATAAGGGTTGACTGTATTTCGTGGTCAAACTAATCACTAAGCCAAATAGGCTAGCAAAGTTAAACACAATTATTGAACTTGCCACAAAGACACAAAGGGCTAATAACCAAACCGCTTTAGTACGCTTGACTCCCTTACTTTCAACTACATAGGCCACAGGTACTTCAAGCATTGAAATAGACGAAGTTAGAGCGGCAATTACCATAAGAGCAAAAAATGCAAAAGCGACAAAAATGCCAACAGAGCCCATAGTGTCGAACAACGCAGGCAACACAGTGAATATTAAGCTGTCACCTTCTATGAGCGCCCCACTATCGGAAAAAATTTGTACACCGTTATTTAGGGCGACGTACATTGAAGGGATTATTAGCATGCCAGCAAGCACAGCAACACCAATATCAACGAGTGCCACCGACGCCCCGAGGGACGGTAAGCGTTCATTTTTACTGACATATGATCCATACACCAGCATAGTGCCCACGCCAAGGGACATAGAGAAAAACGCTTGCCCCATGGCATTAATTAATAAGGCTGGATCCATAATACGACTGAAGTCGGGTACTAAGTATGCTTTCCAGCCCTCAATCGCGCCTTCTTGCAGGGATACATAAACGATTAGAAGCACAATGATAATCATTAAAGTCGGCATTAAACGTACAGACCAGCGCTCTATTCCCTTACTAACGCCTCCGGTTACTATTGCCGCCGTTAATATTAAAAATATACCTGAAAATAATAAGTTACGGAGAATAGACTGATTAGTTAACCAACTAGATAAGTCATCTAACCCTAATAAGTGGGTTATGGTTTCAAGAAAAAATGCCAACATCCAACCTGCAACAATGGCATAAAATGCAAGAATTAATGAGACTGTAACAAAACCCCACGCACCCGTTGCACGGCCTAGTTTACTGCCGGATATTTGCCCCAATGCGTCGACCATATTTGCCCTAGTGGCACGACCGATTATCAATTCAGCCATTAAAACTGGATAGGCCAATAGAAAAGCTAAAACAACGTAAACTAATACAAATGCTGCTCCTCCATTACTAGCGACTTGAGTTGGGAAACCCCAAATATTACCTAATCCTACAGCTGAACCAGCTGCAGCGAGGATAAATCCAAGTCGAGAAGAAAACTCTCCACGTGCGTTCATTCCTTACCCTTTTATTATTATTGTATTTAGCTAATTTTTTTAGCCATTTTAGGAATACTATACTAAACCGTCTCGACCTCAAAATAATCCTATTTTGAGTTTAACTGACTGGTTTAAAACTAGCCTGTTGTCGTGTATGACGATTCATCCAAAATATGTATTTTTGTTAAGTTTCAAAGCCTGCGAATTAAAAACTCACGGTATTGATGTTATAAAAAAAGGGCTATTAAAAATAGCCCTCATCATAAAATCTTAGATCACTTGGTTTCTGAATGAGACGCATACATTCCTGTAGAAACTAGATCGAACGTAATACTCGCGGCTTCATCAAGGAATGGATCAATTTCCGCCATGTCTTCCGGCAAATCATCAAGTTTTTCAACTTTTTCTTTTCCTGCTCTGACTAAGCGTTCATTTGCTCGTTTAAGACGCAATGTTTCTTGCTCTTCTTTTTCTTTGATACGCTCAGATTCAACTAAAGAAATTGTCTTTTTATCTTTTTCTTTTTGATAGCGTTGAATATCTTCGAAAATATACGCAAATTCAGGATCATTTTTAATACGTTTTAAGTGATTCTGTTCCATCACGGTCAATGCACTTGAGGTATCACTAAAGGTTGAGTAATTCACTCGTTCAATGCTATCCCATGGGAGTGCATTCTCTTCTTGGCTTTCACCCCAATCATCAGGGTCTATTGCTGATGGAAATTTAATGTCAGGAACGACACCTAAGTTTTGTGTACTACCACCGTTGATACGATAAAACTTAGCAATAGTATACTGAATACTGCCCAATGGATTGCTGTAAAGGTCGTAAATACGACCTAATGGACGGTGACGTTGCACAGTTCCTTTACCAAAGGTTTGTTCGCCTAGCACTACTGCACGCCCATAATCTTGCATAGCGGCTGCAAAGATTTCTGAAGCTGAAGCACTGTAACGATCAACAAGCACTGTTAACGGGCCATCATAATAAGTGATGCCATCTGTATCTTTTTCGGTTCTGGTGCGACCTGATGCATCATGAATCTGCACTACGGGTCCTTGATCAAAGAACAGACCCGACAGTAATGTAGCTTCGGTTAACGAGCCACCGCCATTACCACGTAAATCAACTACAATACCTCGAACTCCCTTTTCTTTTAAATCAGCAAGTTCTTTTTTAACATCTGTATGCAAATTATTGTAAAAAGAAGGGATGGTAATGACACCGAGTTTTTCGCCAGCGTGCGTGCCCTTTTCCGGTATATATACTTCTGACTTGGCAGCTCTATCTTCTAACTTGATTTTATCTCGAGTTAAACTCACCACTTCAGGTACATTAGATTCTGACGCGCCTTTTAAGACTTGCAGCTTAACTACACTTCCTTTGGGGCCTTTGATTAAGTCAACCACTTCATCTAAACGCCATCCGATAATATCGACAAAATCATCTTTTCCTTGGGCTACACCGACAATTTTATCTTCTGGTTTGATTTTTTTCGATAATTCAGCAGGGCCGCCAGGCACTACACTGCGTATTACCGTATAGTCATCTTCACTTTGCAAAACAGCGCCTATTCCTTCAAAGGAAAGGTTCATTTCCATATCAAAGCGGTCTGTACTTTGCGGTGACAAATAACTTGTATGAGCATCAACACTGCGCGCAAATGAGTGCATTACAGTTTGAAAAACGTCTTCACTTTTAGTCTGTGAAAGGCGTTTAATCGCGCGCTCATAGCGTTTGGTTAATAGATCTTTAATCTCTTCCGCCGTTTTCCCTGCCAATTTTAAATTTAAGGCATCGTATTTTACACGTTGACGCCACAACTCATTTATTTCTGCAGTCGACGCTGCCCAAGGAGCATCTTCACGATCAAACTCTAATGAATCGCCTTTTTTCTCAAAATCGAAAGGTTTATCAAGTAAGGTAATCGCGTATTCAAAGCGTTCTAATCGACGGGTTAAATTTAAAGAATAAATACTGTACGCGTCGTTTAAGTTGCCTTGGGCAATGGCCTCATCAAAATTTAATCGATACTTTTCCATTGCTTCGATATCGGATTTCAAAAAGAAATTACGATTGAAATCTAATGTTCTGACATAACGGTCGAATGTTTTCGCAGACAAGTTATCGTCAATTTTAATCGGCTTATAATGGGAACGTAACAAATGCGAACTTATTCGCTTAGCTGATGCAGAATGCTGAGACTCTTGCACTAGACTAGGAATGTCAACAGCTTCGCTTGAGGAATTAACTGCGATAGCGCTAGCACTTAAACAAAACAATGCGCTATAAACTGAAGCGCGTACAAATTTATTCATTTTACTACCTCTTAGGTCGAGCTAAGCGCAAATTATCAGCTTGCACTTTCACTATCATACCGGTTTGCAGTTGGACGTGAACTTCATCTTTTGAGATATCGGTAATGGTCGCAGGAAGTGGGCTCTTTCCAACCTTAACGGTAACTTCGGTCCCTACCACTAAATGTGATTCTGTCAATTTTTCAGGTGGTGGTTGTTTAATTTGTTTGTGTTTTGCCGATTTAGTTCCCTTGAATTGCCCTTGATTTTGCTTATCACGCTTTTCCTTAGCACCTTTTTTCTCAGGTTTTGCTTTAGAAGCGTTGTTTAATTTACGCTTTTCAGCCACTTTAGCTTTGCTTTCAGTTAGCTGCTTTAATGCGTGATCAGCATGTTCTTTCTCTATGGCATCTCCTTGATTACCATCAAGATCTATTCGAAAACTCCCCTCTTTTACACTATGCAGATAGCGCCAGCTATTGGTGTAATGTCGGAGTGAGGCTCGCAATAACGTTTTACTTATCCGCTCGTCTTCTTTTAAACGTTCAGAAAGTTCTTGAAATATACCTATTTTTAAGGGTTTCGCTTCACCTTCTAATGAGAAACATTTAGGGAACGTTTGCGCTAAAAAAGTGATAACTTCTTTGCTATTCGAAAATTTTTGTTGGTTTTCCATTCAATCTACTAATTAATAATTTTGTTCATAATCTTCTTCGTGTTCTGCATCATCCCAAGTTGCCAACAATTGGTCAACCCAGTCGTGCAAATCCGCGTCGTCGATTTCCAAAAGGTAACTGTCTTCATGCCAGTTTACCCATATGTGATGTAGTATTTTTTCCAAACGGCTTGTGTCTATGTCTTCATCGGCAAGATCATAAGCCATGTGTAAAATTGTGTTTAATCGTTCTGCCGCTTCTTCAGCTTCGTCATCCCAATTTTCAAGATCAGCGGGGGTTGCTAAAACAACATGAACATCTACAAGACTTTTCACACTATTGTCTCTTGCAAAAGATCGACAATCTTTTGTAAGCCCAAGCCATCTATAGAGTCAAAACGCGCCAACGATGGACTATCAATATCTAATACACCGATTAATCGCCTCCCTGATAGAATGGGAATGACGATTTCAGAGTTGCTCGCCGCATCACAAGCAATATGTCCTTCAAACTGATGAACATCGGTTACAATTTGAGTGGTTCGATGGGCTGCAGCACTTCCACAGACTCCTGCTCCCATTGGAATTCGAATGCAAGCAGGTTTGCCCTGAAACGGACCTAATACTAATTCGTCACCATCAACTAAATAGAATCCAGCCCAATTAATGTCCTCTAAACTCATGAATATTAATGCACTTAAGTTTGCTAAATTAGCAATTAAGTTACGCTCATCTTCTATTAGCGCTTGTGCTTGCTTTGCAAGGCTTTGATAAAAATCAGCTTTTTCTTGATCTGTAGTCATCTTTACCTTCAGGCTATTCGCCTTTGTTTGTGACGAGTCTATATTTAACTGGATTTTAACCTTCAATCATTAGAATTTCAGCGATTTTTTTACGATTTATCTTTTTTCGGCGGATTAAAATGATTTTTTGGAGAGATTAAGACACTTAATCTCTCCAAAAGTAGATTGATGAACTCAAGTCGTTCTAACTAAAAAATAAGTACAAAAGCGTTACTTAAGTATTCTAAAAGACAGGGTCACAGTCGCATTTATTTCGTTTAAACCAGGTAAATATTGTGCTGCTTCATTAAATACAGAGAGTGAACGTGCGGACGGCTGCGGTGTAGGTTGATAACTCGATGTTTCTTCAACATTCACAACGCTACCTAATTGAATACCTAGGTTTTTAGATAAATGCTTAGCACGTTGATGACCATCTGAAATCGCCGCTTCTAGGGCATTTAGATAAGCCTGCTGTTGATCTTCAACTTCATAGCGAAATCCGTCGATTCTGTTGACTTTTAAGGTGAACAGCTCTTCTAAAATAGCTGGATAATTTTCAAATTTTCGCAAGGTCACATTAATATTGCGACTAAATACAAAACCTTTTTGAATATTTGATTGTCGTTCCCGTTCATACCAGGGATACAAACTTAATGACATAGCTTGAATGTCTTGCTTAGCCACTTTGTGTTTAGCAAGGACAGACAATATTTTGTTGGTTTTAGCGTTGACCAATTCATTTAACACCGACGAATTGTCACCTTTTTCCTCAACGGCAATGGTGAACTTTAAGATATCGGGTGCTTGAAAAATACTTCCTTGCCCTCTCACCGTAATAATATCACTGCGAGACTCATGGGCCGATAACATAACGCTGTTAAGCATTAATAGACAAATTAGTAATTTACGCATTTTAATCTAATCCTTTTTTGGTGATAATTGCGGCTCTATCCATTATAAAACTGACTTTAATATACTTTTCTTCTTCATTGCCCCAAATACAAGAATAGGTGCCAATCACTTCTTCGCAATTATCAGCTTTTCCCAAAATCATCTCTACATCAGATTTGACCATCCCCATTTCAACCCTATCGTAGTTTTCCAGGGTTACTTTTGAACAGCCTACAAGCAAAATACTAATACTTGAAAACATGATTAATTTACGCAACATATCTTTACCTTCCAAAATCTCTAAAGCATAACCCTTAGTTTAACCAAAAAACCAATAAGCCACCAAAATTGCTGTAACAATTCCCGCCAAATCAGCAGCAAGACAACATGCAACAGCATACCGACTATGTTTAATCCCAACCGCTCCTAAATATACAGCTAAAATGTAGAACGTGGTTTCTGTTGAACCTTGCAACACCGATGCTAGGCGACCTGCAAATGAGTCGGCGCCATGATGTTGCATAGTTTCAATCATTAATGCTCTGGCACCAGAACCGCTCAAAGGTTTCATTAATGCGTTGGGAATTGCATCAACAAATCGATTATCTATCCCAATAAAATTTACACCGTTGGCGATAATTCCCATTACCATGTCCAGTAAACCGCTGGCTCTGAGCATACCAATGGCAAACAACATTGCAATTAAATAAGGGATCAGCGAAATAGCCAATTCAAATCCTTTTTTAGCTCCTTCAACAAATAATTCATAGCAATTTAGTTTCTTTTGAGCACCAACACTTAACACTATGATAATAAAAGTGAGTAATAGTCCATTGGCCGCAATAGATGATTGATTTGCCATTTGCTGAGCAGTTAAAGTGGAAAAATAAATAATCAGCGCACCTAAAATCGAAATCACCCCAGCGGCATAAAGAAACACCACACGGTTAAATAAATTAATTTTTTGCACCCACGATGTCACTAATAATCCTATAAAGGTTGATGCAAATGTAGACAAAAGAATCGGCATAAATACGTCTGTTGGATTCGCTGCGCCTTGCTCTGCTCGATATAAGAATACGGCAATGGGAAACAGTGTCACAGAAGATGTATTCATGACCAAAAAGATTATTTGCCCATTGGTAAGAGTGGATTTCGCTGTATTTAAGCTTTGCATGTCTTGCATTGCCTTTATGCCAAAAGGCGTTGCAGCGTTATCTAGTCCCAGCACATTTGCCGATATGTTCATAGTAATACTGCCAATGGCGGGATGCCCTTTGGGTATTTCAGGCATGAGACGGCGTAAAAGTGGTTCTAACACTATGGATAATTTGGTGACTAATCCGGAACGTTCTGCAACTTGGAAAATACCTAACCAAAAAGCTAATACGCCAATTAAACCAATGGAGATATCGACACTTAACTTGGCCATAGCATAAATGGCATCCATCACCTCTTTAAAGCTACCTATATTATTATTAAAGATAACCTGCCAGAGTGTGGCGATAAATGCCGACAAAATGAATGCTAACCAAATTCGATGTAACATATTGACTTATGAGGTTGATTGAAAGTAAGTAAATTACCATAGAATCAATATGATGAAAGAAAATCCTGCCTATTGTTCGGTAATAGACAGGATTTTTATCGTTTTCGTGGGCAAGGTTTAAATCAGCTCGAAATTAACTAACTGATTTTAAAACGGCTTGTAAACTTTCAATACAGTAATTAACGTTTTTCAGATTCGAACCATAGCCCATCAGACCAATTCGCCAAACCTTTCCAGCTAATGAACCTAATCCTGCACCTATTTCTAAATTATATTCATTGAGTAAGATCTCCCTTACTTTGGCATCATCGACGCCATCAGGGATACGAACGGTATTTAATTGAGGCAGGCGATATTTTTCTTCAACAATAAATTCAAGACCTAACGCTTCAAGGCCTTCCCTTAATTTATTGTGCATGTCTTGATGACGTTGCCAAGCGGCCTCTAAGCCTTCTTCTTTAAGAATGATAAGGGATTCATGTAACGCGTACAGGCTGTTCACAGGCGCGGTATGGTGATATGCACGTTTAGTTCCTGCTCCCCAATACCCCATTACTAAATCCATATCGAGAAACCAACTTTGAATGGGAGTTTTTCTGGCTTTAATGGCATCAATGGCTAATTGACTGAAAGACACCGGAGACAAACCAGGCACGCAGGATAAGCATTTTTGAGTACCTGAATAAATGGCATCGATTTGCCATTCATCAACTCTTAATTCACATCCTCCTAGGGAGGTAACCGCATCCACTAAGGTTAGACAGTTGTATTTTTTAGCCAGTTTACACAAAGCTTGAGCATCATTTTTAACCCCTGTAGAGGTTTCTGCGTGTACAAAGGCGACAATTTTAGTGTCTTTGTTTTCTTCCAAGGCTCGCTCTAGCTTTTGAATATCAGTGGGTTTACCCCACTCATCTTCCACCATGACCGCAGTGCCACCACAACGAATGACATTTTCTTTCATGCGGCCACCAAACACACCATTTTGGCAGACTATCACTTTGTCACCGGGCTCCACTAAATTTGCAAAGCAGGCTTCCATACCTGCAGAACCTGGTGCAGAAACAGGCATGGTGAGTTGATTTTTTGTTTGAAAGGCATATTGAAGGAGCGATTTAATCTCATCCATCAAGTCAATAAACTGTGGATCTAGATGCCCTATTGTCGGTCTAGATAAGGCCGTCAGAATTTTTGGATCAACATCTGAAGGACCAGGCCCCATGAGAGTACGAACCGTCGGGATAAATGATGTAGCATTTGAAGTCATAAAATAGATTCTCATTAGGTTAAAACGGCCATAGTGTTACAGTTGATTTAAGAAACAACAAGATCAGCATATCCAACATTCACAAAAAGAATGCAATCACTGCTCTTCATTTCCTAAATTACTTTAAACGTTGGTAAGACTAGAGATTATCTTTTATCCCCCCTTGTGGATAACCTGTATACAAGGAAGGTATAAGGTGTGGGTTAAGTGATAATTATGAACTACTGACTATGAAAAGTGGACGACTAAATCACTGATATTAAGCTATTTTTAAATTTAGTTGGTAAATTTGTTTAATATTTCGGCAAAGTTGTTCTAAACTAAATATTCAAATCAAATATTTTGATTTTTGAAGACTTCTCCCTGAAGAAGTTTAGTTAGCGCAAGGCTCTTTTGAAGAGCCATTCCCCTAAGCCCGGCACTAGAGATAGTACCGGGCCTTTTTTAAATGCCAATCTTAACCACGCTATTCTTTAATCAGATTGCATATATAGTGCTTTGCGTTATTGACGTAATGTTCCGCAGAACCTTTTAGCATTGCCTGTTGTTTTTCACTCAACGTTTTAACAACTTTTGCTGGACTGCCCATAACCAGCGAACCGTCGGGTATTTCCATGTTTTCGGTGACCAAGCTATTTGCGCCAATTAAGCAGTAGCGACCAATTTTTGCTCCATTTAGTACCACAGCATTAATACCAATTAAACTGTAGTCGCCAATTTCACACCCATGCAACATCACTTTGTGGCCAACCGTTACACCTTTACCTATTGTTAAAGGGATATCGTAATCTGTGTGTAATACGGAACCGTCTTGGATATTCGTATCTGGACCAACAGTTATTTGATCGCAATCACCACGAATGACTACGTTGAACCAAATACTGCTATTTTCTGCCAAATTAACAGACCCAATTACATGGCTGCCGGGCGCAATAAACGCACTTTCTGCAACGACGGCTTTGCGTTCGCCTAATGAGTAAATCACATTGACTCTCCTATTGTGTTTTTATTTATCTAGTTGTCGCATCAAACCTTCTTGCATGGTTGAAGCTACCAACACGCCTTGTTGATTGAAAAATTGACCACGAACTAGACCACGTACTCCGCCGGTAAACGGACTTTCAGCCACGTACAATAACCACTCATCGAATTTAAAAGGCTGATGGAACCACATAGAGTGGTCGATAGTTGCCATCCTAAGTTGTGTGTTCCTAACTGAAATACCATGGGGTTGCAAACAGGTCGCCAGAAAATGGTAATCTGACGCATAGGCCAACATGGCATGATTTAAATTTAAATTATTCTCAACCACTTCTTGAGCTCGCATCCATATATATCTCTTAGGTTCTGTTTTAACAGGTTGCAATGGATCAATGGTTTGTACGGTTCTGCTGTCTATGGGCTTATGATAACTAATTGCTTCTTGCATGCGCTCTGAAATCTTGTCTAATGCACTTTTAAAAAAGGTTAAGTCAGATTTCACTTCCTCTGGTGGAGGCACATCTGGCATATCAGCGAACTGATGCTCTAAACCTTGTTCGGGAGCTTGGAAAGACGCCGTTAAATAGAAAATGTTTTTACCATTTTGAATGGCTTTAACGCGACGAGTTGAAAAACTTCTACCGTCTCTGACATTTTCAACTTCATACACCACTGGATAATTGGCATCTCCTGGTAGTAGAAAATAGGAATGAAACGAATGGGATATCCTACCTTCTGGCAACGTATTATGAGCGGCAGCTAACGCTTGCCCCATAACTTGACCACCAAATAAAGCGCGAAAACCAAGATCCCAGCTTTGCCCTCGATACAATGAATCTTCAATTTTTTCTAACTGCAATAAAGACTTTAAAGTCACTTCTGCCATGCAATACTCCCCGTTGTTTATTGCGCTAATTTGTTTTTAATTTTTTTGGATGAAATTTTTCTGGTAAACCCGAAGCATGTTCAAAGTAACGCGTGTCTTTATACGGCAATTTCATAAATCCTGAAATCCCTAATCCTTCTATTTCTGGCACTAACTCAATTATGGTTTTTAATAAGGCTTTAAATTCCTTCTCCATACTGTGATCAAGTAAGGTGTAATAACTGTGTATTTTCAAATTCGTTGGTAATGCTTCAAATATTATACAGCCAGTATGATGAATATTATTTAATTGCCGAATAATGACCATCATTTTGTCAGGTAGAACTAGCAGCTCATCCGGGTCTTCGCCATCTTCAAAGTAAGAATGATTACGACTTTGATCCTCTGTTATCGAGGTGTGACTTAATTCATAGGGGATTTGCATGTCAGTTTCAGCTTGATAAGGTATGTTTTCACTATCTCGTTCTATGTGCAAGGTATCGCGTGCATTGAACATACAGCTTTTAAACACCCCTACTCTGTGAATAGCCCTCGCTAAGGTGATAACATTGTTTACGGATACATCAAATGAACGTTTCAAGGTCGGATCATACAAATTTAAACTAGAGTCAATATAAACGCCCTCTGGTTGCCACCTCAGCACTAAACCACCTACAACGGGATATTTACCTAGTCTCCCTACTGCAGAGATAAAGGCTTTTTCGGTCTCTCCCATTCCCTGCATGTAATTTTTGTAATAACGTTCGAATTGCGCATCGTTTACATAATGTAATTCAGTAGAAATATCACTATTTTCAAGCTTTAAAAATGAACGCCTTGAGCTATATACGACGGTATCGATGTCTTTTTTCTTGGCAAAACTCCAAGTGGGGATAAGTGCAATATGTTCATTTACATCTGATTTGGCAAACACAACATTTTTCATGAATTTCATATTTTTCATAAAATAGTCACCGCCCAATCGACGTTTATCAGCATCATCACTTAACATCGCAGTTAGCACCTCTGACAACTCTTTTGGCAATCCTAATGAGTTAGGCGTGATAATATGCCGTCCAAAGCGACTAGATTGGCCAGACGCCAACGCATAAAGTGTGCTCGCCAAACCTTGTTCATCAAACCTCGGACTAGATAACTGACCGTTTAATTGTTCGTCACCAATGAAATATACATCTCCAAGACGTGCGTTTGTTTGTTGCAAATCACTAGACATTAAATCCATAACATTGTTGGCAATATATTGTCCTTGGTGATCCATTTGCGCAAACACGCTGGATCCCCAATCGATTAAACCGATGGTTTCTGTGTGCTCATCAAACACAATATTAGAAGGTTTAATATCACCGTGCACGATTGGTTTAGTTGTGCCTTGCTCTTGATGTTGGCGTAAAAATAACAAAATATCGCAAAGTTGAGCGGCAATTTTAGTGATCAGTCGCGCTGACAATGGACCTTTTTGTAGGGAGTAAACTTCTAAGTCAACACCTTTAGCTCTTTCCATCACCAATATGGCTTGCTTTTTAATTCGCTGAAACTCGATTAGTGAAGGTACATTGGGATGTTCAACCTGACTTAGCATAAATGCCTCGTCTTCCAGCTGTTCCTGAACATGTTGAGGCAGGTTAATACGCGAGAACTTAAACACTAATTGATTTTGGCGAGGATCACTTCCTGCAAATGCAAATCCAAACGCGCCTTTACCGATAAGCTCGATGTTACTGTAACCAAGTAACTCGAGTTGCTCTTTACATAATTTGATCCAATCTTTTAATTTTTGAGCATCTTTATGAGACAAAAGATAAATCGATTGTTCATCTGGAATATAAAAATGTTTTAGATCAGCAACCGTCATCTTAGGTGACCTTAGTTAGTCAGGCTTTTTCAGCCACTCAACGTAGGCTTTGCCAGGCACTTTGTCTGGAGTTAGGTGGGCTAATAATTCAGGCAGTAGGTCGTTTAAATCAGAATCCAGTTGCCATGGCGCATTCACAATTATTAAACCAGAGCCATACATACCCGCATCTCCTGTATTTTGTGTAATCTGCATTGCAACATTGAGTACACTTTTACAGTCAAACTGAGCAATTTCGTCGAGCATTTTTTCACTTAATCCAGCTTTCTGACCTGCTCGACTGGATAAAAGAGGATACCAAATAGCGAAAATCCCCACCGACCATTTTGTTATTGCCTTTTTGAGGGTCGTCACAACTTGCTGATATTCACTGGCAACTTCATAGGAGGGATCGATCAGGACAAGACCTCTTGCTGGAGTTGGCGGTAAAATGGCTAGCAACCCTTCATATCCGTCTCTGTGATGAACACCAATGGTTGCCAAACTGCCATAAGCAGATAGATTGGTTCGCAAGTTGTCAATTTCAGTATTGTGTAATTCCATACACACCATCTTGTCTTGCTCACGAAGCATATTGGCTGCGATAAGTGGCGAACCAGGGTATTGATTAGCAGTGATGAATTCAATTGTGAGCTGTTGATATTCTGCAATACCCTGTTGCTTCGACTGATAATCTTGAATGGCCGTGATACCACTTTTAAATTCTTGGGTTTTTTGGGCCTCTTCACCTTTTAGTTCATATAAACCTGCGCCACTATGGGTATCAATATAGATCGCAGGTTTGCTTTTCATTTTCAGTTTTTTGATGATCAACATCTGGGTAATATGCTTTAAAACATCAGCATGATTACCTGCATGAAAACTATGACGATAACTTAACATCTCAATCGTTACTTTTATAACTGTACATCAGTCAATGATACTTAAATAAGGCGCTACCACCAAGGTTTAAAAACCATCTGCTATATTGGTAAAATATGGCAAACCAAAAAATTAACTCAATTCAGTCAGCATACGGATTGGGTTTTCCAAGTAGGACTTCCACAGGTTACTAAACTTCAGCATAGTTGCGCCGTCAATAATGCGGTGATCTCCAGACCAACTGATGTGCATAATATTCACTGGGATCACATTATCATCTGCATCAAACCTGGGTAGTCGTTGTATTTTGCCTAAAGCAACGATGGCGCTTTCAGGTTTATTGATCACCGGTGTTGCTGTGGTACCTCCAATTACGCCGACATTGGAGATACTAATCGTCCCGCCTTTTAAGTCTTGATTAGACAGTTTACCTTCTCGAGCTAAGCCTACTAAACGTTCAACTTCTTGGGCAACTTCAAACAGTGAGAGGTTTTCAACGCCTTTAATGTTTGGCACCAGTAAACCAAGTTTTGAATCAACAGCAATGCCTATATTGTGTTGTTTTAAATAGGTTATCTCTGTGCATTGGGGGTTAACTTGGCTATTAATGATTGGAAACTGTTTTAACGCCAAAGAGAGGGATTTAATGAAAAATGGCATCATACTTAACTTAACGCCTTTTTCTGCAAACTCTTTTTTCAGATCTCGACGCACATCCATTAACCTATCCATTTCAATTTCTTCACTCACACTAAAGTGAGGAATAGTGTATACAGAATCAGTCATTTGTTTAGCCATTATGGCTTTGATGCCACGAATGGGCTCAACCCTATTATTGTGTTGCGAACTTTCTTTAAGATTGGCTTGGGTTACATTATTATCCGTTGGGTTATCGTTTTGTTTCGATTCTTCATTGTGGTTGATTTTATTCATGTGAACGGCAATATCTTGTTTTAACACGCGCCCTTTTTTACCACTTCCCAATACACTGGCTATATCAATGTTATTTTCTCTGGCTAAGCGGCGAACGGCAGGACTGGCTAAGGCTTTCTTTTTAATTGCTTGTTGTTCCGGCGCGCTGCTTTTCTCATTTTGATTCTGTTTTGTCGCTTTATTCGAATCCTCGTTAACATTACGGTGAGTCTTTTCCCCCTCAGCGGTGTTAAGTGAATATAAGGGACTATGGACCTTCGCAATGTCACCTTGTTGATAGTGTAATTGATTAATGAACCCTGAATATTTTGCTGGGATTTCAACCAAAGCCTTGTCAGTCATAACCTCTACCACGGCTTGGTCTTCTTCTACTTTTTCACCTTCCTCAACTAGCCATTTTACGATTTCACACTCAACTATTCCTTCACCTATATCGGGTAGAATAAAATCGATGATTTGTTGAGACGTCAAATCAGATTCCGAGGAGTTGGTTTGCTGAGTGAGCTTTTCGCTGTTAGGTGTTGAATTTTCAGTATTAGGTTGTTCACGGGCGTCATCCTTAGAACTGTTTTGAATATTTTGCTTATCTTCAATGTCTCCATCTAACGCAAATAAAGGTTCATGAACCTTAGCCACTTCCCCCGCTTTGTAATATAACTTGCTCACTTTTCCAGCGTGCATCGCTGGAATTTGAACAGTGGCTTTATCTGTCATGACTTCTGCAACGGGTTGGTCTTCTTCTATCAAATCCCCTTCTTTTACTAGCCACTCTAAGAGTTCACATTCTACAATTCCTTCGCCAATATCAGGCAATATAAAGTCGTGCATGGTATGTCTCCTGATTAATAATTGACTGAGCGTTTAATGGCTTCATAGGTTTTTAAATGATCAGGCATGTATTCCTTTTCATGTGACAAAGGATAAGGAGTATCTAAGCCACAGACACGAGCGATGGGAGATTCTAAATGTAAAAAACATTTATCTTGAACCGTCGCTGCAATTTCACTGGCAAAACCACCTGTTTGCGGTGCTTCATGGTTAATTAACAAACGTCCCGTTTTCGCCACTGACTCGCACACTGTTTCTACATCCCAAGGCAATATGCTGCGCAAATCGATAATTTCACAGGAAATACCGTCGTTTTCTGCCATTTCTGCGGATTTTTGCAGTATTTCCACCTGAGCACCCCATGCCAGTAAGCTAATATCAGTACCTGATTTCACCAATTCTGCTTTACCTAGGGGGAGTTCGTAATCTTCTTCTGGTACCTCTCCTACAGAGGCTCGATAAAGACGTTTAGGCTCCATAAATAGAACGGGGTTGTCGTCTCTAATTGAGGCGAGTAACAACCCTTTAGCTTGGTATGGATTTCGAGGAATGACTATTTTCATACCTGGAATATGAGCGAAAAAAGCCTCTGGAGATTGTGAGTGATAATGGCCACCGGCAATGCCACCACCGTAGGGTGTTCTTATGGTTAAACTTCCGCAGGTAAATTGTCCGCCGGAGCGATATCTAAATTTAGATGTCTCATTTACGATTTGATCAAAAGCAGGAAAAATATAATCAGCAAACTGGATTTCAGCAATGACCGTTGATCCCTGCGATGCTAATCCGTTGGCGAACCCTATTATTCCCTGTTCAGTTAACGGTGTATTAAAGCAACGCGCTTTACCAAACTTTTCTTGTAAATTGCTTGTGGCTCTAAATACTCCACCAAAGTGACCCACGTCCTCACCAAAAACCATTGCAGTTTTATCTGCTTCCATAGCCGTAATTAATGCATTATTCACGGCTTGTAACATGTTCATTTTAGTCATTTTTAATTCTCCCTGAAGTCTTCGGATAGGCATCTGGGTACTGACGAATATGTTGCTTAAGTGATTGAAGTTGTTCTTTTAAATGCCATGGTGGTGCGTCATAGACATCTTCTATGATATCTTCAATGGGATTGATGGGCTCTTTTTCCACTTGTTTTAAGGTTTGCAATACTTCCTGACGGGACTCACTGGCAAAGTGTTTAATTGCCTCCTCGTCTAGCCAGCCTTTACTTTTCATCCATTTTTCAAAGCGTAGCAGTGGATCTTTTAATCTCCATTTAGCCTCTTCCTCTTTAGAGCGATACCCAGTGGGATCGTCCGAAGTCGAATGGGCTGCAAGTCGATACGTCATAGCTTCAATTAATACTGGACATTTTTCTTTAAGTGCAACCTCTCGCGCTTTTTTGGTTGCCGCAAAAACGGCCAAAACATCATTGCCGTCGACTCGAATCGTGCGAACGCCGTAACCAATCCCCCTCGATGCAATGCCATCTCCTGCAAATTGCTCCTCCGCTGGTGTGGAAATCGCGTATCCATTATTTCTACATAAGAAGATAACGGGACAATTTAACACTGCCGCCATATTTAAACCGGCATGAAAATCGCCTTCGGATGCTGCTCCCTCGCCAAAGTAGCAAATAGTTAGCGCATCTAACCCCGCCATTTTTTGTCCGTATGAATAACCTGATGCTTGTGGGATCTGCGTTCCCAAAGGAGAAGAAATAGTCATGAAATTTAATGCTTTATCGCCGTAGTGAATGGGCATTTGGCGACCTTTATTTGGGTCTTTTTGATTACTAAACATTTGATCCATAAATTGTTTAGTTGTATATCCGCGGTATGCTAACGAGCCTTGCTCGCGGTATTGAGACATGATCATATCTTGGGGTTCTAATGCTGCTGCACTGCCGATTGTAGCGGCTTCTTCGCCTGTGCAAGCCAAGTAAAAACTGATCCTTCCTTGCCGTTGTGCAGCAATCATGCGCTCATCTAAAATTCTAATGTAGTGCATGGTTTTTAGAATTTTTTCTGAGGTTTCTTGGTTTAACTCAGGACAAGGTTGATGATTATGCTCCGTACCTTCAGGGGATAATAATTGCAGCATGGGTATGTCCACTAATCCATTGGTAATCATTTGTACTTCATGGATCATCCCGATATCGGAAAGGTGATTTCTGTCTTTCATTTAAGAACCTATGTTAGGAGTTAAATAAACTGTTATTAATATGTTAATTCTAGTTCACAATTACGGGAGATGTGTTGCGAAAATGAATGGTGCAAAATACAGATGAGATAGAAGTATTCTAAGAATACCAAACTAATTAGGATGTTTATCCTATTTAATTATTCACTCAATTAAGTTTGTTTAAGTAAGCTGGAAAATTAATACATAGTTGCGGGATATAGAGGTGAATGAGGTTATTAATCACTCATGGAGAAAATAGTTAAGTAATAGAAGTTTACATCTAAGGATAACAAAACCAAATAAGTCTTTGTTGACTGCTTACTTAAGGAATAAATTAACGGATCTAGTTGCTAGACCCGTTATTTAATGGGATGGATTACTCAAATTTGCGTTCGCGTTTGGTTTGAATTGTTTCAATATATCCGTGCCATGTGGCATACCCTATTAGCGGCATGAGTAGCACAAATCCAACAAAACCAGTTAAAAACCCTATGACCACGGCCACAAAAATAATCATTGCCCAAACAAACATAGGGCCTTTATTCAACCAAACTGCGTTAACCGTGGTTAATACTGCAGTAGCCAAGTCTACTTTACGTTCCATTAAAATAGGTTGGGTAAATGCACTGAGCAGAAATACGATGCCAGTGAAAACCGCACCGACACAGGTTCCTAGCACTAAGAATGGTAATAACTCTTCTAAGTTGTCTCCCAGGTATGATGGGTATAATGCATGTATCATTGAGGCAACTCGTAACCAAAAAATCATCAACACCATAAGCAAAATGCCAAATCCCCACTCGTTCACCGCATTACGTTTCACCGCTTTTACCGCGTGCCATAGTGTTGGCTTATGTCCTTTTCCGAATTCCCAACTAATATCGTACAACCCCGCCGCCAAAAAAGGCCCAATAAGCATAAAGCAAACCATCGCAGGTAAAATAACCAAGTGCCAACCAGTCAGTGCAACTAAGTAGGTTATAACCCAAGGTATGAGAGCAAAAAACACACCAAAGAAGACGGTTAAAATAGGTGCTCTTAACAGATCTCTAAATCCTAATGCGAGCCATTTGAAAGGGTCTGAAAATGCTAGTTCATTACATGGAATAACGCGGGCAATGCTGCTATCTGTTATTGCATTATGGGGTTCTTCTTGGAAATGCTGTGACATACTTAACTCCAAAATTTTAAATCGATTCGGTTGGAAACACATTTATCATTCAAATTGGACATATCAATAAGTATAAGCAAGCAATGAAAGTTTGCCATTTATTCGCTGAAATATTGTTCAACTTAACAATTTCTAAAGACTAGGAGTCCACATGAATAGAACCATAATTAACATAATCATAACAATATAGAAACAATATTTAATCGCCAGTAGCAAGGGTTAAGCGTTAAAATTAGCAGGACGCCAACTTAAAGAGGAATCAAAATAACCAAAAAGAGCTTTATTGAGATCAGAAAAACTAGTGAGCGCTTCTTCAGAATGAGACACACAATTCCACACAAAACGATGACAATTATTTTTAATTAAATCATAGTCACTATAGGTGTATAGCTTAGAAGCGGCTATTGAAGCCGCATGTTTAGATATGAGTGGCAAACCTAAATCATCACATAAAACGTATATACATTTACCACTTCTATTGGATAAAAAACGCTGCGGAGAAATCCCCCGAATTAGCCCATTCCCTTTCAGTTCAATTATATTGCCATCCACCCAAATCCCAGAATGTTCAAACACACCAAATATGCCACAACACACAATAGCTCCGTCTTGAAGATGAACTAGAGTTTGTTCTTCACCCGGATAATGTTTCACATACTGACGCTTAATTTTATTTGCTTGGTGTACTTTATCACTAGCATATAAAGCTGCGATTCCAGCTCCTAACCAAATTAATGGAACAGGCATAATGGTGTATTCCTAAATATACTTCGACCTTAGAGTGCTAGATCTAAAGATTTTAGACAAGATTAAGTTTGTAAACAGATGTTATGCAAAAAATACGAGTCATATATAAAAATAATTATTAGATCCCTCTTAACACTAACCCCTTGGTTGTATTATTCTGTGTTATCAAATTAAGGTGTGGGCATTCATGAAAATAATTAACAAATCCAACAAATTAGAGGGCGTATGTTACGACATTAGAGGACCTATCCTCGATGCGGCTAAAAAAATGGAAGACGAGGGACATAGGATCCTCAAACTTAATATTGGTAACCCTGCCCCATTTGGATTTGCAGCACCAGAAGATATTCTAAAAGATGTTATTCATAATTTGCCCACCGCGCAGGGTTATTCTGATGCCAGTGGTATATATACGGCACGTGTAGCCGTAATGCAGTATTACCAACAAAAGAACATTAAAAACATTTCCGTTGATGACGTATTCATCGGCAATGGTGTTAGCGAATTGATTGTAATGGCAATGCAAGCATTATTGAATAATGGCGATGAAGTCCTTATTCCTAGTCCTGATTATCCATTGTGGACTGCTGCCGTTAGCTTATCGTCCGGTACCCCAGTACATTATAAATGTGATGAACAAGCTGGTTGGTTCCCTGATATTACTGATATTCGCAGTAAAATAACTGCCAACACTAAAGCAATTGTATTAATTAACCCGAACAATCCTACTGGTGCTGTGTACAGTAAAGAAGTGCTACAAGACATCATTGAAGTTGCCCGTGAGTTCAACTTGGTTGTATTTAGTGATGAAATTTACGACAAGATTTTATACGACGATGCACAACATAATTGCATTGCTGCTATGGCCGATGATTTATTTTTTATTACCTTAAGTGGTCTTTCAAAAAATTACCGAATTGCTGGTTTCAGAGCAGGTTGGTTACTGGTTAGCGGTAACAAACGAATAGCTAAAAACTATATCGACGGAATCAATATGCTAGCTTCGATGCGTATGTGTGCCAATGTCCCTTGCCAATATGCAATTCAAACTGCGCTCGGTGGATATCAAAGTATCAATGATTTGATCGTGGATGGTGGACGTTTAAAAACACAGCGGGACATTGCCACCAGAATGTTAAATTCCATTGATGGTATCAGTTGTGTCGTGCCCAAAGGTGCAATGTACTGTTTTGCTAAAGTGGATGCTGAAAAATTCAATATTACCAATGATGAGCAAATGATTTTAGACTTACTGACTAAAGAAAAGATTTTGTTGGTTCACGGTAAAGCATTTAACTTTTCTGATGGCTGCTATTTTAGATTAGTATTTCTTCCCCATAAAGATGAATTGGAAACGGCTATTAATCGTATTGGTAATTTCTTCTCCTACTATCAGCAAGTTTAACTTCATTTAAATAAGTGAGAGTGTAATTAACTACACTCTCATAGTTTAACTATTAAAATTAATCAGTAGTTTGCATTACAAACATCAGAAAAATTCAACACTTCAATGTATCATTTAGCTTAACAGCGGATTGTTTACGTAGATAGGTCATTGTAAACCTATCCCTTCATCAAAAACGCATTATTACTTCGTAGATTCAAAGGTCTTAAATATGAACCAAAGTACATTTATGGCATGGATTATTAGAATGCCATTGTTAGAGCGCTGGGCGCTAATGCATTGCTTTCAATCAGAAAATGTATCTGAACACTGTCACCAAGTAGCAGTGATCGCGCATTTGCTAACTGTGATAAAAAATAAACGTTTTAACGGAAAGTTAAATCCTGAAAGAGCGGCCACGTTAGCCTTGTATCACGAAGTTTCAGAAACTAAATTACAAGATATCAACACTAATACCAAATACCATAATCCTGAATTTACGAAGGCATTTAAGATGCTAGAAGACCTAGCTGAGAAAGAATGTTTGTCAACGTTGCCTGAAGACCTTCGTAGTGAAATGGAACCATTGCTGGTGCAATCAGAAGTTGATCCTGAATATAAAGCCATTGTAAAAGCTGCGGATATTTTGCAGGCCTATGTGAAAACAATGAATGAACTTCGTTTTCACAACGATGAATTTTTACATGTTAAAGACAAGTTAGATAAAACCATTCAAGAACTTATTGTTACTATGCCTGAAGTCGAATGTTTTGTAGAAATATTTTTAGATAGTTGTACTACTACCTTAGATAAATTATCAGAAGCTCAGTTATAAATGGGATAACAATAGTCCCAACTACTCTACTTTCAAAAGTGGCTTAACACATTTTTTGTTGAGTCACTTTTATCAACCTCATGTCAGCGATTCAGCTGATAAAATGTTGCAAATCTTTAATGGTTATTATCAAACGTTTACCCATCAGATGGATTAGGAATTTTTCCTATATGAAGTTTATTTAACGATGTATAGCATGTGTTTTTTGTTAAATAAAAGTGAATAGAAAACATGATTCTGAAACCAACACTGATCAACACCGCCATAGTGTCATCTTTATTACTCGCTACTCATCCGTCTGAAGCTCAAGACAAACCAATAGCCGATATTGAAAGGCTTGTGGTAAATGGTATTTTACCCAGCCGAATTGAAACTGTTGGTGGGTCATTTGATACCCTTGAAGAAGAATATATAAAAGCTCGCCGACCACTGTCTATCAATGAGCAGTTAAGAACCATGCCCGGCATAATGGTGGTAGCAGATGGCAGTATGAGTTTTGATTTAAATATTGGTATCCGCGGCCAAAACCCTCGTCGAAGTGCCAAAGCGATGGTGATGGAAGATGGCATGCCTCTGCAATTAGCTCCTTATACAGATCCTGTAAATCATTATGCAACACCCTCTACATCGATTACACGTGTGGAGGTTGTCAAAGGTGCAGGTCAAATTCTCTATGGTCCGCAAACTCTAGCTGGCGCAGTAAATTTTGTGACAAAACCGGTTTCCAGAAATGGCGATATTGTTGGGAGCTTAACATCACGCTTTGGTAATCAAGACTTTCGTGGTTTACATGGGAGCATTGGCTTTGGCAACGCTAGTGGTGGCGTAGTGTTAGATGTTTCACAAAGTAAAGGTGGCGGTATATTCGAGAACAGTGACTTCGATATGAAAGATTATCGAATTAAAGGTGAATACAACCTTTCAGAAAGCCAAGTAATAGGGCTAAAAGTGGTTCATACCCATGATCGTCGCAATCAAACTGAAAACTATTTGACCCGCGATGAATACGCTACTGACCCCTACTCTCATCCAACAGTTGCGCTCGATAAATGGCAACAAGATAGAGATGTCGTGCAACTAACCCACAAATTTGAGATAAACAATAATGTTACATTAAGCTCTCAGGCTTATTATACGGACATTTTCCGTAATGGTTTACGGGGTTCCAATAGTGGACGAGAAGTTGATGGCATTTGGGAGTCACGCTTACGTAACTGTGACGCAATAGGCGATAACAATGGAGATGGCAACATAACGGTATCAGATGTAGAGGGTTCTGATATTAATTTATGTGGCGGTCGTCATGCGCCCCGCCAGTATTTCACTTGGGGTGCAGAAAGTCGAGCTGACTTTGGGCATAGCATATTTGGTCTTGAAAATGATGCCATTATGGGTGTTCGCTTTCATAAAGAAAAAGTACATCGCCAACAAGTTTATGCAACCACAACGGCACAACGATTAGATTATCAATTAGCTTTAGTTGAAGGTGATGATATAGAAGGTGAACGTTTTGATGCTTATGCGCTATCGTATTACGCGCAAAATACCACATATATCGACAATTGGGCTCTCACTGCTGGGTTTCGTTTTGAAGATGTCCGTACTAGAAACACTGACGACTTCTCCACCGATAGCGCGTCGGATAATTATACCAAATTCTTACCCAGCCTAAGTGTTGCCTACAATGGCATAAAAAACACAACGTTCTTTGCAGGAGTGCATAAAGGTATTTCACCCTCTCGTGCTGATAGAGATTTAGATGCGTCAGGTGCGCGTGCGGTGCCTGAAGAAAGTACCTTGTATGAGGTTGGTATGAGAAGTCATTATGCCGACGGAATTAGACTTTCTGCGGCACTATTTCATAATGATATTGAAAATACCATTGTAGATAACGGAGCCACATTTGATAACAGCGGTGAAAGCGAGCAACAAGGTGTTGAATTGTCTGGCAGAATTAACTTCGGTGAAATCTACAATCAGGCAAGTAATTTCTATATATCTGCTGCGTATACAAATCTATGGACAGCTAAATATATTAAGGCGTCTAACCCAGATAACGATGGTAATCGTATGCAGTACGCACCTAAGCAGTTGTTCAATTTAGATATAGGGTATGAACATGCTAGTGGCATTGATGGACGAATTGGTGTTCAGCATGTAGGTGAACAGTTTGTTGATGATGAAAACACTGTTTTGGAAAGTGGCAATGGCATTGAAGGGCTTATACCTAGCTATACCATTTGGAACGCAACACTGAACTACACTATTCCTAATAGCAGAGTCACTTTATTTAGCAGTGTTGAAAATCTATTTGATAAAACCTATTTAGTTAGCCGCAATGAAGGCAAATTAGCCGGTCGGGAACGCCTGTTTTTCGGTGGTATCACTTTCGATTTCTAATCTCAACTTTTAACCTAACAAGTTAAAATATAAAAGGTGAATACGCACTAAAATGATTCATAGGGCGTGTTCACTTTAAAAATTTAGCTCTTGCCTTTATCTTAAGCATAACAGCCCCCCAAATAGCGTTTTGAGGTTAAAACCTCGTCACTTCAATCCTCTCTTGTATAGCAAATTAAAGGCTAATTCATTGCACATTGTATTCATAATTGTTCGATATTGGACCTTATAGTTCCAAAGTATAAGGAATATGAACCCAAGGACCAATGCCGATGGTTTATATGATGGGTATGATTCATTTTATAGAGTTGGATAACCAATATTGGAATTCTACACAATGAGTTTGCGCGCTCTTATCAACTTGAGAATTATTATTTCGGTCATCGTGATTCTTATTTTCAGTGCCATTATTGCCGTTTGGCAAGCAAGAACCTCAGTTGAAAAAGAAGTGCGTTCATCAATTCATCTAGCGGTACAGATGATTGCGTTTGGTTTTGAGCAAGTACCTGAGGGTAGCGAAGAAAAACATGCCTGGTTTGATAAAATTGCAACTATGCAGTCGGTACGACACCTCAACATTTCAATTGAGGATACAAAAAGTACTGCAAGGCAACACGAAACGCTTTATGAAAGCGATGACAACAATACAACACCACTTTGGTTTATTAAGTCTGTGATGGCTGACTTTCTAACTCATAATTATGACATTGAAATTGGTAACGGTGCGGTAAAAACGATTTTCATTACCGCAAACCCCATGGATGAAATAAATGAAGCTTGGGGCGAAACAAAAGCCTTCTTTTGGTCAATTGTGCTAATGCTGTCGATTATTTTTATTACCGTAAATCTTGTTTTCAACTCCATGCTTAAAGCCGTTAATGCAATTTTGTCAGGTTTGCGTCAGGTTGAAAATGGGCATTTCGATTTGCAACTACCCCACTTTAAAATTAGTGAGTTTGATGTTATCGCAAGGGAGATTAATGGTATGACTAAAGCGTTGAGAGTAGCTCAGACCAACAATCAAGCGTTAGCCCTTCACACCATGAAGATACAAGAGACAGAGCGGCAAAACATGTCTCGCGAACTACATGATGAAATGGGGCAATCATTAACCGCAATTAAAGCCATGGCGGTTACCTGTCAGCAACCTAAAACAGATGTCAAAACGATTTGTAGTTCAATAGTCGATATTTGTGATCATTTATCCATAGTTGTTCGCTCAATGATGAAAACTCTCCATCCTCTTAGCCTTTCGGAGCTTGGATTAGGCGCAACTTTGTCTGAATTGATCACTGAATGGCAACGTCGAAACGAAAGTTTGTTGTTTGATTTGGAATACGATCCATCATTGGAAAAACTGAGTGGCGAAGTGACCATTCATGTATACAGAATTGTACAAGAATGTTTAACCAATGTTGTACGGCATGCAAACGCGTCAAAAGTAAAGGTCTTAATATTTAAGGACGCTGATCAGGTAAAAATAACAGTAACGGACGATGGACAAGGTAAGCAACTCAATGCAGCTGGGTTTGGTTTATTAGGTATGCGCGAGCGAGCTGAAAACCTAGGTGGTCAGTTCAATATTGAGTCTATTGAAAACTATGGGGTAAAAGTTAGCGTCGTAGTGCCTTATCGAGAGGACAAGTAATGGAAGCAGATAAGTTAAGAGTCTTATTAATTGACGATCATACGGTTGTAAGAGCTGGGTTTAGAATGTTACTTGCCTCTCAGGATTATATTGGCAGTATTGTTGATATTGATCGGGGAGAGTTAGCCACCAAAGAGTATCAACGCTTTCAACCACATGTTGTGGTTATGGATTTATCTATGCCAGGAATTGGAGGTCTTGAGACCATACGACGACTATGCAAATGTTATCCTGAGGCACTTATTTTAGTTTACAGTATTCATGATGAAAAGATTTATGTAGAGCGCGCTTTAGAAGCTGGAGCAAAAGGCTATGTGACTAAAAATAGTGCCGCTGAGGTCTTAGCTGAAGCAGTTACAAAAATTGCCAGTGGCAAAGCGTACATCGAAAAAGGGTTGTTACCTGTGAACAATGAGATACGTATTAAAGAGCCGAAAAAAACACCACATAAACTGAATGCTCTATCACCAAGAGAATTTGACGTATTTAGGCTGCTATCTAAAGGCTTAAACGCCCATAACGTCGCCAATGAATTAAGCTTAAGTTACAAAACAATTTGTAACTACAATACACAAATTAAAGCCAAACTAAATGCCAGTACATCGGCAGAGTTAGCTAATATTGCCATGGTACACAATATTATTTGAATGCCTTAAAGTGAGTCACAAACCTTCAATTACAGGGTTATTTATTTATCCTGTTAAAGCTATTCTCACTTCTTGAGGAACGAAATAATTCTCCCGAGTCTGTGCAACTAACAGGCAAGTGACTTTATACGTTAAATAGGTTAATTTAATCTTGTAACTTGCGAATAAAAAATCGAAGAATTGCGGTCAAAAGTGTGCAGTTTGGATCGATAAAAATGATGAGTTTTAATCTCATAATTAGAAACTCGGTGTATCAAAACGGATTAAATTAGTAGGATATTGTAGATGTGGGCCCAAAGAAGAGAATCAAATCAATCTATTCGTACAGGGGATCACCGAAATCCTTATCAACGTGATAAAGCAAGAATTTTGCATTCAGCTGCGTTTAGAAGACTACAGGCCAAAACCCAAGTGTTAGGCGTAGGAATGAGCGATTTTTATCGCACGCGCTTAACCCACTCTTTGGAAGCATCACAAATTGGCCATGGTATTACCTCACAACTTCGCAATAAATATCCAGAACTTACTCAGCAACTTGAGGTAAATGAACAGCTAATCGAGGCACTTTGTTTAGCCCATGACATTGGCCATCCGCCGTTTGGTCACGGTGGCGAAGTGGCGCTGCATTATAAAATGTATCAACATGGTGGTTTTGAAGGCAACGGTCAAACCTTCAGAATTGTTGGCAAATTAGAACCCTACACATTAGAGCATGGCATGAACCTGAGCCGCCGCACCATGTTAGGTTTAGTGAAGTACCCCAATTTTATCGATGAGTTGACTAATCATACAATCGAAACCGAACAAGTACCTCATCGCCAAGTTAAAGCTGATCTATGGCATCCCCCTAAAGGCTTATACACGTGCGATTCAGCAATGTTTAATTGGCTGTTAGAGCCCTTATCCGATAACGATAAGCTAAAATTTGTTGAGTTTAATCAGTTTGACGACAAACACAGTAAAACACGATTCAAAACCTTTGATTGTTCCATCATGGAATTAGCCGATGATATTGCTTACGGTATTCACGATCTTGAAGACGCCATCGTCATGGGCATTATTCATCGGGAACAATTCCAACGAGAGGTAACAGCCAAAATTAAAGATCTAAACGATTTTGCTTTATCAAAGAATATTGAGTCAATCACCAGCAAACTGTTCAGCGAATTTCATCATGAAAGAAAGGATGCAATTGGTGCATTAGTTAATGCCTTTATCACCTCCATTGAGATTATTGAAAAAACTGAACACTTCGATGAACCCTTATTACGTTTCGATGCGGCCTTCCCACCTTCTTGTCACAACGCGTTAGGGTTGTTTAAGACGTTTGTATTTAACCGCGTAATCCGTAAACCAGACATTCAGTTGATAGAATACAAAGGTCAACAAATTGTTATGGAATTATTTGAAGCGATTCAGTCTGATCCTGCACGTCTACTGCCAGAAAATACACGGGAGAGATGGCGAGCAGCTGAGTTAGAAAACAATGGTAATCGTGTTATAGCTGATTACATTTCCGGTATGACAGATGGCTTTGCATCAAAACTTTATAGCAGCCTATTTTTGCCTAAATCAGGCAGTATTAACGACCAATTTAGTGGTTAAGTAAGTGACATGAATTAAAAATATTGCAACTTTTTATCCAAATTATCTTTCTATACGTACAAGTGCAGCGTATTTTGAATTTATTGGATAGCTAATGTTAATAAAAATCCCTAAAAAGAGTGATGAATCTGAAAGCCAGGTAACACCCCAGGCAGTTTACCAACAGCGCAGAAGTATGTTGAAAGCTATGGGATTTTTGGGTACCAGTGCCCTGCTTGCTAGCCAGCCTGTACGCGCATTAAGTTGGTTCTCTGATGATCAAGAGATGTTCAAAACAACCCCTTTGTCATTTACTAAAACCACTGAGTTTAGTACTTCAGAAACACTGACACCATTGGACAAGGTTTCCTCTCACAATAATTTTTATGAGTTCGGAACGGCTAAATCAGATCCCAAAGAAAATGCCCAACAATTTAAAGTTGACCCTTGGACATTAACCATAGATGGTTTAGTCGAAAAACCCATCACCTTAGACTATGACGCTTTAACGACGTTATTTCCACTGGAAGAGCGGATCTATCGTCTTAGATGTGTTGAAGCTTGGTCGATGGTTATTCCTTGGATTGGTTTTTCTTTAGCTAATTTAATTAAACGAGCCAATCCCCTCAGCTCGGCTAAATATGTTGCTTTTGAAACCTTAGAAGATCCTAAGCAAATGCCCGGTCAACGAAATCCCTTTATCGGTGGTGGGATTGATTACCCCTATGTAGAAGGCTTGCGTTTGGATGAAGCACTACATCCATTAACGTTAATGTCGGTTGGTTTATATGGCGAAACCTTACCACCGCAAAATGGTGCACCAATCAGACTGGTAGTGCCTTGGAAATATGGGTTTAAAAGTATCAAATCCATCGTTCGAATTAAGTTAACTGACAAACAACCGCCGACGACATGGCAAAAGTTAGCTGCGAATGAGTACGGCTTTTACGCCAATGTTAATCCTGCAGTTGCGCATCCGCGTTGGAGCCAAGCCAGTGAAAGACGTATTACTAGCGGCGGTCTATTTAATCAATCGCGCATTCCTACTTTGCCATTCAATGGCTATGATGAGGTAAGCGAACTGTACAAGGGCATGGATTTAAGGCGCTATTTTTAAATGAAGTTGAGATTAACCAATAAACACATTTTTGGACTAAAAGTGTTTATTCATCTAACTGCTTTGCTGCCGTTAATATGGGTATTTTACCAAGGAGCGATTGACCAACTTGGCGGTGATCCTGTAAAAGAAATTCTGCACTTTACCGGTATAAGCGCATTTAATTTACTTTTAATTTCACTTCTTGTTGCTCCTTTAGCAAAACGTTTCAAGATAGCCCCGCTAATGAGAGTACGCAGGCTGCTCGGCCTTTACGCTTTTGTATACGCAATGGCGCATTTTCTGAGTTATATATTTTTTGAACTACAACTAGCTTGGCAGCTAATAATTTCTGAAATTATTAAACGGCCTTACATCACAGTGGGGTTTTCTGCCTTTGTGATTTTGATGATCCTTGCACTAACATCCACATCATGGGCGCAGCGTAAATTAGGTAGAATCTGGCAATCGTTGCATAACCTTGTGTATCTTGCTGCAATTTTAGTCGCCCTCCACTACATTTGGTCGGTAAAGTCTGACGTCCTTCAGCCGCTGATTTATTGGGCTCTACTACTAATTTTATTGAGTTTTAGAAGACAAAAGATACAACAATTGATTAAAAAACGTAAAAAAACACTTGCATGAATGGATATACAGTACTACTGTATATATAACCACTGTATAAATAAACACTGTAGAGGCTATTCATGGCACAGGTAGATTTAAATCAGCAAGCATATTTACCCATTAACGATCAATTGCATTATCAAAACTACAAGGCGCATTATGGCCTAAATCAATTATCTGATGATAAATGGATGTATTTAATTTCTGACCGTGTGAGCTTTTCCGGTAAATATGAAAGAGCTATAAAATTGAATAAACCGTCTCACGATATTTTGTTTAATTGGCTAGAAAAAATAATTCTTGGTGGCCAATGTTCAGCGTTATTCGTTGAAGATTTACCCATTGATGATATCCGAACGACAAGAATCAAAGGCCTTTGTGAACAAAACTTGATAACCTTAATTAATTTAACCTTAGATAGCTCTTTACCTGACAACTTGGTTATCGGGCCTTGGCACTAGTCTGATAGTATTAACCTTAGTGTTAAATTATATGTTTGAGATTTAAATCGTATTTGAGTTTAAAGCTGATGCGGTTAGATTCGAAAACACGGGAAAGCGGTTAAATTTAAAAAGCGAAGAAATAATTATTTATCTTAGTCGTAAATATTTGAAACCATTCTATTAAATTGCGATTTAATACTACTCAGTATCATAGGTATACTTTGTTTTAAGCTATTGTTTGTTATTCAATTCTAGATTAGATTTAAGGCTGATCATTACCATAGAGTTATTTAAACTATGCAGCATAATAGCCGGTACTGCCCTTGTAACAGTAATAAGTTGTTTGCAGACTGTTGTGAACCATTTCTTTCAAGAAGTGACTTTCCCCAAACAGCCGAACAGTTGATGCGTTCTCGATTTAGCGCATATGTGAAAAAGAACTACCAATACATATTGGATACTTACGCGACTAAATCTCGCCAAAACCTTTCCGTGAATGAACTGCAACAAGCTGATAAAGGAACTCAATGGTTATCTTTGGAGGTTGTTAGTTGTGCAAATCAAAACAGCGTTGAATTTAAAGCTTACTCTCAAGTAGACAATACATTCTATTTACTCCATGAAGTATCTCATTTTCAAATTGAAAGTGAAAAATGGGTTTATGTTGACGGAAAAATAATAAAAGACACAGGTCCTTTCACGCTTAGTCGAAATGATCAGTGCTTGTGTGGTAGCGGCAAAAAATACAAAAAATGCTGTTTAAGTTAATGATATAAAAATAAATTAGTTTTTTACGAATATTTTCACTCGTTTACTAATATTACTGTTATTAATACTCCCCCCTTATCTGACAGGCCTTGAGGGTTAAATTACTGCCCATATTAATAGTTTAACGTGCTTTCAGAAGTTTTAATCTAACGGATAATCTGCCCTTTTTTCCTTATTAACTCCGTCCTTAGTATTCTTTATTATATATTATCTCATTGATTTTATTGTTTTTAATTGTTTTTTAGCTGGAATTTGAAAGAATTAACGATGAAATCTTGCTGTTTTTGATTTATCTAGCCAATGAGTTTGCAGAAAAGCGTTAACAGTCTAAGATCATATGCAACCACTGCCACAATAATAATAAGTTGAATCTTACAAATCCAAGAAAAATATCAACATACAGTGCAGGGTTATTTTACTTTAACATCAGGACACAAAATACATGAATAATAAACCTATATTTAAAGCCAAAGATCATTGCTTAAAAGTCGCTTTGATGATGAGTGCTTCAGCCGCAATTTTTACTTCCTTACCCGCACTTTCACAACAATCAACTGATGCAGACAATGAATCGGTGGAAAAGATCAGTGTTATCGGCTCTCGCCGTTTAGGAAGAACCGTAGAAGACAGCCCTGTTCCTATCGATATCATTGGGAGCGATGCCTTAAATACAACAGGTCAAACTGAAACAAATATGATTTTGGGTAGTTTGTTACCGAGTTTTAACTTCCCTCAACCTTCATTGACCGATGGGACAGATCACGTTCGTCCAGCCCAACTAAGAGGTCTTGCACCTGATCACACTTTGGTTTTGGTTAATGGGAAACGTCGTCACTCTAATGCGCTACTTAACTTAAATGGTTCAACAGGCCGCGGTTCTTCTGCCGTTGACTTAAATGCAATCCCTGCAAACGCGATTGAACGTATTGAAGTTTTACGAGACGGTGCTGCCGCTCAATATGGTTCTGATGCTATTGCGGGTGTCATTAATATTGTATTAAAAAGTGCTAGCAGTGGTGGTTCAGCCTCTGTGACATATGGTGCCAATGTTACTACTATGGATGGCGTACCTGAGTTACAAGATGTGGGTATTGGTGAAGATGGCAACCTAACCTTTACAGAAGGTGGCGATCGTGAATTAACCGATGGTCAAACTGCCACATTAAGAGGCAACATTGGTTTAGAACTTGGTGATGATGGTTTCATCAATATCTCTGCTGAGTTCCGAGATCGAAGTGCAAGTAACCGTTCAGATTATGACACACGAGAAAACTACGCTCGCTTGGAGGATGGTTCTCTAGATCCCCGCGAACTGACTTGGGATCGTTATAATCATAACTTTGGAAACGGTGATGTTGAAGATATGGCAGTGTTTGTCAATGCTGGTCTAACTTTAACTTCTGAAGCCGAGTTATATGCATTTGGCTCTTACAGTACCCGCGAAGGTGAAGGTGGTGGTTTTTATCGTAGAGCACAAGACAGTCGTAATATAGAAGAAATATACCCCGATGGCTTTTTACCCATTATCACGTCTGACATCAATGATTATTCATTAGCTACTGGTATAAAAGGTGATTTGAAGGAATGGAACTATGATGTATCTGCGGTTTACGGCGAAGATGAGTTTAAATTTGGGGTGATAAACAGTTTAAACACTTCTCTTGGTCCAACGAGTCAAACGGAATTTGACGCTGGAACTTTAATCTATGATCAGTTCACCCTGAACTTAGATTTCAGCCGTGAAATTGACGTTGACGGTTTAGCAAGTGGCGTTAATGTTGCTGTTGGTGCGGAATACCGTCACGAAGGATATGAAATTAAAGCGGGCGAAGAAGCATCTTATATACAGGGTGAATTTGATGGTGCAGCGGGTTCACAAGTATTTCCAGGGTTTACCCCTGAATCAGCCGGTGACAACAGTCGTCATAACATTAGTTTATATGTGGATTTAGAAGCTTATGTTACCGATGATTTGAACCTGACCGTGGCTGCGCGTTATGAGGACTACTCTGATTTTGGTTCTACGGTAAATGGTAAATTAGCAACTCGCTACACCCTAACTGAAGACATTGCTCTTCGTGCTTCTGTGTCAACAGGGTTTAGAGCTCCGTCGTTACAACAACAATATTTCACTTCAATTGCTACTGTCTTTGTGGATGGCGAACCAACCGAAACCGGTACTTTCTCACCTAGCAGTGATGTAGCAATAGCACTGGGTTCGCCTGGTTTAGATGCTGAAGAGTCTGTTAACTATGGAGCTGGTATTACATGGTCACCTGATTCAAACATTAGCGTATCTGTTGATTATTATAAAATTAAGATTGATGATCGTATCGTCTTATCTAACAACTTATCAGGCGCGGAAATTGAAGCATTATTAGCAGGCACGGGAGCTAATCGCGCACGTTTCTTCTTAAACGCCATTGATAGTGAGACTTCAGGTGTTGATGTTGTCGTTTCCTATAACACAGATATACAAAATTGGGGAGATATCGCCTTTAATGCAGGCTTTAACTACAATAAGAATGAAGTTACCGACATTATAGATCCCCCCGCAGTATTAGCAGGTGCAGGTTTTGATCAAGATAACTTGTTTTCAGACGTTGAGTTAAGGCGCTTTGAAGTAGGGTCACCGAAAACTAAATTGAATTTAAGTGCAGTGTGGAATATGGATGAATGGCATGCAACCTTGCGTACCACTCGCTATGGCGAAACCCAAGAACCATCAAGCGATCCTGCGACTAATGAAGTATTACCGGAAAAATGGGTGACAGACTTAGATGTTAGTTACGATGTTTCAGAAAACTTAACCCTAACATTAGGGGCGAACAACTTGTTTGATGTCTACCCTGATACGACGCGCACATTGGTTGAAGAAGTAGGTACATTCTCAAGATTGTTCCCGTATTCAGGTTTTTCACCATTTGGGTTTACAGGCCGTTTCGTTTACGGAAAGGTGTCAGTTACGTTCTAATGTGTTAAATCAGTCACTTGTTTTAACCAGCAAGAAGAGAATTTAATATTAGAATACAAGTGGATACAGTCAGTACTGTATCCACTTTTTTATGGAATTGAATCACTATAATGTCAAAAACATTGCTACTTTAATTTACTAGTCAAATCATCAAATCATCAAATCATTAAGTCATTATGTAAGCAATGTAATCCTCGCGCATATCGTCAAATCTTAAACTTATTTTCTAAACAGAAGATTGCCTATGAAGGTATTCTGTATTGTCGCTTTCGGTAGGAGTTTGAGTAAGGGTGTTGATTTAAAATGACACTGGTCATTTCAAGCAAACTGAAATGACCAATGTCTTCGTTGTAGAGCCACGAAATTGTAATTGTTTGATTCGCAAATCTAAATTTTTGAATCTATCCATGCATGTATATTATCAGTCAGAACAGTTAAATTAACTGAACCATGGATGAGTATTTGATCGTTAAATTCTGGCAAAGAAAACTTATCACCCAACTTTTCTTTAGCCAATTTACGTAACTCAAGAATACGAATTTGACCCAATTTGTAAGAGGTTGCTTGCCCTGGCATCACAGCATAACGTTCTACTTCTCTGGTTAAGGATGCGACACTTTGACCCGTATTTTTATGCATCCAATCAATAGCGTAATCTCTACTCCACTTTTTGTAATGAATTCCCGTGTCTACCACAAGTCTCGCTGATCGAAAAAGATCTGATTGTAAACGACCAATATCACCTAAGGGGTCGTCTTCGTATAAGCCCAATTCTTTAGCAAGTAATTCTGCATAGAGCGCCCACCCTTCACCGTATGCGCTAAACCACAACATATTCCGAATCATAGGCATATCTTCAATTTCTTGAGCGATACTCACTTGTAAGTGGTGACCTGGACTCGCTTCATGATAAACCAGTGTCGGCAACGAAAGGATTGGCCAGTCAGCGGTATCCTTTAAGTTGATCCAAAAAATACCTGGACGAGAGCCGTCAAGGTTCGGTGAGGTATAATACCCACCGGGAGAACTGTCTTGCTCATAAATTGATATACGACGCACTTCAACTTCGGCTTTTGGAATCGTGTTTAGAATATTAGGCAGTAATAATTCTACCTCTCTCATTTGTAAGTTGAGATCGTTCAATAACTTATCGCGACCTTCATCGGTATTTTCATATAAATTGGCCGGATCTTCTGACAAAGCAATGACTCTATCGATGACTTCCCCTTGTGAATAACCGATAGACTTTAACAATATATCGATTTCAGCCTTAATCCGAGCAACTTCGTCAAGGCCTAATTGATGAATTTGTTCGGCGGTCATATCTCCAGCGCCAAAATTTTGTAACGCCAATTCATATAGTTTGTCACCATTGGGCAATGCCCAAATACCGGGTTCACTTTGTGCTGAAGCTAAAGTGGCAGTAAGTGCTTTTTGAAGTTTTGCATAACCTGGGTAGACTTTTTCCAACGTTATTTTTTGAGCCCGTTCAATATAGTCTGCCCGTTCTGCATCACTAATCTCTGCGACTGATTTTAACCGGTTGTCTAACACCACTACTAGTGGATTTTCAGCCGGCATGGCACTTGTCATGCCAGAGATAACATTTAACGCCCCTTCAATGGCAAATTTAGGTGGAATGACACCGTGTTTGGCATCTAAGGTCACAACATCAGCCATATCTGTATATGCTTTTTCTAATAAACTCAGGCGTGACAGATAATCTTCTACATCGGCTTTATTGTTGAGGGGGTGTTCAGTTTGCAGGGCTCTTGGTAAGTCAATGTGTATTCCCGTTAACTGAGTGATTGAATAAGGGCTATAAATGGAAAGTGGATTAAAACCACCAAATAAATAAGGTTCATATTGTTTAGTCATTCCAATAGCATTAACTAAAACATCATAAGTGGTTGCCGCTGTACCAGTTAATAATGAACGGTCAATTTTTAATAAATCAGCTTCCATCGAATCACGTAATGCTTTTGACTTGGCGATACTTTCAACGGAATAGTCTTCAAGCTTGTTGTTAAATCTTCCCCCGAAATATTCTTCCGAAACCCCTAAGGTTGTCGCCATTGTTGGTGTACGCTGCAACAACGCTTTGGTTTGTTGGTCCATCAATGCTAAAAACGCAGCGGTTTCATTCTGCTTGGTTTGTTGTTCAAGTACTAATTTAACTTCTTGCTTACTCTCTGGCGTTTGAGGATTACTAAAACAAGCCACTAAATTAAGTGTCATTGCTGTTGTGATGCATATTTTGAATAATTTCATATTTCTTCCATTGCTTTGGGTTCACTTTTGAGAGCTATTTATTTTCTCAATTCTAATTATTTAGATTAATCCAGAGATGAGCACTTACTTTTTTCTATAATCGAGAGCTGGAGCCCGATCACCAATCATCGACTTATATTTCAACGCGTCTTTTCTTTCAAGGTATTCTTTTTTCGCCGCTTCGATATTTTCAGGCTCAGAATACAGACTGATAGCCGTTTGGGTTAAAACATCACTGGCTAAATACATGCCTTTGTATCCTATACCTGTTCCACTCATAGAGGAAGCTTGCCACGTATGGGGTGGTGTTCCTCTTACCCATGTTGCGCTAGAGATCCCGACTGTAGGAACTTGCCAACTAACATCGCCTACATCGGTAGAGGCAGACCAGGTAGCAATATTTTCGCTAAATGGAAGGGAGTCACTGTGCTCTTTCAAATCAAACGAGTGGTTCAAAGTCTTACTTATATTCTTGGCAAAGTTTTGTTCTTCCTCTGACAACATGATGGGTTGTGCATGTAAAATGGCTTGATTCGCTAATTTCGATAATACGACATTAGGCAATACGCTCCACACTCCTCCCGTAACCTCGACTTCCACTCTAGTCTGTGTACCTAAAGCAGCTCCGTCTGCGGCATTGATCAGCCTATCCCATAAAGATAAAACCAGTGCGGGTTTCACTGACCGCACGTAATAATAAACTTCGGCAAATTCAGGTACTATATTAGGCGCAGTGCCGCCATGGGTGATCACATAATGAATACGCGTACCATCAGGAACGTGTTCACGCATCATGTTAACCATCATATTCATAGCTTCTACCGCATCCAGCGCGGAACGTCCTTTATCTGGAGCTGCTGCAGCATGAGCGGCAACACCATAAAATCGAAATTTACCACTTTTATTCGCCAAAGAAGTATAAGGCGCGGCGGACGTACTATCTGATGGATGCCAATGTAAGGCTACATCGACATCATCAAAAAGACCTTCCCTGACCATGTAAACTTTCCCTGAACCGCCCTCCTCTGCTGGCGTACCAAACACCTTTAGTTTGCCTTGGTTTGGATGTTCATCTAAATAGTCTGCAAGGGCTAAAGCTGAACCCACCACTCCTCCTGCAAATAAATTATGGCCACAAGCATGACCAGCATGAACATTTCCATTACTGGATATGGGTTGTTTATCTGGCGTATTTTGCACTCCCATACCCGGCAATGCGTCCATTTCAGCAAGTAAACCAATGACTGGACCAGTTTCTCCATATTCTGCAACAAAGGCAGTAGGCATTCCTGCAACTCCGACGTTTACGGTAAACCCACGTTCCCTCAGGACTTTTTGCATTAAGGCACTGCTATTATGTTCAAGAAATCCCAACTCAGGGGTTTCCCACATCGTTTTAGCAATTTGTTTCATCACTAGCTGATGAGATTGGCTATATGACCTCGACTCATTTTGGTTTTGCACTTGGGCAAAATTCGAAAAGCTGGTGAGGGTACACAAAAAACTTGCAGCTAGTGTTTGCTTAAATTTTATTTTCATATATTTTTCTCGCGGTATGCTTATAGTTATTTAACGCTATTTGCTCTTTTAAGGCGAGCAGTACTGAGAACACAGCTTTTTCATTATTTAATCAATATTAGCTTAGTCTTATCGCATTAACTTCAATTACAATAATTTGCTCAAGGTAAGGAGGGAGCATTTTTTAGTTTACCTATGAAATTAAGTAAACTAAAAAAATGCCTAAATAAAGAGTCTATTTAAATCTTAATCTGATTTAAAACCCTCTTAGAAATTTGCTTTTTGGAGCATCCAAAACCTGTGACCAAGATCCATAGGTAGGATTGCCTAATATAAACCATTTCACTCCCCAATTATCTTGATATTCATCCACTAACTCTTTTCTAGCGGTTGCAGTAATACCTTTTTTCACGTTGGGTAAAAAGTCACCGAGATCATCGCCAACCAACATAATAATACGATAAGACTCTGCGATTAGTTCGCGTCTTGATTGTTTCTCTGAACTCCAGTTTGCTTTTTGCTTTTTAAGCAAAACATGCTCAGAGTCCACTCCTTGAACGCCTACGCTCTTAAGGTTATTCATAGTTTCTTGTTTTTGAGGACAACTATCTGCAGAGCTACTCCGTGGCTTACATTCACGGTTTGTTATATAAATAATCTCCACACCCATTTGGCGTGCTCTATTGATAAATGCAACAGCTCCAGGGATCTCAGGCGCAGTTTGCTTCGCCACCCATTGATCCCATTTTTTTGGATCATAAGAATAATTGTTTAAAATCATATCGGCTTGAAATTGTGAATTATCCAGCACAGTTTCATCAACATCCAAAATAATCGCTGGAGGTAAGTGAGTATAATTGCTTTGTTGTTCGATAGCAGAAGTCCAGCTTTTGTCTTTTAATGCATTATCTAACTGAAGCTCGGCGGCTTTATACGTTTGTAATGCATTCGCCTTATATTCTGCGGACGTTTGCATCCATAAGGTGCTATTTACATTAATGAATTCACTTGTATCACGTGATGGTGAAGTGGATTCCTTATGAACCACTACACATCCACTAAGGCTTACAGCCAGCAAAACACTGCACAATCGAACTGAATATCCCATTTATAAAAACTCCTAACTCTCTTTTAATGTTAAATTGATAGTGTCATCACATTGGCAATGAACAAGCCAAAATGCTTTGTTTTCCACCGATAGACTCTATAAGCTCACTGCCTATATCATGAATTTCATCTAATTCTAATGGCCATGGGTAGGTTTTAGATGAATACGGAAACAACAGATAAAGAATATCTCCTTTGGGTTTACCTGCGCCATTTCTAGGATTTACATTATTCCCTCCCAGGTTTTCCGCTAAAGCCATCGACATCTCACCTAAACTCGCCTTTGATGGCCCAATATCAGCCACCACAAAGGCACTGCTTTCACCGGACTTTAGGTTAAATGCCACACCTATATCGCCTAATTTTCCTGTGCCTTTTTGACTGTAAAATTTTCCTGGATAAACTAAATAGGGAATTTTTGTTGCATCCACATAACGCGACGCATCTAGCTCATCTTTGGTTTTATCAAACAACGACGTCTTAGATATGAAATAACCTTTATACTCCCCTTCCTTTTGAATATAAGGCTTAGTGCTGTCATTGGGATCTTCAAGCAAAACTGAATTCCACCAACTACTGTTTGGATAACCTGCATTTAAGTAGTTATCTAAACCCGTGTTATCGGGATGGTAGGCATTGGGTGCACCATCCGCATCAATAGCTTTATGCTCAGTTTGAAATAAGTAAGCCAATTTTGAGGGGTGACGCAGCAATTTTTCGTGTTTGTAATCTTGCCAAGGTTCAAATTGACATTCAACAGAGTGTACAAAGCAAGCAGGTAGTAATAATAGAAATGGTAGATAACCCAATAAAATTTTAGCCAAGCTTTTCATCTGAATCTCCTAAAAAAACAGAATGTAAACATACACTATAGCCGATATTGGTGATATCGCGTTTTCTGTTTAACTGCCTTGTATCCCATCAAACAAATCATAAAAATTCTGGGTTGTTGCTGCCGCAAGCGCTTCTACACTAATGCCTTTTAAATCAGCAATAAATTCCGCCACTTCAACTACGTAACCAGGTTGATTTTGTTTGCCACGGTATGGGATGGGAGCTAACCAAGGTGAATCAGTTTCAATTAATAACTTATCCAAAGGTAGTGCTTTCACCACCTCTTGCAATTCTTGAGCTGATTTAAAGGTAACGATACCTGAAATGGAAATATAAAAGCCCATTTCAATAGCCGCTTCAGCCATTTCTAACGACTCGGTAAAGCAGTGTAATACACCTTTAGTGTGTTGCGCTTTATGTTCCCGCAATAACGACAAGGTATCTTCTCTGGCATCACGAGTATGAATAATCAGCGGCTTACGTAATGCATTGGCAACTTTGATGTGATCAACAAAGGAAACTAGCTGCACATCTTTAGTGTCGCTACTGTAAAAATAATCTAATCCCGTTTCGCCAACAGCAACCACTTCAGGCCTAGATGCCATGGCGTATAAGTCGTCATAACTACAGGCATCTTCTTGGTGCAAAGGATGGACACCACAGGAAACCGATACATCATTAAATTCACTTACCTTAGCTAACATCTGCGGAAAGTCTTTCACTGATACGGCGACACACAAAAAGTGGTTTACGCCACGCTGTTTAGCAAAGTTAATAACCTCTTGCAGTTCAGCACTGGTTTTATCTAATTTGTCGAGATGACAATGTGAATCTACAAACAAAGATAACTCCTATTTTAATTGGTTTGTTGGCGCATTAAGCTACCAAAATCCGTTAACATATCCGACAATATTAACAAACGGTTCACCCCTGGGTTTTGCAATGCAATGGATGCTTTGATCAACTTATCCTCTAGCGCCCATAATGAATTATTAGCCAATCCAGTCATGGCCAGTTTAGATAATTCGTATTGAAGCCATAAAACCACTTGCTCAGCTTCTTTTTGCCATGTTTCAGCAAGGGTCAGGGAAGACACTTGAGCTTGTCTCAATTGGACAATGGAATTGGCAAAATCTGTAAACGATATCCCGTCTTTAGTGGCAAGCTGTTCCTTGATTTTGAGGGGACATTGTCCATAAATACGAATGATATCCTCATTTACTCCTGGGATATTTTGCGATTCTAGCCATTGTTTACATAGCGTAAAACTAGGGGCGTATAAATTCACTTTTTCGCAACGACTAATAATTGTCGGTAATAATCGTTCAGGAAATGCGGAGACTAGAAATATAAAGGTATTTTCTGTGGGTTCTTCTAAGGTCTTTAATAGTGCATTGGCAGCTGACTCGGTCATGCTTTCAGCCTGCTCAATTATCAACACTTTATTACCGGAAAGATGAGCCTTACTGGATAACTTCTGTATCGCATCGCGAATAAGATCCACACCTAGTTGTTTTTCTGAAGCGACTTGATGCAAATCAGGATGTGACTGTGCGTCAAAAAGTAAACAGGATTGGCACTTGCCACAGGGCTTTTGAGTATCACTTTTACATAAAATGGACTTGGCTAATTGATAACTAAAATCGGTTTTGCCAATGCCCACTGGGCCCTTAATCAAAAGTGCATGATGCAAGCTGCTATTCTGTGCTCGCGCTCCGAGTTGTAAAAAAGACTCTTCTAACCAAGGGTACACGTATGATCCTTCAAATAACGGCTTAAAGCGGTTTTAATATCCATGTGTACTTTTTCAATTTGTTGCATGGTATTGATGGTCACTATGCTGTTGTCTTGTTCACATAATTGTAAATAACGTGCTCGGGTGCGCTCAAAAAAAGAAATATCTTCTAACTCTATTCTATCCAACTCCCCTCTGCCCCTCGCTCTTTTTAGTCCTTCTTTGGGATCAACGTCCATATACAAAGTAAAGTCAGGTTTGAAACCATTTAATGACAGTTGACTTAATGTGGACATCTTATGCCTTGAAATCCCTCGCCCACCGCCTTGATAGGCTTGTGAGGATAAATCATGACGATCGCCAATTACCCAGTGTCCTTGCGATAAGTTGGGTTTAATAACATTTTCCAGTAACTGGACACGCGCTGCATACATCAGGAGCAACTCCGCCTCTATAGTGACCTTTTCCTGCCATGGATGCTTTACACACTCTCTAATGGATTCCGCCATTGGCGTTCCACCAGGTTCACGGGTACAAATTACCGTCAAACCCGATTCCTCGAGTTGAGTTTTAATTGTGGCGATAGCGCTACTTTTACCTGCGCCTTCTAATCCTTCAATAACAATAAATTTACCAGACATGTAATTAGTTACTTTTACTTCTTTTTAGTTGATATTGCCGTACGGCTCGGTTGTGCTCTTGTAACGTTTCAGAGAAGTAATGGGTGCCATCTCCTTTGGAAACGAAATAGAATTCTTCTGTATATAATGGATGCATTACCGCATCAATACTTAATTTGCTAGGCATTGCTATGGGTGTTGGAGGTAATCCTTTGATGACATATGTATTGTATGGAGTAGCTTGCCTCAGATCTTTACGCCGGATATTACCATCAAATGCTTCACCCATCCCATAAATTACAGTAGGGTCTGTCTGCAAACGCATTCCTCGATTCAGCCGATTGACAAACACAGCAGCTATTCGTGGACGCTCAATGGGCACACCTGTCTCTTTTTCTACGATAGAGGCCATAATCAACGCCTCGTAGGGGCTACTATATGGCAATTCAGATTGTCTAGAGTGCCAAGCTTCTGTTAGATAACTCTTGAGGGCCACATGGGCTGTTTTCACAATATCTTCGACTTTGGTTCCACTGGTAAAATGATAGGTATCGGCTAACAACCAACCTTCCAAAGATTGACCTGGCAATTCAGGATCTAACATTTGCAACCATTGCTCGTGGGTTTTTGCAGACTTAATTAAATTCGGGTGATTGTTTAATTGTACAATCCAATCTTGCCAGCGTAAGCCTTCAATTAAACTAATTTGATAGGTTTTTTCTAACCCTCTAGCCAGTTTATCGAACATGTTCCGAGCACTCATGCCCAAACTTAACTCGTAGGTACCCGCTTTTATTTGGCTGAGCTCAGGTTCGAGTTTTAACGCTGCTTTTATTAATACCGGGTGTTTGATAATTGAACGTTCATATAGCTTATTGATCACAGAATGGGCGTATTGTCCTTTTTCAACCACTAACGTTTGGCTGCCTACTATGTTCAGGGGACTGTTAAAGGCTGTATTAATCTGATAGACCAAAACAATCATTACCGCAAAACATAACACTATGGTCGCTAATAAAAGCTTTAACCACCTACTCATTTAACACTACCTCGAATTGCTTTGCACTGAACCAATCAGGAAATACATTTTCAGTGCTATTCAATGACATTTGTTGGCCGTTGACATCGAATGATTTCACATTTATGACTTTCATTAAGCTATTGCAGACAAATGCTTCGTCGCTATCAAGTAAAGACGAAATTTTAAACTCTGCGACCACTAAAGGCACCTTATGACGCTCGAACACTTCAACAATATAGTTACGCATAACCCCGCTAACGCCACTATTATCGAGGTTGGGGGTGAACCACTGATTTCCTTTTCGCCAAAACAGATTAGCCGCACTACATTCTATGATGTTCGAGTCAGTATCACATACAATAACGTCATCGACATCCATGTTTTGCATTTCATGCTTAATTAGAACTTGTTCCAATCGATTTAAATGTTTTATTCCAGCTAACAAAGGTTGTTTAGCCAGTTGTATACTACTAAGACCTAACGTCAGTCCTGTACGGGTCAAACTTGCGTACTGCTGAGGTATTTCAGACAGGCTGATATAACAATGGGGAGTGTTTACACCTGCAGTACCATAACCTCTGCCCCCAAAACCTCGTGAGACAACGACCTTAATGACATGCTTTTCATGTTTAAGGGCAATTTCCTGTAGCCTTTCCCGTAACTCTTGCCATTGTTCAAAATCAATTTTTAATCGATGGCATCCAGCCTTTAGTCTGCCTATGTGCGCCGTTAATAGTTCTATTTTTTTGTGATTAACACACATAGTAGTAAAACAACCGTCTCCGTAGGAGCTGATCCTATCATTACTTAATAAACGGTCATTTGAGGAAAGTTCGATAATCATTTTTTACCAACAAAAAAGCCCAGATAGAACTGGGCTTCATCTTAAACGATTGAATGTGCTAAGCAATAATTCAATTTAAATTGTGTCTAGATTCTTTTAAATAACAAAGAACCATTAGTACCACCAAATCCAAAGGAATTACAAAGTGCGTATTCCATGCTGACTTTTCGAGCAGAATTGGCAACAAAGTCTAAATCGCACCCTTCACCTGGATTATCCAGATTAATAGTCGGTGGTGCTACTTGATCTCGCAGCGCTAATAACGTGAAAATGCCTTCAACTGAACCTGCAGCACCAAGCAAATGACCTGTCATCGATTTAGTCGAACTCACCAACACTTTTTCAGCCGCAGCACCAAATATACGTTTAACCGCTGCCACTTCCGCCTTGTCTCCGGCGGGAGTAGAAGTGCCATGAGCATTGATATAGCCAATCTCACTTGCTGGCAGATCAGCATCATTAAGTGCATTTTCCATGGCCGCGGCAGCGCCTTCACCATCAGGAGGGGGTGAGGTCATATGATATGCATCACCACTCATACCAAAACCCACTAATTCGGCGTAAATCGTTGCCCCTCTGGCTACTGCCTGCTCATATTCTTCGAGCATCACAACCCCAGCACCCTCGCCCATTACAAATCCGTCTCGGTCTTTATCCCAAGGACGGCTTGCCTTAGTTGGGTCTTCGTTGCGTGTCGACAAAGCTCTTGCTGCTGCAAATCCACCTACTCCCAGCGGCGAAATGGAAGATTCAGCACCGCCAGCTAACATGGCATCAGCGTCACCATACGCTATAGTGCGAGCAGCAATACCAATATTATGAACGCCAGTTGTACAAGCAGTAACAATATTTAAGTTAGGGCCTTTCAAACCTTCAAAAATAGATAAAAAGCCTGAAATCATATTAGTAATAGTGGCAGGAACAAAAAATGGTGTGAGTTTTCTTGGACCACCGGCTAACATTTTTTTGTGGTTTTCTTCAATAAGTCCTAAACCACCAATGCCAGAACCAATAGCCACGCCTACTCGTTTCGCATTTTCAGCTGTAATTTCTAATTTTGAGTCGGCAAGTGCTTGTTTTCCCGCGGCTATTCCTAATTGAATAAAACGGTCCATCTTTTTAGTTTCTTTTTTGGGGATGTAACGTTCCACATCAAAATCTTGAATTTCCCCGGCAAAACGAGTACTGAAAGCAGATGCATCAAAGGATGTAATAGGACCTATTCCACTTTTACCTTGTAAAATGCCTTCCCAAGTTGAATTGGTGTCACCACCTAAGGGGGTCAGCATGCCAAGACCCGTTACTACTACGCGACGTTTAGACACATAGGCCTCCGCATAAAGTTTATTATTTTATGTATAAAGAAGAAAACGGCTCAGATAGAGCCGTTTATAGGAGTATCTTACGCGTCTTTATTTGCGTTAACGTAGTCTATTGCAGACTGAACTGTAGTAATTTTTTCAGCTTCTTCATCTGGAATTTCAGTATCAAATTCTTCTTCCAAAGCCATTACTAATTCAACAGTATCTAGTGAATCTGCTCCCAAATCATCAACAAATGACGCTTCAGCTTTTACTTCTTCTTCTTTAACGCCCAATTGCTCGACGATGATTTTTTTAACGCGTTCTTCGATGTTACTCATGATTCTAGTTTTCCCTATAAGTAGCTAGAGTTTAAATTTCCGGTAGTTTATTCAGCTAGCCACTGTCTTGCAAGTAAGACAATTAACTTTTCATCTGGTCAAACCACCGAATCAAATTAGTCTAATAAACAATATATTAACGATCAACCTTAAAAGGTATGACTGTTAAATACGTTTATCATCCCATATACATACCGCCGTTTACATGGATAGTTTCACCCGTAATGTAAGCAGCATTATCACTTACTAAGAAGCTAACAGCCGCGGCAATCTCTTTTGGTAAGCCTAACCTGTTAGCTGGAATATCTTTGAAAATGGCTTCTTTTTGCTCGTCAGTCAATGACTTTGTCATATCTGTATCAATAAAACCAGGCGCAACCACATTTACGGTGATGCCTCTTGAAGCAACTTCACGGGCTGTAGATTTACTAAAACCTATCACCCCAGCTTTGGCTGCCGCATAATTGGCTTGTCCTGGGTTACCTGTTGTGCCAACCACCGAGCCTATATTAACAATTCTACCACTACGTTTTTTCATCATGCCACGTAAAACGGCTTTAGTCAGTTTAAAAATTGGTGTTAAGTTGGTATTTAGAATATCTTCCCATTCTTGATCTTTCATTCGCATCAGCAAATTATCGCGAGTGACACCTGCATTATTAACTAAAATATCAATTTCGCCATGATTTTCTTTAATTTTAGTCAATACTTCATCAAGTGAGCTCTGATCAGTGACATTTAAGGTTAAACCTTGACCGCCGAATTTAGAAAGATAATCTGTTATAGACTCAGCGCCTTTATCAGAAGTGGCCGTTCCAATGACGACAGCCCCTTGTTCCGCTAATGACTCAGCGATAGCTCTTCCGATACCTCGACTAGCGCCAGTTACCAGAGCAACTTTTCCATTTAAATCGTTCATTATAATACCTTATTACAGTAATTTTTGGACTGATTCCACTGTGTTTAAAGAGTCTGTTTCAATTGTTTTATTGATCCGTTTAATAAGACCGACAAGTACTTTACCCGGCCCTACTTCGTACATTTTTTCAACGTTCTGGCTAGCAAGATATTCAATTGTTTCAGTCCATCTAACTGGACAATAAAGTTGTCGCACCAACGCATCTTTAATACTATCTGCATCTTTAGCAGACTTAACATCAACGTTATTTACAACAGTAACACTGGGTTCAGCAAAAGTAATAGATTCTATTAAAGCTGATAACTTTTCGGCTGCGGGCTTCATTAATGCACAGTGAGAAGGCACACTCACGGGTAACGGCAGTGCGCGTTTTGCCCCCCCTTCTTTACACAACTCTGCTGCTACTTTAGCTGCTTCGGTGGTTCCTGCAATCACAACTTGCCCTGGAGAATTAAAATTAACCGCTGAGACAACTTCACTTGTTTGTTGCTGCGCTTTTTCACAAGCAGCTAAAATCAGGTCATCTGCCAAGCCAATAATTGCATACATTGCCCCCTCACCTGCAGGCACAGCTTGTTGCATAAATTGGCCTCTTGCTTCAACCAATTTTACCGCCTCTTTTAAGCTGATAACCTCTGCACAAACTAAAGCAGAATACTCACCGAGACTATGACCAGCCATATAATCTGGTTTGTCACAACCTAAGTCTAAAAGTAATCGATAAATCGCTACACTTGCGGTTAATAGCGCTGGTTGAGTGATGTGAGTTTGATTGAGTTGCTGATTTTCATCATTTTGCACTAAATCCCACAAATCATAGCCCAACGCTTCTGAGGCTTCGCTAAATGTCGTCTGAATTTGTGGATAATTCGCAGCCAGATCGGCTAACATTCCAACTGTTTGAGATCCCTGACCGGGAAACACAAAAGCTTGTTTAGTCATAAATCATACCTTGGGTAACTGTAAACAAAAAGAAATTAGTATTTAACGAGGGCTGCCGCCCAAGCAAATCCGCCGCCGAATGCTTCTAACAACAAGTTTTGGCCACGTTGAATACGTCCATCTCTTATTGCTTTATCGAGTGCTGTGGGCACAGTTGCAGCCGATGTATTACCATAATCTTCTAAGGTTAGAACAACTTGGTCCAAAGACATTTCTAACTTTTTGGCGGTTGCTTTGATAATGCGAAAGTTTGCTTGATGAGGAACCAACCAATCTAAATCTGATTTTTGCATGTTATTTGCTTTTAAAGTCAGCTCTACAACTTCACTGAGTTTAGTCACTGCCACTTTAAAGACTTCGTTTCCTTTCATGCTGCCCCAGTTTTCATGTACCGATTGCTCATTACCATGCTCAACGTGACCAATTTGTAACAAGTCTCCGTAGGATCCAGCAGCATTTATATGAGTCGACAAAATACCAGGCTCTTCACTTGCTTCAAGAAGCGTTGCACCGGCAGCATCACCAAATAGAATAACCATTGAGCGATCTTCAGGATTGATCATTTTAGATAAACAATCTGTGCCAATAACTAAAATTCGCTTCACCATGCCGGTTTTTATATATTGATCTGCCACACTTAATGCATAGCAATAACCAGCACAAGCGGCGGCAACATCAAACGCGGGTATACCGTCAATTTCTAACGCTTTTTGAATTTCACAGGCCGTGCTGGGCAGCGCGTATCGGCCACTTGTAGTAGCACATACAATCATATCAATAGACTTTTTATCTATACCGGCTGCTTCAATGGCTTTTAGAGACGCTTCGTATCCCATAGTGGCAGCAGTTTCATCTGCGCCAATAATTCTTCTTTCTTTAATTCCCGTTCGATCTGTTATCCATTCATCAGTCGTATCAACCATTTGTTCTAGATCTGCGTTGCTACGGACTTCTGCAGGGTAATAACTTCCAGTACCTATTATTTTTGAGTACATATTTTAAGAGCGCTCCATTAAAACGGATTCAATTTTATCTTTTATTTTTTTCGGAACTTGTCGTTGTACTTCTTGTTCCGCTTCCCTAATTGCAAATAAGAAAGCATCTGAAGAAGCATTACCATGGCTCTTGACCACAATTCCGCGCAATCCTATCAGACTCGCGCCATTATACTGGTCGGGGTTCACCCTTCGATAAATCTTTCTTAACAATGGCAACGCTATTTTCGCCAATAATTTCGTCAACCAATTTTCGTTTGAAACCCGCTTTGCCTCTTCTAAAACTAATGTGGCAAGACCTTCACAGGCTTTTAAGGCAATATTACCCACAAATCCATCAGCAACCACCACATCAGCGCAATTAGTAAAGATGTCATTACCTTCAACGAAACCAGTATAGTTTATTCCTTTAGCTTGCTGTAACAGTTGCGCGGTAAATTTGACTTGGTCATTGCCTTTGATTTGTTCCTCTCCGACGTTGAGTAACGCCACTCGTGGATGAGTCACCCCTGCCACCTCTTCAGCTAAAACCGAACCCATTACCGCATATTGAAACAAGGTTTCTGAATCACAATTCACGTTTGCCCCTAAATCTAACAGAAACAGTTTGTGATGATCATCGGTAGGTAATGCAGATACGAGGGCGGGACGGTCAATACCCGGTAACGTTTTTAGGACATGATAAGCTATCGCCAACAGCGCTCCGGTGTTTCCGGCACTCACGCACGCATCAGCATCACCACACTCTACGCGCTCTAAAGCACGACGCATGGAAGAATCTTTTTTATTGCGCAGGGCAGAACTCGGCCTTTCATCCATGGCAACATGTTCTGAACAATGTTGGATCTCTACGCGCTCTTGAATGGATAAGGGTTGTCTACTGACTACCTTTGAAATGATTTGTTCATCACCGCAAAGTATAAAATATAGGTGTGGGATTTCGTGCAGTGCTTTTATCGCTGCAGGAAGAGTTACATGGGGGCCGTTGTCGCCCCCCATAATATCTAACGCAATGGTTAGACGGCTAAAAGTCATTGCTAGTCAGCGATAACTTTTTTGCCTTTGTAGTAACCGTCAACAGTCACGTGATGACGAAGATGCGTCTCACCTGAAGTTGAATCTACAGACAAAGTCGCTCCAGTCAAAGAATCGTGTGCACGACGCATACCACGCTTTGAACGAGTTTTCTTGTTCTTTTGTACAGCCATTACATTACTCCTAGTCTCGCTTAAGTTCTTTCAAAACCGCGAAAGGGTTTGGACGTTCATCGGCCGGTTCAATCTTACCAAACTGCATTTCATCCCGCTTGATATTGCAATCCTCCTCTGCATGAAGGGCGACAATGGGCAAAGACAATATTAGTTCATCCTCGAACAATTGCAGTAGATTGATTTCTCCATGGTCATTGACCTCTACCGGTTCGTAAATGTCCGGCAATTCAACTTCATCATCTGTTTCAACTGCTTTCCGTTTCACCGGACTAAAACAAAATGATGTGTGAATTGAATGAGCAAATTGCTCATTACATCTCTGACAGACAAGCTCCACTGATGTTGATAGTTGTCCTTGAAAAAAATTCAGACCCTGCTCGTCTTTATCGAATCTTACTTCAGCTTCAACAGTATCAGCAGCGGTGGCCACTGCACTAAGAAAACGCGCCATGTCAGAAGTCATCATCACACCCTTATAATCAGAGCGTTTTGTAGCACTTTTGACTGGTTCGATAAACTTGGGCAATTTCACTTTCTGCATAGGGCGCGCATAATATAGATACTGAAGCCGTTAGTCAAAGGAAAATATAGCCAAAAGCCCCCTATTCCCTAATAATAATGAAGACTTTTTATTAACTTAACGGAAAATTGTGAAAATAGTTCTTGCTTCCACTTCTAAATATCGTAAAGCCCTACTCGATAAACTGCAACTCGATTTCATTTGTCATAAACCCAACGTTGTTGAAAGCCGACGTTTAAACGAGTCAGCTAAAGACATGGCATTAAGACTGGCAGAGGCAAAATCAAAAGACGTGGCGCGTCACTATAAAAGTGGTTTGATAATAGGCTCTGATCAAACAGCCAGTTTACATAACGATATACTAGGCAAACCTGGAACCCCTCAAAACGCCAAAATGCAGTTGCAACAATGCAGTGGTAAAGAAGTCGTCTTTTATACGGGGTTAAGTGTGGTCGATGCAAATAGCAATAAATGTATATCCTTGGTGGAAGAGTACACTGTCTGTTTCCGCAACTTAACCGATCAACAAATAGAAAACTATATTGCCAAAGAAAGTCCATTAGATTGCGCAGGCAGTTTTAAATGTGAAGGTTTGGGAATTAGTTTGTTCAGCCAATTACAGGGGCGAGATCCAAATAGTTTAGTTGGCTTACCTCTTATTGCCCTTTGTGATGTATTGGCTGAGTTTAAGTTTGACGTGTTGAGCTAACAAAGAATATTAGGCCTGAAGTTTTCTTAACGCCTTGAGTGTCTGATTCAATGAATTATCCAAATTTGCGGTATGGCTCATTTGCTTTCCCGTCACCGGATGCACGTATAAAATTCGATAGGCATGCAAAAATAACCGATTTAATCCTTGTTTTGCCATGTAATGATTAAAATCTTCATCTTTATATTTACTGTCTCCGGCAATGGGATGTCCTGCATGCTGACAGTGCACTCGAATTTGATGGGTCCGCCCGGTAATTGGAGAGGCTTCCACTAAAGTCGCTTGGGCAAAGGATTCAAGGATCCGAAAGCGCGTTTCAGATTCTTTACCCTCCGCAGAGACAGTGACTATGCGCTCACCAGATTTAACGATGTTTTTTAATAATGGAGCTTTTACTTTAAAGCGGTTTTCAGGCCAATGTCCATCAACTAGTGCTTGATAGCGTTTGTCCATGGTCTTGTTACGTAATTGTTCGTGCAAGTGCTTTAGCGCTGAACGTTTTTTAGCGATCAGCAAACAACCTGAGGTATCCCTGTCTAAACGATGCACTAACTCGAGAAACTTTGCTGTGGGACGCAGTGCACGTAAAGCTTCAATTACGCCAAAACTCAAACCACTGCCTCCATGTACAGCCATGCCTGAGGGTTTATTAACCACAATTAATACATCATCTTCAAATAAAATGTGAGATTCTAAAGTGGCCACTTTATCTAGTTTAGTGGAGGGTGCTTGTTGGCTGGATTCAGACACGCGAATAGGCGGCAGGCGAATTTCATCACCACTCACTAATTTGTATTCTGGCTTAATACGCTTTTTATTAACCCTAACTTCACCTTTACGTAAAATCCGATAAATCATACTTTTTGGTACGCCCTTCAATATTGTACGTAAATAATTATCAATTCTTTGGCCTTCATGGTCAGAGTCGATGGCTAAAAATTGTACTTTATTGAAGTTTGAATCGGTCATTAACGAGCCTGTAGAGTTTTACTAATTGGATTTAGTGTTGGGTTAAACGCATTTGAATGCAAAATTAAGTTAAAAGCCAAGTGTTTAGACGTTTTCATTTATCAACGAAAGTTCTGTGGCCCAAAGGGCTATTCTAACTTAAATATTTAAATTAGCTTTATAATTTTTATTTGCTTGCCAGAGTGTTAGTTTTAATGTGATAATCCGACCGTTTAGCTGGCTTTGCTGTTGCAAAGCAGTAAATAATGCGATGAAAATTAGAATTTGTATGGCATCAACGAAATAAATTTCGTAACACACAATGATGCATTGCCGCTGTCGAAGTGAGTATTTTTTCGATTGGTTGGGCAAGCAAATTTACAAATCATCATGCGATATACAATAAAAAAGTACCAATCGCAGAATAGTAAGAATTGAATTTGGCAACAAACTGATGTGTTTTGTTTAACATCACGTCAGTTTGAAAGATAGACAAAAAATTTATTGGGGTGAGGCGTTTCACCCAAGGGTCTGAAGTAAAAATTACCACACGTAATAATTCACTTCCCTAATGAAATCATATGCTTAAGGTTAATCCTTGGCACATCTAAACGCGCACAAGATCTGTTTTTTACAGTCGTGAGACTGAAGGTAATTTCAGCTTGGTGCAGCTTGCAAGCCACGTTTTTCAGTTCTACATTATTCCGCATTCGGTACTAAAACCGAGTCTTATACAATGAAAAGAATGTTAATCAACGCTACTCAACAAGAAGAGTTGCGTGTTGCATTGGTCGATGGACAAAAGCTTTATGATCTTGATATCGAAAGCCCTGGACACGAGCAAAAAAAAGCCAATATTTACAAAGGAACTATTACCCGTGTTGAACCCAGTTTAGAAGCTGCGTTTGTTGATTACGGTGCAGACCGACATGGTTTCTTACCCCTTAAAGAAATAGCGAAAACTTATTTCCCTAAAGGTTATAAGTTTGATGGCCGCCCTAGCATCAAAGATGTGATTAAAGAAGGCCAAGAAGTTATTATCCAAATTGATAAGGAAGAGCGCGGTCAAAAAGGCGCTGCCCTTACGACTTTTATTAGTTTGGCTGGAAGTTACCTAGTTTTAATGCCGAATAATCCTCGTGCAGGTGGCATTTCTCGCCGAATTGAAGGTGATGAGCGTACCGATTTAAAACAATCCTTAAACAAACTCGAATTGCCTGAAGGCATGGGGTTAATCGTCAGAACGGCAGGCGTTGGTAAATCATTTGAAGAATTAGAGCATGATTTAAATGTGCTAATTCGTCATTGGAACGCAATTTCAGAAGCGTCTGAAACTAAGCCAGCTCCTTTCCTTATTCACCAGGAAAGTAACGTCATTGTCAGAGCTATACGTGATTATTTGCGTCGTGATGTCGGTGAAATCCTCATTGATAGTGTAGAGGTTTATGAAAAAGCTCTGCAGCATATTCAATTAGTAAGACCTGACTTCGCAAGCCGAGTAAAACAATACAAAGGTGATGTACCGCTTTTCAGTCATTATCAGATTGAAACTCAAATTGAATCTGCATTTCAACGTGAAGTACGCCTCCCCTCTGGTGGTTCAATAGTCATTGATCCTACTGAAGCAATGATTTCCATTGATATCAACTCTGCCCGGGCAACAAAAGGCGGTGATATTGAAGAAACGGCATTTAATACTAACCTTGAAGCCGCCGATGAAATTGCACGTCAATTGAGATTACGAGATGCCGGTGGCCTTGTCGTAATCGATTTTATTGATATGACGCCAGTGCGCCATCAGCGTGAAGTTGAAAATCGCCTTAAAGATGCAGTCAAACATGACCGAGCTAGAATCCAATTGGGACGTATTTCTCGATTTGGTTTGTTAGAAATGTCACGTCAAAGGTTACGTCCTTCACTGGGTGAGTCAGCTCATATTGTATGTCCTCGCTGTAGTGGCCACGGTAACATTCGTGGTACTGAATCTTTAGCATTATCAGTTCTTCGCATAATGGAAGAAGAAAGTATTAAAGACAACACCGGGCAAATAGAAGCACAATTACCCGTTAATGTTGCTACTTACTTGTTAAACGAAAAAAGACGTTCAATCCAATCTATTGAAAAACGTCATGGGGTAAATTTGTTGATTATTCCAAATCCAAATTTACAAACGCCTCATTACCATGTTGCTCGTAGACGACCGGACGATACTGTCACTGAAGCGAGCTATAACATTGAGTTGATGGATACACAGTCTGCTGAGGTTGATAATCCTACTCAAGAAATCAAGCCAAAAGAGCAACCTGTGTTACAAGGTTTATCTGCGCCACAGCAAGCTCCGGTAGCCACGAAAACTGAAGAAGCGTCATTGTTGACTAAAGTCTCTAAATGGTTATCTACTCTGTTTGCAAGCGAACCAGAGCCTGCGCCGAAAAAGGAAACCAGTAGTTCACAAAATAAACGCCCACAACGGAATACTCGTAATCGCAACGAGCGTTCAGGCAATCGCAAACCAAAAGCATCAGAACGCAGAGAAAAGACAACACGGACTGAGAAAAGCCAAGCTGATAAGCCTGAGCAAAAACGCGATAAGAAGCCTAAGCAGCGTCGTGATAATCGTAATAAAACGCAAGATCCTAATGCAAATCAAACGACTAAAGAGAACGCATCGGTTGAAAACCAACCCGAGCGTAAAAATGAGAAAGTTGCAGAACGCAGAAAAAGACGCGATACCCGTCGAAATGTGCGTGGTGACAAAGGTGAAAATGCCAATGTAGTCACTCAAGCTCAAACTGAAGTCACGAAAACTCCGCAACCAAAAACCAAGGTTGAAGAAGTTAAAAACGATAAGGTTCAAAGCGAAGAAACCAAAAATGACGAGTTGAATAATGCAACTCAAACCACTGAAAACCAAACAGCAGCAACCGAAACAGTAAGTACCGAGTCTAAAGACGAAGGACAAGCAGAGCGCAGCAGAAGCAGACGTTCTCCTCGACATATTCGTGCTGCAGGTCAAAAGCGCAGAAAAGAAGGTTCTGGGGCAGAAGAAGGCAATGCAACTGATTCAACTGAAAAGGCTAATGAACAATTAGCTCAAGATGAACTTAAGTTTGAATCACACGATACTCCTGGTGTGCAAGCCACTGATGCTAATGAAGAGGTAAAAGCAGAAAAACCTAAAGCAAAACCTCGTGCGAGAAGACGTACTAAGAAAGCCGACGAAAATGTGGCTGAGTCTACCACTGTAGATGAGAGTGCAAATGCAGAGGCTAAACAGGACGAAGTGATAGTCAATACTGAGACGACAACTGAACCAAAGGAACCGGTTAAAGCTGCTAAGCCAGCAAAAGCTAAGGCAGCTCAACCTGAGCAAGTAGAGATTCAGTTGGATGCAGATAATGCTGATGTTGCAACTACTGAAGAGACAGCTAAAGTTGCAGACGCCACTCCTTCCCCTACTGTCGTTAACACGCCGGTTGAGCAAGAAGTCGATGAAAAGCCTGCAGTAGAAACTGTCGTTGAGCCTGTAGCTGAAGCGCCTAAAACTGCCGATTCAAACGCAATCACTGAACAACCTGAAAAGGTTGAAGAAATTGCGAAAAAGCCAAAGGCAGCCAAAAGACCAAAGGTGACGGTAACCAAAGCACCTGTGTCTCATCCTATGGCAAAGCCTAAAGCAATTGAAACGGATTTTAATGAAATTGAAATTAAAGCACTCGCTGCTGAAAAGCGCGCTGGTTTAAAAGTTTCAGGTAAAACAGCGTCTATGGCCAATACTGCGAATAGTTCGGCTGCCGCAGCCACTAAACCTGGATCGGTTGCCTAACTAGATAACCGCTAGCAAAAAAGTCAACCAAGATAAACGCCGGTGAACAAACATTCACCGGCGTTTTTTTATGCTTTTTCAGGGTACCTTATTAGCTATCATCCATTAGGTTCTACCACCACTCAAGGGGCAAAAGTACCAGCAAGATTAACGCTAGCGTCAGGAGCGCCCGCTAGTAATATATGTTTCAACTTTTGGTTTATTTCAACCTTTTTAAATGTCTTGGCGTCCACCATGACATAAATTACCTGTGCAGTGCATATGGCTTGTTTAGTGGTTTGATGAAACATCTCTACATCCAAGGTAAATGAAGAAGTACCAACTTTTGAAACAAATACGTCCATGCTAATTACATCATCAAATTTTGCTGGGCCTTGCCAACTAATATTGAGATTAACTACTTGGTTATCTAACCCCTGTTCCAGCAACTTATCAAAACCGCCCAACACAGCTCGCATAAATTCAGTGGCAGCTAAGTCTACATATTCCGCATACCGACTATTAAATACCACTTGTTGCGCGTCACATTCAGCATAACGAACTCTTAATAACACTTGCATCTTATTGTGCTCAGACATTCAGTCTTTCTCCTTTCGAGTCGGTAATATTGTTATTTGTTGGCTATCGACTTTACTATTATCGTCGCTGTTATTTAATTCAGAGCCATTTTCAGTGGGATTTAGATTAGATTCATTGGAATATAACCACTGATCACCAATAAAAGGGTCGTCAGGAGATTCTGGCTCTTCCCATTCATAACGTTTTATTGCCGCTTTAGGGTCGACTTTATGCCATAAAAGCGCTGCAATAGTGCCAGATATAGCGCCAAATAGATGGTATTCAAAAGATATACTTTCTTGTCGTGGGAAAATTGTCATGGTCATGCCACCATACAAAAAAAATGCAGCCATCATGATCGCGATGGAACTTTTATCACGCCGAAATAAGCTTACAACGAACAAAAAGAAAAACAAGCCGTGGGTTAAGCCACTGGCGCCAAGATGGTAAGCATCTCTAGCAAATAGCCAAACGCCTATACCTGAACAAATCCAAACAAAGAGTATGACTCGCCATCGTGATCGCGGGTATCCATAAACGATAAAAACGCCAAGGATCAATAAAGACAAGGTATTATTAAAAAGGTGTTCTACTGAGCCATGAATTAAGGGAGCGGTTAATATTCCCAATAAACCTCGAATACTGTGTGGATATACTCCTAACCACCCAAGATCAACATGAAATAGTAACTCAAATGATTTGATGCACCATAAAAAACCAATGAAAAAACTGATTACAATGATACTTGATTTAAAAGATGGCTTGACTGTCATTGTTAAGTTATAAGGTCATTGTTAACAAATAAAAGAGACTGAGTGCAGTTAATACATCTCTTTGGACATTTATTTGCTTTTATAAAGGCAAGTTCTCCCTATCATTTTTCTTACTACATACCTGTATTTAGTATTGAGTAATCAATTTCATATCGCCTTGGGCGCCATCATAATTATAACCTAACAATTCTAAATCCAATTGAAAGTAATTTGATACAAGGGATTTACTTTCATCATCATAGTAGTCCTGATAATTTTTACTTTTACGATTCAATGAAGGGTTTCTATGTTCTATCCCGTTTGAAACCTCCAAGCCAAGGTTTTTCTTAATCTTGCTAGTATCTTCAGTAAGGTTTTCAAACCGACCAATATAGTCAACTAGCTTTCTATCTCTATGTTGGTTCATTAGAAAATCGATTTGAAGAGGCGGCTTTTTGGATAAGTGCCATTTTAAAAAATCGAGAAAGCTCATATTCAACACCTTTTTGTGTGAAACATGCTTTTTAGATTGCAAAATATAAAAGTACTTGCTGACAATAAGATCAAAAGGATTCCTCACAAACGAGAATTTATAATATGAGGAAAATGCCTTAGTTCCCATTTTATCTTCAACTTCATGGGCTTTAGCGTGCTTGTGATGACCGGTAAACTGCTTCATACCATCATCGCTCCACCCCATTAGATTGTTAATCTGGCCAAATATCAGTCTGGATAAGGTATTTTGATAAGCCAACCGATCAATGAGTCGAGAATGAGGTACGAACTCGTTCATAATTGACGTACCAGCGGTTTTATAAATATGAATAAAAATGAAATTATATTGGTGAGAAATCAACATTCGTCAACACTTCCTTCGACAGGTGTTAAATTTTCCTGCTGGGCAGCAAGGTAATAATCAAATGATTCACTCAACACCTTAACATTTATCGTATTCTGGATATAGCCTTGTCATGTTTAACTCAGGTATATGTAAATTGAAATGGAGGTTTCATTTTAAATGACTATTTAAGTAGGACAACAGAGTGAGTGATTGTCGATGATATTTGACAATCACTCACGTTATACTCGCCCTAAATCACACGTTTAAAACACTAAATGTGTTTTTACACCGCCATATGATTTTTAATGGGTAAGTCTCGAATACGTTTTCCGCTGGCATGGTATATGGCATTGGCCAAACTTGGCGCAACTGGTGGGGTACCTGGTTCACCTACCCCACCTGGAGGAGCGTCTGATTCAATAATATAGGTTTCTATTTTAGGGCACTGGTGCATCCGCAACACTTGATAGTCATGGAAGTTTGATTGTTCGACTGCACCATCTTTTACCGAAATCTCGCCTAACAGGGCTAAAGATAAGCCGAAGATCATTGAGCCTTCCTGTTGGGAACGAACACGATCTGGGTTGACAACAGTACCAGCATCGATAGCCGAGTGAACTTCTAAAACCGTTACTTTGTTATCCACTACCTTTACTTTTGTCGCTACCGCGCAATAACTGACAAAACTACGGTGGACACAAATCCCCCATCCTTCATTTTCTTGAGTTGGCTGATTTGCACCAGATTTTTCAACAACTAAATCCAGTGCCTTTTTTATTCGCTTAATATCCACGGGAAACACTTCCAGGGGTTCACCGTAGTTTTGATAATCAAAATCATCCGTTTTTGGATTAAGCAAGCGATCTTCACCCAACAACTGATGCCACATTTTATGGGTCGATATACCGGCCTTGCTCGCTAATTCATCGACAAAAGAGCCTATGGCAAAACTGTGTTGAATATTACTTACTGAACGCATCCACCCGATTCGAATATGGCCAGTTGCCTTATGGGTTTCACAAGATAAATTTTGGATATTAAATGGCACATCACCAAATCCAAGGGAAAGTTCGCCCGTTTGGGGTTCATCCACAGTGCCAGTAAATGTCCAGCTTATGCTCGGGAAAGCAGTGCGTTGCAGCCAAGAGGTTACCTGTTTTTTGGCATCCATCGCGGCAGCTACATGTAGTACGCTGACTGCGTGATAAAAGCCCTGTTGAATGTCATCTTCACGACTCCAAACAACTTTTACAGGTCGCTTGAGTTGCTTTGCTAACAAAGCCGCTTCTATGGAAAAATCAGGTTTTGCTTTTCTACCAAATGCCCCTCCTAAAAACGTCACGTTGACAGTGACATTTTCAGGCTCGATACCAAGGGCTTGGGCAACATTTTGCTGAGTCACCTGGGGAGATTGTGTACACGCCCAAATTTCACACTTACCATCTTTGACCACAGCAGTAGCGGCTGAGGGCTCCATGGGCGCCTGGGAAAGGTAAGGCACACTGTAAGTAGCACTGTGAGTATCCGTAGCCTGATCCAAGTCAGAGTAAACGTCTCCTTCCACGCGGATGGGGTTACCTTTATTCACTATATTGGCTTTTAGATCAGCGATATATTCCTGAGTATTGTGTTGACTATTGTCACCTAGCTCCCAATCAATATTGAGCGCTTTTCGGCCTTGTAACGCTGACCAAGTATTATTGGCAATCACAGCCACACCATTCATGGGATGGAACACAACTGGCATTGGCTGTTCAGGCATTTTAAAGGTATCGATAACCCCTTTTACGGACTTGGCCGCATCAGCATCATAAGAGGTTACTTTCGCCCCTAACACTTTCGCTCGTTCAATACTGGCATACACCATTGATTGCAAACGAATGTCTTGTCCAAATTCAGCCTGACCACTGACTATTTCGGTTGAATCTATCCCTGTAACAGGTTTACCAATGAGTTTAAAGTCTTTTTTAGATTTGAAAGTTAAGGAGTCAGGATTAGGGGGAGATAGCTTGCCGGCGGCTTCAGCGATGTATCCAAAACTCACTTTACGGTTTGAGTCTTTATGATGCACATAACTTTGTTCGGCGTACACGCTATTGACGTCGACTTTCCATAAATCTGCTGCCGCTTGTTCAAGCATGGCTCGAGCAGAGGCTCCCATTTGCCTCAATGTTGTATAGAATCGCCGAATAGAGCGCGAACCATCGGTATTTTGACTACCGTATTCCTTGTTGGCTTGACCTTGTACTACAGAGACGAGATCCCATTTTGCACATAATTCTTCCGCCACAACTTGGGGAATCGAAGTACGCACTCCCTGCCCCATTTCACTGCGGTGGCATATGATGTCCACTTTATTGTCAGCATGTATACTAACAAAAAGATTAAGCTCTACATCATTTTGATTTTGTTGCGCCCAAACCGGAGCAAAAGAGCCTAAACTACTCGCCAAGACAAAACTACTTGCCCCCACCCCTGACACTTTTAAAAACTGTCGACGGCTGACATTTTCTATTTTATGGCTCATGCGTCATCTCCTACATTTTTAGCAAGATCTGCTCCTTTTGCGACACTTTTAATCGCCGCTTTAATTCGCGGGTAAGTTCCGCAACGGCATATATTTCCCTGCATGTAATTATCGATATCCTCATCACTAGGCGCTTCGTTTTGGGATAACAATGCAACTGCACTCATTATTTGCCCCGATTGACAATAACCACATTGGGGAACATTGTGTTCAATCCAGGCTTTTTGCACTGGGTGATCTCCGGTATTGGATAATCCTTCGATGGTAGTAACTTGCTTACCTGCAACAGCTGATATAGGCATAACGCAGGAACGTACGGGTTGACCGTCAATGTGCACAGTGCAAGCGCCGCATTGAGCCATACCGCACCCAAACTTACTTCCCGTTAACCCTAAAGAATCTCTAAGCACCCATAAAAGAGGCATATTCGGATCAACATCCACTTGTTGCTGCTTACCGTTTACACTGAAATTAATCACGTTATTGCTCCTAAGTTATTGCGAGGAAAAGTTGCACCAGCGACGCAAGTCCTCAGTCGTATCTATATCAAGTTGTGCTTCAGGCATGTTAACCGTGACAACATTTTGTCTATAAGCGCTTAGAATCGTCTTTGCGCCTTTTTGTAAATTAGCATTTGTACTATTTAAATTTAGCAAATCATTGAAAGTATGGGCAGGAAAACAAGCTGGAACACCTATATTATCCCCATAGTCTGCGGCGACAATGGATGTCGAGTTAGATTTCACCGCATTACACAATTTCAAAATCTGCGCTGATTTCACTGCAACTTGGTCGCCTAAGCCAATTAAGATATTGCTCGTCTTTGGATATCTTCGATGTTTAATAAAATCCACACCAACTCGAATACTTTCCCCCATGCCCAATTGCCAATTTGGAGCTAAGACAACATCAACCAAGGGATCAATTTGTTGTTGTATTCGATTCGCTTTGGCACCTAATACAACCACTATTTTATCTATTCCAGCGAGTCTGTGTTGTGTTATCGCCGTATTCAACATTGATTGACCGTTAATGACCGCTAATTGTTTTAGGCTACCAAAACGTTTAGCTTCACCAGCAGCAAGTATTAAACTGACAATATTCACACAATACCGCTTATTGACTTTGCATCTTGTTGAGCCATAAAACTGTGTACTTCAGAAATCATAGACAAGGCGATGGATTCTGGCAATTCTCCACCTAAGCGCAATCCGATAGGGTTCGCAAACGGAAGCTCAAAATCCTCCCGCTTCAACCCTGCTTGTTCAAATACCCGTTCGGTACGATGAATAGGTCCCAACATACCAACATATTTAGCAGAACTTTTTGACGACAATATTAAAGCCTGAGCATCAATACTAATATTGTGGCTCATAATGATGATAGCATCAGTTTGCGCCAACCAACTTGCTTCATTAGCATTTTCGATTAGCGTTGCCATTGGTTGTTTTATTATCGCGAATGCACTGGGGAAGTAATGACTTCTTCCATGGCTAGCTCTGGGATCGATTAACCTAACACGCCAGCCTAATTTGGCTGCTATATCAACAACGGGACGGGCATCGACTCCGGCACCGACAATACATAAGTTGATAGGCGGTCTTAGGATTTGTTGTAACAATAGCCTGCCATTTTTTTCAACCTTCTCCACACTAGCTTGCGCAGTGCGAGGTAATTCTGTGTACTCAACATTCGGTAGACCACTGGATATTTCCTGGGAATATAGGCAAAAGCCATTGTCTGACAAACGATGATAGACTTTGTGCAATTGCAAATAACGATTATCTTCACTGATTGGTTGCAGTAAAATTCTAACCAAACCTCCGCAGCCTATACCTAGTTGCCAAGCTAAATCCTGTTCTTCGGTCATATCGTATTCAACAATACGACCTTGGTCGTTATCCCAACATCTGCGGGCTTGGAGCATTATATCGGACTCCAGACAACCGCCACTAAGCAGCCCATAATATTGACCAACGTCATTGATTAACATGTGCGCGCCAGACTTACGATACGACGAGCCTTGAGTCTCAAAAATGGTGGCTAAGACCCATTTACATTCGTCTTTTTTTGGATACCAAATATTCAGAATGCTAGAAAATGCATTTGCCATTCAACGTCGCTTATTGTTTTGCTTTTAATCTAATCACCAAGGTTTCGGAGATCTTGTCTTGTATCGCCTGTCGGTTAGGATCCCAATAAATTTGTAAAAATCCCAATAATCCGGTGGCAAAACCAGCGCCATATCCCCCATAACGACCAAAGGATTCCCACACATTTAAACGACTACCGTCGAGTTTAATCACTTTTATACCAAATACTTTTTTACCAATGGTTTGCCCACGAAATAGCACCATAGTTCCAGTAAAATAGACTGCCGCCCAACCAAACCCTAAACCTAAATCTTTAGCGACATCATTAAAAAATCTGACAATGCTGTAATCCTGAAACGATTTGGGTTTTGGCGTGGCAGCAACAATGGCCTTTTCATCTGCCTCGTGTTGATCAATTTCAGATTGCAGTAACTCGAATTTTGCATGTAATTTTGTTTTTAATTCTTGATATTGAATATCATCTAAACCAGGCTGACTTTGCAGCAAAAATTCATCTAACATTTCGACTTTCTTAGGTTTGGGGATGGCCAATTGAACTAAATCTTCCACCAAATTATTACCTATTTCGTTCCAACAATCTTGCCAATCAGCACAGTCTTTTCGTTCAATTTGTTCATCAATTGTACTGACTAAGGCTGCATAGGCAGCAGTATACATCACCGCATCAACCACATCTCGCGAGCTCACACTTGGCTGCTCTTGCTCTGTCATCCAAGTTGGTGGATCGTTACGAAATAAACCAAATATACCACCAATGACTAAAATCCCTGCCGTTATGCGCACCAAATTAATAACCCATGGCAGTCGTTTCTCACGTTTTAATCTTCGACTGGTTACCCACAGTAGAATCGCCACTATTATTGCCAGTGCATTACCAGTAACACTAGAGAGTATTGCCACCAAGATTAAATCGATAGCCAGCGCTAATCCGCGACGAAAAGGAGTGGCCAAAGGTGTACCGAACAAGTCGGGGGCCACCTCAAATGCGTATGGGGTAACTACATCCCTCGTTTCTTGCCGTTGTTGATGTTTAGAAGTGTGGTGTTCGGATTGTTCTGTCAACGTATCCTTGGCGTCCATATGCTTACCCTTTCTACTTATCTTTTGGTGAGCGCTTTGATGCCCTCACTGAGTCCTTCTATCGTTAATGGAAACATTTTTCCTTGCATAAGATCTTGTAGTATTTGAATTGAAGCATAATATTGCCAATGCTTTTCCATTTGTGGATTTAACCAAATGGCATGGGGAAAGTGATCGGTTAATCGTTTTAACCACACAGACCCGGGTTCTTCATTCCAATACTCGACACTGCCACCGGGATAGGTAATTTCATATGGCCCCATAGTCGCATCGCCTACAAATATTAATTTATAATCACTGCCATATTTATGAATGATATCAAAGATAGAAATGACTTCATTACTTCGGCGTTTATTGTCTTTCCAAACCCCTTCATATACACAATTATGAAAGTAGAAATATTCAAGGTGCTTGAATTCGGAATGTACAGCTGAAAACAACTCCTCACAAGACTTAATGTGTTCATCCATAGAACCACCTACATCGAAAAACATCAAGACTTTTATGGCGTTATGGCGTTCAGGCACCATATGAATATCTAACCATCCAGCATTTTTTGCGGTTTTTCCAATGGTTGTGGGGAGATCTAATTCTTCACTCGCTCCAGTACGGGCAAATTGTCGCAACTTGCGTAAGGCGACTTTAATATTACGAGTGCCAAGCTCAACGTCACTGGCTAAATTCTTATATTCTCTTTTTTCCCAAACCTTAACAGCGGAAGATTGACCTTTACCTTTATTGCCAATACTAATCCCTTCGGGGTTATATCCGTGCGCTCCAAAAGGTGAGGTGCCTCCTGTACCTACCCATTTATTGCCCCCTTGATGACGTTTTTGTTGCTCTTCTAAACGTTTCTTGAGGGTTTCCATAAGTTTGTCTAACCCACCCATGGCCTCAATTTCGGCTTTTTCAGCTTCACTGAAATGTCTTTCTAATTGTTTTTTCAACCATTCTTCAGGGATATCTTTACCGAACAAATCAATAGACTGAACACCCTCAAAATAATCTGCAAATGCTCTGTCGAATTTATCAAAATGGCTTTCATCTTTGACTAAGCACATTCTTGATAAATAATAAAAGCCTTCAGTATCGGCAAATACAACCTGTTGCTCTAATGCGTTCAACAGATCTAATAATTCTCTAACTGTTGCAGGAACTTTGTATTCTCGAACTTTAAAGAAGAAATCGACTAACATTAGCGTCTAGCCATAAAAGCCAATTTCTCGAACAAATGAATATCTTGCTCGTTTTTAATAAGTGCTCCGTACAATGGCGGAATACTATTTTTGCCGTCCTTATTTTGCAAAGCTTCGGGAGGAATGTCTTCGGCGACCAATAATTTTAACCAATCAATTAGTTCGCTAGTTGACGGTTTTTTCTTCAAACCTGGCATTTCTCTTAAATCAAAGAAGGTTTCCAAGGCTTGTGCAAGAAGTTCTTTTTTCAAATTCGGAAAATGCACGTCAACTATGTCTTGCATTTGTTCTTTATCGGGAAACTGAATGTAATGGAAAAAACAACGACGTAAGAATGCATCAGGCAGCTCTTTTTCATTATTCGACGTAATGATCACGATTGGACGCTTCTCTGCTTTTATAGTTTGCTTAGTTTCGTAGACAAAAAATTCCATTTTATCTAATTCTAAGAGCAGATCATTTGGGAATTCGATATCTGCTTTATCAATTTCATCAATTAATAAAACCGGGGGCGTTTGCGCATCAAAGGCTTGCCAAAGCTTACCTTTAATAATGTAATTGCTGATATCTTTAACTTTTTCGTCGCCCAGTTGCGAATCTCGTAAACGAGATACTGCATCGTATTCGTACAACCCTTGTTGAGCTTTTGTGGTCGACTTGATATGCCACTGGATTAAATCAGTTCCCAGGCTATTCGCTAACTCTTCTGCCAACATGGTCTTACCCGTGCCCGGCTCACCTTTTATTAATAAAGGTCTTTGTAATGTAATGGCAGCATTCACTGCAAGTTGCAATTCCTTACTCGCAATATAATTTCCGGTACTACTAAATGGCATCAATCACCTCAATAATGAAAAAATGTGAATATAAAACTAAGATATAGCAAAAAGCACTTTGAAAAATAACCGTTGAGCACAATCATACTAGAGTACAACGTTAAGCAAACTTATAAAATTTGCTATTTTCATGAAAACAAGTGCTTGTTATGTACAACATTAACAGCCTAATATAGTTATTCAAATAACAAAAACACATCAAAGGGTATCACTGAAAGTTACCTAAACCTATGCAAGGATATAGTATGCAAGTTTATGATGATAATTCTCTGGCTATTGGCAATACACCATTAGTTAAATTAAATCGTGTTGTTTCCACTGGCAACGTTTTTGCTAAGATGGAATCACGTAACCCCAGCTTTAGTGTTAAGTGCCGTATTGGCGCAAATATGATTTGGGATGCTGAAAAACGTGGCATCTTAACAAAAGACAAAGAGTTAGTTGAACCAACCAGCGGTAATACGGGTATTGCACTCGCGTTTGTGGCGGCCTCTAGAGGTTATAAATTAACCTTAACGATGCCAAGCAGCATGAGTTTAGAACGCCGTAAGCTGCTCAAAGCCTTAGGGGCAAATGTGGTGCTAACAGAAGCACCTAAAGGTATGAAGGGCGCAGTTGCAAAAGCACAAGAAATTGTGGCCTCAGATCCGGGTAAATATATTTTGTTGCAACAGTTTGACAACCCAGCGAATCCTGAAATCCATGAAAAAACTACCGGTCCTGAAATCTGGAAAGATACCGATGGAAAAGTGGATGTTTTCGTTGCAGGTGTTGGTACTGGCGGCACTATCACGGGGGTAAGTCGATACCTGAAAAATACCAAGGGTAAAGATATTCTCACCGTAGCAGTAGAGCCAACGGATTCACCGGTTATTACTCAAGCAAAAGCCGGCCAAGAACTCACACCAGGTCCTCATAAAATACAAGGTATCGGTGCAGGTTTTATTCCTGGCAATTTAGATTTAGATATTGTTGATCAGGTGGAACAAGTATCAAATGATGACGCAATAGAAATGGCTCATCGTCTATTGAAAGAAGAAGGCATATTAGCTGGTATTTCAACGGGCGCAGCTATGGTTGCAGCGAAACGTATTGCTGAAAAACCCGAATTTGCAGACAAAATGATAGTGGTTATTTTCCCAAGTTCTACAGAGCGTTACTTAAGTAGTGCTATGTTTGCTGGTGAATTCACTGACCACGAAGAAGTTCAATAGAAAGCAGCGCATTTCTACGATAAAAAAGAGCAGGCATTCAGCCTGCTCTTTACTTTTAATAGCAGAAAACGCAGACTGTATGGGTTTTCAATCTAACCTTTACAATTCATCATGATAAATCACCCTTACCTACGATTCTTCTCTTTATGTATTTTTGTTTTATTCCTGCAAGCCTGCGACAGTGAGAATAAAAAAGGCGCTGGCAAATATGGCATGATGGACACCAATACACCAGATTATGCTGCCGTTGAGTTTTTTCAACATGTGTATAACGATAAGAACTTAAATAAAGCAATCGCCATGAGTACCGAACGTATGGCTAGGTTGTTACGCTCTTACCGTACGAACAGGAATGTGCAGAGACACGTTTTTGATCTCGTCTATGATGAAGTCGACATCCAACCTGATACGGGAAATAGTATTGGACGAAGTGAATTTGCAGAGACTGCGGTCGTGACTTTATTTTTTACAGGTACCTTATATGACGAACGAGTTGAAGATATTCGCGTCATTGAAATGATCCGCAAAGACGGAGAATGGTTGGTAGATAAAATTCAGCCAGATAAATATTTATAGCGGAATATTAATATGTCTAATCTAGTCAATTCGACGATTTGGCTTTCCTACGTTAAACGACTTCACGCTATTGCTGAATCCGGTTTAGCTTTTTCGCCAGAAGAGTTCGATAGGGAAAGATTTGAAGAAATTTCCCAAATAGCACGACAAATGATGAGTGATTTAGCTTCTGTCCCTGTTAACCAAATCTCCGACTTAGTCACGCCTTTCCATCGCCGTTATGTCACCCCACAAGTTGAAGTCCGTGGCGCAGTCATAAAAGACAACAAAATCCTTTTGGTACAAGAAAAAAGTGATAAGAAATGGACTTTACCTGGTGGTTACGCCGATGTGGGTTTAACGGCAGTAGAAAATATTAAAAAAGAAATTGAAGAAGAAGCAAATGTTCAGGTTAGCCACCCTCGTTTAATTTCCTTACGTCACAAAGCATCAGGGGATTATGATCCTGATATACGAGAATTCTATAAAATTTTGTTTTTATGTGACCCTATAGAACCCGTTAAACCTTTGGCGGGTATGGAGACATGCGGAGCAGACTTTTTTGCCTTAGATGAGATACCTCCCCTATCTACTGGTAGAACAATAATGCGGGATTTACAAGACGCGTTTATTTACTTTGCCGACCAGCAAAAACTCACTAGCATTGACTAACGGCTCTAGTACTAAGATTTTATATTAGTGGAGTAAAGTTAAACGTTTATCCCAATTTCCTTGATGACTTAATTGGCAAGCTTCTTCACTATCAAAAAAGACATTCTGTTTGGGATTTTTCAATAAAATTCCAACTTTCAATAGATGTTGATGAATTAATTTACGTAAGTAAGCGTCCTGTTGCTGCTCTTTTGCATCGCTTATCTGCTGCTCAGTAATAAACACACAGGTAATAACTAAACTAGATGGAAAGTTACTGTAATCGGCGCTATGGGTAAGCCAGTCGAACCCTTTAACCTTTTGTTTCCCTATCTCACACACTTTGGTCAGTGCTTTAATAGTATTTTCATCTAGTTTTTTAACGGTGGATTTCGCTGAAGACATAACACACTTTAATCAGTTAAGAGACGGTTGCCGTTTAAAAACAACCGTGAGGGTTTAGGTTAATCTTCCCGACAAAGAGACTATTTTCCGTAAGTGCAAAGATAGGCCGTATCGACAGTTACTTTAACTTGAAACTTAACATTCGCTTCAATAGTAAATACCTGACTGTTGGTAAACGTTTGCCATTCTGTTTGACCAGGCAACAGCACTGTAAGCGCCCCACTCACCACCGTCATTGTTTCAAACTCACTGGTACCAAATTCATATTCGCCTGGTGCCATTACACCCACAGTTGCAGGTAATGTTGCGGTTTGAAACGCCATAGAGGTAACTTTACCATCGAAATATTCGTTTACTTTAAACATATTACGCCTTTATCTCATTTTAAATGGCGGACAATCTAACAGCTTTTGAGCAGAAACACCCTATCAAAAACTGCTAATTTAGATTTCCTAGCACTAAATAATTCACCATGTTGCGATCTAACTGCAAAGCCTAAAATAAAAATTTAAGTGCTTGCACGGGTATAGCGCAGTTAACCGACTTCACAGCGGTTTGTTTGCTGCAGGTCAATATCGTTATTGTTAGCTTCTTCGATTACGTCAATATCTTCTAAAAACAGCATGTATCCATCTTCTTTTACTGCTTGTAAAAAGACATCCACTTCTAAAGAAGTAAAGTTATTTAAATTTCCAAAACAATTATTTTCAGTGGAGATAGCAAATTCGCCTTTCCCCCTAGCTTCTTGTGCTTTGTACTCTTTTGCTTTAGCCAATAAATTTTTCATTGTTTGAGCGTCGCTATCCGATAGTTTAAGAATAGTAACGGCTTCATTATCTTCTAGATCATCTAACAAAATCTCTGGTATTTCAGCATTTTGAATTTTCTGCACCTGCACATTAAATTTGTGCTCTTCGTAAAAAGCAGGCAGACGCTCATTTCCATCAGAACTGTAACTCATGAATATTTGCGCGGCCCCACTTTTCACTTCAATACTTTGATTAGTTCGAAGGGCTATACGAATATCCTTAGGTTCCATATCAAAAGGAGAAAACTGTGACATTTTATACATTGTCGATATGGGCATACTCATACAGCCCGTTAAAAAAACACTAAAGGTAAATACAGCGAACAGGTTAAATTTTGAGTTCATTATCAATCCGTTTGATGGGTTTATGTCTAATTTACAATAAAAATTACGACATTGATTAAGGTTAGAATTGGGTTCTAGGCTACAACGATTGCCCCAAGTAGTCTTGTTTTAAAGCATCATTATCAACATGAGATTTGTAAAAATTTATGATACTTAGATGGCCAAGGTATCACCTTGGCTCTTTAATTCTAATATGCTTTCACTTAGGAGGAATATTACCCCAAGTATTAACAAATAGGCCTAGCAGAGACGCTAATCGCCAACGGCAACCCCTTCTCTTCTAGGATCCGCACCACCAATTATTTTGCCGTTTTTAAATTGAATGCCATGCAGACCACTATTTAAATCGATAACCTTCACCTGATGACCCATGGCAGTTAGTTGATCTGCCCATTTTTCAGCACTCGTCCCTTTTTCAAGGGCAGTATAATCATTTCGATTGGTCACTTTGGGTAAATTGATAGCTTCTTGAATATCTAAGCCCCAATCCACTACGCCTACGATAGTCTGTGCGACATAACTGACAATTCGACTTCCGCCGGGCGAGCCCACCACTAATAGCAATTGACCATTTTCATCAAATACCATCGTTGGACTCATGGCGCTGCGTGGGCGTTTGTTTGGCTCGACTCGATTAAGGGCTAGCTGACCATTAGGACTTGGGTTCAATGAAAAGTCGGTTAATTGATTATTTAGCAAAAATCCTTCTACCATTAATCCTGAGCCAAAACCAAATTCGATACTGGTGGTCATTGCTAGTGCATTCCCTTCCTTATCAACTATAGAAACATGACTGGTATTGGGTAATTCAAAGGAGGTATCCATGCCAATCAAAGATGCATTAATATGGGGCTCTCCGGGCATGGCTTTACCCATGTCCTTTTCCGCTTGGATTAACTCAGCACGATCAGAAAGATAGGTTTGATTGATTAACGCGGCAAAAGGAAGCTGCACAAAGTCACTGTCAGCGATATATTTATCCCGATCAGCATAAGCGAGTCTGGATGCTTGGGTGAAAATATGAATAGACTCTACTGAATCCGGTCCCATCTTAGCCATATCATAATCTTCAAGCATTTTAAGTATTTGCAATACACTTATTCCACCTGAACTAGGAGGAGCCATACCGCAAACCTTGTATTTACGATACCAACCACAAATTGGATCGCGCTCTTTAGCTTGATAATTTTCAAGATCTTCAACGCTTAACGCACCAGGGTTAATAGTGGAAAACTGCACAGTTTTAGCGATTTTATCTGCTAATTCTCCCTTATAAAGGTAGTCCGCGCCTTGTTGTGAAATCTTTTTGAATACGTTAGAGAGTTTAACATTCGTTTTATTGGTTCCCTGTTTTAACTCAATTCCATTAGGATAAAAATAGGTCTTGGGGATCAAAAATGCCTCTAGTCCAGGATGAAATTTTAAGGAAAGCAATTTTTCTAAACGAGGGGAAACAGTAAACCCTTTTTCAGCCGTATTAATCGTATCCTTAAACAGCGCATTCCAGGGTAGCTTGCCAAATTGTGAATGGGCTTTTTCGAGCGCTTTTAAGGCCCCAGGAACCCCAACAGAACGCCCTCCTACCACTGCATCTCGCCATTTCATCGGTTTGCCGTCTTGTACAAATAAATAGGCGTTTGCTTTTGATGGAGCGGTTTCACGACCGTCAAAGGTATGTAACTTTTTAGCCTTATTATCCCAATATAAAATGAAATTTCCGCCACCAATACCGGAAGATTGAGGCTCAACTAAGGTCAACATGGCTTGAACAGCAATGGCAGCGTCAATGGCACTGCCGCCATTATTAATAATATTTTTACCCGCCCAAGATGCATATGGGTTGGCAGATACCACCATGTATTCTTGGGCAATCCGTGCCTTTTTCTGACTTACGCCCGTTGCGGCCTCTGGCTCGCGATCTTCCCTAGTCGTTTGTTTCCCATTAACTTGATTAAACGAGATTAAACAAAAGACAAACACAACTTTATACAATAACTTCACAGACTAACTCACTAAACGGCTAAGGGATGTTAGAAAGATAACTATCCCTAGAATTGGATGCAACCGAAAATCTGTTTATTAAAGCATTCTTGTGATAAATCATGGATTTAGTTAAGGTGTTCATTACTTTTTATAAATATTGTGTTGGCAACTTGTTAAATTTACCGTTAAAACAACAACAAATAACCGGGCCTATTTTAATTACGCTTATCTGTTGTTTGTTGTGGTTATTTGAACCTACCGCCTCAGAATATTTCGCCTTACAGCGAGACTTAGTTGCCAAAGGTTACCTTTGGCAATTTCTTACCGCCAATTTTGTGCACACCAATACAACCCATTTGCTGCTTAATTTAACCGGCGTCACATTACTTTGGGCAGTCCATGGTCAATACTACAATGTAAAAATCTATCTCATTAACATTGTGCTTCTAAGCATAGGTGTAACTATTGGTATTTACCTGTTTTCAAACAATTTGCTTTGGTATGCAGGTCTTTCTGGAACTTTACATGGCATTTTTGTTTACGGAGCGTATTTAGATATCCGTAACAAAGTAAAGTTTGGCTGGCTGTTGATGTTTGGGGTTTGGTTAAAAGTGAGCTATGAACAACTTTATGGGGCAGACCAAATGATTAAGGATCTGATTGCAGCAAATGTGGCCGTTGATGCCCATTTATATGGTGCTGTGGCTGGGCTAGGCTGTATAGTTCTGAACTTAGTCAAAGGTAACTATTTGCCTCAGGATCACCGAGGCAAATAGTGCATTAATAAGCTTACAAGTTTTCTTCAAATAATTTATAAATCCTGCGGTATTCATCTAACCACGAACTTGGCTCAATAAAACCATGGGATTCAACTGGGTAAATAGCGGTTTCAAAGTCCTGTTTTTCTAACTCAATCAAACGTTGAACTAAACGTACCGTATCAACAAAAAACACATTTGAATCCACCATAGGAGCATTTATAAGCAAGGGCTTTTCAAGACCTTCAGCAAAATAGATGGGAGAACTGCGCTCATAGGCAATGGGATCTACATCAGGGGTATTAAGAATATTTGAGGTGTACGGATGGTTATAGTGGGCCCAATCAGATACAGGACGCAATGCCGCACCGGCTTGGAATAGATCTGGCTCAGTGAAAAGTGCCATAAACGTCATAAAACCACCGTATGATCCGCCATAAGTCCCTATCCTATTTCTATCCACGTTAACGTTATTTACCATCCAATTAACGCCATCCACTAAATCTTCAATTTCAGGTTTCCCCATGTGTCTGTATATTGCCGTACGCCAATCCCTGCCATATCCTGCTGAAGCACGATAATCCATATCTAGCACCACATAACCTCGTTGAACCAGCAAACTGTGAAACATAAACTCACGAAAATATGCAGACCATCCCAAATGGGAGTTTTGTAAATAACCTGCGCCGTGATTAAAGATAACTGCACGCTTTTTATCACCTTCTGCGACATTTTCAGGCACGTATAAACGGGCATAAATAGGTTGTGCTACGTGGGAAGATTTTATCGGCACAATTTCTGGAATTGACCAGTTAATTTGTTTAAATGCGTCGCTGGTGGTGAATGTAACCTGCTCAGCTGAGCTTTCGGTGCCAATTGATTTAACAAAAAGTTCTGGCGGCATGGTTAACTTTGAGTGGGTTAACAATAAACTAGTTTGCTGATCATTAAGTACGTAGTCGGTTACGCCATTCAAATCGGTTAAAGCTTCTATATCACCACTGTTTAAATCAATGCGATAAATCTCATAAATACCGGGATGTTTTTTATTTGCTTTAAAGTAAATATACTCATCGTTTGCACTTAAGGTTAATGAACCCACCTCATACTCACCACGGGTAAGTTGTTTGGCTGCAGCATTCAAGGATTTCAAGTAAAGGTGAGAGTAACCAGTTTTTTCAGACAGAAAATAAAGGGTTGTAGACTGATTTAACCAACCAAAACTATTAAAGTTATAATTAATCCAGGCATCGTCATGCAGTCTATCTTGGGTAACGAAAGTCTGATTGCTGAAATCGACTGTGGTTAACCAACGATCTTTATTGTCCCAGGCTTCCAACATAATGGCGACGTTTTCGCCATTTCTTTGCCATTGTATCGCACTTTGATCCCAATCCCAATCTTGCAACAATGCGATATCCCTTGGCAGACGGTTGCTTTCATAGGTCTCCCCTTTTGCTTCAGCATTTTCTTGTTTAACAGAAGCTAATACGTCTTCGTTATAACCGGGTAAATTTTGATATGAAAGTTTGTTCTGCGCGCCGCTTTGTAAATCGAGTAGCCACAGATATTGACTTTCTGGCTTAGCGTCCGCAACCCGACGTCTCACTTTCTCCGCCTTAATACGCCCGTTGTCTTTGATGTAATTAGGCATAATGTCGCCTTTACTTCTGCTTGGGGTATCTTTTTCAATGGCTAATATTAGGTATCTGCCGTTAGGAGACAGACTGGCCGAAGCGGTTTTATGATCTTTAGGGAGATAAAAAGGTTCGGGAGTGGTTGTGTGATTCTGTTTTGAAATTTGTGCGTTGAAGTCAAACTTATCTTGAGTACGTTTTCGACGATCATTTAGCACCGCAATTAACTTCAATTGCTCTTGAGCAATGTAATCTTTAGCCGCTTCGTTGGCACTCGGAGCCTCTTTAAATTCCCAGCTGACCAATTGTTCTGTTATGCCTGAGGTTGTATCTATGGCAAATATTTTGTTGTAACTACGATAACTTAACCTACCATCAACCAGAAACTGTAAATTACTTCTATATTGATCACTGCGGGTGAGTTGAGTCACCTTTCCAGACTGAAGGTCTTGTATATAAATATTTTGTTCAAATAACCAAGCCGTTATCGTTCGACCTTGATTGAACACCTTATCTTGATAGGAAACCTGGTGGTAATCAGCCAAAGGGACTAACGTCGCCGTGTTTGATGTCAGTGATTGTTGATACAAGTCTCGTACCACTGACCCTTCTCGTTTCTGAGAATAAAAATAACTTTCGCCGTTAAGTGACCAATAAGGAGATTCCGGTTGTCTTCCGATCCAATCAGGATCCGCCATTATTTTCTTTAACGTAAGCGTTTCATTGTTATCACCGAGGTATGGCGCTTTTTGTTTTACTCTTTGCTGGATTATAGTACTGACACTATTTTCTTGTACTAAATTAGATTCAGGAGGAGTTTCCGAAGTTTGCAGCCCAGAACAGGCAAGTAAACTAGACGTAAAAGTTGAAATAATGAGCAGTTTAAAGCTTTTTTGCATTTTTGAGTCTCTGCTTTTGTTATAGTCGTTAGAACCTAGGATGGTATTAAAACCCATGAGCTTATTTAGGTAAACAAATGATCTAAAATTGCTTTTTGAAGATAGTAACGTTTACATGCCAAATAGTAGATCGTCATATCAATGGAGTTTTCATGAAAAAATTAGTCTTACTTTGCAGTTTAGTATTCACCCCCCTATTCACATCAGCAAATGAATGCCCAGATGTTTTAAAGTTTATGAAACGCAAACTGAACTCACAAGAAACCGTTAACATGTGCAAAGAGTATCGTGGAAAGACCCTGCTAATTGTTAACACCGCAAGTAAATGTGGGTATACCCCTCAATTTGAAGGCCTTGAAGCCTTATATAGTGAACTTAAAGATAAAGATTTTGTAGTTCTAGGTTTTCCTTCCCATGATTTTAAACAAGAATTTAGTGATGAAAGTCAAACCGCTGAGTTGTGTGAATTAACCTATGGTGTGGAATTTCCCATGTTTGAGGTAACAAACGTAAAAGGCAAAAACGCCGATCCCTTATTCCGCAAGTTAAGCAAACAAAGTGGTATTGAACCAGGTTGGAATTTTTATAAATATTTGGTTGATAAAAATGGTGAGGTGGTAAACGCATATAAATCCTCCATCAAACCTTCAGATAAAGAGTTTAGGAAAGATATTCTAGACGCAATAGCCCGTTAATAACTGACTTTGAAATAGATAGTTTGAATTCGAAAGCAAAAAAAAGCCCCGATAAACGGGGCTATAAACACACATCACTTGGAACACACAATGAAATGTTTTACTGTTATTAGCAATAAAACATCTTTACAACTAATTATTAGTCAATGCTAAATACTATTAGTTCATAAAATTTTAAATTATTTCAAAGTATCTATTCAAGTGATTGAATTTTAGTGAATTTTTGGGTGATATTTTTATTAATACACCTTCGAGAATAAACAGTGCGGCTAATCACTCCCATTAAATTTGTGCAAAGGCTTGCTCAAAGTCAGCCACAATATCGTCGATATCTTCAATGCCTACCGAAAATCGTATCATGCTTTCGTTGATCCCCATTTGCGCACGCTGCTCGGCACCGTTTTCATAAAAGATAGTAGACGCTACCGGCAAACATAATGTGCGTGTATCCCCAAGGTGAGTAGCAATTACCACTGTATTGAGTGAATTTATAAACTTGTGTACATCTAGCCCCGGGGATAAATCCATGCTAAAAATTCCGCCGTAATTACCTTTAAACAGTTCTCTGGCAATATAGTGTTGGGGATGATCAGCGAGCCCAGGATAGTAAACATTGGCCACTTTTTCGTGACCATGCAAGTAAGTGGCTAACCTCAGTGCATTTTCACAGGTTTTGTTGAGCCGTAAAGCCAGGGTTTCTAAGCCTATGGATATTTGTTGTGCCGACTGCGGAGATAAAGTTGCCCCTAAATCACGTAAACCTTTCTTACGAATTTGGGTCATACCCCATGTGGCTGGATCACCCACACGGTACAAGTCAAAAATATTTGGATATTCAGACCAATCATAAACGCCAGTATCCACCACAGCACCACCTAAAACATTGCCATGGCCAGCGATGTATTTAGTTAATGACGTAACCGTTAAGGATGCTTTGACTGTTTTGGCATCGAAAATAAAACCAGGTGTCATGGTATTATCAATAACAAACAAAAGCTTGTTTGCTTCACAAAACTCACCAATGGCCTGTAAATCAGCAACCTGAGTCACTGGATTTGCAATAGTTTCAGTGAATACCATTCGCGTATTGTCTTTCAATTCTTTAGCAATGGAATTGATATTAGTGCTATCCACATAGCTTATTTGAATACCTAAGTTTTCTAATGTGACCATTAAACTGCTGGTATTGCCGAATAAAAATTGGCTAACAATAATGTGGTCGTTTTGCTTCAATAATGCAAAAAACATAGAAGAAATAGCTGCCATGCCTGTGGCAAAAGTGACAGCTGCCACACCGCCTTCAATATCAGCCAATATATTTTGCAAAGCTGCATTAGAGGAAGAAGATGAGCGTCCGTATACATGCCCAAGCTTCTTACCTTGAAACACCTCGACTAAATCATTGACGTCTTGGTACTCAAAAAGGACTGAATTACTTGTGGGTGAATGAACAGAACCATCTTGGGGCTTGTTAAACATGCGGTCAGCATGCACAAGTCGTGTTGTAAAACCTTTATCTTTCAATCGAACTCTCCGCGGGAAAGGCTACCTGGGAAGGAAATTTTGCGTGCACTTTAGCATAAAACGCATAAACTTTTTGCATTTCTAAAGAGTTATCTTCTTTAGGATGAAAAATAGGACCTAAAACGATGGATTTACGGCGATAGTCTAGGCCAATTAAAAACACCGGAATATTCGCTTGTTTAGCAATATGTAAAAAACCACTTTTCCAAGGATAAATTTTGCTACGAGTACCCTCAGGGGCAACAGCTAATAGTATTTTATCCTTTTGTTTAATTTTATCAATCATTTGATTGACGACACCATGGGATTGAGACCGTTCAATGGGTATGCCTCCCCATCGGATCAGTAAAGATTTGAAAGGAGGAACAAAAATACTATGCTTGCCAAAAAATGAGATTTTGAGTCGTAAACGAAATACCGCAGCCATGCCAATCACGAAATCCCAGTTTGAGGTATGGGGAGCTACTGCAATTACCATTTTACTTTGTTCAGGAAACTCCCCTTCAAATTTCCATCCCAATATTTTTAAAATAATGCAGCCTAAACTCTCACTTAAGGCATTTCCTAATCTTGGTATATTTGCAGAAAGTTTCAGTTTTATATCCTGTTGTAATGAATTAATAATATTTACAATATTATTTGCGTTCAGATTCTCTTATTATACACTCGGATTAGACAAACGAACGGGTTTGCAACTTTTTATAACTTCTAGGGTCAAGTAAATAACCATGGAAAAATAATCACTCTTATTATTTTACCTAAAACCGTAGTTTACCAATCTAAGTTGTATGAAAACCGGTCTCAAATAACCCCTTGTTACCATCGTCAGTATTTTAATGGGATTTTTAGTGCTAAGAATTATAATTTTTATATCTTTACTATATAGCCAACATACTTTTAGCCAACAAACAGCGCAAAACCTGTTTAGCCAATATCGAAGCTCTTTATATCAAATTCAAATGATTGATAAAGAGTCTGGAAACAAATCGTCAATTGGTTCCGGATTTAGAGTGAGTGAAAACGGGGATATTATTTCCAATTATCACGTGATATCTGACTTTGTTTACTTTCCCGATAAATACCGCATTCAGTATTTAGATGCAGATGGTAATACCGGTAATTTGCAGCTTAAAAACTTTGATGTAATTAACGATTTATCCTTGTTGCAAATTGATCCTGCACAAACCAGCGGCTTACCCTTTAAGCTAGCAGATAACTTACCATTGCAAGGCTCAAATATATATTCATTAGGCAACCCACATGATTTAGGTATGATAGTCGTGCCTGGCACCTACAATGGATTAAAAAAGAATAGTTTTTACCAACGAATTCATTTTACCGGTTCAATTAACCCTGGAATGAGTGGTGGTCCGGCGGTCAATGGCTTGGGTCAAATCGTTGGCGTTAATGTGGCCACAGCAGGCAATCAAATAGGTTTCTTAATCCCTTTGCCGAAAGTAAAAGCGCTGTTTTATTCACAACAACAAATTGATGCAAAAGATTACAAATCGCACATACAAAAACAATTGCAACAAAACCAAGGGAAAATGGTTGCTCAGATTTTATCCACCCCTTGGTCCCACGCCCCTTTAGGTAAAGCCAGTGTCCCTGAAAAAATATCCGACTTTATATCTTGCTGGGGAGGCTCAAATGCCAGTGAAAAGGATGTGAAATTTTTATCCGTCTCCAGTCGCTGCCGAATTGGTGAAGCCATCTTTTTAAACGGTAGATTACAAACTGGAGAAATTGAAATTGAATTCGAGTGGCTCACTAGCGAACAACTCAACACCTTTCAATTTCACAACTTTCTGACTCAAAAAATTGCCTTTACGCGCCCTGGAAACCAAGCGGGTAAAAACGATGTGACAAATTATCGTTGCCAACAAGATATCGTATCCAACCAACACCAAGTTTCGCAGAAAAGTATTTTGTGTGCTCGCGCTTATAAAGACTTTGACGATTTGTATGATGTTTTATTTATCTCCGCCAGTAATGATTTTTCAGATGGAAGTTTAATTAGCCATTTCACGCTTGCAGGAGTAAGTGCTGATTCTATGAAACAATTTTCTAATCAATTTATGGATTCCATGTCATGGCAATAGTTGTTGAAGTACTGTCGAGAAGCGGCAAAGTTTTAAGCTACCAAGCTTTCGAAAAAGAGACTATTTCCATTGGCAGAGCCTACGATAATGATGTACGCATAGACGACCCCTATGTGGAACCTAGCCACTTATCTGTTAGTTCACAAGACGATAGTAATACACTCATCTTAAATGATGTTGATTCATTAAATGGCGTCAAAATCAATGGAATATCGGGTCAAAACGCCTTAATAGGTTTTGACGATATCGTTACCATAGGCCGAACGCGACTTAGAATATTCAAAGATAGTCAAAACGTCGCACCTGCCGTGATTTTAAGTAAACTAGAAGAAAAAATGGAATGGCTTTCAATGCGCAGAATATGCGCACTTTTAGCCTTTATCTTTATAGGGCTTGTATCCGCTAACTTCTATTTTAATAGTATTGTTGAAGTCAATATTTCGCAAATTATGAAAGTGAGTTTAAGCGCCACAGCAGTAGCCTGCATTTGGCCTCTATGTTTTGCGTTGTTATCCATTTTGGCGAAAAAAGATGCCCACATCGTAACCCAATTTAATTTGCTCTGGCTGTTTTTAATTTGTCACGAATTAATGAGTTATTTACAGGCGCTATTGCAGTTTAACTTAAGTTCTGTGCAATTTATTTATTGGTTCATATTGTTGTTAAAAGGGATCTTGTTCTTCGCATTCTTGTGGTTTACGTTGTTTATAGCTTTCCATCAATCAAGGGCTATGCGCAATGGTATTAGCATTGCAGGAACGGCTTTATTAGCCATGTACGTTTTAGCTCCACACTTTTTCAATACCCAAAATTTCGTTGCAGCGCCCCGCTACACTTCACAAGTGCTGTCTCCTATTTTTAGGATCACAGCGCCTGAAAGTACAGAAGCGTTTGTAGAGAGGTCCGAAAATTTAATTGAAGGTTTAAAGCAAGAAGTTGAAGAGGACAACAAATAACTAATGTGCATTCTTTTTATCGCTGTGGAACAGCATCCTGACTATCCGTTAATAATCGCGGCTAATCGGGATGAGTTTCATCAACGCCCTACTGCTCAATCTGAGTTCTGGCAAGCACACCCTAAGCTATTAGCAGGACGAGATTTGGAAGCGGGTGGGACTTGGATGGGCGCAAATTTGCATGGCCGTATTTGCGCATTAACCAATGTGCGAGATCCTCAAAAACTGCTAAGTAATGCTATTTCAAGGGGGCATTTGGTAAGTGAATTTTTGATTGAGCAAAATAACCCCCAGGACTATTTAAGCAAATTGCGGCAAAGCAAACAGCAATACAATGGCTATAATCTGTTATTTGGAAAATGGAACGACCTTTTTGTTTACAATAATCACACCGATAATGTGAATCGCTTAGGCTCAGGAGTGTATGGATTATCAAATGCAGATTTGGATAGCCCCTGGCCTAAAATAAACCAAGGTGTGGATAAGCTAAGAGAACACTGCCAACAGGCTAAAACGATTGATACCGATAGATTGTTTGAAATTCTACTTGATCAAACCAAAGCAAAAGACGAACAGCTCCCAAAGACGGGGGTTCCAATTGATTGGGAGCGCCGATTATCGTCCATATTCATCCAATCTCCTGAATATGGCACTCGCTCTTCCACCCTGTTATTAGTGAATAAAAACAAGCAGGTAACATGGCTAGAACACACATTCGATCCAGCAGGAACTAACGTCCAGCAACGAGAGTTTCAATTTAACATTCAATAAGCTCATATATTACTCGAAATATCTCTAATTACTGGCATAATAGCGGCTTGTTTTTTTCGCCCGTTATTTATTGAGGAATTGCTGTGTTAGAAGTGTTACCGAAATTACCCGCCGATCCTATTCTAGGTCTGTCTGCTGCTTATCGTGAAGATCCGAATCCTAACAAGATTGATTTAGGTGTCGGCGTATATAAAGATGAAAACGGTAATACGCCAATACTTAGTTCTATTGCAAAAGCGCAAAAAATACTTTTAGCCCAAGAAACCTCAAAAACCTACATCACACCCCAAGGCGTGCAGGGTTATATTAATGGCATGTTGGAACTGCTTTTGGGTAAAGGTCACCCTGCAGTGATTGAAGACCGTGTAGCGGCCGTTCAAGCTCCTGGAGGATGCGGTGCGTTAAGAGTACTTTCTGAATTACTTAAACGTTGTAATGCTGACACGACAGTTTGGGTGAGTGATCCTACTTGGGCAAATCATATCCCCTTAATCGGCAGCGCTGGTTTAAATATTGAAACCTATCCGTATTTTGATAAGGCAACCGCAAACATAAAGTTTGATGAAATGGCTGACTGCTTAAAACAAGTTAAAAAAGGCGATGTTGTGTTGTTGCATGGTTGCTGCCATAACCCAACTGGAGCAGATTTGACCAAAGAACAATGGCAAACTGTACTGGAAATAGCGCAACAACAAGGTTTTATTCCTTTTATCGATGTGGCCTACCAAGGGTTTGGTGATGGTCTCGAAGATGATGCTTATGGGGTTCGCCTATTAACCACAAACCTACCTGAAGTCATTATTGCTGCATCTTGCTCCAAAAACTTTGGTTTGTATCGTGAACGTGTTGGTCTTGCCGTATCTGTAACCAACAGCAGTGCAACTAGACAAATTGTTCAAACGCAAATTCAATCCATTGCTAGAGCTATTTACTCAATGCCTCCTTCCTACGGTGGTGCCTTGGTAGATATCGTATTAAACGATCCTTTGTTGAAAACAGAATGGCAAGGCGAAGTTGAAGATATGCGTGTCCGTATGCAGTCTTTAAGACAGTTATTAGTTGCCAAACTGGCCGAGAAAGGCGCGACAAAAGACTTTAGTTTTGTCACTCAACAAAAAGGCATGTTTTCTTATTTATGTATCAGTCCTGAACAAGTTAAAGCTATTAGAGCCAAACATAGTGTATACTTTGTGGATTCAAGTCGAGTCAACATAGCTGGTATTAGTTTAAAAAATGTCGATGCGTTAGCTACCGCTTTGGTAGATGTTTTATAAGCACTCTTCAAAATGCGCTCAGTGATGGGCGCATTTCTCCTCTTGTTAGCCAATATGCCTTAATGTGAATAAACACAAACATATCAAAGTATCATGGCTCAAATTATTTGTATTTTCTTGCGTTTAATACTTAGATATTAAGCAATGAACATATCACCGTATTTTACTTAATAGAGAAACTTTAATGAATTTTAATTCCCTTGGTTTAGGCCAAAACATTGCTAATGCCTTAATTGAAAAAGGCTACAATGAGCCTACCCCAATTCAAGCACAAGCCATCCCCGCTATTTTAGACAATAAAGATGTAATGGCGGCCGCCCAGACAGGAACAGGTAAAACAGCTGGCTTTGTACTACCTATTTTAGAAAAACTTAGTCATCAACCCCGTCCTAAAGCAAATCAAGTCAACGCCTTAGTCTTAACCCCGACTAGGGAGCTGGCGGCACAGATAGCAGATAATGTAACAGCCTACAGTAAAAACTTAAATATTAGACATACCGTGGTATTTGGTGGGGTGAGTATTAATCCACAAATGATGTCTTTGCGCAAAGGTGTCGATATTCTAGTTGCCACACCTGGACGTTTGTTGGATTTATATAACCAAAAAGCGGTTAAGTTTGATAACTTGCAAATATTAGTGCTGGATGAAGCGGATCGCATGCTAGACATGGGGTTCATTCACGATATCAAGCGGGTAATGAAGTTACTACCCGCTAAACGTCAAAACCTACTGTTTTCTGCAACATTTTCAACGCAAATCCGTGAACTTGCCAAAAACATTGTCAACAATCCGGTAGAAATTTCCGTGGCCCCAGCCAACAAAACGGCCGATAAAGTTGAACAATGTGTTCACCCCGTTGATAAAAGTAAAAAGTCGGCGCTGTTATCTCACATTATCAAACAACAAAATATGGATCAGGTATTGGTGTTTAGTCGCACTAAACACGGCGCTAACCGCCTTGCCAAGCAATTGACGGCCAAAGGCATTGTGTCATCTGCCATTCATGGTAATAAAAGCCAGGGAGCTCGTACCAAGGCGTTAGCAGAATTTAAGTCATCAAAGATCCAAGTGTTGGTTGCAACAGATATTGCAGCCAGAGGGTTAGACATCCATCAACTTCCTTTTGTCATAAACTATGATCTCCCCCATGTAGCTGAAGATTATGTGCATCGTATTGGACGAACAGGTCGCGCTGGAGCAACAGGCCATGCTGTATCACTAGTGACGGTTGAAGATGTTAAATTACTCAAAGATATTGAGCGTGTAATTGGTGAAAAAATCAATCGTATTGAAGTGAAGGGATTCGAACCAACTGAGAAATTATCAGAAACGCCAGCGAAACCACAGCCGAAAAAGACACCCAGACCTAAAAAACCAAGAAGACCTAGAAAACCTGCCTCGGCCCCCCAAACAAAACCGCAAAATTAACTTGAACGGTGAAACTGGGTTAACAACCGATCCAAATGATTAGCAAAGTTTTGTCTGTCAGTTTGATTTAAAGCAGGAGGCCCGCCAGTGTTTACCCCACTGGCGCGCATGGTGTCCATAAAATCGCGAATATTTAGGCGTGAGCGAACATTTTCTTTGTCCATCAACTCTCCCCTAGGACTTAAGGCGTTACACCCCTTTTCAATCACTTCGGCCGCGAGTGGAATATCGCTAGTAATGACTAGATCACCGGCTTCACAGCGCGCAACAATCTCATCGTCGGCTACATCAAAACCGGAAGATACCTGTAATGATGTAATGTTTTTATTGCCAGGCACTCGAATAAACTGATTCGCCACTAACGTCATTTCTACGCCAGTGCGTTGTGCAGCCTTAAATAAAATATCTTTTATTACGTTCGGACAAGCGTCTGCATCAACCCAAATCTTCAAACTGTAACGCTCCTCGAAAAGAATATAAATCGTATCGTTAACGGACTTACCATACTAAATCATCTGGAATTTCATAATCGGCATACCATTCATCTTCTTCTGCCGTGCTTGTTGATTTAGCTTCCGCTTGCTCGGCGGCGTCGGCCCGATAAACCACCGCATTTTTATCACGTAAACTAATCTTATCGGCAACTGGCATAGGCACAATTTCATATGCACCATCAAGCACCACTATGGCTAATTTACCTTGGCTAATTCGATTGCGGGTTTGTTGATTCACGTACAGACGTTTAATAATATTATCGTGGGTAAAATTACACGGAATATCACCGTTATCCTTGGCTTGTTTATTCAGTTCTATCAACTGCTTGATCTGCGCTTTTACCGCTTTGGATTCGGCTAAGGCCTTGGCTTCCTGATTCAACTTTCGGTCTTTTTCTTGCTTTTCACGAAGTGCATTTTGCGCCGCAATTTGCGATTCATTTTTATTTACAACTTTATGTTTTTGTTGTTGTTTTACTTGTTTATGCTTTTCTTTCTTAGCTTGCTTAACCTTCTTCTTATCGGTTAAACCGGCTTTCAATAATTGCTCTTGTAATGATAACGCCATAATAAAATACTCTTTGAATATTCTAGAAATAAAAACGGCAGTATTACACTGCCGTTACAACTGAATTGTAAAGCCGACTACTTGGCTTTCTTACGTTTGTCTTCAACAACCCATTTACCATCTTGATACCAAGCTGACCAGCCTGTTGCTTTGCCTTCGGCATTCTCAGAGGTGACATATTGTTGTTTTGTTTTACGACTAAATCTCACCATAGTCGGGTTGCCATCAGGATCCTTTGCAGGGGCATCGGCCAAGTAATAAAACTTAGGTGAAATGCGATCCCTAAACCTTGCCAACTCGTGAACCATAGGTGCCCGCGTTTCACGGGATTTAGGAAAATTATGGGCGGCCATAAAGATACCCGCAGCCCCATCACGAAGCACAAAGTGCGCATCGGATTTTTCACATTCCAATTCTGGTAAATCAACTGGATCTTCTTTAGGCGGCGCGGCTTCTCCGTTGCGCAATAATTTACGAGTATTTTTACACTCGTCGTTGGTACATCCAAAGTACTTACCAAAACGACCATTTTTAAGTTCCATATCCGAACCACATTTATCACATTCGATAATAGGTCCATCATATCCCTTAATTTTAAAGGTCCCTTTTTCCACATAGGTACCTGGACAAGTTGGCGCATTACCACACACATGTAACTTGCGGGTTTCATCTACCAAATAACTATCCATAGCAGTACCGCAAATATCGCAGCGGCGCTTAGCCCTTAATACTTCTGTTTCCAGTTCTTCTTCATCATCAACTTTTACAACTTCATCACCTGGCGTCAGGTTTTTAGTTCCGGTACAACGCTCTTTAGGTGGTAAATTATAGCCCGAGCAGCCTAAGAACACCCCTGTCGATGCCGTTCTTACGTTCATAGGTCGGCCACATAAGTGACATTCCACATCGGTCTCGATGGCTTGATTAAGGCGCATGCCCCCTTCTTCAGGAGGTAATTCAGCTTTTAATAAGCGCTGATAAAAGTCTTCATAAAATTCATTTAAAACGTCTTTCCAATCACGGATACCATTTGCAACATCATCAAGTTGCTGCTCCATGTTTGCAGTAAAATCAAAATTAATTAAATCAGAGAAATTATCAACTAGGCGATCGTTAACTATCTCTCCCATTTTCTCTGCATAAAAGCGTTTATTATCCAATTTCACATAACCGCGATCTTGGATAGTCGAGATGATACTGGCATAAGTTGATGGACGGCCAATACCACGTTTTTCCAGCTCTTTCACCAATGATGCTTCATTAAAGCGGGCAATGGGTTTAGTAAAGTGTTGCTTAGGATCCAATGCTTTGAGATCAAGTTTTTCACCTTCTTTTACATCAGGTAAATTAATGTCTCCATCACCCTTTCCTTTCACTTGAGTTTGCACCCGGGTCCAACCATCAAACTTTAACACGCGACCTTTAGCGACTAGTTCGTAATCACCGGCTTTAACTTTAATGGTGCTTGCATCGTATTTGGCTGGCACCATTTGACAGGCTACAAATTGTCGCCAAATTAACTCATACAGACGCTGGGCATCCCGTTCAACTTCCGTTAATGATTCCGATTTCACAATGACATTTGAAGGACGTATTGCTTCGTGAGCTTCTTGTGCGCCTTCTTTACTGCCATAGGATATAGGACCATTTGGAAGGTAATTATTGCCAAAATTATCTTCGATGTAGCCACGACAACTATCAACGGCGTCTTTACTTAAGTTAGTTGAATCAGTACGCATATAGGTGATATGACCTGCTTCATAAAGACGCTGGGCCATCATCATGGTTTTCTTCACCCCAAAACCCAATCTGGTACTCGCAGCTTGTTGCAACGTAGAGGTGATAAACGGCGCTGAAGGTTTACTTTGTGTCGGTTTAGATTCGCGACTGATAACTTCATAATCAGCTTTGTTTAAAGCCTCTAACGCAGTATCAGCCTGGGATTTATTAACCGGTTTAAATCCTTTGCCTAAATGTTTAGAGACAAGCATACGCAATGGAGTTTGCTTAGCATTTAAATCTGCGTGAATATCCCAAAATTCTTCAGGCACAAACGCTTTAATTTCGCGCTCTCGCTCAACCACAAGACGCACAGCAACAGACTGCACTCGTCCTGCAGATAATCCTCTGGCTACCTTTTTCCAAAGTAACGGAGAAACCATAAAACCCACAACCCGATCAAGGAATCGACGGGCTTGCTGGGCATTCACCCGGGCGATATTCAATTGGCCTGGATGCGCAAACGCTTCTTGAATTGCATTTTTAGTAATTTCGTTAAACACTACTCTTTGGTAGGTCTTACCTTTACTACCTAGCAATTCCTGCAGGTGCCACGCGATGGCCTCCCCTTCTCTATCCAAATCCGTTGCGAGGTAAATAGTGTCGGCGTCTTTTGCCAGTTTCTTTAATTCATTTACTACTTTTTCTTTACCAGCCAGGATATCGTAATGAGCTTTCCAATCGTGTTTGGGATCTATACCCATGCGATCGACTAACTTTTGATATTCAAATTCTCTTAGGTACTTTTCGCGTTTATTCTCGCTCCATTCTTTAAGCTCTTTAGCTGGTTTTTTAGCCGGAGCTTGACCTAATGCTTTTGTTGGTAAATCTCTAACGTGTCCAACACTAGATTTAACAATAAAATTTTTGCCGAGATATTTATTTATTGTTTTCGCCTTAGCTGGCGACTCGACAATAACCAATGATTTTGCCATAAATTATTCATTAACCTTTGATTCATATGGGTTTTATGCCATTTATAAGGAGTTTACGTAAACTTCCTGTCGCATATTGCTTTTTTAACATATATCGGCAAAGTGAATAGAAAACAAGTTCTTCTTAATACTTATCTACTTTTTATCTGTAAAGCCGCTCTAAATATGTTCAAAATATGTACAGGCACATTGGCAAGCACATTAAAAGACGTATAATCGCCACGAATAATAAACAGAGTAAGCCCAATTCACCTAGTTTTTTATCAAAAAATTAGGTGAGACTAAACCTAATGGGCAAGTTTTTGTGCATTTTAATTGCAATGAGGTGAGTGAGTGAAACAAGTTGAAGTTAATTTTGATGGTCTAGTCGGTCCAACCCATAACTATGCAGGGCTCTCAATTGGAAATGTGGCGTCTCTGAACAATGCAAACGCGTTTAGTAGTCCTAAACAAGCTGCGCTACAAGGCCTACAAAAAATGAAGGCGTTACATGATATGGGAATGATACAAGGCGTATTAGCCCCGCAAGCGAGACCGGATATTGACACTCTCAGACGACTTGGCTTTACTGGCAGTGATTCAAACGTGCTTGAACAGGCCTCAAAGCGAGCTCCTGAAGTTTTCAGCGCCTGTTGCTCTGCTAGTAGCATGTGGACGGCAAATGCTGCTACCGTCTCTCCTAGTGCCGATACGAGCAATGGCAAAGTTCATTTTACACCTGCAAATTTAACCAATAAATTTCATCGTTCATTAGAGCCAGAGGTGACTGGCCGAATTTTGCAAGCCACTTTTGATAATGACAAGTATTTCCAGCATCACCAGCACTTGCCAGAGAATGAACATTTTGGTGATGAAGGCGCGGCTAACCACACCCGACTTTGCAGTGACTATGGTCATGCAGGCATCGAGATGTTTGTTTACGGTCGTTATGCTTTTGACAGCAGTAAACCTGCTCCGAAGAAATTTCCTGCTAGACAAACCTTAGAAGCCAGCCAGGCAGTGGCTCGTTTACATGGACTAAGTGATGATACGACTGTGTTTGTGCAACAAAACCCAGATCTAATAGACCAAGGGGTGTTTCACAACGATGTGATCTCAGTGGGCAATCAGAATGTGCTTTTTTATCATGAGCAAGCTTTTCTTGATACGCAAAATGCCTTAGATGAAATTCAACGTAAATTTGGCGAGCAAAAACTCCATTTTATCCAAGTGGATACAAAGACTGTTCCGGTTCAAGATGCCATTAAAACGTATTTATTTAATACCCAAATTATTACCATGGCCAACGGTGAAATGACAATCATTGCGCCTACGGAATGTGAAGAGAATCCTATCGTCGCTAATTATTTACAGGAATTGACTAGCCTAAATACCCCTATTAAGAAAGTGCATTACTTTGACGTAAAACAAAGTATGCGAAATGGTGGCGGACCAGCCTGTTTGAGACTCAGAGTAGCCATGACAGGTGCAGAACTCGAAGCAGTCAATCAGCACACCTTGATGTCTGATGCGGTATTTGTACGCCTGAATAAATGGGTGAACAAACATTATCGTGATCAATTAAGTGTTAACGATTTACGGGATGCGCAGTTGCTAGATGAAACCCGCAGTGCCTTGGATGAATTAACTCAGATTTTAAATCTAGGTTCAATTTATCCTTTCCAACGTCAGTAAAAAGTAACTTTTAGAACTTAAAAGGCCCTCTAAAATCTAAGGGCCTTTTTAATTAATTTAAGTTCATGTTTTACTAAGGCGTAATCTCATTACAAATCTCATTAAAACCAAAAGGATTAGCTGGTGGTGCAGCCGTTTCAATTTGTAAATCTTCCGATGCAACAGGTAATAAAAATGTTTGGCTTTCAAACGATTCACTACCAGAAGACTGACCGAATACTGCAATATTTACGTTGGTCCACGCACCGTAAGCTTTTGGATAGCGTATCTCAATTTTAGCTTGACCATTTTCATCAGTTTCATTAATTCCATCTACAAAACTTATTGTACCAATAATACCGGGAGTTAATTTATCGTCTTCGTTAATGTCTTCATTTATGTCTAAAGAACCATTTCCGTTAATATCCTCGTTACGACAATTTTTTGTCGTGGTTGTATACCAAAAACCAGACACAATATCGTAAGTCCAAAAACCTTGATAAAAAGCTTCACCATCTGCATATTTTATTGGTGTTGAAGAAGCAGTTAACGCAACGTTCGCAACTGGTCTACCCACAGAGTCACTGACAAACACTGAAAATTCTTTTGAGTAACTAGAATCATCTGGTGACGACAGTAAATTCCCCGTTCCTAATGAAATATCAAAAGCTCTATCACCTACAGTAAGGGTAGTGAAGTCAGTAATAGAATTATTATCAGCCACCTCAGCATGCACTATAACCGCATCTTCACTGCTCACCGCATTAGAGGTATACACAGTAGAGGCAATCCCATTACTGTCCGTTGTAGCTGAATTGGGCGAAACATATCCACCACTGACATCGTCTACTCTAAAATTAATCACTTTTCCTTTAACTAGATTTCCTGTCACGTCTCTTACGATAGCCGTAATCGTTGATGTTTGGCCATCAGGACCAATCAGATCCGGAGATGCGTCAACAATAATAGTATCTGGAACCGTAGCAATAAATTCAAACTGGGTTCTGGCACTAACAGTTTGATTGTTAGCATCTACGCCATTGGCAGTAACGGAAGCCAAGCCGGCGTTATTAGATTGAATGGAAAACGCAGCAACACCATTAGCATCCGTTACCACTGTTGAAGATACAAAGTCTCCCCGAGAGGCACTTAAGGTCACTTCACCGCCAGCATAAGCGATATTGTCTTTTAACCAAGTGACTTCCAATGTTGTGCTGGTATTAAGAGGCACATCCTCCGTTGGTACTGAACTGAAGCTAAAACTGTCTTCTTGTACGGTAAAGGTTAAACTTCCTTCGGCATTAAGTGCACTGGCGGTAATGAGATTCTCACCAGAAGTAGTAGCAACATATTGGATGGCTACCTGCCCTTCACTATCTGTTACTGCTGAAGAAACGATACTTCCTTGTGTTGTGCTTAGTTGCACACTTTGATTGGCTAAGCCAGTACCATCAGAATCAACGACTTTAATGGTGAGATCTACAGTATCCCCTAACACCACGGAAATAGGGCCATCAACATTGACTTCTGTGCCAACAATTTCAACATCAATGGTTTCACTTAGGGTACCCGAAGAAACTGTCGCTGTAATCGTTCTATTCTCGGGATTGTTGCGACTGGTTAAGGTGGCTCTGGCAGTACCATCATCCGCAGAGGTCCCTTGTACTATTTGCAATTCCGCCCCGTTATTTGCAGCAAAGGATACATCAACACCAGAAAGTAAGATATTTTGTGCATTTTTCACTACCGCAATAAGTTCTATTTCATCAGAACCGCTAGAGGCAAGCTGAATTGAGCTGGCATAGAGCTCCAACGAAGCTGGTGTTACACCAGATTGAGAAGTACCTGAAGAACTGAAGCCTATCTGGCCTTCTGTGCCATCTGAAAGCGCACCTGTGACCAGGCCATCTCCGGAACTTGCTCCTACTATTAACCCAATAGTAGCAACGCCCTGTGCGTTGGTTAGGGCTGTGCCAGTATCATTATCAAAGCTAGCCAAGCCATCTTGACTAAAGGTGAAGGTGACTAGCTGGTCTTCCACGTCACCGTCGGAGCTAGTAACGGTGGCAGTCACTACCAATGGAGACGTTGAAGTCAGCTCATTCACTGCCGCGCCGTTTTGATCGGCGATACTCAAATTAACCTCATAGGTTACCGAAGTATCACTGCCATCGCTATCTGTTGCTGTAGAATCACGCTCAACTGAGCCTCCTCCGCCACACGCGGATAGTGTAAAAATTAGTATAACTGCGAATAACATCTTCAAACGTGAAGCCATGCATTTTTTCCCACAAATAATGTTTTTCAATTCAAGTACCCGTTCTAAATCATTTTTATTGTTTTGCTAGAGACCTAAACTTGCTACGCTATCCAAAAATCAATAATAAATTTAGGACAAACAATGCAGCAATCTCCAAAAAAACTTGGTCTCACCGCTAAAATCTTTATCGGCATGATTGCCGGGATAATTACCGGTGTTATTTTAAAATGGTCATTTGATGATAGCGGAGATTTAGCATTTAGTGTATTCGGGACAACGGTTTCTACGTATGATGTTTTAGTCAATGGTATATTTAACGTTATTGGTCAGATCTTTATCAACAGTTTAAAAATGCTAATTGTGCCCCTGGTATTTGTATCTTTGGTTTGTGGTGTGGCAAATTTATCTGAGCCTAGCAAATTGGGACGTTTAGGCGGAAAGTCTGTTTTGCTCTACATTGGCACCACGGCTATCGCAATAACCGTTGCAATGATTGCAGCCATTATCGTACAACCTGGTTCGGGGATCCCCATTCCTTCCGATGCGGTCTTTGCGGCTAAAGAGCCACCTACCCTTGCGGCAGTGATTATCGACATCTTTCCTTCTAACCCATTTCAAGCCTTTACTGAAGGTAAAATGTTGCAGGTTATCACCTTCGCCGTTTTATTCGGATTAGCCATTGCAATGGTAGGTGATGCAGGTAGACGAGTAGCGGCTTTCTTCGAAGATTTAAATACGGTCATCATGAAGTTAGTCACTATCTTAATGAATATGGCTCCTTACGGTGTGTTTGCCCTTTTAGCAAAATTATTCACCACTATAGACGAGGGGCGAATCGCATCATTGGCTTTATATTTTGTCTTGGTATTTGCCGTACTGTTAATTCATGCCTTTGTTAACTATTCCATTATTCTGAAACTATTGACTGGATTAAATCCAAAGTATTTGTTCTTAAAAATGCGCGAAGCTGTATTATTTGCCTTTAGTACCGCCAGTAGTAGTGCAACCTTGCCTGTTACCATGGAAACCGCCACCAAAAAGTTAGGTATTGGCAAATCCGTAGCCTCTTTTGTGGTTCCTTTAGGGTCTACAATTAACATGGATGGCACAGCGATAATGCAAGGGGTGGCTACCGTGTTTATCGCTCAAGTTTATGGTATCGACCTCTCCACATCAGACATGTTGATGGTGGTAGTAACCGCAACATTGGCGTCGGTAGGCACTGCGGGAGTCCCCGGCGTCGGTACACTCATGTTATCTATGGTACTAGTACAAGTTGGGCTACCTGTTGAAGGTGTTGCCTTAATATTAGGTGTAGACAGGTTATTGGATATGACCCGAACAGCGGTGAATATTACCGGTGACTGTATGGTTTCTTGTGTTGTGGCAAAAAGCGAAAATGAGCTAGATGAGTCAGTATACTATGATATGGAAGCTGGCGAAGACTTTGAAAAAGTTGACTTAGATGATTTTAAATCCACGGCCACTGAAACTAAGGATTAATTGTAATAACAGGCATTAGCAGCTAAAAATTAGTTGCTAATGCTGACCTAGGGCTTCGGCTGGATTTATTTGCGTTGCTTTAATGGCAGGATAAATTGTAGCTAACAAACTTAACGTTACTGCGATTAAGGCGGTAAATAATACTTCGCTCCAACGTAATTGTGACGGCAAAAAATCAATAAAGTAGACATCTCCCGATAAAAACTTCGCACCGCTGATGGTTTCAATTAGGCTGGCAATCTGGGTAAGATACTCCGCCAACAACACCCCACATATGACGCCAACGAAGGTACCGATAACACCGTTCACCGCACCTTGCAGAATAAACACTTGGATAATTAACCTATCTCGTGCTCCCATAGTTTTAAGCATGGCGATTTCAGCCCGTTTTTCACTCACCGCCATCACTAAGGTTGAGATAATATTAAAACAAGCTACACCAATGACTAACGTAAGGGCCACATACACTACCGCTCTTACTAACTGAATATCTTGGTATAGATGTCCTTGCGTCCGCATCCAGTCTGACATAAAAACATGTTGTGAAAATGAAAAGCCAAATTCACGAATAGCACTATTCGCTATAAAAGGATCGTCAAAGCGAAAGCGCAAACCCTGGGCGCCGGTTTTCGTGCCTAAGGTATCCGCCGCAAGCTGAATATGCATAAATCCAATCTGACCATCGAGCTCTCCGCCTATGGCAATTTCACCAGCAACGTTTAACCATACAGATTTTGGCGCTGAGAAAGAAAGATCATCAGATATTTGCGGTAAAACAAGCTGCACTTTATCTCCGACCTTTACCGCTAATTGCTGCATAATCGCCCGACCTAGTAAAACCGAATTTGGGTCTGCCTTAAAATTCTGCCAATGACTTTCCCCCACTTGTTGCACTAATCGGTTATTTTTTGAATAATTTAGGTTAATTCCAACCAGCTCAGGCACGGCTTTCATTTTACTGCCTTTTTGCAGTAATCCAGCGGCTTTAATATAGGGTTCAATGGCGCTAATTCTTGGATCAGAAGACAAGCGGTCGAGTTGTTGTTGCCAATCCTCTAATCCGCTGCCCTCATAAGCGTATATTTCAGCGTGAGGAATAAAACTCAACAGTTGATTTTTGAGCTCACGTTCGAAACCATTCATAACAGATAGCAGCAATATTAGCACCATGCATCCTAATGCAATACCCAGGGTTGATGACGCTGAAATGAAGGATATAAAACCATTTTGACGCTTACCTGAACGGAAACGCCAAGCCAGTTGTGCAACTAAATTCATACCGTTGCGCCCTGCTCAACGAGTTTTCCATCTGTAATGTGTAAGGTTCTATCTAATTTTGCAGCCAACTCAATATCATGGGTAACTACGATAAAACTGGTTGAGATTTGCTCTCTTAACTCGTTCAATAAATGATAAATACTCTGCCCGGTCGTATGGTCTAAATTGCCAGTGGGTTCGTCCGCTAAAACGAGGTCAGGTTGAGTGACTAGTGCCCGAGCGATGGCTGAACGTTGACGCTCTCCGCCAGACATTTGAGATGGCTTATGATCTAATCGATGACCTAAACCTACTCGTTTTAGAATTTCTTCTGCTTTGTGTTTAGCCAATTCAGTTTTGCACTTGCCAATAAGCAGTGGCATCGCAACATTTTCTAGGGCTGTAAACTCAGGCAATAAATGATGAAATTGATAAACAAACCCTAAACACTTATTTCGAAAGTCAGCTTGTTGCTTTTCAGTAAACTGGAAAATGTCTTGTCCGTTGAACAATACTTGTCCTGAGGTGGGTGTATCTAATGCGCCTAAAATATGCAATAACGTACTTTTTCCCGAGCCTGAACTCCCTAATATGGCAACTTGCTCTGCTTTATTGATCTCAAAATTTACTTTATTTAGCACTTGCACTAAGGCTGCGTCATTTTCTTGATAAGTTTTACTTACATTTTTACAGATTAACAACTGTGACATAATCTCTTCTTTATTTTTCATCTTGCTGTTGTTTAAACAATTCTCGCTCACGTCGTTTCCACATCAGTCTTGCCACTTTTTTCATACTCACGTGTTTATCTTTTTCATCGACAATTTCAAACCCTAACAGGCTTTCTAGCAAGTCTTCCAATGTCAGAATGCCATCCATACCACCGTATTCATCCACGACCAGCAGCATGTGAGAACGCGATTGTAAAAAGTGCGGGAAAGTTTCAGCCAGACTGGTACTGCTCAATAAAGCTACCATGTCTTTGCGATATTCAGCCAGTAACTTGTTACCGTTGCCCCTGGCCTGAGCTAAAATCAAATCAGATTTTAAAACAAAACCACTGATTTTTTCCGGCTCTTCATCTTCATAAACGGGGATCCTCGAAAAAGCCACGGTTGCGTGTTTATGGTAGAAAGTTTCAACGCTTATGTTTTCAGACACTTTAAACACCACGGTTCGGTGGGTCATGGCATCACGTACTTTAAGATCATCTAAACTCAACAGGCTTTGTAAAATATTGGCTTCTTGATGATCAAGTAAGCCTTCATGTTTCGACAATTCCGTCATGGCTTGAAGTTCACCACGGCTCAGGCCTTTTAGTGGGCTTTCTTCAGTGAATTTACTGGTTAACGCATTGGCCATTTGTACAAACGGATACAAAACCCAAACTAAGTACTTTAAGAAATAAGCCGTAATTGGCGCTAGTTGCCGCCAGTAAGTTGCGCCTAGGGTTTTCGGTATAATTTCAGAAAACACCAAGATCAACAACGTCAATACTGCTGAAGCTGCACCTAGGTAAGCGTCGCCGAAAACCACAGCCGCCTGTGCGCCAGCTCCTGCTGCCCCCATAGTATGCGCAATCGTATTTAGGGTTAAGATGGCGGCCAAGGGTTTGTTAATGTCCGTTGTTAGGTCATGCAAAATCTCTCCAGATTTTTCGCCATTGTTCATGGAAACTGATATATAAGCCGAAGAGATACTCAAAATAACCGCTTCAGCCACTGAACATAAAAAAGAAAAACCCAGTGCAACAACTACATAGATAATTAATAGCAACATACAGTTAGCTATCTCCCTCTTTCTTTGGTTTATGTTGCTCAAACCACCATAAAATGTATTCCACTTTAGCCATCAAATTACTTGGCTTACGATAGATCCCATGTGACGCATTCGGAATTCGTACCATTGCACTATCAACACCTTGGATTTTTAGAGCCTGATAAAATTGCTCCGATTCGGATATTGGCGTTCGATGATCAGACTCGCCAGTTAACAACATTGTAGGTGTGGTGACATTACCTACATAACTAATGGGGGAATACCGCATATACTCATCTAAATTATCCCAAGGTTTTCCATTGAACCAATATTGGTAAAAGAATGGATAAAAATCAGCGGTTAACACAAAGCTAAACCAATTAATAACCGGTTTTGCCACTACTGCCGCTGTAAATCGCTGAGTGTGACCAATGGACCAAGCCGTCAGAGTACCACCGCCTGACCCACCAGTAATAAATAGTTGTTCAGTATCTATAAACCCTTTCTCAATGAGTTTATCGACACCGCTCATTAAGTCATCAAAATCCTGGCTGGGATAGTTTTTATCAATTGTATGAGCAAAATCTGCTCCGTAACTAGAACTTCCACGAGGATTGAGATATAAAACCACGTTTCCAGCAGCAGCAAACAATTGAATTTCCATGGAGAAATGAGGTCCATAAGCAGTGACTGGACCGCCATGTATTTCCAATATCATTGGGTACTTTTTATTTGCATCGAATCCTGGTGGATAAGCTATCCAACCTTGAATATCTTTGCCATCGGCACTGGATGTAAACCAAAACTCTTCTATCTTAGCCAGCTTTTTATGGCCTAAAGCATCATCATTTAAATGGGTTAATTGTTTGCTTTTTTTGTTATCAATGATACCGACATCGGCAGGCCGTAATGGATTTGAATAGGTAATCGCAACTTTGCCATTTTCACTGACCGAAAATTCACCGCTAGTATAAGGTCGACCATAGGATTGGCCACCCAATTTATCTGACAATATAGTGCGTTTATCCGCTGTCCTTGCTGATTGCAACGCCAAAATGGTTTTACCTTTGTCATCATATTGAATATACAGGTTTCGACTCTTATGATCCCACTCAACTCGGTCGATGCTGCGGTCTAAGCCGTCGGACACCATGATGGTCTCCCCATCCGAAAGTTGCTTCACATAGACTTTGGCATTATCGTAATTCTTGCGGGCATCATCAAAACCAATATAGGCAATGTATTTACCGTTTGGGGAAACCTTAGGGCTATCATCAGGGCCATCTCTGTCCGTCAATTGAGTGATGGAATTATCATCTATAGAGATAGCATATATATCACTATTGAGAGGAGTGAAATCCCGATTTTCTGAACGATTTGCAGAAAAATAAATGCGTTGACTATTCTGCCCCCAACTAAGCTCACCGCCATTGTCAAATTCATCATGGGTTAATTGTCTTGGTGTTCCACCTTCTGCGGATAAGATAAAGATCTCACTAGTACCCGGGGTGCGATAACCTCCACCATCAAAGCGATAATAAACATCATCAATATAAATAGCAGGATCCGCCCATTTTGCGCCAGCAGGCTTACCTGAAAGAGATACGGGAGATTTAGGTGTACCTGGCACAAACATGCTAAATGCAATGTATTTACCGTCTGGAGACCAGCTCAAACCACTGGGAGAGGAGGTTAAATTCGTCAGTTTTGCCGTTTTGCCTGTAGCTAACCAAGTCAAATAAATTTGAGGCTTGCCACTTTGCGTTGAAATATAAGCCAGCTTTTTACCATCGGCGGACAATACAGGGTTATAATCCAAATGATCCCCTGTCGTGACGGGAAGCATATCGCCAGTTTTGCTATCTACAGACCAAATATTGCCAAGCTTTCTGTCACTTTGAATATCCATAAAATGACGTACAAAATAGATGGTTTTGCCGTCAGCGCTAATATTTAAATCTGCCGCATACTCAATATCAAAGATATTTTCAGATTTGAGCACATCCATTTCAGTTTTCGCACTGATTGTTGGAGAGATTAATCCTCCAATCAACATAACGCTAACTATTACTTTTTTCATTTTTTATCCCTAATTTAGTGGGCGAACAAATAGCTTATCGCATTTTTTGAAAAATGCCTTGCAATTCCGACGATTGGATTGAGAAATTCATCGATTATGAATCATTTCAAGAGTGCTTACTGGATTTGTATTGGGATTCTTCCGTTTATTAAAAAGAATATTAAACTGAGACTTAATTTAAAACGATTAACCTTCCCTCTAACAGAGCAGCTTTCACCTGGTCATTGAACAACATCAACCAAGTTGGTGGCATGTCTTTTTGCCAAAAACCTGCTGGCTCTGACTCACCAGGGACTTTAATAATTGGCCAATCGGTTAATTGATTGATCAAAGAAATGTCACCACTAAAACGACAAAAACCATCACGCAAAAGCGTTAAGTACTTTTCTTCATTGAGATCGATAGCTTCGGTTACTTCAAATGTATTCCCAGGGGCATAACTAAAATTATGTGCATTGAGCACTGTATAAGCACCTAATTGTCTTAAGTCCCCTAATTCACTAATTAGCATCCGATTATTTATCTGATTTTTCAGGGCAATATCAACATTGAAATGCCCTTTTACGCTGTCAACGTTCAGTCCTCTTATGACTAAATCGCATAAACCATTTTCAATATTGTAGGGTAAAGCCAGATAAGCGAGCTCGTTTACCTGCCTAAAAGAGCCCGCAGATATATGTTTTAACCCTTTGATTAAAAACAAAAAATTTAGTCTTCTGGCGTTTTGTCTATTGGCATCATTGGCTTTACTACCCGATTCAATCAAAATACATGCTATTCCCTGACTACAGGCGAGATCGCCAAAGGCTCTTTGAGAAAAGTTATCTTGATACTTTGCAACTTTTCCAGATAATTCTTCAGACATATCAGTTAACACTGCGGCAATGAGCTTCATTGCATTACATCTGTGCTCAGGCACACTTTCGTTGGGATCGCCAGGTGGCGCTAAAAACGCCATTTCAACGGGATCTAAAGTATCTTCGATTCGATAAAAACGAGATTGGTCGTGCAGATTGAAAGCGAAATCTGGCTTAATATTGTCGAACAATGATTTAAGTAATTTTCCTTCGGGGGTTTGTAAAGCAGCAGCATCTCGATTTATGTCGATGCCTTGGGCATTCTCTCTGGTACGTTGCTTAGCACCGTCCGGGTTGAGCATAGGAACTAGGTGTAAAGTGACCTTGTCGAATAAGTCTGTTAACCATGCCGTGGTTTTATTTTGCTGAAAAAATTGCAGTAGATCTAATATTGCTGCCGTTGCCGTTGGTTCGTCACCATGCATCTGCGACCAACATAAGATTGTGCTACTGCCCTTTCCAACAGAAATCATATGAATGGGCAGTGCTAAATAGGAATAACCAATAACCCGCTTTTGTATAAAACCTGGGGCAGAGATAATATGCTCATCAAGATGTTTAGTAACATCCTCTGGATAAATATGAGATTGGTCTAAGTGATTAATTTTGGCGTTGCTATAAAGCTGTTCTAATACGTTGTTCTCAGGGAACATGCCTACTCCGAACTGTCATAATTAATGCTGAACTGGATTAACGTTTTACTAAATAATTCTAATAACTTTAGCCATTAATAATCATTATCGCAATTCTCCTTTTAACAATTCAGTTAGCCCTTAGCTGCACCCTCCTTTTTGAGCTTGTCTGGCATCAAATGCCGCTAATTGTTCAGGCGTAGCTTTGGCTTGGTATTGTTCTTTCCATTGAGCATAGGGAATACCGTATATCTTTTCTCGTGCTTGTTCGTAGTCGATATCAATTCCTTTTTCCTCCGCCGCTGCCTTGTACCACTTACCTAAACAATTGCGACAAAAGTCAGCCAAAATCATTAAATCGATGTTTTGAACATCTTTATTGTCATCTAGGTGTTTTAATAAACGTCTAAAAGTCGCGGCTTGTATTTCAATTTCTGTTTGTTTATCCATTATGAATTCCAAAAATGATAATCAATGTAGTAAAAATCAAAAAAGGAGCTTAGCGCTCCTTTTTTATGTCAGTTAATGCTAAAGATTAATCTTCAGATGGTGCTTCAGCAGCTGGTTTTTCTAACAACTCTTTGATACTTAAGCGTACGCGATTCTGACGGTCAATTTCCATTACTTTCACGTCAACCATTTGGCCTTCAGAAAGGTAATCAGAAACTTTATTCACACGTTCGTGAGCAATCTGAGAGATGTGTACTAGACCTTCTTTACCAGGTAGCACTTCAACAAATGCACCGAAATCAACGATACGAGTTACTTTACCGTGGTAAGTTTTGCCCGCTTCAACTTCAGCAGTCACTTGCTCTATCTTAGCAATAGCAATTTCCGCTTTCGCTAATTCAGTTGCAAAAATCTTAATAGTACCGTCATCTTCGATTTCGATATTAGTATCAGATTCTTCAGTGATAGCACGGATCATTGCGCCGCCTTTACCGATAACATCGCGGATTTTATCCTGGTCGATTTTAAGAGTATAGATACGCGGAGCGAATTCAGACATTTCATCACGGTGACCACCAAGGGCTTCATCCATCACACCCAAAATATGTAAGCGAGCTTCTTTAGCTTGCTTAAGGGCTTTTTGCATGATTTCTTTGGTAATACCTTCGATTTTGATATCCATTTGAAGTGCAGTAATACCATCAGTAGTACCAGCAACTTTAAAGTCCATATCACCAAGATGATCTTCATCACCTAAGATGTCCGATAAAACGACAAAGTTTTCGTCATTTTTAACTAAGCCCATAGCAATACCCGCTACAGAAGCTTTGATCGGTACACCTGCATCCATAAGTGCTAACGAGGTACCACAAACTGATGCCATAGATGAAGAACCATTTGATTCAGTAATCTCTGAAACCACTCGTACCACATATGGGAATTCAGCTTCAGAAGGCATAACCGCTTGAATACCACGTTTAGCAAGACGACCATGGCCGATTTCGCGACGCTTAGGAGAACCAACGAAACCAGTTTCGCCTACACAGTATGGAGGGAAGTTATAATGCAACATGAAACGACTGCTTGCCATTCCACCTAATTCATCAATCATCTGTGCATCACGTTCTGTACCTAGGGTAGCAGCAACTAAAGCTTGTGTTTCACCACGAGTGAAAAGTGCGGAACCATGAGTTCTAGGAAGAATGCCAGTATTAACGTGTAGCGCTCTGATCATATCAGGTTCACGACCATCAATACGTGGCTCACCAGCAAGTATACGAGAACGCACAACATCACTTTCAAGGTCATGTAGCATTTCAGATACTTCTTTAGGATCCTGTTCAGGATCCGCTTCTAAAATAGCTTCAACCGCTTTCTCAGTAACAGCAACTACCGCATCTTTACGAACCATTTTATCAGAAATCTGGTACGCTTCAGTCATGCCAGCTTCAGCAAGCTCTTTGATTTTGCTCTTAAGATCAGTGTTTTCTGCAACGGCAGACCATTCCCACTTAGGCGTAGCAACTTCAGCGGCAAATTCACTTACAGCATTAACTACTGCTTGGCTTTGCTCGTGTCCGTACATTACAGCACCAAGCATCACTTCTTCAGAGAGAATACTCGCTTCAGATTCAACCATCAGTACCGCACTTTCAGTACCCGCTACAACCAAATCTAATTCACTTGTTTCAAGTTCTGAAGTCAATGTATTAAGAATGTACTCACCTTCTTTATAACCAACTCGTGCCGCGCCAACAGGTCCATTGAATGGAATACCTGATATAGCAAGAGCAGCAGAAGTACCAATTAAAGAGATGATATCGGTAGGAATTTCTGGGTTAGCAGAAACAACGGTAATAATAATTTGAACTTCGTTCATGAATCCGTCTGGAAATAGAGGACGGATGGGACGGTCGATCAAACGTGCAATAAGCGTTTCACTTTCAGAAGGACGACCTTCACGTTTGAAAAAGCCACCTGGTATTTTACCAGCTGCGTATGCTTTTTCTTGATAGTTAACCGTTAATGGGAAAAAGTCTTGCCCTGCTTTGGCATCTTTTTTACCAACAACACTGACTAATACAGATGTATCGTCCATGCTGGCCATAACCGCGGCGGTTGCTTGACGAGCAATTACACCCGTTTCTAGCGTTACAGTATGCTGTCCATACTGAAATGTTTTAGTAATAGGAGTCACTATTTATCCTTTTTAATATTTTCTTATATCGCTTTCAAATGCGGCGCATAGTATAGCTATATGATTGGCAAATCGACAGTGAAATTTATATTTAATCAAGGTTAATTGAATATTTTTACTGTTTTTTTCTTTTAATCTGTTTCGATTTGTATATTGCAAACAATATCTACATCAAAAATTCATGGCAAAGTAAGGTTTAAGTAAGGCAAATTGAATGGCGAAACAATAAATAAAGAAAATAGTTTTTTGCACTTACAATGATTTGGATTAGAATCTCCCGCCTGTCATAAATATGAAACAAATCTGTAACAGTAACCGTGATTATAAAAAATAACTTTGTCGTTAAATTTAGTCTCATACTATGTATTTCTTTTAGCTACACCAAGGCACATGCTAACAATACCAGTGGTGTAACCAGTCCTATAGTCAATCCTAAAGATCAGTCTTTTCAATTTCGAACGGCTTATACCCCAAGTGAAAATAATCATAGAGAACAGTTAGTGGTAAGAATGAATGTTCAAAAGTCCATTCTTGAATCCGTACGTATTCGTTTGGTCGGTCAAGTAAAAGATACCACTGGGAATTTTGAGTATGATGCCCTTAGCGCCGATCTATTATGGCAATTTCAACACAGACAAGATGGTATCTGGGATAGCGCAGTTCGATTTGATATAAAAACACGTAAGGCTCATCGCAGTGAAGGCTTATCGTTTAAATGGAGCAATAGATGGTCATTTGCAGACAAATGGTCTATTACGCAGGTATTGTCCTTTAGTTGGAATGTTGGAGGAGAGAGCCCTGCCACTGGTACCTATTTAGAATCACGAACTGGGATTGCATATACAACCAACAAGGTTACTCTGGGCCTCGACTCCTTCAATAATCTAGGGAAAATAGGCGACTTTGGAAAAGGCAATGAACAAAGCCACCAAATTGGCCCTTCAGTCTCGGGCAAATATCAAGGCCTTTCTTATTCAATCAGTTATCTAAGAGGCATTACCAATGGTGCGAGGGATAACGTATTTCGATTTTTCGTAAAAAAAGCGTTTTAAGGATATGTTTCGTAATTGGTAATTGGTCATTTGTTAAATTTGTATTGTATGGCTAAACATGCATTGTTGCGTCTTCTAACCCTTTTGTATGATTAATAACTAAATTGATTTTACGGATTATAATTCCTTAACTATCATGAGCTTTTGCAATAGTTAATAATTCGTTAACTCAAACCTTACAGAGAAAAATAATGAAATTAGAGTCAATAGCATTACATGAAGGGTACAAATCAGAAGAAACCACTAAAGCTGCTGCAGTTCCAATCTATCAGACCACATCTTACACGTTTGATGATACACAGCATGGCGCAGATTTATTTGATCTTAAAGTTGCAGGAAATATCTACACTCGCATAATGAATCCAACCACTGACGTTCTTGAAAAACGTGTGGCAGCAATGGAAGGCGGTATTGCGGCAGTCTGTGTATCTTCAGGTATGGCCGCTATTACCTACGCGATTCAATGTATTTGTGAGGCCGGCGATAATATCGTTAGTACCAGTCAACTGTACGGTGGAACCTATAATTTATTTGCCCACGCATTGCCTCGCCAAGGTATTGAAACCCGTATGGTTTCCCATGATGATTTTGATAAGTTCGAAGAATCTATTGATGAAAAAACCAAAGCTATTTTTTGTGAATCTATTGGTAACCCCGCAGGTAACGTTGTTGATATAAAGCGCTTAGCACAGATAGCTGACAAACACGGGGTCCCGTTAATTGTGGATAATACCGTTGCCACCCCCTATCTATGCAGACCATTTGAGTTAGGTGCTCACATTGTTGTGCATTCGTTAACGAAATACATTGGTGGTCATGGTACGTCAGTAGGCGGTGTGATTGTTGATTCTGGTAAGTTTGACTGGGTTAAAAACAAACAGCGTTTTGCAATACTAAATGAACCGGATCCTTCATATCACGGTGTTGTTTACACCGAAGCCCTAGGAGAAGCTGCATATATTGGGCGTTGTCGTGTAGGACCGCTAAGAAACACAGGGGCAGCGATTTCCCCATTAAATTCATTTCAAATTCTACAGGGACTAGAAACCCTGGGTCTGCGCATGGACCGTCATTGTGAAAATGCTGAAAAATTAGCCGCATATTTATTGCAACACGATAAAGTTGAATGGGTAAACTATGCTGCTCTTGCTGATAGCCCGTACCATGAAAACTGCAAAAACATCACCTCAGGCAAAGCCTCAGGCGTATTGAGCTTTGGCATAACAGGTGGGCTTGAAGCTGGCACAAAATTCATTGATGCATTAAATATGATTTTACGTCTAGTGAATATAGGCGATGCTAAATCATTGGCTTGTCACCCGGCATCAACCACACACCGTCAATTAAACGAAGAAGAACTAGCCGCTGCTGGAGTAAGTACCGATTTGGTTAGGATCTCTGTGGGTATCGAGCATATCGACGACATTATTGCCGATGTGAGTCAAGCGCTAGATAAGGTATGAGTACTCAATTAAAACACTGGAAGTTTTGTTTTGAGTAGTAAGATAAATACACTTATAAACTAATTTAAGGGGCTTTAATGATAAGATTTAAAGCCCCTTTAATGCACGGAATGAAATAAAAGTTTCTGCGCAACCTATCATATCTGCAAATAAATTGATTGCCGGCAACCTACTACGCACTAAACACATCGATAAACCTGGGGAAATAGCTGAAATTACGACCCTGTTTACCGAAAAATACGACAAGCCTGAAATAGATGATAAAGCACTATCTGGCAATATAAAGATATGAACCTTCAACTCACATTCACTGGTACTAGCTATTTAGTCACTATTCTCAATGTCAAACATGCAGATGCTGCTATTCGTAAAACCCTAGAGCCTAATTAATTTGTCCTGTGGTTCCCTAATATGAAATTTTCTATCATCGTTATGCAACAGCGAAAACACTGCTTACCCACTGATTTGCTGCAGCAAGAACTGTCGAGTAGTTTTATTTTATAGAATGGAAGCTGCTCAATGGGAAGTTCACTCTTTACCCCACAGGCCTTCTGAATACAAGTACTCTAAGCAACAATCGATGTTTAACAAACATGTTGATGATTGAAAATATAAGGTAGCCATAAATAGAAAAAAGGCTGCAACCAATGTTACAGCCTTTTATTGTATGGTGCGGATGGGGAGACTCGAACTCCCACGGCCTAAGCCACAGCCCCCTCAAGGCTGCGTGTCTACCAATTCCACCACATCCGCGATGTTTTTATTTTATCAAATACTTAGTTAGGGATCTCGTTGGATTCAGGAGTCTCTTCTTGATTAGGAATATCTGAATCGATAGTTTGTTCTACTACCCCTAGATTTTCGAATTCATCTATAGATTGATCTTTGTCAGCAGTTTGATTACCTAAAATTAAACTAATCACAAAAAACAAGGTGGCAAGTATGGCTGTTGTTCTGGTCATAAAGTTACCAGAACCCGTAGAACCAAACACAGTGTTTGAACCACCACCGCCAAAAGATGCTCCCATATCGGCACCCTTACCTTGTTGAATAAGGACCATACCTATCAACATCAAAGCAACTACTAAGTAAACTACTATCAAAATCTCGTAAAAATACGTCATGTTATGTCTCTAACCTTTTGCCGCTAAGCAAATATTTAAAAATTCCTGTGGGTCCAAACTGGCTCCACCTATCAACCCGCCATCAACATCAGGTTGTGAAAACAATTCATTGGCATTCGCCGCTTTAACACTGCCACCATATAAAATACGTAACCCATTGGCGACGTCTGCATCTAATTTACCCACGTATTCGCGAATGAATGCATGTACTTCTTGCGCTTGTATTGGGCTTGCTGTTTTACCCGTTCCGATAGCCCAAACTGGCTCATAAGCAACGACAATTTTTTCAAAACTGGCTATACCAATAACACTAATAACCGCATCAATTTGCCCTTGAATGTGATTAAAATATTCACCACTGTCACGTACCGACTCTGGCTCACCAACACATAACACGGGTGTTAAGCCGTGCTCTAATGCTACACGAACCTTCTCAGCAACGAGCAAATCGCTTTCGCCATTGTCAGTTCTTCTTTCGGAATGACCAACTAAGACAAAATCACAATTTAAGGCTTTTAGCATTGAACCTGAAACTTCACCTGTATGGGCACCAGAATCAAATTCACTTAAATTTTGTCCGCCAATAGCACCGTTAAACGGGGCAAACGCACTTAAGAATGGGAAAGGAGGACATATTAATACATCGACATCCTGCAAACTAGCACTATTAATAGTATCCATCATTTGCTTAGCAAGTTCGACACTACCATTCATTTTCCAGTTGCCTGCAACTATAGGGCGACGTTTGTTCTGCACTTTAATCTTCCTTAACCCAGCGAAAAAGCGGGCGAGATATTAACTAACCCGAGTAAAATATACAAGTGGGCTAGCGTTAATTTATGATGCTAAATGACTATTTGGTTAATTTACGCACTGCGTCAGCGATAAATTCAGCCCAATTCTCCGAGTCTTCTTGTTTTTCTGCTTCGACCATGACACGAATTAATGGCTCAGTACCACTTTTTCGCAACAACACCCGACCAGTTTTACCTAAATTGGTCTCCGCTTCAATGACCGCTTCTTTCACTTTAGGGTTGTCTAACGGGTCTTCCCCTTCTTCAAAGCGAACATTAACTAATGTTTGCGGGTACATATCCATGCCTGAGCATAGTTCATGCAACGTCATTTGCGACCGCAGCATGGCAGTAATGACTTGTAACCCAGCAAGTATACCATCCCCTGTTGAAGTAACATTTAAATTAAGTACATGACCAGAGTTTTCGCCTCCAATTGCCCAACCGCGCTCTTGTAGCAACTCCATTACATAGCGATCGCCAACATTACTTCTTACGAACGCTACTCCCAGTTTATTTAAGGCAATTTCTAAGCCCAAATTACTCATTAAAGTGCCAACAACGCCACCGTTCAAACGGCCGGATTTGAGGCAGTCTCGAGCAATAATATATATTAGTTGATCGCCATCGATAAGGTTGCCTTTGTGATCGACCATCATAATTCGGTCACCGTCACCATCTAAAGCAAAACCAAGATCTGCTTGGTGTTCTAACACACTTTCTTGAATCGCTTTCATTGACGTTGCCCCTACCCCTTTATTGATGTTTAAACCATCAGGATCAGTACCAATTTCGATGACCTCGGCACCTAGTTCTTCTAAAACATTGGGGGCTATATGATAGGTCGCACCGTGGGCGCAATCGACAACGATTTTTAAGCTTTTAAGGTTAAGATCGGACGGGAAATTACCTTTACAAAATTCGATATACCTTCCTGCTGCATCTTCAATCCGGTAAGCTTTTCCTAACTTATCTGAGGCAACACAAACCATAGGTTTTTCCATTTCCTTTTCAATGGCCAGTTCAATTTCATCATCCAATTTATAGCCATTAGCTGAGAAAAACTTAATACCATTGTCATAAAATGGATTGTGGGAAGCACTAATTACTATCCCCGCTTCAGAACGAAAGGTTTTGGTTAAGTAGGCAATAGCTGGCGTCGGCATCGGCCCCAATAAACCAATATTAATACCAGCTGCGGATAACCCCGCCTCTAAACAAGACTCAAGCATGTAGCCAGATATTCGGGTGTCTTTACCAATAAGGACCTTATTAGTGCCTTGTCCAGCAAGCACTTTTCCTGCGGCCCAACCCAGTTTCATTACAAACTCAGGATTAATGACACTTTCGCCAACTTTTCCACGAATACCATCTGTACCAAAATATTTTCTTGAGTTCATCACACTAATCCTTATACGCACTCAACGCTGATACGACTTTTACGGCATCAACGGTTTGTTTTACATCGTGCACTCGTAAAATCGAAGCACCTTTAGTTAACGAAATTGTCGCTGCAGCTAAACTGCCCGCCAACCGTTCGTCCACTTTCCTATCCAATAAGTTTCCAATCATAGATTTACGAGAGACACCAATCAACATGGGTAAAGCTAATGATTGTAGTTCATCCAGTCTATCAAGTAATTGATAATTATGCGGTAAAGTTTTCCCAAAGCCAAAACCAGGATCTATCATTAGCTTAGATTTTGGAATACCAGCTTGGGTACATAACGCTATTTTTGCTTGTAAAAATTCGATGACGTCGTTGACCACATCTTGATAATGGGGAGCCAATTGCATGCTTTTTGGCTGGCCTTGCATATGCATTAAGCAAACAGCGGCCCCACTTTTTGCGGCGGTTGACAAGGCACCAGTTTGATTTAAGGCACGAATATCATTGATAAGCCCAGCGCCAGCTGAAACAGCCTGCTCCATGACCTCGGGTTTGCTAGTATCGATTGAAATCACCACATCAAAATTGGCATGAATGGCTTCAATAACAGGAATAGTGCGATCCAATTCTTGCTGAACACTCACATCTTCGGCACCAGGACGAGTCGACTCTCCACCAACATCAATAAAGTCAGCCCCATCTAAAACCATTCTTTCAGCTTGCCCAAGGGCTTTATCGAGACCTTCAAACTTACCACCATCAGAAAATGAATCTGGGGTAACGTTTAAAATCCCCATAACTCTGGGCGTGGTTAAATCAATACTTTTGTTTTTAAACTGCATACAATAATTTTGGACACGAAATAATAGGATAGTAAATACAAAAAAGGTCGAATCAGCGCTCGTCTGAATCGACCTAATTTAATCAGGAGCAAATTAGCTCGGCAAATCGCCAGGCTTACCTACAGTAGGTGGAGGTGTGCTTTTATCATCATCAGCACTTACTGTTGCACCACCGGTAGGTTTGTCATTGGAACCAGGGTCCCGACTATCCCAATCCGCTGGTGGTCGCACAGGGCGACGAGCCATTAAATCATCGATTTGTTTCGCATCGATAGTTTCGTATTTCATTAACGCATCTTTCATGGCATGCAACACATCCATATGCTCGTTAAGGATATTCTCAGCACGCTCGTAATTGCGGTCAATGATAGACTTAATTTCAGCGTCTATTGCCCGAGCTGTATCGTCAGACATATGCTTAGCTTTCGACATACTGCGTCCAAGGAACACTTCGCCCTCTTCTTCAGAATACAACATAGGGCCCATTTTATTTGAAAGTCCCCACTGGGTGACCATTTTACGGGCGATATCGGTTGCTCTTTCGATATCATTAGATGCTCCGGTTGTAACACCTTCTTCACCTAACGTAAGGGCTTCAGCGATACGACCGCCAAACAAACTAGAAATCATACTTTCCAAGTGTTGCTTGCTGTGACTGTATTTGTCTTGTTCAGGCAAATACATTGTCACCCCTAGCGCACGTCCACGAGGAATAATAGAGACTTTGTAAACAGGGTCATGTTCTGGCACTACACGGCCAACAATGGCGTGCCCAGCTTCATGATACGCTGTATTGGTTTTCTCTTCTTCAGACATAACCATGGTTTTGCGCTCAGCGCCCATCATGATTTTGTCTTTAGCTTTATCGAACTCTTCCATTGAAACAACACGTTTGTTGGAACGCGCTGCAAATAAAGCCGCTTCGTTAACTAAGTTAGCTAAATCGGCACCAGAGAATCCTGGTGTACCGCGGGCAATAACAGAGGCTTCAACATTGTCGCCAATAGGCACTTTGCGCATGTGAACTTTCAGAATTTGCTCACGACCACGAATATCAGGTAAACCAACGACCACTTGACGGTCAAAACGGCCAGGACGCAGTAACGCGGGGTCAAGTACATCTGGGCGGTTAGTCGCGGCGATAACGATAATGCCTTCGTGACCCTCGAAGCCATCCATTTCAACCAACATTTGGTTCAAAGTTTGTTCGCGTTCGTCATGTCCACCACCTAGACCAGCACCACGCTGGCGACCTACTGCATCAATCTCATCAATGAAGATAATGCAAGGCGCAGACTTTTTAGCTTGTTCGAACATGTCACGCACACGAGATGCACCTACACCAACAAACATTTCTACGAAGTCGGAACCGGAAATGGTGAAAAATGGCACTTTGGCTTCGCCAGCAATCGCCTTAGCTAAAAGGGTTTTACCCGTACCTGGAGGACCGACCATCAAAACACCTTTAGGTATTTTACCACCTAGTTTTTGAAACTTAGAAGGATCTCTTAGGAAGTCAACGAGCTCAGACACATCTTCTTTGGCTTCATCGCAACCGGCAACGTCAGCAAAAGTTGTCTTTATTTGGTCTTCACCTAATAAACGAGCCTTACTCTTACCAAACGACATTGCGCCACGACCGCCGCCTCCTTGCATTTGACGCATGAAGAATATCCATACTCCAATAAGCAATAACATTGGGAACCAAGAAATAAAAATCTGAGATAAGAAAGAAGGTGTTTCAGGTGGCTTGCCTTCAACTACAACACCATTACTAATTAAATCATTCATTAGATCAGGATCTGCGTAAGGAATATACGTTGAAAACGCATCACCGCTGGTTGTAGTACCAGTTATCTCGCCTGTTTGCCTGTCTATGGTTGCTTGTCGCACAGTTTTTTGATCAACATTACGCACGAACGTGGTGTAATCAATTTTAGCCTTGCTTGTTTCGCCAGGCGTAAAACTATTAAACACGGACATCAGCACAACGGCGATGACCAACCATAAGATTAAATTTTTTGCCATATCGCTCAACGCTTTTAACCTCTAAAAAGTAAAATTCTGTCTGTAGGCTAGTCACTAGGAAGATTACTAAATAATCAACCAAGTCTTCCGCCCGGTTAGCAGTACATCAAGGGTACTACAGTTTAAATCCTGCCGCTACCAGATAAAGCTTGTTCAGTTTTGCCTTCAGATAAATCAGCTCTCTGGATTCCACCACAAATAATGGCAAATACAACTCACTCACGAAATTGTTAAAACCTGCTTTTCTTATGACTACTAAATCTCCATTAAGTTTTAACCTTGGCCAATACAAAATAAATTTGCTGTCAAAACGTCCTGGAAGGAACATTTATTCCTAAAGCTGAATGACCTTGCATAGATACGCTAAATACCTTCATTTTGTTCAAATGCAATTTGAAATTCATCAAACGACCACTTTCTACACTATTTATAGGTCTTTTTTACCTAGTTTGTCGTTTCTTATTAGGTATAAAAGTAAGATGGCGTTAGAATAGCGATTTTCAACCATCAATTATTATTAAAATTGTAAGAATAATCTAAATGAAGTTATCGAATAAACAGAAACAATATTTAAAAGGCCTAGCCCATCCTTTAAAACCCATAGTGCAATTGGGTAACAATGGTCTCACTGAAGGTGTGTTAGCAGAAATTGACAATGCCTTGAGTTTTCATGAGTTAATCAAAGTTAAAGTACCTTCTGATGATCGCGAAGAAAAACAACTTATTATGGATGCGATAATTCGTGAAACTTCGGCAACTCAGTTGCAAGTCATTGGACACACCCTAATAATGTACCGACAAAGTGATGAGAAAAAAATCAGTATTCCAAAAGTTTAAATAGAAAACTTAGGTCCAATCTCTCACCTTTTTTAGGTTTCTATACGGAATAATAGATTTAACCCTATTGATAGAAACCTTTACCTATTCCCCTTTTCATAACACAGCTATTAGCATGTAATTTGGGGTGTCGGAATTTCTAAAATTAAGTTTACGTCAAATTGTAATTAGGCAAAGACTTAATCTGTAACAATCTATGTAACTATTTGATGGAATGAATATGCCAAGTGTTACATCACAATACCAAACTCAAAGATTTCGCTTCCAACCTTTAACAGACGATGATCGAGATTTATTCTGCGAACTATATTGTAACGATGTCGTTATGGGCAAAATTATGCCTAAGCTTGAAAGGAAGCAAGCCAGCTCCCTTTTTTCAAATATACTGAATAAGCAGCAAAAGAGTTTAAATGTGTATTGGCGTATTGAATGTGTCCATTCTGAAAAAGCCGTAGGTATACAAGGCTTTATGAGCAATATTGAGCAACAGAAACGTAACGATGCTGAATTTGGGATTTTAATTAGACCGGACTTCTACGGCAATCATGTGGCAACGGAATCTGTCACCGCCATGTTGTTCCACGGTTTTACATACCTTAACTTAGCAACTGCACATGCGTTTTTTGACGCTGACAATATTGCCATTCAAAAAATCGCTGAAAAACTCAACTTTGAGATAACCAGTGATAATCAACAAACCAATAAGATGCGGTGTTGTATCTCCCAAAAAACTTTTCTAAGCCATAATGGACAAGCAATCTATGCCTGAAAATAATTCGACTCAAAAAACAGGCAGTATCGTTTGTGTCGGTTTGGGAATGGTACTAGGGTCTCATATTGCCCCGCTATCGCGACAGTTTATCGAACAAGCAGACGTCGTGTTTATGAGTGTAACTGACCCCCTAACAGAAGCTTGGGTGGAAAAGATGAACCCTAACTGTCATAGTTTGCAAAGATTCTATGCTGATGGCAAAGACAGAAGAAAGAGCTATGCTGAAATGGTAGACGCCATAATGGCTCAGGTTGAATTAGGTAAAAAAGTTGTTGCCGCTTTTTATGGTCATCCAGGTGTGTTTGCCTGGGCACCTCATAAATTAATCCAGTTAGCGAAAGAAAAGGGATATCACGGCCATATGGAACCAGGTATATCTGCCGAAGATTGCCTATATTCCGACATGGGCATAGATCCTGGACGAAACGGAGCTGTGCATGTAGAGGCTAGCCAATTTATGCTATACGAGCGCAAGGTTGATAACACTGCATATTTGATTTTGTGGCAACTTGGGTTTGTTGGTGACCTTAGTATGTCTAAATATCAAACCGACAGTGCTTATCGACTCCTTTTGCAACAGTTATTGATTGAATATTTTCCAGCTAAGCATAAAGTAGCCATTTACGAGTCACCGACGCTTCCCACAGAAACGGCCAGAATCGATTGGTTTTTCTTAGATGAATTAAGCAAAGTGCATGTTGAGCATTATTCAACCCTTATCATTCCCCCTTGTGAAGTTAAAAAAATTGACCTTTTCATGCAGCATAAAATGAATCAGCTTTCGAGAAATCAATAAAATGTCAAAAAACAACGGATAGTCCTTTCCACACCGACCCTAAGTGTTTAATAATACTGCCGGTTAAAAATGTTTCGACGTCTAATTTTTTAAAACAACATAAGGAACCAACATGGCTGCGTTAGAACTAATGGAAAAACTGGCGGTTAACCCCGATTTTAAAAGAGAAATGACCGAAGGTGGGCAACATCCCCTAGCCTTGAAAGCGAAAAAAGATATGCAAGAAATGCGTCAAAAACAGGGTAAGTTTTGGTGTGCATTGATGCCAGCAAAAGATGACGAGCAAACAGAAGACGAGCCTGAAGAGCAGGAAGAAGCGCCAAAAGAGAATTAAACATGCGTTTTATCGTTATTTCTGCTTTGTTTTTAGTGTGCTTAATCACTCCTCTTGTGTCGTATGCTGATGTTACGACCTTACTGCACAAAGCAGATAAAATTAGGAGCGCCGATTTTAATGCTTTTGAAATTTTAATGACTGAACTTGAAAAAAGTGAAGACACATTTAGCGAGCAGCAGACGCATTTCTATCACCTTCTTAAAGGTTATCAACTTACTTTCAACGGAAAGGTGGATGAGGCCATCGAGCTTTATCAGAATATCGAAAGCAGTAATGCTTCTGAAACGTTAAAATTACGCGCCCTAAGTTCTTTAGTAAACAATTATGCGGTTAAACGCGACTTTTACCTTGGTGCAAAAGCCATTAACCGTTTATTTGACCAACGTGAAAAAGTACAAGATGAAGAAGCCCTAAACACGAGTTTTGGGGTTGTAGCAATATTTTACAATCAAGCGCAACAATATGAACTCGGATTACAAGTTGCCAATCAGCTTCTTAAAAGAAATATTACTAATCGAACCCATTGTTTTGCTCGCCAAATTAAAGTTGAATCAGAGTTTGAACTGGCTAAAAGCCTTTCTGACTATCAATACGCTCAACAAAGTATCGATTTTTGCCGGGAAAACAATGAAATTCTGGTTGCCAATATCATTGTTATGACCATGGCTGAATCATTAACCAATGAAAGTCGTCTTAACGAATCAATAGCGTTATTGCAAAGTGCAGAACAACAAACTGTTGACAGCAAATATCCGCCATTAATTGGTATTTTTTATAGTTTGCTGGCAAATAATTATTTGCTCTTAGATCAACCAGATTTGGCAATAAAATATGGCCTCAAAGCATACAATAGTATCCAAAACTTTGGTTTGACAAAAGCCCTAGTCAAATCCTTAGAAGTTTTATATAAAGCCACCGAAGCTCAGGGTGACTATCAGCAAACCGTTGATTATTTAAAACGATACAATCAAGCAGAAAAAGCCTATATAGATGACACTAAAGCACGAGGACTGGCGTTTCAACAAGCTAAGTATGAAAAGCTAGAACAAGATAACAAAATCGTTATTTTAGATAAGCAAAATGCCCTTTTGCGTACCCAAGCTGCATTGGCCGCCGAGCAATCCAGTAACAACAAACTTGCGTTATCCTTATCGGTTTTATTGCTAATATTGCTATTTGTTGGCTTATACCGCAGCAGAAAAATCCAATTAAAACTGAGAAAAATGGCTGAAACGGATGAGTTAACTGGGATCAGCAACCGTCACTTTTTTAATGATCGAGCAAAAAACATCATTGAAAATGCTGAAAATCAGCAACTACCCATTAGTTTTGTTTTATTTGACTTAGATCACTTTAAAAAAGTCAATGATTCCTACGGACACCAAACAGGAGATTGGGCGCTCAGAGAAGCGGTAAAAGCCGCCAAACAAGTGTGCAGATCAATCGATCTTATTGGCCGCATGGGAGGTGAGGAGTTTGGTCTTGTGTTGCCTGGTTGCAGTGTTGATGAAGCTTGTAAAGTCGCTGAAATTTGCCGAGGTGCCATTGAAAAAATCGACACTCGGGCAACCGAGCATCAGTTTAAAATAACCGCAAGCTTTGGTGTTTCAGATGCTAAGACCTGCGGCTACAGTTTGGAAAAACTATTTGCAGGGGCGGATACGGCTTTATATGACTCCAAAGAAAATGGTAGAAACCGAGTATATTTATACAAAACGGCTCCTCACCAGGCTCAAGCAATCTAATAAGCAGATTTTATTTACTATTGTTTGCCGCAGCTAATTTGTCCCAAGTAGATTTACCAACAATCCCATCGACTTTAAGGCCATTTTGTTTTTGAAACATAATAACAGCGCCTTCTGTTCCTGCCCCGAAGTCGTTGTCTATGGAGATTACAAACCCCTTATCGACTAGCAATTGTTGGAGTTCCCCCACTTTATCACCGAAAGAGCCACGCCTTAAAACAACTGCATTTTCACCTTCATTTAAAGCGACGCGAATTCCTTCAATTGCTGCAAGTGCATTTTTAGCTTTCTGTAAATATTTTCGCCGATCATCAAGACCACGTCGACCTCCATTCACTAATTTGGTTACTTTAATTAAATCGTCTAAATCAGCGAACCTGTTAATATTTCGAGATTTCCAATATTCACAGGCAATTTTAAGAGAAATCGCAGGATCACCAGCAATTTCCGGATCATCCTCTAATGGCAAGTTGAGTTTCTTACCGTAAAGGCGATAATTCGCTCTTCCTGTTAATTGCAACAATCCCCGCCCTTTATAACGTTTACCGTCCCCTATTTGATCATTACCCAGATCACTTCTGCCTTCATAGGCCGCACCGGAGGCAAACTCTTCTGTTGTTCGAAAACCTGCACATTCATGGGTAACCTGTCCCATAAAATGGGCGATTCGCAGTCTGGTGTTAATTTGATAGCTTGCTAAGGTTGGAGCAAATATTGCCGAAATCTGACCGACTATTCGCATTTGTGCTTCTGCTTTTTCACCTGAAAATCTTGGTGCTACTGCTAGTATGAAATCGCCATCCACTGGAATCATTTTTGATATCCTTAAGTTATGAAAACAAAATGTGCATTCAAACTTCGATGCGGCATTACCCATTCGTACAAAATTTTGCTGATTTCTCTATTTTGCACTTAATGAAGATAGCGCATTATTCAAAAATGATTAAATTTTTAGGGTAAATTTTAGGATTTTAGCCTAAACCAGTGGCGATAAGGCGAACATGCTGCCAATAGAAACTAGTGATGATGCCCACCCACACCGTGAGCATGGCCGTGGGACAACTCGTCGTCAGTGGCATCTCGAACATGTTCCACTTTTAAATCGAACTTGAGGGTCTGGCCCGCTAAAGGATGATTAATGTCTACAGTCGCCATGAACTTTCCTAATTTCACAATAGTCACTTCCCTAGCCCCATTTTCGGTTTGCAACACTGCTCTCATGCCAGGTTTCCATTTCTTAGCCCCTTGCAAATGTTTAACAGAAACCCGCTGCTCCGCGTTTTTTATCACTTCACCAAAGGATTCTTGAGGTGGAAGTTCGACACTAAACTCATCTCCAGCGCTTTTGCCTTCTAAGGCGTTTTCGACCCCAACCATCATATTATTGTGGCCATGTAAATAAGCGACTGGCGCGTCTGCTTCGCTAGCTTCTAACTCGTTTCCATCAAGATCATTTATACGATAATGGAACTGGACTACTTTGTTTTTACTGATTGTCATATTGCACTCTTACATTTAGTTTAGGAATTAATCACCGTCTGCGCCGTTGACTATAGACGCGATATTATACAAGCGATTAACGGCCAGATAATTCATGCTGCCCTTAGGATATCGTCCTCGCGAATTTAACTCACCAGCTTCTTTACCGGTCAATAAAGACAAGGCTTGATCCACAGTGGCCACTGTGTAAATGTGAAATACACCAGCCTTAACTGCTTTGATGACTTCACTGTTTAGCATCAAGTTGATTTTATTCGAATGGGGAATAATTACACCTTGCGTACCTGTCAATCCGCGATGTTGGCAAAGCGTGAAAAAGCCTTCTATTTTTTCGTTAACGCCACCAATAGATTGCACTTCACCGTATTGATTTATTGATCCAGTAATGGCTAAATCTTGTCTAGCGGGAACTTCGGTCAAGGCGGAAATTAAAGCAACTAGCTCACCTAGTGAGGCACTGTCACCGTCAATATGACCATAGGATTGTTCCAACGCGATATTAGCAGATAAGGTTAAAGGAAAATATTGTGCGTACTTGTTTCCCAAGTAACCTGTAAGCAACATAACACCTTTAGAATGTATGGGTTGGCCTAGCTCCACTTCACGCTCAATATCCACCACACCGTTGGCACCGGCATATACCGTTGAAGTAATTCTAGCAGGGGTACCAAACACGCTATCCCCAACCTCAAGTACTGTTAAACCATTAACCTGTCCAATTGATGTACCTTGGGTAGCAATTAATATTTGCCCTTGCTTAATGTCTTCTAATAACGCTTGGCTGACCCGGCCGGTCCGTTCAATTTTAGCTTTTAACGCTGTTTCAATGTGATCTGTTTGAATTTCAGTTAAATTTTCCACTACGCAGAAGTAATGGGCTTCATTGATTAATTCAATAACATCTGAAAAACGAGCCGAAAAATTCTGTTGGTGCTCAGCAAGGCGTAAACTATATTCCACTAATCGGTACATCGCTTTATTGGAAATACCATTTAAACCAATGGAAATCACATGATTACGTACCCTGCCAACAAAATCGTAAAGTGTTTGTTTATTAAGTGGGATCTCATGGTCAAATTCCACTAAAACCCGAAACAGTTCATCAAATTCTTCATCGTAATCTTGTAATAAATAATATAAATCTCTTGAGCCTAACAATACTACTTTGACGTTCAGAGGGATTTGCTGGGGTATTAATGTCATGGAATTAACCATTCCAACATCAAGCTGTGGTAATTCCATTTTTAACTGACCAAATTTCAAGGCTAGCTTTAAGGATTCCCACACAAATGGCTGATCAATCATTTTATCAGCATCGAGCAAAAGGTACCCTCCATTGGCTTTGTGCAGCGCACCACTGCGTATCATTCGATAACTGGTAAACATGGAACCTTGCACATTGGTATATTCTATCTTACCGAATAAATTTTGATGGGTAGGATTAGGTTCGTAAACCACTGGTGCACCATCATGAATTTTATGCGATACCAAAATATTCGGTAAGTATTGCTCCTCTAACACATCCCGCTTATCGTACTCATCTTGCTTGTCATCTTTGAGATCACCGGCGAGTAATTCAACAATGGTGTCGACCAGATGCGACTTTAATTGCCTTAGAAACTTCAGAATAGCTAATTCGTTAGCATATTTATGTTCTAAGTCTTTGAGTAAAGGTTTAATACCCTGTTCAGCGGTATCTCGTTTTAATTTTCGCAATTGTTCAGAAGAATGACGCTTCCACTTGGGCAACTCTAATAATGCTTCACTTAGATAATCTTCTAAATGATCAATTAATTGATAATAATGCTGACGTTGTTGATCGTCTAATTTAGCGAAATCGGCATCAGTAATAGGTTTATCATTTAAAATGGGGGAAAAGCTAATCGTGCCATTTTCTTCAAATAAGGCGACTTGTTTAGATTGCGCGTATTGCTCAACCTTATCGATTGCCATGTCATAACGTTGATCGAACGCTCTGCCAATCGCTGCCTTTTTTCTCTGGTATCCAGGGTTATCATAGGCCGCGGGAAAGGTATCTAAAAGTTCATCAATTAACCCTTCCATATCTTTATGCAGTAATTTACTCTCACCAGGTTTTAGGCGCAGAACAAAGGGTTCTCTTTCTTCTTCAAAGTTATTGATATAACACCACTCGTCTGGTGTGGGAACCTTATCAACCGTCTTAGCAATATATTCCTGAACTAGCGTAAACCGGCCAGTGGCATGCTCACCCATAACATACAAATTATAACCTTTAGCTTGAATACCCAGACCGAAAGACAACGCTTCCTTGGCTCGCTGCTGGCCAATAAAAGTGGCCAATAATGCGTCATCATCACGCAGCGCCTCATTGATTAAACGACGGCTCGGGATTGCAGTTAATTGTTCAACGCTCAGTGATTTATGTTCCAGCATACGACTATTTTGAAGTTAATTTGGCCACAGTGAACCCTTTAAGTTGAATTGTGTCAACAGGCAAACACACCGCAAAATTGAGTTTCGACTAAATAATAATCAGACTAAACGCTTTTAATTGCTCTAAATTGCATTTCAGGTTGTTTGCATATGGCTAGCTAAGGTATTCTTGCATGAATAACATTAAGAAGGTCTTTTCACTTCTTTTAACAGATAATTATACTATTTTTTTGGAATTCCGTGTTAATGGCTGACAAACAATACGACCCGCAACAAATTGAATCAAAGGTACAATCCCATTGGGAAGAAAATGACATATTCCGCGCTGAACAAGATGCCAGTAAGGAAAAGTTTTATTGTTTGTCGATGTTTCCCTACCCAAGTGGTCGATTACACATGGGCCATGTTAGAAACTATACCATTGGCGATGTAATCAGTCGTTTTCATCGTATGCAAGGTAAAAACGTTTTGCAGCCTATGGGATGGGATGCGTTTGGTTTACCGGCGGAAAACGCTGCAATCAACAATAACACAGCCCCTGCGAATTGGACTTACTCCAATATCGATTATATGAAGCAGCAGCTCAAATCTCTTGGTTTCGGCTATGATTGGAATCGTGAGGTAGCTACCTGTAAACAGGATTATTATCGCTGGGAACAGTGGTTTTTCACTCGTTTATATGAAAAAGGCTTAGTTTACAAAAAAAATGCAACGGTAAACTGGGATCCCGTTGATCATACAGTGCTAGCCAATGAACAGGTTATTGATGGCCGTGGTTGGCGCTCAGGAGCATTGGTAGAACAAAAAGAAATTCCCCAATGGTTCATTAAGATCACCGATTATGCAGAAGAACTTTTACAAGACTTGGAACAGTTGGATGACTGGCCTGAACAAGTTCGTACCATGCAAAAGAATTGGATTGGTCGCTCTGAAGGTGTTGATATCAAGTTTGAACTTGCCCAAGCAATCGATAACATAGATCAATTAGAGGTTTATACAACCCGTCCAGACACCCTTTTAGGGGTCACTTATGTGGGTATTGCAGCGACTCATCCAATTGCCCTTGCAGCAGCAAATAGCAACCCGGAATTAGCAGCATTTGTTGAAGAATGTAAAAATACTAAAGTAGCAGAAGCTGAAATGGCGACCATGGAGAAGAAAGGGTGTGCTACAGGCTTATATGCAATCCATCCAATTTCTGGCGTAAAAGTACCGGTTTGGGCCGCTAACTTTGTCCTAATGGATTATGGTTCGGGTGCGGTTATGGCGGTGCCTGGTCACGATCAGCGAGACTATGAATTTGCCACTAAATATAAATTAAATATCACTCAAGTTATCGAACCTATTGATAGCGACTCGCAACCTTGTGATTTAAGCCAAGCCGCTTTTACTGAAAAAGGGAAACTAATTAATTCAGGACAATTTGACGGTTTAACCTCAGAACAGGCATTTGAAAAGATAAGCCAAGAATTGGAAAGCCACGGTAAAGGTCAGCGCAAAGTCAATTATCGCTTACGTGATTGGGGCGTTTCACGACAGCGTTACTGGGGGTCACCCATCCCTATGTTAAACCTTGAAAATGGTGAGTCTGTACCTGTTCCTGAAAAAGATTTACCCGTTGTTTTACCGGAAGATGTTGTTATGAATGGCGTGGTTTCGCCAATCAAAGCCGATCCAGAATGGGCTAAAACTGAATATCAAGGGCAACCAGCCCTGCGTGAAACCGACACCTTCGATACTTTTATGGAATCATCTTGGTATTACGCACGCTATACTAGCGCGCAAAATAATCAAGCTATGCTCGACCCCACTGAGGCGAATTATTGGTTACCCGTTGATCAATATGTAGGCGGCATTGAGCATGCCATTTTACATTTACTTTATTCGCGATTTTTCCATAAGTTGTTAAGAGATGAAGGTTTAGTTGAATCTAGCGAACCCTACAAGCGTTTACTCTGCCAAGGGATGGTGCTAGCCGATTCCTTCTATCGAGAAGATGAAAAAGGCAAAAAGCATTGGTATTCGCCAGCAGATGTGGAAACCGAAAAGGATGAAAAAGGTCGCATTGTAAGTGCTAAGTTAGCAAGTGACGGGGCAGAAGTTGAATTTGGTGGCATGACGAAAATGTCTAAATCAAAAAACAACGGAATCGACCCTCAACAAGTCATTGATATTTATGGTGCAGATACAATCCGCTTGTTTACCATGTTTGCCGCGCCACCGGAGCAAACACTTGAGTGGATTGATTCAGGTGTAGATGGTTCTAACCGCTTTTTAAGACGGTTTTGGAAGCTAGTCCAAGAACACTTGGCGTTGGGATCGGTAGAGAATTTAGACCTGTCTAACCTTACCTCTGAACAAAAAGCCTTGCGTCGTCATATTCACAAAACCATTGATAAAGTGAGTGATGATATTGGACGTCGCCAAACCTTTAATACTGCAATAGCGGCAATAATGGAGCTTTTAAATCATTTGCAAAAAGCTTCGCAAGAATCTGCTCAAGATCGCGCGTTATTAGACGAAGGTTTGCAATCAATGGTACTGATGTTGAATCCGATAACGCCACATATTTGCCATGAATTATGGCAACAGTTTGGTCACTCCACAGAAATCGCTTTTGAAGCTTGGCCACAAGCAGATAAATCGGCACTAGTTGAAGATGAAAAACTGATCATCGTGCAAGTTAACGGTAAGGTTCGCGCTAAAATGACAGTGGCCGCTGACCTGCCTGAAGCAGAGGTGAAAGAACATGCTTTGGCACAACCCAACGTAACTCAATTTACTGAAGGGAAAACCCTTAGAAAAGTCATATATGTACCCGGTAAGCTCGTAAACATAGTGGCAAACTAAGTTAATGAAAATATTCTCAAACCGTGCTTTTTTAATATTTCTGTTGCTCTTTGGTATTCAAGGTTGTGGTTTCAAACTTAGGGGCTCACAGCCGTTACCCGCAGGTATCCAACAGGTATACCTTGCGGGCTCACAGGAATATTTACCGTTAAATCGCACGGTGAAGGAACACTTTGATCTATACCAAATTCCCTATGTCGCGAATATTCCTATTCAACAAAAAGACACTACCCTAGCTATTTATTTATATCCAGACTCCTTGGATAGACGGCTACTGTCACTTTTTAGTACCGGGCAAGTTGCAGAATATGAACTGGTATTAACCATTAAACTGCAATTCATCTTACCCAATAAAGAGCCACAAATGGTTGAGTTTGATGTTACCCGTGAATACCAAGATGACCCTGACGCTATTTTGGCGAAGTCTCGTGAACTCGATTTAGTGTTAAGGGAAATGCGTAGTCAAGCCGCAGACCGAATAGTTAGAATGTTGCCTAGTTTGGATAGCCGAGAACTTTAATGCAGGTATATCCCAATCGGTTAGCACAACATGTAAAACAAAATAATCATTCGTTTTATTTAGTGTTTGGGGATGAGCCACTGCAAAAAATGCTAAGCATTGAAACCATACGTAAGCAAGCGTTACAGCAAGGTTTTGATGAAAGGCAGCAATTATCTGTAGATAATCAATTTCAATGGTCAAGCCTCATCGAAGCAACACAAACCCTATCCCTTTTTAGCGCGAAGCAATTTATCGAATTGGAACTACCCACAGGGAAACCCGGTACTGAAGGCAGTAAAACCTTATGCGAGCTAGCAGAAAATTCTCATAACGACACTATCGTACTTATTCATGGTCAAAAAATTGGTCGTGATGTACAAAATGCTAAGTGGTTTAAAGCCCTCGATAAACAAGGTATTTATATTCCATGCTTTCCATTAGAAGGCAATAACCTGCAACAATGGATTGCTGGTTATTTGAATGAAAGCGGCATAAAAACTGGACCTGAATCTATCAAACTACTCAGTGATTATAGTGAGGGTAACTTACTCGCAGCTAAGCAAGAAATTGATAAATTAGGATTATTATTTCCTGATGGTGTGGTATCCGAACAACAAATAATGGAGTCAGTGGTCGATCAATCGAGATACAACGTATTTCAGTTAGTCGATGTCATGTTATCGGGTGATGCAGTTAAAATGGTTAAAATGCTTTATCGTTTAGAGGCTGAAGGGGTTGAGCCCACTATTGTGTGCTGGGCACTAACACGAGAATGGCAAATATTAAGTTCGCTACTGGCCGATAAACAAGCAGGAAAAAGTATTAACTGGAACCAATATAGGATTTGGAAAGCCAGACAGAATATCTACCTTGGTGCGATGCAACGACTGTCCTTTAAGACTTTGGATAATATTCAGCAAAAACTGCAGGTTCTAGATCAACGTATCAAACAATCGCAAGTTATGCGTCCTTATGTAGAACTCTGCCATTTGTGTTTGTTATTCGTCCCCTTTGACCTCAATGGCATCCCCCTTGAGTAACATGAAAGGTTATGCATAACCTTTCAATCCCTTTAGTTTAGAAGTGATAGATAGCTATCCTAGTTTGTCATTATTTCTGATACAATTCACTTTCGAAAAAACAGGTTAAGAGGAACACAATTGGAAAGCGACGAATTTAAAAAATTTGTAATCGATAAAATCGAAGATCTTAAAGCCAGAGATATTGTTGATATTGATGTCAAAGGTAAATCTACAGTCACCGATACTATGCTAGTTTGCTCTGGCAATTCAAAACGCCACGTGGCTTCAATAGCACAAAATGTGGTGTATGAAACGAAAAAAGCGGGCCATCCTCCACTTAGTGTTGAAGGCCAAGCCGAGGGAGAATGGGTGCTGGTGGATTTAGGTGACATTGTGGTTCATGTAATGCAGGACCAAACCCGAGACTTCTATCAATTAGAAAAGCTTTGGGCATAACGACTAAACTTATTTAGGATAATAGTTTCAATGCGCATTCAGCTAATTGCGGTCGGCACAAAAATGCCCTCTTGGGTAGACGCAGGTTACCGAGAATATGAACGTCGGTTTAATGGCGATTTAGCATTAACCTTAACGGAAATACCCGCGGGTAAACGGGGTAAAAATGCGGATATCAAACGTATTTTACAAAAAGAAGGGGAACTTACCTTAAATTCAATACCCAAAGGTAATAAAATAGTCACCCTTGAAGTAACCGGAAAAGCGTTGACCACAACTGAATTAGCAAAAAATCTTGCCGCTTGGCAGATGGATGGTAGAGACGTCAGTTTATTAATTGGCGGCCCTGAAGGACTTGCACCAGAATGTATTCAAGCGAGTGAACAAAAGTGGTCGTTATCTGCTCTCACCTTGCCCCATCCTTTGGTTCGAATAATAGCTGCTGAGAGCTTGTATCGCGCTTGGTCGGTGAATGCCAATCATCCATATCACCGAGAGTAATTTTGCCAGTTAACCGCGTTACCATTAAAGATCATTCCGCTGAAGCGAACCTATTTGCAAGACGAAGTTTTATTGCAATGGTGTTAGTTTGTGTGGCGATGATCTTAATCATAAGTAACTTATACTACTTACAAGTATCTAAACATTCTGATTATCAAACCCGTTCTAACGGAAATCGCATAAAAGTTCTCCCCGTTGCGCCCAACCGCGGCTTAATTTATGACAGAAACGGGATTTTGTTAGCTGAAAATCGCCCGGTATTCTCGTTGGAGCTTATTCCTGAAGAAATTGACGATCTAGATGGTACCCTCGCTGAACTAACCGAACTGTTAGACCTTAGCGAAGATGAAATTACCGATTTTAAAGAGAATATGAAACGGGTCAGACGATTTAAGCCGGTATCCCTGCGGAATCGACTGAGTAATAATGAAGTTGCTCTGTTTTCAGCGAGTCAACACAAATTCCCTGGAGTTTCTATTGAGGCTAGATTAACACGCCATTACCCGTTTGGCAGTGCCCTGACTCATGCATTAGGCTATGTGGCGAGGATCAATAAAAAGGATCTGCAGAAACTCAGTGAAGCCGGTCAAGAAGACAACTATGCTGCCACCCATGATATCGGCAAACTAGGCATTGAAAAATATCATGAGGAATTGTTACATGGCTCTGTGGGTTATCAAGAAGTTGAAGTGAATAGCAAGGGCCGCATTATTCGCACTTTAAACTTTCAACCACCCGAACCAGGGCAAGACTTGATCCTCAACATTGACGTTAAAATGCAATTGGAAATTCAAAGTGTTTTGGGTGATACCCGAGGTTCAGTGGTTGCACTGGATGCAAAAACCGGTGGCGTTTTAGCACTTTATAGCAATCCCAGTTACGATCCCAATTTATTTGTTCATGGTATCAGTAGTAAAAACTACGCCAAATTATTGCAATCAACAGACAGACCTTTAATAAACCGAGCAACCCAAGGTCAATACCCCCCAGCATCCACGGTAAAACCCCATTTAGCCCTTGCAGGTTTAGAAGAAGGTGTCATCGATAGTGAAACTCGCTTATTTGATAATGGACGTTACAAACTCAAAAATGTCAGTCATGTGTGGCGAGATTGGATCCCATGGGGACACGGCTGGGTAGATGTCAAAAAATCCGTTGAAGTCTCCTGCGACTTCTTCTTTTACGACTTAGCTTACCATTTAGGTATCGATCGTATTAATGAAACCATGACTGAATTTGGCTTTGGTGATTACACTGGAGTAGATATTTACGAAGAGTCCGATGGCAATATGCCAAGTCGCGGTTGGAAAAAAGCACGGTACAACGAACCTTGGTATATAGGGGATACGATTTCAGTGGGAATTGGTCAAAGTTATTGGACGGCAACACCACTACAATTAGTCAAATCGGTGAATACCCTAGTGAACAAAGGTAAAAGAATTGTTCCTCAAATTTTACGGGGCCGAATTGTACATAACGAAATGATTTTAGATCCTCTAAAAGAATTGCAACCCATAGCCATTAAAAATAGTGAAAATTGGGATTTAGTTTTGTCCTCTATGTACGGTGTTATTCATGAGCCTCATGGAACAGCAAGAGGAGCATTTAAAAATGTGAATTATGAGCCCGCAGGTAAAACCGGTACAGCTCAAGTGGTATCCATTGCTCAAGACGCAAAATATGATGCTGAAAAATTAGCTGAGAAACACCGGGACAACGCTATGTACGTTGGCTTTGCACCCTATCAAGACCCGCAAATAAGTATTGCGGTTGCCCTAGAAAATGCTGGAGGCGGAAGCTCACAGGCCGCCCCCATTGCGCGTAAGGTGATGGATTTTTACTTTAAAGATAAACAGCATCAGTTGGTTAAGGCTAAAGCCGAAGAACCAGAAACTGATAATCAGAAAACACAATAAGCCGCGCCTATGTTAAGAACCAAACTAGAACCCAATAAACAGTCTATTTTTACTAAAATACACATAGACCTGACTTTACTAATTGGACTCTTAGTTCTTATGGCTGTTGGTCTAGTCACCATTTATTCCGCCGGTGGTCAGGACATGGCATTAATACAACGGCAGGTAATTCGCCTAGGTGTAGCCTTGTTTGTAATGCTAATACTAGCTCAAATTCCGGTGTTAGCTTATCAACGTATGTCGGTCTACTTTTACATTGCGGGCGTGCTTATGCTGTTAGCCGTGTTACTTTTTGGGGTCTCGGGGAAAGGCGCGCAACGCTGGCTAGATTTAGGCGTAGTTCGATTTCAACCCTCCGAAATAATGAAGTTAGCCGTGCCTATGATGGTTGCTTGGTATATTAGTCGTTTCAATCTGCCCCCAAAAATCTGGAATATTTGCATCGGTTTTTTGTTTGTTGTTGTACCAACTTTACTCATTGCTAAACAACCTGACCTTGGTACCTCTTTATTGATTGCCAGCTCTGGGGTATTCGTTTTGTTTCTTGCCGGTATGAGCTGGAGCCTTATTTTGATGGTTACCTGTTTAGTATCAGCCTTCGCTCCTGTCATGTGGTTTTTCCTGATGAAGGAATACCAAAAACAAAGAGTATTAACTTTCCTCAACCCTGAGAGCGATCCCTTGGGCTCGGGTTATCATATTATTCAATCAAAGATAGCAATAGGCTCTGGCGGCGTTAGTGGTAAGGGCTGGTTGCAAGGTACACAGTCTCAGTTGGAATTTTTACCTGAACGACACACCGACTTCATTTTTGCGGTGTTTAGTGAAGAGTTTGGACTCTTTGGCATTTTAGCGTTATTGGCCATATATTGTTACATCATAGTGGTAGGGTTAATGATTGCGATGCGTGCCCAAGATGCTTTTGCAAAACTATTGGCTGGTAGTATTACGTTAACATTCTTTGTTTATGTATTTGTTAACATGGGGATGGTCTCTGGTTTGTTGCCCGTTGTTGGGGTGCCTTTGCCTTTAGTGAGCTATGGAGGCACTTCAATGGTGACTTTATTAGCCGGATTTGGCATTCTAATGGCAATCAGTACACAAAAACGTCTGCTTTCCAGACAATAAAACAAAATAAAGAGGCGAATCCGACGGGAATGGCCATGGAGAGAGAATGCGAGTGTTAGCGAAATTTCTATTCTTTTCAGCGTTAAGTCTTAACGTGAGCAAGGTAACCGCCGAAACGGCAAATACCTCACAGATAGACGCCCAGATTGAAGAGTTCGTGGTAATGATGGCTGAAAAACATCAATTTAATCCAGACGTCATAAAACAAACCTTGGATAGTGCCCATAAAAACCAAACAATTTTAGATGCTATTGCTCGGCCTTGGGAAGCGAAACCTTGGCATCAGTATTTCCCCATTTTTTTGACTGAAAAGCGTCTCGCTAAAGGTATTGAATTTTGGCAACAACATAAAGAAGATTTACAGCGAGCAGAGCAAGAAACAGGAGTACCGGCTCAGATCATTGTCGCAATCATCGGCGTAGAGACATTTTATGGCACCTATAAAGGTAAATATTCGGTATTAGACGCTCTTTATACGCTGGGGTTTTACTACCCTCCCCGCGCGACATTTTTTCGTAGTGAGTTAGCTGAATATTTCCTACTTACGCGAGAAGAAGGCTTTAATTTACAAGATGTAAAAGGCTCATATGCCGGTGCTATGGGTTGGGGACAATTTATCTCATCTAGCTACCGACATTATGCGGTGGATTTTGATGGCGACGGTGTTCGCGATTTATTAAATAATCCAACTGACGCCATTGGAAGTGTCGCCAATTATTTTAAACGCCATGGCTGGAAACCCAACGAGCCCGTAGCTTATAAGGCTAATGTACTAACATCTGATAGTAATATTGATGATCTACTCAGTAAAAGCTTAAAATACACCCATACATGGCAAGATTTAGAGGTTGCAGGTGTAAGCCTTAATGAAAACATAACGTTAAGCCCTCAGCAAAGTGTTAAACTACTGGCATTTCAACAACCCGAAAATAGCGAATATTGGGTAGGCCTACCTAACTTTTATACCATAACTCGATACAATCATAGCCCATTGTACGCCATGGCGGTATTTCAGTTTAGCCAACAATTAAAGCAAGCTATGGAATAACCATGAAAAGAATTGGATGTTTGATACTGTGTATTTTAATTGCCTCGTGTAGCAATACGGGTCGTTATAGCCAACATTCAGATTCAAAACCAAAATCAATTAGTCAGGATATTGATTTTCGCGATGTGAAGCCTGCCTACGAGCCTTATTTATCTGCATCCATGCGACCTTATACCGTATTAGGAAAATACTATAAACCGTTAAAAACCGGTAAAGGCTACGCTAAACAAGGTATCGCTTCATGGTACGGACAAAAGTTTCATGGTCACTTAACTGCCAATGGCGAAGTTTACAATATGTTTGCCATGAGTGCCGCCCATAAAACCTTACCCCTTCCATCCATCGCTAAAGTAACAAATTTAGAAAATGGGAAAATTGCAGTGGTCCGAGTCAACGATCGGGGACCTTTTCACCATAATCGAATTATTGATTTATCTTATGCCGCGGCGATGAAAATTGGTGTGCTAGATACAGGTACGGCTAAAGTGAAAGTAGAAGTCTTGCACATGGACCAAGCGGGTACTTTGACTGTGGGTAATACTCCAACACCTCCGCCGGCCACCTTAGTAGCGAATAACACCGGAGAACAGTTGTTTATCCAGGTTGCCGCTTTGCAAGATAAATCAAAAGTACAAGCTTTAGCACAAGGTTTACAAAGCCAATATCAGGTATCCGTTAACACACCTAACGAAAACGGACTATTTAGATTGCATTTAGGTCCGCTCAATGATGAAAGCCACGCGGAACAACTGTTACAACAACTGAAAGTAGATGGTTACAGCAGTGCTTTTCGCATTTATAGTCAGGCAACTCCCCCTTAAATGCTAAGCCACATTCAACCTTTCTAAACCGGTAGCGTCGAATAAACCGAAAGACCAATAAACTTTTCTTAGGTTTTAACTGTCATACTAAGCAGAGTAATTTGCCCATTTACTGATTCTACGTTGAAGCCAATATATTTATATTGGTTGCAAAGATGTCGTCCGCCATAAAATCTGAACGATTAAACGAACTTGATGATATTTTTCACGAAAGTAAATGTCAGAAATGATATATTACGCAGCGCTCACGAAACACTTTTCAAAAGATAAATAAAAATGGTAGGTCAATGAACAATTTTAAGTCTATTTTATTCGGGTTATTTTGCTCAGTTAGCACAGCTGTATTTTCCGTTAGTGCCTTCTCAGCAGTGGTTATCCCCCCTCCTCCGACCGTAGCCGCTAAGGGCTTCTTGTTGATGGATCATAATACGGGTCACGTGATAGCTGAGTTAAATGCGGATATTCAACTAGCACCTGCAAGCTTAACAAAAATGATGACCAGTTACGTGATTGGAAATGAGCTTAAGCTAGGCAATATTTCAGAATCCGATATGGTCACAGTGTCTGAAAATGCATGGGCGAAAAACTTTCCAGACTCTTCAAAGATGTTCATCGAAGTAGGTAAACAAGTCTCCGTGCACGATTTAAATCGCGGTATTATTATTCAATCTGGCAATGATGCCTGTGTTGCCATGGCTGAGCACATCGCAGGAACAGAAGGCGCCTTCGTCAGCCTAATGAATGCCCATGCGGAAAAGTTAGGAATGACCTCAACTCATTTCGTAAACAGCCATGGTTTACATGATGCAGATCACTATACCACCCCTCGGGATATGGCAATTCTAGCCAGTGCGCTAATTAATGATGTGCCGGAAGAATACGCCTTATATGAAGAAAAAGAATTCACTTACAATGATATAAAACAATACAACCGTAACAGTTTGCTTTGGGATAAAAGTTTAAATGTAGACGGAATTAAAACTGGCCACACTTCAGATGCAGGCTATAGCTTAGTGACTTCCGCTACCCAAGGTGATATGCGCTTGGTTGCGGTGGTTATGGGAGCCGATAGCGAAAGAGCCCGTAAGAATGAAAATAAAAAACTTCTAAAATATGGTTTCCGCTTCTTTGAAACTATCACGCCTTATAAAGCTGGAGATAGCTTCGTTTCTCATCGCATTTATATGGGTGATAAAGAAACCGTAGACTTGGGAATTAACCAAGACACCCCCATAACTATACCTAGAGGTCAGGTCAAAAACCTTAAAGCAAACTTTGAATTGGAAAAAAGCTTGGAAGCTCCCCTCGCCAAAGGTGAAGTGGTAGGCAAGCTATTTTTACAACTTGAAGGGGAAGATATTGCTGAATACCCTTTAGTCGCTTTACAAGAAGTGCAAGAAGGTGGCTTGTTTGACCGAGCGTACGATTATATAAAATTACAACTTGGATTTGATGAGTAGTTTATCTACTCATTTTCAAATCCCCAAAATAGTTAAGAGATAAAAGTGGATACTAAATTCGATCAATTGTTGGATTTTCCTTGTTTACAGACATTTAAAGTAATGGGAGTCGCTCATGAGCGACTCCCTAATGACGTAATTTCTTGTTTGCAAAATCACGCGCCGGGTGATTATAGTCCAAGGGTAAAACCAAGCTCTAAAGGTACATATCATTCGTTATCCATTAGCGTAAAAGTCACGAGCAAAGAACATATGGAAACCATCTACACTGAACTATCTAATCTGGAATTAGTAAGAGTTGTTCTGTAATGAAAGCAGTGGGATGTTTTGTATAATATGTCTCTAATTGTTCGTCAACTTGGTAAACAAAGTTACCACCCAATCTGGCAAGCAATGCAAGATTTCACTGACAATCGAGACACCTCAGTTGCAGATGAAATTTGGCTAGTTGAACATTTGCCGGTATTTACCCAAGGTCAAGCGGGTAAAGAAGAACACTTACTGGCACCAGGGGATATCCCCGTGGTAAAAGTAGACAGAGGTGGTCAAGTGACTTATCACGGTCCTGGCCAACAAACCATGTATGTTCTATTAAATATTAAACGACGTAAGCTGGGGGTTAGAAACTTAGTTACTGCCCTTGAAAATAGTGTGGTAAATACGTTGCAAGATTATTCAATAGACGCCTACCCTAAAGCGGATGCACCAGGGGTATATGTTGACCATAAAAAAGTTTGTTCAGTGGGGCTGCGTATTCGTAAAGGATGCTCGTTTCATGGCTTAGCCTTAAATGTAAATATGGACTTGTCTCCATTTAACCGTATTAATCCTTGTGGCTATGCGGGGCTTGAAATGATAAATTGCGCAACTATAGGTGGACCGCAAACGGTGAATGAAGCTGGAACTAAATTAGTTGAGCATTTTTGCAATTTGTTAAATATCGATCACAAAGAATATAAAGAAGGTTTTGATGAGTAACGCACGACCACAAGCAGGAGTTAAACTCCGCGATGATGAGAAAGTAAAACACATTCCCATTACGATTGTTCCTACAGAAAAGGAGCAAATGTTGCGTAAGCCTGAGTGGATCAAAATTAAATTACCCCGTACAACGGAAAAAATTGATCACATTAAACAAACCTTGCGCAAAAATAACCTGTACTCAGTATGTGAAGAAGCAAGTTGCCCTAACCTGGCAGAATGTTTTAATCACGGTACGGCTACTTTTATGATTTTAGGCGATATCTGTACTCGTCGCTGCCCATTTTGTGACGTTGCCCATGGTAAACCTTTACCTCCTAGTGCAGAAGAACCCATTAAACTGGCAAAAACCATTGCTGAGATGGGTTTAAAATATGTGGTTATCACCTCTGTTGACCGTGATGACCTTCGCGATGGTGGTGCTCAACATTTTGTTGATTGTATCAATGCTATCCGTGAGCACAGCCCTACCACAAAAATTGAAGTGCTTGTGCCCGACTTCCGTGGACGTATGGACCGTGCTTTAGAGATATTTAAGCAAGGCGTTCCAGATGTGTTTAATCATAATTTGGAAACTATCCCGCGCCTTTATCGTGAATGTCGTCCAGGAGCAAATTATCAGTGGTCCTTAGATCTTCTTAAGAAATTCAAAGAGCAGCACCCTGAAATCCCTACGAAGTCGGGTTTGATGATGGGTATGGGAGAGGACAAGCAAGAAATCAGTGTGGTGTTAGATGACTTACGCGCCCATAACGTTGATATGCTCACCTTGGGTCAATATTTACAACCAAGTAAACATCACTACCCATTAAAGCGCTACGTACACCCAAGTGAATTTGACGAATTGGGTGATTATGCTCATAGCATTGGTTTTACTCACGCGGCCTGTGGCCCTATGGTTCGTTCTAGCTATCATGCAGATAAACAAGCGGCTGGTGTTGAAGTAAAATAATTAATTACGGCACTAACTAGTTTACGGATGAATTAAAGCCCGTTAATGTAATCATTAACGGGCTTTTTAATTTTAAGGAACGACATTGAAAACATTCAGCGCGATCTTCGTCATTTTCACCTTTTTTTCGTATTCCGCTTTAAGTAAAGTACAAACTGAATGGCGAGCACCGCGATTAGAAAATCAAGTGTATATGCAGACTGACGAAGGCTTAGTGATCATAGAGCTAGCCCCCTTTATTGCTCCTAATCATGTGAAACGATTTAAAAACTTAGTTAATGAAGGGTATTACGATGGCTTGGACTTTTATCGAGTGATAGATGGTTTTGTTGCTCAGGCAGGTGATGTTGACGAAAAAAAGCCCACTCAGTTTAATCGTCAGTTAGCGGCGGAGTTTACTCGATCGATCCCGCCAATGAGTGCGTTTCAATTGGAACAAAAGAATGATTTCATGGCCCCTGAAACGGGTTACTTACATGAATTTCCAGCTGGCCGAGATTTACAAACCAAAGAAGAGTGGCTGCTGCATTGTCCAGGAAATGTAGCTATGGCCAGAGAGGTAGATAAAGACTCTGCTAGCACGCACTTTTACATTGTCATAGGTCAAGCCACGCGGCACCTCGACCGCAATATGAGCTCTTTTGGTCAAGTCATTTACGGCATGCACGTTGTTCAATCATTAAAACGCGCACATGTTAATGTAGCCACTGGCTTAATCGAAAAAAGTGGGCAACGTAGTAAAATACAATGGATTAAAATGGCTGAGAATATCGCCCCTGACCAACGCATCAAAATTGAAATACAAAAACAAGATTCAAAAGCTTTTCAAGAGCGTTTACGCAGTTCTCGAAATTTAGAAAATGAGTTTTTTCATTTTAAAGGCAATGGAAACTTAGATATGTGCTACTACAAGCCAAAAGCTCAGATTCACGAATAAATATCGGATAAATTCAGATAGAATAAAAACACAGGGGCTAAAAGCTCAGCACTAACAAGTAACGCCCCAACGGTAAAACAACATCAGTTTAGTTAAGTGGGTTTATTCTTAAGAATTTGAAAATAGCCTGGCAATATGGACTTCAGTAATGTTTTACTGGATGGCGTCAGAGATAATACCAGCGCCCTTGCATCTTGATTATCTTTTTTGGAAGTCAATAAACTATCTTTTGCAAGGGTCTTGATTGCTCTGCTCAACACAGGCTTAGATACATCTAAGCGTTCTGCTATTTCATGAGCATAAAGGTAGTTCCGCTCCGGCTCTCGATCAATCACCATTAACACCAAAAACCGCAGTTGAGACAGGTTGTGGGACGCAAAATAGTCTTCTAATTTACGCAGCAAAATGCTGAATTCTCGTAACCCTTGTAACTGATTAGCCACTTCTTCTGTTTGCCCGGGAAAATACGCCTCACTATATTGCTTTATCATAGATTGGGTAGGCAACTCTTTTAAGAAAAACATATTGTTACGCTCAAACCACTATTTACGTAAAGTCATAGCTTTTATGTCAACAGGTTCAGCTAACCACTCTTGGTAAGCTGAAAATACCTTTTTTGTATAATCTTGCTGGTAATGCTGCTCAAGGGCTGCTTCATCTAGCCATTGCTCGTATAAAAAGAGCTGCGTCAGGCCTTGATTGGTGTGCACATCAAATCGCACACACCCCTCTTCTTTACGAGTGCTTTCCACTATATCCAAAATGGCTTTCTCGGCGGATGTAAAATACTCGGGTTTTGGCGTAATACTAGCGAAGATGCAGTGCATTATGATGTCCTTAATAAACAATATAGTTACCATGGTAACTATATACTGGGAATTGTCAATCCTAGATATTGACTAGCAACACTTAATGTTAGTCAATTTATGCACAAACGAGTTCAATTTGACTGCCACCTCTACCTGATTTCACGTCAACACGCAGCGCCATTTGACTTTTCAATTCGCTGACATGAGAAATGATACCAATCATGCGACCAGTGGATTGTAAATCGATTAAGGTGCGTATGGCCAAATCTAAGGATTCAGAATCTAAACTGCCAAATCCCTCATCAATGAATAATGTATCAAGGCGAATTCCCCCTGAATATGACTGAACTACATCAGATAGCCCCAGAGCAAGAGATAAAGCAGCCATAAAGGATTCCCCACCTGAGAGCGTAGCCACTGGTCGAGACTTACCTGTATAGGCGTCATTTACTTCCAACTCTAGTCCAGAAGCTTTATTACCTTTAGCACGTTCCTCTTTGCGTATAAGTTGATAGCGTCCTTTGCTCATTAGCGACAGTCGCTGGGAAGCTTGTATTAATACATCATCTAACAACACGCTCAATACAAAGCGCTGCAAGCTCACTTTATCCCCTGTGAGTCCATTGGATACCTCATATAAGGTGCCGACAGTTTGATATTCTACTTCTAGGGCTTGATTCTTTTTATGTGCCGCAATTAACTTTGCTTGCACGGAAATGAGTTGATTTTTACGCTCTTCTAATTCACGCCATTTAGTATCTTTTTCATTGAGAACGCTTTTAGCTTGGGCTAATTCATGGTTAATCAATGCTAGGTTAGGTTTGGATTGATCTTTTAACTCAGATTGAAGTTGCGAAACCGCACCTGTTAAGGTATCTAGCTTAGTTTGAAAATCATCAATATTGCTTTGTAACTCACTTTGCTGTTGTTCACTTAGCAGTGCCTCTAAAAACGCCTCCTCATTTACAAATTCACTTGCACTTAAGCCTTTTTTCCACACACTTTCCGCATCGTGACTTTCCGTTTCAAGTACAAATACATTTGCCTGCAACGCTTTATTTTTAGCATGCTCTTGGTCAAAGTTAGATTGGGCATTGTCTTTGGTTTGACGAGCCGAGACCAAAGTTTGATTAAGCTGAGCAATCTTCTGTTTGAAAATATCAATACGAGATTCAAGTTCAGGAATATTGCGTTGGGATTCTGGTATTTGCTGCTCTAACTGTTCTACATTCGCATTAGCTGTAATTAAGTTTTTCTCATCCAGAGCTGATTTTTCCTGTAAAGCCGCGTTTTTATCTTGTTCTTTTTTAAGTTTGTTTTTATTCAGTTGCAGGCTTTCTGCCACGCCCTTTAATCTTGCTTGCACCGATAACAACTCAGTGACTTTGCTTTGCTGGGTATTATGTTCAGTTTGCAGCACTTCTACCTTTTTAACCGCAACTTCTCCTAACTCCTTTTGTAAACTATCAATTAGACTTTGTTTAACGGTTTCATTCGCTACTGCAGTATCAAATTCAGCTTTAGCAATATCCAGGGCTTGACGTGCTTGTTGCTCAATATTTCTGACTTCTTCGACTTTATCTTTGCTGGTAAATTCCATATCCGATTGTGTGGTAGCAATATTAGGATGTTGTAAACTACCGCAAACAGGACAAGGCTCTCCATCGCTAAGTTCTTTAGCTAAAATGGCCGCTTGGCTAGCATGCCAAGACATCTCGGTTTGTTTAACCAAGGTTGAGCTTTCTAATAAATGGTTTTGGGCAGAATCGTAGCGACTTTTTCCATTGGCACTTAGCTGTTGTAACTGTTTCAATTCACTAAATAAACGTTGTAATTTTTTAGCCTTAGTCAATATCTGAGTTTGTTTTTCAAGTAACAGCTTTTCATCAGCAATGGAGCTAACCTGTTCAGATAGTTCATGCCATTGTTGTTCTAAAAGCTGAATTTCACATTGGATTGCATGAATTCGACCGTGCTGTGCATCAAGCTTCATTTTACTTTCGGCGGCTTGTGTTTCGGTTTTAGACTTTACTTTTTTGGCAACCTCTAGATTGCGTGCTAAGTTTAAGTATTGTTCAAGTTCCGACAGCTGTTTTTGTTTTGATTCGACTTGTTGTTGCTCAATCTGAGCACTGTTAAAACCTTCTAACGCTTGTTTTAATAAAGTGTCGCATTTACCCAATTCAATTTGACTATCCCTCAGTTTATGCTTCCCTTGGGTTAACTTTAACCCTGCAACCCTTTTCCCATTGTAGTAAGGCGATAACTTTTGCGCGTTTAACCCTAGTTTAAGTTGATGTTTCTGCTTGTCTATTTCGGGCGTCAGTTCTTTGTGCTGTTCTAATTGTTTGTTTTTCAGCTCATAATCGACGAACTTTTTACCTAATTGATTGGCTGCATCTAAGGCTTTTTCAGTTTGTCTAACCAACTGTTCCGCATCTTGCTTGTGAGTCAAGGCTACTTCAAGTTCTGGTTTGATTTGAGCGATACTGGTATCAACCTGCTCTTGTGAGTTGACATCAGCACTTTGCAAAATGCCTTTTATTTGATTCTGATGTTGTTCTACCGCTTTTTTAATGTCTGCAGCTTTGACTTTTAATGCATCTTCAATCTTTTTATAAATGGAAGTTTGAAATAGCTGACTAAATATTTTTTCGCGATCTTTAGAGTCGGCTAACAACAATTCTCTAAATTTGCCTTGGGGTAAAACCATAACTTGTCGAAACTGTTCAACATCTAAACCCATAAGGCGTTTAATTTGCTGATCAGCTTCTTTTACGCTTGATGACACTAAGAGTTTATGATTATCACTACCATCTAACTCCCACAGGGTTGCTTTTGAATTTTGCGACGTAGTGCCTTCCCCTACACTCTTAGCTCTTTCTTGCATGGGTATACGGGATATTCGATAGGCTTTATTGCCCAAGCTGAAATCTAAGGTTACTTGGGTGAGTAAATTAATCTCTGCAAAGTCACAACGCATTTGCGAAGCAGAGCGCTCAGCCCCCGTTGTTTGCCCATATAGCGCAAAACAAATAGCATCTAATATTGAACTTTTTCCAGCCCCCGTGGGGCCATTGATTAAAAATAAAGGGTTGGCACCTAAATCAGCAAAATCGATGCTTTCAGTGCCTGAAAACGGGCCAAAAGCGTGCACAGTGAGTTTAAGCGGCTTCATCGTTATCCCTTTATTTAGTTAGATTATTGATCAATTCAGTAACCAGCTTGTCCTGATCTTCTGACATCTCTTGGCCGGCAATTTGTGAGTAGAAATCGCGAAACATTTCGAGTTCTCCCTGCTTTAACGATTCTTGTTTCAATTGAGTCGCGTTAGATTCAAGCATGCCAGGTTTTTCAAGGTGTAAAACATTAGGATAGACTTCTCTTAACTTACCCATGGGATCTAATATGGCGTGTTTATCTAATAGCCTAACTAAAAGGTAATCTTCGTTATTGGGGTCGATTTTTCCCTGCTGCAAAATAGTGTTTAATTCACCTTCAATAATACGCATGTCCCTAAGTGGAATGAGAGGTAAATGTTGCATCGAGACTGATTCACCACTGCCCACCTCAACAAGGGTCACGCCCTTTTTCTGATTTTGCTCAGAAAAGCTATACTTCATAATTGAACCTGAATAACGAATATGTTCTTGACCTTTAAACTGTGGGCTATGCAGATGCCCTAAAGCCACATAGTCAAAGTCGACACAAGGCTGATAGCTAACACGGTCGGCACCGCCTATTTGCAATGGTCTTTCGGAATCAGATTCAGTTGCCCCATCAATGAAACAATGACTGATAAGCACATTCTTTTGCTTCTCTGACATCACCTTTTTTATTTTCTCAACCAAGAAAGTATGGGCTTCATCATAGTTAGCCACGTCCACACCAAAGGTATTTCTCACCATCGCCGGTTCACAATAAGGAATACCGTAAAACGCCACTTCCACGCCTTTGACCTGGATGACGGTTGGTTGCGTAATCTGCTGTAAATCTCCTAGGATATGTAAACCCGACTGTTTCATCTGATTCGCGCCAAATCGGACTCTTTCGGCACTATCATGGTTACCAGGGATCAAAATTGTAGGTATGTTTAGGTCCATACAAATGGTACTTAGCACAGTGTCTAATAATTCAACTCCGCTGGCCGGCGGTAAAGCGCGATCATAAATATCACCAGCGATAATGAGTGCATCAACCTCGTGTTGCTTAATGTAATCAATTAACTGATTTAAGACATATTCTTGATCTTCAAGCAAAGAGACGTTGTGGAATTGGCGGCCAATATGCCAGTCTGAGGTATGTAAAAACTTCACGAATATCCTATAAATTAAAGCAGTTAGAAACAATGTAATTACAACAAAAAGACGAGACCAAAGTCTCGTCTATGATACTACCCCATCATCGATGGGCTTAAAAACGCAGTTTGCTAAATAAACCTTGTTTACTGTGCCTGTAGTGAGTTTGATTAACTTTTTTGGCTCTCAATCCAACGATCAATTTTAGCTTCTAGAATTGGCATAGGTAACGCGCCATCAATCAACACTTGGGTATGAAATTTTCGTACGTCAAACTTGTCACCAAGGGCAGCAGAAGCTTTATTGCGCAACATACGGATATGTCGCTGACCAATTTTATACGCAAGGGCTTGCCCACCGATAGAAATATAACGCTCAACTTCTGCCACCACATCGCTTTTAGCCATGGATGAATTCTCTAGCATAAAGTCAATTGCTTGCTCACGTGTCCAGCCAAACGCATGCAAGCCGGTATCTACAACTAAACGCATCGCACGAAGTTGTTCATCACTTAAGCGGCCGTACCACATGTATGGGTCAGTAAACAGACCTAACTCTTTTCCTAAGCTTTCGGCATATAATGCCCACCCTTCTGCAAACACAGTATAACCGCCAAATTTACGGAATTTAGGCAAGCCTTCCACTTCTTGCTGAATGGCAATTTGGAAGTGATGCCCCGGGGCAGCTTCATGAATACTCAAAGTTTCCAATGAAAATTTTGGCTGACCTTTAAGATCTCGCGTATTAATATAAAAAATCCCTGGTCTGGAGCCATCCGGAGAAGGAGGCATGTAACTAGCTCCGGCTTCTGAGGCTTCTCGGTAAGCTTCAACCGGTTTCACCACATAATCGGCTTTTGGAAAGACTTCAAACAATAATGGCAATTTTTGATTAATTTTTTCTTTTACTTCTGTGTAGCCATCAATGATCCCTTGTTTAGAGTCGAAATAGAATTGGTCATCTGTGCGTAAAAACTCAAAAAATGCAGGTAAATCGCCTTCAAAACCAACCGTTTCTTTAACCTTAACCATTTCTGATAAAATACGGGCCACTTCTTGTTTACCAAACTCATGTATTTCTTGAGCAGTTAGGGGCAAAGTGGTGTTGGTTTCGATACGGTATTCATACCACTTTTTGCCATTAGGAAGGGCCGATAAGCCTACGCTATCTCGTCCATTTTCTAGATACTCACCTTCCACAAATGTTGCAACCTTGTCATAGGCAGGGATAATAATCTGCTCAATAACGGCAATATACTCACTTTTTAGTGTGGCTTTCTCTTCTTCGGAAATATTTTCATTATCATCTAATGCGGCAACAGGACCGTAAAATACACTCTTGCTCACATCATCAACTACATGGGCTTTCAATTGGGGAACAAGCTTTCTAATAATAGGCTTAGGGTGCACTACCCCTGCTTTGATACCTTCCTGCATGGTGGTGATCACGCTGTCCATATAAGCAGCAAAACCCTCAGAACGTTTCATAAAGTTACGATAATCTTGTGCATTATTAAAAGGCTGCGCGCTGCTACCTGAGCCTAACATGGCAAAATAACTATGGACGCCACCGAACTGACTAATGGGCATCAGGTGTTCAGGTAATTCATAGCCGCGAATATCCACTTCAAGATCACGTTTCAAAATCTCATAACTGAGCAAATCTTGACCTCTCAATTTACTAGGATCAATTTGATTAACTGCTGCTAAATATTTTTTATCCAACGCCAAATGTTTAGCTAGAACTTTATCGCTAAGAGGTTCATTAAATTGATCGTTATATTTGGTTTCTCCCATAAAAGTCGAGTAGACCGGGTTAAGCGCCATGCTCTCATCAAAATAATTTTCAGCTAAGGTTTGAATTTTTTGTGACTCGGTTAACTGTGATGCTTGTGGCGCAGCAACTGGACTAGTAGTCTTGCTTACATTATTGTTTGCGGCACAACCGACTAAAGCAATAGATACAGACATTGCAATCAGAGCCTGTTTAACGGCTAAATTACTAACTGTGAATTTCATATATTTTCCTGTGTAAGTGCATATTTTTATTATTGAAGGTTAAGCATAACAAAGCACTTTGCATCTAGCTTGTTAAAACAAACTCTGTAACATTTTTTATGCTTATTCGACTTCCCTTAATTTACTGGGACTGAATAAGGTGAAGCCTTGTCTGCCTCCCATCTAAATAACGTACCCCTGCTTTGTCAAAAAACGCGTTCTCCTCTAACATAATGCGAATCTCTTTTTTCCATTCTGGAATAAAGCTAGCCGCATTCAGTTCAATGGAATAAGCGGTGTTGTAATGCAATGGGTAATCACCAGTAACAGGCACACCACCTTGGGAATCCCACATACCTAATGTGGTACCAGCTGCATGTCCGTGATAGCCAATAGGGTGAGTATAAATGGAAGGTTTAATGCCTTGTGCAATAGCCTGCTGACGCGACATTTTAAGAACTTGATTACCCGTTCTACCCACTTTGAAGTTCTGGGTGAATATATCCTGTAATTGATTGGCCTTTGCAAAGGCTTCTTTTAAGTAGCTAGGCGCATCTGTTTCCCCTGGTTTAAGTACATAGGCGTGTTGTTGTTGATCAGAATTTAACCTCAGGTAGACCAAACCAAAATCCACATGTAAAAGGTCTCCAGGTTGAATTACTTGTTCAACATTAGTGCCGGTAAACGCTTTTAGGTGGTCAAATTTTACAGAGCTTGAACGCTGAATGGATACTGAGGGATGAAACCAATTTATTAATTTTAGTTCTCTGCTTTTTTCTCGCAACCACCAAACCACATCCTCAGTAGTGGTTTTACCCGGTGTAATGACCTGATTAGAAAAGGCTTCGGCGATTAAACTATGACCGATTTTAATTAACTCTGGATATATTTGCATTTCTTTAGGACTGCGGGTTTCTAACCATGCAATTGCTAAATTTTGTGATGAAACCACCTTGCTCGACAACTCACTAGGTAGTGCATCCATTAACTCTTGGTATTCAGTCGCAGTGACCCCATCGGCTAAGGCAAAATGATCAGATTTATTGATGGCAATTTTTTGTGGATTTTTTTGCTGTATTAGCTCAACGAGTCGTTGCCATTGATTCGGTTGTTGTTCTTTATTCCAGCCCTTTCTAAACATACTATCAACGTCATAACGACTCACCGCAAGACGTTCAATGGGTTGCCCTTTCCCGGGGTTAAACAATACTAATATCGTTCTGCGACGAGCTGACAACCAAGTCGCTGGCAACATGGTTTTTAACACAGGGTCTTCGTTGTATTCCCTGGATATCAGGATCCACATGTCAATTCCTTCCCGCTCCATTAACTGAGGAAGGATGTTTTCCAAGCGATCTTTGAGAATGTCATCTATTACTGTAGCGCGCTCCCGCATACTCAGCACTTCAGCCTGGGAGTAGCCTGCAAACAGTGTACTAGCGAGGATTAGCAGTAATGGCGCGATTGTTTTTATATTTACCAAAATTGATCCTTTATTTTCCAACAAGCAGTTCCATCAACCCGTCCCTTCAATTAGTGATTAATGGCGACGAGTCCGTTTAAATTATTTTTGAGATTATTCAAACCAATTTCAAGAATATATCATCAATTTAAAAATTTTTTGGGTTAGAATGACGCGATTAAATGAATAGACAACAAAAACGATGACTCAGACTAAAAAACGTATTTATGTGGCCTATACCGGAGGGACCATAGGTATGCGGCCTTCTAATCAGGGTTATATTCCAGTCTCAGGCTTTTTAACTGAAACCTTGAACAATATGCCTGAATTTCACCGCCCCGAAATGCCAGAGTTTAAGATTCATGAGTATCAAAGCTTGATTGATTCTTCCGACATGAGCCCTACGGATTGGCAAAATATCGCTGATGATATTAGCGCTAACTACGCTGACTATGATGGATTCATTATCTTGCATGGAACCGATACCATGGCATATACCGCATCTGCCTTATCGTTTATGTTGGAAGACCTAGGTAAACCGGTAATAGTGACGGGCTCACAAATCCCCCTTGCCGAATTACGTTCAGATGGACAGGTAAACCTGTTGAATGCGCTGTACATCGCTGCAAATTACCCGATTTCCGAAGTATCACTGTATTTCAACAATCGCCTTTTTCGAGGAAATCGTAGTCGTAAAGTAGACGCTGATGGCTTTGCGGCTTTTGGCTCGCCCAATTATCCTGAATTGCTTAGAGCCGGAATTGATATCGAACTCATTGCCGGAAAAATCAGTCAACCAACTCAAAAAATCATGAGAGTCAGCCCGGTCAATGCGCAACCTATAGGCGTGGTTACCTTATATCCAGGGATCAGTGCCGAAGTGATCAGAAACACCATACAACAGCCAGTCAAAGCATTGGTACTACTGAGTTATGGCGTTGGTAACGCGCCGCAAAATAAAGCCTTACTGGCGCAACTAAAAGCAGCCCAACAGAACGATATAATTGTGCTCAACTGCACTCAATGTGTTAGTGGTAAAGTGAATATGAGTGGATATGCTAATGGCCATGTGCTGCGTGAAGTCGGCGTGGTATCTGGCAACGACATGACGCCAGAAGCTGCCTTAGCCAAGTTACATTATTTATTAAGTAAAGATCTTTCAGTGGACGAGATTAAGCATCAATTAATAACCAATCTGCGCGGTGAATTAAGTTAATTCAACGCGCGTTTTGATAGTGTAATTATTGGATAAAGTGAGACTTCACACGTTCAATCAACCGACGCTCTTTGTCTGGGGCATCAGATGATAATTTTCCATGCTGAATAAACTGTATTAGCAAATTGTCTTTATCAATCTGCTCACCATGTTGCAATTTGTCAGTCATCATTTGTAATTGCAGATTTTTGCGTAACTGCGAATCCTCTTGGGGGCTGTCTTGAGAATCGAGTATCTCTAATAATACGGCTATTTCATTACGATTGAAATCGCTGTTTTTTTGGTTAAGATAGGCTTGTTTCCATGCCTGGGGAAGATGCTCAAGCAACTCATTCGTCTCACCTTCGGTGTTCGAACCTGCCAGCAACTCAAACAACTCCACTAACACTTTCCGTTTTTTGTCGTTATGTAGTGAATCTTTTTTGCTGAGCAACAGTTTTTCAATTTTAGCGATCTTATGATGAATGGATTTTGAAACCTTATTTCCGTTACCAATATCAAAAGTAGCAGCAAACTGCTGCAATTGCTCAGACGCGTGCTCAATTTCCCCTAAGCTGTTAACTGTGTTCGCCAGCCCTAGTATATCGTCTAGTTTACGCTCTGCTTCTTCAGTTTGTTTTTGCTGAACGAGTTTAGTATTCGCTTGAAGATCATTACGTTTAGCAAATAAACTATCATTGATACTTCTAAATTCTTTCCACAATAATGAATCTTGTTTTCGACCAGCGTTGCCGATTTCCTTCCACTGAAGCTGTAGCTTTTTTGCTTGCTCTACAGCATCATTGATTTCTTCATTTTCAAGTAAAAGCTGCGCCTTGTTAATGAGTAGCTGCTTCGCTTCTGCATTTTCATGATGAAATTTCTGAACCCGCTCTTTTAGGGGCTTAAGTGCATTTGCATAAGCCTGATTAATGGCGTCTAAAATCTTGTAATCTACTTTACCAACCTGTCTCCAACGCTGTTGAATCTGCATAACCTCGTCAGCAATGTCACTAATAGGTTTATCTGATGTTTGCAGTAATTTTGATTGTTCAATTAAACCTAACTTTAGCTGTTCATTTTCTTTGCGTTGAGCTTCCATTTCCGCAAAGTGCAAACGGCAGGGTTCAAATGCTTTTTCAATCGCCATGTCGAAGGCTTTATTAAGAAGAGTATCCGCTTCGGCACCGGTATTTCCAAGGCTATTCCAAGCGCTTCGCAAACGTTTCACCTTGGCAACCTGTTGATCAATTTCCAAAGGATGCAATGCAATGGTTTCAGCTTCTTTCAACACTGCCGGTTTACGCGGTTGAGCTATATAATGTTGCCAGTCTTTAAGGTTTTCAATTTGCTCTTTGATTGATTCTAGTTGGCGACTAATATGTTGTTGATTTCGCTCAGGTAATTGCTCATACCAAGTTATTACCTTTGAGTACAAGCCCATAGCAGCATTATATTTACCTTGAGAAATTAAACTGTCTATAGCGCGCAACTTAGCTTTACAGCGATTCTCATTTTGTTTTACGCCAGCAATTAGCTTATTTAAACCTGCGTTAAATTCTTTACGGCACGCTTGCCACTGAGTATTAAGTTCTTTTGGCCAACCTGAGCCATAGGGGGAAGATAAATCTTGCCAGTAAGCAGTTTGTTCGGCTAAATATTCTTTAGCGGCATTGATCTGACTAATGTCCGTAGGCGATTCCAAACGCTTAAACTTTTCAATAAATTCTTTACCTAAGGTTACCGCTTTTTTAAATTCAGGTAACCGCTCTAAAGTCGAACGACATTGAATAATCTGCGCTGAAATATCATCCCACACTTCTTTCAATGAATGGAGGTCAGTTAACTCAGGCAATATACCCGCCAATTGTTGTTGGCAATCTTGCAGCGCGTGTTCATAGGATTCAACGGCGCCTAAGGTTACCTTTTCAACATCTTGTGCAAGTTCTAAATTCACTTCAGCTAATATTGAATTAACTTTCTGTTGGATTTCATTAAGCCCTTTATTAAGCCCATTAGCTCGCTCAGCTGCTTCAAACTGTGGCGCTAACTGTTGAATTAAATGAGAAATTTTTTGTTTTATTTCGTCAAATCTAGCGTTTAATTGCTTTTCAGTTTCGTCTTTAAGGTAAGTGAATTCTGGTTGAAGTGACAAAAATGACTTAACTAACGCTTCATTTTGCTGTTTGATTTGCACAAAGTCAGACTTATCTTTTAATGCCAACAATTGAGACAACACTAACTTCGCATCTTTCTCAATTTCTATTGGTTTGAGTTTAGCTTCTTCAATTTGTTTAAGCTTGAGACGAATAGCCTCTTCAACGACAGAGAACGAGGTTCTTTTTAACCCTTTGCTCAAGGTCGATTCGTCCTCTATATAAGCTAATAAACTCAACTGCACTTTCTCATTATTACTATTGATAAATTGCTGTTTGGTTACATGGGGCTTATTTAGCTTGTTTAACACTGTCAACAACAAACCAGATTCATCATTTTTGACTGAGGGTAATTGCAGTAATTTTTCTAACAGTGAATTGCTTTTACATTCGGCAATAAATCGTTTTCTTTCTTGATCTGTTATGACCAAATCACCTTGATCAAATAAGGCATTTTCAACCATTGTCTGAGCACGTTTTTTAACCCGCTCTGATTTAGCGGTGTCTGCCATTTTACACCACAGTGCAAAACTGTTCAGGCGAGTCAAAGCCGCAAGACTAACGTTAGGATCTTCGTCATTGAATGCTAGTTCATGCAATTGAGATTTGTGTTGTGATTCTTCTGGAATTAAATTCGCAATCGCTTGAATTCTAACTTGCGGGTTAGGATCTTGATACTTGGGTCGAAAAAAGTGTTTAAAAATCATCCTGCTTAAACCGTGCTATGCTGTTTTGTGGAGCGAACTGCTCTTTAAGTTGTTGACGGCTTTTATGATTAATTTGGCCATCAGCATTTAAGGTCATATGTTGATCAAGTTTTAAAACTTTCGCTTGATACATCATAACCGCTTGCATGCTGCTCTCTCGTTGACTTTCTGTCAAGGGCAAACCGTCAAGCCACTTACCTGTTTCTACTGCTTGCAACAACTTTTCATAGGTTTCTTTTGTCATTGAAGACACTAATGCATCGATACTCACTAATTAGCTCGCTTTATAAAAATTAATCGAATTCGATTGACCACATACCAAACAAACCCTGTCACTGAGACCGCTATTGCAATGGAATGCTGAAGATCGCCTGGCTGTGCCCCACCCCAATACATAAAACCAAAGCCAGCCACAAACATCAGCATGGCTAACATCGACTGATTTTGAATACTGTGTTGTTTTTTAAATTTGTTGAGGTTCTTTTTACGCAGGAGATCTTCTGCAGAAGCATCCCCAACAGCAAAACCACAATGAGAACACGAATCCGCTTTGTCAGAAATTTTCTTATTACATGCTGGACATTCTATTAGTGCCATATTCAAACTCCAAATACAAAACGTTGACGCTAGTTTCCTAGCGTCAACGCTACACAAATTAATTATTAAGAATATTGTACTGGATTAAGATTTATTTTCCTTATTAAATCTTTCCCAATAATCTTTTACTGAGCTTTTCATTTCTTTGCTTAGCATCAAAATGCCGAACAAGTTTGGTAAGGTCATAACCACAATAGCAACACTTGCTAAGGTCCAGACCAATTCTGTGTCAGAAAATGAAGCCCAGACAAAACCTGCAACATAGACGACTCGATAAGGCATAACCGAACGTGAACCTAATAGATAGGTCATTGCCCTATCACCATAATAAGACCAAGCAATTGCCGTTGAGAAAGCAAACAATAGTAAACCGATGGAAACGATATACTGACCAAAGTCACCAAAAAATCCTTTGGTAAAGGCTATCGTCGTTAAACGGGCAGAGTGGACTAAGGATTTACCGGTTAAAATTAAATTGTCTTTTACGATGCCGCCATCTACAACTTTAACGGATCCGGTGAATAAATCTTCATTACCACCAACAGTAAAGACCACATCTTCAGCTAATGATCGGGCATGGATGATAGTAAATCCGCTACTCACGGCTTTACCTGACACAACCTGAATATCACCAGTGTATTTTTCCACATTTGAATTACCGATATGGTTTAAATAATGATAAAGGTTTTCACGATCCTGTTGATCATCTTCAGAATAAGTACCGGCAACTATTTCAAGACTGGAGCGTTCAAATTCATTGATATGTTTATCTTTCCAAACTCCGGAAGAGAGAATCACTAAACCGGTTAACGTACAAATGACAATAGTATCGATGAAAGGCTCTAGGATGGAAACCATACCTTCAGAAACAGGTTCTTTGGTCTTAGCTGCAGCATGGGCAATGGGAGCAGAACCTTGCCCCGCTTCATTGGAGAACAAACCTCGATTCACACCACGATTAAAGGCGTACGCAATTGAAGCGCCAAGGAAGCCTCCTGTTGCCGCTGAACCGGTAAATAAGTCTGCAAATATTGAGGTAAATGAAGGACCGATATTTTCTAAATTGGCAAATATAACGGCTAAGGCACCAATTAAATAAACTAAGGCCATAAAAGGAACAATTTTAGATGTCACTGCAGCAATACGCTGTATCCCACCTAAAATGACTAAGGCAAGCAAAATACCTAAAACACTACCGACAATCCAAGGTTCAAAGCCAAAAGTTTCTTCAATACTAGTTGCAATACCATTACTTTGAGGTAAGTTTCCTGTACCAAAAGAACTGATGACCGTTGCAATGGCAAATGCCACTGCTAGCCACTTCATATTTAAACGTTTATCCATGTAGTACATGGGGCCACCGGCCATAGTTCCATCTTCGGTCTTCTCGCGGTATTTGTGAGACAAGGTGACCTCAACAAACTTTGTGGTCATACCAAAAAATGCAGTAGCCCACATCCAAAACAGCGCTGCAGGCCCACCAAGAAAAATGGCAAAGGCCACACCACTGATATTTCCGGTACCCACTGTACCTGACAACGCCGTAGTTAATGCCCGAAAATGGCTAGTATCACCAGGGGAATCATCGCTATCAAACTTGCCAGTAACCACTTTCCACGCGTGTTTAAAGTAACGAATCTGTGGAAACCCTAGAAAAATCGTAAAAAACAAACCTGTTCCCAGTAAGATAAATGGAAACAGGGCATTGCCCCCTAAATAGCTATCTAATAGCTTTAAAAAATCATGAAAAACTTCCAAACGATTCCCCTTTTTTTATTGTTATATGGTGTTTAATACAAGTTTCTAATTGTGTTTTTCTTTTATCTAACGTAAATCTTTTAATACCGCGTTGACTGCGACTAATAAATCTTCACCTAGCTGTTTACACCTTTGAGGAGACCAGCCATAATCATCGTCGGGCAATAGCGCGTTGTCTTTAAATGGCATTTCCAGGGTGTAGGCTAAACAATCGTACAATTGGCCTACAGCATTAGTTGCCACTGTCATATTCGCCTTACCTGGCGCATCCTTATCGTATCCAAATTCGTCTTGGAATTCGGGCGTCACGGTTAACAAAGCAGACTTAAACGCATTCTCTAATCTTTCAATACGTTCATTATAACCAGGGTTGCCCTCTGAACCCGCGACAAAGTTATAGGGCAAAGACTCATCCCCATGAATATCTAAAAACAAATCTACCCCTGTTTCTTGCATTTTTTGCATAACTAAAAATACTTCAGGGCTTTTATCCATACTTGGCGATTGCCACTCTCTATTTAGATTCGTACCAACCGCGTTAGTGCGTAAGTGACCTCGAACTGAACCATCAGGATTCATATTAGGAACAACATAAAACACGGCTTTATCAAGCAAACTTCTGGCCACACCGTCATCTGCATCAAAAAGGCGGATTAATAACCCTTCGACTAACCATTCAGCCATGGATTCACCGGGATGTTGCCGTGCGGTTATCCAAATTACCGGTTTATCCGTTTCAGGTTGCCCGATTTCTAGCACTGACATATCACGACCATCCAAGGTTTCACCTAAATGGTGCAGTTGACAATGGTCGTTAACTTGCGCACTTGCCAATAAATCTAAATGCCTTTCGTAACCGTAGGGCGCGAAATAAGCAAAATACGTGTGATTATGTTCAGGCGTAAAGGAAATGCTGAGATTATCACCGTCAAAAACACTATCCACTCTAAACCATTCTTGTCGATCGTACGAGGCAACAGCTCGATAGCCCTCCCACCCTTCTGGGTATGCTGAGTTGGCCAAGTCACCAATATTAATTTTATGCTCTACGAAAGGTGTGGAATCTAGTTTGAAATGAAACCATTGATAAAAATCAGACTGGTTGTCATTGCGTATTTGTAATTCGATTTGTTTGGGGTTTTCTGCATTGATTACGACAATATTGCCAGAATCAAAATTGCTGCTTATTTTCACATTCAGACTCACTGATATTTTAACCGAGTTCAATCTACCATAATCTCATAAAAAATGGGTCAGCATGAGTCACTAATTTAAATAAAAAAATTAAATTAGCTTATAAATATAACTTAGTAAAAGCAGGTAATAGTAGAAATGGAATGGGGAAACATAGTTTGCCGCTTTTAAGTACTAAAAGCGGCGAATCCATTGGTTTATTTTTTAAGCAGGAATGGTGGGATAAACGAGACCAGCCATAGCTTGTACAACTCGCATTACCTGACAGCTATAACCAAATTCATTGTCATACCATACATACAAGGTTGCTCGGTTACCAGCAACAATTGTTGCTTGAGAGTCCACCACAGAAGCAGCACGAGAACCAACTAAATCAGTAGATACAATTTCAATGGAAGAAGTAAAGTCAACCTGGTGTTGCAAGGATGAAAACAAAGATAAGTCTCGCAGGAAGTTATTCATTTCTTCTTTGTCAGATGACTTATTTAAGTTTAAATTCAAAATGGCTAAGGATACATTGGGGGTTGGCACCCGTATCGCATTACCAGTTAATTTACCTTCTAATTGGGGATAGGCTTTTGAAACCGCTTTTGCTGCGCCGGTTTCAGTAATCACCATATTCAATGCTGCACTGCGGCCGCGACGTTCTGCTTTGTGAAAGTTATCGATAAGGTTTTGGTCGTTGGTAAATGAGTGAACCGTTTCAACATGTCCATTTTCAATACCAAACTGCTCATCGAGGGCCTTAAGAACAGGTGTAATCGCATTGGTTGTGCAACTCGCAGCGGAAAGAATAGTATCATCACTGGTGATATCGTTGTGATTCACACCGTAAACAATATTTTTAACGTCGCCTTTACCTGGTGCGGTCAATATGGCTTTTTTAGTCCCCTTGGCTTTTAGGTGCAGCCCTAAACCATCGCGGTCACGCCATATCCCCGTGTTATCAATGACAATCGCATCTTCAATACCATATTGGGTGTAATCAACGCTGTCTGGGGAGTCTGCGTATATAACTTGAATAAATGAGCCGTTAGCTTTTATCGCGTTACGCTCATGATCAACAGTAATACTGCCACTAAATGGACCATGGACAGAATCTCTACGCAACAAACTTGCACGTTTTTCTAGGTCACCGTCTTTTCCGCCTCTAACAACAATTGCTTTAAGACGTAATTTATTGTTTTTACCTTGGCGTTCGATAAGTAAACGGGCCAGGAGTCTGCCGATACGACCAAAACCGTAAAGCACCACATCTTGCACGGGATGATTATCTTGCTTACCAGCAATAGTCGCAAGTTGTTCAGCAAGATAGGTTTTGATGTCCATATTTTTGAATTTGTCATCATGGTGATAAGCGTAAGCTAACTTACCTAAATCAATGTGAGCTGGTGCTAATTGAAGTTTGCTCATTTCTTCTAGAATTGGCCAACTTTCTCTTAGTCTAAGTTTGTCACCAGTATGGCGTCTAACTTTGCGATGTGATTTGATAATATCAATTGCGCTGGCCCCTAACATAGGTCTGCCAAAAATTGAGATTTCAACAGCACAATCACGATATAATTTACCCAGTACTGGCTGCATCAATTCAGCGTATTCTTGACGCTCCTGCCAACTGCCCATGAGTTCCTGTTCAAACTGCTGATTCATTCTTTACTACCCTAATTTGTTAATAGCATCAAAAAACGCGGCTATTCTAAAGGCAGTTATCCATATCACCAAACTGGTATAAAGTTTCATCTTTTAGACAAAATAGTAATGAACACTGATATTGAATGTAATTTTACCCCATAAAATTGGCTTATTAGGGAGAACAATCATTATTGCGCTAATTTTGATAGGATTTTCTGTAAGTATATTACAAAAAATATTTTAAACTATTTTATATAAAGGCCTGTTTAAGGCTAATTTTGTGGGGAAAACCTAACAGAAATAGAATTAACGCAATAACGTTGGCCTGTCGGTGCTGGACCATCAGGGAAAACATGGCCAAGGTGGGCATCACAATTTTTGCAAACTATTTCAATTCGCTGCATACCCAAGGAGTTATCTTCATGAAACGCGACATTATCATGTTTTGTGTGTGCAGAAAATGAAGGCCATCCACAACCAGAGTCAAATTTGTCTTCGGATGAGAAAAGAATACTGCCACAACATGTGCAAGTGTAGTTTCCCGTTTCTTTATTATGCAGTAACTCACCGGTAAAAGGTCGTTCTGTCCCTTTCTGTCGGCAAACTCTGTACTCTTCATCGGTTAACTTTTCTCGCCATTGTTCATCAGTTAATTTCATTACCCTCTCCCAAGTTGACTTCATTTAGGTTTAATCGTAGGTCCGTTTAAATACAGTAACACTTCGATAGGCTTGCAGGAACACGTTAGCTATTTTGGTTTTGGGTTGTAACGATATTTTTTTATAACGGGTATCTAATTCTAACGACCAATAACCCGATTTAAGTTCGGGTAGGTGGAAGCGTACATCGTGATCGTATGTATTAAAAATCATTAACAAATGTTCATCAGTATGTTTAGGGCAGCCTTTTAACTCAACAGCGAAAGATTGTTTATGGGGATCTTGCCAATCTGAGTCCAATTTATTTTCACCGTCTGGTCGATACCAATTCACTTCATCAACGTTGTGATGAAGATTATAATCATCATCTTTTAGGGATAAATCGGTTAAAATAACACTGCTTTTACGTAACGCAATAACCTGCTTACAAAACTCTAAGAAATCTTGTTGCGATTCATTTAATGTCCACTTTGACCAATTAACTTCGTTGTCCTGGCAGTACGCATTGTTATTTCCTAACTGCGTTCGACTCAATTCATCTCCACCCAATATATGTGGAATACCTTGTGAGAGAATTAAGGTCGCAAACAAATTCCGTTTCTGCTTCTCCCGCAAAATATTAATATTTTCATCTTTTGTCGGGCCTTCAACACCGTAGTTGGCTGAAAGATTATGGCCATGGCCATCTCTATTATCTTCTAAATTTGCTTCATTATGACGACTCGAATAACACACTAAATCATGCAAGGTAAAACCATCATGGTAAGTCACATTATTCACCGATGACTGTATAGAACGTCGCCCTTTTGGGAATATATCTCTAGATCCTAATAATCGTGTGGCAAAGTCGCCGGTTAAACCTACGTCTCCACGCCAAAAACCTTTAACCGTATCCCGATACTTGTCGTTTACTTCTTGCCAATTAGCAGGAAATTGCCCCAACTGATAGCCACCATAACCAATATCCCAAGGCTCCGCGATTAATTTAACCCCTGATAAAATTGGATCTTGTCTAAGGGTAGTTAAAAAACCAGAAGAACTAGAAAACTCATAAGGATCACGACCTAAACCGGCTGCCAAATCAAATCGAAAACCATCCACCCCCATAAAGCTCACCCAATAACGTAGTGCATCCATCACCATTTTCATGACATATGGGGAAGCCGTGTTTACACTATTACCGCATCCTGAATTATTAACATATTGCTCAAAATCCCTGAGGCCATGCTGATCTTTTTCAAAGAGATAAAAATTGCTATTGTCAAAGCCTTTAAAAGATAAGATTTGACCATCGTGCCCCCCTTCCGCTGTGTGATTGAAGACCACATCCAATATGACCTCTAAACCAGCCTCATGATACTTTTCTACTAGGGTTTTAAATTCAGCAATGGGATCGTCAATGGCATAGCGCATTTCGGGGCAGAAATAATTAATTGGGTTATAACCCCAATAATTCGTAAGGCCTTTCTCAGTTATGTATGGCTCTGGCATGAATGCCATTACAGGCAAGAATTGTACGGCTGAAACACCGAGATCTTTTAAGTGTTGGATAATCGCTGGATGACACGCACCTAGGTAAGTTCCTCTGATATTCTTAGGTACATCAGGATGAAGTTGGGTTAAACCTTTTACGTGGGCCTCGTAAACAATGGTGTCACTTAATGGTGTATGAGGTCTATTGTGGTCGTCTGTTAAAGGAGGATTGTTATTTTCCACCACAACGCACTTGGGCATCATCAATGCACTATCACCTTGGTACTTTTTACGATTCCAATGCAGTGCACGGTTTAGCTTCTTAGCATAAGGGTCAATTAATAATTTTTCTGGATGAAAAGCATTACCATTACAGGGTTTATTTTCGCCTTGGGTACGGTATCCATATAACTGCCCCGCTCTAATACCCTCAACGTGCCCATGCCAAACTTCACCGGTTTTTGCTTTTAATTCAATATACTCAAATGGTTCTTCAGTATCTGATTTAAACAAACAGAGTAAAACTTGCTGGGCATTTGGACTGTGTACGGCGAAATTACAGCCGTCTTTTGTTAACGTTGCGCCCAAAGGAAGGCACTTACCTTCCGTTACTGAAAAATCGTGTTTTAGTGAATTAGCCAAATCTTTACTCTGTTATTTGTAACATCAATGTCGCCAAAGGAGGCATATTGACGAGAATGGAATAAGGTTGATTATTCCATTTTACTGCTTCAGATTGTACTTTTTTAAGTACCTTATAATCGCTTCCCCAGTACTTTTTATCATCGGAATTCATGATTAAATGATATTCACCTTGTGCAGGAACACCAATCCTAAATTCACTCCTTGGTACCGGAGTAAAATTACTCACGGCAATCACTGTTTGCTTTCCATCCTTAGAGGTTCTCATTAAGGAAAGTATGGACTGTTCAGCATTGCCATGATCAATCCATGCAAAGCAACCGGGCTCATGATCACTTTCGTATAACGCGGGATAATTGCGATAAATATGGTTTAAATCTCGATACAAAGATTGAATACCTTGGTGTTTTTCGAAATCCAATAAATTCCACTGCAACGACCCATCGTGATTCCATTCGGCACTTTGGCCAATTTCATTCCCCATAAAGTTTAATTTTTTACCTGGGTGAGCATACATAAACCCTGCATAACAACGAAGATTAGCCGCTTGTTGCCATTCATCGCCGGGCATCTTTCTTAGTAGAGCACCTTTGCCATGAACGACCTCATCATGGGAGATGGGTAAGACAAAACTTTCACTAAAGGAATAAACCATACTGAAGGTAATTTCACCGTGATGATAACGGCGATAGGATGGGTCTTTACTAATGTAATGTAACGAATCGTGCATCCACCCCATATTCCACTTGAAGCCAAAACCTAAACCACCTTCAAATACAGGTTTAGAGACTTTAGGAAACGAAGTGGATTCTTCTGCAATAGTCATGGCGCGAGGAAATTTCTCATAGACTGCCTTGTTCATCCATTGTAAAAAGCTAATGGCCTCATAGTTTTCATTGCCACCATCAACATTCGGGATCCACTCCCCATCTTTGCGTGAATAATCGAGATACAACATGGATGCAACGGCATCAACACGCAAACCATCTACGTGGAAGTGCTCTATCCAGAACAACGCGTTTGCCACCAAAAACTGTCGCACCGTATCTTTACCAAAATCATAAATACAAGAGTTCCAATCAGGATGCCAGCCCTTTCGAGGATCTTCATATTCATAAACATGGGTACCATCGAAACGCGCCAATCCATGACCGTCTTCAGGAAAATGAGCTGGCACCCAATCGATGATGATACCAATGTCATTTTGGTGGCATTGATCAACAAAAAACTTAAAGTCGTCTGGATCGCCAAAACGACTTGTGGGTGAAAACAGACCGACAGGCTGATAGCCCCATGAGCCGTCGAAAGGAAATTCAGAAATGGGTAAAACTTCAAGATGGGTATATCCCATGTCCTTTACATAAGGAATGAGATCATCGACCAATTCTCGATAGGTTAAATAGGTTTTAGTTGGATCAGATGGTCGTTTCCATGACCCAAGATGCACTTCGTAGATACTCATTGGCTGCGAATATTTATCTGCCTTCGATTTTTCCAACCAATCAGCATCGCTCCATTGATAATCATTTTGATTGAATATAATAGACGCATGGGATGGATACTGTTCTGCACTGAAGCCGACAGGATCGGCTTTATGAGGTAGTTGGTTGCCTTGGGAGTCTTTAATTTGATATTTATATCTTTGCCCAGCAGTTAAGCCGGGAATAATTAAAACCCAGTATCCCATGGACGTTTTCTGCATTGGATGACAACTACCATTCCAATAATTAAAGTCACCGATGACTGAAACAGCCTTAGCATTAGGGGCGAAAACGGCGAACCGTGTGCCTTCTATTTTTTCGTCTAATCCAACCTCTAAAGAAACAAGCTGTGCACCTAATTGTTGATAGACATTTTCTGGAGCGTGATCAACGTAATGCACGGCATGAAACGCTTGTTCTTGAAATTGGTAAGGGTCGATAAGGTCGTAAGTGGTCTCTTTGGTTTCAACTTTCAAAGCATAAACTAGGTTATCTTTAACCTGTTTAAATTGCCCACAAAACAAATCTGTTTTGTTTTTCCTTTTAAGCTTACCAATGTTTTTTCCAGAATCTAAATCAAACACGCTGACATTTTTTGCTCCCGGTAACCACACATTAAATTGGGTTAAATCTTCAATGGTTTTCTTACCTAAAAACTCAAATGGTTCCGTACAATTCGCTTGCTTTAATTCTTCTTCTATCAACATTGATTCGCCTTTTGGGTTAACGTCAGTTCAAATATAGAACCTTAACCGTTTAAGTAAAGTATAATTACAGAATTACTATGCGTTGTCTCTTGCCTCAGTTAATTTTTTCGCCAAAAGCGTCATTTCCGGATCAGAGAATATATGTTCTAAATCTTGGTTTAATTTGCGCTTCCAATTTGGGTATTCTTTAAAGGTTCCTGGTATGTTGACAGGTTTATTCATTTGTAACCAGTCTTCAAGTTGTAGGCTGAGTAAAGCACTAGACCCGGTAGCCATATGAATTTGCATGTCATAGTTTAGCTCTTTGCTCATACCAAGATTATCTACCTTGCGATCTATCCACTCTGGAATCGCATGATGCCCATGTAGACTATCTAGAATTTGCTGCTTGTTATTATGTCTACTGGCATACAATCCCGACAAAATCTCCTCAGTCGGATACAATCCTAGCTCTTTGCCCAGTTCTAAATCGTAGCAATGCCAATATCCAGATAGGGTTGGCATATCATGGGTGGTTAAGGTTGACATCGATTGAATTGGGTAATCGGAAGGTGAATAAAAACCGCCGTCTTTGGCTTGCTCAAAAAAGAACACCCTATATGAATAGACACCGTTTTCCGCCAACTTAACTCGAATTTCTTCAGGCACTGTGCCTAAATCTTCACCGATTACCAAACTTCTATGGCGTTGGCTTTCAAGGGCTAAAATACCTAAAAGATCATCAACAGGATAATAAACGTAGCCACCTTCTTTAGCATCGTCACCTTTGGCAACCCACCATAAACGCAGTAACGCCATCACATGATCAATACGTAAAGCACCGGCAGACTTCATATTTGAGTCAAACAAATCGATAATTGGCTGATATTGCTGTTCATACAGTTTTTCTGGATCCATGGGCGGTAAGCCCCAGTTTTGACCTAAGGGACCCAGTACGTCAGGCGGAGCTCCCACACTTGCTTGGGTGCAATATAAATCTTTATTTCCCCAAATTTCTGCACTACCTTCACTCACTCCTACTGCTAAATCACGATAAATCCCGATGGACATATTATTTTCTTTCGCGACCTGATTCGCAGCTTCTAGTTGCAAAGCAGCCTGCCATTGTAGAAACAAATAAAATTTAATTCTATTTTTATGCTTTTTAACAAACTTGGACACCGCAGGAGATTGAAAATCTGCGTATTCCTTAGGAAAAACCGGCCAGCCCCAAGAGGGTTTCCCTTCACTGGCTAAATGCTCTTGTAAAGCATCATAGGTTGCTAGCATTTGCAAACTCTCGCCCCCTTGGGTGACAAAGGTTTTGAATGCTTTATTTTGCTTAGTATTTTTACTTAAGAATTTCGAATTTTGATAGGCGAAAACCCGATCAAGTGCCTGTAACTTTAAGCGAGTAACCACCTCATAATCCACGTATTCGACATTACGCGCGTTATCTAAACTACGTTGGAATTCCACATCATTCACCAATGATTGAACGTCATGAGTGTGGTAACCGTCAATCGCAGTAACATCTAAATAAATAAAATTAAGCCATCGTCTGGAAGATGGTCCATAAGGGCTACAAGCCTCTGGATTAGCAGGATAAAGGGCATGAATGGGGTTTAAACCAATAAATTGAGCGCCATTTTTGGCTGCAGATTCAACCAGCTGAGCCAAATCAGAAAAATCGCCGATTCCCCAATTATTCCGACTTCGCAGACAATAAAGTTGGACGCTTAACCCCCACACTTTATTGCCATCTAAAATGGACTGGGGATGATAACATGACGTTGGTGCCATTATCATTCGCATGGATGCAATTTGATCACCATCATCTGCCAACAACCTAAGTTGATGATAACCAAGAGGTAAAGTGTGATTAATTTTGATCAGGTATTCTTGAAATTCGATATCTTCAATAATGGTCGCATTAATTAAATCACCATCAATAGGAACAAACTTCTGTTCTAAAAAATTGTTATTTTCACACTCAATGTTGATAACAAAATCGTCATTGACTAACTCGATGGGGAGCCTAACTGTAATAAATAATTCATCACTTTCTCGATTTACCTGTACTGGATTAAGTGGCGACATCCAAACCTGTTGAAACTCCTTTTCTACCTGATTAATTAACAATTCTTCATTGTCAACTTGGTAGCCCATCGCGCCTAATAATTTGCATTTACTTTGTTCGCTAATAATTTCGGGGTTGCCCCAAGCATCAATGTAGTTCGTTTCTACACCTTTTATATCTACAAGCTTATCGATAAGAGGAGAAGTCATGTCGCTTTATGTCCTATTAATATAGTACTTTAACGAGTTTTTAGAAAAACTCGTCTCATATGAAACTGAAATTTTACCTGACAGGTGGTAAATTTACCTATAATTATGTTGTTGAGTAGTTACCTACAACCTACCTAAGGAATTGAAAGACTTACCCTCATAGGGTCACAAATCTTTTTGATTGACCTTTTTAGGCTAATAAATGGCGTCGCGTTTCACAACAAAAATAAAACTGACAACCAAGTTGGTAGTAATTTTAACCGCAAACTTTGCTATGATGGTAGCTACATTATCCTTCAGAATGTTAATAAATCGTTATTGAATACGTTTGCAGTGAATATATCGTAATAAAACAACAAATATTCGGGTTTTTTTTGCCTTATAGGCAATAATGATCCATAATTTTTGTAATTATCTTACAACCAAATGTAAAATTGAGGAACCTTCATGGCAATCAAAATTGGAATTAATGGCTTTGGCCGCATTGGACGATTTGTATTTAGAGCTGCGTGCGAACGCTCTGATATTGAAGTTGTAGCAATCAATGATCTTTTAGATCCGGATTATATGGCTTACATGCTTCAATATGATTCTACTCATGGAAAATTTAAAGGTACGGTTGAAGTCGTTGACGGTCACTTAGTCGTAAATGGCAATACAGTACGTGTTACCTCAGAGCGTGATCCTGCTGATTTGAAGTGGGATGAGGTGAATGTTGATGTGGTCGTTGAATGTACAGGCTTATTTCTTACTGATGAAACTGGCCGTAAACATATTCAAGCAGGCGCAAAAAAGGTGGTGTTTTCTGCCCCATCTAAAGATGCTACGCCTATGTTTGTTATGGGTGTTAACCACGAATCTTATGCTGGTCAAGACATCGTTTCTAACGCGTCTTGTACCACCAACTGCTTAGCGCCACTGGCTAAAGTACTGAATGATAAGTTTGGTATCGTTGACGGATTAATGACGACAGTGCATGCAACGACTGCGACACAAAAAACCGTAGATGGACCTTCCCATAAAGATTGGCGAGGCGGCCGAGGGGCAAGCCAAAATATCATCCCATCTTCAACAGGTGCAGCAAAAGCAGTAGGAAAAGTAATTCCTGAATTAAATGGCAAATTAACCGGTATGGCATTTAGAGTGCCTGTAGCAGACGTGTCTGTCGTTGATTTGACTGTTAATTTAGAAAAACCTGCTACTTATGAAGCAATATGTGCTGCAATGAAGGAAGCGTCAGAAGGCGAATTGGCTGGCATTTTAGGTTATACCGAAGATGCAGTGGTATCCCAAGACTTTATTGGCGATGTGAGAACATCTATATTTGATGCCAAAGCAGGTATTGCCTTAACAGACACCTTTGTAAAAGTTGTGTCTTGGTATGATAACGAAATTGGCTATTCCAACAAAGTTCTGGATTTAGTCGCTCACGTTAGTCAATAAATACACTTGCAATTGTTCACATAAAGCGACCTTAGGGTCGCTTTTTTTATGTTATTCCAATCAAGTTTAGTAATTATGATTTTTCGATCATATATTAGCTACTCCAGACTTCTTAATTAACCCACTTTTAAATAGGTATCTGAATATGAACACACCATCTAGTATCTCCACTGCGAAACGAGGTGAGAACGATATATTAGAAATTAACAATGATTTTGCGAAAGCTACAATTTCTTTATTCGGTGGGCATATTTTAAGTTTCATCCCAAAAACAGATAACATTGACAGGCTTTGGGTGAGTGATGCAGCAATATTTGATAATAAAACGGCAATACGAGGTGGTATTCCCATTTGTTGGCCATGGTTTGGCGATGGACATAAGCAAGATCGCGATGACCTCCCCTCACACGGTTTTGTTCGAACCCAAACCTGGTCCCTAGATTCAGCACAGGAAAGTAATCAGGGCACCCAATTGGTATTAAGCCCCAAAAGCACGCAAGGACCAGGTTGGGCATATAAGAGCACATTAAAGCTAAGGGTTACTGTGGGTAAAACATTAGTCGTGGAGTTGATCACGCGCAATTTAGACCCTCAGGATATGAATCTTGGCTGTGCTTTGCATAGTTACTTTCGTATCGATGATATTGATCAAGTTTCCTTGGTGGGTTTGACGGGGCCATATTTAGATAAAACCAAAGGTTACGAAGAATTTGAACCCCCTGAGACGTATAAAATTCAACAAGAAACCGATCGTGTACACTTGCATCCAGCGGTGCTAGTTGAGATTAACAATGGTCGTAATATTAGCGTACGCTCTACAGGACATGACAGCATCGTTGTTTGGAACCCATGGAGAGACAACTGTCTAAGAATGAAAGATATGCACGAAGATAGTTTTGAAAGCATGATTTGTGTTGAAACAGCGATCACTCAAGGAAAGATAGTCAAAAGCAAGGAAGAGGTAATCGTTAAACAGCAGATAATTTAATTATCTGCTGTTAGCAAACAATGTATTGGGAAAGGTTAGAGGTAACAATCATAAAAACTATTTAGAAAGGGTCTTAAAAAATGAATCAAGTTGGGAAATACAGAGCCGTAACAACACACTTGGGTAAAGACTCATAGGAAATGACTTTCGTTTTAAATGGCGGAGTGGACGGGACTCGAACCCGCGACCCCCGGCGTGACAGGCCGGTATTCTAACCAACTGAACTACCACTCC
>NZ_JAUORV010000029.1 GCF_030548205.1 Aliiglaciecola sp. 3_MG-2023 | reverse complement strand
TCAGCCCTAAAACGACAAAACCCCGAACATTGCTGTTCAGGGCTTTTGGAATAAATGGTGCCTCGACCCGGGATCGATACGCACGCGCAGCAGCGGGACACGACGCGTGGCACTGGTTCGATTTCAGCCCTAAAACGACAAAACCCCGAACATTGCTGTTCAGGGCTTTTGGAATAAATGGTGCCTCGACCCGGGATCGAACCAGGGACACGCGGATTTTCAATCCGCTGCTCTACCAACTGAGCTATCGAGGCACTGACTTTACGTCTAATCACAACACTAAAAAGTATACTTGGTAGCGCCGTGGGTGCGTATTAAACGGATTCTTGGCTATCAAGTCAACCGATTTTTAATAAATTTTTAGTTTTAAGGTCTGTTTGCTCGAAAACCCAGCAAATAGGCCCCTATTTGTTCAGTATTCTAGTTTAATTTAAGCCGAAGGTGGAACATATCCTTCAATATCTGGCTCTTTTCCTTCAAACAAATATCCAACCATTTGCTCTTCTAAAAACTTTCGAGCTTCTGGTTCCATCAGATTCAATTTATTTTCATTGATCAGCATGGTTTGTTTTTTTTGCCAATCGGCCCAAGCTTCCTTACTTATGTTATCAAATATTTTCTTACCCACTTCTCCCGGATATAATTGAAAGTCCAGCCCATCGCCTTCTTTTTGTAGTTTTTGACAAAAAACCGTTCTGCTCATAATTAAGGTATCCCAAATGTTCTATTAAAGATTTTTGCGTAGTGTACTAAAAAGTTTAATCGTTGGCGCAGCTAATCCTACTTTTGCAGGAGATTTTAAATCATACCAAAGGGTTTCTTGCTCTTCGACTCTCAAAGTCGGTGGTTTATTAAGGTGCATCAACAGCGGTTTTATATCTAGATGAAAGTGGCTAAAAGTGTGGCGGAACTCTTCTAACTGCTCAATTTGGATATCACCTAATTGCAAATTACAGGCCTTGCTTTGGGCATCTTGCAATGATTCCGCTTCATATAAACCAAACAGCCCTCCCCAGATGCCCGAAGCTGGACGTTTATAAACAAGAACCTGATCCTGCCAAATGGGTAGAAGCATAACCGTGGTTCGTACTGGTGTGCTTTTCTTCGGTTTTTTAGTTGGTAATTCGGCTTGAGTCCCTTGGGCATAAGCCAAGCATGTTGTTTGCACTGGACAGGCATCACAGTTAGGTTTAGAGCGGGTACATAGTGTCGCTCCTAAATCCATTATCGCCTGTGTATACAGCCCAGTATCGGTACTTGGCGTCAAGTCATCAGCGTATTGCCACAACTGTTGTTCTATTACCTTACTGCCTGGCCAACCATGAATTCCAAAATAGCGGGTAAGCACACGTTTCACGTTGCCATCAAGAATACTGATAGGTTTACCACTGGCTATAGACAGCACAGCACCGGCAGTTGAGCGCCCTATTCCCGATAAAGCTACCATGCCTTCCAATGTATCTGGAAACTTACCAGCATACTGATCTCGGACAGTTTGAGCAGCTTTATGTAGGTTCCTTGCCCTTGCGTAATAACCCAGGCCAGTCCAAAGATGCAAAACATCATCAACTGGGGCATTGGCTAACGCGAGCACATCCGGGAACCGTTGCATAAAGCGATGATAAAAAGGGATCACGGTTTTCACCTGAGTTTGTTGCAGCATGATTTCTGACACCCAAACTCGATAAGGCGTTTTATCCTGCTGCCAAGGTAGATCTTTGCGACCATATTGATGATACCAGGTAAGTAGTTTTTGACTAAAAGTTGTGTCAGTTGTTGGACTTTGCATATTATCTTTAATTGATTTAGCGGTTTTCACGCACTGGGTTTGTTATGATCATACAAGAATTTTATTGAAATAGATTAATGATGCTTGAAATAACCACGCCTATTATATTTTTTCCCGGTACTTTGTGCGATGAGCGTATTTGGATTCCAGTATGGAAACAACTTAATATTGCCCAGCGCAGCTATGTCCCTTTGCAATGGGCTGATACTTTAGAGCAAATGCAAGCCTTGAGCGCTGACCGTATTAATAGCTTTGAACAAAAAGTGCATTTAGTCGGGTTTTCTATGGGCGGCTATATAGCGGCATTAACGGCCCTGCAATACCCAGATAAAATTGCTTCACTAACCTTAGTTGGATACTGTCCTAACGGACTCAGTGAACAGGAAGTGCAACAACGTCAAATGCTTGTAAAAATGATCGACGCTAAAAAGCCAGTGACCATGAACCAAGCCAGACTCGCACGTTTTTTCACTCAATTGGAAATGCAAAATGCTGACTTAGTGAATATCGTCAAAGAGATGGAAAGCGATTTAGGCCCAAGCGTGTTGAAAGCCCATGTGCAATCCACAACTCCCAGACCGGACCTATCTGCAAGACTGAAATCTAGCAACTTTCCACTGCACTTTATTGCCGGCGAGTTAGACCAAATCGCGCCAGCTAAACCAATACAAGAATTAACGTCTAGAATAGCGACCGCGGATTATAGTCAGATCGATGGAACAGGACATATGATGCTCCTAGCCCAACCTAAAGCAGTGGCAGATCAGCTTTACAAACGACTAAGCTAAACTGGATACACTAGTAAATTGCTTGAACCTGCGTAAATACAAGGTTTCAGCTAGTGCAGGTGTTCGATATAAGGTAAAATACTGCGCGTTTTTAGCACACACTTTCTAGATAATCATTTTATATATAAGAGATAACATTTGCATGAGCCAATTTAAAACTCAAGAAGAAGCCGAAGCAGCAGGCGTATACGTTCAAAAGGTACGCAGCTTTGTTAAGCGCGAAGGTCGTTTGACTAAGGGGCAAGCTAAAGCCTTAGAAGAGTTTTGGCCAACCATGGGGTTATTACATGCAGATGGAAAGCTCGACTTCGCAGAAGTCTTTGGACGCAGCGCCCCCGTTGTTTTAGAAATTGGCTTTGGTATGGGTAAGTCCCTGGTAGAAATGGCGGCCAATGAACCAGAAAAAGATTTTATTGGCATTGAAGTTCACAGGCCCGGTGTAGGTACCTGTATGGCAGACGCCAACGAACAAGGTGTCACTAATTTACGGGTATTTGAACACGACGCAGTAGAGGTATTGGCTGATTGTATTGCCGATGAAAGCCTAGATAGACTGCAACTTTTCTTTCCCGACCCTTGGCACAAAAAACGCCATCACAAACGTAGAATTGTACAACCCGAATTTGTACAGAAACTTCGCTCTAAGCTGAAAATCGAGGGTGTATTCCATATGGCGACGGATTGGGAAAACTACGCTGAACATATGCTTGAAGTAATGCAAGCAGCAGAGGGATTTAAAAACTTGTCCGAAAATCAAGATTATGTGCCGCGACCAGACAACCGCCCCCTCACTAAATTTGAGCAGCGTGGTCATCGTCTTGGCCATGGTGTATGGGATCTGATGTTCGCGAGGGTAAACTAATGTTGTCACCCACCAGCCAAGTTCTGGTGCGTAATAAAGAGATATTTGAGCAAGGAAAGTGGATCTTTGTTAACCCTCCTGAAGCTGATATTTTCTCGGCGTTGAGTAATTCAGAAATATTTGGATTTCATCAATTTTATGATGTCTTTCAACAGTGTCCCAAAAATGACAAACATGTATTTTCTGCGCACTACCCAGTTACTCAAGCCAATACCCCAAATTCAGACCTGTTTGATGGCGCAGTGATTTACATGCCTAAGTCGAAAGAACAGGCGGCATTTCTAATTGCTAATATGGCAGCATGCGTTAAATCAGGTGGCAATATTTATTTAGTTGGAGAAAACAAGTCGGGTATTAAAAGCGCCGACAAATTGTTTACCAACATTTCCCAGCGAGTAAACAAAATCGACTCAGCACGTCATTGCAGCTTATTTTGCGCTTTAATAGAACAAAGCTTTACTTTTGACGTTGAAAAGTTTGTTCAATACAAAGAAATTCAAGTCAAAGACACTTTATGTAAAATCGCTTTTCTGCCAGGCATATTTAATGCTGGCGCCCTCGATCCTGCCACACAACTTTTAATCGAGAATTTACCTGAGAAATTAACGGGAAGAGTGCTAGACTTTGCATGTGGCTCAGGCGTGATTGGCTGTTTTGCTGCAAAGAATCACCCTGATATTATCCTTACCCTAAGCGACGTTAGTGCCATTGCAATCTTTTGTAGTCAACGCAGTTTGGCTGCCAATAACCTTAAAGGAACAGTGGTGGCGTCAAACGGGCTTTCCGAGGTTAACCACAAATTCGATGCAGTGTTAACCAACCCTCCGTTTCATACTGGCATAAAAACGGATTACAGTGTCACCGACAAGTTTATTAAAGAAGTGAAGTTTGCTTTACTACCTAAAGGCACATTGATGTTAGTAGCCAATCGGTTCTTACCTTATCCAGATATTATTAAGGGTTCACTCCCTATGCTTTCAACACTGGCACAAACTTCTAAATTTAACCTTTACAGGGCGCAAAAATAGAATAGAGTTATTTGTATAAACAATTTATTTAAAGTAACTGAAGTGACTAGCTATTTTAGGCGTGCCGCTTGCTACTCAGTTAGGTGGTCATGTAATCTGCTATTCTAGTTGCAGTCGCAATGACTTTACTGCCAAGTTTACGAATTGGAGAGATAAATATTGAAGATTCTTTTTGTAGTTTCAGAAGTAGAAGATTTAGCTAAAACAGGGGGATTAGCTGATGTGGCAAAAGCACTCCCCATCGAATTAAAAAAGCTCGGGCATGATGTCGTCATAGTGATGCCCTATTACAAACTTTTAGCAGATAAATTTGATGCTCCAATAGTTGCCTCCGAAGGTATTGTCTCTAGTAACAAGACCTACTCATTTAATGTTCGCCAAATTCAGATTCAAGATGTACCAGTTTTTTGTGTGGATTTTCCTGAGTATTTTCATCGTGATGGATTTTATACTGACGGATATCACGCTTTCGCTGACAACGCCCAACGCTTCGCATTTTTCGCAGATGCCGCTTTAGCAACCAGCCGTGCAATCCATTTCCAACCCGATATTGTGCATTGCAATGATTGGCATACGGCCTTGACCCCCTACTTCCTGAAAACCGATAACAGTGGATTTTTCGCCCACAGTAAGTCTGTATTAACTATTCACAATGGTGCTTTCCATGGCACTCATCGCTTAGATGAAATCCCCTACGTTAGCAATCATAGTGCGCTGCATAACCAATTAGATGGGGATGCGTTAAACTTTCTACGAATCGGGATCCGCTACGCTGATAAGATTAATACCGTCAGTCCTAACTATGCCCAGGAGCTACTGACAACCTTAGGTAGCCACATGTTGTATAACGAATTTTCTGCCAGACGAAACGATGTATCAGGAATTCTGAATGGTTGTGATTACAGTCAGTGGGATCCTGCTACAGATAAACATATTCCCGCCAACTTCGATGTAAATAATCCAGCGGGTAAAGCAGAATGTAAACGTAAACTGCAAGAAACTGCAGGGTTCGTACAAAAAAACGAAGTTCCTTTAATTGGTATGGTTTGCCGTTTAACCGAACAAAAAGGCTTCGGTTATATATTGCCCATTCTTGAAGATCTTTTACAACATAATGTGCAACTTCTAATTGTCGGCACAGGCGATCCGTCAATAAGTGAAGTGTTGCACAGACACGCGCAAATACACCCAGATAAATTCATTTTTATTGAAACCTTTAGTGTTGAGTTAGCGCATTTGTTGGAAGCGGGAAGCGACTTCTTTTTAATGCCTTCGCTATTTGAACCCTGCGGCTTAAATCAGATGTACAGTCTAGCCTATGGAACCTTGCCCATAGTGCGCGCAGTGGGTGGATTGAAAGATACGGTTGTTGACGTTATTCACCAGCCTGACATAGCTACAGGGTTTGTATTTGAGCACCCAGACAGTTCAGCACTGCTTGGATGCATTTATCGAGCGCTACTTCATTTTTATGAATACCCAGACAGCTTCAACGCTATGAAATTAAGAGCAATGAACACCCGATTTACCTGGCATCAAGCGGCTTTGGAATATGAGGCACTTTATCAGTCATGCTGAAGAATAAGCGCCTATGTGTTTTAGGTAACGTCACTGATGTGTTGCTGGCAATAGTATTTTCTTGCAGCTTAACTTTTACAGTTAACGCTCAAGAAAATTTGCCCGATAAATGTATTCAACTACCTGAACGTTCTAGCGTCTGTCCAAATATTTTATACAAGCGCTCTCCTGTTGATATCCCGCAATTCGAGATAAAAGAAGGAGAGATGCTGTGTATCTGTATGGCTGATTTTAAAACGTTACGCATTGCGGCAAGTGATGATGCCGGAAAGGTAGCGCAAATAATAGAATTAACTAAAGTATCAGTAAAACTAAATATCGATGAAAAAACACTGCTTGAAGTCATTCGAAAGTAATGAGTTGAATCCGATTAACCAGATTTAAATCTTTCCACTATTATTGGATTAAGTGTTTTCTTTTTAAACAATTTATATCACTATAATCCTTAGTGGTAACATTGCCACAAACAAAGACAGATTAACTTTATGCTAACTGGCGCAAAAAATTTATCTTTAAAAACCTTGATTGTATGGATGGTTATGGCCATCACAACCTTGGCCCTTGTGGTTACCTCTAGCATTTCTTTAATCAACCAAATTAATAATTATAAAAATGAGCTCACACAACAAGTTAAGGTGTACGCGGACATTATCAGCAACAATGCAGCGGCCAGTTTAGAGTTTGATGATAAGTTAAATGAAGATGAGAATTTACAAACCCTAGCATCCGCAGACTTCATTGAGGCCGTCTATATATACAAAAAAGTAGAAGGGCAAGAGCCAATTTACTTCACCAGCTATAATCGCCCCGGCCAAGCCCCAACACCGAAAATGTGGGATCGACTTGACAGTTTAAAAACCCCCACTCAAACAGACAATGCATTTGAATACATTAAAACCATTGAAATAAACGATGAAGTGATTGGTTATGTGTACTTGCGTGTTTCCGCAAAAATATTAAATGATTTAATTGCCAGCTCAATTTTAACTACTTGCGCAGTGTTGTTAGTAATACTTGTAATTTGCTATTTACTGACCTTACGTTTACAAAAAACCTTAGCCACGCCAATAATTAACCTCGCGGCATTAGTACAGCGTGTTTCCAGACAACGAGATTATAAAGGTCGAGCAGAAACCACCAACATTAAAGAACTCGACATTTTAGGGGCAGCGTTTAATGACATGCTAGATCGCACCCAACACTATTTGAAAGAACGAGACTCTGCAGAGGAAGAACAACAGAAGCTGCATGCAAGCTTAGAGGAAAAAGTACATCTTAGAACTATGGCGTTGAAAAAAGCCAATCAAGAACTCATAGAGACATTGGAAAAATTGCATCAATTCCAACGACAGATGGTTCAAAACGAAAAAATGGCATCCCTTGGCGATATGGTGGCCGGCGTTGCCCACGAAGTTAATACGCCAATTGGTTTAGGTGTGACGGCTTCAACAATGATGCTAGATAGACTTAAACACATAGAAACAGAATTCGAAGCGAAAGCGTTAAAAGCCAGTACCTTATCCAAATTCATAACCGAAGGGCAAGAAAACCTTAACATCATTTATCGTAATTTAAACCGTGCGGCTGAGCTCATTTCCAGTTTTAAACAAGTAGCGGTTGACCAATCAAGTGAAAGAAACCGTATATTTTCCGTTGCACAATTACTAGATGAAATATTGATGTCTATGCGACCTAAGTTGAAAAAATATCATCACGTGATAGATATCCACTGCCCTGAGGACCTGTATATAGAAACAAAAGCGGGCCCAATTAACCAGATTATTATGAATTTAGTAATGAACTCTATCATTCATGGTTTTGAATTTACCGACAAAGGCAGAATTGATATCTATATAGATATGCCTTCAGAAAATAAAATAAGAATACGCTATGTTGATGATGGTAAAGGTATCCCCGAAGCCCTTAGAAAACGTATTTTCGATCCCTTTGTAACCACCAAACGAGGCCAAGGTGGCAGTGGCTTGGGGATGCATTTAGTTTATAACTTAATTACGCAAGCTTTGAATGGCTCTATCACCATTACCAGTGAAGAAGGTAAAGGTGTTGAATTTATAATTCTTTTTCCTGTAAAAAGGGTTGATTCTGCAAATTTGCCAAACGGGATTTGAATGATGATCAGCAGGCTTGCCATTTTCATTATTGTCACCTGGAGTGCTATTGTTTATGCACACAATAATGATTTTGAAGTGACTCCAACATCAATACGCTCTACTTTCTTTCTGCATGTTGTAAATTACTCCCAATGGCAACAAAGATTCACAAGTTTGAAATTTTGTTCAATGGAGCAAGCACCTCAACAGCACTATCAAATACTGCAAAAATCAGATTTAGTGACTAAAAACAATTTAAAGATAGATTTACAGCTCGTAAACACGTTTTCAGATGCAATTGAGCAGCGCTGTAACTACATTTTTATTGATAAATCCCAAGAGTCTAAACTTTTGTATAAAGATTTGAAACAAACTAGCTTATCTATTGTCACTATTGGTGAAACTATCGCTTTTCTTAGAAATGGGGGGTTGGTTAGCCTAATAGAAGAGAATGGCAAGATAAAAATCTATATTAATAAACAACAGTATGCTAATTCACCTGTAAAATTTAGCGCTAGACTACTAAAGTATGCAAATTTCACTGGATAATAGCCTGATTAAACGATATTTTCTGTTAAACTAACTATATTGAAATAAAACGGATAAAAACAATGACGCCCAATATACTAATCGTTGAAGATGAAGTAGTAACAAGGACTACTTTAAAAAGCTTATTTGAAGCCGAAGGTTATAACGTATTCGAAGCTGAAGACGGCAGCGAAATGCATGACTTTTTCGAAAACAACAACATTAACTTAGTTGTTATGGATATTAATTTACCAGGTAAGAATGGTTTGATACTCGCACGGGAAGTGAGAGACCGCAAAAATGTCGGTTTAATATTCTTAACAGGAAGAGACAACGATGTTGACCGGATTTTAGGATTGGAAATTGGTGCAGATGATTATTTAACTAAACCATTCAACCCTAGAGAGTTAACTATACGTGCACGAAACCTATTAAATAGAACCCTAAGCAATCATGAGGACGACGATCTTCCAAGTCGCGTAAGCTTTAATGGTTGGATTTTAGATGGTGATAGTCGTAGCTTAATTTCTCCGAGTCAAAATGAATTCCGTCTTCCTCGCAGTGAATTCCGAGCCTTACATTTATTTTTAAGTAACCCTGGCAAAATATTGACTAGAGAACAGTTGATTATGGAAATGACAGGTCGTGAATTGCGTCCTAATGACCGTACCGTTGATGTAACCATTCGTCGTATACGTAAACATTTCGAATCAGAAGTAAACTCAGAAGACTTAATCGTCACCATTCACGGTGAAGGTTACCGTTTCTGCGGCTCTGTAGATATGTAATCTCTCCAGACCCAATAAACAAGTTAAACCAAAAAAGGGCTTTCAAAGCCCTTTTTTATGGTTTCTGCGCCCCTAAAAGGGGGCAAAGTCTATATAGTGAATTTTTTGATTAACTACCTGCCAGTTGCATTTCACTTACTAATATAGAACCTGTATGGATGCTACCCCGGGTTTCAGCTACTGCTCCAATGGCAGAAATATTCATCAGCATATCTTTTAAATTACCGGCAATAGTGATTTCATGAACAGGGTATTGAATGACGCCATTTTCGACCCAAAATCCTGCAGCACCGCGAGAATAGTCACCAGTTACAATATTCACACCTTGACCCATCAGTTCGGTTACTAGCAATCCTGTCCCCATTTCTTTGAGTAGAGCTTCATCACTATGACCCGTGTGCTTAACTAACCAATTATGTATACCTCCGGCATGACCATTGGTCTGCATTCCTAACTTACGAGCGGAATAGCTAGTTAACAAATAATGATCTAACACACCTTTGTTCACTATGGTCATGTCTTCGGTTTTAACCCCTTCGTTATCAAAAGGTGAGCTGGCAAGTCCTGACTTAATATGAGGACGCTCTAAGATTTCAAACCAACTGGGTAAAACTTGCGTTCCTAAACTGTTTAGTAAGAAGGATGACTTACGGAATAAACTACCACCGCTAATCGCACTAACAAAATGCCCGAGTAAACCTGCTGCCACGTCGCGATGAAAAATAACGGGGATTTTAGCCGTTTTCAGTTTACGTGCATTTAGTCTGCTAAGGGTAAACTCAGCGGCTTCTTTACCAACTTGTGCTGCGGAAGTTAACAAATCTCTTTGACGACTTACCGTGTAACTATAGTCGCGCTGCATATCACCGTTATCTTCTCCAATAACAACACAACTTAGACTGTAACGGGTACTTGGATAACCCCCTATGAAACCGTGACTATTGCCATACACCTTCATACCAATATTTGCATTATAGGAGGCACCGTCTGAATTTGTTATTCGCGGGTCAAACTCCAAGGCTGCCTCTTCAGCTAATATAGCTTGCTGTATGCCATTTTCGGTATCCAGCTCAATAGGGTGATACATATCCAAATCGGGATAATCATATGCCATTACGGACTCATCAGCCGGACCCGAAAAAGGATCTTCACTGGTATACTTGGCAATTTCACAGGCTTTTTCCACGGCTAGGGTTAGGGCATTAATACTTAAATCTGCAGTGGACGCACTGCCTTTACGTTGGCCAAAATAGACACTAATGCCCAAACCACCGTCATTGGTAAACTCAACGGTTTCCACTTCTTTTAATCGAGTCGATACCGAAATCCCCTCGACTTTAGACATGCTAGCTTCCGCATGACTGGCCCCTTTTTGCTTGGCCAATGCCAATACATCTTCAACTGCTTGTTGAATTTGGGCTAATTGTTGCTCCATTTGCATATAAGACTCACTTTCTTTTCACAACTTTTAATGCTGTGAGGTATTAGCTGGGTTACAATTGGCATAGTGTAACATTAAAGACATTATCATGAGCGATACGAATTTCACCGAAAACGGTCCAGAACAAGAATTTAAAAGCAAAACCCAACTTAAGCAGGAAAGTCTTGCTATTCAAAAATTGGGAGAAGCTCTCGTTGAGCTAGGCGCGGCGTCGTTAGCTAAAATCCCCATGGATGAAGAGCTCGCTGAAGCAGTTGAGTTAGCCCGCAAAATTAATAAGAAAAAAGACGGTTACCGCCGTCAATTACAATTAATTGGCAAGTTGATGCGCCACCGCGATACTCAACCTATTCAGTTAGCCCTTGATCAACTGCAGTTAGCTCACCGACAACAAACCAGCAAGTTTCATCACGTCGAAGAAGCAAGAGATAAAGTACTTCAAGGTGATAGAGGCATTGAAGCTTTGCTTAACGAACATCCGGAATTAGATCGTCAAAAATTAAGGCAATTATCTCGCCAAGCCAAAAAACAGCAAGAATTGAACAAGCCCCCAAAAGCCGCCCGAGATTTGTTTCAATATTTAAAAGAATTCATGTAGGCGGGTGCTTTAGCCCCGAGAAATGCCCATGGCCAGGCATCCATGGCCTAAAGACCATGCTACACATACCGTGCAACCCCTAAACATCCATGGCCTAAAGGCCATGCTACAGGCCCTGGCCGTGTTAGAGTGCGGTTCCGCCCACGGTTAGCTCGTCGACTTTAAGGGTTGGCTGACCAACGCCCACAGGTACGCTTTGCCCGTCTTTACCGCATACGCCAACACCTTTATCTAGGCTCAGATTATTACCAATCATTGAAATCTTTTTCATGACTTCGGGACCGTTGCCGATCAAGGTTGCACCTTTGATTGGAGTGGTAATTTTTCCATTCTCAATTAAGTACGCTTCGGAAGTTGAAAAAACGAACTTGCCCGATGTGATATCAACTTGGCCGCCACCAAAATTCGGTGCGTAAACACCTTTATCAATACTACTTATAATTTCTTCGGGGCTATATTGCCCTTCTAACATAAAGGTATTGGTCATTCTTGGCATTGGCAGATGTGCATATGACTCTCTACGGCCATTACCGGTTGGGTTAACTCCCATTAAACGTGCATTTAGTTTATCTTGCATATATCCAGTTAACACACCATCTTCGATTAACACGTTACGCTGCGTGGTCGTGCCTTCATCGTCAACTGACAATGAGCCACGGCGGTCTGTTAACGTGCCGTCATCCACAACAGTTACCCCTTTAGCCGCTACTTGCTGACCCATTTTACCGCTAAAGGTTGAGGCACCTTTGCGATTAAAATCACCTTCTAGGCCATGCCCCACGGCTTCATGCAATAACACTCCCGGCCAACCGGCTCCTAGTACAACAGGCATCAATCCGGCAGGGGCGTCAATGGCCTGCATATTTACTCGTGCCATATGAATCGCTTCATCAGCTAGCAATTGGTAGCGAGTTTTATTCCCTTCGACTTGTAAAAAATATTCATAACCGTAACGTCCCCCCATCCCAGCACTGCCGCGCTCTCTGCGTCCATCATTCTCAATTAAGATGGAACAATTGAGACGTATAAGGGGGCGTATGTCGGTAGTAAAAGTGCCATCGGTCGCCGCAATCAGCACTTCTTCGTAAACTCCACTAATGCTGACCACCACCTGCGTGGCTAAGGGTTCTTGATCACGAATATATTTATCTACGTCTTGCAATAAAGTAATTTTTTGATGTTCTTGCATACCAAGAATAGGGTTCTCAGCAAAATATCGTGCAGAAGATTGTTTTGGCGCACTAGCAGCAACTTTAAAGGTCCCTCCAGAAGCCGCGATGCTTCTCGATGCTTTTGCCGCTTTGCTTAAAGCCTCTTGGCTAATATCATCTGAATACGCGAAACCGGTCTTTTCACCGCTAACAGCACGTACACCTACGCCTTTTTCTATATTATAGCTACCGTCTTTGATTATTCCGTCTTCCAATACCCAACTTTCATGCTGACTAGATTGAAAATAAATATCGGCAAAATCATTTTGATGCTGACAAATTAAGTTTAAAGCGGATACAACCTTATTGGGATCCAAATCTGCTGCATTTAATAAATTTTCTTCGACCAAATTAGACAAGGTAACTCCTGAATTGATTATGTTGCTGAACTGGCATGTTAGTGCGAATTCGACTTATTTCGTTAGCATCAAATTTAGCGCTAACGGCACCACTACCAGTTTCTATCTCACACAAGGTGTCGCCCCAAGGAGAGATGACGCAAGAATGGCCGTAAGTTTCCCGCCCATTAGCATGAATGCCACCTTGGTTAGCTGCAACTAGATAACATTGCTTTTCTATTGCTCTGGCTTTTAACAGAGGCTCCCAGTGGGCTTTTCCTGTTGCACGGGTAAATGCACTTGGCAACACTAATACATCAATGTCGCCCATAGCTGTGAACATGCTTGCAAAGCGCACATCATAACACACAGCCACACCTATTTTGCCGAAAGGTGAATCAACGACTACGAGTTTATCGCCAGCTTGAGTATATTTAGACTCTAAATAGTTGCGAGTTCCATCTTCCACTTGTACATCAAACAAGTGGATTTTTTGATAATCATCTACACGTCTTCCAGCGTCATCAAATACTAAACAGGTCGCACTATACTTTCCCGAAGTGGAGGTAGAAATAGGAATAGTTCCGGCAATTATCCACACTTTATATTTCTTCGCCATGGCCGACAAAGCCTCTTGAATTGGACCTTCTCCTAGTTCTTCAGCAATTAACAGCAAGGCTGAGTCTCCTGCGCCGAAACACGCAAAACACTCGGGCAATACAATTAGGTCTCCCGGCTGTTGCTGAGAAACATATTCTTCAACATGTTGAAGGTTAACCGATACATCTGGACTTGAAACTAGCTGACATGCGACTAAATTGGCCATTAATACCCTCTCGTATCATCTATTTGTAAATTCACTCTCTCATCGGGAAGCACCTGAAGTGGGACATCGTCTTCATCCAGTTCAACAGGCGTATTTCGTGCGGGCAACGCAACTTCTTTACTTTTTCTGTCCAACTCTGTGAGTATTGGCTCATCTAAGGTGCCGGTAACTGAATATTTTACATTTGAAATAACTTTTGCCTCAGTCAGTACCTGATCAATTGCCAGAGCAGCAATGGCTGTGGCAGGGTTAACCATCCAATACACTAACAGTGGCAAACTAGAAGTCACGTTAGGGGTAAATTCGATACGGTAATTTAACTCTTTACTGGATAAGTCGGTATAACCCGCAATCAACATCTCACCAGCGGCGCCGTCAATCACCATGTCTTGGGTTTCAGCTTTGCCACTCACAATTTGTAAAGAACCATCCATTTTGTCGTAGAAGAAGCCTTTAGCAAATACATCCCTAAAATCCAAACTTAATTTGCGCACCAACGATTGTAAACTTAGGAAACTAAAAATTCGGGAACCTTTATCACTCACTTCTGATAAATAGCCGTCAGTTAATCGCCAGTCGATATTTCCTCCTAAACTAGCAACTGAAAATTTATGGGGAGCATCCTGCCAATTTAAATCAAAGTTAAAATTCGCTTTCGAATCTTTAATCCCAGAATCAAAACCCAAGCCTTTAATCAATGCTCCAAAATCTGGACTACTAAGCTCACCCGTCAAACGCGTACTGGAGCCTTGCTCGCTGATAAACCAGTCTCCGCTGGCATATAATATACCGTTATTATTGTTAAACCTTAGGCTATCGATCTGCATCCCCGTGGGCGCTCTTGATAAAGAAAAGTCAACTTTACCAAGATCTTTACCGAAGAGTTTGCAACTTTTGCAGTCGAAATTAATTGGCGGTAAGTTTTGTAAATCTTGCCCCTGTATGGCAGGATTATTTTCGGTTTCATGCCACTGGGCTAAGTCGATAAAATCCGCATCAATATCCACACCACGGTTCAACCAATCGTCATATAATGTGACTTTTGCACGAATCTGTTCGGCATTAAACTCCAATAACCAGTCATCGTTTAAGTGTTTCGCCACCAATTCCAATTGATTGATTTTTTGCCCCGCTACTAGCATATTTTCTGCATTGACATGAACCCGTTGAGGCGCTGCTAAAATGGGGCGTTCATTGTTCCGAGGGATATCTCCGATCAAATTTGCGATGGCTTGATACCAAGCGTCAAAATCTGCGTCTTTTACACTTGCTGAAATGCTAAACCCAAGTCCCATGGCTATAGATTCACTTTCGCCTATGGCTAAATGTGCACGAGAAAATTGCATTGTATCGTGGGGTAACACCCCTTCAAAAGAAATAGAATCCCCCAGCAGCAAACTGAAATTAGAAGCATGATTACTGCCATTACCTGTTACAAACAACTGCTTTGCTTGATCACTTCTTTTATTAAAGGGTGCTGGCAGACTGGAACTCACTCCTTGTAAATTACTGACTAATTCAAATTCGTAGTCGTAACTACTTTTATTCAAAGTTAACTGGGTGTTTGCTTGCCAAGCGCTATGTCCGTCAAGGTATATATTCATGCTCGGCTGATGCATCTGCAATAATGGTTGTACTTGCCAATCACCTTGAAGTTCAATATCCGCTTTATAGGCACCGCTTGGATCAGAGAAGCCGTCAAAATTAGCGGTAATTTGTTGATTAAACAACTCTCCTTTAAGCCCATTAAATTGAACTTTTTCGTTGGCAAAGGAAACTTCACCCTGCATGTTTTCAAAATTTAAATTGAGGCTAGGCAAGTAAACTGGGTTTCCCTTCAACTTGACTTGCCCCGTTGCTAACACATTTTTACCTGTCAAAGGAATGTGCAAATCCAGCTTAGTTTCAAGGGTGCCGCTAACATTTACCCCTTCGGTTAACACTGTACCTAAGGTGTTCGCTAGAAAGCTATCTAAGATCAGTTCCGTCACATCCGTACTTTGAGCACTAATATCCGCCTCAATATTTAGTACCGCGCTATTATTTAGTTGTGGGATCTGAGCGGAAAGATCAGAAAAAGCGACATTTTTTAATTTACCTTCGTGGGCGATCATTGACAGGCTCTTGTTTTCAAACAGCAGGTCAACATCCATATCGGTTAACTGTGGCCAATCAGGGGCAAACTTAAATTCGCTATCATTCACATCAATACTGATCTGAAATATTCCCTGGTGACTCTCAAACGGAAATTGATTAACAGAACCTTGCCAAAGTACCTGTGTAGACGCCAATTCACCACTTAACATAGCGCCTTGTAAGTAGGCCTTTGTTTGGGCGCCCATATAATGGTCAGGGAGTAGTTTTTTAGCTTGTTCAACATCGATTTTGCCGATATTAGCAAACAAATTGAGTTCGTTATCTTTGCTATCAAACGCCATTTGAAGATCGATATTTAGCTCATTACCAACTAGGGAAAAGTTGGGTATATCAACCTGCACACCTCGAGGCTGCCAATCGAGGAAAACGTCAAAATCTATCGACTGATAATTTATATTTTCGTCTAGTGTATTGTTCGCAGCGAATTCTCCCTGGCGACCATTTATCGACAACTTACCCAAGTTGTCGAACATATGGAAGCTACCAGCAACATGATCCACCCCCGGCAAGCCATCCACCTGATTCCAACTAACATTAGAGAAATTCGCAGTGGTTGAAAATTGCTCTCCTAGCAATATAGCCAGTTCATCAATACGGGCATTGGGCTTAAGCTGTTCGATAAAATCAATGGTTTTCTTATCAAATGCCAGTGGCAAAACTGGTAACAATGAACGAATATTAACCGGTGTGGTCATTTGAAAATGGGTTAACCCGTTACGCCCAATATGCCCAGTCCAGCTGGTTAATAAGCTTTGTTGTTTAGATTCTAAAATCAGATCATCAATATTAAATTGCCATCCCTGAGCATCTGGCACGCCACTTATTCTGCCGCCTACGATAGCAGCATCCACCTGACTTTCCGGTGAGGTCCAGGAAAACTCGCTTTTATTCAAAATCATCTGCACATTTTTAATGCTGTTTTTATTCACCTCGGCCCAGAATGTAAAATTTCCTCTACTTTGAGTCAGTTGATTTTGAGTGCGAATCAATTGATTTAGCCAAGGCGACAAATCCACCTCTTCGCCGCGGGCGTAAAATGTGCCACTAAGATTGTCTTTGTCCCCAGTCAAATCAAGACTAAAGGTAGCAGAGTTATTGGCCAACTCCACCACTCGCAACAAACCTTCCCCTTGGTGGCGGTTGTCTTTGTTCAGCCAGCGCAATTGTTGTATTTGAATCAGTTGTTGATCATATTGAGTGGTCACATCAATGACACTGTTACTAATTGAAAAGCGTTGTAATTGCTGTAAAAACAAATCTTCTAACGCATCTACCACGGGAAATTTGCTTTCTGAGGTTTGAATACGTGCTAAGTTCACTGAAAGTGCTAAGCCACTTAATTCGAACCGACGAGACTGAATTTGTCGAGCTACAAGAGTGCTCCAAAAGTCGATTTCAATTTGGGTGTCTTCAATTTCTAGGCCAATGGGAGACTGTGCATCTTGTTGCAGCTTAATATTTTTGAGAACCAATGATGGACCACTTTTGGCCCAATTAGCGGTTAACTCGCCAATGGTTAAGTTAATGCCATAACGATTACTCAGCCAAGTTTCAATTTGCTGTTTGTTGCCATCTAGATAGGGCAACGAGAAACGCACAATACTTAGGCCTACGGCCACCAGCACTAGCAGCACAGCGGCTAGCGTCCATAGTTTTCTGACTAGGTAGGCGGCATAGAATGAGGCGGGTTTCACATCATTACCACATCGAACTTATCTTGGTTATATAACAATTCAGTTTGCACTTTTATTTGCTTAGAAACGAACACCTCTAATTCAGCTAACATATGAGATTCTTCCCCCAACAATGCTTCGGCTACGGCTTGAGAGGCATAGACGACAAATTTATCTGCGTCATAAGCACGATTGACCCGCACGATTTCTCGCATCACCTCAAAGCAGGTGGTTTCCACTGTTTTAATTGACCCCCTGCCCTTGCACGCTGGGCATTCACCACAAAGAATATGCTCTAAACTTTCACGGGTGCGCTTGCGCGTCATTTCGATTAGACCCAGGGCTGTAAAACCATGAATATTTGATTTTGCTCTGTCTTTACTTGTAGCCGATTCTAAGCTGTGTAAAACGCGGCGCTTATGATCTTCATCGGTCATATCGATAAAGTCGATTAGAATCATGCCACCAAGATTTCTCAATCTAAGTTGACGGGCTATGGCTTGGGTGGCTTCAATATTGGTATTAAAAATGGTTTCTTCTAGATTCCGATGACCAACAAAGGCACCAGTATTAATATCTATGGTAGTCATCGCTTCGGTTTGGTCGATAATTAAATAACCACCAGATTTTAAGTCCACACGGCGCTCTAGTGAGCGTTGAGCTTCATTTTCAACGTCATATAAGTCGAATATGGGTCGTTCGCCTTGATAATACTCAAGTAGTTTATTTAGCTCGGGCACATACTCTTGGGTAAAATGCTGTAGCTCTTGAAATGACAATTTAGAATCTATTCTTATGCGATCTAGCTGGGTACCTACAAAATCCCGCAGTACTCGTCTTGCTAAGGGTAAATCTTCGTACAAGACATTGCCTTTTCGGCCTTTCATACGCGATTGGATCTTCGCCCACAAGCGTTTTAAAAACTCCGCATCTGAAATAAGTTCTTTTTCCTGAACGCCTTCAGCAGCAGTACGCAGAATAAATCCACCGTCATCACTACAATATTCCTGAACTAATGACTTGAGTCTTTCTCGTTCTGCTTCATCTTCAATGCGCTGTGATACACCTACATGGTCAACACTGGGCATAAACACTAAATAACGGGAAGGAATGGTAATATCGGTGGTAAGCCTTGCGCCTTTTGTTCCGATGGGGTCTTTCACTACTTGCACAACTATGTCTTGCCCATCTCGCAACAGATCACGAATGTCTTTCTTGGCAATGGATGTGGTGGACATCTCGTCGCTAACTTCATTGTGAAAGGCAATATCAGAAGCATGCAGAAATGCAGCCTTATCTAAACCTATATCAACGAAAGCTGCCTGCATACCCGGCAAAACTCGACTTACTTTGCCACGATAGATATTCCCCACCAACCCACGTTTGGTGTGACGCTCAATATGAATCTCTTGCAAAATACCATTCTCAATCAAGGCGACTCTTGATTCAGAAGGGGTTACATTTATCAGTAATTCAGCACTCATACAGCTTAATACCTACCTGTTTAATTAATTCACTGGTCTCGTACAAAGGTAATCCAACCACGGCACTGTAACTGCCATTGATGTGTTTCACAAAATTCCCTGCAAAACCTTGAATACCATAAGCGCCCGCTTTATCTTGTGGCTCGCCAGTTTGCCAATACCATTGCATTTCCGCTTCAGTTAATAATTTAAAACGAACCTCTGTTTTCACCACTAGGTGGTCAGTACCGTCAGCGGTTTTTAATGCTACAGCAGTCATTACTCGGTGCTGCGTGTTGCTGAGTTGCAGCCACATTTGTCGAGCATGTTCAAAACTCTCAGGCTTTCCTAATACTTGTTCTTCACTACCACTGCCCACAACGACAATGGTATCAGCACCTAATACAGCATCAATCTGACCATATTGAAGCCAACCTTGCTGGGCTTTTTCAATGGCCAAACGCACAACGTAACTGTTAGAGTCCTCATTGGCTAATTGAGTTTCATTTATATCTACATTAAGTGTAGTAAATTTTACGCCAAGTTGACTTAAAAGCGCTTTTCGCCTCGGTGATTGAGATGCTAGCAATAACATGTAGGACCTTAAGTGATTCTGAATTGCCGTCTGACTTTACGCAACAAACCAAATATCCATGGCCACATAAGCATAGAGGTCAATACAGGCCAAAGGTAAGTAAACAAGAAGATCACGTCAGTTTGTAAGTGTTGTAACCAAAATACCACCAAGTGATACAAGGCAGATAAGGTGCCAATGATAAAAGCCTGTTGCCACAAAGAATAATTGCGCAAACGTTGATAATTCGACACCAAGACAAAAATATTAATACTCATAGCGAAGCTATGCACGCCCAAACTTGTGCCCATTAAAATATCTAAAACCAAGCCGACAATGAAGGCGACCCCCACATTCACTCTGCTTGGAAGGGCTAACGCCCAGTATGACAAAACCAGTAAGACCCAATCGGGTCGAAACTGCTCAACGGTTATTGGCATTGGTACAATTTGCAGAATCAACGCGATAATAATACTTAAGAAAATAGCATAATTACGCAGCTTCATTTGGAGTCCGCCGGAGTTGCAGGTTGCGGCATGATGGGTTGCGTTGGTGCATCCGCTGGCCACAACAACAATAGGTATCTCAACCTGTCGAGTTGAGCGATAGGAGTAGCGGTTACAAGGGCAAAAGGACGACTTTCATCACGAACAATGGAGGTAATAGTTGCTGTGGGATAACCTTCTGGGAACACATTGCCCAGCCCTGAGGATACCAATAGATCCCCCACCTGAATGTCAGCACTGTGCGCTACATGTTCCAACACAAGTTCATCAAACTGACCTGAACCACTGGCGATAAGCTGAACATTGTTTCGCGCATTACGCAGGGGAATAGCATGGGTAATATCGGCCAATAACAGTACTCGACTGTTAGTTGTCCCCACTTCCATAATTTGTCCGACAATACCTTTGTCGTCTAGTACAGTTTGGCCCTCATAAACTCCGTTAATCGCGCCTTTATCTATGATAATTTGCAGGCTAAACGGATTATTATCCACCGCCATTAACTCGGTTACCATTTTTTGGATAGGCGCGGAAACTGGCGCTCCAAGGAGTGTGCGTAAACGATCGTTTTCAGCTTCTAACAAATCGAACCTTTGCAATTTCTCTGACATTTTCATCGCTTGCAAGGTTAAATTCTGATTATCTTCTAGTAACTTTTGATGGGTAGAGAACTTCTCAGCACCTGAACTCAACATTTGCCCAGGTAAGCTGGCAATATACTGAAGAGGACTAACGATGGAGTTTAAATACACTTTGACTGAGGCGAAACCATCATATTTGTGGTCGACAAAAATGAAGATAACAGAAACGAATAAGGCCAACGCGAGTCGACTGACAAGTGATGGCCCTCTTGTAAACATGGTATTCATTTAGGCTAAATACCTGCTTGATAGTGTTTGTATAAAATTAACGACGTCCAGCACAAATAACCCCTTACCCAGATTATTCGTAACTAAACAGGTCACCACCATGAATGTCTATCATCTCAAACGCTTTACCTCCGCCACGAGCAACACAGGTAAGCGGATCATCAGCGATGACAACAGGGATACCCGTCTCTTCCATAAGTAAGCGATCAAGATCTTTTAACAATGCGCCACCGCCAGTTAAGACCATTCCACGTTCAGAAATATCAGATGCTAATTCAGGAGGTGATTGTTCCAGAGCAACCATGACTGCCGACACGATCCCAGTAAGGGGTTCTTGTAGTGCTTCTAGAATTTCATTGCTGTTGAGCATGAACCCTCTAGGTACGCCTTCAGCTAGGTTACGGCCCCGAACCTCTATTTCACGAACTTCTTCGCCTGGGTAGGCAGCGCCAATTTCGTGTTTAATTCTTTCTGCCGTTGCTTCACCAATTAGTGAACCAAAATTACGACGAATATAATTAATGATGGCTTCATCAAACTTATCACCACCGATGCGAACTGATGAAGAATAAACCACACCATTTAACGAGATAATGGCGACTTCAGTAGTACCACCACCAATATCAACCACCATGGAACCGGTAGCTTCAGATACTGGCAAACCTGAACCGATTGCGGCAGCCATAGGCTCATCAATGAGGTATACGTCTCTAGCACCTGCACCCAAAGCAGACTCACGAATAGCTCGACGTTCTACTTGAGTTGAACCACAAGGCACACAAACTAATACGCGCGGGCTGGGCTTAAGAAAATTATTGTCATGCACTTGTTTAATAAAGTGTTGAAGCATTTTTTCGGTCACGTAGAAGTCGGCAATCACACCGTCTTTCATAGGACGAATCGCTTTAATATTTCCAGGTGTTCGACCTAGCATTTGTTTTGCAGCAGTACCCACCGCAGCAACACTTTTTGGACCGCCAGCGCGCTCCTGACGAATTGCAACTACTGAGGGCTCGTTCAAAACGATCCCCTGACCTTTAACGTAAATTAGCGTATTTGCAGTACCGAGGTCGATTGATAAATCGTTTGAAAACATTCCTCGAAGCTTTTTAAACATGAACAGACCGCACCCTGTTGGAGATAGACATAATGATCCGCTAACTTTACCAATGCCCCTTTAAATCAGCAAGTAAAGAATAGGTTTATAGCCCCTTAAGAGCAAAAGAATTTTACTTTTTGCAGGTTTAGGGAAAAAATTGGCGAAAAACCATCTGTGGGCGGGTGCTTTAGCCCCGCGCAAGATCAGGGGAATATGCATTATGCCCATGGCCTAAAGACCATGCTACAAGAACACCTGTAGGCGGGTGCTTTAGCCCCGCGCAAGATCAGCGGAACATGCGATATGCCCATGGCCTAAAGACCATGCTACAAGAACACCTGTAGGCGGGTGCTTTAGCCCCG
>NZ_JAUORV010000028.1 GCF_030548205.1 Aliiglaciecola sp. 3_MG-2023 | reverse complement strand
AAGGTGGTTCTTCTGTTTATGGTTCTGATGCGATGGCTGGTGTTGTTAACGTTATCCTTAAAGATAACTACGAAGGTTTGACTTTCTCTGGTGGTTTAGGTCACCGTGATAACGACGAAGGTACAACTTCTAAAGAATTCTCAATCGTAGGCGGTGTGTCTAACGATAAAGGTAACATCACCTTTGCATTCGATCACCAAGAGCGTAAAGGTATTTCTGACGGTGCTCGTGACTATACTGCTGCAAGCATGACTGATTTTAATGGCGACGGCGAAATCCAAGCATATGACGAAACCTCTGGTTGGTCTATCTATGGTGCAACTGTTGCTGATCCAACTTTCACCGACGCACAAGCTTCTCCTTTGTGTGGTGACTTGGAAGCTGAATATGGTTCAGATACTTTCCAAACAGTTGCAGCTGACAATGACTGGGGTAACCCAGGTTCAACGTACTGTATGTATGCGTTCGCTAACGTTTCATACAACACAGCATCAGTTGACCGTAATACATTGTACGTAAATGCTAACTATGAAGTTGCTGAAGACGTAGAATGGTTTGGTCAAGCAATGTTTGTTCAAAACAGTTCATTTGGTCGTTACGCTCCTCCTGCTGCTCCTTGGGTTAACATGAGTGCGGACAACGCAAATAACCCTTACGGTGTTGACGGCGCATACGGTTTCTTCCGTTGGGTTGGTATTGGTACTCGTGACGGTAACGTAGACGACTACAACCAAGATTATACTACTGGTTTCCGTGGTAACTTAGATTGGAACGATGCTTCTTGGGAAGTTTACTACCACACTAACATCGCTGATAACAAATCAGTGGGTGAGTACTACTTAAGTTACGGTGGTTTAGCCTATAACGAAGCTAATGGCATTGACCTAGGTTCTGATGAAGGTATTGCAAATATGAAAGCAACTACTCTTCAAAACTCTGGCTCAACATTAGACCAATACTTCGCTGGTATCGGCTTCGATATGTTCGAGTTAGGTGGCGGTATGGCTGCACATTATTTTGGTGCTGAATACTTCGAGCAAACTTACGAAGATATTTACGACGGTCAGTCAGAAACTGGCTTAATCGGTGGTTCTGCTGGTAACAGCGCGGAAGGTATGCGTGATGTTACAGCATTCTTCTTCGAATCTTCTCTACCTGTTACTGATGACTTAGAAGTGAACATTGCTGTTCGTTACGATGATTACTCAGACTTCGGTGACAACGTTTCTCCTGCTGTAAAAGCACGTTGGGAAGTTGCTGACGGTGTTGTACTTCGTGCATCATACTCAGAATCGTTCCGTGCTCCAGGTTTGGATGAATTGAATGCAGCGACTACCTTCTCTGCTGAAGGCGCAATCGATTATGCTTCTGGTTCTACGAACGAAAGACAGTATGACACTTACTACAAATCAAACCCTAACTTAGGTCCAGAAGAATCTGATTACACTAACTTAGGTGTAGTTTGGGATGTGAGTGACGAGTTTGGTATTAAAGTAGATTACTTCAAACTTTCTATCGATAACGTAATCCAAACTAAAACAGTACAATCTCTATTGTCTGACGAAGCTGCTGGTATCATCACAGCTAAAGCACCTGGTTCTGATGTATCAGATGATACATTCTACCTAATTCGTGCTTCATCTGGCACATTGCTAGAAGCAGGTACTGGTTACTTCAACGGTATTGGTTTCGAAATTGAAGGTATCGATTTAACCTTTACCGGAATGCTTGAAACTGAAGTGGGTGACTTCCGCCTATCTAACACTAACAGCTTCATCTTGTCATATGACGAAGAAGAAGGTGGCGCGATTGTTGATACTTCAGGTTGGTCTGGTCAGCCTGAGTTTAAATCAGTTGCTACATTATCTTGGGCATTGTCTGACCACCTAGTGGCTTGGAACATGACCTACACTGACAGCACTTCAGAAAATGAAGTATTGACTGACGGTGTTTGGGTTCAGTCTGGTAAGTTAGATAGCTGGTTAATCCATAACCTTACTTATACCTATAATGCTGGTAAGTACGGTGCTCTTACTTTAACTGTTAACAACCTAACTGACGAAGATCCAGTGTTGTCTTCTACTGGTACTTGGGATGACCAAGACTTGTATAACAACTTTGGTCGTGATTACCGTATAAACTACACAATTAGTTTCTAATACGATAATTAACAATACGTTAGTTAAACAACGTTAATAGCAAAAGGCCGATTTATATCGGCCTTTTTTATTGAACTTTTATAGTGAGGCAATCCTTGGAAAGTTATTGGAGCCAGTATTGGCAGCAAGGCCATTTGACGTCTTTCGGTAATGATTTTACAGAAAATTATACCGGAGTATTAAAGTCCCATTGGGAGAAAGTGTTCACAACAGTACAAAGTCAAACTAAGGTGTTGGATATTGGTACTGGCAACGGTTCTATTATCGCTTTAGGAAATAATGTTAATTCTGAACTTGTTTTTACTGGATTAGACAGCGCCAAACTAAATATACCAGCGACATTACAAACTAAACAAAATGTTCTCTTTGTTGAAGAAACCTCAGCTGAAAAGCTGCCGTTTGAAAATGATAGTTATGGCTGTGTCGTGTCCCAATTTGGCATTGAATATTCATGTTTATCGAAAAGCATAGAGGAAGTAGCGCGGGTTTTAAAGTCAACTGGTCGATTTGAATTTGTTCTCCATGATATTGAATCAACCATTGTTAAACCCAATATACAGATGCTTGAAGCGGGTAAAGCACTTTTAAACAGTGAGGTTATAGATAGTCTTCGAAAACTGTTTAATGGGCTGGCGAAATATGGTCAACAATCGCCGTTAACCGAGCAACTTAGGCATAAATTAAACGCCGATATCGGCACCATTGCAACACAACATGCGACAGGCTTACAAGGTACAAACTTTCCAGCGTTTCTAAAACATGTGATGAACACCAAGTTAGATCTCAAGCAACGGAAAAGCGATTTAAAAATATTTTTGCATGAATTGGAAGGTCAAATTGAACGACTTTCAGATTTAGTTAATGCCGCACTGGACAAGACAAAGTATCAACAGCTCATTCAACTTTTGGCTGAATACGGTTTGCAGGTAGTGAACGATGAATACATCGTAGAAAATGGAAAAATGATAGGGCGATACATCAGTGGTACTAAAGCAAACAAGTAAGTTCATTGAACCCATAATTATCTTGTCAGCGCCTAGAGCAGGTAGCACCTTATTATTTGAAACTTTGGCCAAACACCCTAATCTTTGGACCGTTGGCGGAGAAAGTCACCACATTATTGAACATATTCCAGCGTTAAGCACAGTGGCAAGAGGCTATGTGTCGAATAGATTAGATAGTGTTGATGGGGATGACGTTACTATTAAAACCTTACAAACAAGGTTTTACAAGGCAGCAAGAAAAACTAATGGGCAAACAACCGCAAATCTTGATCGGCAAATCCGTTTACTTGAAAAAACCCCAAAGAATGCCCTTCGTATCCCATTTTTACTTTCCGTATTCCCAGATGCCAAATTCATATATTTAGTAAGAGATCCTCGAGAAAACATCAGTAGTATTATGGATGGCTGGCGGTCCGGTCGGTTTGTCACTTACCCCGAGATTACAGCTGCGAATTCTAAATGGTCATTTTTATTGCCGGACGGCTGGAAAGACTACAAGTCTGCCAGCATAGCAGCCTTGGCTCGGTTTCAATGGCAATCTGCCAATGAAGCTATACTGGATTCCTTTAAGAACTTACCGTCTAAGCAATATGCGGTGGTGAGTTACCAAGATTTGGTTACTCAGCCTGAGGATGAGGTTAATCGATTACTAAAATTTGCAGAGTTACCTGCATTTTCCCAGAGTTTGCAACGTTTACCTTTGTCGCGTTACACCTTATCTGTCCCGAACAAAGATAAGTGGAAACAGAATCAAGATGAAGTGCTAGAACAGTTACCCTTAGTAGAAAACACATTAGAACAGATTAATAACCTGCTAGTCAGTCGAGGAAACAAGTCCCTTGATTTAGTGGATTTAAATTTCGCCAGGAATGTGCAGCAAACTTCAACTGGTGTGATAAATCGCAAGCAAGCACCTTCTAAGGTTTCTCGCAACGCGCCATGTCCTTGTGGCTCGGGTAAAAGATACAAACAATGTCACGGTCTTATTGTAAAATAAGTGTTTAAGTCGTTTACAACGAACATATCAATAATGGAAAGATAGCTTTGAAATTAAAACACGAATTCATTCAACTTCCTTTACACTTTGACCAACAACGTCTGCAAAAGGAGATTGACCAACTTGAACGCAGTTTGTGGACACCTCATCACGAAGGTTTTAAAGGCAATTTATCGATTCCATTAGTATCGTTAAATGGTCAGTTTAACAATTTGTTTAAAGGCCCTATGGCGGCGACATCCGTATTGCAGCAAACCCCCTATCTAAAACAAGTTATTGGGAGTTTCGGTGAGGTAATAGGCCGTTCTCGACTGATGGGCTTAGAAAGTGGCTGTGAAGTGCCTTTGCATTCAGATATCAATTACCACTGGTATAAACGCGTTCGTATTCATATCCCCATTGTCACTGATCCCAATGTGATATTTCATTGTGGTGATAAACAAGTACATATGAAAGCCGGAGAGGCGTGGATATTTGATTCGTGGAAATACCATCGGGTTGACAATAACAGTCAACTTTTTAGAGTGCATTTAGTCATCGATATCTGCGGCTCAAGTCGATTTTGGGATAAGGTGGAAAGTGGGCATGTACCTTGGTTGAATGAGCCTTTTAGTGCGCAACAAATCCAGAATGTGGCATTCGATCCCGACAGTGATTCAGATTTTAAATGTGAACGTTTTAATACGCCGTTGGTCCTTGCTCCTGGCGAAATGGAAGGGCTAGCTGAGGATCTTATTTCTGATGTATTGTCCATGGAGTCGAACCCGCGTAAGCAAGCCGATGAAATGGTTAGTAAGGTAAAGTCATTTTGTCATCAATGGCGAGAGCTGTGGAGTTTATATGGTTTAAGTGATGAGGGATGGCCTGCTTACCATAGGTTGCGACAAACTGCCTATGAGCAGGTTATGCACCTGGAAAGTAGCTTAAAACTCACCAATGGAACACAAGCGACACGGATGTTTTTGCATTGTATGATTGATCCGGCGTTAAATGTGGAAGTCAAAGATAGTTATCTTGGCAACCCCTTGGCTAAACATGATAATACTCAAGGTATTACCACTAAAAATAGCAAACCATCAGTGGCTCCTACCGAGGAGCAAGAGCCAAATGCCGTTAGTGCGGAAAAGCCCCAAGTTGGTAATGATAAACATCGCAAATTAGGCAGAAACGATATTTGTTATTGTGGCTCAGGGCTTAAATTTAAACACTGTCATGGCAAACTAAATTAACGGCTTTAGAGCAATGTTTGCTGTATACGGGTTTTTAACTCGTCCATTTGTCGTTTAAATTGTGGCAAAAGCTCGGCATACACATCAGCACTTCCAATGGCATTTTTATGAATGGGTTGGCGAACTTGGCTAGCGCTGGGGGTTAACACTGGTTTATCCGATTTGAAAAATTCGAAACACTCTTTTTCTACTGCTAAACCACAAAATTCGAGTAGCTGGGTAATCGTCTTTTGTGGCTCAGATACCAAATTAGCGTAAGACAAATGATAAATACTTTTGGGAAACTGTTTACTCCAATGCCCCATTATTTTCACGTAGCCGGTAACATAAGTTTCAATTGAGGTTAAATTGAAACTGAAATCATTTCCATGGCTAAAATGTTGTTTGTATACGCTCATCCCATTATCGAAAGGATCGCGAATTAAATTAATAATTTTTGCATTAGGGAATAACGCTAAAATTAATCCAATATGTAAATAATTGGTGGGGTTCTTATCAATTAAAAAAGGCGACTCTTGGGTTAAGTAAGCTTTAGCTTGTTTTAAATAAAAGGCAGAGTAGCGCGAACCTTGTTCAGCGGTCATGTTTAACAGGCTTTGGGAATAGCCATGCTTGCGGCTTAGTTGCATGGCAATTCTTTCAATATAAGGCAGTTCGTCTGTAGCTGCTACTTGAGAATGACTCGCCAGAATTTGTTCTGTTAAGGTGGTACCTGAACGGGGCATACCGACTATGAAAATTGGAGTGACTTTATTTTCATGGGGAATTTTAGAATCAGTTGGTTTTGGCACATAGCGACTTAGTTCCTCCACTAACTGCAAGTAACCCTGCTGCCGAAAGGGGCGTGATTGTGCAATTTTGGTGTTGGCTGCACGCATATAGTCAAGGGCCTGGGAATACTGCTTCTGTTGTTCTTTTGCATGACTTAATGCAAATTCGATCAGTTCGGGTTTGTTCTCAGCTTCACCTTGAGACATTTTTGCTAGCTTAGTTTGCATATTTTCAATTTCTTGGAGGGTGAAAATATAATTTTTCAGGTCGGCTAAGCTCCAGTATCCATAGCCACTATTTGCCGGGGCTTGGATGATATATTTTTGATAATACTCAGCCGCTTTTTGCGTATTACTAAAGGCTTTGTAATGATGCCCAATGTTTAATAGTAGTAAGGGGTTATCAAAATTGTTCTGTTCGCAAATTAAGGCTAGGTCGAGTGATTCTTGAATTTTTCCTATTTTACTTAAACATAAACTTTGATTGAATTTGAGTTTCATATCTTGCGGATGTAAAGCAAGGAGTTTGTTTAACACTTTATGCAATAGAAAAAACAGCTCTAACTTATTTAAATGTCCTGCAACAATAAATAATTGCCGTTCACTTAAGTCATGTTCATCTACCAAAGCGGTTAATAAATCGAAGGCGGCATCAAATTGTCCTTCGGCAGCCTCAATTTGATATTTGATTATCAGTGCATCTGTATGCAGAGGAGTTTTGCGCAAAATTTTATTTATTGCTAATCGGCTCGATGTCAGTTTACCGCTGGCCAATAATTGCTGCGCGTCTTGTAATAGTTGTTGAATTCTTTGCGACAAAATAGACTCTAGATTTAATCTTGGGTTGGATTTCATTAAGTGGTATCTTACCTTGATTCGCAACTTGGTTCATACCCACTTGTAACCTGATTTTATTGTCTGATTCTTATGCAAAACCCAAATTTAAGCGCGCAACAAAGGTTGAACATGGCGATGCAGCTAATGCATAAAGGCCAATTCGAACAAGCCTTAAATCACTTCATGATTTTGAAAAAAGTAGGCATCAAAGATTTTCGTCTATCCAGAGCCATGGGATCTGCTTATGAACGCTTGGGTAATAATACCGAAGCTAAAAGTTATTTTTCAGAGTCCTTGTTACTGAATCCAAAACAACCCGATCTGTACTATGCACTAGGAAAAATAGCCTTCCTTTCTAAGGCATTTGACCAAGCAATCAATTATTTTAAACAATGTTTAAAATTTGATAATAAAAATCCACAGGTTTGGTTAAAGTTGGGGCAGTCATATTTTTATTTAAACGATTTAGACTCGGCTGAGCAAGGGTTTTTGAATTGTGAACGTTTGCAACCCAACGCCCTTGATGCCAAGTTCGGGCGCAGCCGTATTTTACAGAAACGCAATGAGATAGATAAAGCTGAAACCCTGTTGGTGTCACTCCAGAAAGCAGAACCCAATAACCTACGCGTTATATCTGAGCTGGCTTGGATGAAAAAGGAACAGGGGCAGTACCAGCAGGCAGCCGATTTATTTCATAAAAGACTCACTATTGATGGGAATAATCCAGAGTTTTACGAAGATTTAGCCTTAGTTTATTTGGATCTGAATTTACCTAGTCAAGCCTTAGATACCCTTAAGGGAGGCCTTGAAAAGTCGCCGCAAAATCGTAAGCTCAATCAATTGCTTAGCGCCTTAAAGTATGAGATGAATGACGACAATCACTTGTCTCATTATCGTTCTCAGGCCATCGATAAAATGCCTGACGAATTAATTGTCGATTACATTGTAGGTTTAGTGAAAGTTAATGAACTTGCACTGGCTAAACAGCTAGTGGATGAGCTTTACACCCAAGAGAACAAAAAAGCGGTGGCTAAGAACCTGCAATTAATTCTATGGGAAAAAGAGCATAGGTACGAGGCTATTGTAGACGTTTATATGGACAAAATTGCCTCAAATACCACTTTGTCACAATCTGAAAATGAGAAATTAGCAAAAGCCTATCTAGCCTTAGGTGACAATCAAAAAGCGAATACGCTAATTGATACTATGTTGCGTGTAGCCCCAGATGATCAGTTGATTTGGGCATTGAAAACAACAGCTTTAAGACAATTGCAAAGTCCAGAATATGATCGGCTTTGTGATTACGAGAATATGGTATTTGAGCAACCATTATTATTACCAAAGCAATACAAAAATATCGAACAATTTAGTCTAGGGTTGCGTGCAGCCTTAAACGAAATCCATGTGAGCCAACGTAATCCTTTGGATCAGTCTTTGCGTCATGGTACGCAAACTATGGGAAATCTATTCGCCCATCAAATTCCGGTTATTCAAGAATTAAGAGCAGCCCTTAAAAAGACCATTGATTCATTACTAGTAGGGCTTAGTCCAGATCCTAATCATCCTTTTTTCAAGCACGCTGGAAAAGCCATCGACTTTTCGGCGAATTGGTCGGTTAAACTCAGTAACAAAGGCTTCCATGTTTCCCACGTGCATCCTAAAGGCTGGTTAAGCAGTGCATTTTATGTCAGTTTACCTTCGGTGATTGATGATACAAGCAAACAAGGTTGGCTGTATTTTGGGAAACCAGGTATTGAACTGCCCAACACGTTAACAGCAAGAAAGTGGATTAAGCCAGAAATAGGTCATTTAGTTTTATTCCCCTCGTATTTTTGGCATGGAACAGAACCATTCGATGATTCCCAAGAAAGAATGTCTGTGGCCTTTGATTTGTTGCCGTTAAATTCGTCAAAATGAATGGTGCATTTAGGATAAAAGTGACCTAAACTAAAATCATATACTTTTGTCTAAATGGTCATACCAGCTCTTAGTCGCTAATTTTGAATGAATTGTCGTAAAAACATTATTTTTAATCATAAAATAGTTGAATTCATCACTGAAAATGTATTATGACAATACTGCTTCAAGTCTCATTTATATTGACAATCAGTATTTTTTAACCTTCTTTGATTATAAAAACTACCGATAGTGATTAAATGCTAAAGTGAGGCTCACGATATCTTGACAACTCGATAACTTCCGTGTGACCATTCGAGTGCAATAGTGTTAAATCGATTATGGAATAACACTATAATCCTAAAAATAATTATATAGCCCCTCGTCAGGGAACTTTTCACCTTGACTGGGATTCATAACAAGAAAATTGGTTGGGAACTATGTCCAAAATGAGCAAGAGAACCCTTATTGCCTCTACCGTTATGGGTGCATTTGTACTTGGTAGTAGTGCAGTCTCTGCAGATACATTGAATGATCTTCATAAAGAAGAAGCTAAAATCCATGTTGCTGCAGCAAAATCTCAAGAGAAAATTGATAATCTCTTTCAACAATCACAAGAACTTTTAGTAGATTATCGTGCAGTTGTAGACGAAACAGAGAATCTGAAAGTTTACAATGATTATGTTGCAACTCTAGTTGCTGACCAACAACGCGGTATCGATTCTCTACAAAAACAAATCGACCAAATTGATGAAACTAAGCGTGGGATCGTTCCTCTACTTTTCAGAATGATCGACAGTCTTGAAAAATTCATCGAAGCCGATGTGCCAATTAAAATGGCAGAGCGACGTGCTCGTGTAGAACGTTTACGCGATGTAATGGGTAACTCAAATGTAACTGTATCAGAGCGTTTCCGCCAAGTTATCGAAGCTTACCAAATTGAGTTGGACTACGGCTCAAAGATTTCTGCTTATCAAGGCAACATGACGTATAACGGTACTGATATTACAGTTGATTTCTTTAACCTAGGTCGTACAGCATTGATTGCTCTATCTCTTGACCAAAAGAATGCTTGGATGTGGGACACCGCTGAACGCACTTGGGTAGAGTTAGGTAGTGAATATCTTGAATCTAGTATCGCTGCAGTTCGTATGGCAAGAAAACAATTGCCAGTTAATCTAGTTAAACTACCCATTCCAGCTGCGGAGTAATTAAGAAATGAAATTAACATTTAAATCCGTATTTGCTGCAACAGCAGTTACCCTTTTAGCATCTGGCGCTCACGCTCAATCGAGTCTTGACCAATTGTTAGAAGAAGTGAAACAGAATCGTGTTTCTGAAGCTAAACTTGATAAGAAGCGTGAAGCAGAGTTTCAATCTGCTCGTGCCGATAAACAAGCGCTACTTAGAACCGCTAAGGCAAACTTAAAGGCAGAAGAAGCTCGTGGTGATCGTCTTGCCAAGCAATTTTCTGATAACGAAGTGACCCTCACTGAAAAAAGCACCGAGTTAGATATGGCGACGGGTGACCTTGGTGAGATGTTTGGTGTAGTACGTCAAGCGGCATCTGAATCTTATGGTCGTATTGCAACATCTATTGTAAGTGCACAATTTCCTGGTCGTGCTGCATTCTTAAAAAGAATGTCTGAAGAGTCTGAAGGTCTTCCAAATATCCGTGAACTAGAAGATATGTGGATTGCACTTCAAACTGAAATGACTGAATCAGGTAAAATTGCTCGATTCAACACTGAAGTTATCAACCTTGAAGGTGGTTCTTCACAACAAGAAGTTGTGCGCATCGGTGCATTCAACTTGGTCGGTGAAGTAGGTTACTTAGTTTATGATGATCAAGAAGAAAAAGTTCAACCTCTAGGTCGTCAGCCTGATGAATTCCAAGCTGAAACTGCGCGTGAATTATATGCGTCGACTTCAGGTGTTATCCCAACGTTTGTTGACCCTTCAAGTGGTGCTATTCTTGGTCTGTTGAAACAGAAAGCAACGTGGCAAGAACGCTACCATGCAGGTGGTCCAGTAGGTTATACAATCACAGTTATGCTAGTGATTGGTCTACTAATCGGTTTCTATAAAATCATCACGCTTACACTTATTAGTGGCAAAATGCGTTCACAGTTGAATAATCCAGGTTCACCTTCATCATCTAACCCTCTAGGTCGTGTATTGAAGGTTTACAATGAAAATAAAACTGCTGACACTGAAAATCTAGAAATGAAGTTGGACGAAGCTATCCTTAAAGAACTTCCTACTATTGAAAGTGGAATTAACATCATTAAGATCTTTGCTGCAATCGCTCCGTTACTAGGTCTACTAGGTACGGTACTTGGTATGATCGCTACCTTCCAACAAATTACGTTGTTCGGTACGGGTGACCCAAGATTGATGGCGGGTAGTATCTCAATGGCATTGGTAACAACAGCTCAAGGTATTATTGCGGCACTTCCGCTAATTCTAATGCACAGCATTGTTGCTGGTCGTAGTAAATCAATCGTGCATATCCTTGACGAACAAACTGCGGGCATCGTAGCTGCTCACGCAGAGTCGGAGAAAGCATAATATGGCTGACCTGATTGGATTATGGGATTCCGTCAGGGAGTTTATCGCGACAGGAGGCGGGGTTTTGTACCTCGTCGCTTTAGCGCTCTTTCTCATGTGGGTGTTAATGATAGAGCGCTTTTGGTTTTTAAATTCTGTGTATCCTAAGATGAGAAAGAACATCATCAAAGATTGGGATGCTAGAACTGATACCACCTCCTGGTATGCGCATAGAATCCGTGATGCTTGGATTTCACAAGCTTCAGATAAACTAGGCAGTAACATGTTACTGATTAAAACCTTAGTGGCAATGTGTCCGTTAATTGGTTTACTAGGTACAGTTTGGGGCATGATTAACGTATTTGAAACTATGGCTACACAAGGAACCGGTAATGCTCGATTGATGGCTGCTGGTATTTCAATGGCAACAATTCCTACTATGGCAGGTATGGTTGCAGCTTTGTCTGGCGTCTTCTTTAGTTCTCGTTTGGAATCAAAAGTAAAAATCGCCAAAGAGAAGCTGATTGACAGCCTTCCTCACCATTAAGAGAGAAGTTTATGGCTCGTAAAGAACGTGCACCAGAGGAAGATGCAGCGATTGATATGACACCGATGCTAGATATCGTGTTTATCATGCTTATCTTCTTCATTGTAACTACTGTTTTCGTTAAGGAAGCAGGGATACAAGTAAATAAACCCGGCGCTAGCCAAGCGTTTTTACCTAAAAACGCTAATATCTTTATCGCTGTTACGGAAGACGGTGTTATATGGATGGATAAGCGCGAAGTTAAGGTTGAATCTATTCAAGCAAACCTTGAAAAGCTTTTGGCCGAACAGCCTTCAGATGTTGTGATTATTCAGGCAGATGAAAAAGCTGAACATGGTATTGTGGTGAAAGTGATGGATCAAATCAAAGCCGCAGGTATTGACCAAATCTCAGTAGCAGCAAGAGGAGCTTCTTAATTATGCGAGTAATTATCTCTATATTGCTTGGTGCGGTGGTTGCTTTTGGCCTGTTTGTTGTAATGGCTAAGTTAGTAGCAAACTCTTCACAACCAGCAAGTGAAGTACCTGAATCGCCTGTTATTGATATTGTAATGTCGGACCCAGACGAATCAACTCAGACTCGTCAACGTGTTCCACCACCACCTCCACCTCCGCCTCAGCAACCGCCTAAAATTCAGCCGGTTGAACCTGATGTGGAAGATGCAAGTGCTGATGGCGTAAGTTTTAATATGCCAGCTGTAGATGTTGGTGGCGCGTCAATTGATATTGGTGGCGTTGGTAACATGCAACGCGATGGTGAAGCAACTCCAATTGTTCGTATTGAACCTAAATACCCAGTGCAAGCTGCACGAGATGGCAAAGAAGGATGGGTTATACTATCTTTCACTATCAATGAGGTAGGTGGCGTGGAAGATGTTGATGTTTTGGATGCAGATCCTAAACGTATCTTCGACCGTGAAGCTAAGCGCGCATTACGTAAATGGAAATACAAGCCAAAAATCGTCGATGGGAAACCTGAAAAACAGTTCAATATGAAAGTGCAATTGGACTTTAAATTGGATCAAGGCTAATGAAAAAGTTTGTATTAAATGTTACTGCGATAGCAACTCTAGGTGCCGCTACATTGCTATCAAACTCAGCAGCAGCTCAGTCGGCACCCGTTGCTTGTGCAGATTACAAGCGTGGCACAACCAACATAGTTGGTGAGCGCGTTGGTAAAAAGATTCAAAAGGCGCTTGAAGCGTATAATAACGATCTTATCGATGAAGCATTAGCTATTCTTTATGAAGTTGATGCTAAAGACGGTTACGATCGTGCGTTTGCTGATAATTTTATTGGCAAGATGTTAGCTGGACAAGATGGCAAAGGCGCAAAAGCGCTGGAATATCTAGAAGGTTCTGTTAACCCTAAAGCCCTTAATGATTCTGAACATGCTAATACCGTAAGACTGGTTGCAGACCTTAGTATGCAAGAAAAGGAATACGGAAAAGCAGTAAAGTACTATCAAGAGTGGATGAAATTCACTTGTAAGGAAGATGCTGATATCTACACCCGTATGGCGCAAGCTTATTACGAGTTGAAAGATCTTCCAAAGATGGTACCACCTGCTGATAAAGCAATTGCGTTATATGAAAAACCTAATAAAAACCCTTATGTTTTAAAATTACAATCATTTTACGAGCGTAAAATGTATCCGGAGACTGTGGCTGTAGCTGAAGAGTTAGTTCGCAAGTTTCCTGATAATAAGCAGTGGTGGTCACAATTAGGCTTTTTCTATATGTTAGTTGAGGACTACAAAAAAGCTCTCTCTACATTTGAAATTGCATATAATCAGGGCTATTTGTCTAAGAAATCTGAGATAAAAGCGTTGTCTCAATTATACGCGACTAATGAAATTCCATATAGAGCAGCAGTGCTTTTGGAAAAACATATGAAGTCGGGTTTGATAGAAGAAACTGAACAGACGTTATCTAGTCTGGCAAATTCTTATCATCAAGCTAGAGAGTATAAGACAGCTGCGAGTTATTATGAAAAGGCAGCTAAGATTGAAAATGATGCTGATTTATATCGCAAACAAGGTATTTTGTTGCTAGCAGCAGAAGATTACAAAGGTTCGATAAATGCTTTACAGAAAGCGCTTGATAATGGAGCCGACCAGACTGGTCGTATTCATATCGCGATGATGGAAGCAAATATTTATACCGGTAACTTCCGCCAGGCAATGGTTCATGTTCGTGAAGCGAAGAAAGATAAAAACGTGGAACGTACAGCTAGAGCTTGGGAACCTTATATCAAAGAAAAAGCGAAAAATCGCGGTATCAAAGTCTAACTTGACCGTCTAAATATCGTAATACTTAAAAGGCTTCTTAATCGAAGCCTTTTTTATTTGTCTCAAATTTTTAAAGTTTACATTATTCTTTTTATATCAGCATCCTGTGGTGTTTCTTTAAACCTTACTATGCAATTTAGCGGCATCTAGTCCTTTTTAAGTGGGGTAAACCCCTTTTTGTGATAAAAAGTTTTTACAACACCTAGTCTCAAACCATGCACTAATTTGTTTTCCTTTGATGTGAGTTGTCTTATTTTATCTGGTGAGGGTATTCTTCTACTATCATGCTTAGTTGATGGCGAAGATGACTCTCAATCTGTTTTTTACCTGCTAGTTTGTATAATCTGCATAATTGCGGATAAGGTTCTTTTTCAGTGATCACATCATTAATAAAGGTGATAGCTAGTTTCCACTGTTTATCAGTGTGTTGTGAATTTATGTTATGGGTTTTAAGCCAATTATCTATAGCAAATTCAACACTATATAGTGGGCGTTTACCCGCAATGAATTGTGTAATCAAACTAAACCAATAGTCTTTTATTTCCTGGCTTTCTAAAGGTGCATGTACCGAAGCTTCGCCTGAATTAGATTTCAATTCATTTTGTAGTTGTCTAATTAGAGCCGGTGCCAGGGTTTTTAAACGATAGTCCTGTTGATAGTCTAATTGCTGGCGACATACCTGGGTTAAGAATTCCAAACTTTTTGCGGCTTTTGTATTTAAGGGGCTGAGCATTATTGCACTAAACTCTCCGCTGGACGCATCCTGTTTAATACCGAGTTTTACCAACTTAAATTCATTCTTAAACCAAAAATTTGCAAGTGCTTTGGTTAACCCAAATGAGCTTCCTATGAAGTCGTGCTGATTCTTTTTAGCCTCATATTTTATAAGCTTTAAAATTTCAGAGCCTACATTCATTTGTCTATATTGTTGTTTAACCGCAATTCTAACAACGCGTATATAGGTGTCTAACATGAATTGAGGCTTATGGTGGTCGAAGGCTAACCGTTGAGGAATTAAGTGGCCTGGTATTCTTCTGTTGCCCTGTGCTATGTCGTTAGCAAGGGGCTCGAGTTTATCCCCCCCTTCCAAAGCGGTGAGTGCCACCGCAATAGGCATTCCCTGCAGATTACTTATCACCAGTATTTGCTGATTAGCATCTAACATTCTGACAAAATCGTCTGGTGTTGTTTGGTAGTGAGCATCGACTAAAAGCTCAAAAACGGCTTGCAGGAGGTTGGGTTGGGCAATTAATTGTTGGCCATTATAGGTTTGATACGTGAAGTTTTTTGCTAAACCATTAACGTTGTCTATCCCTTGCAAAGGTTGTCTAATGACAGCTTGACTAGGTTGGGCTAGTTTCAAGCTAGGGTTTGTAATGAGTTTCTCAGAGGTGGTTTTAAGGGCCATAACCTGAAGCCAAAAAGCTTCAAGTGGATCATTTTCAAACCATCGAATAGGGCGGTGCAAAACAAATTCACGGAAATGGGAAAAGTGTGTTTTTAAAAAAGGTTTAAAGCGTAATTCAAAACCTCTTCCACTACCTTCATAACCGTGTATCGTTGTGCTAAGTACCACTTTTGGATAGTGAGTAACTAGTTTTTCCAGCACTTCCGTAGGCAAGGTTGCTGCTTCATCTACAAATAACCAATCCCCTTTAGGCAGCGTTTTCATTATTTTATCAAAAGCTAGATACTGTATTCGATTCATTGGGTCATTGTCTGAGTCCAAGGGCTTGTGATGAGTACTAATCGTGTTTGCTGCTTGTTTAAATATTTGATGGGTCATAGAGCGATGGGCAGAGGTAACTATAAAGCTTGCGGTTGTCGATTTAATTAACTGACCTGCAGCAATACCTAATGCCGATGATTTTCCTCGACCGCGATCTGCAAGCACTACAATCTGATTGTTCTTTTTAGCATTGGCATATTGAATATATTCCACCAATTGTAATTGGTCTGGAGTTTTACATAGGTCATCTTCAAAGGGATCCGAATCAAGGTTTACACTTTCTACTTGAGACAGTTTTACTTGATTTTGTTGCCAAATTGAAACCTTTGGAAAGGTTTTAATGTGTGTAACTAACCAATCAATAAATATTGAACGATGGCTGCTTGCAATGCAGCCTAATCCATCAACTGAACTTTGGGTTTTAGCCTGAGTCGACCAAGATTCTAGATCTGGGCAGAGTATGATCATTAGCCCACTTTGACTGACACAACCACTCATCGCTAGTAGCGCATTACCTCTTAGCTCACTGAAACCGTCGTAGATGACCCACTCAAACTCTTGTCCAAGAACACTTCTATATTGTTTGGTTTGAATATTGTTAAACCCTGCTAGATGACCAACACAAATGTTTGTTGAGGGCTTGTTCGCGGTGAATATTTCAGCGATTGAATCCTTCACCCACTCACGACTGCCAGATATGACCAGCAACTGTCGATGACAGCAATGCCGTTTTCGTTCTGCAAGCCAAGATTTTACTTCTTTTGTCATATGCTCTTTTGGTCTAATTCTTGATATAGTTTCGTCCCCCTAGTGTATTGAATAAAATTGAGGAATACGAATGCGCTTTCTAACGCGAAGATTAGTTATGCCTGGAGATTTAAATTATGCGGACTCTTTATTTGGTGGGCGCGCTTTAGAGTGGATTGATGAAGAGGCGGCTATTTACGCAATTTGTCAACTGGAAACCACATTATTGGTTACCAAACATATTGGTGAAATTACCTTTGAATCACCGGCATTAAAAGGTGATGTTGTAGAGTTTGGGCTAGAGACTAAGAAAGTTGGGCGTACATCCATTACCATTTCTTGTATGGTTCGTAACAAAGCCACCAAAAAAACTATTTGTATGGCAGATGATATTGTTTTTGTGAGCTTAGATCCTGAAACTAGAGAGCCTGTACCCCATGGTAAAACCATTGAAGAATTAGAACTACAAACTAAACAAGAATTACGTTCATTAAATTTGAACGATTAATCCCGATTAATTTGCAATGAATTGAAGGAAAAATGGGTCAACTGCCGCTAACGTCAATAAACAGACGCAAGGTTAGCGGCATATTTCTATTTTATAGGCTTGCACTTACAATATTTTTAACATCTTCCGGACTAATGTTTTGTCTTTCTCCTATCTTTGTCGCACCTGCTTTTTCAAGTCTTGAAGCAACTTCGTCAGCCACATTAGCGTCGATATTATACTCAGATAGAGTGGTTTTTATGCCCATGTCACGGAAAAACTGCTCGGTTTTTTCAATGACTAAGTTGATGGCTCCCTCTTCATCATAGCGACTTAGCCCCCAAACTCGTTCGGCGTACTGAAGCAACTTTTCACGTTTATGTTCCCGCTGATAATGCATGACTCGAGGCAAAATAATTGCCAGCGTGACCGCATGATCCAAGTTATGAAGAGCAGTCAATTCATGTCCAATGGTGTGAGTAGACCAATCTTGAGGCACACCTACACCAATTAACCCGCTTAACGCCTGTGTTGCATTCCACATTAAATTTGCTCGTAAATCATAGTCTTTTGAGGTTAGTACGCGGGGGCCAATATCTATTAAATTACTTAAAATCGACTCCGCAAAACGGTCCTGTACGCTGGCATTAACCGGATAGGTAAGGTATTGCTCAATAACATGCACAAAGGCATCTACAACGCCGTTAGCAAGTTGTCGCTCAGGTAACGAATAGGTAACCTGTGGGTCAAGTACTGCAAATTTAGGCCTTACATGTTCAGACATAAAAGGTAACTTGAGGTTGTATTCACGGCGGGTTACCACTGCAGCAGTATTGGTTTCGGTCCCTGTGGCTGGGAGGGTTAAAATGCAGGCCAAACTGATAGCTTGTTTGATTTTTTTGCCTTTGGCTAAGATGTCCCAAGGATCTCCTTCAAAATGTGTCGCTGCTGCAACGAATTTAGCGCCATCAATAACAGAACCACCGCCGACGGCGAGAATAAATTCAACACCTTCAGTTTTCACCTTAGACACAGCTTTCATCAAAGTTTCAAACTCAGGGTTGGGCTCAATGCCCGAAAATTCGCACCAATCATGCCCTTCAAGTTGTTCAATAATTTGTTGGTAAACACCGTTATGCTTGATGCTACCACCTCCGTAAACCAACATGATTTTAGCATTGGGCAATAGCGAAGATAATTTACTAATACTGTCTTTTCCAAAAACAACTTTAGTAGGATTGTGATAAATAAAGTTTTGCATTTTCAAATCCGAAATAATGTTAAGAAGCTGAAAGTGTCGATTAACTATATTGAACCACTAAGTGAGAAATTCAAGTTGAATGTTTGAATTAAGGTTTAATCATGGCTCGCAATAATTTGGTGAGCTTATTAGCCTATTTTTTATTTTTAATTGGTTAATCTCGGTTTCTAATAATAACGTTGGAGTAGGGCGGTTAGTTTTTTTATGTTTACGCACTGAACAGGGCATTATAAAAAACAGTAATATAATCATGGAGATTCGGTTGCGCCCTTGCTATCATTTGATTGGGCAAGTTATTCAATAACTTGTTACACCAAGGGGTGCTCTTTGCTGAGATCCAATTTGTTGGAAACCCTTATACCTGATCCGGATAATACCGGCGTAGGAATGGTCTTCAAGAACTTTTCAAAGCTTTCCATTTACTGCCGAAATACCGGATCTTTTCATTAGTTAGAAGAGATCCAAATGAAATTGAAATTTCCATTACTTTACTCCACTGTTTTAAGCGTGATACCGACATTTGCTTTGTCTGCTGAAAATTTAGAAGTCATAACCGTTACTTCTGATTTTAGAGAAAATGATATTCAAAATGTAACTGCCAGCGTGAGTGTTATATCTGACGATATCATCGAGAAGCGAAACGCATTTCACTTAGAAGATATTTTAGGCATGGGGGCCAATATAAATTTTAGTAGCGGGGCTTCTAGAGGACGCTTTATTCAAATTCGCGGCATTGGTGAACGTAGCCAGTATTCTGAACCCAATAACCCATCTGTGGGATTGCTAGTAGACGATTTCGACTTTTCTGGATTTGCTGGTTTAGGTACCTTATTTGATGTTGAGCAAGTTGAAATTTTACGTGGTCCACAGGCTACCGAGTTTGGGGCTGCAGGCATGGCGGGAACCATTAAGATCAAAACGGCTGAAGCCGATGATCAGCAACAAACCAAATTTCTTGCCACTGTAGCGCAACAGGGAACGTGGAATATTGGTGCGGCGTACGGAAACCAAATTAGCGATAAATTATTTTATCGAGTCGCAATCAATCAGTTTAAAAGTGATGGCTTTATTTACAATCAATTTTTAGATAGAGATGACACAGACAATCTAGATGAACTAACGGCACGATTAAAGTTAAAATTTCTAGCAACAGACAACACAACTATCGATTTCAATTATCAGTATTTTGATATTGATAATGGTTACGATGCATTCTCCCTTGATAATGATGGGGTTACACGTTCAGATGAGCCTGGCGTTGATACCCAAGAAACCCATGCGTTTGGGATTAAAGCGAATATTGAGTTAGCTCAAACGACTGTTATTGGTTCGTTAAATCACACCACGTCAGATTCTGTGTATGGTTATGATGAAGACTGGACCTATGTTGGATTTCATCCCTGGGAATACAGTTCTACCGACTACTATTATCGCGAAAGAGACTTAACCAGCATCGACTTAAGAGTGGTCTCCAACGATAAAGGGTTGATTTTTGATGATACCACGCAGTGGTTAGTTGGCTTCTTTGCTCGGGATATAGATGAAAATACCCGCAGAAATTATACCTATGCTGAACAAGACTTCAGCAGTCAATACGAACCAATCAATATTGGTATATACGGACAAACGGATACTCAAATCAACCAAAATCTTAGCGTGAGTTTAGGCCTCAGAGCTGACCGTTTTAAAATGGATTATGTTAACAATGAAGGCTATGTTGAACAGCAAACTGACACTATGTTGGGGGGCAAAGTTGTTGTTAAATATTCCATAAACCAAGCATCAGTGTATTCAAGTATTTCCAGAGGCTATAAAGCAGGTGGCTTTAATCCTGACCAAAGAGTCACCGAGGAAAGTCGTTTATTTTCCCCCGAGTATAACTGGAACTATGAAATCGGCATAAAAGGGCAAGCATTTGAAGATCAACTCTTTGTTCGCGCAGCGCTTTTTTATATGGATAGAGAAGATACCCAAGTTAGCGATTATGATGTGCAAATTAGTGAAGACGGAGTTCCTAGTTTTATCGATATCATTGGTAACGCTGATGTTGGAACCAATAAAGGGCTTGAAATAGAGCTTGATTGGCAACTATCAGATGCCATTAACCTTAGTGCAAATTATGGGTACTTAGACGCTTATTTCGGCGGTTATACGCAAGCTGATGGCACTTATATTGATGAACAATGGCAAGCGCAAGCACCTAAACACTCCTTTAATATAGCTGCTTTAGGGTATCTATCACAAAATATAAGTGTACGTTTAGAGGCTGATGGTAAAGATAACTATCGCTTTTCAGATGGACACGATGTGGAATCTCCTTTTACGGTCTTAGTAAATGCCCAATTACGTTTAGATTGGCAAGACTGGACGTTTTCCTTATGGGGCAAAAATATTCTTGATCGTGAACATTATGTTCGCGGATTTGGTGGTTTTAGTAATGATCCCAGAGACGAATATGCAACGCCTGAACCCTATCTACAACTTGGCGATGGTCGTCAATTTGGATTGACTGCAAGTTTACGTTATTAATTAAACAGGATTCCTATTATGAAATCAGTCGTTGAAATTTCGCTATATCCACTTAATCAAAAATATTTGGCACCCATACAAGACTTTATTGATCGCTTGAATGGTTATTCTCAATTAACAACATCAACCAGTGATACTAGCACTATAGTACGTGGGGACATGACTGAATTAATGGGTATTCTGAACACTGAAATGCAGAAAACCTATGCAGAAGTAGGCCAAGCCATCTTTGTTTGCAAATTCTTGAATGGCGATGCAATGGGTGAATCGAGTTAATGGAAGATCTTTACGCTGTTCTGCTCGAACAGATTAAACACCAATCAGTGTTAGAGGTAGCTGCAGTGAGTTTTTCACTGCTCTACCCTTGGTTGGCTGCGCGACAAAACATTTTATGCTGGCCAGCGGCATTGATTAGCACAAGTCTTTATATTTATATTTTTTGGGAGGTAAGTTTACCTTTTAATAGCGTCCTTAATTTGTACTACTTGATAATGGCAATATATGGCTGGTTGAAGTGGCAAAAAAAGGCTGAAGAAAAGACCCTTGAAGTCACGGTGGTTCCGTTATTTATTCATCTTTGGATGGTATCTTTGTTGGTGGTTCTTGGGCTAGCTTTACCGCACCTAGTAACACTTTCATGGCAAGGGGGAGACTTATATTTAGATGCATTTGTAACGGTCTTTAGCGTGTACGCTACCTATTTAATGGCGAATAAAATTCTTGAAAACTGGCTTTTCTGGATTGTAATTAACTCTTTTGCGGCGTATTTATATTTTATCAACGGTTTGCTACTCACTGGAATGATGTTTATTTGGTATTTTGGATTAGCTCTTTATGGTTATTTTAAGTGGAGAAAAGACTACCTTAGGGAATCACTAGGAAAAGAAGTTTACCTATGAAATCTAACTTGAGTCGCTAGCATCGCAGGCGTATGCTGAGATTCTAAGATTAGAGGAAAATAAGATGAAAAAGGCCCGAATCATTGATGAGTTGTTAGCCAGTCAACTGTTTGGAGAACATTTGTCTTTGGAGCCTATAAAGGGTGGGGTGGTCAACTTAAGTTATCGCCTCGCCACTCAATCAGGGGTTTATTTCCTCAAAACGTTTGAGTTAAACCATATTACCCCTACGGATAGACAAGCCTTGTTTTTCCAGCAACAACAGCTGAGTGAGCTTGGCATTACCTCCATGCCTATTTATCTTTCCAAAGCCCACGACTTTCAAGTTGAGTCTTGGGTAGAACATATTTCGTTATTAAAAGTCAATAAACCTCAAAACGACAAAATTCAAATCTTAGCCAAAGTATTAAGTGAAATACATGCTTTACCTACTTTAGCGACTTCAATTGACCTGCCAAAAGACTGGATAATTTATCTTAAGGCGGCAACTGTCTCAGATGTAGATTACTGGCAGCAAAGAATCATCGACTGCAAACCAAGTTGGATTGAAACTCACAAATCGGACCAAGTTCTTTGTCACAATGACCTTGCTATGGAGCATGTGGCCATGCAAGAGCCTGCTTTCGTATTCGACTGGGAGTACGCATCTTTGGGTAATCGTTATTTTGATTTAGCTTCATGTGCACTTATTAATAATATGGACTATCACGAAATGATGACGTTGCAACATAGCTATGCGCAATTTTGTGAATTAAGTGAACACTATGTGTTCGAACAGTTTCAAACACAATTTCCCATCGTGCAACTGACCTATGACTTGTGGAAAGAAGCGGCAAAAGCCATTTTATTGGACGATGAGAATAGTTAAGTTCAAGAAAAGTGAACAAATTATGCTAATTAGCGATGCAAAATACTTTACCTTTTTTTATCCATGAGTATAATGCTGCTTCTTCTGCAGGGGTGTAGTTCCAATTGGTAGAACAGCGGTCTCCAAAACCGACGGTTGGGAGTTCGAATCTCTCCACCCCTGCCAATTTTTCTGTTAATCTTGAAGAATGACCGAGCCTACCTCAAAAACACTAAGCAAATATCAAACAGCCATGCTTACCCATATGGGAATAGTACCTTGGCAGTTAAGATCTGCTTCTCAAGACGCGACTAAGCTTGAACGTCAGGAGGCCACCGCAGATGCTATTTCTCAATCGGCTTCTCAATTACCAAGCCAAGCGCAAAAACAGGCTGGTTTAGAGAGATTAAGGCAGAAAATTGAATCCAATAGTAAAACCCTCAATCATGCTGTTCTGTTATGCATGCCTGAAAGTTCATCAAGCCAGTTTTTAACCGATGTGCTCTTGTTTGCAGATCTAACGATGACCGATTGTGTGTTTATAGAAACCGCAGATCCCAAGGATTATGTTGATTTCAAATTGGCCTGGCGGATAGGTGAAAAAATATCAATCAACGGCCAGGTTTTAACAGCGCCAACACCAGATAAAATAATTTCTAGTCGGGATAAAAAACAATTGTGGCAAATGTTACATCAACTGTTTTGATTTGTTATGGATAGGCAATTTCAAGGGATAAACAAAACCAACTATTTTGCTGCATTTAGTGTACAGCAATCTTGTCATCTTAACCCTTGGTCAGAATCCGTCTTTGTGGATAGTTTAACCAAGCCTTATTTTGCTTTTCAGTTAGTCATCGATAATCAAACGGTGGGGTACTATGTTGGTCTCAATGTGGCAGGTGAAGCAACCTTGATGGATCTTGGAGTAAGTCAAGAGCTTAGAGGTAAAGGTTTTGGGCAGCAATTACTTGATCATTTTATCCAGCAATGTGTTCAATTGAATTGTGAAGAGATTTGGTTGGAAGTAAGAGAGTCTAATCGAACGGCCGTTGCACTTTATTCAAAAAATAAGTTTGAATTTGTAGAGGTTCGAAAAGACTACTATCCAACGAAAACAGGCCGTGAAAACGGCCTGATTATGAAAGCGAGGTTACTCGAGGGTTACACCACTCGACCTATCTAACTGCAGCGCTTTCTAAATTCATTTGCTGGCTCACATCAGAACGTTCCATAGCCATCTGAACAATTGTAGAAGAGTTAAATTGACATCCATTACACATAGCTATGAATTGGTTCATACTTGGACTGCCAATATTTTTTTCCCAGTTTTCGTAAGTTTTTCTGGTTTTCACATTCGCAAGTTTGGCCATTTGAACTGTGGTTAAACCTGCTTCTAAACGCATTTTACGTAAATCACTACCCGTTATATACATAAGGTTCCTACTCCATTTATTGTTATATAAGCAGCAAACAATTTTTAAATTGGCGTTAAAATAACTATTGTCTGCCTTAATTTTAAACATATTGTATGCAAGGTTTTGTGGATTGAATTCCACATGGTGTAAAAAATCATCCTAAATATATAACTGGTTGTTTTTTAAAGGTAAATAAATTACCTGTTATATCAATTTCACTTGAAATCAGACAAAAAGAGGCAAGAAGGTACTTTTGACAAAAGCATAAGCACCTTTCTAAAACTAATGTAGCGTTGTTTTACTTTATTCGAATAACATAAGCATGAGGTTATTTATCTATACTCATAGGGAAAATGGGCGCAATGTTATCGCTATAAAAATTAAGTATATCTATACATGTACATCAACTTCGAAATCTAATTCAGACTTTTCAATTTTAACTGTTTAGTAAATTTAAAAAACTTCCATACCAGCTGCTGGTTTCTTCAGTACCAATGGGTGGCTTTTGCTTAGAGCCCGCGTGTGCCTGAGTGGCAGCAACAGAAGTAGTGAGGGCTATTGTCAGCATAGCGGCTTTGATAAGAGTGTTACGTTTCATGGTCTTTCCTTACTTTAATTAATGGGTTAGTGGTGTTTAGTTAGCTGAAAAAATCAAGAATGTTGCCATA
>NZ_JAUORV010000027.1 GCF_030548205.1 Aliiglaciecola sp. 3_MG-2023 | reverse complement strand
CTGGCTACGAACCAGGCGGTCGGAGGTTCGAATCCTTCCACACGCGCCATATTATGAGAATCTCCGAAGGAGGTTCGCAAAAATCGTCTAGAACGATTAGAAAAAACCGCTTTTCTAAAGCGGTTTTTTTATGCCTGAAGATTAAACTAAATTAAAAATTTATAAGTAATTACCAATAAATAATATTAATCTAAACCATACGATTGATATGATAGCCTGCCTTTGCATTAAAATTAACTTAGCTATAACAGTAATTAGTCATTGCTTAAACCCACATTAACAACTTGGAGTGGTTTGGGTAAAAATTCAAAATAAATGAATAATTACCGTTAAATTGACCCTCCCTTTGTGGATTTTGGTTGAGTTTTCAATGCTTAGGTGATACTTATCCTTACCTAAATAACTAAAGTGTGAATTATATGCAAACGTCCATTTCTGAATTACTAATTGAAGCTGCCAATTTGATGGTGGTGGGCATGGTTGTGGTGTTTGTCTTTCTAACGCTACTTATCGGTGCAGTAAATTTAATCGCTGCGATTAACCGTAGACTTCCTGAAGAAGTCGTCCCTGCGACCACCGTAAGGACCCAAAGGAAAGTCACTACTGATAAATCAAGTTCTTCTGTGCCAGTGGCAGCCATAGCTGCGGCAGTTCATCAATATCGAAAGAATAGATAATCGAAATAAATCGATCTTTTAGGAGCCTCCATGAGTAACCCCCTTAAAATAACTGAATTGGTACTGCGTGATGCACATCAATCTTTATTAGCCACGAGAATGCGTTTGGACGATATGTTACCCATCGCTGAGAAATTAGATAAAGTTGGCTTTTGGTCTATGGAATCATGGGGAGGCGCTACTTTCGACTCTTGTATTCGATATCTTGGCGAAGATCCTTGGGACCGTATCCGTCAATTAAAAAAAGCAATGCCCAATACACCTCAGCAAATGCTCTTACGAGGTCAAAACCTTTTAGGCTATCGTCACTATGCAGATGATGTAGTCGAGAAGTTTGTGGAACGTGCTCATACCAACGGAGTCGATGTTTTTCGTATTTTCGATGCAATGAATGACACGCGAAATTTGCAAACTGCGATTAAGTCTGTGGTTTCCGTAGGGGCTCATGCACAAGGAACAATTTCTTACACGGTGAGCCCAGTGCATACTCTTGAACGCTGGCTAGATATGGCTAAATCGTTGGAAGATATGGGAATTCATTCCCTATGTATTAAAGACATGGCGGGCTTACTAAAGCCTTATGAATGTGAAGAACTGATCACTCGTTTGAAAGAGATAATCAGTGTGCCCATTGCTATGCAATGTCATGCAACTACAGGTTTAAGTACGGCCACTTATCAAAAAGCCATTGATGCTGGCATCGATATGGTTGATTGCGCTGTATCGTCCATGAGTATGACTTACGGACACAGTGCCACGGAAACCGTAATGTCGATAGTTGAAGGTACCGATAGAGATACGGGGCTAGATTTACATTTAATGGCTGAAATCGCGAGTTACTTTAGAGAAGTCCGTAAAAAGTACGCGAAATTTGAAGGTAGCTTGAAAGGGGTGGATGCGCGAATCCTCATTGCTCAAGTGCCGGGCGGGATGTTGACCAACATGGAAAACCAACTCCGTGAGCAAGGCGCAGAAGATAAAATGGATGAGGTACTTAAAGAGATCCCTAAAGTGAGAGAAGATCTTGGTTTCATTCCATTAGTCACACCAACGTCGCAAATTGTCGGCTCGCAATCAGTATTAAATGTCCTTACTGGCGAGCGATACAAGAGTATTACTAAGGAAACGGCAGGGGTACTCAAAGGTGAGTATGGCGCAACCGCTGCACCAGTGAATGCAGAACTGCAAGCTCGAGTACTTGATGGGCAAGAGCCCATTACTTGTCGACCAGCTGATTTGATTGAACCTGAATTAGCTGCATTGACTACAGAATTGACTGATATTGCACAACAGCAAAATATTACTTTAGCAGATGAACAAGTAGATGATGTGTTGACCTATGCATTGTTTCCACAAATTGGGCTTAAGTTTTTGCAAAACAGAGGGAATCCTGACGCATTTGAGCCTGCTCCTACAGGTGAATCTGAAGCTAAACCTCAAGCCACTTCTGTTGTAGCTGCACCAGCTGAAGGAAAAGCCGAAAGTTATTCAGTTCGGGTTGATGGTAAGTCCTATGAAGTTGAAGTTGCTCCGAGCGGCCAGCTTTCTTCAGTAAAAAGTGCTGAAGCTCCTATTCCAACTTTATACCCTGTCCAAGGGGCTGAGTTAAATGCACCTTTAGCGGGTAATATTTTCAAAGTTTTAGTTCGTGAAGGAGACGATATCAGCGAAGGTGATGTGGTCATCATAATGGAAGCAATGAAAATGGAAACCGAGATTCGAGCTACCGATAGTGGCACGATTACCGAAGTGTTTGTGGCCGAAGGCGAAGCCGTTCAATCAGGTCAGCCTTTACTGAGCGTAGGATAATTTCATGGAGAAGTTAGAAATCCTATGGCAAAGCACAGCCCTTGCGCATTTCCAAGCAGGGCAGGTGATCATGATGGTGGTTGGCCTACTACTGCTTTATCTGGCCATTGTTAAGAAATTTGAACCTTTACTATTGTTACCAATTGGTTTTGGTGCATTACTAACTAACATACCTTTAGCTGGTTTCAGTGAAGCCGGTGGTTTACTCCATTACATTTATGCTGTCGGTATCGATACGGGCGTTTTCCCACTGCTTATTTTCATGGGCGTGGGGGCAATGACCGACTTTAGTGCGCTTATTGCCAATCCCCGTATGCTGTTACTAGGAGCTGCGGCACAGTTTGGTATTTTTGCGACTCTTTTAGGAGCAATACTACTTAATTTTGTACCTGGTCTTGAGTTTACTTTAAAAGATGCCGCTGCCATTGCGATCATTGGCGGCGCTGACGGCCCAACTGCTATTTTCTTAGCTTCAAAATTAGCCCCTGAATTATTAGGTACCATAGCGGTTGCTGCGTATTCTTACATGGCACTCGTACCTATTATTCAACCGCCAATAATGAAAGCGTTGACCAATCCAGAAGAACGAAAAATTCAGATGGGGCAGTTACGTATAGTGTCAAAACGAGAAAAAATCGTTTTTCCATTGGCTGTACTGCTGATGACTATCCTATTTTTACCCACAGCCACGCCTTTAGTCGGTATGTTCTGTTTAGGTAATTTAATGAAAGAGTGCGGGGTAGTTGACCGTCTTAGTAATACTGCGCAAAACGAATTAATTAATATCGTTACTATCTTTTTAGGTTTGGCGGTAGGCTCTAAGTTGTCTGCTGATAAGTTTTTGAAAGCAGAAACCTTGGGAATACTAGCTTTAGGTGCGGTAGCATTCGCCATAGGAACGGCCACAGGCGTCTTAATGGCTAAATTAATGAACAAGTATAGTAAGGCTGATATTAACCCATTAATTGGCGCTGCAGGGGTTTCAGCTGTCCCTATGGCTGCTCGAGTTGTGAATAAAGTAGGCTTGCAAGCCAACCCCCACAACTTTTTGTTGATGCATGCAATGGGGCCCAACGTAGCGGGCGTATTAGGATCGGCTGTTGCTGCAGGCATATTGCTAGCTTTAGTTGGTTAAACGCCACTCCAACAAAAAACTAAAGCAAAAATTTAAACCCGTAGCTGTTGATCACTACGGGTTTTTTAATGCCTAACATTAATTGGGTGTAATTAGAGATTGGTGGGATTTGACTAGTTTCTCGGTGTATTTACTTTTCGGCCAATTAAAAACTACATCGGTTTTACCTGCTTCCACCAGATCGCCGTTTTGCAGTATTAAAACACGGTCACTGATATGCCTGATAATGCCTAAATTGTGGGAAATAAAGATAAATCCTAATCCTAAATCTTTTTGTAGTTTCATAATGAGATTTATCGTTTGCGAACGAACCGATGGATCCAAGGCTGCAAAAGGTTCATCGGCGACAATAACTTGTGGATCCAGAATCAAAGCTTTAGCTAACGCCAAGCGCTGTCGTTGACCGTCAGATAACATATGTCGGTAAAAAAACATATGGTCTGGCAATAAACCTACTAGCTTCAAGGTTTCTTCTATTTTCTGTAAACGCTCCGAGGCATTTAATTTGGTGTTAAGAATTAAAGGTCCTTCTAAAATTTTAGCGATATTGATGCCTGGGTTTAACGACTCATTACTGTGTTGAAAAATCATTCGAATATTGAGACAGCGTTGTCGCAAATTATACGGCGATAGTTTCTGGTCATTTAGGTATATATGACCTGCGGTAGGCTTTTCTGCTCCGACTAAAAGTTTGCCTAACAATGATTTGCCCGAACCATTTTCGCCAAGTATGGCTAAGGTTTCTCCGGTATTCAGTTCGAAATTAATTTTACTCAATTTGAATCCAGATTGTTTCTTAAACAAACTCATTGTCGGTTTTTGGTAGTACTCGAGGTTTTCAACCTTTAGTAAAGCTGTCATTCTTTTTCTCGTATTAAAGGAAAGTGGCAACTGTAAAAATGATCTTGTACGTATCTGAGTTCGGGTACTTTCACACATTCTCTTTGTGCTCGAGGGCAACGTGGCCCCAACCGACAACCTATGGGTAAGTGTTGTAGTGTGGGGATAGTACCATCAAGGGTCGAAAGGGGGGATTTAGGCGGTAAATCTTTCCTGAAACTAGGCGCGCTGTCTAACAGTGCTTTGGTGTATGGATGCAAGGGGCGCTTACGTAGTTGTTCCATTTTGCCATCTTCAACGGTTTGACCACAATATAAAACGGTCATCTTATTCGCCATGCTGGAAATGGCAAGCAAATCGTGACTGACAAATAATATACTTAAATTCCGTGTTTTATTCAGTTGAGAAAGCAATTTTAATATTTGAATTTTGGTGGTGATTTCCATGCCCCGTGTTGGATCGTCGGCAATTAAAAGCTGAGGGGAAGAGACTAAAGCGCAGGCGATTAAAAATTTTTGGCCAATATCATCGGCAATTTGGTTGGGGTAAGCTTTCAAGTATTTTTTATGATCTTTAATACCAACTTTATGCAGTAGTTTAATGGCAATTTGCTGCTTGTGTTTACTTCTTTGCCAAAACCATTTTCCCTTTAAAATGTGGCCAGGGATACTTTCTATCAGCTGTTCACCAAGGGTTGATGAGGGATCGAGAGAAGCTACCGGGTTTTGAAAAATGACGGCTATTTCACTGCGCATGATTTTACGTCTTTCAGATTGACTAATTTTAAGTAAATCTCGCCCTTTCCATGTCAACCTATCAGCAGTCAATCGCCAGTTTTCAGGAATTGCTCCCACCACAGCTCTTACAATTAAACTCTTGCCAGACCCAGATTCGCCAACCAAGGCACGAATTTCACCTTCTTCGATACGTAAGTTCACTTTATCTAGGGCTTTTATCCAACCAGTCGATCCGTTAATCTCCAAAGTTAGATTTTTAATGTCTAGCAAAGCCATTAACGTTGCAGCCTATTTCGAAGAGCAGAACGAAGTCCATCGCCTACTACATTTACTGAAAGCACCATCAAAAATATTGCGCATCCCGGCAGTGCAATGCTCCAGGGTGATTTGTAAGCCACGCGCAACCCCTCTGATAGCATTGTTCCTAATTCAGGCGCTGGGGCTTGAGCACCGAGCCCTAAAAATCCTAGTGCGCTAATATCCAAAATAGCAATCGACAGAGCCATAGTGCCTTGCACCACCAACATTTCGTACATGTTTGGCAATATGCAATAGAAGAAAAGGTAGGTGTTCTTCGCGCCGTCTAATTTAGACGCTAAAATATATTCTTTGGCCATTTCGGTTCTTACCACTTCTCGGGTGTTATGCACAAACTGTGGAATAAGCGCTAAACTGATGGCCCACATACTGTTGACTAAGCCTACGCCTAAAATACCCACAATGACAATGGCGATAAGCAAGGTGGGTATGGCTAGAATAGAATCTAATAAATGGTTCAATACACTCGAGCGCACACCGCGCGTTAATCCGGCCATAGCGCCTAATGCCACGCCTACCAACATGGCTAATAAAACTAACAATAAACTTATTCCAAGGGTCATTCTGCAACCATAAATCAAGCGCGAAAGAAGATCTCTGCCTAAACTATCGGTGCCAAATAGATAGCGAATAGAGCCATTTACATCCCAAGATGGTTTAACTAAAAATGCATTTGGGTTTTGTAAAACCGGATCAAAAGGCGCAATAATTGGCCCAAACACCACTAGAAAGACAAAAAACGCCAGAATCCATAGCCCCAGAACGGCCACATGGCTCTTACGAAACTCCCACCAAGTGTGTATCAGTGGAGAGGGATGGAATTCTTCTTGGTAAATATCAAATTTGGGCACGACGTTCTCCCGTCAGTGCTGGGTTAAGGAGTTTTGCAAACAGGTCGGTACAGACAGTGACAATTATCACTATTGTCGATACTGCCAGCATTCCTGCGCGTATAGCTGGATAATCACGTTGGTAAATTGCTTGAATTAACCAGTTTCCGATGCCAGGCCACGAAAAGATAACCTCAACTATCATGGCATTGGTAAGCAGTACGGCAAATTGCATCCCGAATATAGGAATTATAGGAATAAGCGCATTTCTAACCCCGTGTCGAAAAACCACTTGTAAACTACTCAACCCTCGGGTGTAAGCCGTTAAAATATATTGGCTAGCCATAACATCAATAACTGAGCGACGTGTGATCCTGAATATAATCGACGCAGTCACTATAGTTAAAGATAAGGTTGGTAAAATCAAATGTTGCAGCGCACTCATAGCTGCGGCATCTTTAAACTCGAAGTCACTTAAAAAAATATCGATGAACGTAAAACCGGTTTGGTGGGGAATATCAAACAATAAACTGATCCTACCCGACAATGGAAACCAGCCAAGTTGCAACGAAAATACCAAGATCATAATCAGTGATAACCAAAACACAGGCATGGAATAGCCAATAACACTTGCTGCCAACAAGCTGTAGTCGGATTGTTTGTAATGTTGAAATCCGGCTAGGAAGCCTGCAGGCACACCAATAATGAGTGACAACAATAATGCATAGGCGCTCAATTCCATGCTGGCGGGCAAGGTTTGCGAGATCTCTTCCCAAAGCGGTTTATCTGAACTAAAGCTCAGTCCCCATTGCCCTTCTACAAGATTATTTAAATACAACCAATATTGATAAATGTATGAACCATCGAAACCATGGAGTTCTAAGAGATATTGACGGGTTTCTGGAGAGACGTCTTTTAGACCCGTTAAGTTAACTAAGGGATCGCCAGGAAATAAATAAACTAACGAAAAAGACAATATGCTTAACACAAAAAGGGTAAGTATGAGCAAATTGAATTTTCGAATGATTTGAATCAACATCATTGTTTCTCAACATCCCCAAAGCGAATCGCACCGAATGGATTTATAACTAAGCCACTTAGATCCCGTCGGTGGGCTCGATAGCGATAGGCATGAGCCAATGGTACCAAAGGCATTTGTTCGGCAATTAATTTATTTGCCAATTTATAATATTCAATTCTTTGCTCTATTTCCGAGTATTGCAACGCTTGATTAATGAGGGAGTCATATTCTTGCGAACACCACATGGCTCTGTTAGTGCCTGATTCTATCGCTGAACAAGATAGCAAAGGGCGATAAAAATTATCGGGATCGCCGTTATCCGCTGACCAACCGATGAGTACCGAGTCATGCAGACCTTCTTTGAGTTTTTCTCGGAAAGTTGTCCACTCATAGCTGACAATGTTAACCTGAATACCCACCTGAATGAGGTAGTTTTGCATTAATTCAGCCATTTTCCGAGCATTTGGGTTATAGGCCCTTTCTACTGGCATGGCCCAAATATTAATGGTAAAGCCCTCGTCTATACCACTTTCTCTCAAAAGCTTGCGTGCAAGCACCGGATTGTAATTGGTTTCAGTTGTATCAGACTGATAGGCCCACGAAGACTCTGGTAACAAACTTTTTGCACTTACCGCACTGCCATAGTAAACCGCTTCAAGTAAGGTGTTTTTATCGATGGCCATTGCCAATGCACGCCTTACTTTAGGGTTATCAAAAGGATATTTTGAGGTATTAAATGCCCAAAACCCCACATTCAGGCCTGGTCGACCGTCTAAGGTTAGATCTTCTCTTTCACGAATAGTGTCGAGTTCACTGTGGGCTGGGAACGCAATGGCATCACATTCTCCAGTCATTAATTTGGCAAGTCTGAGAGAGCTGGTGGTGGTTATATCAAAGATGAGTTTTTGCGGCGCCTTATCATGTAGCCAATAGTCTTGGTGCTTTTGATAACGAATATAATGGTCTTTTTTATACTCTTTGAATTTAAAGGGGCCTGTACCAATGGGGTAATTATCAATTCGGTCTTTCATTTTGCTTTGCGTTAGCTTTTGGGCGTACTCTGCCGATAATATTACCGCAAAATCAGTGGCTAGATTGGCTAAAAAAGAACTATCAGGACGAGACAAGGTGATTTCTACTCGATAACCATTTATGCGGTTGACCTTTGAAATTAAATCATCTAATCCAATACTTGTGAAAAACGGGTAACTACCGCCAGATACATAATGAAAGGGATGGATCTTGTCTCGCCAGCGTTCGATACTGAAAATAACATCATCAGCGTTAAAGGTTCTTGAAGGCGCAAAATACTCAGTGTTGTGAAACTTCACGCCTCTTCGGAGCTGAAAAGTGTAGGTTAAACCATCGTTACTAATCAGCCAACTACTGGCTAGAGCAGGAACAATCTTTCCTGATTGGGGATCAAAATTAAGCAATCGATCGTATATTTGATGGGAAGAGGCATCAGAGGTTGTGCTGGAAGTATCCAGTTGTGGATTAAAGCTTGTGGGGTTGCCTTCAGAGCAATATATGACTCCCGTCACAGGTGATGATTCTAAGGTTGTGTCAAAACACCCGCTTAACGCTAGCGCAGCGACGGCAGAGCATCCGGCAATAATGGTACGAACCAATTGATTAGCGTTTTTAAAGTGCATCACCTTAATCTTCTATATCTTCTGGGGAACTGTCCAACAAATTATACTTTTTTAAATAACCACGTAATTGATGATACGTCAAAGATAGTTTCTCTGCGGTCTTTTTTTGATTAAATTGGCTATCTGACAAGGCTTGTTTTATCAGATCAATTTCAAAATCTTGAGATAAGGTTTTCAAATCAACAGGGAACTGCACGGCTTTTAAATCTTCTTTAGCTACATTGGGTTGATCAGTGCTGTGTGAACTGTCTTGCTGAGTGGGCTGAGTTACCGCGGGCACAGGTGCGACTGCTGTAATTCTGTCTTGAGTTTTGATTCTGCCTGTAGGCCGATACATTGATTCAAAGGGATCTATGATGATTTGATGAACAGGTACATGGGGATTATTACTGCGATATACTGCCCGTTCTACAACATTTTTCAATTCACGAATGTTACCTGGCCATTCATATTCAAGTAACGTGCGTTTGGCTTTTTCAGTAAAGCCACTAAATAACTCCATTTCCAATTCACGAGCCATGTTGATAGCAAAATGCTCGGCCAGCATCATAATATCATCTAAGCGTTCCCGTAGCGGGGGAAGGGTAATAACATCGAAAGCTAGACGGTCTAGCAAATCCGGTCTGAATTCTCCCGATTCAGCTAAAGAAGGGAGGTCTTCGTTAGTTGCCGCTACAATTCTCACATCTACTTTTACCGAACGAGAGCCACCTACTCGTTCAAATTCACCATACTCTATAACCCTGAGCAGTTTTTCTTGGATCAGCCCAGAGGTATTAGCGAGCTCGTCTAAAAATAGGGTGCCATTGTTTGCCACCTCGAAACGACCTTCACGACGCTTTTGTGCGCCGGTAAATGCACCCGCTTCATATCCAAAAAGTTCGGTTTCTAATAGACTTTCACTCAGGGCTGCACAATTGAGCTTTAAATAGTTTTGTTCCCAACGTTTAGATAAATAATGTAGTCGGGCGGCAACCAGTTCTTTCCCCGTTCCTCGTTCACCAATAATTAAAACGGGTTTGTTCAGGGGCGCAATTTGTGAGATTTGTTCAAGCACTTCAAGGAAGCTGTTTGATTGTCCCAGCAGATTGTCTTGTTGACGGAATCGGCTCATTGACAGATGTCCTCTGTTTGAAAGTTGTGCTGATTAGTTGACTCTATTCGACTATGTACACAGGCTTAGGGAGAGATAACAGCAATACCGTTAACCTATTAATGTGTGCATCAAAATAAAAAGTGGTCTAATCCGCTAATATGTGGTTGATATCATAATACGCTAAAATCACAATGTTAAGGAATAAAATTATTTTTATTTAAAAATCATAAACTTAATCTGAATTAATTAGTTGGCCTGTATATTGAATAAGTAAACACAGCAAATGCCAAAAGCATTTAATTATTCGATAACTTGAAGTAGAGGAAAAGATTATGGGTATCTTCTCGCGTTTTACAGACATAGTGAACTCAAACATTAATTCATTACTTGATAAGGCTGAAGATCCAGAAAAAATGGTTCGCCTGATTATTCAAGAAATGGAAGATACATTAGTTGAAGTGCGTTCTGCCTCAGCTAAAACCTTAGCCAACAAAAAGGACATTAGCTCGCAAATCACCAAATTGACGGGTGAGGCAGAGGATTGGCAAGCAAAAGCAGAATTAGCGTTGAGCAAAGATCGTGAAGATCTGGCAAGAGCAGCCTTACAAGAGAAGAAAAAATGTGTTGAACACAGTGAATCTCTTGCAAAGGAATTGACTTTAATTGATGAACAAATCAGTAAGTTGCAAGGTGAGATTGGTCAATTACAAGACAAGTTGGCAGATGCTAAAGCTCGTCAGAAAACCATTATTATGCGTCAGAAGACGGTGAGTTCTCGCCTAGAGGTGAAACGCACTTTAGATAGTAGTAAAGTCGATGCCGCGATGGGACGTTTTGAGCAATACGAGCGTAAAATTGATGATTTAGAATCACAAGTTGATGCCTATGATTTAGGCAAGAAAACCTTAGCGGATGAATTTGCCGATTTGGAATCAGACGATGTGATTGATGATGAGCTGGCGGCACTTAAGAAAAAAGTACAGACAAAAAATACAAAAGCTAAAAAATAAAAGTAGTAGCCAGGAAGGAGTAATACTGTGGAAGATATATTGATTGTAACTGTAGGTGTGCCTACTATTATTTTCATGATAATTGTCGCACCTATTTGGTTGATATTGCATTATCGAAGTAAAAAGCAGGTCAGCCAAGGATTATCTGAAGAAGAATATAAGTCATTACAGGAGTTATCCAACAAAGCTGAGTTAATGGCAGATCGTATTCAGACATTAGAAGCGATTTTGGATGCTGAATCACCTGATTGGAGAAATAAGTCATGACAGCACGCAAGCAATTACAACGGGATTCGGAAAATGGAAAAATAGCCGGAGTCTGTGCAGGGATTGCTGACTACTTTGGCATAGAGACATGGTTAGTTCGCATTGCGGCCGTAGCTGCAATGTTGTTACTAGCTGGGCCATTTATTCCCGTATTTTATATCGCTGCTTGGTTCATTTTAGACAAAAAAACACCTGAATCTAAGCATGCTGTCCACAGCCAACACCACTTCCACGGTAAATCTGGCGTTAAAGGTTGGCATAATGATATAGACGATGCAGATAAAAAAGTTTCAGTGAAGGCAAAGGTTTGGCAGGCAGGAGAACCACCTAAACAAGCTTTTTACGACATCAAGCAACAGTATTTGCGTACTGAAGCTCGGTTGAGAAAGATTGAAACCTATGTGACATCGTCTGAATTTCAGTTAAATAGAGAAATTAATAAACTTTAGTCAAATATTGAGTGAACAATTTGGACGTTCCTATCTTTGCTGCACTATGAATCTTTTTCTTCAGGTGCAGTTGATTTATCCGACGTGTAATTGTCTGGTATAGAGCAAGTAACGATAGGGACAATGGTTGTTTCTCAATCAAACACAGGTAATATTCTTTACACTACATCCCCGCTAATCTGTTTTGTGATTTCAGGAGTCATTTGATTGTTATCTAAACTAACCCAAAACGCTTCGATGCAACGCTTTCAAGACCAAGCTAAAGTACTAGGACACCGTTTGATGGATCATCACGTTAGTCTGGCGGTTACGGGTCTAAGTAAAAGTGGCAAAACAGCATTTATTACTTCGTTAGTTAATCAATTGTTGAACGCGCGAGATTCAGCTGAACTACCATTTTTTTCAGTGGTATCAGAAAACCGCCTAATCGGTGTTAAGCGTGATGTACAACCCGATGTGACTGTCGCTCGATTTGCATATGAACAAGGGCTAGAGAGTCTTAATAGCCAACCGCCATGTTGGCCAGCGTCTACCAACGGCGTTTCTCAGGTGCGACTGTTGATTAAATATCGTAATCAATCACGTCTGCGCAGATTGGTTTCAGAGTACAGTACTCTGACCCTTGATATTACCGATTACCCCGGTGAATGGCTGCTCGATTTACCCTTATTAGAACTGGATTACTTACAGTGGTGCCAAAATTTTTGGGACGATTTGCATGATCCAATCAAGAGTTCATTGGCTGAAAAATTTAAATCTGAGTTAGCGACTTTGGATGTCAGTGACACGCCAGATGAAATGCAAATTCAGCATATTTCTGAGGTGTTTACCCAATTCCTGCATGATTGCAAAGAGCAAGGGTTTCAGCTAATTCAACCGGGTCGTTTTGTACTTCCCGGGGAATTGGTAGGTGCGCCGGTGTTGCAGTTTTTTCCATTGACGCCAACTCAGCTTAAATTGGTATCAGAGAATCGCAATGAAGGTCAAAACAGTGAATTGTTAGATTTGTTAACCAGTCGATTTGAGCAATACCAAAAGAAAGTGATTAAACCATTTTATAAAAAGCACTTTAAACGCTTTGACCGGCAAATTATCTTAGTCGATTGTTTATCTGCGCTAAATATGGGAGCCCATAGTTTCAATGATTTGCGCAAAGCCATTAATTGGTTATTGGGCAGTTTTCACTATGGCACTAGCAATATTTTGAAACGGATATTTTCGCCTAATATCGACAGGTTGATGTTCGCTGCGAGTAAATCCGATCATATTACCCCTGAGCAACAATCTAATTTAGTGATGCTGTTAGAGTCCATGATCCATGAAGCTAGGCAACATATTCAATATGAAGGAGTCGAAACCGAGTCCACTGCTTTTAGCGCCATTCGAACCTCGCAAGTTGGAAGTAGTATGTTAAACGGCGAGCCAGTCCAGGTGCTCAAGGGCACAACAATTGAAGGCAAGTCGATGACCTTGTTTCCTGGCGAAGTGCCTAAAGAATGTCCACAACAATCATTTTGGCAGCATCAAGGGTTTGCTTTTCCGAATTTTCGACCCATGCCAAAAAATGATAATAAACAAGCCTTTCCACATATTCGTTTAGATCACGTTTTACAATTTGTGCTGGGCGACAAGCTGGAGTGAAATAATGAATCAATCAAAACAACCCATGGAAGACAGTATTCAATCTAGCTTAATTCTGGAAGAAGCCGAGGAAAATAGTACCACAGAACTCGAACAAGAATACGCGAATGAAATCAAGCCAGCGACACTGTTAGCCACCGATATCCAATGGCAAGAAAGTGAGCCTGTAGCAGAGCGCGACGATGACTTCGAAGCGCCTCCAAGTGTAAAAAGTGCGAAAAGCTCTAAATTATTTTGGGTGTTAGTGTTGATGCTAGGACTTGGCTGCGTTGAGTTGGCCTTGTTTATTCGAGAAGTAATTGTATCTGAAGATTACTTATCTGCTATTTGGCTTATCTTGTTTTCACTGATTGTTATTCTGGCAGGTAAAGAACTCTTTTCCCAATGGCGAGGTCTGGCTCACCTGAAGCGCCATGACGAATTTAAACAACAAGCTCAGCAATTGATTAATGCTCCAACCATTGGCCAATCGGAAGGCTTTTGTGAAAAACTTATTGCAAATCTGCCCGCTGAAGAATACCAAACAGAAATTAGTCAATGGAAAAATGCCTTGCAGGCCCATCATGTTGATAGTGAAGTTCTACAATTATTTGAGCACAAAGTACTGCAAAAAGTTGATGAAAAAGCTTTAGGCTGTGTGACCAAACATGCTTCTGCATCTGCCGCTATGATTGCCGTCAGCCCGTTTGCGTTGCTGGATATGATAGTTGTTTTATGGCGCAATTTGGTGATGCTCAAACAAGTAAGTCAGTGTTATGGTATTGAGCTAGGATACTGGGGCAGAATTAGTTTAATTAAACGGGTATTCAAGTCGATGTTGATTGCAGGCGCAGCAGAGATTATTAGTGACGCGGGGAATTATGCGCTAGGAGCTGGCGTTACCGGAAAGTTATCTTCAAGGGTCGCACAAGGCCTAGGTGCTGGTGTGTTAACTACCCGAATCGGAATAAAAGCTATGCATGCCTGTCGCCCATTACCCTGGATTGCAAGTAAACCCCCTGGATTGTCCAAACTAAGCCAACAATTGCTTGCCGATTTGAAAAAAGTCACTTCATAAGTTTTTGAATATGCGAATAAAATAGCTATAGATGTAAAAATATTGTTACATTTTTTGATAAGTTGTATATGCCTCAGTTTCTGTTCCTTTATGTTGATTTAAGTAGACTTAAGGGTATTGATATTTAGCAACAGGAATTTTTCTGCAGTGCTAGTTAACGGCAAAAAAAGACCTGCTAAAGTGCACAGAATAAGACTTTCGAATAACTGGAAGTCGAGGAATACTAATGGCAAAAGCAACAAAATACTATTCCCGTGAAATGGATGAAAATGGGTTAGTCGATTGGTCGGAGACTGAAAATTCTATATGGGAAGACTTATACCAACGACAAATAGACATTATTCAAAATAGAGCTTGTGATGAGTTTATGGAGGGCTTAAATTTACTTAATCTTCCTGCTGCTAGAGTTCCGCAGTTAGGTGAAGTTAATCAAGTGCTTGCTTCGACTACGGGATGGCAAGTAGAACAAGTGCCTTCTCTGATTAATTTCGACGCATTTTTTACTTTATTGGCGAATAAAAAGTTTCCGGTAGCAACCTTTATCCGCAATCGAGAAGATTTTGATTATCTTCAAGAGCCGGATATTTTTCATGAGATATTCGGTCATTGCCCGTTGTTAACAAATCCCTCATTTGCTCACTTTACCCATACTTACGGTAAATTGGGATTAGCCGCCAGTAAACAAGATCGCGCCTACTTAGCCCGTTTATATTGGTTTACTGTTGAATTCGGTTTGCTGCATACTTCTGCAGGAATGCGTATTTATGGTGGCGGGATCTTATCTTCTCCTAGTGAGACAATTTATGCGTTAGAAAGTGATAAACCCATTAGACAAAAAATGTCTCCACTTGAAGCATTGCGCACACCCTATCGGATTGACATTATGCAGCCAATCTATTTTACCCTAAATCACTTTGAGCAATTGTTTGAGTTAACTCAACTCGACATTATGGCTTTGGTGAATACCGCTAAAAAATTGGGTTTGAAAGCACCGCTATTTGAAGCTAAGGATAAGTTAGTTAGTTAATTTCACGAGCAAAGGTAAAAATTACCACCTAGACTAAACACGACTTTTTGTTTTAAGCGGTTATAAGCAAAAAGCGTGTTTTTTTCATTTTGTCTTAAATTTAGGTTAATCACCTCAGCGAAATTGAAGACAACCCTCAATATTTGTAATAATATCTTTACACCTTTTGAAATGGATCGTGACAGTATGCGATTGGAAATTATTTGTCAGGACAGATTGGGCATAGCTCAAGATGTATTAGACATATTAGTCAATTACGAAATTGACTTACGTGGTATTGAAATAGATATTGCTGGAAAAATATTTTTAAATTTCCCAAATATTAAATTTGAAGATTTTCAACAGTTTATGCCAGAAATTAGGCGTATTAAAGGCATCGAAGATGTTAAAACGACTCCTTTTATGCCAATTGAGAGGGAACAAAATCAACTTCGTGCTCTGTTACAGACTTTGCCTGATCCCATATTCTCTTTAGATACCAGAGGACGGATTTTACTGGTTAACGAAGCGGTTACTGCCAGTGTTGAACAAAGTACCGAAAGTTTACTAGGGGAAGAAATTAGCGAATACGTGCGTGGGTTTACTTTTCAAAAATGGTTTGAAGGTAATCCATTAGCCGCACAAACTCAAAAAGTGAGTTTTTTAGAGCAGGATTTTTTAGCGGATATATTACCCGTCATGATCCCTGATGCGGGAGGTTCGTCTATTCTAGCTGGCGCTTTACTGATGCTTAAATCTGAATTTAGATTAGAACAGCAACTGACGGTTTTTCATCAAATCAGTAACGATAGTTTTGCTTCCGTGCAAGCAAGCAGCAACATCATGAAAAAGGTCGTCAAAGAAGCCACTCGTATGGCTGAATTAGACGGGCCTATTTTGATATTTGGTGAAACGGGCACGGGCAAAGAAATGTTAGCCAGAGCCTGTCATGAAGCTAGCCGTAGAGCTAGTGGGCAATTTTTACCGCTCAACTGTGCTTCTTTGCCCGATAATGTCGCTGAAACCGAGTTATTTGGTTATGCCCCTGGTGAATTTGGTCAAGCAGAAGGTAAAGCTGGAATTCTAGAACAAGCCAAAGGTGGAACCCTTTTCTTAGACGAAGTGGGTGATATGTCAGATCATCTTCAATCGAAACTGTTACGTGTATTGCAAAATGGCACTTTCCGCAGAGTGGGTGACAGCAACGAAGTGACAGTAGACGTAAGAATCGTTTGCACAACCCAAAAAGATCTAGCCAAACTGGTAGAGGAGGGACAGTTTCGAGAAGATCTTTATTATCGTCTCAATGTGTTGAGTTTAACTGTACCTGCATTGCGTGAGCGTAAATCCGATATTATCCCATTGGCTGATAGATTCATTAAGCAACATTGCATGAAACTCGGTCGTCGGGCACCTAAATTAAGTAAGTCTTGTGTCGATTATCTACAATCATATTCATGGCCAGGCAATGTTAGACAACTTGAAAACGCCCTTTATCGCGCATTGTCTTTACTTGAAGGCAATGAAATGTGTAAAGAGCATATTCAATTGCCCAGTAGTTCAACCAATTTGAATTTCGTACCCGAGGAATTTGAGGGCTCATTAGAAGAAGAGGTAAAGCGCTACGAGAAAAGTTTGTTGAGACGTCTCTACCCTTATTACCCTAGTACCCGTCAACTTGCCAAAAAGTTAGGTTTAAGCCATACCGCAATTGCCAACAAATTAAGAGAGTATGGGATCAACAAGAAGACTGTAAAAATATAGATACAGTTATGTTTAGCAATGTTCATTATTGTTGACACAAACAGCCGCTTTTTAGCGGCTTTTTAATGTCCCCTTCAAAATGTAAAAATTACGTTACAAAAAATGCAGTTTTCAGTAAATTGCTATCCCAATGCGGACTCTTCAGTTCTGGCAAATAATAAGCTTAAGTATAGCCTTCTACTTGTTTAATTTTTTGTGAGAAAGAGCAATGACAACTGATATTCACTATAACCCTTTACAATGTGATGGCTTCGAATTCGTGGAATATACCGCTGCAGATGATAAGGGTATTCAGGATCTTAAAGATCTATTTATCTCTCTGGGTTTTGCAGAAGTTGCCCAACATCGTTCCAAGCGCGTTTGGCTATTCAAACAAGGGGACATCAATTTTATTGTCAATGCTGAGCCGGCTTCCCAAGCCGAGGAATTTGCGCGATTAAGGGGACCGAGTGTATGCGGGATGGCTTTTCGCGTGAAGGATGCAGGTAAAGCATTGCAACATGCAGTTAAAAATGGTGCTAAACAATTTATCGGTAATTTAGGCGCGATGGAGCTTAATATTCCTGCTGTGTACGGCATTGGCGAAAGTACTTTGTATTTTGTTGATCGTTATGGAGATGAATCAATCTATAGTATTGATTTCAAATTTTATCCTGACTGGCAAGAACGGATGCAAAGTGCCAATGCGGGTTTAGCGGTTCTTGATCATCTTACTCACAATGTTAAACGCGGAAATATGGCGGTATGGGCAAACTTTTACGAGCGCATTGGTAACTTCCGGGAGATCCGTTATTTCGATATTGAAGGCAAGTTAACCGGATTGGTGAGCAAAGCCATGACGTCGCCCTGCGGTAAAATTCGAATCCCCATTAACGAATCATCAGATGATAAATCACAAATCGAAGAATTTATCCGTGAATACAATGGGGAAGGAATTCAACATATCGCTTTATCCACGGAAGATATCTACGACACAGTGCGTACCTTGAAAGCCCGTGGATTAAAATTTATGGACACCCCAGATACCTATTATGAGAATGTCGATAAACGAGTGGAAGGGCATGGTGAAGATTTAGCCACCTTACAAGAGCTCAAAGTGTTAATTGATGGTGCCCCAATGAAAGACGGTATTTTATTACAAATATTTACTGACACTGTGATTGGCCCTGTATTTTTCGAAATCATTCAACGCAAAGGCAATGAAGGGTTTGGGGAGGGCAACTTCAAAGCCTTGTTTGAGTCAATTGAACAAGATCAAATTAGACGAGGTGTGATCGAAAATAACGGCGAGAAGTCTGATGCGTAAATGGATTCATTTCCCTCAGCAAGCGGGCACTAGCTCTCGACAAGCCCACGCTGATTTTCCTGAGCAAGCTATTTTCGAGCGCGAAATTGGCCGCAATGGATTTTTTGGACCTGCCACACACTTGCATCATACCCATGCGCCAACAGGGTGGATAGATTGGCAAGGCCCTTTGCGACCAAGGGCATTTGATTTAAATTTGTTACCACAAAAAAATGTGGCGATAAACGGTAACTCTCCATGGAGTGTTCCAGACATCTTATTCAATGTTCATTGTCGATATCGCATCTGGCATTGTCAGGCCCCAATGGAAAAACTTGCCAGAAATGCTGATGGCGATGAATTATTGTTTATTCATCAAGGTGCAGGACAGTTGTATTGCGATTATGGACATTTATCCATAAAAGAAGGGGATTACGTGGTGATCCCCCGTTCGACATTGTGGCGAATAGAGCCTAATGCTCAAATGCAAATTCTAATGATTGAAGCGACCAACGATAGCTACCAACTACCTGAAAAAGGGATACTAGGTCCCCATGCTATTTTTGATGCCGGCATGTTAGATGTCCCTGAAATAAATGAAAAATTTAAAGCCCAATACAGTGAACAGAAATGGCAAGTGGAGATAAAACGCCACAACCAAATCTCTGAGGTTACCTATCCGTTTAATCCTTTAGATGCCATAGGCTGGCATGGTGATTTAAGTGTAGTACGAATTAATTGGCGAGATATTCGTCCAGTAATGAGCCATCGATATCATTTGCCGCCGTCTGCCCATACCACTTTTGTTGCTAATAGGTTTGTAATTTGCACCTTTGTACCCAGGCCGATTGAGAGTGATCCCGGTGCATTGAAAGTGCCGTTTTATCATAATAACGACGATTATGATGAAGTCTTGTTTTATCACCAAGGCGATTTTTTCTCCCGTGACAATATTGAAAAAGGCATGGTCACATTTCATCCAGCGGGATTTACACATGGACCTCACCCTAAAGCCTTTGCTGCGGGTAAGGCTCATGAAAAGACCTTCACAGATGAAGTGGCGGTGATGTTAGATACACGAGATGCTTTGCAAGTAGCGGAAGTTGCCCCATTGGTTGAAAATTCTGACTATGTAAATAGTTGGCAAGTTAAATAGATATTTCAAAGGATTGCCATGAAATTAGCAAGTTATAAAAACGCGAACCGAGATGGTCAGTTAGTGGTAGTAAATAAATCCCTTACTCAGTGTGTTTTGGTCACTGATATTGCTAGCACTTTGCAGCAGGCTTTAGACAATTGGACGCAGATGAGTCCTAAACTTGAATCAGTGTACCAACAATTGAATGCCGGAACACTCAAGGACACATTGTCTTTTGACAGCAAAAAATGTGAATCCCCCCTCCCAAGAGCCTACCAATGGGCAGACGGAAGCGCCTATGTTAATCATGTGGAATTAGTTCGAAAAGCCAGAGGTGCAGAAATTCCCGACAGCTTTTGGAGCGACCCCTTAATTTATCAAGGTGGTTCTGATGACTTTATTGGCCCCACTGACAATGTTGCGTTACCCAGTGATCAATGGGGAATCGATTTTGAAGCTGAGGTGGCCATAGTTACTGATGATGTGCCTATGGGGACATCAGCTGAGAATAGCGGCCAACATATTAAATTAATTATGCTAGTTAATGATGTTTCTTTAAGGGGCTTAATTCCTGGTGAGCTAGCTAAAGGTTTTGGCTTTTTTCAATCCAAACCCGCTTCTGCTTTTTCACCTGTGGCCGTCACCCCTGATGAGCTAGGCGATAAATGGATTGATAATAAAGTGCATTTGCCGTTGATCTCTGAATATAACCATAAACTATTTGGCTGTCCTGAGGCAGGTATCGATATGACGTTTGACTTTTCCCAGTTAGTCGCCCATGCAGCCAAAAGCCGTAATTTGGGTGCCGGTACTATTATTGGTTCAGGTACCGTATCGAACAAACAAGGTACAGAATATGGAACCAGCATTGAAGAAGGGGGGGTAGGATATTCTTGTATCGCTGAAGTGAGAATGATCGAAACAATTCGAGACGGTAAACCTAGTACTGAGTTTATGAAATTTGGTGATCAGATTAAAATAGAAATGAAAGACGAGGGGGGAAATTCTATCTTCGGCAGTATCGAACTAAAAATTGTTAAGGCAAATTAGGTTAACCTCGAGGTGTGATGATACATGGCATATACTGAGTTCATGGAGACAAAAAAATGAGTTTATATTTACACGGTTACTGGCGTTCTTCAGCTTCCTATCGGGCTCGAATTGCACTGAATATAAAGCAATTAGATTACACCTATGTTCCGGTCAATTTAGCAAAAAATGGTGGCGCGCAATTCAGTGATGAATATAGTGCCCTTAATCCAGCACACTTGGTGCCTACTTTTGTGGATGATGATGAAGATATTTTCCTCAACCAGTCTATGGCGATCATTGAATATATTGATGAGCGTTATGAAGAGCCGATAAAATTAGTGCCTATCCACCGTTTAGACAGGGCTAGAGTACGTGCATTTGCTCAGGATATCGCTTGTGATGTGCAGCCGGTTACAAACTTGCGTATATTGCGCCACCTTAACACTACCTTTCAATCCTCCGATGAAGACAATGCTAATTGGTGTCGACATTGGATTGAAACAGGATTTAAAGGAATTGAAAAAAGGCTGACAAATACTGTTGCCGATTATTGTTTTGGTTTTGACCTCAGTATGGCTGACGTCTGTTTAATACCGCAAGTTTATAACGCCGAGCGATTCGGCGTAGAAATGTCGCAATTTCCGTTAATTCAACGTGTCGCAGACAATTGTAATCAACTACAGGCGTTTATTGATGCCAAACCTGAAAATCAAGTCGATGCAATTTGACCTAAGGTTATATATTTTTAATGGGTAGCTCAGTGGTGTTCTTAACTTGTTTAAGGGCAAAGGTGGAGCTCAGATGATCTACTAGGGGTAAGTTAGTTAGCTTACTTTTCAGTAGATGCTCATATTCTTCAATACTCTCGACTATTACTTTTAATAGATAATCTTTATCGCCACTGGTGGTGTGACACTCTACGATTTCATCAATGCTTTGCACAGATGCTTCAAATTCGTTGAGTGATTCACCATCGTGATTTTTCAAAGTCACATAAATAAACACCGACACACCGAGGTTGAGCTTTTTGTTATCTAAAATAGTCACTTTCTGCTTAATAATACCCTCAGCTTCCATACGTTTAACGCGACGCCAGCAGGGGGTGTGAGACAAGCCCACTTTTTGGCTTAGTTCGGCCATGGATACAGTGGCGTCTTTTTGTAAAACTCGTAGAATTTCACGGTCAAATTTATCAAACTTCATAAGATGATCTTGTCAAAAATGGATTATTTTATTTAATAGTGGAGCATGCGCAAAATCTCTATCTTTTTCAAGGAAAGATACTAGGATAATTATCCTAAATGTTGGAATTCAATCGTTACACAATTGCGCGTTTTCGATTTGCGTAAAATTCTTAGCAAAACATATCCTCAGAACCTTGCGTTACTATACGCTTAAAATAACAATCTAATTAAAAGGTTTAATCATGTCAGTGTTCGATCACTTAGAGTTTGATGGCCATGAACAAGTGGCGTTTTTTAATGACCAAAAAACAGGTTTGCAAGCCATTATTGCAGTGCATAACACCAATCTTGGTCCATCACTCGGTGGGTGCAGAATGTGGCCTTATGCCAGCAGTGCTGAAGCCCTCAATGATGTGCTAAGGTTGTCAAAAGGAATGACATATAAAGCAGCGATGGCGCAACTTAAATTAGGTGGCGGTAAGGCTGTCATTATTGGAGATCCGCGAACCCAAAAAAGTCCAGAGCTTATGGCGGCCATGGGCACCTTTGTGGAGCAAATGGGCGGTCGTTATATCACAGCAGAAGATTCTGGGATTGCAGTGACGGATATTAAATTAATGGCCCAGAACACAGAACACGTATCTGGAATTCAAGCAAAATACCGTGTTGATGGTGGTGAAGCCGATGGCAATCCAGCTCCTTCAACTGCTTATGGTGTCTTTAAGGGTTTACAAGCGTCAGTGAAATATGCACTGGGTTCAGACTTGCAAGGGGTTAAAGTCGCAATTCAGGGTATGGGGCATGTAGGATTTCGTTTGGCTGAACATTTGCATCAACACGGCGCAAAATTATATGTTACCGATATTTATCCTGATAATGTGAATCTAGCCGTTGAAAAGTTTGCTGCTACAGCCGTTGCACCCGATGACATCTTTGATCTTGATGTGGATGTTTATGCGCCTTGTGCCATGGGCGCTTCCGTTAATCAACAGACCTTAAGCAGAATAAGAGCGAAAGTGATTGCTGGGGCGGCTAACAATCAACTGTCCCAAGAGTCTATGGGGGCGTTATTACGTGACAAAGGCATCTTATATGCACCTGATTATGTTATCAATGCTGGTGGTGTTATCGATATCTATCATCAACGGATGCTGAGTACTGCAGATGCAATGCGCAGCCATATAGAAGGTATAGCGGATACGCTAACGCAAATATATAAGCGCGCAGAAACAGAGCAGCAGGCAACTAATGTGATTTCTAACCGTATGGCAGAAGAACGTTTTTTATTAAACTAGATTATTTTACACGGCGTGTTTTGAGGTTTCGTCTAGTTGTAGAATGAAAATTCAGCAACTAGACAGCAGTAAGTGAATTCAACCTTGCATATTAATACGGCTTTGGTCATAATGCGCGCCGATTCAATGACTCTTAGTTAAGATCTTGAATTCGAGTTTCTATGGTGGCCTTTTGGTCCTTCCGCAATGATACTCTGTGAAATCGGTCAGGCCCGGAAGGGAGCAGCCGCAGCAGACGACTCATGTGCCGGAATGTGGCTGAGGGGCCGCCACCCAATCTACACTTCCCCGAGTAGTATATCTAAACCCACTCTAAACCCACTCTAAACCAATAACCTCTATGAATTTTCTGGCTTCGGATTATCTAAATAGCTCATTGCTTTAGTGATTGCTTCATCTACTTTAGCTTCCATTTGCTGACGTTCACTTTGCGGAAGGTAAAAAGACATATCGACATCGAAACGAATGTACCTAGGTGGCAGCTGATTGAGTGCTAGACAACACAAGTCTGCTATATAGTCTGAATTTTTAAGATCATTCAAATCCAAGGATTCAATTCTTTCTAACAAAAGATGTTCATAATAATTGTGGATGTCATCATCAAGTTTCATTAATACGGGCTCTCGCTCAATTTAATATTATGTACAAAGCATTAGCTTAGTGGAATCGTTTGATAATACCAACAGCTAAGTGTGAAAGTGGTGAGCTGACTGATTTATAGTCAATAGCTGCAATCAGGGTAATTTAGCCTTAAAAAAAACATCAATGATATTCATCAAATATTCTGAGGGCATTTTAACAAGCTTTTAACACCCCTTTATTGAAGGGACTAAGTGAGTTGAGTCTTGCCAATTGGGTATTGAAAACCATTTATTAAAATTAAAAAAAGACTATCCCAAGGTATGAGTTAAACTCAGCTGGTTTGAAATATGTATTTTAATTTCAATATGTTACAGGGTGTGTTGGTGGGTTTTTAAGTCGCAGTAGCGAGGTGGGGCGGGTTAATTCGCCCCTTACTGGTCGGAGGTTTTTCTATTTGAAAATTTTCTGAGTAATCAGAAGAAGCAATTAATTTGAATTTAGACTCAATTGAAAGCGTAAACTTTTAGTTACTTATTCCCTAATGAAATATATTGAACTTTTATGGAATAGGCTAATACAACGAGTTGACCACAGCACTATGATGTGTTTATTATTCAATGCGAGGTTCACTACCTTACTAATAAAAAGTCGCATAAGCGATAAAACTAACACTATATAATAGTGGTCCAGGGAGACATACATGTATACAAATTCAAAGTTAACGAAGTCAATTCGTCTAGCTCTAGCTGTCGGTGCTGCTTCTACTGCAGTATTGGCTCCTGCAACAGCTGTTGCACAAGATTCAGCTGGCGTAGAGAAAATCTCTGTAACCGGTTCACGTATCCAACGTTCTGACCTTGAAGGCGCATCTCCAGTAATTTCTATCAGCGCAGCTGATATTAAATTAGAAGGTGATTTCTCAGTTGCTGATGCACTTCGTAGCAGTTCTTTGAACTCGTTCGGTTCTTTCTCGGAGCGTTCAGGTAGCTCAGCTCAGTCACAAGCAACCATTGACCTTCGTGGTGCTGGTTCTCAACGTACACTCGTTCTATTGAACGGTCGTCGTTTCCCAGGTTCACCTACGCTAGGTGGTGCTTCTGCTAACCTTAACGCCATTCCTTTTGCTGCTGTAGAGCGTATTGATATCATGACTGAAGGTGGTTCTTCTGTTTATGGTTCTGATGCGATGGCTGGTGTTGTTAACGTTATCCTTAAAGATAACTACGAAGGT
>NZ_JAUORV010000026.1 GCF_030548205.1 Aliiglaciecola sp. 3_MG-2023 | reverse complement strand
CAATCCGTGAAGGTGGCCGTACTGTTGGTGCAGGTGTTGTAGCTAAAATCATCGCTTAATCTCGATAATAGCTAAAATATTAAGAAAGCCGCTCCTAGAGCGGCTTTTTTGTTTTAGGCCTACAATTTTGTAGCATGGTCTTCAGGCCATGGAATGTTTCAAACACGTCACGGGGCTAAAGCACCCGCCTACAGGTTATGGAATGTTTCCAATGCGCTGCGGGGCTAAAGCCGTCGCCTACAGGTTATGGAATGTTTCCAATACGCTGCGGGGCTAAAGCCGCCGCCTACAGGCCATGGAATGTTTCCAATACGCTACGGGGCTAAAGCCGCCGCCTACAATTTTGTAGCATGGTCTTCAGGCCATGGAATATTACCATTTAGCGCGGGGCTAAAGCCGCCGCCTACAGGCCATGGAATGTTTCCAATGCGCTGCGGGGCTAAAGCCGCCGCCTACAGGTTATGGAATGTTTCCAATACGCTGCGGGGCTAAAGCCGCCGCCTACAGGCCATGGAATATTTCAAATGCGCTGCGGGGCTAAAGCACCCGCCTACAGGCCATGGAATGTTTCCAATACGCTGCGGGGCTAAAGCCGCCGCCTACAGGCCATGGAATGTTTCCAATGCGCTGCGGGGCTAAAGCCATTTTAACGGAATTTAGCAATAAGGGTACTTGACCAATTGTGCTGTCAGGATATAGCCTTTAGGTTTTGCCGCCACAAAACATAAAATGTCTAACTTTAATCGTTTGCTTGTTACCCTTGATATGCTCTTTGAAGACATTTTGGAAGAGTTGAACTCGCAAAAAATTCAGCAAAATCAGCGTATATCGACTAGATATTTGCAGCTAATTACTCAGTATTGGAAAACGTCTTTAAGTTTGGCTCAAAGTGCCACAGATTTCACCGAAAAAGGATTTTCTAACGCCATTGTCGAAAACGGTATTTGTGTGCATCTGCTGAATAAAAAAATGTTATTAATTCAAAATCGCCTTTTAGAATACGTAGTGGAGTATTACAACACTAGTATTCGTATTGAAAAGTTGCGTGACGTGGATTTTTCTGAAAATGCCGACAAACGTTTTGATTTACTGACCACTCGTGCCGTTAAATATAGATCTCAATATAAAGTGGTGGCAAAAGCGCTGAATCGTACTGAATATCAGAGGTTGATAGAAGGAATAGGATTGCCCCCATTTGATTGGAATTGGGAAACCGTTATATCACCTTAACTATTCAACTGTGGTTAAATTCACTACTTTTTCGCTAAGCGTATTAACTAGTCTAGCCTCTATGAACCATAGATTTATGTAAGTGGTTGAAAATACTGAGCTATCTTTAATGGTTCGCTTATTGCATTTGGTTCCCTTGTTGTAATCAAGACGTGGATTTATCCATTCATAAAGCGAACCAAACCAAGAATAACAATTGGAGCCATTCTATGTATAACGATGAAGACTTGAAACAAGCCGTGGAGGCCGGAATATTTACGGATGATTCGGTTTCACAGTTTAAAAGTTATGTTGCCAAAATTAAAAATACCTCACTTGCAGATGAAGAAAACTTTCGCTTAATTAGTGGTTTTAACGATATCTTTGTGGTGATCGCAAGCGGCTTACTTTTGGCATCAATTGGATTTCTTGGCTACCATGTATCGCCGTTGTTAGGGACCATTGGGGTAGCAATTGCTTCTTGGTTGTTATCTGAATTTTTTGTTTTGAAGCGACGCATGGCCTTACCAGCAATTATGTTGTTGTTAACATTTTTAGGTGGTGTCTTTGCTTCGCCGCTGGTGATTCAACAGCAACCGAATGAAATGGCATTTTTAATTGCTGGCGCTCTCAGTGCCGTCGCCGCTGTTTTGCATTGGCGACGTTTTCGCGTACCTATTACTGTTGCTGCAGGCGCTGCGGCAATTAGCAGCAGTATAATCGCACTGATATTGGTATTAATACCTAATGCTGTTACTTGGGTAAATCCTTTATTGTTGTGTGTAGGATTAGGCATTTTTGGGTTAGCCATGTATTGGGATGCATCTGATCGTAATCGTCAAACTCGTTCTTCTGATGTTGCGTTTTGGTTACATTTAGCTGCTGCGCCACTTATTGTGCACCCGATATTTACTTCTTTGGGGATCTTGCAAGGTGTAGGTGGCTTATCAATATCTTTACTGGTTCTTGGCCTCTACGTTTTACTGGCGACCATTTCAATTGCAGTGGATAGACGCGCTATTATGGTATCCGCATTGGTTTATGTCATTTATGCTTTTTCTACACTTTTAGAAACCTACGGAATGGTGAGCTATAGCTTTGCTATTACTGGTTTGTGTATTGGCGGTACATTATTGTTGTTATCTGCTTTTTGGCAAGTGAGCCGCAGCCAAATTTTAAAATTATTGCCTTTACCTGTTCAAGATCTTTTACCCGCTGCACACAGCTAATTCAATGAGATAACCCACAATAGTAAATTGCTATTGTGGGTGAATATTGGCAGTCTTTTGTGAGTTTCTTAAAGACTCATTTAAGGTCTGCATTTCATGAGGCGTTAAATTGCGCCATTGCCCGGGGTATAGCCGTGATAAATCAATGTGCATAATGCGTGTACGTTTTAGTTTGCTCACTTCATACCCCAAAAATTCACACATACGACGGATTTGTCTATTTAAGCCCTGGGTTAATATAATTTTAAATTTGTATTTTCCTAACGGACTTACTTTGCAAGGTTTGGTTACCGTGCCTAAAATTGGCACTCCAGAGGCCATGCGCTTCAAAAAACGCTCACTGATAGGCTGAGTGACAGTTACTTCATATTCTTTGTCGTGGGCGTTTTCAGCTCGTAATATCTTATTTACAATGTCGCCGTCACTGGTGAGTAGAATCAATCCTTCAGATGGTTTATCTAAACGGCCTATAGGAAAAATTCTTTGTTTGTGACCTATGGCATCAATGATGTTGCCTTTTACGTGCCTTTCCGTGGTACAAGTAATGCCGACAGGCTTATTGTAAGCAATATAAATGCGATCTGATTTGTTCGTCGGTGTAGCGCCAATTAATTTACGGTCAACTCTGACTTCATCACCATCAAAAACCTTGGTACCTAGCTCTGGTATTTTGTTATTTATGGTCACTCTGTTTTGTTCGATGAGTTTATCTGCCTCACGGCGAGAACATAAGCCGGTTTCACTGATGTATTTGTTGAGGCGTTTACCTTGGGCTATTGTCATAACAGATTAAATCAATTGGTGTCAGAAAAATATAGTGGGATAGTGTAAGGGTTTTGAAGTTAAACTGATATAGGAACTAGTACTGATTTAACCATAGGCAACGGCTTGCTGTTCAGCGCAAGTCGTTGCCAGTGTATGGGGTTATTTACCGATGTTCTGTTTGATAAATTTTTCAATCTCGCTGTACAATTGCTTACGGCCTGCTTCTTGAAAGATACCGTGCCCCGCTTTTTCAAAATTTATATAGGACACTTTTTTACCAACAGCTTCAAAGCTATTTAACATAGCATGGGCGTTCTTAACAGAGACAATAGAGTCTTTCTCACCGTGAATCAGCAAAACATTTGACTTGATTTTGTCTGCGTAATTTACGGGTGAAAACTCAGCTAACTCTCTTTTGTTAGTTCCTAGAACTTTTTCAAAATAACCTCTACCGCCGTGGCTTTTCATGTAAATACTGTCGGTATACGCATAATTTAAATCATAAATTCCCACGTAGCCTATGGTGCAGTTGAAAAGATCAGGTTCACGAACGCTAGCCATTAGTGCTGCATACCCGCCGTAGCTAGCACCATAAACACACATTTTATCGCCATCTACGTACCCTTGGTTCACGATATATTTGGTAGCGTCGGTGATGTCTTCTATCATTTTGCCACCCCATTGGCGATAACCGGCTCGTTCAAACTGTTTACCGTAGCCTCCGGAACCACGAAAATTAACTTGTAGCACGGCATATCCACGATTAGCTAAAAATTGCACTTCGCTATCGAATCCCCATCTTTCACTGACACCGTGTGGGCCACCGTGGATAACAACAACCATTGGTGGTTTTTCATTTTCTGCCAAATCATTTGGCATGGTCAAATAACCATGAATATCCATGTTGTCATCAGTCGTAAATTGGAAGCTCCGCATAGAAGCCATGTCGCGAGGGTCAAACCATGAGCGATTTGACCAAATAAAATCAGCTCCCATTTTCTCAGTGTCAAAAATATAATATTCCCCAGGGTTTACATCACTGGAAATATGCAACAACAACTTTTTACCATCCTGGGTCGCGCTGGTAATGTTTACTTTCTGCCCTGCAAAGGCTTCAACTAGCATCTTATGTAGTTTGGCGGTGTTATTCCCTTCAACGTAGTGGTATTGGGGTTTACCAGGAAAGGAAAAACCAACGACAGGCATATTGGTTAGAGGATCTTTATTGCTAAAAATGATATCGGCAGTCATATTATCAAACAGCGGGCTAAGTTTACCGTCCATTAGGTTTAATACGTAATAGGTATTTAAGTCTGCACTACCATAGCTACCTGTTAGAAAAATCTGTTTACTATCATTACTGGTATCAATAGGAATTAAATCTTTATTAACCCCATAGGCATCTTTAATTTCTTGCCAATCATCTTCATTATTTTTTCTAAATGCACCATGAGGTTCTAAGTCTTCATCGGTCCATTTCATAAATTTAATTTCGCCGTTTTTGTTGGCTATCGCTTGAGCGCCAGGATGGGGAAGTACTTCAACTTTGGTTTTACGGCCATTAAAAATATTTAACTTAGAAATAACTGAATGTTTTTTGCGCAAGTCATAAAGCTTATTGAACTCCAAAGTCCATGGATGCTCTAAAATTAAGATGTTCTTTTTGTCATTTTCCAATAAGCTGATAATTTCCGGCGTAGCATAACTTGCTTCTCGCTTTTTAGTTCTTGTATTGCGATCGCCATTGTCTCGGGCTCTATATCCATAAAGCATTTCCTGTTTGCTTCCGTCTACATTTATCGCAAATAATTCCCCAGTTGCCATTGGCGCATCATATTGCATACGTTTTTCAGCGAATTGATATACCACTCGCTCATCACTTACCCATTGGGCTGAATGAATGATGTCTCCTTCTTTCGGTCTAACGCCGCCAATAATTTTCATGTTTTTGGCATCTAAGAATATTAGACTTATTTCACCTTCATGATGGACCCGTGCAAGCAAATGTTTACCATCGGGAGAGATGGTCATATCTAAATAGTCACTGTGTTTAGAGAATTGTTCAATGGGCAGTTCGCTTGCTAGAACTGAGGAACAGAATAATAGCAACGAAAAAATTAAGCTGATTTTCATTTGGGCCTCCTTGGCTTCTTCCTTGATTATCGATCCGCAGATGGGAATCGATGCTCATTTCTCTATATTCTTTATCCATATGGATAACATCAGAGATTTATTCGACAGTAACGGAAAACATAAAGTTTGACAATTTTTTTACCCAAAACTGTCCTTATTCATTGGTTATTTGGCTAGTTTTTATTCGCTATTCATTGAACACGTCTGTCTGAATAAGCACACACTAAACCGATATTTAGAAAATAAAAAACCCGATTCTAAAATCGGGTTTTTGATTCGTTGGCTAAAAGTAAGAATTACTTCTTAGCGTTACGCTCTTTAGTTTCAGCGATAACTTTTTCAGCAACGTTATTTGGACAAGGCATGTAGTGGCTGAATTCCATTGAGAATTGACCACGGCCAGATGTCATTGTACGAAGTGAACCGATATAACCGAACATTTCAGAAAGTGGTACGTCAGCTTTAACGCGAACGCCTGTCACACCTGCTTCTTGGTCTTTAATCATACCGCGACGACGGTTAAGGTCACCAATTACGTCACCAACATGATCTTCAGGCGTGAATACGTCTACTTTCATGATTGGCTCAATAAGTTGAGGTCCAGCTTTAGGAATCGATTGACGGAAAGCACCTTTAGCTGCGATTTCGAACGCGATGGCAGATGAATCCACGGCGTGGAATCCACCGTCGTATAGTTCAACTTCAACATCCAACACAGGGAAGCCAGCAAGCACACCATTTTCCATCATGCCTTTAAAACCCTTCTCGATAGCCGGGAAGAATTCTTTAGGAACGTTACCACCAACAACCGTTGAAGTGAACTTGAATCCAGAACCTGGCTCTCCAGGGCGGATGCGGTAGTCGATTTTACCAAACTGACCAGAACCACCAGATTGCTTCTTATGGGTATAAGAATCTTCGATAGCTTGAGTAATAGTTTCACGATAAGCAACTTGAGGTTGACCAACTTCTAAGTCAACGCCATAGGTACGCTTAAGAATATCAACTTTGATATCCAAGTGAAGCTCACCCATCCCTCTAAGGATAGTCTCACCAGAATCTTCATCCGTTTCAACACGGAAAGATGGATCTTCAGCCACCATTTTACCAATAGCGATACCCATTTTCTCAGAACCACCTTTATCTTTAGGTGCAACAGAGATTGAGATTACCGGCTCTGGGAATACCATCGCTTCTAGCGTACAAGGGTGCTTAGGATCACATAATGTGTGACCAGTTTGCACGTTTTTCATACCTACGATAGCAATGATGTCACCAGCTTGTGCACTGCTTAACTCATTACGGTCGTCTGCTTGCATTTCAACCATACGGCCAACACGCTCAGTTTTACCTGTAAACGAGTTAAGAATGGTGTCGCCTTTATTCAATTTACCTGAGTAAATTCGAACGAAGGTTAAAGCACCAAATCTGTCATCCATAATTTTAAATGCTAGTGCACGTAATGGCTCGTCAACAGAAACTGTTGCTACTTCGCCTGTCTCAACACCTTCTTCATCAGTCAATGGTTGAGGATCAACTTCAGTTGGGCTAGGCAAGTAATCAACAACAGCATCTAGTACTAATTGCATACCTTTGTTTTTGAATGCTGAACCACAGTATGTTGGGAAGAAAGACATGTCACGTGTTCCTTTACGGATACAACGTTTAAGGTCTTCAATAGAAGGTTCTTCACCATCCATGTAAGCCATCATTAGGTCGTCGTCTTGCTCAACAGCCGTTTCCACTAACATTTCATGGTATTCGTTTACTTTATCAACCATGTCAGCAGGAACATCTTCAATTTTGTAATTTTCAGGAAGACCCGTGTCATCCCAGACGTAAGCTTGCTTAGTTAGAACATCTACGACACCAACAAAATCATCTTCGATTCCGATAGGTAATGTCATAACCAATGGGTTAGCAGCAAGTACTTTTTTCACTTGGCCAACAACACGGTAAAAATCAGCACCCATGCGGTCAAGTTTGTTCACGAAGATAATACGGGCTACTTCTGATTCGTTAGCATAACGCCAGTTAGTTTCTGATTGCGGCTCTACACCACCAGATCCACAGAATACACCGATTCCGCCATCTAGAACTTTCAGTGAACGATATACTTCAACTGTAAAGTCAACGTGTCCCGGAGTATCGATAACGTTAAAACGGTGATCTTTCCAAAAACAACTTACAGCAGCTGATTGGATAGTAATACCGCGCTCTGCTTCTTGTTCCATGAAATCTGTTGTTGATTCACCGTCATGTACTTCACCGGTTTTATGGATTTTACCGGTAAGTTTTAGTATACGTTCGGTGGTGGTAGTTTTCCCCGCGTCAACGTGGGCAAAAATACCTATATTTCTGTAATGAGATAAGTCTGACATTGGTCCACTCTGTGTCTAATAAAAAATTGCGCGGCATTATACAAAACTTTTCGCCAGGTTACATTGTTTCATTTGCTTTAAAAATCAGCAGCTTATAAATTAAACCTGGATTTTGCGAAAATAATCTTTAATTTCAGATAGTTATTTTCTAAAAATAAGGAAGTTTTTATCCGTTAAATATTTAAGATATTCGTGCTTTTGCTAATTTAAAGACGAAAATTGGCGGGAAAATACTAAATTAGTCATTTATCATGGAGCAAAAACCTAATTACCCCATGGGCATAACTCGGTTTCGACCGAGACGTTTTGCGTCATACATTAATTTGTCTGCTCTTTCGATAAAATGAGTTGAGTCTTCGTTTGTTTCGAGTTGCGCTACGCCGATAGAAACCGTGATATCCCCTAATGATTCTCCTGTTCGACGATCTTTTACGTTAATTTTTTCAATTTGACGTCGCATTACGTCGGCCATTTGTCGAGCCCGGGATTGCTCTAATCCAGGCATTATGACTGCAAACTCTTCTCCACCGTAGCGAAACGCTTGGGCTTGCTCTCTGCAACAACTTTGAATTTTTTTGGCCACGGCTTTTAAGACTAAATCACCCATCTGGTGACCGTAGTTGTCGTTAATCTTTTTGAAGTGGTCAATATCTATCAGCGCTAAACAGCATTTATCTAGTGTAAGCTTAGTATTAATTTCGGAGTCAAAGTAACGACGGTTGCATAGACCGGTTAAGGCATCATAAAGCGCTTCTTGTTGACTCGCTTGTAGTTGAGATTTGAGGCGTGCAATTTCTTTTTCAGCATTGGCAAGGGCGCCATTGAAGCTAATGGTGCTTTGCCTGATCACTTGGGATTCTTTGACCATATTACGCACCAAGCCTAACACTTCTTCTACTGTCCAGCCTTCTTTCTCAACTTTGCTTAAATCGTCAATGCAGTTGTCCATAAGTTCTTTGTAGTCTTGTGTTTCAGATTTGGTATCTTTAAGGGATTGCGAAAGTTCAATCATCATGCCTTCAAGAGACTGCCTTAATTCCCATACATTGACTTTTTCGTCAGATACAAAATTGCGGTACAGATCTTCAGCTTTTAGCTCTGAAATTGGAGAGTGACTTTCCACAGCCGCATCTAACTGTTCATTTAACTCTGGAGAATCATTGCTCACATAGGTATACCAAAGGGCATAATTAGTGGGAACAGCGGGGATTTTGTGTTTAACCAGCAAGGGAACGGTCTGTTTGAGGATAACAAATGATTGTTCAATATCTTTGGCTGACATACCTATCTCTCTTGCTAAGTTAAACTATTGCTAATTCCTAAGGGGTTATTCAACCGCCTCTACATAAAACAAACCGACTTCCGCTTTAGTAACTTTAACCATACTACCAGCAGAAATGGGCTGTGAACTTTTTAGCTTCCATTGAATTCCTGAATAATGATAGTACGGATTATTGTTGAGGGAGACATCTTCTTCTAACAAAAAACGATGCCCAATCAAATCACTTTGAGCTGGCTTTTTATCAACTTGTTGTTGAATACTCTTAAGGGGTTTCCACAATAAAGCTGCACTAATGGCGGTGAGAATGCCCACCGTCAGTGTTGCGCTCATTAATGTATCTGGAATAATGCCAGTATATATAAGCGCGCCAGCTAGCACAGACGCCACACCCACAAAAAACAATATGAAAGTTGCAAAACCTAAAATGGCAATTTCAATCGCTAGCATAACTAGACCAAGTACAATTAGGCTCTGTGCTAAATTGTCAGTAATTAACTCCATGGCTAGCTGCCTTTATTCATTGAGTTAATCACTGTCATAGCTTGGGCAACGACTGACGCAGGTTCAGTTGCGCCATCAGGAAGTAGAACAATAGACGACTCTTTGGCTATGGCTTGTTTTGCATCTATGGCTTTAGTTGCCAAATCTAATTGAATGGCTTTTTGCCCTTCAACTGTATTGGCTTCCACACCAACTTTCCGAAGTGCTTCAGCTTGCGCTTCTGCAACAGCAACTATGGCCTTAGCTTCCCCCTCGGCTTGTAAAACTTGCTCTTCTTTATCGGCTTCTGCCGCTAATACTACGGATGCTTTGTTACCTTCTGCTCGGTTGATTGCAGCTTGTCTGTCGCCTTCCGATTCTAAAATCTGTGCTCGTTTTACACGCTCAGCTTTCATTTGTGCTTCCATCGCTTCCATCACTGATTGGGGAGGCACAATGTCTTTAATTTCGTAACGAAGCACTTGAATGCCCCAAGGACCGGCGGCATCGTTAATCGCTGCAACTATATTGGTGTTGAGCATATCTCGTTCTTCAAAGGTTTTATCCAACTCCATCTTACCCAATTCTGACCGCATAGTGGTTTGCGCTAATTGCGTGACGGCAAAAACGTAGTTATCAACTCCATATGTAGCTTTATAGGGGTCCATTACACGAAAGTACAGGACGCCATCCACGGATAAAGAGATATTATCTTTAGTAATTGCGCTTTGTTCGGGAACGTCTACTGCTTGTTCTTTTAAAGAACGGTCGGCGGCAACGTTATCAATAAAGGGAATAATGAAGTTCAATCCTGCTTCTTTTGTTGATTGAAATTTACCAAAGCGTTCTACTAAAAAAGCACGGTTTTGTGGTACAAATTTAATAGATGATTTGATAAGAACAATCACAAAGATCAGTAAGGCGGTTTGAACGGTAAAGATATAGTCAAATAATAAATCCATGTGCTAATACTCCTAAATTACTTCTTTTAGCTAGATTGAACTGAAACCCTTAGTTGTTTTATCCCACTATTTGCGAAACTAAGCAAATAAACAGAATCAACTTTAACGTCAAGTTTAATATAAATTACTCAGGTTATGTATTTACGAGTGCAATTCATTACACAAGTTCATAGCAGGCTTAAAGTAAAAGGGCGCTTTACGCGCCCTAATGTGTTCAACATATTCACTCAGTGCTGGTGCACCCAATTATGTTGTTTGGCTTTTTCGTGGACTCTAATTTGAGTTTCTTTAGGCATAAAGCTTTGGTTATCTTGTTCAAAGAAGAATGCTTGTCGCTTTTGTTTGCTATTCACTTCGTTCATGCTTGCAGCTTCATAGATACGTCCATTAATTACGGTGTAATCAACATACTCACTGCGCCTAAGGTCGCTTAAAACGTCGCCGTCAATGATAACCAGGTCTGCTAGTTTACCTACTTCGATACTACCAATTTGCTTATCCATGCCTAAATGCTTCGCGCCATCTATGGTGCCACCTCTCAGGGCTTCCCAAGGCGTAAACCCACCTTGTTGCATGGACCAAAGTTCCCAATGGGCGGCTAAACCTTCCCTTTGACCATGGCCACCAATGTGAATACTCACACCTTTATCTCTGAGCTCTTTTGCATAAGATGCAACGTCGAAATGGTTGTATTGATTATCTGGTGCTGTGGGGCGACGAATCGAACGACGGTCGATAATATAAGATGGTGTATAACGCATCAAACGTGGATTCTTCCATACTTCAGTGCGGTCGTACCAATACTCTTCTCCCATTAACCCACCATAGGAAACGATAAAGGTAGGGGTATATCCAGACTTTGTTGCAGACCATAATTTGGTTAGATCATTGTAACCTTTGGCAATAGGAAGGGAATGTTCCAAACCAGTATGACCATCTACTACCATAGTGATGTTTTGTTGCAATTTACCACCACCTTCAGGCACCACCATCATTTCTAACTCTTTTGCAGCGGCTAATACTTGCTGACGTTGATCACGACGGGGTTGATTGTAGCTTTTAACCGATATAGCACCCACATCTTTCAAGCGTTGCAAGTGATACTTGGCATCCGCAAGGTTATTAATAATCGCCTTGTAACCGAGGGCCTCTGCACCATATAAAATCGTACCTGTGGAATAGATACGAGGTGCGACAATTTTACCTGCTTTTTGTAACTCCGAGGCAGAAAAAATCTCGGTAGTGTCATTGGATGGATCGTGAATTGTGGTTACACCAAATGCTAGGTTTGAGTATTGACTCCAATTTTGTTGAGGAATAATTTCGTTACTCCCTTGTGAGCCATGGGCATGGGTATCGATCAAGCCTGGGATAATGGTTTTTCCGTTAGCATCGATCACCAAGGCTGAACTAGGAACTTCAATATCAGCAGCTTTTCCCACTGCCTCAATTTTATTATTGTTGATGAGTATAACGGCATTTTCAATGACTTCCTGCTGATTATCTGCATCACGCATAGTAACTACAGTGCCACCCACAATAGCTTTGTAACCATCGGGCTTATCAGCTTTTTGACTGAATGACAGATTAATTCCTTCACTAACAGGTTCGGGCAATGTTGCTGGTGCATTGGGCATAAAATCGAAAGCATCTTTCAATTCTCGCTCGAAATAGTAAGGGCCGTGATACCACGATAGAGTCTTATTGTCTGGCGACCAAGTAAGGTACTCACCTGCTCGGCTAGACACTTGTTTAAGCGGTGTAGCTGTGCTTGAAGGACCAATATTTTGGCGTTTACCCATTTGTTTAAACGGAGCGATATAGGCATTGTATTGATGAACGAAGGCAATCCATTTTCCATCATGGGATAATCGGTATTCACTCACTTTGTCGGCGCCATACAAATGTTCACGTTTATCTTCGCCATGTAAATCAACGCTCACTAGTTGGGTTTCAGTGTATGCCGTGCCGCCAACAACCGTGGTAAAGTAAACGCGCTCATTTGAGCCTGCAAAGTGCGGCGCAACACCATTTTTAGATATACGCGTGTGGGTTTTCTCATCTAAATTCGTCACGTAAAGCCCTGGCTCAACGGACCACTTCGGAGAAAGTAAATAGCCTCCGGTGGTTTTGCGATAAGTCAGCAATTCTCCATCGAGGGAAAAACTTGGCTCAACATAATGTCCCGGGTTTTTTGAAACAACTTTGCCTCTTCCGCCACGCGCAGAAACCACTCTTATGCTACCTAGATCTTGATCATTCCAAGTGGTGTAAACGATTTTTTTGCCATCATTTGAATAACGGGGGAAATATTCATCATGGTCATTTTGTTTTGTTAGGCGCTTCACTTTGCCTGATTTCAAGTCTTTGACATATAACTTACCCAAAGCTTGATAAAGAATTGATTTCCCGTTGGGAGACTTTTGTGCCCAGCGAATCATTTTTACATCGAATGTATCTGGTGCCACATCCACATCAAAACGCAGTGCATCTGCATATTGTGCTGTGGTGGACAAGGATACTGGAATATCTTCAATTTCGAGGCTATTCACGTTGAGTTTATGAAACTTACCGCCAGTCCAAAAAACAATATTTTCAGAATCAGGTGTCCAATCGAAATAGGCGAAATACCCTTCACTACCGAAACCTTCTTGCATATCGCGCTCAAGGGCTTGATACAAAACTCTTTCACTGCCGTCAGCTAAATTTTTGACGAACAAAGCAGTTCTGTTTTTGATGCGGCGAACAAAGGCTAATTGTTTACCGTCAGGGGAGGGAGTAGGTACAATTGCACCACCTGTGCCACTGACAAATCGTTCTTCATCGCCACTTTCTAGATCGTAACGGGTGATAGCAAAAACTGATTTTAACGGATCTCGGTTATAGCTAAATGTTGAGCCACCGGTAATATCTTGGGTGAAGTATACGTACTTACCATCAGGTGAAAATGCTGGATCAGCAATGTTCTTTTGGTCTTTTTTGCCATTCACTCTGGCTTTAATTTGAATGCCATCGCCACCAGAATAGTGATACATCCAAATTTCCCCAGCGGGAATACTACGGCTCGACATTATTCCTTTGGTTGCAAGAATATACTGTCCGTCTGGACTCCACTTGGGGGAGTGCATTATGTTATTTTTTTCTTTGGTGATTTGGTTTAGTTCGCCACTTTCTATGTCCATCATCCAAATGTTGGACAAGCCATCTCGGTCTGAGCTAAACGCGATTTTTTTGCCATCAGGACTAAAAGCAGGTTGGATATTCCAAGCAAAATCTTGAGTCAATGCTTTGGCTTTCCCGCCTTGACTATCAACAATGAAAATATTTCCTAGGGTATCAAACACCATGTGTTTGCCATCTGGAGAGATATCTAAACTAGACCAAGTCACTTCGTCCGTTTCAATATCAATTGAAGACAACTCGAATGGGGGATTTGTTACATCCCAATCTTGCTTTTCAGCTGAAGGCGAGTCAGTTTCCGCCTCTGTTGGATCTGCTTGCGCTGCAAACGTGTGTGCAGAAAACAATAGTGAAAGGCTCAATAGTAATTTACTTACCTTAATGCCTTTGTTTAGTGTATTCATTGAGAATTCCTGTCATTTTATTATCAGTTGATAATTGCGTTAAAGACTATAACGCTCATACCATGTCCTGTTTAGCCGCCAACACTATACACTTTAGATTGAATGACGAAAACGTTTCAGAAATTGTATACAGACTCCTATTTGTATGGATAAAGATACACTTTATTTTAAGCGCTTACTTCACCTTGTCTAATTTAACCAACGTTTGAAAAATATCTTGGCTGAATGAGTGCTTGAACTAGCATGTCTGTAATTGGGTAGCCGGTAAGTTGTTCAAAGTGGATAAACATCGGGCTGGGATTTGCTTCTAAAAAATAATAGTTACCTTGGTTGTCACGACGCCAGTCTATGGCTGTCCAATGCATATTAAACCCTTGAGTCAAACGCTTGGCTAAGTTAACAATTTTCGCAGGTGTTTTGGTGGGAACGTGGACAGGGTTTGATTGCAGTCTAAAATCAACCTCGTCACTGATTATCTCGGCACTAAAAACCTCAGAACCAATGACATAAGTGCGTATGTTTGTTCCTTCAATATATTTTTGAATGGTGACTGGAGCATAACGCAGGACTTTTTGCAGGTGTGCCGAGTTAAGCTGTTTCTCATCTATCAAGGTGGCATGTGAGCCGCCATACACAGGTTTGAATAACAATTTTTTATACTGCTTTGCGAAGGCAAGGATATCTTCGGTTTCGTTACCAATATAAGTTTGTGGGATGAGTGCACCTATGGTTGCTGCTTTATGTAATTGTCGTGGTTTCACTTTGTGGGAGTCAAACACCTGCCAGGAATTGATCCAACGGATACTGCTTTCATCGAAAAAAGTTCGCAGGGCGCTAGAGCTATCACTCATGGCAATTTGATACAACGAGGGATTTGTCTCTGTCCCTAAACTGGGAGGACCGACACTACTCCAAAATACACTGTTGATTTGTTCAAATTTGTAAAACGTTGAGTTTAACCTTAAACCACCTTTCGCCAGCATTGGGTTCCAACTAATGCTGTGACAGGACGGATAAAGAGACGTGTCAAACAACGCAGCTTCTATCCCTAATTGATGGCATGCTTGCAACATATGTAATGCGTGACAGTCTTGACTGGCACCTAAAATAATAACAACCGACATAACACGTCCTGTAGTTTTATCGAAGTTAAAGGTTTAGAAATAGTGAACCACCTGAGTGGTAGTTCACTACGGGTTTTTAGTTCTTTATGAATCTATGAACTAATCATTCCCTAGAACCAATTACCAAAACTGCCACCTTCCTCACCAATGGCCATGGTCGTCTCCATGGGAGGTTTGATTTTAGGCCGGATAGTGGGTGTTTTTTCCGAGGGCAGTCGATTCGACAGTGAACCTGCAGCCACTTCCTCGGTAGATAAATTAGTAAGTTCCTTTTTCGTATTGAATGGATGTTCCATTTCATTCTCCTTGTAATATTTACTTTGGTTAGATGCCGTACTTCATTGTACTGACATTATGAGTATGGCTAAAATACTCAAAAAGTTAACTGTACCAGGGTACAGTTTTAAGCTGTTTCATAGGCATTGGGAAATAATGTCCGCAGCATTTTTCGATTATTTATCGCTAATTTTCTAAAAATGTTAGTGCAGTGAAATTTCACCGTCCGCTCACTAATAAATAGCTGTTCAGCAATGGAACGGTTACTTAAACCTTCACGCACTTTGTTGGCGACCTGGGCCTCACGTTTAGATAGTTTGTTTTGGTAGAACTCCAACATATTTTCCATGGTATTTTTCCTTAAATAGTAGGTTGATGTTTACGGCTGTTTTATCGACGAGGTCACATCGCTTAACTGTCCAGCCTCCAAGCTCAACACCTTGTCGGCACTGGCAATGGTTTGGGGACGGTGAGCGATGATCACGCGTGTGATCGATAACTGTTTAATATGATTATTGATGGCCATTTCGTTGTTTACATCTAAATGGCTGGTGGCCTCATCTAAAAATAAAATACGAGGTTTTTTGTAAAGGGCTCTGGCTAAAATAATCCGTTGTTTTTGACCGCCACTCAAATTCGCACCCATATCGCCAACTAGGGTGTTGTATTGCATACTGGTTTTGGTGATATCGTCATGGATGCAAGCTAAGTGAGCGCAATAGACCACCTTTTGCATATCTATATTGGTTGAGAGACAGGCGATATTTTCTGCAATTGAGCCAGTTAAAAGCACATCATCTTGCATTACCGCAGCAATGCTTTGGCGGTAGTCTTTTAGGTTACAGAGCGCGGTGCCATCGACTAAAACGTGCCCCGCTGTGGGTTGCAACAATCCCATCATGCATTTCATTAATGTGCTCTTTCCGCTGCCGCTGGCACCAATGATTGCGATGGTAGAACCGGCTTCAAAATGGTGACTGATATTTTGTAACACGGGGGCATCCAACTGACTGTATGAAAATGCCAAATTCTGTAATCTAATTTCCCCTTGTATCTTGTCTTGTTCAGATATTGGGCTGGATAGGCAAGGGTTTTTGAACTCTTTTAGCATTGGATCTTTTGGGGTATAAACGACATCTGCAAGTCGTTCACAATGAAGCTCTAACATTCGGAATTCAATCCACTTTTCGATGAGATTATCCATTGAATTAATAAAACGAGCTTTGTAACTCACAAACGCAAATAACATTCCCACACTTAACATGTTGTTCGTAACAGCCAATGCTGCAAAATAAATAACCAGAATATTTTCTAGTCCAAACAGTATTTTATTGGCAGTTTCAAAACCTATTCTCCAGCGTTGAAGACGTATCTCTTTATTCATTGCTTCAGCGAGTTTGTTTTGCCACTGGCTTTGTCTATCTGTCTCCTTTTCAAACAGCTTTATGGTTTGGATAGCGCGTACAGACTCCATAAAGTGACTATTTTCTTTTGCTGAAGAGACAATGCTCTCTTCAGTTAAGCGTCTTAATGGTTTATAAAAAAGGTAACGTAACAATGCATAGAGAAATACAATGGCTAAAACAATAAAGGTCAATTTTTGGTCATATAAAAACATCACCCAAAGGGTAAAAATAGCCATCAAACCATCAACAAACACCGTAACAAAACCAGTCGTTAAAAGTTCTCGAATACTTTGCAATGAACCAAATCGTGAAACAACATCCCCCATATGACGTTTGCTAAAATAGTTAAGGGGTAGACGAATAAGGTGGGTAAAAACATTTGCTGCCATCTGTATATTTAGGCGGCTTGAAAGGTTCAATATCACAGTTTGACGAATATATGAGGTGGCAGTATCTATCAATAACAGTAGCCCGAAGCCAAACGCTAGAACCGTGAGTAAGTTCAGATCTGAACGCAAGATGACGTCATCTATCACCGTTTGCATGTAGTAAGGTTGAATTAGGGCAAAAACCTGAATAAATAGTGAAAGCACCAGAATAATCACCAAACTGCGCTTCAACCCTGTAATTCGATTCCAAAAATGGCTTAAGGATAACTTTCGCTTTTGTTTGCCCTTTTCAAATGCGGGAGTTGGAGTGAGTTCCAAAGCTATACCGGTGAATAGTTTGTCAACTTCGGCCAACTCTAATACCCGCTCTCCTACGGCAGGATCGTGGATATAGATTTTATGTTTTGTGACTTTTTTTAACACTACAAAGTGTTTCAACTCCCAATGCAATATGCAGGGAGTTTGCAGTTCAGCTAACTGTTCTATTTCAAGGCGCAAAGCCCGCGGGGATAATTCCATTTGACCCGCAATTTGCATAATCTGTTTAAGGGTTGCGCCGTGGGCTGAAATGGAGAAACGGCTACGTATACTAGTTAAATCAATTTCATATCCATAAAATCCGCTGATCATCGCTAGGCATGCTAAACCACATTCAGAGGCTTCAGTTTGCAAAATACATGGCAAAGAATGCTTTGTATTGAAGTTAAGCAGACGTTCGGGGCGGGCAAAAGTCATGCTGTTCATTAAATTCTACCCCGCAAACTTAATAGAGGCTCAAATATCCATTCTAATAAACTGCGTTCACCTAATTGCACGTCAGCAGACAAGGTCATCCCTGATTTTAGGTTGAGTTGCTTTCCATAGGCAGAAACGAACTGGGAGTCGAGGGTGGCATGCACTAAGTATACGGGCTCTTGAATACTCACCGGGGCATTGTGCACTTCATTGGGTAAAATTACTGCGTCAGAAACGCTGGTAATCTTTCCTAGATATAATCCAAACTTTTGATATGGAAAAGCGTCGTAGCGAATTTGAATTGGCTGGCCTTGTTGAACAAATCCTATTGCTTTAACTGGCACTAGTAGCTTTGCTTCAATCTGACTTTTTTGCGGCACTATTGAGAGCAGCGGCGTATTTTGATTCGTTTGTTGACCTATTTGAGCCAGCAGGTTCGATACTATTCCATCACGAGACGCCTTTAATACATGTCGACTTTGACCGTTTAACTGGGCAATCTTTAGAGCGAGATCACTGAGCTTAGATTTCAGCTGATTAGTTTGGTTTAACTGATTCTGGGGGAGGGTTAATAATTGATTTTCGGTTGTGGTAATTTCATTATTTAAGTTTATTTTTTCTCGCTGTAAGCCTTGCTGCTGATTTTGCAATGCCAGCTTTTGTTCTAAAACTTGTTCTAAATCGGCTTTGGAGATATGTCCTGACTGTCCCATGGACTGATAATTTTGATAGCGGGAAGCCACTAATGAATAGCGTTTTTGTAGAGTTTGAATCTGCGCGTCAAGTCGAATGATGTCTTGTCCCATAGAGACTAACTTTGATTGGGTGTTTTCTATATTTATATCATTGACTATTTCAGCTCGTTTTAGTTGAGCCATTAGTAGTTGCTGCTGATTCTTATATTCCGCGAGTAATGTTGTTTGCAAACTCGACCCGCTACTTAATGTGCGATCTCCCTCAATCACCGCCAAAGCTTGTCCTTCTGAGACGATTTGCCCTTCTGTTATTAAGACTTGCTCTATCCGGCCAGAAGACGTTTCTGGGAATACTTTGACTACGCCACTGGGCGGTTCCAACCAACCGCCTACACTTTCTTTTCTAGCGTATTGACTGCTCACGAGCCATGCAAAAGCGGCGACAATCCACGCACTCAAAAACAGGCTTACGAAAACATGGGAAGCACTAGGGATAAGCAAAATTTCACCGTGAAGCCTATTCTTCTGGTGATCAATTGCACTTTGCCTAAATAGAGATTCTTGCATACTCTTTCCCTTTCTTGTGTGACGCTTTTTATCTAGCTAGTTTGAACACTCTTTTGGTTTGTCATTCCTAGTCGTGTAAGAAATATCCGTCCCTGGATTTACTGCTCCTGTTTGCAAAAAATACATGCTGACGATGCCTGAAGCGTGATAGTTATCATCTCGGACAAAACAAAGTCCTAGGCTTTGTTTAGTTGTCTACATAGTGCTTTCTTGCGTTGGCTTCCTTACCACTTAGGGTTTCTCAACCTTCTTCCTTGATGCCTCCTTGCTATCCTGACTGTGAGCCTTCCTGGCTACAATCCGATTTAGCACTTGGCGTTCCTTGCGTTAACGTTCCTTCGTTAGTCCTTAGTTGACCCATTCCGTTTGAGCCAATGTCATTTTCCGTAATGACGACTTAAGAATAAAAAAGAAATGAATAAATGCGTTGTAAATTTAGGGCGAAAAAATACACATATGGGACATGTTAGAAAAAAACCTTTTATTTCAATAAGAAAGGTTATGTAACTTGTAGGTCTGGGACAAAAACTAGTAGATTTAGGACATTAAACTGCAAGAATTTAATCATTCTTTCGGGGGATATTTAAAATGGTATAGTGCGCTTAGGGTGAAGCCTTAGATTGCATTGAGGTTTTTGAGAGGCAAAATATAAGATACAGGATCTTTGAGGCTACTTAACTACTTAAACTGCACTTCAAAATTTAATTTTTCCAGTGAGCATATCTTTGAACATTACCCAGTCTCCTAAAAAGCTGTAAAAGGGGTATGTGAATGTAGCGGGGCGATTGTGTTCAAAGAAAAAGTGACCGACCCAGGCAAATCCATAACCTAGAAAAGGAAGGATGATGAAATACCGCCATTGTCCAGTAAAAAAAATATAAGTGAGTGTTAATAATATTAAAAATGACCCTACAAAATGAAGTCTACGACAAATAGGGTTTTGATGTTCGCGCAAATAAAACGGATAAAATTGAGAAAAACGCTTATATTCTTTTTCAGCCATGATATTCGCCCTTAGTCATTGATTGTAAAAAACAGTAGCATATACAAATAGTAGAAAATGTCGCGTATTTGACATTGTAGTGGAAACTACCAAAAATAACCGCCGTAAATTAAACCTCTATTTGTATAACTAGGTTGCTTTTTAAATTCATTGCCCCCACCTAACAACCATTGTGTTCAATCAGTTCGTTTCAGTTTATGAAACTAAAAAATAGAAAGAGCTAAAAATGCAAAATTTTGTAAATCTGAATATAGAAAACTTTCAGCAAGTCATCATCGAAGAGTCAAAAGCCAAACATGTGCTGGTGAATTTCTGGGCGCCGAATTTAGAAATGTGTGAACAACTAACGCCTATTTTAGAAAAACTAGCCAATCAGCATGCAGAACATTTGATATATGCAAACGTCAATTGTGAACAAGAGCAACAAATAGCCCAACAGTTTGGCATTCAGAGTTTACCCACTGTTATTCTTGTTAAAGATGGCCAGCCTGTTGATGGGTTTGCTGGTCCAATGATGGAAGAACAAATTCAAGAGCTATTGGAAAAGCACTTACCAAATGCAGTTGATGGGTTCTACGAGAAGGCAGTTGCACTGGTTAATCAGGGGGATTATCAACAGGCATTTACAATCGCTAAACAAGCCCATGATCTCGACCCCCAAAGAGCTGACATAGCCTTGGTGTTAGCTGACTGCTATGTGGAGTTAGGCAATACTAAGCAAGCCCAACTACTGCTCGATAATATTCTACTTGTTGATCAAAACGGCTATTACCACAGTATTGTGGGGAAAGTAGAGTTGGTTGAAAAAGCCTCAGAATCGCCAGAAATCAAACAGCTTCAAGCTAAGTTAGATCAAGATCCTGACAATTTGGAGATTAAGGTTGAATTAGCTGTGCAATTGCATCAGGCCAACCAACCAGAAGAAGCATTAGAATTACTTTTTGCAGTGCTTAAAAAGGACTTGAGTTTCGGGGATGCACGAAAATATACCTTAGATATGATAAATGCGATGCCAGATGGTGATCCGCTTAAATCTAAGTCTCGCCGCACCATGTATAGTTTATTATACTGAGGTTATCACTAAGGAAATTACTGAAAGGAAAGTGGCAAGCCGGCTTTGTGTTGTAGCCACTTTTCGTTAGCTAACTCCACGTCAATAAGTGGGTGAGCCCTTAGCCAACCTTCGGGAAAGGTTAGTTGCCAGTGTTGTTCATCTACATGTAATTCAATTTCCGGCAAAATATTATCTTTTCTGCGAATTGAGAGCAAACACGACAATCTTAAGATGCGAACTAATCCAAATAACAACGGCTGCATATCGGGGTGGTATTGAGAAAATTTAGTTAAATCTAACTCAGCTCGGTGGCAAAGCACTAAATCGCGAATACTTTTACGCTGCATTTGTGAGTAGCCGTTAAGGTTAATATGACTAAGAATGTAAGCGCCATGCAAATGGTACTGTTTATACTCAATATGCAAACCTATTTCGTGCAGTAAAGATGCGGCTTCGATAACAGCCAACGCATCAAAATTACAAATATTAGATTGTGCACAAAGTTGTTTGTAAAAGCTCACGGCTACATCGCAAACTCTCTGAGCTTGTTGTTGGTCTATATGGTAAGTTCGAATGGCTTCACTAATAGAATGAGTTCGGCGATCGTTCTTTTCACAGTTCTCGAGCATGCCATAAATTAGACCTTCTCGTAAGGCACCGCCTGAGATCTGCATTTCTTGAATTTTAAGCTGCTCAAACAAGGCGACTAAAATACATAGACCGCTGGGGAATATAGCTCTTCTTGACTCTGTAAGACCTTCAATATCCAAACTTTCTAAGTTGCCACAATCGATACATTGCTGCATTAAATTATGTAAATAATCTAAACGAATGGCGTCACTGATACCTTGTTCAACTAGAATTTCAACCACTGCTTGAGGGGTGCCAGATGCACCAAGACACTGTTGCCAATCAAAACAAATAAAGTCATCTATAATTGGTAATAACTTTTGTTTTGCTGCTGCTATGGCATTTTGCATATTTTGTTCAGAAATAACCCCATCAACAAAATATCGCTCTTTAAAAGTAACACAGCCCATGTTTAAACTTACAAGATTAATGGGTTGCATGTCATTGCCAATAATCACTTCTGTGCTTGCGCCACCAATATCGATGACCAAAGTATTACCTTGGTTTGCAGAGGTATAGGCGACTCCTAAATAGATTTGTCTGGCTTCTTCTTCGCCACTGATCACTTCTAGCTTTTGATTTAGGATTTGTTGGGCTTTTTCAATAAAAATATTGGCATTTTTAGCTAAACGTAAGGTAGCAGTGCCAACGACTTTAATATTTGATAAGGGGATATCTTGTAGGCGCTCGGCAAAGGTTTCTAAGCAATGCCAGCCTCTTTCCATACTGATCTGATCAAGCATCATGCTATCATTCAGGCCAGCGGCCAATTTAACTTTTTGTTTCACTTTACCAATAATTTGTACAGAGCCAGAAACAACTCTTACAATGACTAAATGAAAACTATTGGAACCAAGATCAACCGCTGCATAGAGTTGGTCTTCATTGGTCGCCGATGTAATTGGCTGATTTTCCATTAACGCCTTTTCTGGTTACGGTTATTTGGACGCTTCTGATAACTTTTACCACTTTGCTGTCGCTTTTTGTATTGCGGTTTAGGCGGTGTTATATCATCAAGTAACGATTCCTGATCATAATTGCTCACAGGAATAGGACGGCTAATATAGCTTTCAATTGCGGGTAAATTCAACGCATATTTTTCACAAGCGAAGCTAATTGCGTGTCCACTTTTTCCTGCACGACCTGTTCGCCCAATTCTATGCACATAATCTTCGGCGTCATCGGGTAGGTCATAATTGAAGACATGGGTGACTTTTTCAATATGCAAACCACGCGCTGCGACATCGGTTGCAACCAAAATATCGAGTTTGTCTTTACTAAAATCGTCTAGAATTTTTAAACGCTTACGTTGCGGAACATCACCACTTAATAATCCCACACGGTGGCCATCGGCTTCTAACCAGTCACTGAGTTTTTCGCAAGTATGTTTAGTATTCGCAAAAACAATCGCTTTTTCGGGCCATTCGTCTTCCAACAAGGTTAAAAGCAGCAACATTTTGTCTTCATCGGAAGGATAGAATAACTCTTCTTGAATTCGACTCGCCGTTTGTTTGTCGTGTTCAACTTTGACATGGGTTGGGTTATTCATGTGTTCGTAGGCTAATTCCTGCACACGATAAGACAAGGTAGCAGAAAATAACATGCTTAAACGTTTTGTCGGTTCGGGCATGCGTCTGAACATATATCGAATATCTTTGATAAAACCTAAATCGAACATGCGATCGGCTTCATCAAGCACTGCAACTTGAATATTTTCCAATGAAAATATATTTTGTTTATAGTAATCGATAATACGGCCGGTAGTGCCAATAATAATATCGACACCTGATTGCAAAGATTCCCGTTGACTTTGGTAACCTTCACCCCCATATATCAAACCAAGCGATAATCCGGTGTGTTTACTCAATAATTCGGCGTCATTGTAAATTTGTACTGCCAATTCTCGAGTAGGTGCCATTATAATAGCTTTAGGTTGCTTACCTGTTTCATTAGGATGAGTCAGTAATCGATGAAATGTGGCAACAAGAAAAGCAATAGTTTTTCCTGTTCCAGTTTGAGCTTGACCTGCAATGTCTTGCCCTTCTAAAAGATGGGGTAAACTTAACGCCTGTATTGGCGTGCAGTGGATAAAGTTTGCTTCTGTTAATGCCTTTAAAACATCCTCATGGATGGGCAGATCAGAAAAATGTGTTTCAGTTAAATGTGTAGTTTGCATAGCTTATAGCTTATCAGTGCTTGCATTAAAAAACAGTTTCTATAAAACTCTCATTATACGCTGAACTTTCTCAGCGAGAGACCAATTACGGAGAAAAGTATGAGCGACAAAATTATCCAGTTATCTGACGATAGTTTCGAGGCCGATGTTATCAATGCTGCTGGTCCTGTCCTAGTTGATTTCTGGGCGGAATGGTGCGGCCCATGTAAAATGATTGCGCCAATTCTAGAAGAAGTTGCTGGCGAGTTCGACGGCAAGTTAACAGTTGGCAAGTTGAATGTCGATGAAAATAATGAAACTCCACCTAAGTATGGTATCCGTGGTATCCCTACTTTATTGTTGTTTAAAGACGGAAATGTCGCAGCAACTAAGGTTGGAGCCTTATCAAAAACCCAGTTAGCTGAGTTTTTGAACGATAACATCTAATTTCAATTAATGCGCAGAAACACTAACTCATAATTGGTTTTTCTGCGTATTTTTTGTGTTTTTAACGAAAATTAAACATTCTTTGCATTAATCATCGTTTTTCGCTGGACGGAACAACTAATTGGTGCTAACTTTCGATTGTTCATATCTTGAACTCACCAGATTTCGCACTCAATCCATAGAGTAAAACGAATTTAATTAGCCAAAAAACCTGAGACAAAAAACAGGGTGCCTTGTAGCGCATTTCAAATCATAAAGACCCACCAATATGAATTTAACAGAATTAAAGAATAAACCGATCAGCGAACTTGTAGCATTAGCCGAAAAAATGGGCCTAGATAATATGGCTCGGGCTCGTAAACAAGATATTATTTTTGCCATACTAAAAGCGCACGCGAAAAGCGGCGAAGACATTTTCGGGGACGGCGTACTCGAGATACTCCAAGATGGTTTTGGATTTTTACGTTCATCCGATTCTTCATATTTGGCTGGTCCGGATGATATCTATGTATCTCCCAGTCAAATTCGTAGATTTAATTTACGAACCGGAGACACTATCGCTGGGAAAATACGTCCACCAAAAGACAGCGAAAGATATTTTGCACTACTGAAAATCAATCAAGTCAACTTCGATAAACCAGAAAATTCCCGTAATAAAATCCTTTTTGAAAACTTAACTCCTTTACATGCAAACCGTCGTTTTACGTTACAACGTGGTAATGGCAGTACTGAAGATTTGACAGCAAGAATTTTAGACTTGGCTTCACCCATTGGTGCCGGTCAGCGTGGTTTGATTGTTGCCCCTCCTAAGGCGGGTAAAACCTTATTACTACAAAATATTGCACAGTCAATTGCAGCCAATCACCCTGAAAGTGAGTTGATGGTATTGCTAATTGATGAGCGTCCAGAAGAAGTAACTGAAATGCAGCGCTTGGTTCAAGGTGAAGTGGTTGCTTCTACCTTTGATGAACCTGCCAGTCGCCACGTCCAGGTTGCTGAAATGGTGATTGAGAAAGCTAAGCGATTAGTTGAACATAAAAAAGACGTAGTAATACTACTCGATTCTATTACTCGTTTAGCTCGAGCTTATAACACTGTTATTCCTTCATCAGGTAAAGTACTCACCGGTGGTGTTGATGCTAACGCTCTGCACAAACCTAAGCGTTTCTTTGGGGCTGCACGTAACGTGGAAGAAGGCGGAAGCTTAACCATTATTGCAACAGCACTAATCGACACAGGCTCTAAGATGGATGAAGTAATTTACGAAGAATTTAAAGGTACAGGTAATATGGAACTGCACCTTAATCGTAAAATTGCAGAAAAACGCGTCTTCCCAGCAATCGATTTTAATCGCTCTGGTACCCGCCGTGAAGAATTGCTTACCACTAAAGAAGAGCTACAGAAAATGTGGATATTGCGTAAAATTGTCCATGAAATGTCTGAGATTGATGCAATAGAATTTTTGATTGGTAGATTAGCCATGACGAAAACCAATGAAGAATTTTTTGATGCGATGAAACGTCAAAAAAGTTAACCCTTCACAGTTTTTTAACACCTAAAAATCCACTGTCGTTTGCGCGTCAGTGGATTTTTTGTTTGTACCCTAAAATGTGATATAAAACGTTCGTACGCTCATAAAAATAACTAACAAGAAGGGAAATATGAAGAAGCTCCTCCTCACATTGTCACTATTGCCTACGTTGTGTTTTGCTAACACGGTTGATCTAATGGCAGATAAAATTGAAGCTAAAGTTATTCAGTGGCGTCATCACCTACACGAACATCCAGAGCTATCCAATCGTGAATTTGAAACCGCAGCGTATATTGCCAAACACTTAAGGTCATTGGGACTAGAAGTACAAACCGGTGTGGCAATTACAGGTGTTGTTGCCATTTTAGATAGTGGTAAGCCTGGCCCTGTTGTTGGTTTGCGTGCCGATATAGATGGTTTGCCAGTGTTAGAAAATAATGATTTGCCTTGGAAATCCCAAGCAAAAGGGGAATACAACGGCAAAGAAGTACCTGTTATGCATGCATGTGGTCATGATACCCATATCGCTATGTTAATGGGAGCTGCTGAAATATTAGTGGAAATGAAAGACCAGCTTCGTGGAAAAGTGAAATTCATTTTTCAACCAGCGGAAGAGGGGGCCCCTATAGGAGAAGAAGGTGGGGCTGAATTAATGGTGAAAGAGGGAGTGCTCAAGAATCCGGATGTTGACGCGATTTTTGGCTTACATATCAGTTCTTCTGCTGATGTGAACACGGTTTTATATCGCGAAGGTGGCGTAATGGCAGCCGTAGATCCTTTTAAAATTGTAATTAAGGGCAAACAAGCTCATGGTGCCTACCCTTGGTTGAGTGTTGATCCTATTGTGACTGCTGCTCAAATGATCATGAATATCCAAACTATTGTCAGTCGTGAAGTGCAGCTTCTTGACGATGCTGCGGTAGTAACCTTTGGGGCAATTAATGGTGGAGTTCGCTCTAATATTATCCCTGATAAAGTGGAATTGGTAGGAACTATTCGCACCTTAAATAATACAGCTCGAGATCATATTTATGAAGCTATGCCAAGAAAAGTAAAAGGCGTTGCCGACAGTATGCGCGCAGAAGCTGAGCTGACTCTGCCATTTGGCGGTTCTTATCCAGTTACTTTTAATGATCATGACTTAACCGCAACAATGTTGCCGACCCTTAACAAAACGGCAGGGGAAGATAACGTCATTTATAGCAAGCCAGTAACGGGTGCAGAAGATTTTTCGTTTTTCCAAGAACAAGTGCCAGGGATCTATTTATGGGTTGGCGGCAAACCCTTAGATGTTGATCCTAAAGATGCACCTGCTCACCATACGCCTGACTTTTATGTGGATGACGATGGTATGAAATTAGGTGTGCGATTATTAACGAATATGACAATCGACTATATGAATCAGCATTAATCGTCATTTCTAATGATAACTAAAGAAAACGGCATCTTTTTAGATGCCGTTTTTTATTCATTTGTTCGCTAATACAGCTTATTTAATTGCTTTTTTTAGTACCAAATAGCCAGTGACAGCCGACACTATTGAGCCCAGAAGAATGCCCAATCGCTCATCAAAAAATGCATTGTTACCGGTTTGGGCAAAAGCTAATGAACCGATAAATAGACTCATGGTGAAACCCACCCCACATAAAATTGCACACCCGTACAATTGGCTGAAGTTTTGATCTGCAGGTAGTTTAGCCAAGCCTAACTTTATCACTAACCAACTAAATCCAAATACCCCTACTTGCTTACCTAAGAATAAGCCCAAGAATATTCCAAAGGTAACAGGGTGGAATACAGAGTCGGCGTTAATACTGCCGAGATTAATCCCGGAGTTGGCAAAAGCAAAGACTGGCAATATTACAAAGTTCACTGCTGGAAGTAGGCTATGCTCCAAGGATTTGACCGGGGAAATACTGGGGTCGTTGTTATCTCGCATAGGAATGAAAAAGGCGAGTAACACGCCGGCTAATGTGGCGTGTACACCAGATTTGAGCATGGCAACCCATAACACCACTCCAACTAAAATATAAGAAGGGATTTGCTGGACATTTTTCCGGTTCATACTGGTTAACAGCATTAAGCAAAACGCCGCTACAATGAGTGGCCAAGTAGAAATGTTATCACTGTAAAATAAGGCAATAATTAAAATTGCGCCGATATCATCGATGATGGCTAAGGTCACCAAAAATACTTTAAGACTTACAGGGACTTTGCTGCCAAGTAAGGCCAAAATACCCATGGCGAATGCGATATCGGTTGCGGCAGGAATTGCCCAGCCCGCCAGAGCGATTGGATTTCCCCACGTAAAAAATGCGTATATACCTGCTGGTACAATCATGCCGCCAATTGCACCACTTGCAGGTAGTACAATGTTCGCTGGGTTGGATAAACCTCCTTCCATTATTTCCCGCTTAAGTTCAAGGCCAACCATGAAAAAGAAAACGGCCATTAATCCATCATTAATCCATAAAAGTAGGGGTTTATTGATTTCCAGCGCGCCAACTTGAATTACGACTGGCATATCGATGAGTAAATCGTATACCAAAGACAAAGGAGAATTGGCCACAATCAATGCAAGCACTGCTGCACACATTAACAAAATACCGCCGGCGGATTCTTTCTTCAAAAACCTGTCTAACATTAATCACTCCTTCTATACTACTTTACAACCTTAAGCCTAGCTTGTGGCTGTGCATAATGCGTAGTTTGTTGCTACATTTTTACATTCCATATCATGTTTAACGTTATTTACTACATAATAGTCAATCCTCTATTTAATACGTAAATAAAGCATGAAAAAGCCCAATAATTTCGAATAATGCAGTGTAATTGTTGGTCTAGAAGCATTAATTATCTATTTTCGTCTCGTCAACGTTTGGGCTTGGGCGAAAATTAAGCTACAATCTGCCGCCTCAATTATTGAGGGGAATAACCCTGTTCTAGGTTTATTCATATTTTTATTTGATAGAAGTAATGCAAAAGCTAACGAAAGTGGGCTTTTTGAGCATTGTTTTTATTATTTAAGGGAAGTTGTGCCCCTCAAAACGTATCACCAACACAGCGTTGGTTCTCAGACCTAAAAAGTTAGGAGCAGATATGCCTAAAGTGGCAATAGTAATGGGTTCAAAATCAGATTGGCCAACCATGCAGCAAGCTGCAATTATGTTGAAAAACCTTGGTGTGGCGTTTGATGCAAAAGTGGTATCAGCTCACAGAACCCCAGATTTACTGACTGAGTTCGCGAAAACTGCTGCAGATAACGATTATCATGTGATTATCGGTGGAGCAGGGGGCGCTGCTCACTTGCCGGGCATGATTGCTGCCCATACACATATTCCTGTGTTTGGCGTTCCTGTACGTTCAAGTCAGTTAAGTGGCGTTGACTCACTATATTCCATTGTGCAAATGCCAAAAGGCGTTGCAGTTGGCACTTTAGCTATTGGTGAAGCGGGCGCTGCTAATGCAGGTTTACTCGCCGCACAAGTTATTGCCTTACACGATAAAAAAGTGGCAGAGGCGGTGATAGCCTTTCGTAAAAAGCAAACCGATACTGTTCTGGCATTAGATGAGTTGGAGTTACCTGAGTGAACGTTCTGATCTATGGTTCGGGGCAATTAGCACAAATGATGTATTTGTCTGCTGTGCCACTGGGATTCAAAGTTAATGCCGTAGACGTGGCAAATCACACCGTGGTTGATCCTATTAGCAAAATGCAACTCGATATTAGCATTGAACAGGCTATCCAAATGGCCGATGCTTTGACGGTAGAGTTTGAACATGTTCCTGAAGATTTATTGGAGCAAGCCCAAAGCAGTGGCAAGCTTTACCCTAGTATGGAAGCGATTTTGACAGGCGCAGATCGAGTACGTGAAAAAAATGTGCTTGAGAAATTACAGATCAACAACAGTAAACACCGCATTGTTACTGACATCGAACAACTCGATGAAGCCGTTGTACAATTAGGTGAAAAACTAATTATTAAAGCTAGTCGCGATGGTTATGATGGATACGGACAATGGCGTTTAGGAAGCAAAGACGACTTACCTGCACTTAAACAGCAATTGGCCGATTTGGATTTGGTTCAAGTCCCACTTATTGCCGAACAAATGGTGCCATTTGATCGTGAACTTTCGTTAGTCGGTGTACGTGGATTACACGGTGATATTCGGTTCTATCCACTAGCCGAAAACCTGCATCATGAGGGGCAGCTTCATGTTTCAGTTGCCCCAGCTCCCGAGATTGATAGTCAGCTGACAGAACAGGCTCACAGAGCATTCACCAAGTTAGTGGATGAATTTGATTACGTTGGTGTGTTGGCGGTGGAGTTTTTCCAAGTTGGTGACCAATTGTTAGTTAACGAAATTGCACCACGTGTGCATAACTCTGGTCATTGGAGTATGCAAGGCACTGAATGTAGTCAATTTGCAAATCATATGCGCGCTATTACGGGGCTGCCATTGGGTAGTACACAAGCCAATGGCAAGAGTGCCATGATCAATATTATCGGTTGTGATGACTACTCTACCGATTTGCTCTCGCTGGCCCATTGTAACTTGCACCTCTATGGCAAAACCGTTAGAGCTAAACGTAAAATGGGGCATATCAATCTTACCGGAGAGAGTTACGCTGACCTGGCCGAACTTATGACGACTTTGGCGAAGTATTTACCAGTAGAATATTTCCCTAAGTTACTCGATGAAGCAGACAAACTAGCTAAAATCGACTAACCAAGAATACTTAAGCTCATCATTACGATGGAAATTTAGGCGCTTTGATTAAAACTTGCAATAAAAAGCAATAAGTAGGGAAACAATGGTTGACAAGATTCAATCTGCGATTAAAATAGCGCCTCGCTTTTGAGACAAGATTTACCAACCTTGTCACTGGGGTAGAAATACTTACTACAGTAAATCAAAAGCCGTCACCTTAGTGTGCCGACTTAGCTCAGTTGGTAGAGCAACTGACTTGTAATCAGTAGGTCGCCAGTTCGACTCCGGCAGTCGGCACCATTTTCTCTTTTTAGCTTAACGTATCTGTTTTCTAATCCTTTGAAAGTCTTTACTAGACGCATGAATAATCATGGCTAACATTACAAAGAAATGTCATTGCCAGCAAAAGACGCTTTACAAAAAACAAATAAAACAGAAACAAAAAGAGCACCTATTATATCAAAGGTGCTCTTAACAACTGTGCTCTCAACAGTAACTGTTTTACTTTTTCAAGCGACGGCTAGCCAACCCTGCAACGCCGAGTGCCAATATGGCAAGGGTTGATGGCTCGGGCACAGAAACCGTCCCTGCGAACACCGCTATATCGCTATCATTACCGCTAATGGTATTTGTAAAGCTGCCAACATCTCCAGCCGAAAACGCGCTGGTCACCAGATAATATTGCTGTGAACCCACCAAATTGAAACTAAATTCAGATGACCCTATACCATCAGCACCGTCATCATCACTAACTAACAAATTAACGATTTGGTCAGTAGGCGAAAAGTCAAATTCATACAAGTGTATAAAGCCGTCATAATCCTGGATACTGCTAAAATTAAATAATCCCGAATCGGCAGTGAAAAAACTTTGAACATGGTATTGAACTGGCCCGAAGGTTGAAATACCTAGGCCGTTTTGAAATGGACGAGCCCAAAAGTCTCCAGTGGCATTTGTGTCTGAATAAACCAAACTTGAAATCGCTGGCGTTGAACAACATGCCAGTGCTAGAAACACAAAGGGTATAACCTTTATTTTTATTTTACGTATCACTGTCTTCTTCCTTTTATTAATGTTGTGGTGTTTACTGAAAAGAGCAAATTTAGAAGCGCAATTTTTAAGCCACAATGGGAAAAGCTAGGGTTTTCAAAGTGATGGAATTTTGTACAGTTTGATGTGGGCGGGGCTTGTAAAGTAATGTGACATTTTTTAAATAAATTCATTAATTTGGGTGATCTTGAATACATAAACAGTACTAACTTTAACCGAGACGTTAGTACTGTTTTTTAAAGATAACTTATATATCTTTATAAGGCTTAGCAAATGTTCAAAAAAATTAGTAAGTTTTATTCACAAATCAACTGCAGGTACACCACTTCTTTTTGGCTTACGTTTTATTGGAGTGGGCTTATCTGGCTTCTCTTCATTGATATATGTAGTTAATTGAGACTCTCCTCCAAAGATATTTTCCAATTGGGTTTTATTGGTAATTTCATGCATGGTTTTACAATTCTCGTTTTTTACTTTGTTCATTTGTTTTCTCCATTGTTAAAAATATGTACTAAACTTAACTTCTGTCATTTCAAAGATAGTCTTTTAATGTAGTTCTAAAAATAATCAATGAGTCATTTACTTGTAATAATGGGACAAAAGATTGAAAAGTTATAAATATTTGGTTCAAGTTATCGTGTTTTTTTCAATATCAACTAGTGCTCATTCCTTTGATACGTTTTATGAATTGGAGGGAAAATCATTAGGGCTAGTTTATTCTGTTTTACAAGGTAAAAACTCCATATGGTTAGGCAGTGAAAATGGCTTGTTCAAGTTGACGGGACTGCATGTAGAAAGCAAATCAACCAATGAAGAGCCGTTCAATGGCTATGATATAGAAGGATTGGCAGAGGACCAAAATGGCAAATTATGGGTTGCTTTATTTGGTAATGGAGTGGTTATTTATGATCAGAATTTGAGAGAATATCGGCATGTTACAACTGATAGAGGATTAGTTTCAAATCACTGTTTAGACGTAAAAGTGAATCAAAATTTCGCATATGTTAGATGCGAAAAATCTGTTTCTATTATAAATATCAATACACTAGAAGTTTCAAACGTAACATCAACTCAACAGACTACATTTGGCTTTGTAGAAGATATACAAGTATCCAATTCAGGAGAGTTATTTTTTCTTGATAGTGAAAACCACTTATTTAGTTTTAATGGCTCGATACTCAGAAAATTAGATTTGATTGATTCAAATAGCAAACAAATTAAATTAGATTGTTTTCACATCGATTCCGAAGGAACTTTATGGTACGCAGTTAATAATAAGATTTTTAAAAAAAATAATTCTGGAACTGCAAAAGTATTGGAAACAGATAAAAAAATATCCAGAATATTTACCTACAAAGAAAATGCCTTACTATATTTTTCCGATTCTTTTTATTACATCGATCTAGAACTCGAAAAGCTTATCTTACCCTTACGTATCTTGAACAATTCGAAATTAACGATTGAAGAGATTTACGATTTCGATATTACAGCTACTGGAGGAGTCATTTTCTCCGCACCGTTGATCGGAGTTGGGATATTTAATGATTTATCAAGAGCAGTTGATAGATTACTCCCTAAAAATTTTGAAAACGTTAATTTACAGGCTAGTGCACAGATCTCCGATAATCAGATTGCTTTAGCATTTCAAGATAATATATATATTTTGTATAGAGTAGAAAGAGAAATAAAGAAGGTTGCTTCCTTTTATGGAGCTATCACAGCGTTAACTTACGACGAGAATAGTTCAAAAATTCTTGTTGGCGTTGAAGACAAAGGCGTGTTTGAGGTAAATTACAGTAAAGAAAAAAGTATAGCTGACACCAATGTTTTACCTCTATACGAGACGGAGGGAATTATAGTTGATATCACTTCAAATCTTAAAGATACCTTACATTTTGGAGTTTTAGGGAGTGAACACTCGGGTATATACGAAATAGACAAAACTGGTCTCATAACTCTTATCTTGGAAAAAGATAACGTGGATAATTTGTATCAAAAGTCAGATGGTAAATTAATTACGGTGACAAGAGATAAAGGTGTTTTTGATCTTTTATTCCCCAAAAAAATCAGTAAGGTTGATAGAAAAGCATACATAAACAATTGCCTCATAGAAGATAATAAAGGTGTTATTTGGCTTTGCACTGACGGTGCGGGGCTTGCTTACGTCGATGAGAAGTCAGACGAAATAGTTTATATTGATACGGTTTACACCGCAAATTCTAGGCATATTCGAGAGCTTGTGCAAGATTCAGAGGGTTACTTCTGGGTTATGACCAATCAGGGGCTAGTTCGATATGATCATGTCAATAGAACCTCCATCAAACTTGGTAGAGAGGACGGAATTCAAGATGTTGATTTTGAAATAACTGCATCTATAAACCTAGAAGGCGAACAGATTTTGGTTGCCGGAGATAGGGAAAATTATATTGTTAATACTCGATTAGCTAATCAATTTCTAAATAAGCGCCTAAGAAAAGTGAGTCAAGCGCTTTTTGTGGATTTAATGGTACTTATTAGAGATAAGCAGGGATTAGTTTCCAGGAAACGAGATTTGTTTGAGTCAATAGCAAATGATTTACCTATAGAAATTTCCTATGAAGAATTTCTTTTCGAGTTATCCTTTGCTGCAAATAACTTCGTTGATCGTAATATCATACAGTTTCAATATAGATTAGTTGGTTTAAATGATAACTGGATCGATGCGTCTTCTGAAACTGCTAAAGCTACTTACTCTACACTGCCCAGTGGGGACTACGTATTCGAAGTTCGTGTGGTAGATCCAAAGAGTGCCAGTATACAACCCGTAAACTCGTTAAAAATTAAAGTTCGCCCCCCTTTTTGGCAAACTTGGCAAGCGTATATTGTTTATCTTTGTGCGTGCATTCTCGCTTTCATCAGTTTCAACAAATATAGAACAATTCAATTAAAATCCCTGAATGAAAGGTTGGAGTCATCGGTCCTCGTCCAAACTAAGGAGTTGGCGACGAGTAAAAGAAGGCTTAAGGACTTGCTACATCACAAAGAGCTATTATATGCAAATGCTTCCCATGAGTTTAGAACGCCACTTTCACTAATACGCGGTCCCATTGAACAACTCGCTAATATTATTTCTGATGAAAAATCTAAACAGTTTTTAGAAATATTAAAAATCAATGTATTCAGATTAACGAACCTTGTCGATCAAGTACTTGAATTGTCAAAAGTAGACTCAAGTAAGTTAGATGATAAGGTTCATTATGATTTGCATAACTCAGTTGAAATTATAGTTGAGTCATTTCGACCAATATCCTTAAGCAAAAAACAACAATTAATCTTAGATAATAATTGCAAAGGGACTGGAACATACATAGCTGATTCCTTAGAAAAGATTCTATCTAACTTGCTCATGAATGCATTTAAGTACAACAAAAAAGATGGAAGCGTAAAGGTATTTGCTGCAACAAATGGTGGTGTTTTCAAGATTGAAATATCTGATCAAGGCTTCGGTATTGCGGCTGAAAATATTGATTTGATTTTTCAGCGTTTTACGCGCTTAGAAAATGTCTCAGAATCAAATGGTTCAGGTTTAGGTTTAGCCGTCGTTAAGGAGTTGGTTACTGCCAATGGCGGGTCAATTGATGTGGAAAGTCAAATTGATGTGGGAACTAAATTTACTGTTAGCTTGCCAGTTAATTATGACATTTCTAATTCTGAGCCTGAGTTATTTGTATCGGTTCCAATAGGTCGAGAGAAAACCGAACTCGATTTGGATAACGCTGATGCTATAGAATCCAATACAATTGAAGACGCCGCAAAAAGACCCTCTATTCTGATAGTGGAAGACCAATCAGAAATGCGAAATTATTTGTCTCTCATTTTTAGTGAGGAATACAATTGTTATAAAGCTGAAAACGGCCAGGAAGGGTTCAGAAAATCATTAGAAATTCTACCAGATATCATTATTACTGATCTGATGATGCCGTCATCTGACGGTTTCGAATTAAGTCGGAGTGTTAGAGATAATGAATTAACCTCCCATATTCCGATAGTCATGTTAACGGCAAAGGGAGATGATAAAACTCGAATAGAGAGTTGGGGTTACCATATTGATGACTATATAAAGAAACCGTTTAACAATACTGAGTTATTGGCACGGGTAAAAAACCTACTTGCAATTAGACGTAAGATCTCCCAAAAATATAATTTTAACGCGGTAGAGAACAAGGATGTCTTCGAATTGAATAGTGACTGTTTGTCGTCTGAACGAGATACGCGCTTTTACGATAAATTTATCTGTTGGTTAGAAGATAACTATAAAGATAACACCTGCAATAGAGGACGAGCTGTTGTTGACTTGGCTATCAGTGAACGGCAATTAACCCGAAAACTCACAGCCTTCACTAATTCTAGCTTTACCGAGTTACTCAGAAGATACCGTCTGTTAAAAGCTAGAAGTGATCTTCTTAACGGCAAACAAATCACTGAAACAGCCTTTAACGTTGGGTTTTCATCTCCGGCCTATTTTAGTAATCAGTTCAAAAAAGAGTTTGGATTGTCACCTAAGGCTTTTATGAAAAAAATGAAGGTGGATTAACAAATAAAAATGGCGCTGTTTAAGCGCCATTTTTATTTAAGGTTTAAACCTTCTGCCTAGCCTTCGGTTTTATCTTTTGCTAAACGTACTTTCAAGGTGCGTTCTTGAAAATCGGTATCGTTTAACTTGCTAATCATTTTGTCGGCACTTTTACTAGCGACTTCAACAAAACCATAACCTTTGCGTTTTCCAGTGCGGCGGTCTTTCATTAATCGAACCGAAGCAACGTTACCAAATTCAGAAAAATACTCTGCGACAGCATCTTCGTTTACTTTATAAGGAAGATTACCAACATATAGAGTGGTGGTAGAAGAAATATCATCACTTGAACTTTGAACCTTTTTAGATTCAGAAATTAGCTTTGATATTTGTGGAATGGCAATTGCTCCGATAAGTAGGCCGAAAATGAAGGCCAATTGAACTGAAGCAAAATCATCTGGGAGTGTGAAGTAAGCAATAATAGAAAGAGCTATGGCGATTAGTGCATTTATTAAAGAGAAAGATTTCATGTGGTCATTACCTAATATGATTATTGTTATAGGATTTCTTTTAAAAAGGAAAAGAAAGCAATGCCATGTTACGCATAAATAAACAGATAACCAAATTTGTTTGTTTTAAAGTTGCTTATAGGTTGAGCAACTCGTTTGAAATTTGCTCTTTTTAAAGCTTGAAAACACTTTTTTCGAAATTATTGTCATTAATTTGAAATAAACCCTTGATCTTCCGATTATGGTCTGTAGAATGCGCGCCTCGCTTCGGGACAAACTTTAAAGAATGTCTCTTCTTAATCA
>NZ_JAUORV010000025.1 GCF_030548205.1 Aliiglaciecola sp. 3_MG-2023 | reverse complement strand
TGTAGTCGGTGGCTTTAGCCCCGAGAGAGGGTAACAATAACCAAAACCCCATGGCCTAAAGACCATGCTACAGGTCTGGAACGAATATTCAATTCCGAGGCAAATCCCAAACCTGTAGTCGGCGGCTTTAGCCCCGAGAGAGGGTAACAATAACCAAAACCCCATGGCCTAAAGGCCATGCTACAGGTCTGGAATGAATATCCAATACCGAGGCAAATCCAATAACCTGTAGTCGGCGGCTTTAGCCCCGAGAGAGGAATTTCAATAACCATAAAAAAAACTAATAACGGTTGCATTTCCAAAGAAATGTTATACTATAACGCCCCGGTTTGAAAAGTACGAAGATAAATTTGCGATCTTTATACTTAATTTAAAAACAAACCTGAATTGAATTTCCATAAACACAGAGGATTAATCAGCGACATGGCGGCATCTGAAAATAAATCAGTAATGGATAGAGTGGGGATCTGGACGTCCAGTATCTGTGCTTTGCATTGCCTGCTGTTGCCTATTCTAATACCTCTAGTGCCTTTTATTGGCGCGAGTTTTTTTGCGCAAGATTGGTTTGAGAAAACCATACTTACCTTATCGATGATTATCGGTTTCTGGGCGCTACTTTTTGGGTTTTATCGTTACCATAGACAATTGTATCCAATATACAGCTTACTGTTAGGCGGATTGATATATTGGAATAAAGATATGTTTGGCGAGGCGTACGAACCATTTACTATTGGTTTAGGGGCACTGCTTATTGTCGCTGCCCATGTCGCTAATATTCGTCTATGTAAAAGTTGCCACTCTTGTCATGATTGTGAGACTAGTCACTAGCTGAATCAGCAAGAGCTAATCTAGCATTGAGTGGATTGTTGCAAAATACAGCGTCTACTCCCCATTCTTTTAAGCGTACTAAATCTTCCGGCTGATCTACGGTGTAAACTCCCATTTTCAGGCCTCTTCGCTTTGCATCGTAAACAAAATTTTTGTCTACAAAGGTGACGTCGGCATTCACAAATTCTGCATCCAAAACCTCAGCAAAACCGGCATAATCTATTGGCTTATTGGCTGTTAACGCACCAATTCTGGCGCTTGGAGCAATGGTTTTGATGGTCTTGAGCAAATGGTGATCAAATGAAGAATATAAAATATTTGAACTGGGAATGGATAAACTGTCGCAGGCATCATGAACGTATTTCAAAAGCAGTGGAACATCCCTAACACCCTTTAATTCAATGTTTATTTGACATGATAAACCAATACACTGTAGCGCTTCCAGAAGAGTAGGAACGGTTTCTCCTTCCCCTGCATCGAGTTTTCTAATTTGTTCGAGGAGTAAAGAATCGATACTACCAATGCCATTGGTAGTGCGATGTAACCAGCGATCGTGGATTAATATAAACTCATTTTGATGCTGAAACACATCAAATTCAATCCCATCTGCTTGCTGAGCGATTGCGGTTTTAAGGGCTAATAAAGTGTTTTCTGGTGCTAATGCACTGGCACCACGATGAGCATATATAAACACAATCAATCCATTAATCGCTAGCCTAACAGAATTGGACTATTTGCGATGCAGTTTTTGGGCGTTGACAGTCTCGTATATCGCGGCTGAAATTACCAGCGCACCACCGAGAAAAGTTTGCCAATTGGGTTTTTCATCGAGCACAATAATGGCAAGTATTACCCCATAAAATGGTTGCATACAGGCCACAAGCGCAAAGGTTTTTACGCGCAAATGTTTTAAGCTGGTTGCAATCAGCGCATGGGGTAGGGCAGTTAAAAAGATACCCAACACCACTAACCACATATAGGTTTCATTGCTGGCGGTGAAAAAATCATCGGAAACAAAAAATAGCAAGCTAACTAAAATCACCAATGTTTGATATGCCATAGCATGAGAGCCAGAGTAATGGGAAAAATACTTCCGATGACAAAGGTTTCTAAGTGCGTAAAGCACAGCTGAAAGCATGCCGATCAATATTCCTAGGGTGATATCATTTTTTAATGAAATTTCAGGAACGATCAGGAAAATACCTATAAATACTACGATTGCGCTGACAACATCCTGCCAAACTAATCGAATTCCCTCAAAGAATGGCTCTAATAAAACGGCGATAACGGGGAAGGTAAAAAGAGCTATCATGCCCACTGACACCGACGAGTATTGCATTGCCGCGAAATAGGTTACCCAATGCGCCGACATTAATATTCCCAGTGCTAATGCTACCCAATAATCTTTAGCATTATTCAGCCGTAAACTGCTACCAGAGAGTTTGACTAATAACCCTAGTACAATACATGCAACCACCGAGCGCCCAAATGTGATATCAGTGGCAGATAACGGAATTATTTTAGACATTAGCGCCGTGGCACCTAACAAAATCACGGTTAGGTGCAAAGACCATAGGCTTCGTTTTACTGGATGCATAAATCTTAGTCTTTCAAAGTGGCGAAAACTTCACCTAGGCGTGTTGTATCTCCGCTAGATTGACCGTTGAAGTCGATCATGTCAGGTTCAAAACAGGCCACAATGGTAGAGCCCAATTTGAATAGCCCCAGCTCTTCACCTTTGGCTAAGGTAATGGTGTTTTCACTATCTTTGGGGTATCGCCAATGTTGAACATTTTGCCCTGGTGGGGGGGTAACTGTGCCCGCCCAAACCGTCTCGATGCTCGCGACAATAGTGGCACCCACAAGCACAATTGCAAACTTACCTTGCTTAGACTCAAATACACAAACCACACGTTCATTACGAGCGAACAACCCGGGCACGTTTTGAGTGGTAAGTGGGTTAACTGAAAACAGCTCGCCCGGTACGTAAATCATGTCGGTCAATACACCGTCCAAGGGCATATGGATTCGATGATAATCTTTTGGCGATAAGTAAATGGTTGCGAACTTGCCGCCTTGAAAAGGGGCTGAAATATCAGGATTACCGCCCAATAGCGCGGTCAAACTGTAGTTATGGCCTTTTGCTTGAAAAATAGTATCAAAATCAATGTCGCCCAGTTGACTGACGGTACCGTCAACGGACATGGCTAACTGTTTTGGATCATCACAAATTGGTCGTAGACCTTCTTTTAATTCCCGGGTGAAGAATTCATTAAAAGTGCGGTAGTGGTCTGGCTCTGGAAATTTAGCCTCGGACATATCAACGTTAAACTGTTTGATAAATAACTTAATCAAAGCAGTAGTTAATCCACCTGCTTCAGCCGCTGCTAACTTACCTACAAGTCTGGAAAGCAAATGTTTAGGTAAGATGTACTGTAACTTTATTTTGAACCAACTGATCAAGACCGGAGCCTCCATAATTTCGACAAAATAATTGTATCGTATATTGCTATTTTAGTCTGATAATGAGTCGGTCTAAGTCATGCCATTTTGATGGGGAGTAGAAAACAGCCCCATTTTTAGGGCTTGGAAGGCAATTGTGGAAACAAATAATTACAGCTAATTAGGGATTGCGCGGTTTGGACGATTCTCTTCCATTGAAGACAAAATTTTATGATAGCTTTCATAACGTTGCATTGATATCTCACCATTTAATGCCGCTTGCTTTATAATGCAACCAGGATCATCTAGATGCTTACAGTCTCGAAATTTGCAGCCGCCAATGTAATCCCTAAATTCAATAAATCCAGATGTGACTTTTTCTACGGGAAGGTGCCAAAGGGCAAACTCCCGTACCCCAGGTGAATCAATTAAGTCACCGCCGCCGGGGAAATGTAACATTTTAGCCGCAGTCGTAGTGTGTTGACCCAAGCCTGAGTTATCTGAAATGTCACCAATGGCCTCATCTGCACCCGGTAGTAATTGATTGACAATACTTGACTTTCCTACACCCGATTGTCCAACGAACACACTAATTTTATCTGCTAAAATATTTTTAAGTTGGTCGATACCTTCGCCGGTTTTGCAACTGGTGAGCAGTACTTGATAGCCAATATCTCTATATATTTGCAGCTCTTTATCAACCCTTTCACGGGCGTCTGCGTCTAGCATCTCAATTTTATTCAAGAGCAAAATTGGCTGAATTTGAACATCTTCAGAGGCAACTAAATAACGATCAATTATATTTAAAGACAAGGCAGGTAAAACTGAACTCACAATGATGATTTGGTCAATGTTAGCAGCAATTGGTTTCACCCCATCATAAAAGTCAGGGCGAGTAAGAACAGAGGTTCGATCGTGGACTAACTCGATAATACCGTTCACCCCTTCACTTGCTTCTTTACCGGGGCGGAATTCAACTTTATCACCGCATACTACGCTACCAGCGGTGCGACGCATGTGGCACTTAGTCACTTCCCCAGACTCATCTTGCACATCAGCATGTTTTCCAAAACGTCCAATAACTGTCCCTTGACGGCTATCAGCTAATTGTTCATCACTGTGAAATGATTCTTTGGTCGAAAGTCTCTTTTGGCGATTGGTAGAGACTTGACGTTTTTGCTTTTTGGTTAATTTTGGTTTTTTTGCCACGTTTACTTTACTTAATTTGGCTCGTTAGACTCATACATGGTAACGTCAGCGCGTAAATTTTGATAATATTTTATTTGGCTTGTGTTATTCATCAGCTAATTTCCTTCACTTAAAGTATGCGAGATTAACAATTTACAGGCCACCAGTAGTCGAAAAAGAGAATGAGTAAACCCATACATAAGGTTTGTATTATGCCAGTAAATAACGAAAATTTGGTTTGGATAGATTTAGAAATGACCGGTCTAGAACCTGAAACCGATGTCATTTTAGAAATCGCCACTATTGTGACGGATAAAAACCTCAATGTGTTGGCAGAAGGACCGGTTCTGGCTATACATCAATCCGATGAAATTCTCGATAATATGAGTGCTTGGTGTGTTGATGTGCACGGTAAATCAGGGTTAACGGACCGCTGCAAAGCAAGCTCAATAGATGAAAATGAAGCTGTGAAACAGACCATTGCCTTTTTGCAACAATATGTGCCCAGTGGCGTTTCACCTCTATGCGGAAATACGATTGGTCAAGATCGTCGGTTTTTGGTGAAATATATGCCGGACTTGGAAAATTATTTTCACTACCGTAGTATCGATGTGAGTACTTTCAAAGAGCTAATAAAACGCTGGAAACCTGAAGTTTTAGATGGATTGCAAAAAAAAGGTACCCATCAAGCTCTAGACGATATTCGTGAGTCTATTGAAGAATTGGTTTATTACCGCAAACATGTGCTCAATATATAAGCGCTATGTTTATATTTTCGCTAAAAAATTCAATTTAACTAAATTTATTTAAAATAACACTTGATTCGTTAGATTATTTTTGTACAATGCGCTCCCGGTTTAGGATGAACCGAAAGCAAAACGGCAATAAAGGATATGCCAACCACCACCAAAATGCGGGAATAGCTCAGTTGGTAGAGCACGACCTTGCCAAGGTCGGGGTCGCGAGTTCGAGTCTCGTTTCCCGCTCCAAATTCTACACTCTAATAATACTTGATAGTACCTGATGATTTCTCATCGACTAATCCATTGTAATTTTTAAGCCGTTATTTTAATCGCTTTACTGTATTGAGTTTCACAAACTTATATTGGGCAAAAACGTGCGTTACTGCTTAAAAACTTGATACTGACCTAAAAATGCATCACACTTATCTGGTCTAACCAGTCGAACATGTCAAGAGTGACGGCTAAAAACCCGTTACGTTGGTTCGTTGATAAAGTGAAACTATCCGGTATATCCAAAGTTGAAATTTTGCATACTGATGATAAGTCAAAGACGTTTGTGAAATTAAACAGATGCAAATTTGAGAATTATGTTGGTAGCGTTGTATGGGGTTTAATTTTGTGGTTCACGTCAGATTAATTTTAAAAACGATAGATTCATTACTTGTTAACAAGATAGAGAAGGTCAAAGCCCATATATCAATAAATTAAATGTTGATATGACTTTCAGATGGTTAGGTTAAGCTCAAATAGCTTGGATTTACGAAGATTAAAATGACACAACAGAAAGTTGTTAGCTTTCTGTTGCCTTACAGAATTTTAAAAAAGACCTGAGACCGAATATGGCCGATAATTATCTACTGAAAATATATAAAAAGTTTTTGAAGTTTCCTTTTGGTAGGAAGCTTTTTAGCTGGTATTCAGCGCGACGTGCGCCTTACTTTTCAACAATATCGCCGCTAGTTACAGAACTTAGACCTGACCGTTGTGAAGTGCTTATCAAGAAGCGAAAAATAACACAAAATCACATTGGCACAGTCCACGTTATAGCGATTTGCAACGGACTTGAAATGGCGATGGGGTTCATGAGTGAAGCATCTATTCCAAAAAATCTACGCTGGATACCAAAGGGTATGGAGGTTAAGTACCCCGCCAAGGCTGACACCGACATCAAGTGTGTAGCGGAGGTTCCAAAAGGTGCCTGGAAACCCGGAGATTTGCCTGTAATAGTAAAGGCTTACGACCAGCAAGGTAAAGTTGTTGTTGAAGGTACGATAACTATATGGGTCAGCGAAAAACGATAGAAGAATTTACGAGGCTTTGTTGTCCCTGACATTATCTAAACAATACGAAAAACGTTACTTAATTGTCGATGATGTCTTGGGAAGCTTCAACTAAAGAGCGAAGCCATATGTCCCCCACTCAATGCCACGGTTAATTCCTTAGCAGTCAATTTTCAGAATTAGCTGTCTATAGTCACATCGCGATTTTGCTTGGTCTTTGGTGATACTTCGATGATTCAAAACTGGGTAAAGGGAAGTTCGCGAACTATGCTTTCTTATTTAGGTTGTTCAATGGCCTGATTGGTGTAACGAAAGATGCACCGCAAAACTTCGATTGAAATATCTCGTTTAGCGCAACTATTCATTAAAGTCGTGAACTGTTTTGAATTAAATATAGTGTTCAATTGAGGCCCAGCCTCAACAAATAATTGCACTCGTTATTGCACTCATCTCCAACATCATAAAATCCGCAAAAATTAGGCAGTTTGGCCTGATTTATGCTAATTATTTCCCGCGAAATTGACGCTTTAAGTCAATAATGTCGTGGATTAGCAACAATTTCTCCGGATCATCAAATTGTCATAAAATATTTGTTGACACCACTGCGTTTTGGTTTTATTTATCCCCCTGTATAGACGTACTCAATTGGGGTTTTACATCAACACAAGCACTCAATTGGAATCAGCTTTTTTAAGTTAATTATTTTTGTTTTTTTGGGATGTCCATTATGGCAAATATTACAAGAGATTCTTTAGTAAAGCGCGTATTCACTGATGTGAAAAATTACCCTTATGGTTTTTCACGTTCTGGAGACTTTTCGATTAATGAGAGCAAAGCGTTGAGTCAATATGGTGCTTTATACGCAGCGTTAGTTGATGGTGTTATTTCACCCGAAACACATGAAGATCAACACTTTGTTGAATCGGCATTTGGCAAGGTGGAACCTGAAACTGTATCTGAGCGTGCTTGGTTAAAATATCAAAAACGAATCAATCGACCTAAATTGGGAAGCATCTACGGCAATAAGCCGTCTCACCTTAACGATGATGACGAAGATGCCACAATTAGTGATGATGAAGAGCTTGAAGTGGATCTCGATTCGTAGAAGTGTGTAAAATAAATGTAAAACCATCCTATTTTTGAACGAAATACGCTCGTTAATAGGATGTTTATCCTAAAAATGCGGTATATTGGGATATATATCTCACTTTATGCCGTTTTGCTGTTTTATCTTCCTAATCTGTCACGTATAGTCCGTATAAATCTAACAGTCACTTATTAATTACACAGGAGGATGTCTGGTGGAAATGATGTCAGGTGCGGCTATGGTAGTTCGCGCCCTTAAAGATTCTGGAGTTACCCATGTTTTCGGTTACCCTGGTGGTGCCGTTCTCGACATTTATGATGCTTTATATGCACAAGATGATGTCAAACATGTACTCGTCCGCCACGAACAAGCTGCTGCTCATATGGCTGACGGTTATGCTCGCTCTACAGGCAAAACAGGTACAGTCTTAGTAACTTCTGGTCCCGGAGCAACCAATACCATTACAGGTATTGCGACTGCTTATATGGATTCAATTCCAATGGTTGTGTTGTCAGGTCAGGTGCCGTCAATGCACATCGGGGAAGACGCATTCCAAGAGACAGACATGGTGGGCTGTTCTCGCCCAATCGTTAAGCATAGCTTTTTAGTTAAACGCGCAATTGATATTCCTAAGGCTATTGCTAAGGCATACTATATTGCTAACACGGGGCGCCCCGGCCCTGTAGTCGTTGATTTACCAAAAGATTTGGTGAATGTACTTGAATCTCATCCCTATGAGTATCCATCAGATGTGACTATGCGCTCTTACAATCCTACGTTGAAAGGCCATAGTAAGCAGATTAGAAAAACTGTTGATACCCTAGTTAATGCGAAAAGACCGGTACTTTATGTGGGGGGCGGTGCAATTACCTCTGAAGCATCAGAGTTGATCACCGAATTGGCAGAAAAGCTCAATGCACCTGTTACCTCTACTTTGATGGGCATAGGAGCGTTCTCAAGCGTTCATGAGCAGTTCGTTGGCATGTTAGGTATGCATGGCACCCTTGAAGCGAATAAAACCATGCACAACGCCGATTGTATCTTTGCCTTAGGGGCAAGGTTTGATGATCGTGTGACCAATAACGTGGAAAAATTCTGTCCCCATGCAACCATTATTCATGTTGATATTGATCCGGCATCTATCTCGAAAACAGTGGCCGTACATATACCCGTTGTTGGTTCAGTGGATAAAGTGGTTGAACAGGTTTTAAGTCAATTGAATAAAAAGGACTTAACGGAGCAAAAACAAAAACTTGCAGATTGGTGGAGCCAAATTAACTCATGGCGCGACCGCAAGTGCTTAAGTTATGAAAAGAGTGCTGATGTGATTAAACCTCAGCAAGTTATCGAAGCTCTATATAAGCATACAAATGGCGATGCATATGTGAGTTCAGATGTGGGTCAACACCAAATGTTTGCCGCTCTTTACTATCCCTTTGCTAAACCTAGAAGATGGATTAACTCTGGTGGCCTAGGCACTATGGGCTTTGGATTACCTGCAGCAATGGGCGTGCAAATGGCCAACCCAGACGCCGTATCAGTAGTCGTCACTGGTGATGGTAGTATTCAAATGAACATTCAAGAGTTATCTACCTGCTTGCAGTACAACTTGCCAGTAAAAATTATCTCTTTGAATAACCGTGCGTTAGGTATGGTTAGACAATGGCAAGATATGATCTATAAAGGTCGTCATTCTCACTCTTATATGGATTCCATGCCTGATTTTGTAAAATTAGCGGAAGCCTATGGTCACGTCGGCATTAAAGTGAATCATCCGTCTGAATTGGATGACGCTATGGCTAAGTGTTTCGCCCTTAAAGACCGCTTAGTGTTTATGGATATTGCCATTGATCAAAATGAACATGTCTATCCCATGCAAATTAAATACGGTGCAATGGATGAAATGAGATTAAGTAAAACGGAGCGTACCTGATGAGAAGAATTATCTCTGTATTGATGGAAAACGAACCAGGTTCATTGTCACGCATTGTTGGTGTGTTTTCACAGCGAGGATATAACGTTGATTCACTGTGTGTAGCACCCACCACTGATTCAAGTCTTTCGCGACTAACCATAGTTACTCATGGTGATGACAAAGTCATTGAACAAATTACGAAACAAGTCAATAAATTAATAGACGTACTGAAAGTGACGGACTTAACAGATGGTACTCATGTTGAACGTGAGTTAATGTTAATTAAAGTGGCTGCGAAAACCGATTTGGTGCGTTCTGAAGTCAATCGAACGGTTGATATTTTTAGAGCGCAAATAGTCGATACTGATGCAAAGAATTACACTATTCAAGTGACAGGAACCAGTGATAAGTTGGATGCATTTGCCCAAGCAATGTGGGCCCAGACGGAAGTCATCGAGTCGTCTAGAACCGGTGTCTGTGGCTTAGCTCGTGGTGAAAAATCACTGAGAGTTTAGATTTTACAGGTACCAATACAGTGGGGCTATCGCCCCACTGATCAATTAAATTCTTTCCCGGCTTATCAGCCACACATTATTGTCTTAATTTATGCTGCGTATCCCATGGCCTAAAGACCATGCTACAGGGGGGAATCTTGTAGGCGGTGGCTTTAGCCCCGCGAAAAGCCCTTGAATACCCCATGGCGAAAAATCCCATGGCCTAAAGACCATGCTACAGGGGGGGGGAATCTTGTAGGTGGGTGCTTTAGCCCCGCGAAAAGCCCTTGAATATCCCATGGCCCAACACCCCATGGCCTAAAGACCATGCTACAGGGGGGGAATCTTGTAGGTGGGTGCTTTAGCCCCGCGAAAAGCCCTTGAATATCCCATGGCCCAACATCCCATGGCCTAAAGACCATGCTACAGGGGGGGGGGAATCTTGTAGGCGGGCGCTTTAGCCCCGCGATAAGCCCTTGAATATCCCATCGCGAAAAATCCCATGGCCTAAAGACCTTGCTACACGGAGGTCGGTATGACAACCTCGGATGGACGATAAGGGGCAATTATATTGCGTCGTTTCCAACCAAAATAACCGGTGCACCGCCGCTTGAAATGCGCACAGCGTCACCTGCTACCTCTTGCATCTCGACACTTCCCATCGTTTGCTGCAACTCCTCTGCGGAAGGAAATGGCATGGAAAACATTTGATAGTATGGTGCTGGGATGTCTGGTGGAGACACAAATTTGGTGACAGTGTAAGGCTTATGCTCCAATGGTATATTCATTTTCTCATGGAGCATCGATAAGTGTGCTAAATAATCGGTATCGAATTGAGCTGCATCGGTAGGTTGAGGATATAGAACAACTAATTTAACTTTAGACATCGTGTATTTCCTTATTACTAATAGTTCTGCTACGACATTGTTAACAGAATTCTAAACCATATGGCTTTAGGCTCTAGCAACCTTAGATATCTTAGGGGCTAAGCCCAAACCGGATTAGGGTTACCTATACTGAATAGCGAGTAACAATTTATCTACCATCACCGCCTGCTATGTTGTTAGCGTTGCGGCAAGTAACCCACAAAACTATTCGATAAAGTAAGTGCCCCAACCGTCATAATGAATGTTGTGTTTGTCGGCAATTTTTAACAGTGTATCCGTATCTTTATTGATTAAATCAATATTTAGCATTCTTTCTACAACGGCATCAAAACAGAATACGGTGCCACCATCGTCTAACATCAACTCTTCAGCATCTCCTACTTCAAAGCCTGCTTTAAACGCATCTACGGCGGCTTTTTCAAGGATGTCAAAATCAGAATGAGCAAAATGATATTCAATTGTATGCGGTGCCTCGGCATTACTTCCGTCTTCAATCAATGCTTCTACGGTTTCTTGATTAAATTCGTACCATTCTTCTTTCTGTTCTGCATTGCTCATTGGCTATCCTTTATGTGTGTTCTAATAAGGTAATCTATTTAACTTCGTCGATTTGTGCAACTTGATTGTCAAGTTCAGCAATTTTGATTTTCATCCTGTTATGGATTTCAGTAGCCCATATCTTGGCATCATGCTGTTTAGCCAAGTTTACTGGTTCACTTAAGTCAATTAGCAAAGTGCCATTATTCCACCGATTTAACTTTATTTTTTGATGCAAATTACTGGTACATACCATAACGATGGGTTCGTTAACTGCTTGGGAAATTCTAAATGCTCCAGTTTTAAAACTGAGTAGACCACGCCCTCTGCTGCGTGTACCTTCCGGAAAAAAGAAGACAGATAGCTTTCGTTGATTAATTTTATCTATTGTTTGTTGCAAGGTGTCTTTTGCACGCCCGGTATTTTTACGGTCAATGAGAATATTACCCGATAACCAAAACAGCCAACCAAATACAGGAATAAAAACCAGGCTCTTTTTACCCACGCAGACCACGCCTTTTTGAGCTGAAAGACAGACCGTTATAAGATCATAGCTATTTTGGTGGTTTGCTACAAAAACGAATGGGCCACCGTTTTTAATGCTATCAGGTACATTAATTTTTACCTTTACACCTATCATCGTTGCGATAGCACCATACACCTTACCAATAACATGTACATTATTACGGTGGAATGGACGTACTATACACATCAAAATCATTGCCAAACTGGCAACAACAAAATAGCACAAAATGAATATTACTCGTCCAATAGCTAACACGTGTACTCTCAAATAAAAAATGGGCGAAGAGTATACAGTGTTTCTGAAAAATACCCAATTTAAAGCTAATTCAGGGCTGCCGTACTCTCAAAATTAACGCTTTTTACCCAGTGCTAAATCCAAAAAGTAGTGATATCGTGTTCAGATAGGATACGGATGGTCGATAACTAACAGTTATCATTAAAATTGTGATTTTACCTGAGGGAAATCAAATTGATGCAAACCTTTACGCCTGAAGAGCTCGACAATGATATCTTAAATGACCTACTTGATGAAATTAATGAACTCTATGAAGCCAGTGAGCAAACATTAATTGAATTAGAACTTCGTCCGGAAGATAACGAACTTCAGCGATCGCTATTTCGTTCTGTGCATACAATCAAAGGAGACTTAGGTTTAGTGAGTTTTAAGCCTATGTTGCCCTTATTGCAACATGTCGAAGACTTACTCGATTACTTGCGTAAAAATCAGATTAGATATACCAGTACTATGAGTGATTTGGTGCTTCTGACGATGGACCGCGTGAAAATATTTGTGGAAAGTTGTTTCGAAAACGGCTTCGCTGAATATGATCCAGAATTGTACCGTTTGTTAGTTAATCATGTGGCTAAAATCACCCCTCACAATACGTCTTCCCATGAGCAACTTCTTTCAGAAGCGGTATTGTTACTCAATCCAGAATTAGATCATAGCGTTACTGAGGTCATTCAGGAGGCCGCAGGAGAAACGACGCCATCACGTTCTGTCACTCTTGCCAATACCGGTATTCCCAAGGGGTTAAGTAATGAAAAGCAAATGGATATTTTGTTTTTTAGAGAATTAATGAAACCCATAGAAAGACGTTCCATGTATTGGCAAGGTCGTGGTGATCGAATAGCCAAACTTGCTTTTTATATCAACAATATTGCCGGTAACCCAATTGAGGAAGATCAACTTGCTGTCGCGTGTTATGTACACGATTTTGGCATGGCTTTTATGCCACTGAGTATTTTACACAAAGAAGGTAAGTTGACGGATAACGAGTTTAATCTGGTGCGCTCTCATGTTTATAAAAGTTCCAGGCTTTTGGAACACCTAGATCAATGGAATAGTGCTCGAAAAATGGTAATGCAACATCATGAGCGAATTGATGGGAGTGGGTACCCGTTGGGTATAAAAGATCAAGATATCTGTGATGGAGCAAGGTTGTTAGCGATTTTAGATAGTTTTGATGCGATAACTCATAGTCGTGCCTATACAGGTCACAATCAGCAGCCTAAGAAAAGAGCTGTGGTCGAAATTAATAGAGCCGCAGAAGGTCAATATTGTAAAACTTGGCTTGGGCATTTTAATCGCGGGATGTCAGCGTTACTGACAAAAGGGTAAGATCATATGAACAACATGGAGAAGATTTAGCAAGCTGGATTATTGATTTCCAGCTTGCCTACTTACCGACACTATTCAGCCTGTGCAGTAATGAATGAACCTACTTGCGTTGCATTGCGCTTTGCAGAAAATTCAATCAAAGATTGGCCAGAACAAGTAACGTTGTTGTCTGCTAAAATACGCTTAAGAACACGCTTTCTAGAAGAACCTAGCTCGCCAACAAAACGGTTTAAAGATACTTTAAACAACTCAACGTCGTTATTCACTACCGCTTTACAAAATGATGCATATTCCAAATCACCAACAAATTTAACGCTTTCAGTAGAAGTACCTGAAGCAGAAGCAGTGAACGGAACAGATAATGCAACCAAAGTTGCTAATACTAACTTTTTCATAATGGACACCTTTTAAATAATTAAACACCAAATTTCGAATCACTGATTACCTAACCAGTGATACTAATTGTAATTAAATTTCAGTTTAATGTTGTTTTTATACTGTATAGGTTTATTTAAAATTGTGTTACACGCTTCCCAAAATAGTCACATTTTCCATTAGGTTATTGTTTTTATTAGTTAAAATGTTTTTTGCATATATCTTTATAATATATGTTTTAGTGTTTTTATATGAAAGTTGTATTGTAATTAAATTACACGTTCCTCTGTACCCCCCGTTTTATAGGGACTTGTTAAAAGAATGCGCGTTTTTTTACATAAAAGTCAGGTTTTTAGGGGGGCATTGGCTTTAAAAAGTGGCTCAGAATGGGTGTCTTCTACTCGTTATTTGGTATTGGACTTCCCTACCATTGCAAAATCCTCCTTTTTTCATTTCACTTACCTATATTAAGAATGAGGCTAACTAAAATGAGGTTAATACAATTGGAACCGGAAATTATTGCCGTTAACCATCTATAGTTAAGTATTCCTTCAGCTTTTATTCATCTTAATGACGTCACAATGGTGCTCAAATTAACAGGAAGGTTTTTTGGAGTCATTATGCGCCGATTTGTAATCACTAGTTTTTGTTCACTCGCTTTTTCATTTGCTTCTTTTTCTGCGTTGAGTGAGCAGGGGGAAGAAGTGGAAGCCATTAGTGTGACCTCTACCGAGTCTCAATATGGCTCGGTACTTGGAGAGGTAACCAAAACAGGTATACCAGGGAGTGTGAAAAAACAATCTATGGAGTCTGTCTCTGTAGATAAGTCAGAAGCGCACAAATTACGGCAAGCCGCTTCACCTTTAACTAGGCCGTTGGATAGAGATCTGCGCATAGTCGAGGATGATCCTGACTTCTGGATATATGATGCAACTGTTTGGTTAGATATAGATGAAGACTCAGACGGCTATTATTCTGGATTCACCCTTGAGTTTGATGCTGACACTATTTATACCGAAGCGGAGGTTTATGCTCGATTATATTTGGCAAGGGGTGATGTATTTGAAGAGTATCACACCACCTCACTATTTTATATTAATGGTGATTCAAGTGCCGATAGCTACGTGATAGAAAGTGATCTGCAAACAGGTTTCCCTCCTGGTGATTATGAGCTACTAATTGAGCTTTATGATAGTTATGACAACCGTTTAGTCGCGATCTCTGACGGCTACAGTGATGCTGACTTAAGTTTACTGACGTTAGAAAGTCGCAGTTACGAAGAGCCGCGAGTCATTATTGTGAATGAACATGGCGGAAGTTTTGGATTTCTTATCTTGTTGTTACTACCAATCCTAGTGGGAAGAGTATTTTTCATAAGACGTTAGGTTTGGTGAGGTAAGATTTTCGAGGGAAGCCTAGCTTCCCTTTTTTATGTGTATAAATTGGGCAAAGAAATTTAATTTAGGATCTTGAAGTTTTCAAATCAAACAATATCTTCCTTGATATGCCAATTTAGGCTGACTTAGGCTAGCATGCTCGCCATCGTTTTTAATGTTGTATTAACTCATCCTAGTGTATTTAGCGGAGATTAAGTTTGAATAAAAGTATTGCCACAAATGGTTTGGCCGCCTTGTTAGTGTTGGTTGGTTTCGGTTTAGACAATAGCATAGTGAAAACTGTGGGATTGTTTGCTTTGTCAGGGGCGCTAACCAACTGGCTTGCCGTTCATATGTTATTTGAAAAGGTGCCAGGGTTATATGGTTCTGGCGTTATTCCTGAACACTTCGAAGATTTTAAGTTAGGTATTCGAAATTTGATTATGGAGCAGTTTTTCAATAGCGAAAATATTCAACGATTCTTGACGGACAATAAACCTTCTTTAGCTATACATGTGGGGGCGCTGCTTAAAAAAGTCGATTTAAACCCCACGTTTGATTCTTTGGTTGCGGTGATTAAAGAATCGTCATTTGGTCAGATGCTTGGCATGTTTGGAGGTGAAGAAGCCTTAGCACCTCTCAAACAACCTTTTGTTACTAAAATGGAAATGTCACTTGAAGGCATTGTTCAAGATCCAGCATTTATGGCTGCTCTTGAAGAACAACTCTCTGCATCCAATTCCAATGACGACCTGATAAAAAATATTAATAAAATTGTTGAGCAGCGTTTAAATGAACTTACGCCAACGATGGTAAAAGTATTGGTGCAACAAATGATTAAACAGCATCTTACCTGGTTAGTGGTATGGGGAGGCGTATTTGGTGGTTTAATTGGTTTATTAGCGGCCATGTTTGTTTAGGGAGTCAGATAATGTAAATGGTGACTACTCACTATAGGTTGATTCAAACCAGTTTCATCTTAGATATTGATAGCTAGCCAGCTAACTAACAGACACTATATATCCCTAAAAAGAAAATGCCAGTCAGTTATTAACTGTCTGGCATTAGACTACAGATAGAGTTTTTATTTAGAAAAAGACTAAACTCAAAGTGCTTGAATAGTTTCTCGCTGTTCGTTGAGTTTATTGATTTGCATCTGGAAGTCTTCCAACTTCGCCTTTTCTTTATTAATTACCGCTTCAGGGGCATTACTCACAAATTTTTCATTATTAAGCTTGCCTTGGGTGCGCGCAAAGTCTTTTTCGATTTTATCTAAAGCTTTTGCTATTCGTGATAGCTCGGCGTCTTTATCGATGAGACCTGCCATGGGAATAAGAATTTCCATTTCACCCACAAGGGCGGTCGCAGAAGCTGGACCTTTGTCACCCTCTTCTAACTGTGTAATGCTGTCAAGTTTGGCCATTTTAGCTAAGAAACTTTGACTCAAGTCTAAGCGAGATTGATCGTTATCACTGACATTTTTTAACAGCACGTTCAACGGCTTATTAGGAGAGATATCCATTTCACCACGGATGTTACGGATACCCACAATAAAGCTTTTCACCCACTCTATATCAGCCAGTACAGCTTCATTTTGACGAGTCCCATCTAATTCTGGAAATGGTCTTTCCATAATGCTATCGCCTTCAAGGCCGCACAATGGCGCGACTCTTAACCAAATTTCATCTGTTATAAATGGCATAATAGGGTGCATTAAACGCAATAGACTTTCGAGCACATTGATTAGGGTATGTCGGGTACCACGTTTTTGCGCATCGGTGCTGGTTTCAGCATTAAGAACGGGTTTAGACAGCTCCAAGTACCAATCACAAAATTGATTCCAGGTGAACTCGTACACAGCCTGAGCGGCAATATCAAATCGATAATCTTTAATCGCAGATTCAAACTCACTCAGGGTTTGCTGGAAGCGAGCCCAAATCCATTTGTCGGCAAGACTTAATTCCAGTTCGCCGCCATTGATACCGGTATCTTGCTCTTCGGTGTTCATCAATACAAAACGAGAAGCGTTCCACAACTTGTTGCAGAAGTTGCGGTATCCTTCGACCCTGCCCATATCAAAGTTAATATCTCTGCTGGTGGATGCCATCGCTGCAAAAGTGAAACGTAATGCATCCGTACCATAGGCATTGATCCCCTCGGGGAACTGTTTAGTGGTGCGCTTGGTTATGGCTTTGGCTTTTTGCGGCTGCATCATGCCTGCAGTGCGTTTTTCTAACAATGCATCCAAAGTAATCCCATCAATCAAATCGATTGGGTCAAGTACGTTGCCTTTGGATTTAGACATTTTATCCCCTTGCTCATCGCGAATAAGCCCGGTGATATAGATTTCTTTAAAGGGAATTTTACCTGTGAATTTTTTCGTCATCATAATCATTCTGGCAACCCAGAAGAATATAATGTCGAACCCGGTTACCAATACTGAACTTGGCACAAAGGTTTCTAATTCTGGTGTTTCTTTTGGCCAACCCATAGTGGCAAATGGCCAAAGGGCAGATGAAAACCAAGTATCCAATACGTCTTCGTCTTGACGTAAGTTAACATCAGAACCGATGTTATGTTTTTCTCGAACTTCAGCTTCGTTACGACCTACGTAAATTCCGCCTTTGTCGTCATACCATGCTGGAATTCTATGTCCCCACCAAAGCTGGCGTGAGATACACCAATCTTGGATGTTATACATCCATTGGTAATAGGTTTTGTTCCAATTCTCTGGAACAAATTTAATTTCGCCACTTTCCACCGCTTCAATGGCGGGTTTAGCAAGGGATTCAACGGCAACGTACCATTGGTCGGTTAAGTAAGGTTCAATTACCGCACCGGTACGATCGCCTCTAGGGACTTTCAGTTTATGGTTTTCAACTTTGACTAATTGATTGTCGGCTTCTAAGTCGGCAACAATTTGTTTGCGCGCTTCAAAACGATCCAAGCCTTGATATTGCTCAGGCGCTAATTCATTGACTTTTGCGTCAGCAGTGAAAATGTTTATCATTTCAAGATCATGACGTTTACCCATTTCATAATCGTTGAAATCGTGGGCTGGAGTAATTTTGACACATCCAGTACCAAACTCAGGATCTACGTAATCGTCACTAATGACAGGAATTTCGCGTCCAGTTAAGGGTAATGTGATACTTTTACCAATAAAGCTTTGATAACGTTCGTCATCTGGGTGGACTGCAACGGCAGTGTCACCAAGCATAGTTTCAGGCCGGGTTGTTGCCACTATGAGTTCGCCACTACCATCTGTAAGTGGGTAACGCATATGCCACATAAAGCCATCTTCTTCTTCGTTTAGCACCTCAAGATCAGATACGGCAGTGTGCAATACCGGATCCCAGTTAACTAAACGTTTGCCACGATAAATAAGACCTTCTTCATGCAATTTAACGAATACCTCTTGCACGGCTTCAGATAGGTCTGGGTTCATGGTAAAGGCTTCTCTTTCCCAATCAGGAGAAGTGCCTAAACGACGCATTTGTTGTGTAATGTTACCGCCAGATTCTTCTTTCCAATCCCAGATTTTATCGACGAAAGCTTCGCGGCCTAAATCGTGGCGAGTTTTACCTTGGGCATTTAATTGACGCTCTACAACCATTTGCGTTGCAATACCGGCGTGGTCAGTTCCGCACTGCCAAAGGGTGTTGTCGCCTTTCATGCGGTGATAACGAATTAATGAATCCATTATTGTATGTTGAAAAGCATGCCCCATGTGTAGGTTACCTGTGACATTGGGGGGCGGTAACAAAATGCAGTAAGGATCCCCTTTTCCGCTGGCTTTAAAGTAGCCTTTTTGTTCCCAGAGTTGGTAACGGGCTTGTTCGATATTTTGTGGACTAAAAGTCTTATCCATGTTGATTCTCATTAATGCTACTCGCGGGCAGGTTGTGCATATTAAAACCTGCCGCGCGGTATTGTTTATATCTTTCTCGAGCCTGCTGTTTAGCGGTTTCTTCTGTCGGAACAAAATCGAAAATTTGTTTACAGCCTTGGGTATTGCTTGGCACTTTGTTTCCAAGGTTAATTACCACAGGCCTGTTGACGGTATTATCCACTTGCCAGCATATTTCCACAGGCGCGCCGCCATTAGGTCCTTCGCCACTTAAATTATGAGGAACGAAAGCGTCCAGAGGCTGTTGCCAAAGCAACTCGTCAAATGCCTCTGCCGCTTTTTTATCCTCGCAGATAACTAAGCAGCGGCGTTTATTGCGATAGCTTTTAGTGGCTAACTCGCAAGCGGTTAACCAGTGTGCAGGATGCTCTTCATCAGCTTTTTCTAGCATGTAAAAAGTAACATCAGTCATTACTCTTCAGTTTCCAATCCTGCGCGGTTCATTAGAAATTGGGTCATCATAGGGACAGGTCTACCCGTTGCACCTTTGTTTTTGCCGCTGCGCCAAGCCGTACCAGCAATATCCATGTGTGCCCAATTATATTTCTTGGTAAAACGAGACAAGAAGCAGGCCGCAGTAATGGTGCCTGCTGCACGCCCACCTAAGTTGGTCATATCTGCAAAAGGGCTGTCTAGTTGTGATTGATACTCATCCCAAAGTGGCAAACGCCATGCTTTGTCACCACTTTGCTCTGAGGCATTAATTAATTCGTGAGCTAGGGGATTGTGATTACTCAGCACTGCAGATGCATGGGCACCTAATGCGACTATACATGCACCTGTTAAGGTAGCCATATCAACCACTAACTCGGGATCAAATCTTTCTACATAGGTTAATGCATCGCATAACACTAAACGACCTTCTGCGTCTGTGTTAAGTACTTCTACCGTTTGACCTGACATGGTGGTTAAGATGTCACCAGGACGATAGGCGTTGGCATCTGGCATGTTTTCACAGCCTGCCAATACACCAATGACATTCAATGGGATATTCAATGCTGCAATGGCATGCATCGTACCTAAAACACCGGCAGCGCCCCCCATGTCATATTTCATTTCGTCCATGCCTTCGCCTGGCTTAATGGAAATACCACCTGAATCAAAAGTTAGCCCTTTACCCACTAAAACAACGGGGGCTTGATCTTTAGGTCCACCATTATGATGAATAATAGTCATGATGGATTCGTTTACTGAACCGCGGCCCACAGCAAGGTAGGAGTTCATTTCTAACTCTGCCATTTGCGCTTCATTAACCGATTCAATGGTTAGGCTGTCAAATTCGTTTTCTAATATTTTTGCCTGCTCTAAAAGGTAAGCAGGGTTACAAATATTCGGCGGCATATTAGCAACATCTCGGGTGGTTTTCATGCCTGCCGATATAGCTAAACCATGCTCAACTGCACGTTCGCCTACGGGTAATTCGCGCCGAGTGGGCACGTTGAAAACCATTTTACGTAGAGGACGGCGAGGTTCACCTTTCTTGGTTTTTAGTTGCAAGAAGGTATAAAGAGAGTCTTGGGTGGTTTCGACTGCTTGTCGAACTTTCCAATAAACGTCGCGCCCTTTTACATGGAGTTCACTTAAGAAACAAACCGCCTCCATAGAACCGGTTTCGTTCAATGTTTTGATAGTTTTATCAATAATTTGCTTATACTGACGCTCGTCTAATTCACGTTCTTTACCGCAACCAACTAATAAAACACGCTCACTTAGAATATTGGGTACATGATGCAGAAGTAGCATTTGTCCAGCTTTACCTTCTAAATCACCCCGGCGTAACAGGTTACTAATATAACCTTCACTAATTTCGTCTAATTGTTCTGCTACTGAGGTTAAACGTCGAGGTTCAAATACACCGACGACTATACAAGCGCTGCGTTGCTTTTCAGGGCTACCGCTTTTTACGCTAAATTCCATCCTAATTCCTCATTATAATCGTAGTAACTGATAGGTCGCTATTCAAACCACTAGCTGCTATCAGTTAGCATTATATTTTCAAGATTGACCGCCTTTTTACTATTGCCTGGCAGAGTCGAAGAAATTCAAGTCTAAGAGTGGCTTTATTTAAAGTCATTCATACATTAAACTTGTCAAAACACTAAGTTTACTTAAAAATTCGCATCATGCCACTAAAAAAGCGACTTTTACCTTGGACAAAAAGTGCTGATATTCCGCTATTTACTTAAAGAAACCGTAAAGTCACAACTGGCCGTGTTTCTTATTATTATGGCCATTTTCCTGACACGTAATTTCGTGCAGGTGTTGGCAGACGCCTCAGACGGCGAAATTCCCGCTAGTTTAGTGCTGGGCTTTTTAGCTCTTAGCACGCCTTATCTGGCCTCTTTAATCTTACCCTTAAGCTTATTCCTCGGAGTGATGTTAGCCCATGGACGCATGTATGTAGACAGCGAAATGTCTGTGATGCGAGCTTGTGGTATCAGCGAATGGTATATCACCCGAGTGATGCTGGTATTGTCGGTATTTATGATGATGGTGACTGCCACTTTGACGTTGTGGTTGGCTCCTTTGTCCGTTGAAAGTGAATACCAGTTGCAAGAAAAAGCAGGTGCTGAAAGTGGTTTGACGGCGTTAATAGCGGGGCGCTTTCAAGAAACAGCTAATCGCAAGGCGGTAATATTTGTACACAATATTGATTCAGATAATGCAACGTTGAACAAGGTATTTTTAGCCCAGCATGATAAACGGGGTGAACAAGGGGTTCATATTGTCTATTCACAGAAAGGGCAGGTGAGTTTGGATGCCGAGGGATCTCAGCAATTAATTTTGCAGCAAGGAGTTCAATATGAAGGTAATCGAGGGCAGATGGATTACCGTGTGGTTGAATTCGATCAGTATCAAATAGAAATTTCAGAGCGTGAGGCCGAACAAAAACGTCGCAAAATGACGGCGATTCCAACCATGGATCTTTTGGATGATGACAGTATCGAGGCCATTGCGGAATTACAGTGGCGGATTGCGATTCCCCTGTCACTTCCGTTCCTCATTCTAATTGCAGTTCCCTTAAGTTCAGTTGATCCAAGACAAGGACGCTTTGGTAAAATGTTTCCAGCATTATTACTCTATCTAGGCTACTTTATGTTGTTGATGGCCGGTCGAAAAGTGTTAGAAGATGGTAAAATTCCGCCGGCATTTGGATTGTGGTGGGTGCATGCAGTGGTGTTGCTGATTGGCGTAACTTTAGTGATAAAAGGGCGTCCCATCGGAGTGAGGTTAAGAGCCGCAATGGGCAGGGGCTAGTTATGGTACGTATTCTCGATATTTATATTGCTAGAACCCTGTTAGGGACGACTGCCGTAAGCTTATCTGTGCTTGTAGGGTTAAGTGCGTTAATTAAATTTGTAGAACAAGTGAAAAGTGTTGGTCGTGGCAGCTACGATATGACCGCTGCGGGCATCTATGTGCTACTCAGTCTTCCCCGTGAGCTTGAGCAATTTTTTCCCATGGCTACCTTGCTAGGTGGGTTGATTGGTTTGGGCATTTTAGCCAGTAATTCCGAATTAGTCATAATGCAGTCGGCAGGATTATCACGTTGGAACATTACCGTTTCGGCAATGAAAACCGCGGTCATCATGGTCGTGTTTGTTATGGCTATTGGTGAGTGGGTGGCCCCTGTTACCGAGGCAAAGGCTAAAGAAATTCGAACTGAAGCCATTTATGGAGGCAGTTTATATTCATCTGACAGCCTAGTATGGGCTAAAGATGGCGACAACTTTGTCAGTATTGGTGAGGTAGTAGACAGTAATAACCTCATTGATATTAATGTTTATGAGTTTGATGCTGACTTGAATCTTCGTCAAATTACCAGTGCAGAAAATGCCCAGTTTGTAGACGATGTCTGGCGACTGACGAACGTGGATTATACCTTTATTGGCGATAAAAAAATTCGCGGACAAAAGGTCGAAGTAGGAAGTTGGCAGTCTACGCTGACGCCGGATAAATTAAGTGTCGTAAGTGTTAAGCCGGAAGCCTTATCGATTCAAGGGTTAAGAGGGTACGTTCAATATTTACAAAATAATAGTCAGGATTCTGGGCGATATAGTTTGGCGTTGTGGCGTAAAATTTTGCAACCTGTCTCTATTGGTGTGATGTTGCTGCTCGCACTCTCTTTTGTGTTTGGTCCGTTGCGTAGTGTGACAATGGGCGCTAGGGTTATCATGGGCGTATTAGCAGGTTTTGCGTTTTTTATTAGCAACGAAACCTTTGGCACCTTTAGTTTGGTTTTTCAACTTCCACCATTCCTCGGTGCCATTACGCCGAGTATTGTTTTTGCTGCTATTGCGGGCTTTTTATTAAAACGTTAGCTAACATAGCTAACGTTTTACTAATTCCAGTGTTTTATTTTAAGTTAAATATGTAGCGCAATAAGAAGATGGCTGCCATAACGTAAGTAAGCATTGAGATTTGTTTGTATTTCCCCATACCTAAATTTACGCCAACATAAGTGATAAAGCCCAGTGCGATCCCTTCGCTAATACTAAACGTTAATGGCATAGCTAGAAGAGCAACCGTTGCCGTTGCCAAAGAAGGCAAGTCATCAAAATCTATCTGACGAATAGACTCCATCATAAATATGCCCACCATCACCAAAGCCGGTGTGGTTGCCATTACTGGGACAACCACCATCAGTGGCGTAAAAAATAACGCTAAAACAAAACACACTGCTACCACAACCGCAGTAAGACCCGTTCGACCACCGGCTGACACCCCGGATGCTGATTCTACATAAGAGGTAACTGGAGAGGTTCCTAAAGTCGCTCCCACAACACTGGCTGTTGCATCCGCGGTCATGGCACTCCCCATTTTAGGCAGTTCACCTTTACTATCCAGTAAATTAGCTTTGCGTGATACACCAATAAGGGTGCCGATGGTATCGAACATATTGACAAACAGCAGTGCGAATATTAGATCCCAGGTATGAGCAAAGTTTTCGATGGGATACATAATATCCATGGCAAAAAATGTCGATGAGATACTTTCTGGTAGGCCTATAATTCCTGCTGGGGTGGGGGTTAATGTGCCTTCGCCGTAGGGAATGAAAGCACCAATAATAGCGAGGCCAATCACCGATATTAAAATTGCTCCTGTGACATTCTTAGCAACTAACACAATGGTTCCGACAATGCCTGCTAAAGCAAGTAAAGTGACAGGTTGCGAAAGGTCTCCTAAAGATACCAATGTTGCTGGGTTATCGACAATCAAGCCCGCATTTTTCAGCCCAATAAATGCGATAAACAATCCTATACCGCACTGCACGCCTATTTTTAATGCATTCGGAATGGAGTCAGCAATTTTTTTGCGGATGCCTAATAACGACAACAATACAAATAAAATACCGTTCCAAAATACAATCCCCAGGGCTGCTTCCCATGGTACTTCGCGGGTGATACAGATGGTAAAGGCGAAGAAGGCATTTAGCCCCATACCAGGAGCCATGGCAATGGGATAGTTGGTCATGAAAGCCATCAACAAAGTGCCAATACAGGCCGCTAATGCGGTAACTGTAATTAAGCCTACTACGGGCATCCCTGATGCAGATAATATACTTGGGTTGACGACTAACACATAAGACATAGCAGCGAATGTAGTGAGGCCTGCTATGCATTCCGTTTTAAAGTTTGTGCCGTGCTCCGCCAGACTAAAAAAGCGCTCTAAAAGTGTGTTCATTAAGTGATGTCTCTTGTTATTATATTTCTTGTGATTTTTACTAGCATTTTTTTATCTTTTAAATCAGTGGCTTGGTGGAGTTTGGCTATAGGTTTGCCAATCGTCAAGTAAAGCCTCTACTACAGTACTACCAACAGTATATGCCGACTCTAAAGCTGAACGCATACCAGCAAAACCGGCTTCGCCACTTTCCATCGCTAAGTTTTCAGCCGCACTTAAACCATCTGGCTGCATGGAATAATTACTACCAGTGCGCAGCACCATCACTCTGTCTCTATCTGCTTTTCCGACTCGGTCTAAATACTCAATAGCTTGCATCGTTCCCGTGTCTTCCATGCCTGAACTGACAAAGTTACCTTGTCCATCAGTCCAAAAAGTTGTCCAGTCATTCGCCCATTTATTCAGTTGTTTTCCATGCCAAAACGTAGAGGCTGCAAGGTGATCACCCTTGAGTACAAAGGGCAGCTTCTGAGCATTTTCAAAACTGCTGTATTTAGTGCGCAATTCCGCCATTGCTGGATAATCGGTTAACGGGATATCTTTGGTTAATTGAAAGGCCCACTCCGTAAGAGATGGATTCAGTTTGTATACCTCTCCATTTGCAATCTGCTGAGTATCTGATACATGTTTTGATTCTGAATAGGGGGCATTAGCAAAAAGTGGGAAATAACCGGTAGACCATTGTTCGGGAATTTCTCTAGCATCAATTTGGTGAGCGAGATCACCGTCTACTAACCATGTAGCCCATGCTGCTGAGCCAATGGAGGCGTCGGCGGGGTCGAAACCTGCGATGCCAGCAACTAACCAATAGGTTTTACTTAAATTGAAACGCGGGTCCAGTCCTAGGGCCATAATGGCAGCAGTGGCTTTTGCCGTTCCCATCCCCGTTACAATACCCATCACACCCGTTTCAGTGTTCATATAAATATCATGATGGGAGTGGGGGAAATCAAATTTAGTGGAAAGCTTCTGCCCGGCTTTCCAGAGTTGAAATTCGCCAGGTTTGTCTCCTTCGTCTTCGCCAATTTCAAACATAGTCACCACCACCACTTTTACGTCAATGGGGGCGTCGGATTGACTTGGGGCGATTTCAACTGTTTGTTCAGGTGGCGTAACCTTAGTATCGCAAGCAACCAAGAATAAGATGGCGATACACAGATTAACTTTAATGGACAGCCTTTGAAGACTTTTAGAAAACATTTATTAATTCCTATAAAAAGGGTAAATATGCAATTAAAGCATATTTACCCTTGGACCTATAAAACGATTTTTAGCTATTTTTGATGTTACTTGTATTTATAACATTAAAATTTATAACTAAATTTCGCTTGGTAGTGTCTTGGTAGCTCTGGCAATACAATCTGAGCTCCAAATAGGTCTGGGAAGTTAGCTCTGTAGTATTTTTCATCAGTTAAGTTTTTAATTGATAAGCTAGCTGTCCAAGTTTCAGCATCGTAAAATACACCTGCATTGACTAGGGTATAAGCCGGTAACTCTACAGATTTAGAGAAACTTGAATAGGTTTCATCTGCACGAATCACGCTACCATTTATCGCAAAACCGTTTTGGAAATCATAGGTTGCTGTTGCACTGTAAATGTTTTCTGGAATACCTTGTTTACGGGCATCTTCTTTACTTGCGCCAGCATCAATTAGTGTTAAACCAATTGGATTACCACCAAATACCAGTGATGGATCAGATAGGCTAGTTAGATCTTCAGCTCCTAGGAAACCAAACAGTGAACCACCTTCTCCGTTGTTGTATGCAGTTAAGTTGTAGACTTTCATGTTGGTATAACCAGCAGTAACAACTAATTGCTCATTAACAACCCAACGTAATTCAAATTCCGTTCCTTTGTTCTCAGTCGTGGCATTAGTGACAATGGCTTGCGCATTGAAATCAGATCTTTCTTGCTCATATACAGATAATGCAAAATACAAGGTATCTTCTAGGAATGAGCCTTTAATACCAATTTCTTTTAGTTCAGAGGTATCAAATGCACCGTTGTATGCATCACCATTATCATCGATTAATTGACCATAACCTATCTCTGCACCTTGACCTGCTATGACGGTCGATTGTTCAGCAATAGTAATATATGGAATTAAACCAAAATTTGTTTTGTATGAGATACTGGTGTTCCAAGAAGTACCGGTAAAGGTATCTTCAGCCGTTACAACATCGCCTTTTACGAGTAGCTTATCACCGTGGCTGGTGGTTTCTACATCGATACTGTCATAGCGAAGACCTAACACAATATTAAGACCGAAATCCCATGTCAAATCAGTCATCGCAGCGATACCGTAGTCGATATAGTGACCTTCGTCATAGTTATCGTAATTATCGTCAATCCGCGTAGCTAATTCACGTCTGTCTAACGCAGTTGATTCCATGGTTAAATCACGACGGTTGAAATACTCATAGGTAAAATCATCACCGTGAAGGAATTGCGTGCGTCGAACGGATGGTGAAACCTGAAATTGAGCAAGAAGTGAATCACTCTCATATTCAGTTGATAAAATCAGTTTGTTTTCAAATACTGAGCTTTCATGGAATTGTGAGAAACCATAGGCATTTTCATTGAGGTTGTCGTATGCCTCATAAAACATTTGGTTTTTGATTTCCCAACCATTATCTGTGTAATAAATAATATCAAAATACAATGTATCCACAGTGTTAGTTAACACATCGTCAGCGGCTACTAAAACTTGATTACCACTAAGAGTTGTAGTGCCAGGGTTATCTAGTTGCATTAACTCTGTGGCGTCTGCATCAGTGAACGATGGTGCAAATGCATAGAAAAAGTTCTCACCAGCTAAGTTAACTGCGCCATACTCGGCGTGGGAAATTGCTCCCGAACCATCGGTATCAATGTTCTTAGCAGTACCAGTAATATAAGTACCTGTGTCTATTAAGTCTTGAGTTAGACGGTTCCAACCTGCTACCTGGTTTCCATCATAATCGTGGTGCATTCCGCCAAACTCAAAGCGTAAATTATCAGTCACATCGATATTAAAAGAGGCTTGTAATACGGTTTGGTCAGTACCTGAGTTATCGTAGTAACTCCCTGAATTCTCTACTTCACCATACAGGTAAAAGCCCATTTTCTTATCGCCAATTGAAGCAGGGCCACCTACTTCGGCAGTTAAAACGCTTTTGTCCCAACTGCCAAGCGTGTAAGAAATGGCGCCTTTATTTTCATCTAAATATTGGCCACCGCTCGCTCGAGCTGACTTAGGGTTGAAATTAAGATATCCGCCTATTTTTGCTGGACCATAAATGGGGGATGCTGGACCTCTTACTATATCGATACTGCTTGATGCACCAATAGGCGTGGGGTAGTTTCCAGGGTTATCTAATCGTTTAACACCGCGAAAATAAGCCTCACCAGGTGTACCACGCACATCCAAAGACCCGGCTACACCAAAGAAAGATTGAGTATAGGTACCTGGTGCAAACGCGACTAGTTCGTCAATATCTGAAACTGCAAAACGTTCTAATTGTTCGTCACTAATAGTAGACGCTGAGCGTGGGGTTTCTAAAATGGATTTACCAAATCCAAATACCGATTCTACATCTTGACCAGGCAAGCTACCTAAAGAGCCCGTAACAGAGATGCGCTCGACGCTTTCTTCGGCTTCCTGCGCATATAAACTCAAAGGCTGTAAAGTCGCAAGACCAATAGCAATTCCCAATGCTACTGGATGAAACTTTTGTTTGTTGTTGTTTTTCATAGTGTGTTTCCTGGCTTGTGTGTAATTCTTATTTGAAAATTGATTTTGAATTCTCAATCAATTAATCAAAAGAGATAGCACAAAAGATGCCAGATAGTTGACCGAATGGTCAGCTTTTTGGGGGTGGCTTAACTATTTGAAAAATATAGATATATTTTTATTTTTTGTTAGGGTAATTATTTTTCCGTATGATAATTATCTAAAAAGTGCACCACTAAAGGCCTAAAAAATAAGCATTGCACCATACTGAACAGTCTGCAAATATTAGGTCTTGTCAGCCTTAGATCCTTTTATTTACCAGTAAAAGAGAATACCAAATTGCCGCAAATAACAATTCTGATTTAGTGGGCAGCTATGGTTAAGTGCTTATAGTGATTTCCAGGCACGGTGGTGATTAGCGTCTTTAGTTAATACTAGCATTTCGGTACCGGCTAATCTGTCTTGCAAAGACTGTTTATTTTTGACATCAAATAATACTAAGAGCGTTCCCAGCCCACCGAGTGAAAAGATAATCCGCATTAGTGCGCGACCATAACCTAAGGGTTCATCGGTTGTACTAAATAACCGAAGTCGCCAAGCTCGCATGCCTATGGTCTGCCCGCCATTTCGCCAAAACCATAGAAAAAATACTAAAATCCAGAAGCCCACCCATATTTGCTCACTGACTTTAAACCACAGGGCGTGATCCGTAAAATCCATAAAATGTTCGAAACCTTGGTTAGCAATAATGCCTTTTTCAAATAAAATTAAGCCAATAACTGAATAGATGAGCCCTGCACACATACCTATGGCTACCGCAACTAATATGTCATAGATCATGGCGGCTAATCGTTTAAAGAAGCCTGCGCGAGGAAAGTGCTGAGTCGTTTTGGACATGTTAACCTAAAATCTTGTATTTCAATGGATGTAAAATAATTTACCAAGATTTATCTTGATATTATTATGCTAACGAATCAAATGAATATTGAGCCTTACACTGTATCCGTAGAGTAAAGGTTAACCTACCAAATGAGTTAATGAATATCTGTCACGGGTTTCATTGGATTTTTTTCGAACCTCTTCTAAAGCCTCTGCTTCAGATATTTCGAATAATGAATTAATTAAACGATGAAAATGAGCGTGCATCGCGGCTCTCGCTTCTTGGGAGTCATGTTTTTTCAATGCTAAATAAATTCGTCTATGTTCTTCGAGACGATCTTGAATGCTACCGCTACATACACTCTTATAAGCAGAAACAATTTGAGGTTGAGATTCGCGTAATGACCAATAATGCTGAATAGATTGCAGCAAAGCAGTGTTACGAGTTGCAGTGGCAATAATTGTATGGAATTCTCGGTCAGCAATTTCTGGTTCATCACCCTTCTCCATTGCCTGTAAGGTTTTTTCGAGGGCTTCTAATTCTTTATTATTAATTGATACGGCTGCAAGTGCCGCAGCTTCACCTTCCACTAACGCTCTGGCTTGGGTCAGTTCAAATGCACTGATATTGGGAGTTGACTGTCCTTTCGATGCAGAATCGATGACGTAAACACCTGAACTGACTTTAACTTCAACTCTTCCCCTAACTTCTAACGCAATGATCGCTTCACGTATAGTTGGACGGCTGACTTCAAAATTTTCTGCTAATTCTCTTTCTGGTGGAAGACGACTACCTACAGGGTAGCGACCAGCATCAATTTGCGATTCAATTTTACTTACAATCTGCCAAAACATACGACGATTTTTCATTTTCTAAATTTTTCCTGAATCAAAATTTTTTTACAGCAAAGAACAAGTTAAGAAGTCTGCCAGAGAATTAATCCGCCAATTATACTCGCACTTAACACTAAAACCAATTTCTATGCAAGGTACCTAAATCTAGGTGGATTTTATTAACCTCAAAATTAACTTTAATAAGCAACTGACTAACCAAGATTAATGTCCGGTTTAAGGGGGGAGCGTCATTGATTTTATAAAGGGACTAAATAAGTACCTAACCAATGTTCACTAGTCTACACCTTTTACGATTCTTTCTATGTGGTTAATGTTAATTACCCTTGTGAATTATCAAGCTTAAGCCACTCGCAATAGCCAGTCATTCTAATTTTTAGACAATCGATTGGTCCGTTCACAGCGTGAAATATTTTTTTGGTTATACCTTATCTTTATTTTGGTTGACAATTTTCCTTGTTCAGGTAACTTGATTGTGCCCGCGTACCCTGCGATGGCCACTTCGGTGGCCTATTCTTTCCCCCTTACTTTTGAATCCACTATGTTCCAGTCAAAATGTTCGTTCACTATTGAAATTTATATTGTGGTAAGACCAATATTTATAATTGGTAATGTTACAATCCTATTTTGGTTAGTTTGTTGTTGGTGGTTTAATGTGAACCGTCAGAAGCTAGACATAAATAGCAGATCTCCCTGATCCAAGTGTAGTTTTACGAACAAGTGAGCTAAATAATGATGCAAAAAAGTACTAATTCGAACATACATTCAGCAAAACCCATTGTAATGATAGGGGAGTGTATGATGGAACTCAGTCAATATGACCACGACAAGTTTTATAAAAGCTTTGCTGGAGATACCTATAATAGCAGTGTTTATATGAAACGTGCTTTTGAGCATCTAGATGTCAACTTTATGAGTTGTATTGGTAATGATGCTGTCAGCACACAGCTAATCGATACCTTGCAGCTAGAAGGTTTAGCTAATCGATTTATTGAAGTTGATTCAAAACGTATCATGGGCACCTATATGGTACAAACAGATGACCAAGGCGAGCGTTCTTTTTTGTATTGGCGCAGTGACTCAGCAGCAAAGCAGCTCATGAAAAATTTGTCAGCCGATGCAGAGCAGGCTCTAGAAGACTCCCAACTGATATTTTTTTCAGGCATCACTTTAGCCATTTTAGATGAGCAAGATCGTGCTCGTTTGCTGCATTTGCTTGGTCGCTTACGCAATAAAGGGGTAAATATTGCCTTTGATCCCAATTATCGCCCTGCGTTGTGGGAGAGTCCTAAGGTCGCCAAGAATAGAATAGGTCAAGGTTTCCAAGTGGCGAATATTTTACTTCCAGGGATTGAGGATTTCGAGCTATTCGAATTGCGACAGCGGGAGCAAATTATCAAGTTTTTACGTACTTGCGGTTTTGATGAATTGGTTATAAAAGATGGTGCAAACAGTATTTTTGGGTATTCCAATGAAGCTTTATGTGAAGTACAAGTGACACCAAACCCTGAAGTTATTGATTCCACTTCAGCAGGTGATGCTTTTGCCGGTGTGTACTTGGGAGCAAGAATTGCAGGATTAAATATAAAAAGCGCAATTGAACATGCCGCTGCGGTGGCTAAAGAAGTGACAAATCATCGAGGCGCAATTATGCCTCAAGACAAGTTCAACTGTTTCTGGAAAGCATACCAAGCCGCGTAACCTTATTTGACCAGCCCCTATCCATTCCTTGCATTTAGCCACATTGAAGTAGATTATTCGCTATATTGAATTTGGTTAAATGCAATCGGAAAAATGACGGTAACTTCTAACATCAAAAATGGCCAAGATTTAGTGTTGCGAGACATTAATCGCCTTAAACAAAAAATCACCTTCAATAATGTTCCCGCGTTTTATCACGCTGTCTCAACATCTTTAGGGTTAGCCGAAGGAATGTTTCGTTACGGCTTTGAAAACTCACTTGATGATTTGCTAGATCAGTCTAATTGGAATCCTCAAACCCTTGAAAGTCAGCCCGGACAACTCAACTCAATTGACTTCGTAAGTTCCCCAAGAGTATCTATCTATAAGGTGTTTACCCATAGAGGATTTGAAGTTCACTGTATTCCGTGGATGAAAAACCAAGAAGTGGATAGAGAGCTAATAAATCACCCTGATATGGAGTTTAAGCGCTGGCGTCCTAGCTCCATGAAAGTGCTCTTCCGCATCGCGCAATTGCACACGTTTATTCAAAGCTATTTTGATATTGGAGATGAAGCAGATCTGGAACTAATAAAGTACGCCCATAATATTAGTGAGGATTTCATTGACGACCTGCAAAAAAAATTAAATGTGGTGAAGGTACACGGAATTTCGGTGCGTTCGCTTTTCGATGTTATGGCGAAAAAACACAAAGCTGGCGAAGATCTTTATCTACCTAAAGTGTATGACTTTAGTGATCGATAAAAGCCCTATTAGCTAATTTAAATGGTTGGTGATCTTAGCCAAGGGGCGATTTTAAGCCCCTTGTCACTCGGTTTAACACAGCGCATTAATGGTCTGCATGTGGAGCGTGATGTTTTGACAGCCAGCTTGATATGGTTACCTTACCTTCAGATCTTAATTTAGCGAGTTTCTCTTCGTTTACGGTTTCAAGGGGTTCATTACGAACACAAATGAGATGCTGATTGAATTGCTGGCAACTGCCTTTGTGCAGTTTTAAATTCGATGCAACATAGCCACATGGATCCGATTTTTGTTTCTCGGTACAGGCCAATAACGCCGTATCATCGATATGTCCCTGGTGGGCGAAACTGTTGAATGTAAGTAACGTAATCATCAGGCCTAGGTATTTTTTCATTATTGTTTCCTTACTTGTTTACTCTTGGACAATTGATCCTTGTTCACCTTTGAAACAACCGATGAACATATTTTCGCCAGCGCTTGCTGAATGGTAATGATAGCCTCTTGTCTCGTCACTATGACCGCGGCATTCGTCTAAGTCGTAATCTTCCTCTCCAGCCATATTTAACATGCCATATATTTCATATCCATCGAGGGCATACCCCAATAAACTCGCATGGTTATCACTTTGGAAAACGGATTCGGTACATCCCGTTGAAGCGTGATAATGGTATCCTTCAAAAGGGTTAATATGGCCGCCACAATCATCAAATGCGGCAATGGTATTGGCAGCAAGAATAGCATCTACTGGTGCTGGTGGAGCCAGTACTACACCATTGACCGTCAATCCTAAATTGTTGTTGTTAATACTGTCCGGGTTACTCAATGGCACAGGTTCTACAGGTATTAAAAAAGTTTCAGATACGGCTCCCCCAAAATAGCTTAAGGAACATTCTACACAGTGATTTTGGTATTCTTCTGCCACATTTGGACGAGCAGCCCCTTCGCAGGAAGCTTGTGTATCGGTTACCTTGACTATGCCGGTTTCAGGATCATAAAGTTGCCAGTCACTGCCGTAAAGGTTTTCAAGATTGAGAATGAATTCGCCGTCGATATCATATACTTCCCCGGAACCATCAAACCATATTCCGCCTTCACTGGCATCTGAATCAATCGTAGGGGGGCAGAATGGTCCAATATCTGTTGTCACAGGCTCGCCAGCAATAGTGACTCTGTAACAAGTGGTTGAAGTGCCACCAGATAACGTACAGTCTTCTATGGTCGGAGTGTCAAGTAGTGCACCATCGTGAAAAACATCTGGGTCGAACGTGGATTGAGTAGTAACCGCACTGTCGTCAGTATCGGAATCTTCATCACCAGAGGCTTCGTCGGTTTGGCTGCCATTGCATCCGTATAAAAGTGCGGTAGTTAGAATCAATAGTAATCCGAAGAACGGCTTTTTTTGCATTTTCACGCCTCTGTTTTTTTATTCACATTATGTTGGGCAAAGGTTAACCCTTAAATGTGTAGAAACGGTGCAATTAAAGTGCGTTTTTGACTTAATTTTAAGCGCGCAATGCCTCCACGGCTTTGAACTTACTCTATTTTATAACCAACCCCATAAATTGAGTGCAAAAGTGAGTTTGCTGATTGATCAGTTTGCAACTTGGCTCTTAGGTTTTTCATATGACTATCGATGGTACGTGAGCTTACAATGCGTTCATCTTCGTAGCAGGTATTCATTAGTTGTTCCCGGGAAAACACTACGCCTGGCCGCTTAACTAAGGCCAACAATAAACGGAATTCTACCGGTGTTAATTCAACATGAATATCGTCTACGGATGTTTGGTGGCGAGCCAAATCCAGTTGAATATTTTTGTATGATACGACATTCTCCATGGATAGGGATTGTTGCTCGGATCGTCGCAAAATGGCTTGTACTCTTGCGACTACTTCTCTGGCTGAGAAAGGTTTGCAAACGTAATCGTCAGCCCCTATGCCTAATCCCATGATTTTGTCGATCTCATCAACTCTGGCGGTTAACATTAATATAGGAACGGATGAGAATTGGCGAATTTCTTTGCATAGGGTGTAGCCATCTTTAAACGGCAACATTACATCTAAGATAATAAAATCTGGGGTGTTTTTTTTGACAAACTCAATGACGTTTTTACCATCGTGTAAAACCGTAACTTGAAAATGCTCTAGTTGCAAAAACTCTACTAATATTTGAGCAATTTTAGGCTCATCTTCCACTATAAGAACATGTTTTTGTTGATTCACTTCTCACCTCTTGGTAGTGGGAATATCACTTCGATACATAAACCGCCTAAAGAAGATGGCGATGCTTTGATTTGGCCTAGATGAGCCTCGGCAATATTTTTACTAATGGTTAGACCTAAACCTGCACCCGACTCTCTGCTGGTGCGGGATGAATCTACTCTAAACAGCGGCTCGAAAAGTTTGTCACAGTCACTTTGACACACCGATGGCTTAGAGTCGTTTATGCGTAAACTAATATGATCCTGCTCTACAGTCAGCACTATGTCTATCTGACCAGGCGCATCCGTATAGGCAATGGAATTCATGAGTAAGTTCAAACAAAGTTGCTCAATTCTCCGACTATCCATTTTCATAGTTAAGTTCGGTGGGATTTTAGAGCTGATTTTTAACCCTTTTAACTCCGCTTGCTGTTGCACACTTTGAATACTTCGCTCTAGGGTCTCCGATAAGTTCGTTGAAACCATGTTGTATTTCAGGGCCCCTACATCGGATAAGGATAATTGGTACAGGTCATCAATTAAGTGATTCAGCCGTTCCGTTTCTTGCTCTAGGGAAAGTAAGTTTTTCAGATTGAACGGTCGTATCCCTTCTTTTAGTAAATCAATTTCACCGGTTAATACTGTTAACGGTGTTCTTAACTCATGGGAAATATCGGCAAAAAATCGATTTTTAGCGGAACGGTTTTTATTCAATGTCTGGCTTAAATAGGAAACATTCTCCATCAGTTCGCCAAGTTCATCTTTGCGTTCAGAGGTGAGATTCACATTATAATTTCCGCTACTCAGTTGCGAAACTCCTTGCATAATTAACTTGATGGGTTGCAGCAATTTACGCGATATCAGTAGTGACAGTAACCCAGCTAGAAGCGCACAGGCAAGTCCAATAATTAGAAAAGCAATGAGTTGTTTTTGGGCGAATAAACTGGCTGACTCTGACGAGCCTTCGATCGTCGGCCAACTTCTCAATTCGCCTACTTTAATATCGTTTACAAACAGTGGATAGCTAAAGGAGTTCTCACTGTTAGCAGAGTGATCTTCTCCTGAAATTAGCGAGCCTTTTGCATCAAATAACGCAGTCGGTGGGCCAGATGCTTTTTCACGCCAGGGATCACCTAGCCCAGGTTCTACACCTAATCTGTCGGGAGGTTGTTGAAGATGAGGAGGTGGAACCCGTCTTGGTGGTTTTCCCGCACCTCCGTTACGCATAGGTGGATGCTTTGGTGGCGAGTTGAAACTTTTGTTATTTGAAATAAAGTCATCTAGCCCAACACGTTGTACATCCTCCCAACTGTTATCGGAGGCAATATACTGGGACAACAAGTCACCGCTAATTTTTTCAAGACGGCTCTGTTCTATTCCGGAAACAAATTCCAAAAATCCTTGTTTAAAGCTCCATTGGGCAAGGCTCAAAGAAATCACCAGCATAGTGGTGACCAGGCCCAATAAAATTAAAAATAGTTTCGATGTCATTTTCATGGGGCAAGTATATCGAGTGAATAGGGCATGCACTAGTGACAAAAGCCCAAGTAGCCCTTTATTCCACGGTAAGTGCACATTTTCTGCACATTCCTTTGTTAGTATTAAAATCGTGATAATAGTTAATTAAACCGTTTAAAATTTATTAATTTTGGAGAATAGCCAAATGCAAAAAACATTGATGTCATTGTTGATTATGAGTTCCGTTTTGGTCTGCCCAGTGACCTTTGCAAAACCAGAGCGTGGAGGTCCAGGAGGCAAGCCGCCACAAGAGGCAATTGAGGCTTGTTCAGGAAAAAGTGAAGGCGATGAAGTCAGCTTCAGTACACCTCGTGGCGATACCATTACGGCAACTTGCCAGACTATGGAAGATGAACTTGTTGCCGTGCCCGAAGGACATGGACAGCGCCAATCAGAAAATTAATACTCACTTAGGAGCTGATAATGCAAATTAATAGTCAAAGTAGTTCAATCAATATGGCTGATATCAACCTGGATAGTACTCAACAGAGAAGGCCGCCACCACCGCCACAAGGTTCGGTTCCTCCCGGTCTTGAGTCGTCGGTTGCATCTTTATCATCAGAGCAGCAAGAGCAAGTAACCTCTATGCTGAGTTCATTATCTAAAGATCAACAAGAGGAACTAAAATCTTTTCTGGATAGCAATAAGTCCCAGGCGAGTACCCTAAGCGATGGGGAAAAAGGCAGCCAGTTCTTCAGCGCGTTGTCTGAAATTACTGGACAAACGTCTAGTTCTGATAGTTTGCAAACTGTAGATACCTACGCTTAGTTGTCAAAATTAGTGTATCGGGCACATCAGATGCTCGATAATGCCTAATTTATCGACATTTGATGAGGTTCATTGCATAAAATACTTGCAAGCAGAAAATGCGAAGATATAATGCGTGCCACTCGTTAGCACAGCGAGTATACCAAACGCTTAGTCAAATTGATTAAACGTACGTTGCCAGAGTGGCGGAATTGGTAGACGCAGCGGATTCAAAATCCGCCGCCAGTAATGGTGTGCCGGTTCAAGTCCGGCCTCTGGTACCAAACATCTAAACCAACTTTTGAGTTGGTTTTTTTGTGCCTGCGATTTGAGGAAGTATCAACTCGCCGGACTATATTTGGTTTCATATCTTCGATTATGAATAATACAAAACGCAGTTTGAACCCATCCTTGGTGACGCACCCAGCCTTACCCTCTGGTACCAAACTTAACCTGCTTGTTTGTCGTTTGATGCCATGGCCTAAAGACCATGCTACAGGTTGGTTTTTTTGTGCCTGAAATTTAAGGTTTTACCCCATTAATGAATAGTTCATATTTGTAGGCGGGTGCTTCAGCCCCGCGGTGGTGGGGTTTTAGTGTCTATGGCCTAAAGACCATGCTACAGGTTGT
>NZ_JAUORV010000024.1 GCF_030548205.1 Aliiglaciecola sp. 3_MG-2023 | reverse complement strand
TCTAACAGAGCTTCGGGGCTAAAGCACCCGACTACAGGTGTGAAGGTGCTTGTAGCATGGTCTTTAGGCCATGGAAATGTCTGACAGAACCTCGGGGCTAAAGCACCCGACTACAGGTGTGAAGGTGCTTGTAGCATGGTCTTTAGGCCATGGAAACGTCTAACAGAATCTCGGGGCTAAAGCACCCGACTACAGGAATTACTTAAACTTAAATGATCGCCGCCAATTCTGCGCCTTGTCTAATAGCGCGTTTGGCATCTAATTCAGCGGCTACATCGGCACCACCAATAACATGCACGGTCATTCCGGCATCTAGTAAACTATTTTCTAAATCACGGAACGGAAGTTGTCCTGCACAGATTATGATGTTGTCTACTGCCAACAGTTTAGGCTTTTCGCTTATTTTGATATGCAATCCATCATCGTCGATTTTGTCATAGCTTACCGAATTGATCATATTCACTTTATGATGGGCAAGAGAGGTGCGGTGGATCCAACCGGTAGTTTTACCTAAACCAGCGCCCACTTTTGTGTCCTTTCGTTGCAATAAATAGACTTCTTTATCTGTTGGTGTGATCTTTGGCGGCATCAAAGCACCGGGGTTGGCGTAACTTTTATCAATTCCCCAGTGAGTCAGCCATTTATCCAAGTCAGTGGTGAGGTGTTCGTGTTCAACCAAGTATTCCGCCACATCAAAGCCAATTCCTCCAGCGCCAATAATCGCTACTCGTTTTCCTACTGGCTTGTGATCCCGCAATACGTCCAAATAACTCATGACAGTAGAATGTTCAATGCCAGGAATATCCAACTGGCGGGGTTTGATGCCAGTAGCCATGACTATTTCCCTAAAGCCTTGCTCCTTTAGCAGTATCGCATCAGCTGTTGTATTAAGGTGTAAGTTCACCCCTAAGACTTCAATTCTTCGCGCGTAATAGCGCAGGGTCTCATAAAACTCTTCCTTACCAGGAATTTGCTTTGCATAGTTAAATTGACCGCCAATTTCAGACGATTTTTCAAATAGATGTACCTGGTGTCCCCGTTCTGCTGCATAAGTGGCAAAGGCTAGGCCGGCAGGGCCCGCGCCAATCACAGCAAGCTTTTTAGGTTCTGCTACAGTATTGAAAATAAGCTCGGTTTCATAACATGCTTGTGGATTCACTAAGCAACTTGCTCGTTTTTGCGCAAAAGCATGGTCTAAGCAGGCTTGATTACACGCAATACAGGTATTGATTTGGTCGGATTCATTGTTCATGGCTTTGGCTACAAAGTCTGGATCAGCTAAGAAAGGTCTGGCCATGGAAACCATATCCGCATCTCCATTTGCCAGAACAGATTCTGCTACTTCTGGGGTATTTATGCGATTGGTGGTGATAAGTGGAATGTTGACCTCGGATTTTAGACGTTTTGTTACCCAAGTGAATGCTGCCCTAGGGACAGAAGTGGAAATTGTGGGAATACGTGCTTCATGCCAACCTATTCCAGTATTGATTATGCTTGCCCCGGCTTTTTCTATTTCCTTGGCCAAATACACCACCTCTTCCCAAGGAGCCCCGCCTTCGACTAAATCGATCATTGAGAGTCGATATATAATGATAAAGTTTTCACCCACTTTTTGACGAGTTTGCTTTACGGTCTCGATAGCCAAACGGGCTCTATTTTCGAGACTTCCGCCCCATTCATCGTCGCGATGGTTGGTGCGTTCACAGAAAAACTGGTTTATCAGGTAGCCTTCTGAACCCATAATTTCGACACCGTCATAACCTGCTAATTGGGCGTAACTGGCACTGTTGGCGTAATCTTTGATGGTGCTGTACACACCTTTTGATGAAAGTGATCTTGGTTTAAAAGGAGAAATAGGCGCTTTTACTGCCGAGGCAGATACATTCAAAGGATGGTAACCATAACGACCTGAATGGAGTATCTGCATACAAATCTTTCCCCCGTGAGCATGCACCGCATCAGTCACTACCTTATGTTTTTTGGCGTGTCGACGGCTACTAATACGTCCTGCGAAAGGAGCAAGCCACCCCGCAATATTAGGGCTTACGCCTCCTGTTACTATCAATCCTACGCCACCCTCAGCACGCTTAGCGTAAAACGCGGCTAGTTTTTCAAAGCCGCCTTTTTCTTCCTCCAGCCCAAGATGCATGGAACCCATTAAGGTGCGATTTTTTAATGTGGTGAAACCGAGATCTAAAGGGGCTAATAAATGTGGAAATACTGAGGGTGTTGTCATATCGTTGTCCTTAATTCTTATTCGCCAAGAGTAGAACGCATATTGCTGATGTGCAACCATTAGGGCTCAAGCGCCAACGTCTGCTCTCAAATTAAAGTGTTGAATCTAGTATGAGTCAAAGTTATCAAAGTGCACTATTGGAAATCTTGAAAGGGTACTTTCAAGATGAAAATCTGCATAAAGTAGAATCAATACAGACCTTATGGAGTGGATATGGGGAAATCGCTCGCTATTGGGTTCCGTCTATGCGGCTCAATTATGTAATAAAGGTGGTTAATCCCAATACTCATTCTCAACATCCAAGAGGTTGGAATACCTCTTTTTCTCATCAACGTAAATTAAATTCTTATCAAAATGAACAAACCTTTTATGATAAATATAGTGGACTAACTGACCAATACTGTCGTCTTCCTAAGTGCATTGCGTCGGGTGAAAGTCAACAACTACGCTGGTTAATTATGGAAGATTTAGACGCCAGTGGTTTTACTTATCGATGTAGTGACGCGTCTTTAGAACTAGTCAAACTAGGCGTGCGTTGGCTGGCCTATTTCCATGCTCGTTTTTTAAATCAAGCTACACCCGAGCTTTGGCCAATGGGTACCTATTGGCATCTTAATACTCGTCCAGATGAATATCAAAAGATGCCCGAAGGCCGATTAAAAGATGCCGCCACTGAACTCGACCAGCAACTCAATTTGGCTAGCTATCAAACTCTTTTACACGGCGATGCCAAGCTGGCTAATTTTTGTTTTTCAGCTCAGCAAACAGATATCGCCGCAGTAGACTTTCAATATGTCGGACGAGGGGTAGGGGTTAAAGATTTGGCATATTTTTTGGGTAGTTGTTTTTTTCAAGAAGGGTTATTCCAACACGCAGACATGCTGTTAGATAGTTACTTTGGTCACCTTAAAAAGGCGATTTCTCACTATCAAATAAATTGTAATTTTGAGCACTTAGAAGAGCAGTGGAGAGCTTTGTATCCTTTGGCTTGGGCTGATTTTGAACGTTTTTTAAGTGGTTGGGCAACGGAACATTACAAGCGCAATGACTTCATGCAAAAACAAACAGAATTGGCGTTGATGTTGTTAGATAAGCATAAACCCAGCCGCTAACCCCGTCATGGCAATTACCAACCAACGATACTGTTTGTCTGGTACCCGTTTGACAATTTGAATACCCGTATAAATTCCAAATGCAATGAAGGGTAAGCCTAATAAATTTAAACCCAATGAGTTTACACTAATGGTCTCCCACGACCAAATATGAAAAGGCACCTTAAATAAGTTAATAATGAGAAAGAACCATGCGGCAGTACCAATATATTCATTTTTAGGTAGACGCATACTTAATAAATACAGGGCCATTACCGAACCTGCCAAATTTCCAATCATGGTTGTAAAACCACCTAACGTGCCCATTAAAATTGCAAACCAAGCATAGTCAGGTATTTTTTCTTTATTGTTCGTTTCCATCCACAGCATAATGCCCAGGCTGGCTATTATGATATACCCCATGACTTGCTTAAACATTTCATCATCAATGCTGTTACCGATTAAAGTTGCAACTATTACTCCGATGGCAGCGGATGGAAATAATTTAATTAAGAAGCTCCAGTTAGCATGGCGGTGATAATATTTTACTGCAAATAAGTCTGCCATTATTAGCATTGGTAACATTAAACCAGTGGATGTTTTAGCACCAAAAATTAACGCCAAAATAGGGACTGCGAACATTGAAATTCCATGTACCCCAGCTTTTGCCAAGCCGATAAAAAACGCCACTAAAAATAGCAAGCCAAGTTGATTAAAGCTTAGTGAATAGGAAAAGAACTCAAACATTGAGTCGACAGCTATTGAGTTTTGTTGCAATTAAAAACAAATTAATCATCCAAGTTTGCAGTGCAGCAAGGGCTTGCAGCTATTGTCTAGTTTACTATTGAAGTGGAGTAGATTGAATCAGTGGTCGCTAAATTGTCAAATGTTTTATGATTAAACAGTTGAGCGGTTATCGAAGCATTGCTATTGGGTATTTTTTAATGGCGCATAAAAAACGACGGCTTTCTATCTTAGTTTTAAAATTTTGGTGTAATCGATACTAGCGCAAGTCTAATTCAATTTTTGTTGGTTTGAAATCATCCCTATTTACCTAAAACTCCTCGATAATTGACTAACTAAGCTAGTTAAGTTTGGGGTGGTAAACATGGGTGTCCATGATATTTGTTTTATGGCTGTCCATGTTACTTTTGTGGGTGTCCATGTTACTTGATGTTACTTGTTCACACGTTCGCATGCATGCCTGTCCAGGTTCGCATGCCTAAAACTCCTCGATAATTGACTAACCAAGCTAGTTAAGTTTGGGGTGGTAAACATGGGTGTCCATGATATTTTTATGATATTTGTTGCATGCCTGTCCACGTTCGCAGAGTGTATAAACAAAGCCAAGTTATTACAGGGGTTGTAAGAAATAAAAAACGGCCAACTGGTGGCCGTTTTTATGCATCGTTTAAGCTGTATCTCTTACATCTTTTTCGCCTAAACCTTAGGTTCAGGTATTCTAATCCAGCCTTCCATTAAGATCCTGGCACTGCGACTCATAACGGCTTTTTCAACTTGCCATTTGCCTTCCTGAAGCACCGCTTTTGCCCCAACCCGCAGAGTACCTGAAGGATGACCAAAACATACCGACTCAAGTTCTCCGCCGCCAGCGGCTAGATTCACTAGAGTACCGGGTATGGCTGCTGCTGTACCTATTGCTACCGCAGCGGTGCCCATCATTGCATGGTGTAGTTTGCCCATGGAAAGTGCGCGAACCGACAAATCTATTTCTGATTGAGCGACGGTTTTACCGCTTGATGCCAAGTAATCTGCTGGTGGCGCAACAAAAGCGACTTTTGGTGTATGTTGTCGTTGTGCAGCTTGTTCCAGGTTATCAATTAAGCCCATTTTCAGTGCGCCATGGGCACGAATAGTTTCGAATTTAATTAACGCGTCGCTATTACTATTGATGGCGTCTTGCAGTTCGGTACCTTGATAACCTAATTCTTGAGCATTCAAAAATATGGTTGGAATACCAGCGTTGATAAGGGTGGCATTCAGTTTACCCACACCTGGGACATCCAATATTTCAGACACCTCTCCGGTTGGGAACATATCACCTTCACCATCGGCGGGATCAATAAACTCAACCGGTATTTCAGCGGCTGGAAATGTTACTCCATCTAACTCAAAGTCGCCGAGCTCTTGCACTTGGCCGTCACACATTGGAACATGGGCAATAATGGTTTTTTGAATATTAACCTGCCATATTTTGATGGTGACTAAACCATTTTCAACCAGCTTTTCAGCAGGAATTAACCCTGCGTGAATCGCAAAAGGGCCAACGGCTGCAGACAAATTACCGCAATTTCCAGACCAATCAACAAAGGCTTTGTCAATGGCAACTTGGCCAAACAAATAATCTACATCGTGGTCTGCTTGTTGGCTTTTAGACACTATCACGGTTTTACTGGTACTAGAGGTGGCGCCACCCATGCCATCGGTTTGTTTACCGTAGGGATCTGGACTGCCAATGGTACGCATCAACAAAGCATCTCGATATGCACCGGCTGATTGGGCCGGTTGGGGCAGATCTGCAAGGTTGAAAAATACACCCTTACTAGTCCCGCCGCGCATGTAAGTGGCGGGAACCTTTATTTGTTGAGGGAAGCGACTCATTGAGCTTGTCCTTCTGACTCCAAAAAGTCTTGAGCAAAACGTTGCAACACACCACCAGCTTCATAAATTGACACTTCTTCTGCTGTGTCTAAACGACAATTCACGGGCACTTCTACTGTTTCACCTGTCGTTCTGGTTATTACTAAGGTTAGTGATGCACCAGGTTGACGCTCGCCTTTCACATCGAATAACTCACTACCATCGATATTCAGTGTTTTCCGTGTAGTGCCTGCTTCAAACTCTAGGGGCAACACACCCATACCGATCAGGTTGGTACGGTGAATACGCTCGAAGCCTTCAGCGACTATCACTTCAACACCGGCTAATCGCACGCCTTTGGCAGCCCAGTCACGAGATGAACCCTGCCCGTAATCCGCTCCAGCTATAATAATTAGCGGTTGTTTGCGTTGCATGTAGGTTTCTATTGCTTCCCACATGCGTACGGTTTGACCTTCAGGCTCAAGTCGAGTCAGTGAACCCTGTTTGACTTCACCGTTTTCGATCACCATTTCATTTAACAATTTGGGGTTAGCAAAGGTTGCTCGTTGCGCCGTTAAATGGTCGCCCCTGTGTGTTGCATAGGAGTTGAAATCCACTTCTGGCACATCCATTGACAGCAAATATTCGCCAGCGGCACTGTCAGCTAAAATGGCATTGGAAGGTGAAAGGTGGTCTGTGGTTATGTTGTCGCCAAGTACCGCTAAAGCTCGCATGCCTTTCATGGTGCGCTCTGCTGCCAACGCGCCTTCCCAATAAGGAGGACGACGGATATAAGTACTCTTAGGACGCCATTCGTACAGTGGATCAATGTCTTCACCATAATCCACAGTCAAATCAAACATGGGATCATAGACTTTCTTAAATTGTTCCGGTTTGACGCTTTTAGCCACTATGGCATCGATTTCTTCATCCGTTGGCCATAAGTCTTTTAAGGTAATTGGATTACCTTGGGCATCGGTTCCTAATACGTCTTTTTCAATATCAAATCGAATAGTACCGGCAATTGCGTATGCAACCACTAGTGGTGGAGACGCCAAGAATGCTTGTTTAGCGTAAGGGTGAATACGGCCATCGAAGTTGCGGTTGCCAGATAGTACCGCTGTAGAATATAAATCGCGGTCGATAACTTCTTTTTGAATTTTAGGATCTAAGGCACCACTCATACCGTTACAAGTTGTACAGGCAAAACCGACGATGCCGAAACCTAATTTTTCTAATTCCGGCAGCAAATTAGAGTCTTCTAAGTACAATTGCACTGCTTTCGAGCCAGGTGCTAATGAGGTTTTCACCCAAGGTTTACGAGTCAGTCCCAGCTTGTTTGCATTTCTAGCCACCAGACCCGCAGCAATCACGTTTCTAGGGTTACTGGTATTTGTACAACTGGTAATTGCAGCGATGATGACCGCACCATCTGGCATTAGATCACCGTCGTGTTCAACCGTGCCTGAAATACCTTCAGCGGCTAAATCACTGGTAGAAACCCGGCGGTGAGGATTTGAAGGTCCCGCGATATTGCGACCAACAGATGACAAGTTAAAGGTTAATACTCGCTCGTATTTCGCTTTTGTCAGGGTGTCAGCCCATAAACCTGCTTGCTTGGCGTAGTTTTCCACAAGTTCAACTTGTGCCTCATCGCGGCCTGTTAGTTTGAGATAATCGATGGTCTTATCATCGATATAGAACATGGCAGCTGATGCGCCAAATTCAGGAGTCATATTCGAGATAGTAGCGCGATCGCCAAGGGTTAAGTCTGATGCGCCTTCGCCGAAGAACTCTAAATAAGACGATACAACGCGTTCTTTACGTAAGAATTCAGTAATGGCTAACACAATATCGGTAGCCGTGATGCCTGGCTGGCGTTTACCGGTTAGCTCAACACCAATAATATCAGGAAGACGCATATATGAAGCGCGTCCTAACATGACACTTTCGGCTTCTAATCCGCCTACACCCAAAGCAATTACACCTAAGGCGTCAACATGGGGAGTATGGCTGTCTGTTCCTACTAGGGTATCGGGGAAAGCAACGCCGTCACGGGCGTGCACAACGGGAGACATTTTTTCCAAATTAATTTGATGCATGATGCCGTTTCCAGGCGGAATCACATCAATATTTTTAAAGGCTGTTTTAGTCCAGTTGATAAAGTGAAAACGATCTTCGTTCCTGCGATCTTCAATGGCGCGGTTTTGTTCGAACGCATCGGGTTCAAAACCTGCGTGCTCTACGGCTAAAGAATGGTCCACTATCAATTGCGTCGGAACCACAGGGTTAACTTTGGAAGGATCGCCACCTTTTAAAGCAATGGCATCGCGTAGTCCGGCTAAATCGACTAATGCGGTTTGCCCTAAAATATCGTGACAAACCACTCGAGCTGGATACCAAGGAAAATCTAAATCTTGTTTGCGTTCGATGATTTGTTCGAGTGCAGCGTTGAGTTTTTCAGGCTCACATCGTCGAACTAAATTTTCGGCCAATACACGGGAAGTGTAGGGGAGTGTCTCGTAAGCGCCTGGCTTTATTGCGTCTACCGCTTCTTGGGTATCGAAATAATCTAGTTTAGAACCAGGAAGGCGTTTTCTATATTGCGTATTCATATTTTTCTACCTTGCTGTTGCGTGAGTAGAGTGGGCATATTAGATGCCCACTTATTGATTGCCTGGAATCGGAAAGCTTTATCGTTGACTAATCGGGGTCACTTTGCGAGGTTCTTCGCCGATGTAGTCCGCACTAGGTCTGATGATGCGGTTATTCGATCTTTGTTCCATCACGTGTGCAGCCCAGCCTGTTAAGCGAGAGCATACAAAAATGGGGGTAAACAATTTAGTTGGGATCCCCATGAAGTGATAAGCCGAAGCATGGAAGAAGTCGGCATTACAAAACAGCTTTTTGGTGTCCCACATAAACTCTTCACAAGCCACTGAGATGTGATACAAACTTGAATCGCCAAACTCTTTTCCAAGTTTTTCTGACCAAGCTTTGATGATGACATTACGAGGATCTGATTCACGATAAATGGCATGTCCGAAACCCATGATCTTTTCTTTATTTGCCAACATCTCTGCCATTTTAGTTTTGGCATCGTCTGGTGAACTGAATTTTTGAATCATATCCATAGCCGCTTCATTGGCACCACCGTGCAATGGACCACGTAAAGTACCAATTGCACCGGTAATACATGAGAACATGTCAGATAAAGTCGAGGCACAAACTCTTGCTGTAAAAGTAGAAGCATTGAATTCATGCTCTGCATACAAAATTAACGACACGTCCATTACGCGGCGATGCAGTTCAGACGGGTCTTTATCGGTTAACAGCTTTAAGAAGTGACCGGCGATTGAATCTTGATCACTGGTACAATCAATTTCAACATTGTCATGACTATAGCGATACCAATAACACATAATTGCTGGAAAGGCCGCGAGTAGTCTGTCTGCACTTTCTTGTTGTTGGCTAAAATCTTCTTCAGGTTCTAAGTTACCTAAGAAAGAACAACCTGTGCGCATTACGTCCATCGGATGAGTATCGGCAGGAATTAGTTTTAATACTTCTTTTAAGGCGTCTGGCAAATCACGCTTCGCGAACAATTGCGCGTTATATTCTTGCAATTGTGCTTCGGTGGGTAATTCCCCTTTAAATAACAAATATGCAACTTCTTCAAAGGTGGCATTGTCTGCTAAATCAGATACATCGTAGCCGCGATAGGTTAAACCAGAGCCTGATTTACCAACTGTGCACAATGCGGTTTCACCTGCGCTTTGACCGCGAAGGCCGGCACCACTTAGTTTTTTGTCAACCATGATAGAGTCCTGTTTTATGTATTAAAAAATGAAGGGTTATTTATTCTTACCTTGCGAGAAAAGACTATCTAACTTTTGCTCGTAATCGTGGTAGCCGAGATAGTCATACAGATCCATGCGGGTTTGCATGCTGTCTACCACCGCTTTTTGGTCGCCATCTTTTAGAATTGCCGTGTAGACTGTTTCTGCTGCTTTATTCATCGCTCTAAATGCACTTAATGGGTAAAGCACCATGTCAGCGCCCCATTCAGCAAGTTGCTCTTTGTTCCACAATTCAGTTTTACCAAACTCGGTAATATTCGCCAAAATAGGTACATCTAAGGCTTCAGAGAAGGCTCGGTAATGTTCTTCCGTCTGTATTGCTTCCGCGAAAATGCCATCTGCGCCTGCTGCTACATAAGCTTTAGCACGCTCAATTGCCGCTTCTAAACCTTCTTGAGCAAATGCATCGGTACGCGCCATAATGAAGAAATCAGGGTCAGTACGAGCATCCACTGCTGCCGTGATACGATCAGCCATTTCTTCAATGGATACGATTTCTTTATTTGGTCTGTGTCCGCAACGTTTTTGCGCCACCTGATCTTCCATATGCACAGCCGCTGCTCCCGCTTTTTCCATATCTCGTACGGTTTTAGCTATGTTGAACGCGCCACCCCAACCAGTATCGATATCGACCAATAATGGCAAGTCGCACGCCGAGGTAATACGTTGTACATCAACAATTACGTCATTTAAGGAGGTCATGCCTAGGTCGGGTAAGCCGTATGAAGCGTTAGCTACACCACCACCAGATAAGTAAATCGCCTTATGGCCAATTTGCTTTGCCATCATGGCCGAATATGCGTTGATGGTACCGACAATTTGTAGCGGTTTATTTTCAATCAATGCTTGTCTAAATCTTTTGCCTGGAGTCATAATTTCCTCTGTTTAACAATCGGTGAAGTTTGTTAACTTGAAATGGCAATACAGCATGTTGCATAAGTGCTTATTATTCCCAATTTCAGGTTAATTACGTTACTGCAATTTCTTTTCAATATTATTTTTGGAATACAATATATGTCGACGCATTAGCATCTCAGCTAATTCGCCATCGCGATTCGCAATCGCCTGGACAATGTGTTTATGTTCATCAAAAGCGGTAGATACTCTTGGTCCGGCCATCCCTAATTGCACTCGATACATGCGCACCAAGTGATAAATGCCATTAATTAGCATGGAAATCAGATGCTCATTTTTACTACCAACAATAATTCGGTAGTGAAAATCTACGTCGCCCGCCTCTTGGTAATATGACTGACCTTCTTTAACTTCTTGAAAATGCTCACTCAGTAAAGTTTCAAGTTCGTTGACTTCTTCATCGGTCATATTGGTAGCTGCCAAACGCGCCGCCATTCCTTCCAGTGACTCGCGAACTTGATACAACTGAATTAAGCCTTCAGGTGTTAGGGTTACAACTCTGGCACCCACATTTGCTCTGCGCTCTACTAAGTGACAGGTTTCTAGGCGATTAATGGCTTCACGCACTACCGCTCGGCTTACAGCATATTTTGTCGACAACTCAGTTTCACTTAGTTTGCTACCGGGTTGAATATTACCCTCAACAATATCTTTACGGAGCTGAAAAAACGTCTTATCCGCAGATGTAACCGGTGATTCTGATAAAAATTTAACCAAAAGATTATCTTCATATTGCCTTTAATGTCGACAATATAGACCTAATGGGTGATTAATTCAACATATAATCTCTATATTGTCGACAATATGTGCTTTTTATTGATCTAAGTCAGATTGATACTTTTTAACCGAAGATGATATGGACAGTACTCAGTGGAGAATATCTGCTGGAAAATGGTTTTCGGTTAACCGTTGGTAATGGGAAAATGATTATTTGCCTAATAATGGGTTCGACTAACCTTGAGAAAGGGGAAAAGGTTAGTCGAGTGGTTTATTGCTACAAAAATAGAGGTATAGGTCTAAGGGTAAATTAGGCTTGGTAGCGGGGAGATTTTAGTGGTGCCAGCAATAGATAAAATATCCAGGCAAACCAAGAAATGAAAATCACAGCTAATAACCATGCCGCTTTTTCACCTCCATTAGTACGATTTGATGTGGCAATTGCCACTATGGGAATTAGCCATAAACAAAAAATGATTAAGCCACATAAAAAAGTAAACATCTGTATTCTCCTTTTTACCGCAACCACAATATGGGTGGGTATTTACATTATTATTTTGTTAGGGGTTTTCTAACAATTGTCACTAAGTTGATTTTTATAGAAGCGACACTTGTATAGAGCAACATTTATTCCAGATGGAAAATACAATAATATCAATATGATAGCTGCTTTATGTTGTTTGATGTACAAGGCTTTTGACTAAAAAGTGGTAATTTTGCCTATTTTTAAGATGTATTTAACCATTGCTCAATTATGTGCAACCACGCATTCATGGTTAATCAACCTGTTGTTTATAAATAACATTGTCAAAACAGCAGAAAACAAAGGTGCAGACAATTCAAGTTTCACTGATATACTCCTTGAGGTAATAAAACAGTAATGAAAATGTAATTAAGTAATTGATGACTTAATAGGTGTTTTAGCAATCGTTTGGACAAGGTGTTTCCGCTTCGGTTTGCTGGTTGGAAGTATATATGCGTGAAAAGTCAAAGCTGACGTCAGATCAGTGGGTTGCCTTGCTTGCCAAAGAGGAATTACCAGCAATTACATCAATTGCTGGTATTTTAGATAAATTCTCAAATGATGATAGATCTTCAATTCCCAGTCTTAGTAAAGTGATATTACATGATCAGGCTTTGTCATCAAGCCTGTTAAAAGTAGCGAACAGTTCGAGTCGCTCCCCGGTAAAACGTGTGACAACCGTCTCCCGCGCTGCCATTTTTTTGGGCATTCAATCAGTCAAAAATATTTGTTTAACCGCTAAGGTATTGGAAGGTTTATTGAATAGCAAACACCTTTCCCCATCGGTCTATGACCGCCTCATGAAACTCATGGCCAATGCTTTTTTTGCTGGTCTGTTGGCGAAAATGATGGTGCCAGACTACGATGAAAGTACCCAAGAAGAGGTATATTTAGCTGCGATGATGTACAACATCGGAGAGACCTCATTTTGGAGTACAGGTAACCCTTTAACGCGTCAATTAATTCAAAAATCGGGTATGCCTAAATTGGCGTTTGAGCAATTCTGCGCATCTACAGCAGGCATAAAATTTCGCGAATTGAGTGTAGGGCTGGCACGGACCTGGAACTTGGGAGAGTTACTGATTAAATCGTTGAATCAGCCCCAAAGCCGGACTAAAGAGATGAATATTATTAGCTTATCGAATCAACTCAGTGAAGCGATTGGCTCTCCTCCTAAAAATAAGGCGAAGTTTGATCAGTTAATCAAAGATGTAAGTTCACTAATCAATGTGGATGAACATAAACTAAAATTGCGAATCGAGTCTACTCGTAAACTCGCCGTTGAATTGCTGGGTTCGTATAATGCTACGGAGTTGGAAAGTTATATCAAACCTTTACCTAAGCCCCAAGATTTTGGCGGTTTACCAAGTCCCGTCGAGCTAGCAAATTTGACCATTGAAGAACAACTCATTATTGGCATTAAATCGTTAAATACTTTAACTAAAACGAGTCGCAGTATGAATGAGTTTCTAACTCATACTTTGCAAATCATGTCGCAAATATTTCATTTTCACCGCTGTAGCTTTTGGGGATTTAGTCAAGACAAACAACAAATTGAGTGCAGACAGAGTGTCGACAGCGATGGCGAGCCTGTGCGCTTTCACTATACTTTTGCGTTGGCCGACTCACAGAACATTATGCGTTATGCTGTGGATCAAAATGAAAGTATATTTGTCGAAAACTTTAAAGACTTAAAATGGCGAGACTACTTGACCTTTGAATCAGAGCAGTTTATCGAACGTGGTGTGTTATGTTTGTCTCCTGTCAAAGTTAATTCCAAAGTAGTGGGAATAATAAGCGGGCAAATTTTTGATAATGTGGGTTACTTTACAGAAGGTGATTTTTCACATTTTGATTTAATCGCTGAGCACTTAAATCTCTGCCTATCCTACGTTTCGAAACGACTTCAATCGTAATTCATTTTTGCTTAATTCATAAAAAAGCCGTTAGCATATTCTGCTTACGGCCCAGGGAGATTCGACAGTTCACTACGCTGTCATTAAGTACGACGCGCAAACCCACCAAAAAGTTTAAAAAAGTTTCTATTTTTTTCGTTTTAATTGTTTTTTTGTCAAAAAACTCCGGAAAAAATCAAATTGATGCCATCAAAATGATTGTATTTGGGTTTTAAAGCCCATATAGTTGGAAAAACAGTCTGGGAATATCAGCATGGAAAATGAATTAGATACGATGAATCATGGTCAAAAAGAGCGTTTAGCGTTCATAGATTTTAGCTTACAGTATTTTGGGCATGTAGCGCGCACTGATTTAATTCAACGCTTTAAAACAGGTTTAGCAGCTTCAACTCGTGACTTCAGTGCTTACAAAGCCCTTGCGCCGAAAAATCTAATCCTAGTTCATCAAACCAAAAACTATCACCGTACAAATGATTTCAAACCGGTATTCAAACATGATCCCGAAGTGATTTTAACCTCATTGAGCCGTGGTTTTGGTAATGGTATTTCTAACGGTGTACAACCATCCGAGCAATGTTTTGATGCGGTTCGGTTAATTCATCCAGACCAGAATATTATTGCTGCATTAATGCGTGCTATTCATATGAAGCAACCCATTGAATGTGGCTATGTTTCAATTAGTTCTGGTGAGTCAACCAGAGTCATTGTGCCCCATGCAATCGTTAACAATGGACATCGTTGGCACGTGCGAGCCTACGACAGGAAACATCAAAGCTTTAGAGATTTTGTGTGTACTCGATTTACCTTTGTTAATCCCTTAGCCCAAGACATTAATACCCTTGAAAGCCGCAAATTTGATGGTCAGTGGAATAATCAAATTGAATTGGTTTTAGTGGCACACCCTAGTATCCAATTTCCCAAAGCTATCGAATTAGATTATGCCATGGTGGAAGGTAAGTTAAGGGTGAAAGTGCGATCTGCATTGGCCGCTTATTTACTCAGACAGTGGCAAGTAGACTGCTCTCAAGGGCATAAATTTAGAGGCCAAGGTTGTCAATTAGCCTTAGCTAATTTAGACGTGCTAACTGGCGTTGAAAATACACAGTTGGCCCCTGGCTACAAAGTTTAATGGCTTTCTAGGACGCGGAAGTGTCTAGCTCTAAGTCGCTCAGCATTAACAAGTTCAGTTAACGAAAAGATAATTAGACCTTGATATTTTTCGATTACCCTAAAGACTAAATCAAGGTCTATTTCTTCGTGGCTATTGCGATAGGTAATATTATTGCTAATTAAGTCGTCAGCTTGGTCAAAATAGATAATTGCATTATGTTGCTGGCTATCGGCAATGAGTTTGGCTAGATTAGATGGTGATAGCTGGTGTATTTCCTCGGAGCGAATGAATAGCACCTTCTTTTTAGAATTATATGCAATGTTTGCCAGTAACAGACCTTTGTTGTGTTCCGAATCGCCCAGGAATCCACAGACTGATGAACTGTGCTGCTTGCTCATACTGGCTAAAAGGTAAGATTGTTCGCGGTCTTGCTCTGACATTGGCGGATCTTGTCTTGGTTTAGTAACAAGACTCAGTAGCAATGTGTTTTTTCGTGAACCTTGGATCTTGTCGCCAAAATGTTTTGAATAGTCAACTAAACTCATGAGTTTACGCTCGCCTCCTTAGTTACCTAATAACAATGTAATGAATTTTCTCAAATTGCAAATACCAGAGGCATAAAGAACTTGCCTGCTGCACTTGAATTCCTTTTTTTAAATCCAATACTATTCACTATACGTTCCTATATGTATTTAATAATTAAGGGAAAACTATGTCGGCACTATTTGAGCCATTAAAACTAGGCAATATTCAGTTAAAAAACCGGGTAATAATGGCACCATTAACAAGATGCAGGGCGACTGAAGATAATGTGCCAACTGAACTCATGGCTACCTATTATGGGCAACGAGCTGAAGCTGGGCTGATTATTGCTGAAGCGACTATGGTCATGCCCGGCAATTCTGCATTTTATCGAGAGCCAGGCATTCACTCCAATGAACAAGTTGCAGCCTGGAAAAAGGTCACCGAAAGAGTGCATCAAAACGGCGGGAAAATTGTTTTGCAGCTTTGGCATGGCGGCAGAGCTTGTCATCCTATTTTGAATGACGGCAACACGCCTGTGGCACCAAGTGCGTTAGCCATTAATGGCAGTGTTCATACTCCTGAGGGAAAAAAGGAATATGTGATCCCTCAAGCCCTAAATCGCGCTGATATACCTGCAATAGTAGAAGGCTTTGTAAAAGCGGCAATCAACGCCAAAGCCGCTAACTTTGATGGCATTGAGATCCATGGCGCTAATGGCTATCTGATTGATGAGTTTTTGCGTGATAGTGCTAACATCCGTGACGATAATTACGGGGGGAGTTTGGAAAACCGTAGTCGCTTATTATTTGAAATTCTCGAGGGTGTAATCAATGTTTGGGACAGTGGCAATGTTGGCTTGCGAGTCTCGCCGATGAATAGTTCCAACAGTATGCGAGACAGTGATCCTGAGGGCTTAACTGCTTATTTAGCGAAAAGGTTAAATGAGTATGAACTGGCTTATTTCCATGTCATGCGAGCTGATTTCCTGCAAAAACAGCAAGGGGATGTGTTATCCGTTGCAAGCAAGCTTTATCAGGGAAATATCATTAGTAATATGGGTTATGATTATACCGAAGCTGAGGATGATGTAATGAACGGGAAGGTCGCCGCCGTTGCCTTTGGTTCCGCCTTTATTGCTAACCCCGATTTACCCAGCCGCTTTAAACTCGGGTTAGATCTGGCGACCCCTAACCCAAAAACCTTCTATACCCACGATGGCCATGGCTACACTGATTACCCTAGAGCACAAGTCTAATCATCGCTAATTACTAGAAGGAATTATCCTGAGCTGTGCAATTGCGGCTCAGAGTATGCTTCGGTACTTGACTTAAATCACCGCGAACTTTTAAGGGTTAACGGGGCTTTCTGCAGCTTTTTCTGAAAAGGGTTCTGTTTGATAAAAAATCGGTTTCATGGAGCCACAAAAACTCAGTCGATAATTCAGCATATCTTCAGGTGGAACACTACTTTTCCCATTCACATCTGTAATGCAACTGATATTTTCAAACAATAAAATTAGATGGTCATAGCTAGGAGCGCCTTGGATTTGGTGGATCAATGCGCGACTATTATAACCTAGCTCAACTTTGTCGTAGGTTTGGCGATTATTTGGTTCGTCCAGTTTTTCTAGAACCCGTACGTATTTTTGTTCGCTAAAGGTGATATCCATTTGTTCATAGGTCAAACTGCCGCCTTGCTCAAAATGACCAATATACACATCGGCCTTAACCGTTATCGATTCACCCCTGATCAACCTTTGAATATTGAAAGGTACTGGTTTGATGGTAACCAAATCTGCATCTCTGGTTAAATAAATTAAAGCCGGATTCTTGGGAGTAAGTTTATAAATTAACTGAACATTATGGGGCTTTCTATAGGTTGGAAGATTGGATACAAACAACGAAGAGGCATGATTAAAAACCACCATGCCATGTACACCTTCATAGGCCGGATCTAAGGGTTCTGCTGGCGCATCGTCACTTTGTGCAAAAACAGTGGTTGATATAACTAATAACAACCAGCAAAAAACTATTCTAAACATACTTAACCTTGAGTTTGAAACCGCCATAGTAAATTATAGATATCGTATATAAATTCGCCGCTATTATACCTTTGCCTACGGCAAGAGGTGATTGCACTTTAGTCTAAAACAAACTCATCTTTTTTTAGGCTGTAATCGAACAGCTAAATATGAAAAAAATGAGAAACCAGTTCAAAACTAACGGTTATATATTTTTGGGGGGGGAATCTGCTAAGACCTTAAATATAGAGTTAGAGTACGAAGAAGCATTTTCTACCTGAAACGTCTCATGGTGTGCAACAATACAAGTATCGCCATCCTACGAAAAGGCTATATAGCGAGCTCAAATTGACAATTGGATGCTGTGTTTGCCAGTAAACAATAGGAGAGAAATGCGCATTTATTCAAAACGGTCGAAATGAAGGCTTTAGCCAATCAATTAATAACACCCTAATGCTAAGTTAAAAAGGCTAGTTTTATAACAAGAGTTTAAAACCAATGAGGATGAGTACAATACCACCTAAAAGCTCGGCCTTACTTTCAAGCATGGTTCCACTTTTTCCACCGATTTTGACACCCAGCCAACTAAAGCCAAAGGTGGTTAAACCGATAACTAAACAGGCGCTAAAAACACTGACATCCATTAAGGTAATTGCATAACCTGCTGCCATCGCATCAATACTGGTAGCAATGGCTAACGTGAGTAAAATCCGGTGCGTGATGCGAGAAATGTCATCTTCAATGTTTTCAACAAATGACTCATAAATCATTTTGCCGCCGATTAATATCAACAACATGAAGGCTATCCATGGTGCATAGTCATTTACCCATGAAGACAACCCTTTACCACTAAAGTAACCAAATAACGGCATTATTCCTTGAAACAAACCAAAGTAAAAAGCGGTTTTATAAGCTAAGTTGTTAGCATCAGAACGGCATTTTGCTCCCAAACCTATAGATACTGCAAAGGCATCCATACTCAGAGCGATTGCGAGAATGAATACTTCAATCAATTCCCTTTCCTCAATGTTATTTGTCAGTGCATCTGGCTGGCCAAATCCATGAAAATCAGAGCAATCGTAAAATCTGGTTTGGCTATTATTTTTTGAGCATTATACCGGAATCATTTTTATTGAAAATATAAAAATTGTATTGGTGTGATCTTAAGACAATATTATTTTGGAAGTTAAGGTTTTGAATTCATCTCATATTGCTCAATTTTTGCAAACAATGCTTCTGCTTCGCCATTGAATTTTGCGTAGTCTTGCATATTACCATCGTGCTTGGCTTGCATCGACTGGGTGAGTTTTTCATCATATTGCTTGCGAAGCTTTTTAATCGGATTTGTTTTCAATAGTCCAAACATAGTTCAATTTAAATCCTTTTAATATGGTTACTTTAATCCTAGAAGATAAGAACGGGTTTTCACGTTTTTTTGTGCAAATAGTTAATATTTTTTGCTTTTGACCTGAAATGGGTAATTGAAGTTCCCATAAAGCGTTAAAATGCGGTGAATCCCGAGGCCAAATCAAAAAGTTACAAAAGAGTTGTGCTTATCCACTAATTTTAATCTGCCGCTGGCTCATAAATACTGATATTTAGGGTGTTAAATTGAATTAAACCTCGCTAAAATCAGCGGTTGTACGGAATTCTACACCTGCTTCTCCAAGTTACCTTCATTTAAGCATTTGAATCCCGAGTTAGCTGTCTCAATCATAATAATAAATTAGGATGTTTATGCCTGGGTTACATCGCATTATTCTCATCGACACTCACCTGCCAGGTGTTGTGGAATTAAAATTAAACGGTCATACCAATATATGTGGCACCAACGCGTCTGGTAAAACCACCTTGCAACGATTGATTCCGGTTTTTTACGGGGAATATCCAAGTCGAGTTGTACCTTCTACTCGAGATAGTTTCGAGAAGTGGTATTTACCCAGAGAATCTAGTTTTATTGTTTATGAATACGCGCGTAACGAAGGCGATTTGTGCCAGGTTGTTCTGGCTTCGTCTGGAAATGGCGTAAATTATCGGTTTATTGGTAAACCTTTCGAGCTTGATGATTATTTATACAAAAACAAAGCAGGCGAGCACAGTAGCGTTACCATGAATGAATTGGCTCGTAGTTTAAAGCGGGCGAATATTTTGGTGACGAATTTACTCAATACCAAAGAGTTTAAAGCCGTTTTACAAAACGACAGAGGGGTTTTAAACGACAGCACCAATAGTCGAGAATTGTTAGGCTATGCGAGAATATTCAGCTTGTGTGAGCAGGCCAATCACCTCAGACACATCGAAAAACTAGCCAAAGCCGTGCACTCTAAAGAAGGCAAGATGGAAACCATCAAAGCCATGATTGCCGCTATTTTAGAAGAAGATGGCGTACAGCCGCCGAGTTCGAGTTTAAGTCGAAACCGGGTAGAAGATTGGATTAAAGAGTGCCATCTGATTAAAGAGTTCGATGCCATACGTCCTGAGTTCGCAAAATTGGAACAAGCGGATCACCAACTTAATCAAACGGAGTATCGCCTGAGTGAACTGCAACAGCAATTTTCACTCGACAGCAGCGCATTGGCAGCCAATGTGGTTGAATTTGAGCGTGAATTAGATGAACTGCAACTGGCGAGTAAAAAGCGCGAGTCAGATTGGACACATGAAAGGGATGAGTTGAATCAGAATTTGTCTGTGGCCAAAGCAGACTCGGAAAAGTTAGAGTCTGATTTAGAACAAATAGAAAACGAATACGATGATTGGCAATCCCAAGATATTGAAACCCTACAAAGTAATTTGCAACAATTACCCCAGTGGGAAAGTGAATTAGAAACCTCTTCAACCCGCTATGCTTTGCTCACTGAAAAACACCAAGATGTTGAAGCCAGTTTTAATAAGCGCATCGCCCAGATCAGTGAAAAATTGAATGAAGAGCTTGAAGGTTACTCTGAAGAAAAAAACCAATTACAAGATAAACTGTCTGAACAAAAATCCCAGGAACAGCAAAAATTACAGCAAATCAAAGATGACTATCAAGGCCAGCTTAGTAGCGTGGAGTCTGAGTATCGGCAAAGAGCTGACGAGCTTAAAACCCAGTATACAGAAATAACCGCAGCGCTTAAAAATGCAGGGTTCGACGAGTTTGAGCAAAGTCAGTTAGATATTCTTGATGCGACTTTAAAAGAGGCGGGTATCGCGGAAGATGCAGCCCGCGAGAAACATCGCAAAGCGCAACAAGAGTTTGTGCTGGCAAGTCAGGAGCGCAACAAAGCCAATGGCATACTGGAAGACGCCCGCCGGAGTCAATTAGAGGCACAGCATCAATTAGACAAAATCGAAGGGATTTTGTATCCGGGAGAAAACAGTTTACTGGAGTTTTTACGCAAAGAGCGACCTGACTGGCAAGACAATATTGGTAAGGTATTGCATCCCGAGTTATTTAAGCGCAAAGATTTAAAACCATCATTGCATGAAGACGCCAACAGCATTTTTGGGATTAAACTGGATTTACATGCCGTTGATATGTCGGAGTTCGCAGAAACTGAAAATCAACTTCAACAAAAACTCAGTGATGTTCAACAGCTTCTTGATAAAGCCAATGCTAAACAGAATGAAGCAGAGCTTGATTTAGCCAAGGCCAGTGAAGAAGTTCGTAACAAAGAACTGGCACAAGCGAAAACGGAAAGTGCCTGCAAAACGGCCGAAGCAACCCGTAGGCGAGCACAACAAGACAAAGATCAGGTTCAACAAGAGTATGCCCACGCATTGTCACAGCGAAAGCAACAGAATAAAAAACGCTTGAGCAGTATTCAAAGTGAGCAGGCTAAGTGCAAAACGCAACAGGCTGAAGCCATTGCCGAGGTGAAAGATCAGCAGCGAGAAGCGGAAACAGAACATCAATTCCACTGGCAACAGCTGATCCAAGATATTCAATCTAATATTGCGGTTGTAGACAGCCATATCAAAAAAGCCAAAGACATTGCTGCAGAAGACAAACAAAAAATCGAGCAATGGAAAGAAGATGAGCTGAATAATCGAGGGGTTGATGTTGACGATATTGGTACGTTGCAAAAGCGCATAAAACAATTGCAAAAAGACATCACTTACACAGACACCCATCGTCACAAAGTGAAAGACTACCAGCGTTGGTATGAAACTTATTTTGTCGGCTACAAAGTTACATGGCAGCAAAGTCTAACAACGGCGAAAAAAGCGGCAAGTAAAGCGGAACGTTTGTTAAACCAAAAACAAGCTGATTTCAAAGAACAGCGCCAAAAAAGCAAAGATCAGCAAATACAACTGGAACAAGATCTTCGCACTGCAAGAGAGCAGCATACTGACGTGCTAAATATAAATCGTAGTTTAGGTAAACTTAAACTGGTGAAAACGGAGCAAAATAGTCAGACCAATATGTCTGCTAAACCGGATACCGTTAACATTGCCCAGCGTATATCTGAGGGACAAGAATTATTGCAAACTCGTGATCGTTTGTTGGGCGACATCAAGGTATATGTGGAGCACTTTGACCAACTTATTGCGGCCCAATCGGGAACAGGTTTAGCTGATATTTGGGAACGTTCTAGAGATGAATGTGCGGTAGTCAATGATCAAGGTATTCGAAACATCGATCATCGAAGAATGGTGAACCATTTGGCGCAGCTATTAAACGAAGTTGTACCGCAAAAACTCCATGGTTTGCGTGAACAAGGGCGCATTTTTGGCGCAGATTTAACCCAATATTACAATGTCTTGGAAGATATTGATAAACGTATCGCCAGCCAAAGTAAGCGGATCAGTAAAGAAGTTGATGAAGAGTTGTTCCTCGATGGTGTATCTGATTCAGCGGTGAAAATTCGCTCGCGTATTTCAGAGTTGGAGTTTTGGCCTGAGTTAGCCCAGTTTAATAAGCTCTACCAGGCATGGATGAAAAGTGGTGCGGTTGAACTTCCTGATGATGAGTATGCCCAGAGCATGCGTAAGGTGTTAGACATTCTTGGACGGGCAGCGTTGAGTGGCGGGATCAGTAAGTTATTAGATATTGAGCTGCACATTAAAGAAGGTAATTCGAATTTGGTGATTCGCACGGATCGCCAGTTAAATGAATCTTCTAGTCATGGTATGGCCTACTTAATTTTATGTAAATTTTTACTGGCCTTTACGCGTTTGTTACGAGGGAATGCAGATGCAACTATTCACTGGCCCATTGATGAGCTAGGCACCTTGCATCATAGTAATGTGAAGAAAATATTTGATGCCTGTCAGAACAATAATATTAGTGTGGTGGGGGCATTCCCTAACCCGGAATCTGAAGTATTGACGTTGTTTGATAATCGCTATTTGATTGATAAAACCACGCGAAAACTGCAAGTGGTTCAGCCTAAAGTCAGTGCTATTGCCGAGCGTATTCAAAAGCGCAAACAAACTGAGCAAGGAGTTAACCTATGATTAGTGAACAAGGGCGTATTCTAGAGAGTTTGTTATCGGGGGCTTTTATTTGTCAAATTAGTGATGAAGATGGGTGGCGCTTTCTGAAAACATCAGGCAATAGCGATAAAATTGAAGGGCAGTTGAATATGTTAAATCGTACTTTGGCCAGTGCCGCTGAAGGAGAGGTGTTTTACGCTGCCTATCAAACGCTTGGCGATAACGAGCGTAAAGTGCTAACCAGTCAATTTCAGGACATCTCTAGTCACTTGGTTCCTTTAGTTGAATGGTTATTGTTGGTTCAGCAAGCCAGCGGCACTGATGTACCTGTAACCCAAGGTACCGCTTTGCGCTTGGCAGAAATTCAATTGACCATTGAAGATACCCCAGCATTTGCCGAACAGTTAGCCAAAATTTCCCATTACAAACTCTTTGGTTCCACCAGTGTTTCGGTTGATGGTCAGATTAAACAGGTATTTAAGCGTCTTACTGATTTGGGCTATATGTTGCGACCTAACCAGGACAAACAGATATTTATTGCCACTGGGAAAGTGGAATATCTATATGAAGTAATTAAGTTTATCGATGAAACAGAGTCGTTATCCTTGTCTGAGCAAGCTGATAGTGCTGTGCAGCAGGGAAGTCTGATATGAATCAGAATTTACATCAAGCCGGAGTTAAGCTGCTTAATGCGTTAAGTCGACATGCTGATCTTCTGATGCAGGTGTATTTATCTGGCACGGTGGACGAGTCGAAATTTAGTCCCAAAGTTATTGATAGTTTAGTGCAAATGGGTATTTTATGGCGGCCAGATGCTGACGCTGATTTACGTTTGAAAAATGTGGTAAGGCAGTTACTCGAAGGAAGTCTCCATGACGAACGTAATCGCCAAATAGATGCCAATATTGGTTCAGCCTTAAAAGGGCTTAAAACCCTTGCTGATCATTATAAAGAAGCATTGCAACATCAACGATTTACCGAGGCGAACGCCCATCTTTCTGATTTAACAGAACATGTTTATGCCCTAACGGAGTCGTTAGAAAACAATGTACGTGTGTTGTTTAGCCGCATTAACAATGAATTCGGTTATGTCTCTTCTATTGATGCTAAGATACGTGAAAATCAATTGGCACAGTCTCAAGTTTCCGAGTTATTAGGAGAATTGGAAATGTTCCAATTTGATGAACTCAGTGAGATTGCCGCTAGTAATCGAGAATTACGCCATTTATTGATAGTGACCTTGCAACACAGTTTCTCCCGAGTAACCCAAGAACTATCGATAGTACAAGCTCGATTATTGTCATTGCTAGGCCGTTTTAGAGAGTTACGTGGTCGTACTCGCTTACTTAAAGGCTTTTTGTTGCACATGGAGCACTCGCCTAGTTTTGTGCCAGTCAACTATTGTGGATTAACTCAAGTACCTATGTTGTTTAATCAGGCGGAAGCTGTAATAAAAGCTGCTGCTGTCGATGTGACGCGGGTTGAACATGAGCAAGATTTACAAAAACTAGTGAGTGCAATAAAGACCTTAAACCGACCGCAGAAGTCTTATCAACCCGAGCGAGCTGCCCATCAAATTCATGTAGAAAAACAAAGTGAAGTCGAGTTTGCTGAAGACAAGCTCAAGAAAGCCGTAGAGGGATATTTCTGTCAGGTTATTGATACTGGTGAGCGTTTAACTGCTCTCGAATATTATCAGCAGCATGAATTGGCATTTGATACCGAAGCTTGGTTATACCAAGTGATTGGTGGTTATCAGGGGTTAACGTCGGAAGAGCAGTCGTATTTTGCCATTGAACAAAGTGGGGAGCCGCATCCTGTATACAATGGTAATTTCATTATTCGAGATGTGGAGTTAGGGTTAAGATAACACTTCACATGGCGCAGTTTTCTGCGTCATGTGAGAGGAAATGCCTTAGGGCATGACTTTCATAAAATTATTAAATTTATCTTGGCTTTTGACTACCCATTCTGGTGGTGATTCGCCGCTTCCTGCGAGCTTAAGGTTGGTGTGTTGACTGGCTACAAGTTCGACAATCTCTAACTGTTGCTCGGAGGCATCCACAAAAAAGATGTGTTTCCCTTGTTTTAGCAGTTTTTGAAACTGTCTGAACTGATAATTAGGCAGTTGAATACCAATTAGGCCTCCTTCCCAAGTGCAAAACCCTAATATGACTACTGCAAGAAAGCCAAAAGGGATCCAGCCTGCCGCGGTAAGGTGCCAATTCATGCTATACGCTAGCAGTAAAACTAAGGTTGCGCCGATTACACCTATTATTGCTCCCATTTCTGTAGAACGTACAATATCTTTTTTCAACACGGACTCAATGGCATGTAAATGGTGTTTTTCAACTTCAGCATCATTTTCACTTAACACATGTAATTGAGGTGCACTCAATCCTTTATCTTCAAGTTCACTTTGGATAACACTTAGGTCATTCAAGTCATCACTTATGTAGTATTGTCTTTTCATCTAAAGTACCCTTTTGCTGTCGAGTTGTTTCTAAAGCATAAGAACAATATTAGTACAAAAAAACATATTTGTTTATTTTTTGTACAATTTATATTGTTGCTCCTATACCAACACAAGTTGTTTACACGATGGAATAGTTGTAGAAAAATTAAAACCTTTGCCATGCGCAAATCCAAGAGAGAATATTTATGAGTTTGTTAGGTTCAACAATGATTTTTCTGGCTGCGGCAGTGGTTGCTGTACCCATTTTCAAACGTTTGAAGTTGGGGGCAATTCTGGGGTACTTAGTCGCCGGTATGATAATAGGACCATCGATTATGGATTGGGTGTCTGCACCTGAAACCATTTTACATTTTGCGGAGCTTGGCGTTGTATTTTTGTTGTTCATCATCGGCCTAGAATTAGAACCTAAAAAACTCTTAAAAATGCGTGATCAGATTGTTTTTACGGGGGGCGGGCAGTTATTTTTGAGCGCCTGTTTTATCGCGATTTCAGTTAAGTATATTGTTGGTACTGACTGGACAGCAGCCATAGTGATTGGCTTGGCCGTGGCACTTTCCTCTACTGCTTTTGCCATTCAATTAATGGAAAATCAAAAAATTTTAAAGACCCCACCAGGTCAAAAAGGGTTTTCAATCTTGTTGATGCAAGATTTAGCCGTTATCCCCATTTTGCTGTTAGTACAAAGTCTTTCCACTGTTCCTGATGTCGACTCGCCAGCCTGGTGGATAAGCGTGTCTGCAATTGTAACGGTACTAATTATTGGAAAGTTTCTGATCAACCCATTTCTACGACTGATTTCCCATTGGGGAAATGCTGAAATTATGACTTCCGCAGCCTTGTTAATTGTTATTGCTACAGCCTTGGGGATGCAAGAAGCTGGATTATCGATGGGTATGGGGGCATTTGTTGCTGGTATACTGCTTGCCAATTCAAGTTTTAAACATCAATTAGAGGCGGAAATTGAACCCTTCAAAGGATTGTTGTTAGGGTTGTTTTTTATCGCTATTGGTATGAATTTAGACTTGGCTTTGTTTTTCCATAATCCGTTATTCATTATTGCCGCTGCATTAGCACTTCTTGCTATCAAGACACTGATTATTTTCAGCATTCTTAAGTTTTCAAAACAAACCAATACAGACTCAGTGCGCATTGCTCTTATGCTGTCTCAAGGGGGAGAGTTTGCTTTTGTGGTCATGGGGGCAGCCAGTGGTGCAAATATTCTTGAGCCAACACTGGCCAACCAAGTCACCTTGGTTGTTGGGGTGTCAATGGCGTTAACCTCTCCATTAGTGATATTACATAGTATTTGGTTTAATAGCCAAAACTGCCCTGCAGTGTACGACTCACAAAGAGATACAGATGAGCCGAGAGTACTAATAGCCGGTTTTGGGCGGTTCGGTCAGGTGACAGGGCGTATTTTGGCTGCCAATAAAATTCCTTTCACTGCCTTAGACAAAGATGCAGAGCACATTGCGTTTGTCAAAAAATTCGGTAATAAAGTGTTTTATGGTGACGCTACTCGATTAGATTTATTGAAGGTATCGGGCATTGAAAAGGCCTCCATTCTATTAATTGCGGTGGACAATGTCGAAGACACCTTCAAAATCGTCGCTCTGGTAAGTGAACAATTTCCCCATGTGAAGATGGTGGTTAGAGCACGCAATCGTAACGCGGTAATGCGTTTATCTAAGGTAGAAAATTTGCGATTTGTTAGGGAACTCTTTTGGTCTGGATTGCGTGCAGCTGAGTTCGTCTTAGAGGATTTTGGTTTTGACAAAAAACAGGCTACACATATGTGTGACATATTCGAAAAACATGATGAAAAAATCCTTAAGGAAGTGATTGAGGCTGATTCTAATTTAGATGAGTTAATTGAACTAAGTAAAAAAGGGCGGGCCGATTTGGAAACTTTATTTGCCAATGATATTAAAGAGATCGGTGGAAACTAGTTTAAAATACTCACTTTGGGTCGTAGTGTAACAAAAATGTCATCTTAACAGCATAGGCTTACCGGCCGGCAATATGTACTTGTTTATTGCATTGCATAAATGCATTTTTCTCATCCTACAGCTCAAGGTAGTCGCTAGTGTTTGAATTCTTTTATCTAAATATACGAAACAAGCTGCTTTTTTTGATTTGTTCTATTTTATTGATAATTTTAGTCGCAGTATATATTGGGCTGTCTTCATTAAACTCGGTTACTCAGGAGTATTCTGCCACCGTTAATCGAGAAGTAACTAATATTACCGAAGTCTCTGCGTTAAATGTGCGCTTTAAAACACAAGTTCAAGAATGGAAAAACACCTTAATAAGAGGCAAAGACCCAGAGCAGCTTGAAAAATATTGGGGAAGGTTTGTTCAAAATGGACAAACTATTGTCGCCCAATACAGTAATATTTTAAACAATATGTCAGAGCAACATCCTGCATACAGTCATGTTAAAGACTTTTCGGTGAGCTACCCTAAAATGCTGCTGGCATATGAGTCTGGTTATGATTCCTTCTTAACTTCAGGCTTCGATATTGCCGTTGCGGACAACAGTGTAAAAGGCATAGATAGAGCACCAACTAAGAGCTTAAATAACGCAGTTGAAGCAACTAATCAATACGTTTTAGGTTTGAAAAAGCAAATTGAATCCCGCGCCAGTTCAGTGTTTATTTATACCAATGTGATCATAATCGTAACGATTTTAATCTGTATTTTAGCGGTGTCTTGGTTTATTAATGCCAGCGTGCTTACACCGTTAAATCGCTTAACGGATGTTTCAAAACAAATTGCAGCGGGGGATTTCACCGGTCAGATTGAAAGTACTACTCGAGATCAAATTGGTCGGGTAACTGATAATGTAAAGCTCATTCAAAATGACTTGAGCAAAATGTTAAGTCGCATTCTTGGCGAATTGAAAGAACTCGGTGAAATCATCAATGACTTGGTTGAGGCGTTTCAAACCGTAAAACATGGTCTGAAGAGCCAAGTTGATTTGACTCAAAAAACCAGTGACCGTGTTGAGCAATTAACTCAAACTGGAATTGAAATTGATGGAGCCATTAAAAAAGCATCAGAATTTGTTGCTGCATCTACTAAGGAAGCTGACCAAGGTCGAATGGTGTTTAAACAAAACGTGACGATTAGCCAAAGCGTGATGGACGCGACTAATTATGCGTCGGATATTATATCGACACTGAAAAAAGACTCTGATGACATAGGCGATGTGGTAAATGTGATTAATAGTATTGCCGATCAAACCAATTTGCTGGCATTAAACGCTGCTATTGAAGCTGCTAGAGCTGGTGGTGCGGGCAGAGGTTTTGCGGTTGTGGCCGACGAAGTACGTACTTTGGCAACGAAAACTCAGCAATCGACGCAACTTATATCACAAAATGTACACAAGCTACAAAATGCAGCGGATGAAGCTGTTTCTGCCATGGCTGAAGGTAAAATTCAAGCCGCTGATGGACTTCAACAAACACAGTCTTCGTTAGAAATTATTGATGCTTTAAGTCAATCTTTTAGCAAAATTCACGATTTGAACTTGCAAGTGCAAGCTGCTGTTGAGTTGCAACAAGGTCAAAACACCAACGTGAATAATGATATCTCGGAAATTGTTGGCTTGAGCGAAAGCTCGCAGTTAGCAGTCAACCGAATGGAAGGCGCGTCAAAAGTACTGTCATCTATTTTTGAAAGTATTCACCTAGCGACCCGAGACTTTAAAACTAAAAACGAACAATAAATTACTTATGAGATGTTTATAGGTTTCTTAACGAAATCTACCTTTCTAATATGGACAGGCATCTTTTTAGGTTGTGGTGATAAAAACTTAATATTTTTTAGTGAGTACCAACAAAAAACTATAATCGGCTGTTATTTTAGATAAATGCATGCAGCGATTCGATATCTGCGTTGGGTAAGTGCTTTTGAAATGAATTTAGTACGAGGCTAAACCTGCTTCTTGTGAAAAAATGCTTGAAATGAAAAGTGATTCAGAAGGGCGTTAACCCAAAGGTCCTAATATGGACAGGCATCTTTACTCTAATATGTACTAATATGATATGATATGGACAGGCATCTTTTTAGGTTGTGGTGATAACAACTTAATATTTTTTAGTGAGTACCAACAAAAAACTATAATCGGCTGTTATTTTAGATAAATGCATGCAGAGATTCGATATCTGCGTTGGGTAAGTGTTTTTAAAATGAATTTAGCGCGAGGCTAGGCCTGCCTTTTGTGCAAAAAGATGCCTGAGATGAAAAGTGATTTTAAGAGGAGGCGTTAACCCAATGAACTCGTTTGCCGACGCTTTCGTTTGTAGTGCTTTAAAGTGTCTGTTTGTCCGGCTGCCACACTAAAAATTGTTTCAAAGGTTAAAAACATATCTTGCCAGGTGTGTTCGTTGAATCCTAAGCGTTGCAATATGGGCGATTCATACATATCAATTGCACCTCGTTGTTCAGGATTGATTCTGCGACCCGATAGGTCCACTAATTTTAGATAGTCGACTAAATCGAAAGTTAACCCTAGCGATTGTTTCTGCATTGAGTTACCGACAAAGGGCATTAAGGTAGAGGGTTGATAACCGTTCTTAAAATCATGAATGCGACGCTTTATACTGGTGTGGTTAGATGATTCTGGGGTGGTTGCCATTTTGGCCCGTATTGGATTTAAATCTACGTACACCATACATGCAGCTAAAGCATGCTCATCCAACAGGGCTTGTGACTTGAATCGCCCTTCCCAAAAATGCCCCGTACAGTTATCTTCCTGGTTTGCTTGTCGGGCAATAGGCTCATTCAATTCTCGCATAAACCAGCTGATATCGATTAATCGACTTCGATAGACGGATAAAGTGGATTGGAGTGTCATGTGTTCAGCCTCACTGAGCTCTGCCTCAATCAGCTCAGTAGCTTGCTTAGATGTGAACTTCTGTGAAAGCAGAGTCCCTTTGTGAAGCTTATGCCAGCGCTGAGCAACCTCTTTATCCGTCCAATGTTTTGCTTTGTCAGAATTAACATGTAACACCACATGAGTATGATTACTCATTACCGCATATGCACACACTTCAATGGCAAAGACCGTGGTCAAAAATAACAATCTGTCTTCTACCCACTGGCGACGGTGTTCATAACTTTTTCCAGTCAGTTTATCTTCGCCGCACAAAAAAGCCCGACGAACACAGCGGGATATACAATGATAATAAGGGGTGTCTGAAAGACTGATTTGGCGCTTCCGTGGCAATGGCATAATTCATTCCTTGAATTAAGAATACTTAAGCATAGTTGATGTGGTTAACCTTGTAGTCTAGTTTGTGGCTGTCCAACACTAGTTAACCCAACTAAATTTAGTAATTATCGGTAAATGTTCTGATACTTTGGAAAAGCCTTTTACTGGGATCCCCAAATTCTTCCGCTCTTGGGGTGAGATGTCTTCTGGATCAAAAATATATCCTTTATCCAACTTTAACGCTTTTGGACTATAAATGACGAAATCCATTACTCTTGATGGGAATTGCGTTCCGCGTCCGTCCCAAGTCCATGTTTGCTTACCATCAATATGCATGAGATCTGCCGCAATAAGACCGAAGTGTGGCTTTTCATAGGGGCCCGACACGATAATTAGCGGCTTAACCGTACTAACCAAGTTAAAATCACCCGCTATAATAATGGCATCAATTTGAATTCGCGCAATCACGCTTCTTATGATATTTCTTATTTCCTTGGCTTCAATTCTGCGCTTATCTTCTTCCCAGCTACTCGGATCGCTACCACAGCATTCTAGGTCAAGAGAAACAACCAATAATCGTTTATCTCCATCACTAACAATAGCCCCATTTACTGGGATGCCAGAATCTAACTGACTTGAATACTTTATCTCACCAGCTTTTATGATCCGCTTTTTCAACCGTAATTTTTCAGATTCTGGGTAAGGCACTATCCTAGAAAATTCAGGCAAAACTTCGATAGGTAAGCGGCTTGCTATAACGTTTCTTTGCCTTCCGCCACTTAACCCAATACTAATGAACCAATTATTTTCAGTAGTAATATTGGAATTTGGTAATACCTTTTGTAGTTGAGACTTAGTGGTTTGATTAGAAACTTCATCTAGCAACAATAAATTTGCTTTTGATTTTTCTACCAAAGCCTTAAATAGATAGGGTTCCTTAAAAAATGCATCTCCCGATACATTCCAAGAAAACACATTGATATCATCTGTCACAATATGCTGATTTAAGTCTTCAAATAGTGTGATATCCAAAGTAGTTGTATTTGTATGCGCAGTCATTTGGGCGGCGCTCAAAGTTACCTGCATGCCAAAAATCAACGTCATCAAAGTTTTCAACATAGGGATTCTTTATTTGAAATGGTTTCTATAAATATAACACAACAAATTTATTTCACAGCCGACGTTGATGGTTATGAGGACGGCTAAAGTGAGCCTAGTAAAACTGAATAATATGACTTACATGTGACTTAAATGGACAGGCATCATTTTAGGTAGTTGTTTTTCGTAAGGTCAGGTCTGTGGCTGTCCATGCCAATTGATTTGTGGCTGTCCATGCCAATTGATTATTAGTGCCTGTCCATGCTAATTCTTCTGTGGATGTCCATGCTAATTGTGTGGCTGTCCATGCTAATTCCCTAATTTTGCTGTGGCTGTCCATGCTAATTAAGTAATGATATACCACAAAAAAGCCCGCGAAATGCGGGCTATCAATTAGCGTGATGATATTTATTTAACGTCGACGTCTTGTGATAATCAATCCAAACAAACTAAGTGCCATCAGAGCAATTGTTGAAGGCTCCGGTACAGTAACCTGCGCAGTATCACGAACATAAAAGGTTTCCCAAACACCATCGAGTGAACCAATATCTAATCCATTAGTAATACGGCCTGCTGCTGCATCATTGAGATCAACATGACTAAAGTTACTCCAGTATTCAGATGCAAACCGGTAAGTAGAATGATCGCTGTAGCTAGCGACGGGAGTAACAGCAGCACTGCCTATAACAAAGTCTGTCCAATCTGGACGGATTGACCAATCTACCTGAGTGGCAAAACGCCATCCTTCACTAGCCCGATAACTAGGAGCATAGATGCTACCTGGACCGAATTCTTCTGGTGCTACTGGGCCTGCATAAACCCAATCCAAACCAGTTGAATTGAAGTTAACGAGTATTACTTCATCAGGAATAACTGTATTAAAATCAATTAACACTGCATTGGCAGCCGTACTAGATAGTATTAATCCAGCAAAAAGGACATTTTTAATATATTTAAGCATTTTAGTTCCTTATTATTATTTTTGATTTACAAATATCTAATTCGAGTAGGCAAGAACCGAACCATTTAGGTAGGTGTTTGTTTTTAATGATGAAAAAATATTACCCTTGAAATTTTTGTAAAAAACACCGACAAATATTTAAAGGCGTTGATTAGCCGTCAACGGCGCATTGTGTGTGAAATTCAAAAACTGAAAGTGATGCAGACGGTGCGTATCTTGCTATTGTCTTGCTTTTGTAAGGTAAGCAACTAGGCTACGTTCGTTTATGAAATAGTCTATTGACACCTGTATCACCAATATTCATTGGTAATCAAACTTATGTATTTAATTTTCATTTTTTGATTCCGCCAACAAAAACCTCACTAGAGTTTTTCCTGCATCGCTTATGTGGGTTTCTAAAAGGTTTTTAGCATGCTCGGTATTTTTGTTCTCTATTGCTTTGAGTATGTTGTAGTGGTCTTGTTGACTGGTTTTCAAGTAATTCAGCTGTTGGTTATGATAACCAATATACCTGCCACACAATTGATGCAAACTAGCGATTGTACTAAACAGAGTAGGTCGGTTTGCTTGCTCATAAAGACAGGAATGGAATTGCCAATTCAGCTCTCCGTGTTCTTCGATACTCAGTTCTTCTTGCGAGTCAATTATGTGTAAATAGTCCGTCGCCTTACCAATTACTTGTTGGTTAATGTTGGGGATAGCATATTCCAAAATCAGCGGTTCGAGATATTTGCGCATTAAATATAAATCTTCTGCTTCGGTGGCGTTAAGCATCGGGATCATCACCCCTCGCTTGCCACAGGTGGTTAGCCAACCTTCATTTTTTAATCGTTGTAGCACATCTCTTATGGGAATACGGCTGATATTATAGCGCTGTGAAAGCATTTCTTGTTTGAGTGCCTGTCCAATGGGCAACTTGTTTTCCTGTATATCCAATTTAATTTGATTGTAGAGTATCTGTGCTTGTTGTTTTGACATCTTAATTACACTCTTTTACTTAGATGCAAAGCTAACATTCCCACCAAAATGCCCCAAAACGCAGAAGCTATACCGAAAAAGCTTATACCTGAAGCAGTCATTAAAAAGGTAAGAACGGCAGCTTCTCTTTCTCGATCATAATCCAAGGCTGTTTTTAGACTAGCGGCTATGGCTGCTAGCAGTGCTATCCCTGCCAAACCGGCAATTAGTGCCTGTGGAAAAGCTGCAAATAAGCCCACAACCGCAGTCCCAAAAACTCCCGCTAATATGTTGAAGGCACCCGCAGAAATACCTGCGACGTAACGTTTATCTGGAGAAGGGTGAGACTCCTCATTGGTACAAATAGCGGCGGTGATGGCGGCGATACTAAAAGTGAAACCACCAAAAGGAGCAAATAGAAGCGTGGTGATTCCCGTCGTGGTAAGGAGCGGCGAAATTGGTTGTTGCTCATATCCGCTGCTCTTCAATATGGCCACCCCAGGTAAGTTTTGAGAGGTCATGGTCACAATAAATAATGGTAAGCCAACGCCGATTATTGAAGCCAATGAAAAAGTAGGAGATACCCATTCAGGTGTTGCAAATTCAAATGAAAGGTTCTGGGTTTGAATGGTTTGATTGAAAATGCAAAACGTTAATCCGGTTAGTAACACTAAAGGGATCGCATACCTCGGAATAAATCGTTTAGCCAGCAAGTAGACCACTAACATGGTGATAATTAATGCCGGTTGTTGCTCGATAGCGCCAAACAATCCAAGACCAAACTGCACTAAAATACCCGCTAGCATGGCGGATGCTATTGATATTGGAATGAGTCTAACCAGTTTACTGAAAATACCGGTTACGCCGACTAAGGTAATCAAGACACCCACCGTTAGAAACGTTCCGGTAGCGGTGGCTATATCATTATTCATAACGGCAGTTGCAAGTAATGCGGCACCAGGGGTAGACCAAGCAATAATCAATGGGCGTTTGTACCAAAGAGATAGTCCTAGTGTACTGAACCCCATGCCTACCCCTAAAGCCCACACCCAGGATTCCAGTTGTTGATTGTTTGCCCCTGATGCAATGGCAGCTTGAAAGACGATTGCCATGGCGCTGGCAAACCCAACTAATACAGCAATAAAGCCAGCGATGACGGCAGATAATGAACTGTCGTTGATGATTTTTTTCAACATAAATGTATACAATTTTAAAAATGTATACATTTTATACGTGAGTTTTGATCATAATGGAAGTCGAATTTAGTACTTCTATAAAAAATAACGTTATGATTGCAGTCATTTAGATAGACTATTCTGATTATCGTCCGTCATAGCGAATAAGTCGCGTAAGTGGGCCACATAAAAGCCGCCCTGAAAACACACTCAACATAACCGAGTTAAAAAATAAGGTTGTCATTGATCATGCAAATACAAAAAGAAACCGTCGATTTACACACCGCAACGGGCACAATGCGGTGTTATCTTTATCGTCCATGTGACGAGGGCGTGTATCCGTCCATTATTTTCTATTCAGAGATTTTTCAGCAAACGGCACCCATCAGCCGATCTGCAGCCATAATGGCGTGTCACGGTTTTGTCGTTATCGTTCCTGAGATTTTTCATGAGTTGAATCCCCTTGGAACCGTTTTAGAGTACGACGATCTTGGTAAAGATAAAGGTAATCAAGATAAGAGCCAAAAATCTTTACTTGACCACGATACGGATACAGAGGCTATGATTGATTTTATTAGGACAGCCACCTATTGTTCCAACGAAATAGGCGCTATGGGTGTATGTATCGGTGGGCATCTAGCGTATCGCGCTGCACTCAACCCCGCCATAAAAGCCGCATTTTGTTTGTATGCTACGGATATCCATAACAATGCATTGGCTGCGGAGCCGGAACAACAAAGCCTGGCTAGAATGGCAGACATTAAAGGCGAAATTCACTTTATTTGGGGCAAGCAAGATCCCCATGTACCTAAAGAAGGCAGATTAACCATATACAAGCAATGCTTAGCCACTGGGATTAATTATCAATGGAGTGAAGTCAACGGTGTGCACGCGTTTATGCGAGACGAAGGTGATCGTTACGACGGTGCATTAGCACTACAAATGTATCAGCAGGCGGTTGGGTTATTTCAGCGAACACTAAATTGATAGCTATTCTGGGGTTGTTTTTCTGCTATAAAATTTAGATACTCAAAGGGTACTTTTTTCCGTTTTGTACTTTTGTAACGAGCAGTTTCGATTTGCCTCTCTGCGCTGCTTAATTTTATCAAACTCACAACACAAAAAGAGATGACAATGTCGCAAGCTATATGGATCCAAGCTCTCAAAACCGTGCCTCAGATTGATAAAACGTGTTGGGATGGGTTAAACCTATTAACTAAATGGCTGGTGGCGAGTCGTTTCTCTGTCACTATCATGAGTTTTACCTCGGCCATTATCGGCATTTTGTTGGCATTGAGTACTGCTACAGTAGATTTGGGTTTAGCTGTGTTATGTATTTTAGGTTTAGTGTTAGCCCATGCCACCAATAACTTGCTAAATGACTATACTGACTCTGCAAGAGGGGTAGATAAAGGAAATTACTTCCGCACTCAATATGGTACTCATGTGCTTGAAAGTGGACTTTTAACTAAAAAGCAGTTGCTGCACTACATCATAGCTACTGGTGCGTTAGCCCTTCTATGCGGGGCCCTTATCATTTATATAAGAGGTGTTGATGTATTGTGGTTAATGCTAGCAGGCGCATTTTTTGTGCTGTTTTATACCTGGCCATTGAAGAAACTTGCCTTAGGTGAACTGTCGGTATTGGTTGTGTGGGGGCCGCTAATGGTAGGTGGTTCTTATTATGTTAGCAGTGGGCAGTGGAGCCTAGCTGCCATGTTCATTGGTACTTTATATGCCTTGGCACCTACGGCTGTTATTTTTGGCAAACATATCGATAAAATCCATATGGATAAAAGCAAGGGGATCTATTCATTACCAGTATTGCTAGGTGCTAGTCACGCTAGAAAAGCCGTGCAAGTGATGTTGTTATCTCAGTATTTGTTAGCCACCTATATTTATTTTGAAGGGTATATTGGTCTCAGTATTGTCGTTTTACTTTTAACTTTACCCACTCTCATCCAAACACTTAAGGTTTTTAATCATGAGAGGCCAGCAGAGATGCCCGCCGGCTTTCGAAAAGAAGTCTGGCCCTTGTGGTTTGCGCCTAACGCATTTCAATATACACGCAGGTTTAGTTTGTTGTTCTTGGTGATGTTAATACTGGAAAATATTATCGCAGCTGTGAATCCATAAGCGGTGCATCAGCTAATTATACCGGTAAACCAAATGCCTAAAGTTAGCAGGCTAATCAATCCAGCGAGCCCATAACAAATCACTTTAATGAGTCCATGTCGTTGTACTTTCAAATCGTGTAACCCATGGCGAATACGGTGGGCAGCATGAAACCCAGGTAAAATAATAAAGGCACCGCTAAACATCAGTCCCCAAAAACCAAAAAACCAATTATGAGCTTGCGAATAGCTAAAGTCGATCAGTCCTAGGGGTTGTAGAAAACCAAAAAACAGTATTGCTGTGGGGATAAATACAGCAAAACAAACCCCTCCAGCGCTAAACAAGGCCCACCAAACAGGTTCACTGCTGCGGTGGTTTTTTTTAGGTTTGATAGTCATGTTTTCGGTTGTTCGATCATTCATAGCTTCCCCCAAAATAACCAAGAAAATAACACCATTACCGATAGTACGGCTGCCCACTGTCCCGCTATCAACACATTGGCTGGCACGCTTATGTGACCCATACGTATTGGCATGACTCTGGGAAATAACTGAAAGAAAGTCCATGCGTGAAATAAGCTAGCAAAGAAGGCTAAAAGGTTTACTGCTAATACCCAAGGTTGCCCCATTGCAGTTTGCCAGTGGTTCCATTGACTTTCACCTTGCCACAAACAATAAACTCCCGAGACTAAACACAAAATAAAAAATGTCAGGGGTAAAACAGTCGCCTCGCGTAACATATACGCTTTAAACGCATTGTGTTTTAACCACCAGGTTCGAGAAAGCGTAGTGCGGTAAGTCATAAATTCCCCTTAAATAATTGGATAATCATATCTTTAGCTGATTCAACTTTGGATTGATTGACTGCCGCGGCAGGATCCACTTTTTTCGGACAGACCTCAGAACAAAAACCCACAAACGTGCAGCTCCATGCGCCTTCTTCAGTATTTAATAAAGGCATTCGCTGGGCTTTTCCGTGATCCCGGCTATCTAAGTTATAACGATGTGCCAATGTGATGGCTGCGGGACCTAAAAATTCAGGGTTTAGGCCAAATTGTGGGCAGGCGGAATAACACAATCCACAATTGATACAGTCAGAAAATTGTTGGTATTTGGCCATTTGCGTAGGCGTCTGTTTATTCGGTTCAGTAGATAGACTATCGTCACTAATAAGATAAGGCTTTACTGCTTCAAGATGGGTTAAAAACACATCCATATCCACAATTAGATCCCGCTCTACAGGTAAATGAGCTAGAGGCTGGAGGGTTATATTCTCTTGGTAGTCACGTAAAAAGGTCTTACAGCCCAGTTTTGGCTTTCCATTAACCATAAGCCCACATGATCCACAGATAGCCATCCTACAAGACCACCGAAAACTTAATGAAGGATCTAACTCTTCCTTAATATAATTGAGTGCATCGAGTACCGATGTGCTGTCATCTGCAGGGATGTCAAATTGTTGAACGAAGGGGATCTCTGAGGATTCAGGCAGATAGCGAGTGATGTGAATTGTTTTCATGATGAAACTCCTTTGCCTGCATCGCCGTATGCCCTGGTCGCCGGCGGTAACAAGGATATATCAACGGGCTGCCAACTGAGATGTGCATCACCATTGGCTTGATGGTAAACCAAACTATGTTGTAGAAATTGTTCATCGTCGCGGGTTGTACACCCTTCATCAAGGCGCTGGTGGGCACCTCTGGATTCCCGGCGCTGCAATGCCGCTAAGCAGGTTGCTTCCGCCACATCTAGACCAAATCCCACCTCAATACATTGTAAAAGCTCGGTGTTATATCCTAAGCTTTTATCCTTTAAGCTAATCTGTTGATAGCGAATTTTAAGCTCACGTATGGTATTCAACGTACTTTGCATTCCAGCTTGTTCACGATAGATTCCGCAACCCTCCTCCATGGATTTAATTAACTGCCGTTTAATAGCGACCCAATTTTCTCGACCTTGTTGATTGCGCAATGTGTTTATACGTTGTTGTTGCGCTTGAAAATGCTCTTCTAGATCAGCTTTTGGCGTGAGTTCTTGCTGTTGACTGAATATAACGGCTTGTTCGCCTGCTAAACGGCCAAACACCAATAGTTCACTGAGGGAATTGGAACCTAAACGGTTTGCTCCGTGGAGGCCAACAGAAGCACATTCCCCAGCGGCAAACAGTCCTTTTATCGATGTTTCGCACTGAGCGTTAGTGGTGATTCCGCCCATGGTGTAATGCACAGCCGGACGCACAGGTATGGGTTCTTTGACGGGATCTACATTGACATAGGATTTTGCCAGCTCACAAATAAACGGAAGACGTTCGTGTAAATAAGCTTTTCCTAAGTGTCGCAAATCTAAATAGACCACATCGCTGTCACCGAAACGACCAGTCCGTCCAGCCTGCTGTTCTTGCCAAAACGCCTGTGACAGTTTGTCTCTGGGTCCCAGCTCCATATATTTATTTTTAGGTTCACCCACGGGTGTTTCGGGTCCCAAACCGTAATCTTGTAAGTACCGATAGCCCTGATTGTTGAGCATTAAGCCACCTTCCCCCCGGGAGGCTTCGGTTATTAATATTCCTGAACCTGGCAGTCCGGTGGGATGATATTGTACAAATTCCATATCGCGCAGTGCCACACCTTGGCGGAAGGCTAGTGCCATACCATCGCCAGTGACAATGCCACCGTTAGTATTGAAACGAAATAGTCTGCCGGCTCCACCGGTGGCTAAAATAACGGATTTGGCACGAATAAGGTGTAATTCACCTGTGGCTATCTCTAACGCTACAATGCCAGAGATTTGTCCATTATTGACTAACAAGTCGAGCACAAAAAACTCATCAAGACGCTGAATCGCATCATAACGCAACGACGTTTGAAATAATGTATGTAACATGTGGAAACCGGTTTTATCGGCGGCGAACCAAGTGCGCTCTATTTTCATGCCGCCAAAACGACGAACTTGCACAGAACCATCGTTTTTGCGGCTCCAAGGACAGCCCCACTGTTCCATTTGCACGAGTTCTTGATGGGCATGCCTTACAAAGTAATCAACAACTGATTGCTCAGCTAACCAATCTCCCCCTGCGACTGTGTCTTCAATATGTGCAGCAAAACTATCATCGTCACGGGTGACTGCTGCAGCGCCTCCCTCCGCTGCAACGGTATGGGAACGCATAGGATACACTTTGGATACTAAACCAATACTAAGATCACAGCCTGTTTGCTGTGCCTGTTGAGCTGCGGCAATACTTGCTCGCAAACCAGCCCCGCCACCTCCAACAATAAGAACGTCATAATCTTTATATTTCATTTGGTCCCATTCCTTTGTGTATTTATCATTCAAGCCAAAACACACTTTCGCTTAGAAATGATAAGTGTGGGTAGATAATATAACCATAAAGATACCAAGGTTAATACTGTTAAACGACCAATTAATGACCTTGATCAATGAAATCTGCTTTGTGCTGCCTAGTTTTGATTGGAGGAATATTTTTCAACTGCGTTATCGTTTATTCTAATAAGTAGCTTATTTGACAAATACTTTGGGGAAAACATGAACAACCAATACCAACAAGTGTATGTATGGAGTCGGTATTTAAGACTCTTTCATTGGATAAATGTTTTAGCAATTACAATACTACTGGGGTTAGGCTTAATAATTTTTAATGCGAAAACGTTGGGCGTAAGTGTTGATGGTAAAATTCTACTTAAAACCCTGCATGTCATTACCGGGTATGTGTTTGCGATCAATTTGTTGTTAAGGCTAGTGATGGGCTTTTTCGGCAAAGGTTACGAGCGCTGGAAAAAAACCTTACCCTTTACTAAAGGTTTTAGCCAAGAGTTGGCTGAATTCAAACAGCAACCCCATAAAAAATACAAGGGGCACAACCCTCTCGGAAAGTTGATGGTGGGGGCATTATTATTGTCAATGTGCATTCAAATGATCAGCGGTTTAATAATCGCCGGTACGGATATTTATTATCCACCGTTCGGCCAATATTTTGCGAAAAGTATTGCCATTGATAGCAGTAAACTTGATCTCATTGAGCCTTATTCTAAAGAAAATGTTGATGATCAGGCCTACTTAGAGATGCGCGATATTCGAAAACCATTTATCACTGCACATGTTTATGCTTTTTATACCTTGTTATTCTTGATCCCGTTGCATATCGTTGGGGTGATAGTTGCCGAGCGTAGAGAGAAAACGGCGTTGGTTTCCGCTATGATAAATGGTTATAAGTACATTCCGAAAAAAGACAATAGAGATGATTAACTAATACCTGTATACCCAAATTAAAAATATACACCACAGCCAGTATAGGTTGAGTTTAGCTAGTGTAAAAGGGGAGGGCTTTAGCTAAAGCCTCAACTCATTTTCTTTAACCAGTTCAGTGGAGCTATACTCAGAATTGGCCGGATGACTGCCCAAGGCCAGCTTGGCACATAGCTGTTTGCCCCTTCTTTTTCGATAGCTTTTACCATTGCCTTGCAGCCTGTTTCGGTATCTACAATAAAGGGGACTTTTTTCACTTTTTCGTTAATTTCACTGCGAATAAAACCCGGGTGTACAGTAGAGACCTTAATAGGGGTATCCATGACATCAATTCTCATTCCTTCGCTAAGCGACGTTAGTCCGGCCTTTGTGGCGGCATAAACGTTCATAGCTCTTCTTGCCCCGCGAAGGGCACTTATGGATGATATTGTGACTAAATGACCTGCATTTTGTTGCCTAAATATTGTCATTGCCGCTTCACACTGGGCGATAGCGGATACAAAATTAGTGATGGCTGTCTGCTTATTGGCGTAGAAATACCCTGTACCAATTGGAGCACCTTTTCCCATGCCCGCATTTACGATAACCCGGTCTAGCTGGCCAAACTCTTGATGGAATTCGTTAAATACGTTGAATACTTGCTCATGGTCATCTACATCTAAAGATTTAATGGATACTTTAATCTCAGGGTTGATGCTGAGCAATTCTAGTTTCAACTCATCCAAACGCTCAATGCGCCGAGCACATAGGGCTAAGTTTCTGTTCATTTTAGCAAATTCAATGGCCATCCCTTTACCCAAGCCTGAGCTGGCTCCGGTAATTAATATGTTTTTTCTGCTCATCATTGGGCTACGCTTTTAAGTTTCATGTTTGAAAAGTTATTTATAGGTAATCAAAGATTTATGTTCACCTTCGAAATGACTGTGATCGTTTAAGGTAGATAGAAACACTCTAGATTGGGTATGAATTAATTTAGTTATACCACAATTGACTAAGGTCCAATTTACTTGCATTACATTGTCAGCGGGAACCCCTAACAAGTATTGACTAATCACTGAAATGGGGCCGCCAGAGGTGAAAATAGCTACTTTTTTGGCACCTTTTGCTTTGTCTAACACATTTTCTAGCGCCCCTTTTACACGATTCAGGTATTGCTGCCATGACTCAACATATTCGTTACAATGTTGACCTGACATCCAGCGGTTCATGGCATTATTGAATAATTGCTCAAAGGCTACTTTGGGATTTTGCTGGGCTAATATCCAGTTTTTAACGGAAGGTGCATCAGCAAATTCTGGCCCCATTTGGGCAATGATGTCGTTATGATCGTATTCGTTCCAATTGGCATCGATATTCCAGTTTGATTCATCAACAACGGAAGACATCGCGGATAAGCAATTTTGCAAGGTTTGTTTATGCCGCAACATGCTGCCTAAAAAAACGTTATCAAATTTGCCAATCCGAGTCTGCAGTGAATGACCTAACAGCTTAGCTTGCTGATGTCCGATATCCGAAAGCTTATCGTAATTTTGCTGGCCAAAAGAAGCTTGGCCATGTCTAATTAAATAAATGGCTGTCAAATTTTATCCTACTAAATCGTTGTTCAAAGTTTCAGGTAAGCTTACTTGTTTACATACTTTTTCAGCTCTATGCGAGTCACCATACCCTGATGGACTTCGTCTGGGCCATCTGCAAGCCTCAGTGAACGCGCGCCTGCGGCAAATCGGGCGAGAGGGAAGTCACTGCACATACCCGCGCCACCATGGAACTGGATAGCCATATCAACCACATTTTGCAGCATTCTAGGCACAACTACTTTTATCGCCGAGATTTCTGTCATGGCATTCTTTACTCCTACTGCATCTATTTTCCACGCTGCGTTTAACGTTAGCAGGCGAGCTTGATCTATTGCCATGCGTGCTTCTGCAATGCGTTCTTGATTACCGCCTAACTTTATCAGTGGTTTGCCAAAGGCTTGACGTGCCTGTCCACGTAATATTGCTAGTTCAAGGGCTTTTTCGGCCATACCGATTGCACGCATGCAGTGATGTATGCGGCCAGGACCAAGTCTACCTTGGGCAATGGCAAAGCCTTTACCCAAGCCCATAATGATATTTTCTTTAGGTACGCGAACATTGGTAAAGTGCATTTCACCGTGACCATAAGGTGCATCGTAGTCGCCATAGGCGGTTAACATACGTTTAATTTCGATGCCTTTACTGTCAAGGGGCACTAACACCATGCTGTGCTGCGCATGTCGTTCATTTTCAGGATTAGATAACCCCATAAAGATAGTCACTTTAGCATTAGGGTGACCTAATCCCGTGCTCCACCACTTTTTGCCATTAATCACAACTTCATCGCCGTCCAGCTCTATGGTTGCAGCCATATTGGTTGCATCCGAAGATGCAACTTCAGGCTCAGTCATACCAAAAACAGAGCGGATTTCACCAGCTAATAAAGGCGTTAACCATTGTTGTTTTTGGGCTTCAGAACCAAAATGATAAAGTACTTCCATATTGCCAGTGTCTGGGGCATTACAGTTAAAAATTTCAGGGGAGAACGGAACGCGCCCCATTTCTTCCGCTAAAGGGGCGTATTCTATGCAGCTTAGTCCTTTGCCTAACTTTTCGTCGGGTAAGAACAGGTTCCATAATCCTTGCTCACGAGCTTTGATCTTTAATTTTTCGACTTCGGGGTGAAGCTTCCAGTTCTTCCAATCGCCAGCGGGATTCATTTCTTCCATTTCAGCGTAGATTTTGCTCTCTATGGGATAAACATGCTCTTGCATAAAGGCTTTCACCTGAGAAAGATAATCTTGTGCCTTTTGACTGTGTTCGAAATGCATAATGGTCTCCGAATAATTAACTTAACATCTAGCATAACCATAGTTGTTATCTGAATGAAATGAAATATACTTAACGGCTTGTATGAATAATATTCATGGTGTTTTGTGGCGGAAATAAAACAAATTCAACGACTAGATTTAAACTTACTGAAAGTATTTGAGAGTTTATATCTGGAACAAAATATGACTAAAACCGCAGAGAGGATGAATATCACTCCTTCTGCGGTGAGCCATGCGGTAAAGCGACTAAGGGATTGTCTGCAAGACCCCTTATTTGAGCGCAGTCAAAATAAAATGGTACCCACTCCTGCTTGTAAACGCATGGCACCGTTAATCATTGATAATCTAAGCCGCCTACGACAAATTTTGCAACAGTGGGGAGAATTTGATCCCTTAACGAGCAAACATCATTTCCGTGTTGCTATGCACGATGCCCTTGAACCAACCATCTTACCAAGTATCGCCAAAGTGCTGTTTGAGAAAGCGCCGAATATCACATTTGCGAGTGTTAAAGTAGAACGAAACCAGCTGGCTAAGGGATTAACTTCGGGGCAGTTTGATTTAGCTTTTGATATTGCCTTGCCGCTGAAACCGCCAATCCGCCATGAAAATGTTCGCAACGATAAATTTATTGTTTTAATGGACAGATCTCACTTTTTACTGAAAAATGCGGGCTGTGCAAAACTGCCCATTACACATGAGCAGTATTTTAAGGCGCAACATATTAGCGTTTCCCATCGTCCAACGGGGGCGGTGTTAGAAGATTTTATGCTACATCAGCAAGGGTTTACCCGCACCGTATCGGTTCGTTGTCAAAACTACTATGCAGCAAAAGAAATTTTAAAAGGTTCGCCGTTTTTACTTACCTTACCTAGCTCTTTCGGAGCTCAATTGGTGGATGACGATTTAGTGACTGTGACGCTTCCTTTCGATATGCCACCTATATCTACTCATATGTATTGGCATCAAAACACGGAACAAGATTCAGCGCTAAGTTGGTTTCGACAAGCACTACACAAGATAATGGTAGATAATCATCAACAACAAACCCAAATGCCGAGCTAAGAATAACTTGAAGGTATCTCTACAAAACCTTCCAATTATAAATGAATGAAGAATAAGGCAGATGACTTAACTTATTCTATAAGCAGGTAGTTCGACTCCATCTATGTTGATACCGCGCATTTTAAGTAATCCTAAATACCGTTCTTCACCTGTGCTGGAAAATTCAAACGAAAACTCGGTGTACCAATCGAGCTTGGCTTTGTGAAAAATTACTTTAGTTTTACTACGGGCAATACTAATTAATTGCAGGCCATTCGTTTCGCAGTACTTATCTAAATACGCTTTAGCTTGCTCTGATATTCCACGTATTCGCCAAAACTGAAAAACAATTGCAGCAATAATAAAAAGGACCAATATATCGGTAAGATTAAAATTCATTCATTAGTCCTAGCTTTTATGGGCTGAAAATAAACGGCCAACGGCGGCAGATAATGTGTCAGATTTACTTGGGTTGCGTAACATGGCTAAAACCTGTTCTCGTAAATCCGGTAGTTGCACTAAATCTTGAAAAATTCCCAAGAATAAGTCGAAATTGGGATCTGCTTCTGCCACTTTTTCGAAAAACTTAAGTAACAGTTCCGGTGTTGACAGGTAGTGCCAAAGGCGGCCTGAAATAATCACCAATATATTGTGTCTCTTCGACAGGTTACTTTCCAAGGTCTGGGTAAGTAGTGCCAACACCTTGTCTGAATCAGCCGTCTGAGATAGAGAACGCAGGCCATGTTGCCATTTAACTTCATCTTCTGAATGTTGGTTCATCCACGATAAAATGGTGTGCATACAAGTGTCAGGTAAGGGGTAATTTTCCATACTGATGAGTAACTGACATTGTACTTGTTCCGGGAAGTGAGAAAAATGTCGACATATACTGTTATGTATTTCCGCTGCATCTATATCGGCAACTAGATCTGTTAAACCTTGCAGTGCGATGCTCTGCCAATCAATTACCATTGGTGAGTTAATGTAGGCTTTAGCAGCTTCAAAATATTGCGATTTACCTAAGGATAAAACACCTCTACTTTTACTATTGAAATCGGCGATTTGATTTTGATTAGGAATAAAAGAGTAGGGGTTATCTGGTAGCTGACCATTTTTCTTATCGGCGTTTTCTAATTCAGCCCCTAAAGCATCAACAATTATCTGTAAAAAGTGATTGCGGCAGGCTGAAACAATTAACCCATTTTCATCAGTGGGTAGCTTTACAAACCAAATATATTGTTGTTCGGAGCGAGTTTTATCCCAAAAAACGATCCCAAACCAAGCGTGCTGCGCCCGTGTGAAAGGCGGTTTAATTTGGCCGTTTTCTTGCTCTAAGAATTGTTGGCTTGGAACTTCTCGAATGGTTCTTCCCATATCGAACACGCGATAATCAGTACCTGCGTGAAGTAAAAATTCACTAATAGAAGAAATTTCGTGCTTGCTCATAATCAGTTTAAGGTAATATGTTGAAAGTGCTAAATGTGAAGTGGCAGAGTATATCTTTTTGTGTGGCTATTAAAAAGAAATCAGGCATAAATAAGCGTCTCAAAAGAATCTCGTTTAAGGTAATATTGAATAAAGAGTAATGACAATCTCCCATAATGAATTATTAAACCGACTAAACGATTTGGAAGTCGTAATGCGAAGTGAGCAATTGTGGTCGGCTAGGCAACCTTCTCCAGAAGCATTAAAAAGTGAATTACCTTTCGCCATTGACACACTCAGAATCGAACAGTGGTTGCAGTTTGTCTTTATTCCTAAAATGAAAGAATTAATTAACAGGGGGCAGATGTTGCCTAATGCATTGGCCATTTCACCCGTGCTACAAAACACGCTGGCACAAGAAGATTATCCTTTGGTAATTAACGCGATAAATAAAATCGATTTATTATTCAATGTAGGTCAGCCGTAAATATGACACTAACCATTTTATATCAAGATGAATATCTAGTGGCAATCGATAAACCCGCCGGTCTACTCGTTCATCGGAGTATGATTGACCGTCACGAAACACAGTTTGCTATGCAAATTCTGCGTGACCAGCTAGGACAACATGTTTTTCCCGTTCACCGTCTTGATAAACCCACCTCTGGCGTGTTGCTGTTCGCTTTATCCTCTGAGGTTGCCCGATCACTAACTGAGCAATTCAGCAACAAGCACATTGCTAAAACTTACTTTGCAATTGTGCGTGGCTATTGTCCTGATCGCGGCAGCATTGATTATCCGCTAAAAGAAAAATTGGACAAAATAGCTGACAAAAAAGCACGCCAAGATAAACCAGCACAAGATGCCGTGACGGAGTATGAATGTATCCAGCAGTTTGAATTACCCTTCGCTGTAGGGCGTTATCAAACTGCTCGCTATTCCCTTGTTAAATTGCATCCTTTGACGGGACGTAAACACCAGTTACGAAGACATATGGCTCATATACGGCATCCTATTGTGGGCGACACTTCCCATGGCGACGGTAAACAAAATGCGTTTATACGGCAGCAATATGCTTTTGTTGGTTTGGGTTTGACCTGCAGTGAAATGACCTTTACTCATCCAATTACACAAAATTCGCTGAAAATTTGCTGTCAATTTGATATAAGAATGGCAGGGTTAATTGAACAATGGGGCCTAGACCTCAATCAACTACAACAACTAACTGGTCTAAGCGCCAGTTAATCAATCTGAGGAACGTTTTACGATGGTAGATGTGGGAATTTTTGTGGGTTCTGTATACGGTAACGCTCAGCACGTTGCAGAGCAAGTGGAGGAAATGATTGCCGAAAAGGGACACAGCGTAGAACTTTTTATTGACGGTACCTTAGATAATTTTAAAGAAACCAAGTCGGTTCTTTTTATCAGTTCTACAACCGGCCAAGGCGATTTACCGCCAAATTTAGAATTTTTAATCATGGATTTGAAAGATACTATGCCATTGATGGAGCAAAAACCCTTTGCGGTAGTAGGGCTTGGAGATAGCAGTTACAGTGATAGTTTTTGTGGGGCAGGCAAACAAATATTTGAAGTGCTTGTTGAACTGCAAGGGCAAGCGGTTGCGGATTTGTTGATAGTTGATGTGATGGAGACTTTAGAGCCGGAAGCGGAAGTTGTGCCATGGGTAGAAAGTCTTTTGCCTAAACTAACGGCTTAAAACTCGTCGTTCCAAGTGTCATTTGGCAATAAATACATATAGGTAACGAAGCAACTTATTTTAACTTGTGAGACTGCTTCTTTACCTTTTTATCTGTTAAACAAATTCGCCCTTACAAAAATTTTACTTCTCAATAAGGCTATATTTCTAAAGTGAAATAGCTTTATACTAAATTCAACACTATTTAACTGAATAAACAATAATATATCGAAATCGCTAAAGCGGCGCAGTTTGCATATCTAACTTTAACTGGAGAATTTATTAATGACCTACGAACAAGTTAAAGCTAGGGAGTTTGCTGTGAAATCCCATGGTAATCAACGGTATGGAAAGCATCCCTATTCTTATCATTTAGATGAGGTCGCTTCCAAAGCAAAAGCATTTGGAGAGGACGCTGAAATCATCGCTTATCTTCACGATGTGGTGGAAGATACGTCTGTTACTATTGAAGATATTGAAGCGCAGTTTGGAAAATTAATTGCAGATTGTGTAGCCGTTGTTACAGACGAAAAAGGCGAAACACGTCGGGAGCGAAAAAAGAAAACCTACCAAAAAATGGCAAATGTGACTGGCGTAACGGAACTGGCGTTAATCGTAAAAGTGTGTGACCGCCTATCAAATGTAAAAAACAGCATTAAAGATCAGAATACCAAAATGTTTATCATGTACTGTCGAGAGCACGATGTATTTCGCGCATCAGCTTACCGTCAAGGGCTGTGTGATGAATTGTGGCAAGAACTAGACAAACTGATAACAACGCCTAACTAAAGCGAATACCTCAGATATTCAATTACCTCTTCCCAGCTAATGATCACTATTTATCTAGCCAAATGTGGCTGTCTATTAAAATCCGTCCCAAATCGCCGCCTCTCAA
>NZ_JAUORV010000023.1 GCF_030548205.1 Aliiglaciecola sp. 3_MG-2023 | reverse complement strand
CATGGAATTCTATTAAGGCAGATATTGGGGCTAAAGCCCCAACCTACAGATATATTCTGGATTTGTAGCATGGACTTCAGTCCATGAAATTCCATTAAGGCCAATATCGGGGTTAAAGCCCCAACCTACAGATATATTCTGGATTTGTAGCATGGACTTTAGTCCATGGAATTCTATTAAGGCAGATATTGGGGCTAAAGCCCCAACCTACAGATATATTCTGGATTTGTAGCATGGACTTTAGTCCATGAAATTCTATTAAGGCAGATATCGGGGCTAAAGCCCCAACCTACAGATATATTCTAGATCTGTAGCATGGACTTTAGTCCATGAAATTCCATCAAAGCCAATATCGGGGTTAAAGCCCCAACCTACAGATGGATCTTCATCTAGGTATTCCCAATATTAAACCCCACCAAACTTTATTGGTTAAATTATTAACCTTTATAGCTAAATGGTCTAATCAAAATTGTAAAAAATCATCCTACTTTTTACTTTTGTACCTAAACTCTTTTAACAAATATTAAATTAACATCGTGATAACGATATTTATAATATTTACTTTAAAAACAATAATTTAATTTGGTTTCTTGTTGGTTTTAATCGCCATATTAATTAACTAATGAAAATTAATTGTTAATTAAAGGTTGACTAAATTACTCTTATTTAAGAATATGCTCAAACAGTGAGCATATGACCAAGAGTATTCATTGGCTCATTTGTTATTTTTAATGCCCATATGTTTTGGCGAAAAACGAATGTGATTTGGAAACAAAAACATTCAAAAATTTTAATAATTAAAAACCAATCTGTAACTAAATTAGAGAGTTCACAATGTTTAAAAAAATTCATAAAACACCAGTTTTGTTAGCCAACACGAAGGAATCTAATTCGACCAATTCGAATATCAATGGAACTGAGCGCTTTTTCGAATCTAAATCACGAACTTTAACATTTGGCAAAATGAGTCTGCTCACTGCAGCAATAATGACAGCCTCTATTCCTGCTCAGGTAAATGCCGCGGAATTTCTGGATGGTTTAGCGGAAGTAAATTTCTTAGCGATGCAAAACTATCAAGCTATTCAGGCAAAAGAAGGGGCTTTCCGACCCGTTGATGAAGAGCAATCTTCAGGATTTGGCCGTCTCAGAGTTAACTTGATGTTTAAATTTCACGTTAATGAATATATTACTGCTGATGTAGATATTGCCGAAGAACCTAATGATTTTGGTAATAACGGCGACAGAGATTTTTCTTTCCACCAAGATTATGCGGGTATCGAATTTGAACTTCTCGGACTTTCCGGTATGGCAAGTGAAGATTCTAACCTAACCCTTCGTGTAGGTAATATTGGTGGTTCTCCGTTTCAATTCAAAGGTTTCCAAGACGGTGCTGATAACCAAGGAAATGCTTTAATTGGTAACGGAATAACTGATTACGCTACTGCAGAAAATGGCGCGCAATTGAGTTATAGCAAAACCTTAGATAGCGGCATGATCCGCGCGTACAACGTAACGGGTCACATAACCACGTCTAGTTTCGGTGAAGCTTTCCAAGAAGACAGAGGTTTTAACTATCGTCTGCAAGGTACCTTAGAGTTTGCTGGTGGCTTTAAAGCCGGTTTGAATTTTCTACAGGCTAATCAAGGAGACCAACTACGTTTTGAAAATGGTGTTGCTAGCCTGGATGGGTTAACTACAACTAACTATCGCTTCGGTGATGGTGAAAACTACAATTTCTCTGCTTCTCCATCTAGCGAACGCGACACCCATGTTGGTGTAATGCCGGGCCTTGATCAGTCAATAATGCAAATAAACTTGGCTTATCAGCCATCACCAGAAACCAGCGTAATTTTCATGCTCGGTAAAGCGAAAGATGACTATACATTTGCTGATTCTGCAGGTAACGCAGTGCCAGGCATTACCTACTTTGGTGTCGATGGTGTAGCAGATCCTTCTGGAACGACTTTTGATTCAGTTAGTGTAATTAAAGGTGAATCTTCGGTTAAGTACTACACTTTTGAAGCACAACACTATTTTATACCTAAAAAATTCTATGTCGCTGCTCGCTATGCAGAAGCTGAGAATACCTCAGATCTTATCGAGCAAACAGACAACACCGTTGAACGTTTACAAGTTGCAGCTGGTTATTGGTTCAACGATAGAACTTTGTTAAAAGTTGAATATGTAGACCAAGATGAAGGCGCAAATTCAGGTGGTCAAATTGGCACTGGCTTTGACGGTTTCACTTCTGAAATTTCAATTAAGTTCTAGGTCTTTAACCTAAGAAGAGTCATTAACGTAAAAATAGAAGGGCCTCGTTTAGTTAACTTAAATGGGGCAACAAGTATTCAAAATAAGGGGTATACCCGATGTTAAAAAAACTATCTATATTAGCTTCTGTCTGTATGACACTTAGCACAGTGGTAAGTGCTGAAACTATTACCATTGCTACTGTTAATAACGGTGACATGATCACTATGAAAGAATTAAGTAGTGATTTCGAAAGTAAAAATCCTGGTATCAACTTGAAGTGGGTCACACTGGAAGAAAATATTCTCCGCCAACGAGTGACCACAGACGTTGCCACAAGCGGTGGGCAATATGATGTGATGACCATAGGTACATATGAAGTACCCATTTGGGGAAAGCAGGGTTGGCTTAAAGAGTTAGATAACCTTGGTGAAGATTATGATGTTGAAGATCTGCTGCCTGCCATAAGAAGTGGTTTATCGGTAGACGATAAATTGTTCGCAGCGCCTTTTTATGGTGAAAGTTCAATGGTGATGTATCGAACTGATCTAATGGAAAAAGCCGGTCTTAGCATGCCGAAAAAGCCTACTTGGGAATTTATTCGCAAAGCAGCAAAAGCAATGACCGATAAACAAGGGGGCGTGTATGGGCTTTGTTTACGTGGTAAAGCTGGATGGGGAGAAAACATTGCACTCATCACTGCTATGTCTAACTCATTTGGCGCGCGCTGGTTTGATGAAAACTGGAAACCTCAATTTAATACCAAAGCCTGGCACGACACCCTGCAATACTATGTCGATGTGATGCAAGAGTTTGGTCCTCCGGGATCGTCTGCCAACGGGTTCAATGAAAATTTAGCATTATTTCAAACAGGTAAATGTGGAATTTGGATAGATGCCACTGTAGCCGGTGCATTTGTCACAAATGAAACTGATTCAGAAGTTGCTGATAAGGTCGGTTTTGCTCTTGCGCCTGATATGGGCCTAGGTAAACGCGGCAATTGGTTATGGGCTTGGACATTAGCTATACCCTCAAGCAGTAAAAAATCTGACGCGGCTATGAAGTTTATCAGTTGGGCCACATCCAAAGACTACTCAGCTTTGGTGGCTGACAAAAAAGGATGGGCGAAAGTACCTCCAGGCACACGCGCCTCTTTATACAACAATCCTCAATATATGAGTGAAGCGCCTTTTGCTCAAATTACCTTGGATTCAATACAGTCTGCTGATCCGAAAAATCCGACAGTAGATCCTGTTCCTTATGTTGGTGTGCAGTTTGTTGCCATTCCTGAATTTCAAGGAATAGGTACGGCGGTAGGTCAACAGTTTACGGCAGCGCTTACTGGTCAAATGACCGTAAAACAAGCTTTAGCAAGTGCACAACGCTTAGTTGAACGTGCTATGCGCAAAGCGCGTTATCCAAAGTAAGTTTATTTAGTTACGCGGGTAAGTGTGAATCGCTTACCCATATTTTTTGCTTGTAAGAGGTCTAGGTTATGGCAACAACACAATCTCGTACTTTGGCTAGAATAATGCTATTTCCATCAGTCATTTTGTTGTTGGCGTGGATGATAGTGCCCCTGTGCATGACGTTATATTTCTCTTTTTTGGATTACAATCTTCTCATTCCCGGAAATAATGATTTCGTTGGTTTTCTCAACTACGAATTTTTCCTTACTGATCCCGCATTTATCGAGTCTTTTTTTAATACCCTTTGGTTAGTTGGTGGTGTGTTATTAATTACCATCTGTGGCGGAATAGGTTTAGCCATATTACTAGACCAAGCTATTTGGGGTCGCAACTATGTACGCATAATGGTTTTGGCACCGTTTTTTGTTATGCCTACGGTTTCCGCTTTGGTGTGGAAAAATATGTTTATGAATCCGGTCAACGGATTGTTTGCACACTTTGCAAATTGGTTAGGCTTTGCGCCGGTTGACTTCTTTGCACAAATTCCATTGTTATCAATCATTATTATTGTTTCATGGCAATGGTTACCCTTCGCTGCATTAATTTTGCTAACAGCAATTCAGTCTTTAGATCGTGAGCAATTAGAAGCCGCTGATCTTGATGGTGCAGGGCCCTTTAGTAAATTTTACTATATTGTTTTACCCCATTTATCACGCGCAATCACCGCAGTTATTTTAATCGAAACAATCTTTTTATTATCAATATTTGCGGAAATACTGGTTACCACCAGCGGTGGTCCAGGGTATGCGTCAACCAATATTACCTATTTGATTTACACCCAATCATTACTTCAATTTGATGTTGGAGGAGGCTCTGCGGGAGGTATTGTAGCGGTAATTATCGCCAATATAGTCGCTATCTTCCTTATGCGTCTAATCGGCAAGAACTTGGAGGATTAAGTGATGGCTAACAAAAACAGTAATAAATCAAAAATAATTTATACCCTTTTAGCGTGGACCATAAGTGGAATGATATTTTTCCCCATTTTGTGGACCTTAATTACGAGTTTTAAAACAGAAGCTGAAGCGATTTCCGCTAGTCCAAGTTTATTCATGTTTGATTGGACACTTGTGAATTATTCCGATGTTTTAAATCGTTCTCCGTACTTCGACCATTTCTGGAACTCAGTTGTTATCTCTGTTGGTTCTAGTTTGTTGGGACTGCTAATTGCAATTCCAGCCGCTTGGTCAATGGCCTTTGTACAAAATAAACGTACTAAAAATTTATTGATGTGGATGTTATCAACCAAAATGCTACCCCCGGTGGGAGTATTAATTCCAATTTATTTGTTGTTTCGGGACTTTTCCCTGTTAGACACTAAATTGGGTTTAGTGATTGTAATGACGTTAATTAATTTACCTATTATGGTATGGATGCTTTATACCTACTTCAAAGAAATCCCCCATGAGATCCTCGAAGCTTCTCGTATGGATGGCGCTGGTATTGTAGAAGAGATATTCCATGTACTTTTGCCAATCGCCTTGCCTGGTATTGCATCAACATTATTACTCAACGTGATTTTAGCGTGGAATGAGGCCTTTTGGACGCTCATTTTAACTGCCGCCAATGCTGCACCTTTAACTGCTTTTATCGCAAGCTACTCTAGTCCAGAAGGATTATTTTACGCCAAGTTATCAGCTGCATCAGCGATGGCCATTGTCCCCATTCTTATTTTGGGATGGTTTAGTCAGAAACAATTAGTGCGCGGATTAAGTTTCGGCGCGGTTAAATAGGAGATTTAGAAATGGGCAGCATTACTTTAAAACAAGTGACGAAAAGCTTCGGCGACGTGAATGTAATTAAGCCGTTGGACTTAGAAATAAAAGACGGTGAATTTATCGTTTTTGTGGGTCCCTCTGGTTGTGGTAAATCCACATTACTGCGAATGATTGCGGGCTTAGAAGATACCAGTAGTGGCAACATTGAAATTGATGGAAATGATGCAACAAAAACGCCACCAGCGAAACGCGGTTTGGCAATGGTATTTCAATCTTATGCCTTGTATCCGCATATGTCGGTTCGCAACAATATAGCTTTCCCGTTGAAACGGGCTAAGGTTGCACCTGCTGAAATTGAAGCAAAAATTGCATCTGCAGCAAAGATTCTTAATCTGGGTGACTATTTAGATCGTAAACCTGGTCAACTCTCTGGGGGTCAGCGTCAACGGGTGGCAATTGGCCGCGCGATTGTTCGTCAACCCTCTGCGTTTTTATTTGATGAACCTCTATCAAATTTAGATGCGTCTTTAAGAGTCAACATGCGTCTTGAAATTTCTGAGTTACATAAAAGTTTAGCAACAACCATGATTTATGTGACCCATGATCAGGTTGAAGCCATGACCATGGCTGATCGTATAGCCGTATTCAACGGTGGTGTTATCGAACAAGTTGGTACTCCTATGGAGTTATATCGAAACCCAGTTAACCGTTTTGTCGCTGGGTTTATCGGCTCACCAAAAATGAATTTTATCGATGTTAAACCCGTTGATGGCGATCCCACTCGAAGTATAGGTGTGCGTCCAGAACATTTAAAAGTGACCCAAGAGCAGGGCTTATGGACAGGAAAAGTGGGGGTGATAGAACACCTTGGTTCTGAGACGTTTTTGCATGTTCACGTAGATGGTGTGGGTACTTTAACCATTAAGGATGATGGAGAGTGTCCATTACAATATGGCGATCAGGTCAATCTTACTGCGTCACAAAATAAAATTATGCATTTTGATAAAGAGGGTGTGACCTTAGCGTCATTATCGTGGGGCGACAATGCTGTGGTTGCTCAATAATAGTTAGCGAGTTTAGCGGCCATTATTGACTGCTAAACTCGCATTTTAACGGATAAATTCTTATGGCAATTCAACTGAGTTATCAAACACTTGCTGAACTACCAAAAAATATAGGTAAACCCAATTACTCTAGGGATTCCTTGTCAGCAGGGATTGTGCATATTGGTGTTGGCAACTTTCATCGCGCTCATCAAGCTATGTATTTACATCAGTTGTTCAACAAAGGTGAAGCATTAGATTGGGCAATTCGAGGAGCTGGAACTAAATCTTATGATGCAATTATGCGTGATAAACTCGAGCCGCAAGATTGGTTAACAACCGTTGTAGAATTAGATAGCGATGGGTTAACCGCACAAGTTTGTGGCTCGATGATTGATTTTATTGAGAATGATGAACAAAGTGTCATTCAAGCCTTATGTAGCAGTGAAATACGCATAGTGTCGTTAACCATTACTGAAGGCGGTTATTTTATGGATGACAAAACCGGTGGCTTCAATATTAGTCATCCGGAAATTCAGCAAGATATCAACAATTTTAGTCATCCAAAAACAGTGTTTGGTATCATTATTAAAGCATTGCAGTATCGTCGAGACAATCATATTCCACCGTTTACGGTTATGTCCTGCGACAATATTCCCCACAATGGTCTGGTGACCAAACGGGTTGTTTCCCAAATGGCCGATAAAATTGATCAACAATTGGCAGATTGGATTGAGAAAAATGTCTCTTTTCCTAATTCAATGGTAGATTGCATTACCCCTGCCACATCCAATCTGGAACGCGAAAAATTAACTAGTTTGTTTACTATTAATGACAATGCTCCGGTTTTTTGTGAACCTTTTCGTCAGTGGGTAATGGAAGATGACTTTGTTAATGGCCGACCACCGTTGGAAGAGGTTGGGGTAGAATTTGTTGACGATGTTGAGCCCTTTGAGTTAATGAAATTACGCATACTCAATGGGGGGCATGCGGCAATAGCGTACCCTGCAGCCTTGTTAAATATTACGTTTGTCCATGAAGTGATGGCAAACAAGTTGATCAGTAACTACCTTAAAAAATTAGTTATTGAAGAGATTATTCCAACTTTAAATGACGTACCTGGGGTGAATTTTAATCAGTATTTTTCGTTAATTGAATCGCGCTTTTCGAATCCAGAAGTACGAGATACAGTACCAAGATTATGCCAGGATGCCTCCAATCGTTTACCCAAATTTATTTTACCTATTATCCAGGCCAATTTAAGCCAAGGAAATGATTGCAAAGGTCTAGCCTTAGTGATTGCTCTGTGGTGTCGTTTATGCGCAAAGGCAGCTGATCCTCAAAGTTCTATCACACTTCAAGATCAACAAGCTAACAGATTGATAAATCGGGCAATATTAGCGAAAGATAATCCATCTATATTTTTGCAAATGCATGATATATTTGGGACACTTGCTGACCAAGATATCTTCGTTCAACATTTTTCAAATTGGTTGAACCTATTATGGGATGTCGGTACTTCTAGTACGCTAAAGCATTATTTGTCGTAATCTTCTTAAATGGTAATACTGTCATGTCTCAAATCAACACGTCGCTTTCACACTCTTCAATAGATTTGGTTATTTTCGATTGCGATGGAGTATTGATCGATAGTGAAATTTTAAGTAAACGGGTGTTGCTTAAAATGCTTGATGATCTTGGTGTGAGTATTTCAGATAATTACTTCGATTCTTATTTTTTGGGGCAAAGCTTTAAGTCTGTTACTGAAAGGGTGCTAATTGATTATTCTGTGCAGTTAACAGAGCAGTTTAGGGCTAATTATTTAGAGGCCTTGTTACAGGTGTTTGCTGAAGAGTTAGTTCCTACTGATGGCCTTAAAGAGATGTTATCGCAGTTGAATATTACCAATTGTGTTGCCACCAGTAGTAGCCCACAGCGGGTAAAGTTTGCATTAAAAACCATAGGCCTGACGGACTATTTTGCTGAAAGAGTAACGACGTCCTCAGAAGTGAAAAACGGTAAGCCTGCTCCCGATATATTCTTACATGCTGCATCCAAGTTTGCGGTTGATCCAGAAAACTGTTTAGTGATTGAAGATTCCCAGGCGGGAATTCAAGGCGCGCTAGCGGCAAATATGCAGGTGGTAAAGTATGCCGGTGCTAGTCATCTGAAAGATAAAGGCTTACTCGATGTGGATGTGGAAAATAACGTAGCAACAATATTTGATTGGCAGCAATTATTTGAATTGATTCCTTCACTTAATTCAACCAAACCAATCGCGAGTTAGAAGAGGTAAAAGTGGTTAAGTTAACAAATGCTGAAATGCGTAAGCTAGATGAAGCAGCAAGAGCGGGTTGGTTGTATTATGTTGCTGGTAAAACCCAAGATGAAATAGCTAAAAAACTGAATGTTTCACGGCAGTCTGCCCAACGTATGGTGGCACTATCTGTAAGTAAAGGGTTAATTAAGGTGCGCTTAGACCATCCCATTGCTAAGTGTATGGACTTGGCGGTTAAACTCAAAGATCGCTTCGGATTAATTAGTTGTGAAGTGGTGCCTAGTGATGATTCTGATTCAACTTTAGGATTAGCCCAAGCGGGCGCTGATGAAATTGAAAAGTTCTTAAAATCCAGTCAACCTAAAGTTCTCGCCATGGGAACGGGACGCGTACTACGGGCTTGTGTGGATGAACTGTCATCATTGGACTGCGAACAACACAAAATAGTCGCCTTATTGGGGAATATGGCGTTAGACGGTTCAGCGTCCCCTTACGATGTTGTGGTGCGCATGGCGGAGCATATCAAAGCGAAACATTATCCAATGCCATTGCCTGTGTTACCTCGCAGCAAAGAAGAGAAAGAGCAATTACACTCCCAGCACAATATAGCCAGTAATTTGGCTTTGGCTGCTAGTGCCGATGTCACTTTTGTGGGGATTGGTAATCTTGGTATTAATTCGCCATTGATGTTAGACGGTTTTATAACTAAAGATGAACTCAAAGATTTGCAGAAAAAAGGTGCGGTGGGGGAGATCATTAGTTGGGTGTTTGACCGAAATGGCAAGTTATTAGACTGTGCAGTGAATGATAGGGTCGCCAGTACACCTTTGGCTGTAAGCTCTGATAAACCGGTAATTGGTATTGCTGCCGGTCAAGATAAAGTTGATGCTATCTTGGGCGCCCTTAGATCAAAGATGATAAACGGGTTGATCACCAATGAATACACTGCAGAAAAAGTGCTGAGTCTCGACTAAACAAGAAGAACATGGAAGACCAACCCATATGACCACGGATGACCGACGGTTAGGTTAACGGCTCTTGTTGGTTGTCAGTGTTTTTTTCTAGCAAGATGAGCTGTTAAAGCCTATTACAGCGCGTTATTTCACCTGATTGGGTTGATATCCACTACTGACATTCATGGGTTCAGGTGCTTGCGGGATAATCTCTCTACGACGGCTAGGACCGGAAAATTTAACCTTGTAGGTATCGTATTCTTTGATGGATTCAAAACAATACTTGCCTAACGCATTTTCCAATTCGGCTAAATTGTGATTGGTGATCAATATACAATTTTTATGATTTACTAATCTTTGACGTAACAAATTCCCAAGCCAACTTTGAGTATTCTTTTTTAACATAGTTTCGTTAACACAGACTTCATCGAGAATTAATAAATCCACATCCAATAATTCTTTTTGAATTTCTCTAAACTGTTCAGCGACGTTATCTGTTGCGTTGTAATCATAAGAAAAGAAGCGCATTTCCAATAAGCTTGAAAGCTGTCTATACAGTACTGAAATTTCATATTGGTCAATGAGCTGGTGGGCGATTGCCCCTGCTATATGTGACTTTCCACGGCCATAATCCCCATAAAAAATCATCATGTGGGAGCCACTTGATCGCCAAATGGGATCATCATGGGCAGCAATAAATGACTGGGCAATACTGACTGCTTCAATGACATCATCACTGTCTTCTATGAGGGTTTGAAAATTCCATTTGGGATTGAGGTCGGAGCGCCCATGAATTTCTTGAATACGTCTTAGTTTGGCTTCTTGCTGCATTTTTTTGACGTCTTCGTTGGCTAAGCGTTCATATTGGGCTCGCACCTCTTTGTAGTCAGTATAGGTATCAGGAACATTGGTTTTACCCAAAGCTTTAGCTAATTGATCTAATTTTTGTTTGATACTGTCCACGTATTTTTGCTCTTTTATGGTTGTATTTACTGTGCTATTTCTTACTATACTTAGCAACCAGTTGTTTGGCATTATCGTCAGCTTCAACACCTGCTTTAGGCGTGACCCATTGATTTCCTACTTTCTGCACATTCTTAACACCACTGGCAACTCGTCTTTGTTTAATCTGAAAAACAAATTTTTGAGTCCATTGATATTGACTAAATTGTAGTTCAGGCCGACCCATCCAGTAGGCAATAAATTCACCTAATTCGTGCTGGCTGTAGTCTTTATCTATAATCCCTATTAACGATGCTAAATCTTCAAATGCAGCTTGATGGGGTTTCCAATTTGCTGTCATTTTGCTCCATTGTAAATGAAGGCTAGGGTAGTCGTCTTGTTTAATATTTAGCAGGGGTAATCGCACTCGTTGTTGATTAAAACTTTTATCTAGTGACGCTTCAGGCTCAATTTCAACCAGTTGATGTTTGACGAGCTCTTTTATCAGGCCATTAATCTGCCTTCCCAAGGTAAACTCTTTGCTTTTACCATTTAGAAGTGCAATTAACTGTTTGTAATTCAGGGGCCCAGTAAGACCTGTTTGTTCATCAGCAATAGGACGCAGTCCAAGCATATACAAAACTCTGGCGTCGTTGCTAAGCCCTTGGGTGAGTGCTGCCTGTTCCGATGAATTCATAATGTTTAAACTAAATCTGTTGCAAGTAAGAGGTTAACCATTCTACCGCTGGCTCTTCAGGGATAGGGTGGTTGAGTACGTCAATATGTATCGCCGGAGAGAGTAATTTTGCACCACTATTTTGCAGCAGTTGCTGCATTGTTTTAGACCCGTAACAGTAGGTGTCATAACTACTATCGCCTAATCCAACCACTAAAAATGCCACATCATCTAATGCTTTATTTTCAATTTGTTTAGCAAATCCTTGGATATTATCGGGTAACTCACCGGCACCATGGGTGCTGGTACATATCAACCAATTTCCTGTACAGGGAATATCTTTGATATCTGGAGATAAATGAATGTTTGCACTGTGTCCGTTGGCTTGCAATGTCTCTAATAAGGCATCGGCAACATATTCGCTCGCTCCCAACATTGTGCCAACAATAATTTCATAACTTGCCATCTAATTGCCTTTTATTTGCCGATACAAAAAGAAGAAAAAATACGTCCGAGTAAATCATCTGAACTGAATTCACCGGTAATCTCATTTAGTGCTTGCTGGGTTAAACGTAACTCTTCAGCCAAAATTTCACCAGCGATATGATCATGCAGTTGTTGTTGTCCTATCTCTAAGTGCTCTGCTGCGCGTTCTATGGCATCTAAATGTCGTCGTCTGGCAATGAATTGACCTTCAGAACTTTGGTCAAATCCCATGCATTGTTTTAGATGTTCAGCTAAGGCATCAACACCTTGGTTTAAGCTGGCAGACAGCCGATAGACAGGGGTGTCGCCATGTTGTTCAAAGCCTACAGACTCGCCTGATAAGTCGACTTTGTTTCTGACTAGTGTGAGGCCCATATTTTTCGGCAGTTTCTGCATGAACTCAGGCCAGATTTTGTGGGGATCATTTTCGGCACTTTCGCAGCTATCTAGCATAAACAACACTCTGTCGGCCTTTTGAATTTCCTGCCAAGCTCGCTGGATACCAATTTGTTCCACTTTGTCTGCGCTTTCTCTTAGGCCTGCTGTATCAATAATATGCAGCGGCATGCCATCTAAATGTATGTGCTCTTTTAATACATCTCGAGTGGTACCGGCAATATCCGTTACTATGGCGGCATCACGTCCGGCCAAAGCATTGAGTAGACTTGATTTACCCGCATTGGGCTTACCTGCAATCACCACTTGCATGCCTTCTCTTAACAAACTACCTTGTTTGGCTTGTTGTTTCACATTCTGCATTTGGGTAATGATATCGTTCAGATCGTTAGCAACTTTGCCATCACTCAAAAAATCAATTTCTTCTTCTGGAAAATCTATGGCCGCTTCCACGTACATTCTTAGGTGGATGACTTTCTCTACCAGCTGGTGGATATGTGCTGAAAATTCGCCCTGTAACGACCGCATAGCGCTTTTCGCCGCTTGGACTGAACTTGCATCAATTAAGTCTGCTATGGCCTCAGCTTGAGCTAGGTCGAGCTTGTCATTCAAAAAAGCCCGTTCACTGAATTCCCCCGGTCTTGCCATGCGTATGTTGGCTATTTTTAGTATTCGTTTTATCAACAAATCTAAAATAATTTGACCGCCATGACCTTGCAGTTCTAAGACGTCTTCACCCGTAAAGGAATGGGGATTGTTAAAGAACAACGCAATACCCTGGTCTAGGGTTTGTTTGTCTTCATCTAAAAACGCTAAATACTCTGCTTTTCTGGGGCTTAAGGTTTTGCCTAATAATTCTAAGGCTACAGTTGATGCTAAAGGTCCGGAAACCCTAACAATACCCACACCGCCACGACCTGGTGCCGTGGCTTGAGCAACAATAGTATCAGTTGGTAATTCCAAAATCGTGTTGCCTGCTTAGTCGCGGAAGTTATTAAATTGCAATGGTTGACCTAAGTCTTCACTTTTAAGTAGTGCCATCACGGCTTGCAAATCGTCGCGTTTTTTACCATTTACACGAAGTTGGTCGCCTTGAATGCTAGCTTGCACCTTCATTTTTTTGTCTTTAATCAACTTTACGATTTTTTTCGCAATGGGTTGCTCAATACCTTGCTTGAACTTAACGGTACGACGGTGGGTTTTACCACTTCGTACTGTGTCTTGAGGGTCCATTGCATTGGTGTCTAATTTACGCTTAGAACAGGCATTACGCAGCATGTCTGTTAGTTGTTGAAGTTGAAAGTCGCCTTCAGCAGTTAATACTACAGATTCATCTTTGAATTCTATTGAGGCTTCAACCCCTCTAAAATCAAAGCGTGTACTTAGTTCACGGTTAGCGTTGTCGACTGAATTGCGGACTTCGTTCATGTCGATTTCTGAAACAATGTCAAAAGAGGGCATTTATTTCTCCTGTGGGAATTTTGGGTATATTGTAAACCTGTAAACATAGACAAAAAAGCCCGCAATGGCGGGCTTTCACTTTTATTTATCGCCATTCACTTTTTATTTGGCTTTTAATCCACGCTTTTCCATGGACGAGTAAATAATTTTAGCCTGCACTAACGTAATTACGTTACTGATCAGCCAATATAAAACCAAACCTGCAGGGAAAATGAAGAAGAATAAACTCATTGCCACTGGCATCCATTGCATGATTTTTTGCTGCATAGGATCTTGAATCGTCATAGGTTGCAGTTTTTGCAACAAAAACATACTCAAGCCTGTTAGTACGGGTAATACAAAGTAAGGGTCTTTTACAGATAAATCAGTGATCCAAAATATAAAATCAGCGTGTCTGAGTTCTACACTTTCCAGCAGTACCCAATAAAGTGCTAAGAAAATAGGCATTTGTAGAAGTAGAGGGAAACAGCCACCCATGGGGTTAACTTTCTCTTTCTTATACATTTCCATCATGGCTTGAGACATTTTTTGTCTGTCATCACCAAAGCGTTCTTTTAGTTGTGCCATCTTAGGTGCTAAGTTACGCATCTTAGCCATTGACTCATATTGCTTTTTGGTAAGTGGGTACATTGCCCCTTTTACAATAATAGTAATGATGATGATAGCGAGGCCCCAGTTAATCACAATACTTTGAATGAACTGCAATAGTGAGAATAGTGGTTGGGAAATCCACCAAAGTATTCCGTAATCCACTGTCAGATCTAAACCACGAGCTATTTTAGCCAATGAATCCTGGTCTTTAGGACCCATATATAAAGTGCTTGTAATCGTTACTGAATCGCCAGGGGCTACCTCAACAGGTGCGCCTTTGAAGCCAATTGCAGCGTATCTGGCTTGAACCACTGTACTATATAGCTGGTTAGTGTCTTCTTGGGGAGGTACCCACGCTGAAACAAAGTAATGTTCCAACATACCAGCCCAACCACCCACGGTTGTTTCATTCAGCTTTTCATCTTCCATGTCATCAAAGGAGAACTTTGAATAACGATCGTCTTGGGTTGAAAACGCACCACCACGATAGGTTGGCATAAACATACTGCTTTCAGCACCTTCAATGGCCTGTTTTAATTGACCGTACTGCTGGTATTGTTTTGGTTGCGAACTACCATTAACAACTTCGTATTCAACTTTTACTTCATGGTGACCTGGAGTGAAGATGAATCGTTTGGTTACGACTACGCCATCAGCAGATGTCCACTTCAATGGCACCACCAATTCTGCATTTTCCATTACGTATTCTTGTTGACTCACTACGTAAGCTGGACGCCCTTTTTTAGTATCTATTGCATCTCTACCCACTAAACCGCTTTGCGCAATATACAAGTTAACTGCATCCGGGCGTAACAAGCTATATGAGTCATTAGAACCTTGAGTGATAGGGAACTTACGAAGATTGGCTGAAACTACATCACCACCACGAGTATCAATCAATACATCTAACGTATCCGAAACCACATGTACTACAGAATTAGTTGGGGTTGTTGGATTCGCACTTTCAACTATAGTTGATTCTGGTACGTCGCCGCTATCGTCCGTAATAGTCGAAGGGGGCAAATCAGCACTTGGAGTGGACAAAGGAGTGGGGTCAACTACCTGCGTTGGTTGAACTGGCTGGGGACCATAGTCGTTTTGCCATTCTTGCCATAATAGAAAACTGACCAATGCTAGGCCAATTATCAAAAAACTGCGTTGGGATTCCATATAATACTCTTTAAACTACGTGTTCAATTTTACGATGTCTAACCACCGCATTTAGCTTTTCACAAGTAGATTAGTCTATTTGTGAACGTATTTATTACATCTGTTTTTTTACAGGGCGAAATAGTATAGGCAAATGAGGCAAATGATAAGTTCATTCGTGCTTTTTCGCCTTATTTTCTGGTACATGGTCAATTCCACCCGGATGTAAGGGGTGACATCTACTGATTCTCTTTATTGTTAGCCAACTTCCTTGCCAAAACCCATGTTTAGAAATCGCTTCTATACCGTATTGAGAACAACTTGGGTGGAAACGGCAATTTTGTCCCAACATAGGAGAAATCCATAGCTGATATTGACGTATCAACCAGATTGGGATTGCGCGCAACGCTTTGATAGCTTTTTCCATAATTTTCCTAACAACAATGTGATTTGTTGATTCGTCATTGTGTCTAAGCCACTTTTACCAACCACAACTATATCAGTGTTTGGCAATTGGTGTTGATTCAGGCGGAAACTTTCTCTGATAAGGCGTTTAATACGATTTCTATCGTGTGCTTTCTTGACACGTTTTTTAGATATGGTAATACCCAGCCTAGGATGATCTAGCTGATTAAAACGGCCTAATACAGTGAGTTGAGGTGAAACTGAGGGAATTGCTTTTTGAAAGACTTTTTCAAAGTGAGTGGGAGTTAAAAGTCTTAGCTCCCGAGAAAACGAATTTTCACTCACTTTGAGAAATTAGGCTGATAAACGAGCACGGCCTTTAGCACGACGATTAGCAAGGACTTTACGTCCATTCTTTGTCGCCATACGGGCACGAAAACCGTGTGAACGCTTACGCTTTAAGTTACTTGGTTGAAATGTTCTTTTCATGACCTAGTCCCGATACATAAAGGTTAATATAAAATGAACTTCAATAGACGTTTAACCATTGCGCTCAAAAAGGATGCGGAATACTAGAGATATTTACGCAGCTTGTCAATCATTGATCGCACAGATCCCTAAATTAATTGCTTTTATTTTTATTGAAAATTTATTAACTGTTGATAACTATGTTTATTTAGTTGATGTTATCCACAAACTCATTATTGTGATTTCCTAAATAGCGATTTTTTAGGGCTATTTTTATTCACCTTAAATTTGAAATAATATAAACCAGAGTCGCTAATTGTTTTTATAATTAATTAAAATATATTGTAAATACAATTGGTTATGGTGTTTTTTGGCGTGTTCTTTAAATTAAGTTCAATTCAGTATTGCACTTGGTAGGGGGAATGCGAGATAATTCACAACCCTCTACAGAAAAGGGGTAAAACAAGAACAATAATTGGACAATTTACACTTAGGCGAGTGCATTCAATTATCGAGTTATTTTAACTTTTAACGGGCTGTAATGGCCTCGTGACGGACTTTTTTTAATGTCTTTATGGAATAGATGCCTTGATCGTCTTCAGCACGATCTTTCTACACAAGAATTTAGTATGTGGATAAGACCGCTAAAAGTTTCAGAAGATAATCTTTATGTTACTTTGTCTGCTCCTAACCGATTTGTACTCGATTGGGTACGAGACAAATACCACAGTCGTATTACCCAACTGTTAGAAGAATTTTGTGGCTCAGAAGCGCCTAGTTTGTTGTTGGAAGTAACAGCTAGACAAGGTGCTAATTTTGCAGCTAACAATAACCACAGTGGGAACAATCAACCTGCTACTAATACTGCAACTAATACGTCAAGAGAAAATGCTTCGCAACTTCCTGTAACCGAAAAAAATGTCTCACCTGTAAAACCAGATAGTAAAGACTTTAACCAAAAAGCCTCAGTATCTAGTCAAGGGCATAAAAGTAATATTAATGTCACTTACAAGTTTGATAATTTTGTTGAAGGTAAGTCAAACCAACTAGCCAGAGCGGCAGCGACTCAGGTGGCGGATAATCCGGGTGGGGCCTATAACCCGTTATTTATTTACGGTGGTACTGGGTTAGGTAAAACACACTTATTGCACGCTGTAGGTAATGGCATTATAGCTAAAAAGAAAAATGCCACTGTGGTGTACATGCATTCTGAGCGATTTGTTCAAGATATGGTAAAAGCATTACAAAACAATGCTATAGAATCTTTTAAACGTTATTACCGCTCTGTAGATGCATTACTGATAGATGATATTCAGTTTTTTGCTAATAAAGAACGTTCTCAAGAAGAGTTTTTTCATACCTTTAATGCTTTATTAGAAGGTAATCAACAAATTATCTTAACCTCTGACCGTTACCCTAAAGAAATTGATGGGGTAGAAGATCGCTTAAAGTCTCGTTTCGGTTGGGGTTTAACTATAGCTATTGAGCCTCCAGAACTTGAAACTCGCGTGGCGATTCTAAATCGTAAAGCGCTAGAAAATAAAATTAATCTACCTGATGAAGTGGCTTTTTTCATTGCTAAACGTTTACGTTCTAATGTTAGGGAATTGGAAGGGGCTCTCAATCGTGTCATTGCAAATGCTAATTTTACTGGCCGCGCAATTACTATAGATTTTGTTCGTGAAGCATTGCGAGATTTGTTAGCACTTCAGGAAAAGTTAGTTACTATTGATAATATTCAAAAAACGGTGGCAGAGTACTATAAAATAAAAATTGCAGACATTTTGTCAAAAAGGCGTAGTCGCAGTGTTGCTAGGCCAAGGCAAATGGCAATGGCGTTAGCAAAAGAATTAACTAACCATAGCCTTCCTGAAATTGGAGATGCCTTTGGTGGTAGAGACCATACTACCGTTTTGCATGCCTGCAGAAAAATAGTACAGCTAAGAGATGAAAGTCATGATATAAAAGAAGACTATCAGAACCTTATTCGCACATTATCTTCTTAAAATAAAAAACGAGCTTATAAATGAAATTCACCATCAGTCGGGAAAATTTTCTTCAACCTCTTCAATTAGTCTCTGGTGCTGTAGAGAGACGTCATACTTTACCGATATTATCGAATGTACTGATTAAAGTCAGTGATAGTTCACTTTGGCTAACGGGTACGGATTTAGAAGTGGAGCTAATTTCAAACGTGACCTTAACAGGGGAGTTTGAAGAAGGCGAAATTACGGTTCCTGCCAAAAAACTTTTTGATATTTGCCGTGGTTTAGGTGATGAAAGCGAAATTAAATTTGAAGTAGATGGTAATAAAGCGTTGATTCGCTCCGGTCGTAGCCGCTATTCGTTATCAACGCTGTCGGCAAGCGATTATCCAAACTTAGAAGATTGGGAAGGCGAAACTGAATTTGAAATTTCCCAGGCGAATCTGAAGCATTTAATTGAAAGCACTCAATTCTCTATGGCACAGCAAGACGTCCGTTATTATCTAAATGGAATGAGTCTAGAGACCGAAGAAGATATTATTCGTACCGTTGCCACTGATGGACACAGATTAGCATTATGTCGTTTGAAGTATACAGCTTCTCCATTACCTAGTCGCCAAGTCATCATCCCTCGTAAAGGTGTGTTAGAGATCAGTCGCCTTATTGAAGCTGACGATAATCTCGTTAAAATACAATTAGGTTCAAATCATATTCGTATCTTTTCTAGTGATTTTATCTTTACCAGTAAATTAGTTGATGGTCGTTTCCCAGATTATCGAAGAGTCCTGCCTAAAGATGGGGACAAAATAATTGAAGCCAGTAAAGATGTATTGAAAAATGCGTTTTCAAGGGCGTCTATTTTATCTAATGAAAAATTTAGAGGTGTTCGCTTAAACCTTTCTAAAAACGAATTAAAGATAACGGCTAATAATCCTGAGCAAGAAGAAGCAGAAGAAATTGTAGATGTTTCTTATGAAGGGGACGGGGAATTAGAAATTGGTTTTAATGTGGCTTATTTGATCGATGTTTTTAATTCATTAGGGTCTGAGAACGTTAAAATATCATTAGCTGATTCAAATAGTAGTGCGTTAATTGAGGATGCTGCAGACGACTCAGCTCTTTATGTCATTATGCCAATGAGACTTTAATAGTCATTAAGGAATCTTCTTTTTATGAAGCTGGACAAAGTCCAGATCCAACATTTTCGAAATCTTCAAAATGTTGATATTTTACCTTCACCTTCGTTGAATTTTATATTTGGTCAAAACGGTAGTGGCAAGTCTTCTTTCTTAGAGGCTCTCCACTACTTAGGTTTTGGCCGCTCTTTCCGGACCCTTAAACATAAAAATGTAATTCAGTATAACTCGATTGAATTCAGTATTTTTAGTGTGGTATCCGATGAAAATAATTCCTTAAAACTTGGTATGTCACGTAAAAATGACGATTCGTTATTGGTTAGCGTTAACGGAAACAAATCGAATAAAATGTCTGAATTAGTAAGCCACGTTCCGATTCAGATATTTACGCCACAAAGTTCAGATTTAATTATTGGTAGTCCATCTTTACGACGTCGGTTTTTGGATTGGGGGTTGTTCCACGTGGAACCATCTTTTATTCAAACGTCGCAAGAATATCAAAAGTTAGTCAAACAGAAGAACGCGCTTCTACGAAAAAACACCGTAACCAATAGATACGAATATAGCACTCAGATGCAATTCTGGGACAAACAAATTATAAAGGTAGGAAACCACCTAACAGAATTAAGAAAAGCTTATCTAGATAGCATTTTGGCCCATATAAATAGCAATTTATTGCAATTTCTACCTGAGTTTTCGGTAGAAATCTCGTATCATAGGGGGTGGGAAAAGGACGCTTCATTTGAAGAGTCTATTAACAAAAAATACGAAAGAGATTGTCGCAATGGATACTTGAGTGTTGGCCCACACAAAGCTGATCTAAAACTGAAGTGCAATGGTGTTGATGTTTCAGAAACGTTATCTCGTGGACAATTACGAATGTTAGTAGCGGCATTGCAACTAGCTCAAATACAGCACTTAAGTGGTCAGACAAAAAAGTCATGTGTATTTCTACTGGATGATATTGGTGCTGAGCTTGATGAGACTAAGCGAGAATCTTTTATTGATAAACTGCTAGAAAATGAAACACAGCTTTTTATTACAGCAATTGAAAAGTCTCAATTGCTGTTTATAGAGAAATACAAAAACAAGAAAATGTTTCACGTGGAACATGGCCATATGAGAGAGGAGAACTAATCAAATGGCAGAAGAGAATAACTACGATTCTTCGAGTATTAAGGTACTTAAAGGATTAGATGCAGTAAGAAAACGTCCTGGTATGTATATTGGTGATACAGACGATGGTACAGGTTTGCACCACATGGTATTCGAGGTGGTTGATAATTCAATCGATGAAGCACTTGCTGGTCACTGTTCGGAAATTAACGTCAAGATTCATACTGATGGTTCTATCTCTGTATCGGATGATGGTCGTGGTATTCCTACAGAAATACATGAAGAAGAGGGTGTCTCAGCAGCTGAAGTTATTATGACAGTACTTCATGCCGGTGGTAAATTTGATGACAACTCTTATAAAGTTTCCGGTGGATTACACGGGGTTGGTATTTCTGTTGTAAACGCATTGTCTAAAAGACTAACGATGAAAATCCGCCGTTTAGGGAAAGTCTTTGAGCAAGAGTATATTCACGGTGTGCCACAAGAACCTTTGAAGGCAGTTGGTGAATCTGAAACCACAGGTACTACAATTCGCTTTTGGCCAAGTGAAGATACGTTTACTAATGTTGAATATCATTATGATATTTTAGCCAAGCGGTTAAGAGAATTAAGTTTCCTTAACTCAGGTGTTTCCATCGTTTTGAGTGATGACAGAGATGGCAAAAAAGACCACTTTAAGTATGACGGTGGTATTTTAGCTTTCGTAGAATACTTAAATAGAGCTAAAACATCAGTGCATTCAAAGATTTTCAATTTCACCACTGAAAGGGATGATGGCATATCAGTTGAAGTTGCGATGCAATGGAATGATAGCTTTAACGAAAATGTATTTTGTTTTACCAATAATATTCCTCAGCGAGATGGTGGTAGTCACCTCGCTGGATTCCGTGCAGCTTTAACTCGTACGTTAAATAACTACATGGAAAAAGAAGGCCTGAATAAAAAGGCTAAAACGAATGCAAGTGGTGATGATGCAAGAGAAGGGCTAACTGCAGTAATTTCAGTTAAAGTACCTGATCCTAAATTTTCTTCACAAACCAAAGACAAATTGGTTTCCTCGGAAGTGAAACCTGCTGTTGAAACGGCAATGGGTGAAGCGCTAACGGATTTCCTTTTAGAGAATCCATCTGAAAGTAAAATCATCATTGGTAAGATCATTGATGCAGCGCGTGCTCGAGAAGCTGCTCGAAAAGCTAGAGAAATGACCCGTCGCAAAGGAGCACTAGACTTAGCTGGTTTGCCTGGTAAATTAGCTGATTGTCAGGAAAAAGATCCTGCTAACTCTGAACTATACATAGTGGAAGGGGACTCTGCGGGCGGATCTGCGAAACAAGGTCGTAACCGTAAGAACCAAGCAATATTGCCACTCAAAGGTAAAATACTTAACGTTGAGAAAGCGCGCTTTGACAAAATGCTTTCTTCTCAAGAAGTCGCTACCTTAATCACGGCATTAGGCTGTGGGATTGGTCGAGATGAATATGACCCTGAAAAGCTTCGTTATCATAAAATCATTATCATGACAGATGCTGATGTTGATGGTAGTCACATTCGTACCTTATTACTGACATTTTTCTATCGTCAAATGCCTGAAATACTAGAGCGCGGTTATATTTATATTGCTCAGCCTCCGCTTTATAAAGCTAAGAAAGGCAAGCAAGAGCAGTATCTGAAAGATGATGATGCTCTAACCAACTACCTAACGTCTATAGCACTCGCTGATGCATCTATTCATGTTAATTCTGACGCTCCTGGTATATCCGGAGTCGCCTTAGAAAACTTAGTAAATCAGTATCATCTTGCTGTGAAAATGATTAATAGAATCAGTAGGTTGTACCCTAAAGTTCTTGTTAATCAGCTAATTTACAGTGATGTTTTAGAAATATCAGACTTAAATGACAAGGCTAAGCTTGAAGCCTTTGGTAAAACTTACATTGCCTCATTAGCTGATGATGAATCAGATGGTGCAACTTACAGTTTTGAAATCAAAGAAGATGTTGAACGCAGCAGTCATTACATATCCATTATTTTACGCCAACACGGTATTGATACTGAATATAAATTTGATCATGACTTTGTAGATTCAACTGAATATACAAAAATTAAAGAACTCAATGCAGCAATTAACGGCATCATGGAAGAGGGCGCTTACGTCAAGCGTGGTGAGAAAACTAAGCCAGTGTCAGATTTTGTCAGTGCATTAGAGTGGCTAATGTCAGAGTCAAAACGTGGACAATACATTCAGCGATACAAGGGGTTAGGTGAGATGAACCCAGGACAGTTGTGGGAAACTACAATGGATCCAGATAATCGCAGAATGTTACAGGTAACCATCGAAGACGCTATTGGTGCAGATCTACTGTTTACTACACTAATGGGCGACCAAGTAGAGCCTAGACGTAACTTCATTGAAGAAAATGCGTTAAGAGTGGCAAACCTAGACGTTTAATCGGTTAATTGTGTGGGGCGGCTTGAAGCCCTATCATGTTTTGATTATTTAACCTTAGGGTATATTTCAAAAAGGTGTTCTCAACGAACACCTTTTTTTATTTTGTTGTATGAGAAAACAGCCAAAATTAGACCTTGAAGAGCTTATAAAAGGTTACTAAAGGGATAAAGCATGTCGTAATTATTCTCGTTGTAAATAAGCTAAGGCTCTTCTGCAGAGGAAACCACATGTAACTGATTGAGGGCATCTTAATATTTTTGCGCACAATTTCAGTAATGCAATAACTACTATTAAATTGATGGCCCGGCAATAACCTTGACAGCTTCCCTCCTAAATTAAATAAAAAATCATAAACCCGTATATCAAAAAACGATGGGAGGTTGAATCAAACTAATATGGTTTTAAAAAAAGCCTAACAAATGTGCTCAAGATATCTAGACTATTACATATGCCTCAGTCATTTTCATTATCATTCACCGCCAGCACCTAACTAATATATATTCAACAGTACTAAAACTTACGACAAACTGATAAATATTGTTTTATTTGTTAAAAGTAAACTCAAATTAATAAATACAGTGCTAAAACAAATAGAAGATGACCAAAACACCAACACTCGTAAGACTGTCCAATAAATTTACAGTTTTTCTATCTTTTGTTTTAACGAATTATAAGTGTTTGAAATTATGGTATTTTTACTTCTGGCTTGATAATTGCTGTTTATTTGCATTGCTATAATAACTAAAAACATTAAAGGGTATTTAAATGAAAAAAGCATTATTTTCTGGCCTCTTACTTTCACTGCTTACATTATCGACGAATGCATCGATTATTTATTCTGTGGATGATGGTATCGCTGACAACTCTATGGGTATTACTTCTGGGGGAACAATGGAATGGGCGAATCAATTCAATGCTATTTCAGGTGGAGAAATGATCACCTCTGTCGAAGTCGCATTTGGCCAAATAGAAGATGGTACGGCAGTAACTGTTAGTTTATATGACGACGTTAACAATGATGGTACGCCTGATGATTTGTCTTTACTCACTAGTATTGCAGGAGTCGTTAGTAATCAAAATACAAATATCTTTAATATGTTTGATATTATGGATACCAATGTTTCCGAATCATTTTTTGTTTCTGTAACCATCACCCACGAAGCTAACTATTACCCAGCGGCATTTGATCAAAGTAGTTTCAATGGCCAAAGCTGGGTTTCAGCACCTAGTGCGGGAATAGGGTGGGATAAAATAGATAATTTTGGGCTTGCTGGAAACTTTTTGATTAGAGCAAACGCGGAAGCCGTTTCAGAGCCAGCGATGCTGAGTATGTTGTCACTGGGAATCTTAGGTTTGATGGCTCATCGCAGAGGCAAAAAAAGACTGTTCAAGAAAATATTATAAAAAAGAATTGTTGTAGCAAAGGTGCGTTTACACGCACCTTTTTTATTTTGACGATCCTCAAATAGACAGAATCCAGGTTTAGCAATGAAAGGTTAACCAGAATATATATTCTTTGTTTGCTGGATTTAATTCTTAGTAGGATAGGTAATATTTAGCTATAGAAAGATAATTGTTGGGAAATGGGGTAAACGAATTTCCACCTCTTTAAATTAATAAAGAGGTGGTGCTTGAACAATTGTTAGCGGTTAAGCCTTTTCGATGTATACAACGGGAGCAAGTTCATTTGTAAAATCGATGAAAAAGTCATAGGCACCTGTTTCATTAGGTGTGAACTGAAAGTTACCGCCGGGATTTTCACAAGAAGATTTAGCGGCTTTTCCTACCGTTAATACTTTACCTGCTGTACCTGTAGGACTCCCACAATCGTAGCCCGGTGTATAATTTTCGTCGGCAAACTTAAAATCATAAGGTTGGCCGTCTGCAATTAACTTTACAGTCGCCTTATATAAATTCCCGTTTACCTGTTCAATTCGATAATTTTCATCAGCTTCCCACCATGTAAACACACCACGCAGATAAAAGCTTTGGTAGTCTTTTTCCATAATTTGCTCAACAAAGGTTGTTGAGCAACCCGAAACAAAGGTACTGATTAAGAAAATTAAGGCAATTTTATTTTTCATAGACTTATTTTAAAACCTCGATACTGTTCTATTCGTGTCTTAATAAGGATATGTCAGCACACTTTAAGAACAACTGACGTAATTGCAATAGCAGTGCTAGACGATTATTTTTAATGGATTGATCGTCTGCCATAACCATTACATTATCAAAGAACGCGTCGATACTGCTTGCTAGTTGTGATAGAACCTGTAACACAGCTTCGTAATCACCCTTTGCAAGTAGCGGCGAAACTTCTTCTTGAATGCGGGCTATTTCATCGGCTAAGTGCTTCTCCTCGGCTTCGATTAACAAACTGCTATCCAGTTTGTATTCATCCGACACCTTATTCTTATCCAAAATATTCGCTACGCGTTTGTTTGCAGCAGCTAATGCTTGGGCACTAGGCAGCAACTTAAATTGCTTCACACCGTTGATGCGAGCATCGAAATCCGCTGGTGAAGTAGGGCGTCTAGAGAGTACTGCTTGTATGACATCAACTTCAATGCCTTGTTCCTGATACCAGGTTCTAAATCTTCCTAAAATAAAATCAACAACTTGTTCTTGGGACTCATCGTTACTCACTTTTTCTTTCAATAATAGGTAAGCATCAGCAACAAGATCAGCCAAATCAATGGGAAGCTTAAGCTCTACGGCAATTCTAAGTATACCAATGGCGGCACGTCTTAGGGCAAAGGGGTCTTTGTCACCTTTAGGTAATTGCCCTATTCCGAATATACCTACTAGGGTATCTAATTTATCGGCAAGAGCGACTGCACAACTGACTTTGGATTGGGGTAGGTCATCACCAGCAAAACGTGGCATATATTGCTCGTTTAGGGCGTTTGCTACCACTTCATCTTCGCCATCATGATTGGCGTAATGCATTCCCATAATACCTTGTACATCTGGGAACTCCATAACCATTTCAGTCATCAAATCGGTTTTTGATAATAAACCAGCGCGGGCTGCTTGGCTTTCATCAGCACCGATATGCTTGGCAATCTTTGCCGCTAATTCCGAAATTCTACGAGATTTATCTGCTAGGGTGCCTAATTGTTTTTGGAATAAAACCGTTTCCAAACTATCCAGTCGGCTTTCCAAAGTGCGCTTTTTATCAGTTTCAAAGAAAAAGCGTGCATCGGATAAACGTGGACGAATAACTTTCTCGTTGCCGTGGATAACCTGCGCTGGGTCTTTACTTTCAATGTTACTCACAAACAAAAATCGCGATTTAAGTTGGCCATTTTCGTCTAACATAGGGAAGTACTTTTGGTCGCCTTTCATGGTATAGATTAACGCTTCTTTGGGTACTTGTAAGAATTCATCTTCAAAATTGGCCACCAGCACAACTGGCCATTCAACCAAAGCTGTTACCTCATCCAATAAATCTTGTTCTAGCTCAACTACACCACTTTCTTTAGCCGCTGCTTCTTGAAGTTGCTGTTTGATGATATCCTGGCGCGTTTGATAATCGGCGATGACATAATGATTTTTCAATTGGCTTTGATAGTCATCAGCGTGAGTTAGCTCAAAACTGGGCTCGCCGTGAAATCTGTGTCCATTAATGGTTCTAGCAGACTCTAAACCTAAAACTGAGCCCGCAACCAGAGTATCGCCGTAAAGCATACACAGGGTATGTACAGGTCGTATAAACTGGATTTTCTTATCGCCCCAGCGCATGGCTTTAGGTATTGGCAATTTTTTCAGTGCCGTTGCCACTATATCTTCTAATAATGAAGACAGTGACTGTCCAGCGACGCTCGCTACGTGCAATAACCATTCACCTTTGTCAGTCTTTAAGCGTTGTGCCTGGTCAACACTAATGCCGTTTGAGCGCGCCCAACCTTCGGCAGCCTTTGTAGGGTTGCCTTGGTCATCAAATGCTGCGCTCACTGCAGGTCCGCGCTTTTCGACTTCTTTATCAAGCTGCTTTTCAGCCAGAGCGATAACTTTTACCGCTAAACGTCTTGGTGAAGCGAAGCTTTCAATCTCATCAAAACTTAAATCTGCTGCCTGTAGGCCTAATTTAATATTCTCACAAAAAGCCTGAGCTAGATTTTTTAGTGCTTTTGGAGGTAGCTCTTCTGTACCAAGTTCAACTAACAGATTGTCTTTACGCATTACCTTTATCTCCCTTGGTTACTTCGTCTTTACACATGGGGAAACCGAGTTTTTCTCGACTTTGGTAATAGGTCTCTGCAACGGCTTTGGCTAGCGTGCGCACGCGCAGTATGTAACGTTGACGTTCGGTTACGGAAATTGCATGACGTGCATCTAGCATATTGAATGCATGGGATGCTTTCATAACTTGCTCATAAGCTGGTAAGGGTAATCCGGCTTCTATCATTCGTTGGCTGTCCTTTTCGCATTGATCAAAGGTTCCAAATAAGGCTTTAACATCGGCATGTTCAAAATTATAGGCAGATTGTTCGACTTCATTTTGATGAAAAACATCACCATAAGTCACTTTACCCATAGGGCCATCTGTCCAGACTAGGTCGTAGATACTATCTACGCCTTGGATGTACATGGCTAGACGCTCTAAACCATAGGTAATTTCACCTGTTACTGGCGCGCATTCAAGTCCACCAACTTGTTGGAAATAAGTAAACTGCGTGACTTCCATACCGTTTAACCATATTTCCCAGCCTAGACCCCAAGCACCCAAAGTAGGGGATTCCCAGTTGTCTTCCACAAAGCGAATATCATGTACTAGAGGATCAAAACCTAACTCTCTAAGGGAGTCTAGATAAAGCTCTTGAATATTATCAGGGGATGGCTTTAGCATAACCTGGAACTGATAGTAGTGCTGCAGGCGATTGGGATTCTCACCATAACGGCCATCGGTAGGACGACGACAAGGTTGCACATAGGCACTGCTTATCGGCTCAGGTCCTAAAGACCTTAAAAATGTCATAGGGTGGAAGGTACCTGCACCCACTTCCATGTCTAATGGCTGGATAATTACGCAGCCTTGACGGGCCCAAAAATCCTGTAAAGCAAGGATGAGACCCTGAAACGTCTTTATGTCAAACTTTTGCATGAACAATCACTACATTAACGGTTACTAAAAAAATGCCCGCCAGTATACCTTTTGTCTTGCTTTGAATGTAGGCTAAATCAACGAATATTGTAATAAACATGCATGTTGAACCCAAGTTATCGAGAATTTTACCAAAAATAAGGAAAGAGAGTGGATTTAAAGCGCTGCAGTTGGGCGGGGAAAGACCCCATCTATCAAGAATACCACGATAAAGTATGGGGCATACCCGTATACGATCCCAAAGAATTGTTCGCTAAATTGTGCCTAGATGGGCAGCAAGCAGGGTTAAGCTGGATAACCATCCTTAAAAAACAACAAAACTACGAGGCTGCGTTTCATAATTTTGAACCGACTAAAATTGTTTTGATGGGTGATGAAGATGTTGAACGTTTAATGTTAAACAAAGGTATTGTCAGAAATCGTTTAAAAATAAAATCTATTATTAACAACGCTCATGCTTTCTTGAAAATGCAGGAAGAGGGCATTGAGTTCGCGGATTTTATTTGGAGCTTTGTGGATCATCGCGTGATAAAAAATCATTGGCGTAACCCTAATGAAGTGCCCACTTCAACTCCAGAGTCTGACCAAATGGCGAAAGCCTTAAAGAAAAAAGGTTTTAGTTTTGTTGGTACAACGATTTGCTATGCGTTCATGCAAGCCGTTGGACTGGTTAATGACCACACCACAGATTGTCATTGTTATAAACGGGTATAAGGTGGAATACAGAATATCGTTTATCTGGCCCTTATCTATCATTAAATTAAAACCCGTCCCACTTGAGATGTTTCAGCACTAAACCTGATTTACTTTACCATCAATTTTTGCTGGATGTTGTAACCAGACGATTCAATATGCGGGGAGTGATTCGGCGAAATGGTGGTTCGTTGAGCTCAGTCAAGTGTGGTTATTATAGGCTGAACTTTCAAAACCAATTACATGAAGCCACATGAACGCTATACACAGTATTTAAATTAGCTGTGCCAGTCATTTCCTTAAGGCTGCCCGATAGACTGATTGAAAACCTCCAAGGCTAGAGGGCAGAGTAGATTTCAACCACTTTACAGGCGTTTAACCTGAGCTAGTTAAAACTTAAAGACCGTATCATTACCATTTCTTTTAGAATGCCGGACTCAAGTTTTGCTTCTTGTTCTTCTCTGTTTTGGTCTTGTTGAGCTCTTATTTCTGCAGGTAAATCCTTACGCTGCTGATGGGTTGGTAATTCCCTAACCGCTAGAAAGAGGCTGTATAAATTAGGGTAATCTCGTTTGCAGTTCGGAGGTGACTCTACCGGCACACTATCTAACAAATTAACCAATCTAATGGCTCCTTCAGATAAGTTGCATTGCTGTTGTTCAACGGCCCAAGCGATAGTGTGAACACTTTCCATAATTCTGACCACGCGTTCTTGTCTGGCTTTTCGCTGTACCTGGTTCTGACGCTTTAACTGAAACAGTAATTTACCTGCATAAAAACTAAGTGCGCTAATGATCAAAATTGCTATTGCTATTAACGTGTACTCTAAAATCGACAAAAACTTATCTCCTACTTATATTCATCGATATTGATAGACTCAAAACGAGCAAAAGGATCGTCTTCATTGCTTTCCTCTTGACCAAGGTTGGCTTCAGATTCCAAGTTGATACCTAACAATTCACATAATTCTCTATGCCTTGCTAGTTTTTTCTCAACGTAACTTTTGTCTTCAGCCCTTAATGTTGCACCGCTATCCATTTGGTCGAGTAGATCATTTAAACGGTCGTTATTTTCCAGCTCTGCTAATTCTTGGGCAGGGGAGAAATATTTCGGCTTGCTTGGTTTCGGTTTCGATATGAATTCTTTTGGCTCTGCAATCAATGGAATCGGTTTTTTACTGCCAACTCTTGGATCATTTTGTTTAGGCTGCTGAGGAGTTTGTTTATTTAACTCCACCGCACTATGACGACTTCCTGATGGATTGCCTTTATGCTTTTTGGGTTTAGTGTTGTTCGGATCTTTCGGTTTCCGTGGCGCCCAACTTTCTTTTGGAACACCTATGCGTCCAACTTTACGTGATTTCTTTATTCTAGCCATAATTGATTGCCATATTAAATTAATTCGCTATTTTAACGCATTTTAAACCCAGTTATACAGATTTAATGTTCAGATAAATGCAGTCACTTGGATTGACTAACGAGATTAATGAATACGACCTTGAAAAGGTAGCATCAAAAGTAGATAACCGAGCTTAGAAAGAGACTAGACGTGAAGGCATAAAGAACTGATAGATAAGAAAAAAGGCAACAGAAGCCTGTTGCCTTTTAGATATAGAGTGTCGTATGACACTTCTCCCGTTACGTGTTCATCCTAAACCGTTATCGCTATCCTTGTCTTACACTTCACTTTTTATTTTTTTTCACGAAGCTTTTATATTGTTTTGGGTCTTCCTGACACTTTATAGTTAATCCATAATTTCCAAAATGGAACCTCAATGAACAGCTGTTTATTATTGTTATTAACTGTTCTAACTTCCCTGACAAATCTTATAAGATTTGCTTATCCTTCTTTTTATTTGTGAAAAAGAATACACCAAAAAATTAATTTTACAACTTATTTACATACAATAAACAAAAAAAGTGAACCTTTTGGTCTAAAGGTTCACTTTTCACTTTGTTCATTGCTTAACAGATTGATTTAGTGGAGGCCACCTAAGTACTGAGAAAGAGTCTCGATATCTTCATCAGTCAATTTAGCTGCGATATCTCGCATCATTCCGTTTAAGTCATTCGCTCGGGTCCCAGCTTTGAATTTTTCTAACTGAGATTTTAAGTAAGCCGCTTTTTGTCCGCTAATATCTGGAAATCCAGCTAGACCTAAGCCATTTCCTCTAGGGCCGTGACATGCGATACATGCTGTAATACCGCGATCTAAGTCACCACCACGATAAAGTTGACCGCCTTTTTCTACCACATCTTCAGGAGTGGTTCCTGGCTTTGCTTCCTGACTTGCTAAAAATGCTGCAAGATCTAACATTTCTTGCTCATTCAGTAGCGCTGCTTGCGAACTCATTACAGGGTCGTAGCGACCTTCTGCACCGGCGGTCTCTCCACCTAATTTTAATTCTCTGAGCTGCTTTGCAATATATTCAGCGTGTTGGCCGGCAATGGATGGATAAATATCCAATGGGCTATTTCCATCGGCACCATGACAGGCTATACAGCCTTTGCTTGTAACTAACCCTTCACCCGCTTGTGCGTCGCCCTTGGCAAAAACCGAAGCTGAAAAACCGACGGTCAAACACACCAACAAACCCAATCTTTTCATAGTGACTCTCAAAACATCTTATGCATTGGTTAATAGAATACCAGTATTTTACACATTTAACGGCGCGATAAAATCATTTCCCGAATAATTGTGTGGATATTTCAGTGTTTTAGCCTAATAAATGCAGTTAACTGGTATACTATGCCTGAAATACACCCCTAATTACAGTTTTCAAAAGAGAGTTAGAGTGAGTCATTACAGTCACGCCAAATTTATTACCAGTGCTCCAGATATCCGTCATCTAGAAAATGATGAGGGAGTTGAAATCGCTTTTGCTGGTCGCTCGAATGCTGGAAAATCCAGCGCATTGAATCGTCTTACACGTCAAAAAAACCTCGCCAGAACGAGTAAAACACCAGGTAGGACCCAGCTAATCAACGTATTTGAGATCGAAGAGGGGCGAAGATTAGTAGATTTGCCTGGTTATGGTTATGCAAAAGTGCCATTGGAAATGAAATTGAAATGGCAAAAATCTCTGGGGGAATATTTACAAGTGCGTAAAAGCCTAAAGGGGTTAGTGGTGTTAATGGATATCCGTCACCCATTCAAAGACTTAGACCAACAGTTAATTTATTGGGCAGTAGAGCGAGACTTGCCGGTGTTAGCACTATTAACCAAAGCGGATAAATTAAAATCGGGTAAACGCAAGGCTCAACTGCTAATGGCAAGGGAAGCCTCGATGGCTTTTTGTGGTGATGTAACTGTGCATGCTTTTTCTTCATTAAGTGGGTTAGGGCTAGATAACGTCGAAAGAGAGTTAGATAGATGGTTGGGCTATACAGATAATGAAGAGGTTATTGAATAATACCCCCCTACTTAAAGTTAAGCGTGATTTTTATTCCCTAGAAACTTTAATTTACCCTTATGAAATAAAAAAGCCCCTTCACAGGAAGGGGCATAGGATAGAGAGAAAACACATAAAAACCGTATATTCAGAGTCGCTAATTTCAATAAAGTTCATCTCTTAGCAATAAAAATTCATTTTTTTCGATATTATTCGATTTTACATTGCCAAAACTCGGCTACTCGACCCAAGTTTGACGACGTCATAAACGAAAAGTCTGGCTTATGAATTTACTTCGGGCGACGGGGTATATAAAAACGTTAGCGGGTTGGTGTGGACAAAAATGAACGGTTTTTCTTTTCAAAACGCATAAAAAAACCCCAGCAAATTGCTGGGGTCGAAAGCAAAGGTATATCTAACTTAAAATAAGTTAACCTCTGTACCCTACAAAGCTCATTCTAGCTATCGAATTGAAAAAATCAAATTTTTTCGTAATATTATTACAAAAATAGCAAAGGAACGTATCGGATATTTAGTTTTTTAATGAGCTTCATCCCAGTTTTTACCTTCTCCAGCCTCTACTATCAAAGGGACTGAGAGGTTGCATGCATTTTCCATTAGAGAAATAATGGATTCGGTATATTCTTTAATTTTTTGTTCTTTTATTTCAAAAACCAGTTCATCATGAACTTGCATGATCATTTGAACATCATCATTTTTCAGGCTTTCTATCCAATCATCTACCTTTAACATGGCCATTTTAATGATATCTGCAGCGGTGCCTTGCATGGGCGCATTGATTGCTGCCCGTTCTGCACCTTGACGTCTCATACCGTTACTAGCATTGATGTCTGGCAGATACAAACGGCGGCCAAATACAGTAGAAACATAGCCATCTTCTTTTGCGGCGACACGAGTTTGTTCCATATATTTTAGTACGCCAGGGTATCGCTCAAAGTACAAGTTCATGTATTTCTGGGCATCTTGCCTTGGAATATTTAACTGTTTGGCTAAGCCAAATGCCGACATGCCATAAATTAACCCGAAATTAATTGCTTTAGCGCTGCGCCTTTGGTCAGTTGTTACCTTTTCCAATTCAACACCAAATACTTCTGCTGCAGTGGCTTTATGCACATCTTTACCAGAAGAAAAGGCTTCCAATAGCCCCTTATCTTCTGAAAGGTGAGCCATTATTCGTAATTCAATTTGAGAATAATCGGCGGCAACTACTTTGTAGCCTTTCCTTGCAATAAAGGCTTGCCTAACTTTTCTACCTTCTTCCGTTCTAATTGGAATGTTTTGTAAATTCGGTTCAGTGGATGATAATCGTCCTGTGGCCGCAATTGCTTGATGATAACTAGTATGAACTCTGCCAGTTCTAGGGTTTATCATTTTCGGCAGTTTATCCGTGTAGGTATTCTTGAGTTTTGTTAACCCTCTATATTCCATTATTAATTTTGGAACGGGGTAGTTTAACGCGAGCTCTTGCAAGACTTCTTCGGCCGTTGATGGAGCGCCTTTGGGGGTTTTTTTCAAAACAGGTAAGTCTAGTTTTTTAAATAAAATTTCTTGTAATTGTTTGGTTGAGCCCAGATTAAACTCTTCGCCAGCCATTTCATGGACTTCTTTTTCTAGTTGGATTATCCGCGATGCAAGATTTTGGCTTTGTTGTAATAGTGTTTGACTGTCTATTAAAACGCCTCTTTGTTCCATCTTCGATAACACCGATGCTAATGGCACTTCAATATTGAGCAATACGTTTTTAAGGGATTCGTGTTCGCACAACTTTGGCCATAATTCTTGGTGCAAACGCAAGGTGATATCTGCGTCTTCTGCGGCATATGGGGAAGCTTGCTCTAAGGGAATTTGATTAAAGGTTAATTGCTTGGCACCTTTACCGGCAATTTCCTCGAAACTAATAGTGTTATGTTCTAGGTAGTATTTTGATAGGCTGTCCATGTCGTGACGCGAAGCAACACTATTGAGAACGTATGACTCTAACATGGTGTCGAATTGAATACCGCGCAATTCAATATCATAGTTTGCCAGTACATTTTTGTCATACTTAAGGTGCTGACCAACCTTCTTGTGGGATTCGCTTTCCAACAAAGGTTTGAATTTTTCTAACACCATGGCGCGATCAAGTTGCTCGGGCGCATCTGCATAATCATGTGCCAACGGTAAATAAGCGGCTTCGCCTTCTTTAATCGAGAAAGACATGCCAACCAGTTCTGCTTGCATGTAGTTCAAGCTCGTAGTTTCGGTATCAAAAGCGAACAATTCCGCCTGTTCCAAGCGAACTAGCCATTCGTCTAATTCGGCTTCCGTAAGAATTGTAATGTAGGCTGTTTCTGTTACTTTTGGCGGCGTAGTAACATCAGTTTCATCTATTTTTGCGGTGTTGTTTTTCGTTTTACTGGCAGAGCTGAGAATACTGCGGCCATCAGTTGCTTCGGCCAACCAGCGCTTAAATTCATACTCTTTGAACAATTCTACGAGTTCTTCATGAACGGGTGGAGTAGGGCTTAGCTCGGTTGGTCCAAACTCAAGTTTCACATCAAGCTTAATGGTCGCTAGTTCGTATGACAATCGTGCTTGTGTTTCGAATTCTCGCATTTTATCGGCCATTTTTTTGGCCCCTCTGAATTCGAGGTCGGCAATTTTATCTAGGTTTTTATAGATTTCGTCAATGCTGCCAATACCTTGTAATAGACCCAAAGCGCTCTTATCACCAACACCTGGCACCCCTGGAATATTATCGACTTTGTCTCCCTTAAGGGCTAAGAAGTCGATGATTAAATTTGCGGGTATACCAAATTTTTCAATAACTCCTTGTGTATCCATTATGTGATTATTCATGGTATTGATCAAAGTGACATGCTCATTAACCAGTTGCGCCATATCTTTATCGCCGGTACTGATTAAGGTAGGAATTCCTTGCTCAGTCGCTTGTTGTGCGAGTGTCCCTATGACGTCGTCGGCTTCGACCCCATCTTCTACAATCAAGGGTAACCCCATTGCTTTGATGATTGCATGTAAAGGTGCAATCTGACTTCTAAGTTCATCGGGCATGGGAGGACGGTTAGCTTTGTATTCAGGATAAATATCATCTCTAAAGGTTTTGCCTTTAGCATCAAAAATAACGGCCATGTGGGTGGGAGAGTACTGTTGTATTAGACTACGAAGCATGTTTACTACGCCGTAAATCGCTCCCGTGTCCTGCCCCTTAGAATTGGTTAACGGAGGCATACCGTGGAAGGCTCTAAATAGATAGGATGAGCCGTCTACTAGGATAAAGGGATTATTTGGAACTGAAGCCATAGAAGATCCATATTGATTAAGCTGGAAAAGGCGTCAGAATGCCACATAAACTGCGAATCATCTACCTTCAAAGTTGTGGATAACTTTGTAGACAAAAAGTTTCAGGCAGCACTGCGCGCATCAAAAATAAATCTTTTTAATGTTCTCAAAGCCTTACAGGCTGTACTTTTCGTTATTAGGAAGAGAGAATATCCTTTAACTTATTTTTTTTATTATCTTGTGGATAACATTTTAAACTAGACGTTTATACTAGATTTTGACTTAGCTTGTCGTCCCAACTTTGTCTAGCAGTTCTACCATTCTAAAACTAATAGAATTATAAAACCGAACTGCTCATCTAAGTTCCATTTATCTTGGCAAATCGACAGATTCTGATTAGCTGAAAATCGAGCAGGGCAGTAATGTACCACATTAAAAATATTAATGAAGGCTCAGGCTTAAACTATTTTTGAATCAAAACACAGTGGTTAAAATACCCATTTGCATAAGCCATATAAATAAAGGGCTGTAGGTTAGATAATATACAAATGAAAGCGTATTCATTAAGCGAAAAAATTTTAACTTATAGGTTGTTTGTTGGTGCTTACTTACTTTTCGATTTCTTTAATCATAACGAGTTCCATATTGCAATTGATGGAACTAACACGAAGAAAAAACTTTATTAAACGGATTGCAATTCCCTTTGCCTCATGGTTAAACGGCTAACGAAAAAGCATTTTTTATTGTGGATAAAAAGCCGCGAATTGTACACGTTAAGAAAAAACAAGATTTTAAACCTAGATTATTTGCAATTAGTACTTTAGATTTGAGCCTTGAGCCTTTGCAGATAATAATTGCATAAAATAAAAACCTTAAAAGATACAAGATTCCGTCTTGTTAGAGATGCAACTAATATGAACCTAAACTCCCCATGGGAACAGCAACGACTAAATAGGCTGTACTCCCAATGATGCAATACCGCACTATCATTCGTATTTTGGGGTTGTTGGTTGCATTATTTAGCTCAACAATGTTGTTTCCTGCAATAATCTCATTGATATTTGAAGACGGCAGTGGTTTACCCTTCATTCTGGCTTTCTTTTTGATCTTGTTTACCGGTTTAGCCATTTGGTATCCAAACCGACGTCACCGAAATGATTTGCGCGCTAAAGAAGGGTTTCTAATAGTTGTTTTATTTTGGGTGGTGTTAGCAAGCTTTGGTGCATTTCCATTTTTGTTACTTGATCAACCCAGAATGACGGTAACTGATGCTTTTTTTGAATCCTTCTCGGCTCTCACCACTACGGGGGCAACTGTAATCGAAGGTATCGAGTACCTTCCCAAATCGGTACAGTTTTACCGCCAACAACTACAATGGTTGGGGGGCATGGGGATTATTGTTTTAGCCGTTGCTATCCTGCCTATTTTAGGCGTAGGTGGTATGCAGTTGTACCGTGCCGAAACCCCGGGTCCGGTCAAAGATTCTAAAATGACTCCGCGGATCGCAGATACAGCAAAACACCTATGGTATATCTACCTTACGCTTACGGTTACCTGCTCAATTGCTTATTGGGCTGCTGGCATGGATTGGTTTGACGCGGTCTGCCATTCATTTTCGACCATCGCTATTGGTGGATTTTCCACTTATGACGCTAGCATAGGGCACTTTAATAGCCCAGTAATTAACCTTATTTGCGTCGTGTTTTTGTGGATAGCGGCATTAAATTTTGCGCTGCATTATGCTGCGGCGAGTGGACGAACCTTACGAGGTTATATTTACGATCCAGAATTTAAAGCGTTCTTTTTTATTCAATTTGTATTGATTTTGATTTGCTTTTTAGTGTTGGTAAATCATCAGATTTTTGGCAGCGCAGAAACTGCTTTTAATCAGGCAATATTTCAAGCCGTGTCTATTAGCACCACGGCTGGGTTTGTTACTACGGACTTTTCCAGTTGGCCAGTCTTCCTGCCAATACTATTAATCTTCGCCAGCTTTATTGGTGGCTGCGCGGGTTCTACGGGTGGCGGGTTAAAGGTAATTCGGGTATTTCTTCTTTACTTGCAAGGTAAACGAGAAGTAGAGCGGCTTATCCACCCTAAAGCGGTATACTCAGTTAAGTTAGGCGATCGTCTCATGCCTGAGCGAGTTGTAGAAGCGGTATGGGGCTTCTTTTCGGCATATGCCATGATATTTGTGGTGATTATGATTGGCTTGATAGCGACAGGTATGGACAATTTAACCGCGTTTTCAGCGACGGCGGCAACACTTAATAATTTAGGTCCTGGTTTGGGCACGGTAGCAGGTACTTTCGCCGATGTCTCAGATTCTGGGAAATGGTTGTTAATTGTGGCGATGCTGTTTGGGCGTCTTGAAGTCTTTTCGTTGTTAGTGCTATTTTCTCCAACATTTTGGCGCAGCTAAGATAGCTGCGCCTGTGCTATAGAGGTTTGTCTTTATAAAATACTTAGTTTAGTAACCCTTGAAAACCTTGCATAAGCAGATCTTTCGCTTGTTTGCCTTCTTCTGTGTCTAAATAGCTTTTGGCTTGTTCTACATATTGCATAATCATTTCGGGGTTAAGGCCCAATGCTTCAAATTGTTTTTTCACTTCGTTAATGGCTTTAACTGAGTCACTGTATTCAGATGCTTTGTCTAAGAGTGAACCTAAACCATCAGTGCTTTTGAGTTCACTGACATCAGGTGCAGCATTAATGAGTTCATTAATGCCTGGCAAGGTTTCTGATAGTTGGTTAAATTTGTCTGCGCTTAAATTGCCTTTAACGTAATTGAACAGCGAGCCCAGGCCACCTTCAGCTTGTGACGGATCAACGTTTAAGTTTTCAATTAAACTGCCCACCATCGCACTTGATGTAGGGGTATTTTCTTCAGCTTCTTCACTGAAGCCAAACATGCTTTTTAATGAATCAAACCAGCCTTCGGCATGGGATTGGGCTGAAAAAGTCAATGTAGCAACAGTAAGTAGAATAGCGATATGTTTCATTTTTTGTCTCTGTAAAAAGTTGAAGATTAATCAACGGGTTTAACTGCAATAGTGCTGTAATTTAGCATATTTTACGCTATTGCGAATATACAACTTTTGTTTAACTAGCCTAAAAAGAAAGCACTTGGTTGGAATAGTTTTTCAACGTCTGAAATGAATTTTTTATCAACTAAAAATAAAATAACGTGATCATTTGCTTCAATTGATGTGGTGCTATGGGCAATGATTACTTCATCCTGACGCACTATTGCACCTATGGTTGTTCCCGGTGGTAACTTTATGTCCCTAATATTTTTGCCAATAACTTTTGAGGTACTCTGGTCACCATGGGCGATGGCTTCTATGGCTTCCGCCGCGCCTCTGCGCAATGAATAAACATTGACGATATCGCCACGTCGAATATGAGTGAGTAGGGCAGAAATCGTGGCTTGCTGAGGAGAAAAGGCAATATCAATTTCGCCGCCTTGTACCAAATCAACATAGGCGCTTCTCTGGATTAGAACCATTGCTTTTTGTGCGCCCAGTCGTTTGGCTAACATGGCCGACATAATGTTTGCTTCATCGTCATTGGTGACAGCAATGAAAGCGTCAACTTGCCGCACATTTTCTTCGGTTAATAATTCATGGTCGGATGCATCGCCACAAAAAACGATGGTTTTATCTAAATGTGCTGATAGGTATTTGGCTCGTTCTTGAGAATATTCAATTAACTTGACGTTATGATTGTGCTCTAAGCGCTTTGCCAGTCCTGCTCCTATCAGGCCACCACCTGCAATCATAATTCGTTTGTAGCTAGATTCGAGTTTCTGAAGTTCGCTCATCACCGCTCTAATATGTTTAGTTGCAGCAATAAAAAACACTTCGTCATCGGCTTCTATTACCGTTGAAGCTAAGGGTCTTATGGGCCTGCCGCGTCGATAAATAGCTGCTACTCGTGTCTCAACATTGGGCATATGATCGCGCAAAGTTGACAACGCATGACCAACTAACAGACCACCATAATAGGCTTTTACTGCCACTAGGCTGGCTTTTCCATCTGCAAATTCTACAACCTGCAATGCGCCTGGATAATCAATTAAGCGTTTAATGGCTTTGGTAACTAACTGTTCTGGTGCGATTAAGTGATCGACAGGAATATCTTGATGATGAAACAGTTTGTCTTGATGAATAATATATTGTTCCGAGCGTACTCGAGCGATTTTAGTCGGTGTATTAAACAAGGAGTGGGCAACCTGACAGGCCATCATGTTACTTTCATCACTATTAGTCACAGCAATCAGCATATCAGCGTCTTCGGCACCGGCTTTTTCTAAAATATCTGGATGAGAACCCACCCCGTGTACCACTCTCAGATCTAGCCGGTCTTGTAACGACCGCAAAGTATCTAAATCTGAATCGATAATGGTAATTTCGTTCTTCTCACCAACCAAGTTCTCGGCTAATGTGCCTCCTACTTGACCCGCGCCTAGTATTATAATTTTCATGATGTGTTAAATTCGAAACAATTTATGTTGCATTAGAGGACTTTAGCAGCCTCGCATAATAGAAACCATCCATTTGTTTTTCGCCGGGAAGAATTTGCCTGCCCGGTGGCGAGATTTTGTCATGTTCACTTAATTTGCTAAGAGTCGCATCCCCATTGTTGTTTAAAAACTCAGTAATTTGTAGATGATTCTCTTCAGGTAAAATCGAGCAGGTTGCATAAACTAATGTTCCGCCTGGCTTTAATAATTGCCACATGGTTGCGAGTATTTGTTTTTGTAAATCAACTAGCGCTTCTATATCCGCGTTTTTACGAAGCCATTTAATATCTGGGTGACGCCTTATTACTCCGGTTGCGGAACAGGGGGCATCAAGTAAAATACGGTCGAACAATTGTCCATCCCACCAACTGCTTGTATCCAGGGCGTCTGCAGCTACCAATTCTGCATCTAAATTTAATCGAGTTAAATTTTCTCGCACTCTATCCAATCGCGAATCATCAATATCGAGAGCTATACACTTCTGTAAGTTTGGCTGACGTTCCAGAATGTGGCAGGTTTTACCACCAGGCGCTGCACAACAATCTAATACTAAATCATTCTCCTGAGTGTCTAAATAACCAGCAGCCAATTGGGCTGCTCCATCTTGAACTGCAAATAAACCTTGTTGATAACCGGGCAGCTGAGTGATGTCTTGCCCTTTGCTGAGAATAAGACCATCGAGGTGTTCTTCGCTTTGACTATATTCAACCCCTTGTTCATCTAACCGCTTTTTAAACGATTCGACATTGGTTTGTCGGGTATTTATCCGCAACCAAATTGGCGGCTTTTGCTGCATTGATACACAGAGTTCCTCAAGTTGCTCGGGATAAGCCACTTGAAGTCGTTTGAATAGCCATTTGGGCAAGCCAGAACTTACTTGTGGATCATTAATAGTTTGTTGGGCTAATTCTTGTCGTATAAAGTTACGTAGTAATGCGTTGATCAAACCTTTAAGTGGCTCTACTTTAAGTTGTCGAGCGGCGGCCACGGTTTCAGAAACTGCCGCGTGAGTCGACACTCGGGTGAACGCCAGTTGGTAAAAGCCCAACATAATCAGGTGTTCAGCTACTTTGTATTTGTTTTTAAGGGGTTTATCTAATAGTTGTCTTAACCAGCTCTGCAATACAGGAAGTTGGCGCAATACGCCAAATACCATCTCTTGCAACCAAGCTTTATCTTTATCTGAATATAATTCTTGAATTTTTGGCAGGGACTCGCGTGAAGACTGACCATTTTCTAATATTTGATAAAGTACCTTAGCGGCATCAGCGCGCAAGGTTTTACTGGTTTTTTTCATTCGTTGTTTATCAGAAGAAGAATTCACGGAAGGGATTGACCCGTAACGAACCAATTTTTTCTTGCATTGATTAAGTCTGTTACCAGCATCGGTTTTTTACCGGGTATTTGTAATTTGGTGAGCAATAAATTGTTTTCTCCAGTGGCTACTTCAATGCCTTTTTTGCTAACTGAAATAATTTTCCCTGGCGATTCGGAGTTTGTGGTTCCAGTATCAACAATACTAGCCTCCCAAAGTTTGATTGCAATAGCTTGTTCGTTCCCCTCTGGGGTTAGCTCGAAGTAAGCTACCGGCCAAGGATTGAAAGCTCGAACGTTACGTTCGATTTGCTCCGCAGACATTGTCCAATCAATAAGAGCTTCTTGTTTACTTAGTTTCTGCGCGTAATTTGCAAGTGTGTCGTCTTGAATTTCCGGTTTAGTAGACTCAATGCTATCTAAGCATTCTAGTAATGCATCCGGGCCGATTTCTGCTAATTTACTATATAAACTGGCACTGGTATCGGTTATTTCTATGGGAATCGCTTTTTTAAGCAACATTGCTCCTGTGTCTAACCCTTTATCCATTTGCATGATAGTGACGCCCGTTTGCTCGTCACCCGCCCAAATGGCGCGTTGGATAGGGGCTGCACCGCGCCAACGGGGTAATAAAGAACCGTGAACATTTAGGCAGCCTAATCGAGGGGTATCTAAAACGACTTGCGGCAGTATCAAACCATAGGCTACAACGATCATAATATCAGGATTAAGTTCAGCTAATTGTTGCTGTGCTTCAGGGGTTTTTAATGATAGCGGTTGTTCAACATGAATGTCGTGTTCCAGCGCTAATTGCTTAACTGCACTGGCTTGTAGCTTTTTCCCCCGTCCCGCAGGGCGATCTGGTTGACTGTATACTGCGATAATATTATGTTCAGATTCAATCAGTGCTTGTAGATGTTGTGCTGCAAAGTCCGGTGTACCGGCAAACACGATATTCAATTTTTTGCTCAATGTATCACTCCAGACATTAAGATGCTCGGGCGGCGAGGCGCGCTTCTTTCTCTAGTTTACTGCGGATACGTTTGCGCTTGAGGGGAGACAGGTAATCCACAAATAACTTGCCTTTCAGGTGATCGAGTTCATGTTGTATACAGATAGCTAATAAGCCGTCTGCTTCCAATGTGAATTCTTTTCCTTCAGCATCGAGCGCTTTAACAATAACATGTTCTGCACGTTCTACTTTTGCGTAATTGTTAGGAACAGATAGACAGCCTTCTTCACTGATAGCTTCACCATCCATTTCTATAATTTCTGGATTAATAAATACGCGAGGCGTATTTTGGTCTTCAGAAATGTCCATAACAACAACACGTTTATGCACATTTACCTGGGTTGCAGCAAGTCCAATACCATTTTCTTCGCGCATGGTTTCGAACATGTCTTCAACTAACTTTGTAATTTCTCCGTCGACTTTCTCTACAGGCTTAGCGACTGTTCTGAGCCTTTCGTCGGGAAATTTTAATACATTTAAAATGGCCATCTTGATCTTCAGCTACACTATACTTTGGTGAATTAAGGTACATTTTTTGTAAAACTGTACCCAGGGTCAGTATTAATTACTATACGGTTCAATAAAATACACTATTGAATCATTTAAGGCGCTATTCTAGCCTAAAAAGAATGAAAGTTCGATCAAGCAAATCAGTGTTTAGGTCGATACTTAACAACAAGGTTCGCTGCATTATGAGGTTGGTATGGGCAAAAGATTGAGTAAACTTCTGGTAATTCTATTGTTTTTACCATTGGCGACAATTGCAGACGTAATTAATATTAAACAAACTGCTCCACAAGTTTATGTGGTTAAAAAAGGGGATACCCTTTGGGACATCTCCAATATGTACTTAAGCAAGCCTTGGTTGTGGCCAGAGTTATGGCGCAATAATGTACATATTAATAACCCCCATTTAATCTATCCTGGAGACGAACTAAGGCTAAGATATAACGATCAAGGTGAACCTATTTTGGATCTCGTTCGCGATGATCCTAAGCCGCAAATCAAGCTCTCGCCTGAGGGACTCAAAGAATTAAAATCAGTCCATCCAATTAATGTTTTGCCTTGGACGATTATTCAACCCTATATCGAAAGTAGTACTATTATGGAAGAAGACGAGTACGAACAGCTTCCATATTTGTTAGGTAACCAAGATGGCAATACGGCATTTGCGTCTGGAGACTTAGTGTTAAGTAAAGCCGACTCCGATACCCCTGAACAATACAATGTGGTGAGAAAACAAAATGAACTCCGTGACCAATATGGCAACCTACTGGGGTTTCAAATTCGTCATGTTGCAGATGCAACCCCATTAGAAAGTGAAGTGGCTGGCCAACATCTAGTTACTGTAGAAGATGCAAATTTCGAAGCTCGACGAGGAGACAAGTTACTTCCTCGCGCACGAATGCAAGTTGGTAGTATGAAGTTAAAGGCTGCAACCAGGCAAAAAGGGCAAATAATAAGTAGTTTAGAACAGCATAAGTTGCTGGGTAAATATGATGTGGTGATTCTTGATTTAGGGCGCCGTAAGGTAAAACCAGGGACGGTGTTAGGTGTGTATGTTCAAGGGCCTAATATTCAAGTAAGCAGTAATCCCAAGTACGATGGTGAAAGTAATTTTGTTGATAACCTTTTTGATGGAAGTGATGAGTTGCAACAACCTGCAATAAAAGTCGGGGAGGTTGTGGTGTTCAAAGTATTCCAAAAAGCAAGTTATGCATTGGTTACCCGTTCCACTAAAATTATTCGTGAAGGAGCAATAGTCGCGAAACCATAAAATAATTCAAAGGACAGCTCATGGCACAGGAAGTGCGTCAAAGTGAACAAAAAAAGCATACTCAATTAACAGGGCCACACAATCCCGAAGAAGCACTACGTTGTTGGTTGGCTTTGGACCAGATTCCTCATTTTGGTATGGGGAAGTTAAAAAAGTTTCAGAGCGTCTACAAATTACCAGCTCATTCTTTGCTGGCGTATTCATCCTCTCAACTCACTGAATTGGGTTTTAATGCTGCACAAGCAAAGGCTATTAGCTCTCCCGACTGGCGAGCAATTGATAGAGAGCTCAATTGGCTTGCAGCAGATCCCTGGCGATTTGCTGTTCATCCTAATCACCCTGATTATCCAAAATTGTTGGCTGAAACTCCTCGTCCCCCTTTCGTACTTTTTGGTTGGGGAAACAAAAAGCTACTCGATTCTAATCAGGTTGCTATGGTGGGAAGCCGCAATCCGAGTCACTATGGCAAAGGTTGTGGATTTGATTTTGCCCAAGGGCTCGCGCAACAAGGGTTTACTGTAACCAGTGGCTTGGCGATGGGGATTGATACCTGCGCGCATCAAGGGGCATTGAGCGTTGGCGGCAATACTTTGGCAGTGTTAGGAAGTGGGATAGATAACCTTTACCCTAAACGAAATGTTCGCCTAGCAGAAGAAATCGTTGAGAATCGAGGGTTGATTTTGTCGGAGTTTAGGGCGAATACTAAACCTACGCCCCATAACTTTCCCCGCAGAAATCGGATCGTCAGTGGACTATCTCTGGGTGTATTGGTTATCGAAGCTGCTATTCGCAGCGGCTCTCTCATTACTGCAAAATATGCTATTGAACAAAACCGTGACGTTTTTGCTATACCCGGTAATATAAATAACCCGCTCAGTGAGGGTGCTCATTTATTGATCAAAGAAGGCGCTAAACTCGTATCAAGCATAGAAGACATTATAGAGGAGTTTCAGAACCTTAATTCTTGTGTTCTAAAGGATTATTCGAAAAACAGCAAAAAAAGTCCAATTGAAAGCTTGGCAACCGACAAATTGTTAGATAGTGTAGACTATGACGTTACTGCGTTAGACGTCGTTGTACAACGTAGCGATATGCCGATTAAAGTCGTATTGGCGCAATTATTAGAATATGAGTTGCGTGGTTTAGTAGCCTCTGTATCTGGGGGCTACATCAAATTGAGGGGTAAATAATATGTTCGATATCCTCATGTATCTGTTTGAAAATTTCATTCATAGCGAAACTGAAATTCGTGTTGATCAAGATGAATTGACAGACGAACTTGTGCGCGCTGGATTTCATCATGATGAAATCTATAAAGCGTTGTCGTGGTTAGAAAAGTTAGCTGCTTTGCAAGAAACGGACATTAATCCGTATTTTGTGAAGTCTGGTGGAGCTTTAGTCAACCGCATTTATACGCAAGAAGAAGAAATGCGTTTGGATGTGCAATGCCGTGGTTTCTTGATGTTTCTAGAGCAAATTAATGTTTTAGACTCAGTAACAAGAGAAATGGTTGTTGATAGAGTGATGGAGATAGATTCTAAAGAATTTTGTCTCGAAGATCTGAAGTGGGTTGTGCTCATGGTGCTGTTTAATGTGCCTGGTAAAGAAAATGCCTATGCACAAATGGAAGATCTTTTATTTGAAGAGCCAGAAGGCCCCTTGCATTAAATTTCAGGTAGTCAAATTTGTGGCGATAGGCCACTGCGAAGAGAAGCAAATGGCATGATCAATTATGTCTAAAATCGATCACACTCTTTTTGCCGCTCATGAACACGCACTCGATGGAGACTTTGGTGTGTGTCCAGACTGCGGCGCAAAACTTCAAATTAAACGAGGTAAAAACGGCGCTTTTCTGGGGTGTAGTCAGTACCCATCCTGTGATTTTGCCAAACCCTTACATGACAACAGTACCGTCGAACTCAAACAAATTGATGGATCTGAATGTCCTGAATGTGGCTTAACGTTAGCGATTAAAAAAGGCCGATTTGGTTTATTTATTGGTTGTACCGGATATCCCGATTGCCACCATATCGAAGCTGTCAAACAGCAAAAGGACATCCACATCGCCTGTCCATCGTGTAAAACAGGCAAACTAATCAAACGTACGAATAAATATGGTAAAAGTTTTTATGCCTGTGATGGCTACCCAAAGTGTAAATATATTTTAAATTCGCAGCCTGTAGATAAAGCCTGTCCTAAATGTCATTGGTCGGTATTAATAGAAAAGAAAGGGGATGGTAAGGTTTATTACCAATGTCCGCAAAAAGAATGTGGTACTAAGGTTGCAGCTGAAAGCAATTAACTTCATTTCTATCTGACGACTTTCTTCATTACCCCATTTGCATTACACTCCACGTCTCAATTTTAAGTATTCCTAATCAAATGGACATAAGTCAAAACCCACACTATTTTAATCAACAATTTTTGGGCGGCGCTATTTTTGCGTATCCCACTGAAGCCGTTTTTGGCTTAGGTTGTGACCCAACTAATGAAGCTGCTGTAATGAAGTTGTTGGCGCTAAAAAATAGGCCTATGGAAAAAGGTCTGATTTTAATTGCCAGTAATAAACAGCAACTAGCTAAATTTGTAAACTTTTCTGCAATTGAGCCTATGATACTTTCTGAAGTCGATGATTCTTGGCCAGGACCAAACACTTGGTTGCTGCCTAAAAAGTCAGGAACACCTGATTTTATTACGGGTGGTTCAGATTTAGTTGCGGTTCGGGTAAGTGACCATCCTTTGGTGAATAAAATGTGTGAACTAGTCGACAGTGCAATCGTCTCAACAAGTGCTAATTTAAATGGTGAGCAGCCGGCTAAAACAAGTGAACAAGTTTACGGGCAATTTGGCAAAACATTTTTGTGTTTAGATGGAGCTTTAGGTAATCAAAAGAATCCGAGTCAAATTCGCAATGGCATAACCGGTGAAACCGTAAGAGCAAGTTAAATATGAACTCAGTTAGTACTCCCGACATAGATTTGGTAAAGCAATTTTTACTAAAATTACAAGACGATATTTGTCATACACTGGAGTTGGTGGATGGCAAAAAGCAGTTTAAACAGGATAATTGGCAGCGTGAAGAGGGTGGTGGTGGTCGCACTCGAGTGTTAACCAATGGCCATGTCATTGAGCAGGGAGGGGTTAACTTTTCCCACGTGTTCGGCACTCAATTACCCGATTCCGCTACTGCAGCCAGACCTGAATTAGTTGGTCGTAGTTTCCAAGCAATGGGTGTGTCCCTAGTCATTCACCCCAAAAATCCGTACGTTCCCACCTCTCACGCTAACGTTCGATTCTTTTTAGCCGAGAAAGAAGGGGAAGATCCGGTTTGGTGGTTTGGTGGTGGTTTTGACTTAACCCCTTTTTATCCTTATATGGAAGATGTACAACATTGGCATAGTGTTGCCAAGCAAGCATGCCTGCCATTCGGCGAAGGTATGTATGAAAAGTATAAAGACTGGTGTGACAAATATTTTTATATTAAACACCGTGATGAAACTAGAGGGGTTGGTGGTCTGTTTTTCGATGATCTTAACGAGTTAGGATTTGAGCAATCGTTTGAATTTATGAAATCCATTGGTAATGGTTTTCTAGATGCCTATATCCCAATCGTTGAGCGACGCAAAGAGACCTCCTATTCGGAACGTGAAAGAGAATTTCAATTATATCGTCGCGGCCGCTATGTTGAATTTAATTTGGTATATGACCGAGGGACGTTGTTTGGTCTGCAAACTGGTGGAAGAACAGAATCGATTTTGATGTCCATGCCTCCTTTAGCGCGCTGGGAATATAACTTTCAAGCAAAATCAAATACACCAGAAGCTCGACTGACTGAAGAATTTTTGAAACCAAGAGATTGGCTAAATGAGCAGGACAAAGGGAAATTATAGATTTTGAATATCGATAAATATGCTGTGTTTGGTAATCCTATAGAGCAAAGTCGTTCGCCACTTATTCATCAAACATTTGCAAAACAACGACAGGAAACCATTGATTACCAAAAGATTTTAGGTCAAAAAGGTAATTTTTCAGCCAACCTAGATGAATTTTTCGCCGATCCCAATGCCAAGGGTTGTAATATAACTAGTCCGTTTAAACAGGATGGCGTTAAATGGGTTACCGAGCTTTCTCCCGCAGCGGTGAAAGCGGGTGCTATCAATACTATTATTCGTTTGGATGAAAACCGCTTTAGAGGCGAAACTACTGACGGACCAGGTTTGGTGTTAGATTTAAAACATCAGAATTTCAATTTTGAGAATGCGAGAATTTTATTGATTGGTGTTGGTGGCGCGGCAAGGGGAGTGATTCTTCCCATATTAGAACAAGGCGTTAAAGATATTACGATTGTAAATCGTACTAAACAGAAAGCCACTGAACTCGCTAATTGGTTCGCCAATGATCAGGTTTGCGCTGCAGATTTTGCTGAAGTAAATGCCAGCTTGTCACAACCTTTTGACTTAATCGTGAACTGCACCTCGGCGAGTTTAAGCGGCCAAGTCCCCGATATATCTGAGTATGTCTTATCTAGAGCAAATATGGTCTACGATATGGTTTACCTTTCTGAACCAACAGTTTTTGTACAACTAGCTAAAACCTTAGGTGTTGCCAATACCAGTGACGGGTTAGGTATGCTGATTGGTCAGGCTGCCCATAGTTTCAAATTGTGGCGCGGCTACATGCCAGACATCGAACCTGTAATGCAACAGATAAGACGTATGTTATGAATCAGGCTATTCAAATAATTGATGGTTTTGAATATGACCTGCAATATGAAGGGCTCAAAATTCTCGCTATCAATAGCGGGGCGCTAATTAATTGTTATATTACTGAAGTGAATCAAGATGAAGCGGAAGGGTTTTATGCTCTTCATCAATTTGATGCTGAAGAGCATTTGAGTTCTTTAATTGAGCAAGAACGTTTTAATCATAATGGCGATATTGTGCTTTCTAAATCTGAGCTGCTTGGATAGACACTATTACAATCAACAGTAACTTAAAGGTAGACCTTTATACTTCTGCTAAATATTCGTCTTTAGTGACTAAGTAGTTGTCAGCCGATATTTTTAAGAATGCTAACTCTGAATCATTAAGTTTTCGTGCTTGCTTTGCTGGACTGCCAACATATAAATAACCGCTTTCAAGGGTTTTATTCGGTGGGACTAAACAACCGGCTCCTACAAATACATCGTCTTCAACTACTACGCCATCCATTATAATTGCACCCATACCAACTAATATACGGTTTCCCAATGTACAACCATGGAGCATGCATTTGTGACCAATAGTTACATCGTCACCAATAATCAACGGATATCCCTGTGGATTATTAACACTAGAGCGAGTGACATGTAGTACGGTACCATCTTGAACATTTGTTCTGTTACCTATTCGGATAGTATTTACATCTCCTCTAGCAGCAACTAATGGCCATATACTGACCTCATCTCCACAAATTACATCACCCACTATGATACTGGAATTATCTACATAACATTTATTTCCGAATTGTGGAGTTGTGCCTTTAAAGGACGAAATGGGTTTTTGCATGTTTTGCTACCTTTATGAACTGCTCTTCTTTAATAAACAATACTACCATTGTTTTTCAAAATCGACTTTTAGGTGTTTTTACATAACTTTGTTCGAAAGGCTTTATTTCCTTAAAGCTCAATAAATAATGTAAACACAGGTGAAAGTTACAGAGCTTTCCAAATTAGATTCTTATTGAATCTTTGATATTAATGTTTGGCGTTGTCTAGATAATAAGTAGTGTAGGAACTAAAAAACAAAGCATGATTTGAAAGCCCTTGGTTTTAAGTCATTTAAATAAGGTCATTCAGTAAGGCATACTAGTAGAAAGTAATGGACAACATACGAATGCTTTCTAGCTACTAATATAAGTGGCTCTTTCTTACATCTTATTTATTGTTTATTTATCCCGCAAAAGTGCCATATTTGGCGTAAAAACCAGCAATCAAACGGATTTTTCAATTTATTTTAAAATAGCGCTTGATCTTCCGATTATGGTCTGTAGAATGCGCGCCTCGCTTCGGGACAAACTTTAAAGAATGTCTCTTCTTAATCACCTTTATAAGGAAGTTAAGAGCACGCCGTAAGGCAAGTGTGGAGCGGGATGGAGACAATTTAGCGATTTGAAATAAATTCAAAAAAACTAAATAAAAATGTTGACATCAAATAACGGAAGTGTAGAATACGCCTCCCGCTTGAGAGAGACCTAACGGACTCACTAAGCAGACAAG
>NZ_JAUORV010000022.1 GCF_030548205.1 Aliiglaciecola sp. 3_MG-2023 | reverse complement strand
TGGCTCCCCCTCCCCGACTCGAACGGGGGACCTGCGGATTAACAGTCCGTCGCTCTAACCAACTGAGCTAAGGGGGACCTGATTTCAACGGAGGCGAATATTAATGAGCATCAACCGTTCTGTCAACACAATATCTTAGTTTTTTGGGCTTTAATTCAAATTGATTGAATAAGCAGCTATTTTTGATGTAAAAACGTCTAATAATCGAATAATTGACCTGGTTTATCTTTTTCAAATTTAAATGCAGTAGAACGAATACGCTCAACAGATATATTTACGTTGCTAAACACTGTTCATAATTTAGTCAGAACCCATGTTAAAGCAACTCATTTTTTCTGCTTTAAATAAGATCGGACTAATCTAAAACATGACGTTTTTGAAGGCACTAAAAAAGGTGTAACAAAATCGCAACCAGTGTGTATGTTATTTGAACAGTTTAGGCGGGCTTAATGATCAAGTAACGATCCATAAAGCGGCAATTAAAGTGCTAATAGCGTTTTTTTTATTAGAGGCTATAAATACGATCTGTTATTCCTTTTTGTTATAAATATTTGATTGATCACTGTGTTTTATAACAGTGTTTCATAATTCTGAAACATAAAATTAAAGCCCCTCAGGTTAGTGTTGACTTACCTAATTTTTAGTCACATTACTGTAACATAGCGGCTTTATTGGCGTGAGTACAGTTATCCACTAATCCTGTGGATAAGTTTGTGTATAACGATCTGAGATAGCTATTTCTAATTTGTTTAAAGAAGTCAATATAGCATTTGATATTTTTTCCAAAAAAATATTTAATCAGTATAATCAATAGTTTATCTGTTTTTAGTGAAAAGTTGCACCAAGCTGGAGCATAAACTTACCTTAAGCCTATTGTCCTGTGTGTATTTTTGTGAAATAGCTTTAAACTGTTTAGTAAGATGTTGAAAAATTGACATTTTATTAACATCTTTGATGTGTTTATAAGGGGGCGATAATTTTTGATTTGGCAAAGGGTTATTAGTAGAAAAACGCGCTAAAGCCTTAAAATAATTCAAATAGTCATATATTCGATGATCTGTCTGTCATATAATTGATCGGCTGTTTTCGCAGCATAAATACATTCCAAACTAAGTAAAAAATAGCGTTGGCATAGTGAGAATTATTGCTATGTCTATAAATATTGCCAATTAGCCTTAATGAGTACAACTAAAGTGAAAGAGCCCAAAGCAACAAGCCGTAATAATGATATGCTCAATGGCCCTATTTTCGAAACTCTGCAAAAAATGACCTTGCCGATGGTTTTGGCAATGATAATGTTAATGACGTTTGGTTTAGCTGATACATTTTTTGTGAGCATGCTCGGCACTGAAGAACTGGCGGCCATTAGTTTCACATTTCCGGTGACCTTTACCATTATTAGTCTAAATATTGGTTTGGGCATTGGTACTTCTGCCATTATTGGGCGCTCGTTGGGTTCCGGTGAAACTCATTTAGCTAAAGAGTTTGCTACTGGCGCACTTATGCTTTCTCTCATTTTGGTGGGGCTTTTAGCCTTTGTTGGATATTTAACAATTGATCCGATATTTCGTTCAATGGGGGCGACCGACGAACTGCTTCCTTTCATTTATGATTACATGGAGTTGTGGTACGCAGCGGCTATATTTTTAGCGGTTCCTATGGTTGGAAATAGCGTTTTAAGAGCCGCTGGTGATACGAAAACTCCCAGTATAGTTATGACTGTTGGCGGGGTAATTAACGTTATCTTAGATCCGATTCTAATTTTTGGTTGGGGACCCGTCCCTGCGTTAGGCATTCAAGGAGCAGCTTTAGCTACGGCTATTTCTTGGGGAGTCGGATTACTCTATATATTGTATTTGCTTGCCTTAAAGCGAAAATTAATGCTTCCACGATTGTTAACTTTTAACGAGCTTAGGCTGACCAGCGGGGGGATTTTACGAATTGGCTTACCTGCTGCTGGGGCCAATATGTTAACGCCGATTGCCGGTGGTGTTATCACTAAAATCATAGCAGCTTACGGACCTGGGGCTGTTGCTGCATGGGGAGTAGGGAGTCGTTTGGAGTCTATTGCGAGTATTTTAGTTTTAGCGTTATCGATGTCTTTACCACCGTTTATTAGTCAAAATTTTGGAGCCAATAAACTCTCACGGGTTGCGAGTAGTTATTCGCTTTCTCTGAAATCGGTGCTGGTTATCCAGTTTATTGTTTACCTCATATTATGTGGTGTTGCACCTTATATTGCGTCTTTGTTCGCAGAAGAACAACAAGTTGCAGATCTGATCGTATTATTCTTGTATATCGTACCCTTAGGTTATGGGTTACAAGGTGTTGTCATACTTACCAATTCTTCTTTCAATGCGATGCATCAGCCGATCTCGGCATTAATTTTGAGTGTGGTTCGGTTATTTTTGTTTTTTGTACCTTTGGCTTATTTAGGCAGTAGGTTGCTGGATATCCATGGATTGTTTTTCGGCATCATAGTGGCAAACCTTTGTACCGCAATAGTGGCCTATGCTTGGTTTAAAAAAAGCACCAATATTCAAACACAGCCAGTTTAGGAATTTTATTCGCTTTGGTTAAGTGTACATTTACTTCATTTGAGTAAGGAAAAGAAATTGAGTCGTCCATTTGAATTATCCTCACATTATCAACCTGCTGGTGACCAGCCCCAAGCTATTGAAAAATTGGTGGATGGATTGGAAAGCGGATTAGCAAATCAAACATTGTTAGGAGTAACCGGCTCGGGTAAAACCTTCACAATGGCAAATATTGTTTCACACGTGCAAAGACCGACCTTGATTCTTGCTCATAATAAAACCCTTGCTGCACAATTATATGGAGAAATGAAAGAATTTTTTCCAAATAACGCAGTTGAATACTTTGTTTCTTATTATGACTACTATCAGCCCGAGGCTTATGTACCAAGCACTGACACTTTTATAGAAAAAGACTCTTCTATAAATGATCACATTGAACAAATGCGATTGTCTGCCACTAAATCTTTGATGGAACGCCGTGACGTTATCATCGTTTCTAGTGTTTCGGCTATTTATGGACTAGGTGATCCTGAGTCGTATATGAAAATGTTGCTGCATTTGCGTCAAGGCGATTTGATGGATCAAAGGGCGATTCTTCGCCGTTTAGCGGAGTTACAGTATAGTCGTAATGACGTCTCTTTCGAGCGCGGCACGTTTCGTGTGCGCGGTGATGTGATCGATATTTTTCCCGCGGACTCCGAGAAGCAGGGGATTAGAGTTGAATTATTTGACGAAGAAATTGATGCCATTAGGTTATTTGATCCCCTAACCGGGAGCGTGGAGCAGACAGTTACACGAGCTACGGTTTTTCCGAAAACACATTATGTGACGCCCAGAGAAAAGATTTTAGAAGCCATTGGTCATATCAAAGATGAGCTTAGAGAGCGCAGAGACCAACTCAAGTCTGTCCATAAGTTGGTGGAAGAACAGCGCATAGTTCAGCGTACTCAGTTTGATATGGAAATGATGCAAGAGTTAGGGTATTGCTCTGGAATTGAAAATTATTCTCGCTATTTATCAGGCAGAGCCCCCGGTGAGCCACCGCCGACATTATTAGACTACTTTCCTGCTGATGGATTGTTATTCGTGGATGAATCTCACGTAACAGTTTCACAAATAGGCGCAATGTATAAAGGCGATCGTTCGCGTAAAGAAACATTAGTTGAGTTTGGTTTTAGACTGCCGTCAGCATTGGATAATCGACCACTAAAATTTGATGAGTTTGAACAGATATCTCCGCAAACCATTTATGTGTCAGCCACACCTGGTAAATATGAAATAGAAAAGTCAGGTGAGGATATTGTTGAGCAAGTTGTTAGGCCAACAGGTTTATTAGATCCTGAAGTTGAAGTGAGACCGGTTGCCACCCAAGTAGACGATGTAATGTCAGAAATAAACTTGCGAGTGGCGAAGAACGAAAGAGTGTTAGTCACTACACTAACAAAACGGATGGCAGAGGATCTCACCGACTATTTAGATGAGCATGGTATTCGAGTGCGTTATCTGCATTCTGACATTGATACTGTTGAGCGTATTGAAATTATCCGCGATTTGCGATTAGGGAAGTTTGATGTTCTGGTAGGAATTAATCTCTTGCGCGAAGGCTTAGATATGCCAGAAGTCTCTTTAGTGGCGATTTTAGATGCAGATAAAGAAGGCTTTTTACGTTCTGATCGATCATTGATCCAGTCTATGGGACGGGCGGCTCGTAACGTGAATGGTAAAGCAATACTTTATGCAGATCGTATTACCGGCTCAATGGAAAGGGCGATGAAAGAAACCCAACGTCGTCGAGAAAAGCAACATCAACATAATTTAGATGAAGGTATTCAACCTACGCAATTAAACAAACCGATCACCGATATTATGGATATTGGTGAAGGGAATTCAGTTGATGTAGGTGGCAAGGTTAAGTTGCGGAAAATTGCTGAAGCCAATAAGACATACAAAGCAATGACGGCGACTGAGTTAATGGCCAAAATTGCTGAGTTAGAGAAGCAAATGTTCACTGCAGCGCGGGAGTTAGAGTTTGAGAAAGCAGCAAGTCTTAGGGATGAAGTAGAACAACTTAGGGAACAAAGCGTAAAATTATCCTAGCAATTAAATAAAAAATTTTAAGCGCTTGGATGAAACTGTGCAGGCCGAAATTCCGTGCATTAGTCTGTTTTAGGTATGAGTTTAGATAAGGTTTGATAGTTAAGTGAGGCACTCTAAATAACTAATACTGCAATAGAATAAACTGTAATTAATGATTGTAATACCTTAGCGGCTTGCCTAATATAGGAATTAGAGTATTTAATTACATACCTTACTTTGGTGTATTTATGTTAAACCGCTTACAAGAATCAGACATCAAACTGTTACGCGTATTTTATGCCGTAGCATCATGCAATGGGTTTACTGCTGCAGAACCCGTATTGAGAATGCAGCGTCCAAATATTAGCGCTGCAATTAAAAAACTTGAAGAAAGGTTGGATTTAGTTCTATGTCACCGCGGTCGTGGGGGGTTCCAGATGACCAAAGAAGGTGAAGTGGTCTTTCAGGAAACAAAACGAATTTTCAATGCCTTTGATAACTTTGTTTTTAATTTAAAAAGCCTACATGATGATTATTCTGGGCATATCACTTTAGTGTTAATGGCTGGATTACCCCTTTCAATGCATCTAGCAGTGAGTAAAGCGGTTAAGAGCACTATGAAGAAGTTTGATGATATTCATGTGAATATTCAAACTCGTCTATACAATGAAGTGGAGCATGTAGCTTTATCTGGTGAGTGTCACTTGGTTGTTTCAACCTATGATATGGTAAAACCAGAATCAGTGACTTTCCATCCAGTAGGTCACATATGCCATGGGCGATTGTACTGTGCACCTTCACACCCCTTAGCTAAATATAAAGAAGCTTTGCCTGATAATTTGAAAATTGAAGATTATCCTGCCATCGGGATTTCAGGACTATCTTCAGCTAACTATATTCAAGATGAGAGTCGCTTATTGATTCAAACTTTCTCGGATTCTTTCGATGGCTGTATGTCAGCCATTATGACGGGTGAATATGTTGGGCTACTGCCTGACTACATGACCAAAGAGCAGGGCGCTGGCTTAGGTTTGGTGCCTGTTGGTGGCGGTAAAATGTTTGAATTCGAACATGAACTTTTTGTTATGAATGGTAAAAATACTAGGTTAAATCCAGTGTTACGTCATTGCATTAAAGAGCTAAGTTATTTTATCAAAGAAAGTCAAAAATAAACTAGGTTTTAAGCTTTAAAAAAATGCCAGCAAAATTGCTGGCATTTTTTATTCAGTGGTGTAATTTTTAGCGCTGAAATTCGCTGGTTTTGCTCCATTGTGGCCAATCATTCGAATTGGCAATGCTATAGCCCACATCGAATAACATTTGAGTATCTTCTTGGATGCCACCAAAGTCCCAATTTTCTCTAAATTGATCACAAACCTGATGATAGCAACCTTTGACAACAACATTGGCACGCTTACGATACTTCGCTGTGGCTTCGTCTATGGGTTGGTTTCCGCCTTTCGCATACAGCGCTGGTACGCCTTGTTTGGCGAAGCTGAAGTGATCTGAACGGTAGTATGAGCCAGCCTCAGGTCTGTCTTCCTGAGTCAGGAAGCGCCCTTGTTTTGCCACGGCAGATGCTAGGTATTTCTCAAGTTCTGATTTGCCCATGCCCACAACTGACACATTTTTAGTTCTGCCCAAAACGTTTAACGCATCCATATTTAAATTGGCGACGGTTTTGTCTAGGGGAATGATAGGGTGCTCAGAATAATATTTAGAGCCTAGTAATCCTTGCTCTTCAGCGGTAACAATTAAGAACGTAATTGAACGGGCGGGGCGTATGGAAAGCTCTGAAAATGCTTTTGCCATAGTTAAGCTAGCTGCAACGCCTGTGGCGTTATCGTGTGCACCATTGTAAATTTGGTCACCTTTTAAACTGCTGTCTTTACCTAAATGGTCCCAGTGTGCGGTGTAAATAATGTGTTCATCTGCTGCTACACTGCCGCTTAATGTGGCGATCACGTTATTACTAACAGATTTTTTTAATTTACTGTTTACGGTGATAGAAGCCTTGGTACCTAAGGCTTTAGAATAGGGGCCTTGCATGGCTTTAGCTTTCTGTTGACTGAAATCGAGTCCAGCTTCAGCAAATACTTTGTTGGCGGCTTCAAGACTTATCCAACCTTCTACAGCAACACGGTCAGCATTACCATTTTTAGATACTAGACTGTATTGGGGACCACTCCAACTGTTTGATACAACAGACCAACCATAAGACGCAGGAGCTGTTTCATGAACAATAATAGCGGCTTCAGCGCCTTGACGGCTAGCTTCTTCATATTTATAAGTCCAGCGACCGTAGTAGGTCATGGTTTTACCTTGGAACTTACCACTCTCTGGATTCTCAAAACCTGGATCATTGACTAAGATAACCACGGTCTTACCTTTTACATCCAAGCCCTGGTAATCATTCCAATTGTATTCTGGTGCATTTACGCCATATCCAACGAACACAATCTCTGAGTCATTTAGGTTAACTTGGGGAGTTTCGCGTTTTGATGAGGCCACCATGTTTTTTTGATATTCGAAGGTATTTTTCCCCATATGTAACTGCATATTGGGATCGGCGGTGATTTCCATTAATTCAACAGCCTGAAGGTAACTATTGCCATTACCCGGCTCAAACCCTAAGGATTTAAAGTTGTCGACTAAGTATTCGAGGGTTTTGGTCTCACCATCGGTAGTCGGGCCTCTACCTTCAAACTCGTCTGAAGATATTGTTTTGACGTGCTGCTTTAACTCTTGTTCACTGATACTTTCATACACTTGCTGAAAGTTACTTTGTGGACTTTCACTATTTGGCAGTTGTTCACATCCAACGATTGCTAAAATAGAAAATACAACTGGAAAAATAAAACGCATTGATTGCATATTGTTACTCTTATTATTACATTTGCGTCCAGTATAAGAAATCCAGCAACAAGACTCTAGTAACCTATGACATCAGTTAAACAACCATCGCCCCGTGAGTGCCACGAATTGTGGACAGGCATGATAAAAAGGGCACCTTTTAGCGAACTTGAACAGCGCTACAGCCTAACTAAATTCGACAATTTATTGCACGCCAATACCCTCAATACCTTAAAAGATAAGTTGGTTACTACAGAGAATGGCATTCACCTTCTTCAACGTGGACAGGCATCGTCTGGCGTTTATCAACATCAACGTGGACAGGCATCAAGGAATGATTTTGGATTGTCGTTTAAGTGTCAGAATTCAATGTCTGAAACCGACGGCTATTACGAAACCATTATTTTTAAAAATAAAGTCATTCCTACGCGGCCAAACTCATGGCATGACTTATTTAATGGTCTGATTTGGCTCAGTTTTCCAAACACTAAAACACTTTTAAATCAATGGCATGTAGAAGATATTCAAGCTCATGGTTTGACTCCACGCACTCAGCGGCGGAATCAGATCACATTATTTGATGAGTGTGGGATTATTCTAGCCGTATCTGATTCACAGGTATGTGAATACCTCGCAAATCATCAATGGCAAAAAGTTTTTATCGAAGACAGGCATAAATGGGTAAATCATTGCTCAATGTTAGATCACGATGTAAAGGTAGCTTCTAACAAGGATGGCCAAATTGACAATCCGCAAATTAAAGCTTTTGTTTTTGGCCATGCAAATTATGAAATGCTTTTGAATCCGTTTATTGGATTAACTGGAAAATGGTTAGCGATAAGAGTAAATGACAGCTTTTTCTCTGAAAATTATGCCCAGCAACTAAGTATTTTAGATTTATCTCTCTATCATTATCTATTGAGTAAAAATTCACTTTCAAACACGGGAAAATTGCCACCAATCCCACTTTTGGGGATACCTAGTTGGTATCCTGCAAACCGATATAAAGAATTCTATTTGAACGAGGAATACTTTAGACCGGCGCGGAATTAAATTTTTGCGGCAATTATTTCATCATAATTAGTAAAAACCAAAGTAAGATAATTATTGCAAATGGTGCAATCGCCACTGTGTATATTTTAACTTTTTTGAATTTAGTCCAATGGCTTAAGCCTACTGCCATCAGGTAAACACTAAAGAATAATTCTGGCTTAATCAAATTAGCTAAACCAAACCATTTTGAATCCTCGCTCAAGCCTAACCAATATGATAGGGCTAAAGGGTGTAAGTCACTGATTGGCATTTGATTGCTTTCAGCTAATGCAAGCACAAGTATCGCAGCGATAAATCCAATGACTGCGGGGAGCGAAATCCACCATGTAAAACCGTACCAATCAGTAAATCCATTGACGCAGTCTTCATCCGTTTTGGCTACTAAATTGAGATATGCGGCAAGAATCACATTAACGATTACTTGGAATAAAAAAGCAACTATAAGTATGCCAGTGACTAGATATCCTGGTCTGATTTGCGCTCTAATATTATTTTGTTCGGCTGGACTAAGGTTACCCGCTGTACTGTCAACGATAAAATTGCGATACCACTCGAAATCGACAAAGTTGTAGTACAAATATAGTGGCAGTAAAACAAAGCTCATAACCAATAAAAACGGTATCCATGACCAGTTGTCATTATTGTTTACCGCTTCAAATACACCATTTGGTTTTGTGAATATTTGTAGAGATGCTTGCAAAGCATTATTCGGTTGCATAACAAAGTGCTCAAGTTGGGTTAAGTTTTAAAGCTCAATAAATTTAAGGTGAATGATGTAGGCCATAAAAAATCAAGCTAGGATGTCCTCAATTATATGTAATAAATCCAATAAGTTATACACTATTGAATAAGTGTGTCTAAAATAGCAAAAAATGCAGTTGTTTTTGATCGATTGAGGTTAGCCAGTTTAGGTGTAATCAGGGAAAAGTAATGATAGAAATTAAGAATTTAGCTAAGAAATTCGTGGTTGAGAATCCTAAAAAACTTAGTGAACAAGAAAAGAAAGATCCCCGTCTTAAAGGTCGATATTTCCATTCAGTTTTAGACGTTACTTTTACAGTAGAAAAAGGCCAGGTACTAGGTTTACTTGGTCCTAACGGTGCGGGTAAAACAACTACATTGAGGATGTTGTCAACTGCCTTACAACCAAATCACGGTAGTGTTTATATCAATGAAGTTAATGTGTTGGAAGACCCTTTAATCGCCCGTCAGAAAATTGGATTTTTATCTGGTACAACAGGGCTGTATGGTCGTTTAACGGGGCGTGAAAATATTGAGTACTTTGGTCAGCTTCATGGAATGAATAAATTACAAATAGAAAACCGCATCGAGGAGTTGTCGGCCTTGTTAGAAATGGAGACATTTTTAGATCGCAGAAGTGAAAACTTTTCTACAGGAATGAAACAAAAAACTTCGATTGCTAGAGCGGTTATTCATAATCCAGAAGTTGTTATTTTGGATGAACCTACTACGGGGTTAGACATTATGGCAACCCAAACCGTGCTAGATTTTATTCGAGGTTTGAAAAATAAAGGTATTCCGGTCATTTTTTCAACTCACCATCTAGGCGAAGTGGAAGAGCTATGTGACAGAGTTACAGTAATTGATAATGGGGTTAGTCAATTCGATGGCAGCGTCGATGAGTTTAGAGGACAGGCACAGAACCAAAATTTGCATGCGGCATTCTTAGCCACTATTCAACAAGGAGAGCAGTAATGTGGTTGGTATTGTTAAAAGAATTAAAAGAATTAGTTAGAGATAAAAAAACGTTATTTTTTATGATTGCAGTCCCTATACTCGTTATGCCTGCTTTTGCTGGTATAGCCATATATTTCGCTCAAAATGCTGCTACTGAAGCGCAAAATAAAGTGTTGAATTACGCTTTAATAGGAGCTGAATACGCCCCTGAAATTGACACGAAATTGTTGCAGTTAAAAGGGTTTAATCGAATTGAAATTGACCCAAAAGCAGATTATAAAAAACTAATTCAAGACAATACCGTTGATTTTGTTTTGGAAATCCCCGCAAATTATTCAAATGATATTTTACAAACTGGACAGGCACTATTAAAACTCCATCTAAATGATTCTGGTCTTAATAGGGTTTTTTATCGAGTAAACGAAATAGTCGATGAACAGGTTAAAAAGTTAAGAGAAATAGCGTTTAAGAAGTTAAATCTATCAGAAAAACAAAGTGTTGCAGTTTTGAAACCAATTATTTTAGAGAAAATTAACACTGCCAATACTAGAGAAAATTGGGGCGAAAAAATTGGCGGACTCATTCCTTATTTTATTTTTATATTGTGTCTGCAAGGTGCAATGTTCCCCGCCGCAGATTTAGGTGCTGGAGAGAAAGAAAGGGGAACTTTAGAGACATTATTAATTTCACCAATTGAGCGTTATAAAATAGTACTCGGTAAGTTTTTAACCATTGCATTTGCTGGTTTAACTTCAGCCCTTATAACAGTATCTAGCATGGCGTTATGGGGCGTCATACTTAGCCAAGGTTTGGCGATTCAGTTCGTGGTGACCTTTATGTCCTCTATAGGGGCTGTCGACTTTATTCTGATGTTTTTAATGCTTGTACCTGTTGTGGCTATTTTTGCTTCTATATTATTGAGCTTGTCCATTTACGCGAAGAGCTATAAAGAAGCACAAAGCTATATGGGAACCCTGATGATGTTGCTCTTTATACCAATTTTTTTAGCGATGGCACCAGGAGTTGAGTTAAAAGGAGCATGGGCATGGGTTCCTTTGACTAATGTTGCTTTGGCTATCAAAGAGTTGATTAAAGGCACAATGGACTATTTTCAGCTAATTGCTATTTTTGGTTCAACAGCATTAATTGCCGTTGGTTTGTTGGCATTTTGTGTAAATTGGTTTAATAAAGAAAAAGTGCTGTTTAGATAACTTTCTCTATAACATTAGCATTCGAATTTCGTATTGAAGGGATCTATTTTAATCTGTTTTTATTCAATAGTATTGCTCATCAACACTTACCATACGTTTCCTGTTTGTGTGCTTTTTGAATTGTTGCCGATTTTTATAACTGCCAGCAGCAACATTATAAATAGATTCGAAATGAAGACTTTCCGCGTACCAAGTCGATCCAACCAATTGCAGTTTCGTTAGAATATTGGGTTGATTTTTTATCGGAAAATCACTTTGTGATAGAGTGGGGATTTCGGCAGTTGTTTTCACTAAGCTAACGTAGTCAGAAAGGCAAAATGGTAGACACCACTTTTTGTTAGTTGCTAAAAAAGGCATCAAATCTGGAGGTTGTTTACCTTTTTCAAAGGCCTTCAAGCGTCGCTTAATGCTGGTGTGGTGTGACATTTCTAGAGTCGTTGCTGTACTCGCTCTAATTGGATTCAAATCGACATAAACCATACAAGCTGCTAAAGCTTTTTCATCTAATAATGCCTGAGATTTAAATCTGCCTTCCCAGAAGTGTCCGGTGCATTGATCCTCTCGATTTGCTCGTCTCGCTATGGGTTCATTAAGCTCACGCATAAACCAGCTTATATCAAAAAGGCGTTGACGATATATTGAAATTGTTTGTTTTAAGGTTTGTAACTGCACTTCATTTAACTTCGGAGGGTTAGTTTGAAGCGACTGTTGCGCTAAATGGGTAGGCTTGTGTATTTTGTGCCAGTTTTCTACTACCTCTCTATCAGACAAACTAAGCGCTTTGCTTTTATTTACGTGTAAAACCACATGAATATGGTTGCTCATAACAGCATAAGCGCAAATATCAATGCAAAAAACATGAGCTAGTAGTAATAATCTATCCTCAACCCATCGACGACGATGTTCATAATTTTTGCCGCTGTAAGCATCCCTACCACATAAGTAGGCTCGACGTACACACCGAGAAACACAATGATAATATGACGTATCAACCAAGCTGACCTGGTGCTTTCGAGCTAAAGCCATTCTTCGCTCCATTTTCAATATAGGTCACTTTAGCTTAGTCTTAAACTTGAAGGCATTAGTATAGTTTAAATGGATTATAGGTCTAGTTTGAGTATTGATTGTAATATTGAGGAGGAAGCCAAGAATATAAAGGTGACTGTCAAGGTTAAAAAACGCGATAGTGATGGGGACACTGCAATGTCGGTGGGTGTCTATATTAATATCTATGGGTGTCCATATTAACAGTGTCCATATTAACACCTATTTAGTTAGGCTTTTGCGCTAAGTCGAAATCAAGAAAATAGTGTTATAACCCGTAAGAGTATTTTAACAGCAGTAAAACAATACTTGAGTAGAGTAATGATACCGGCCAGCCAAAGTTGATGAAGTGTTTAAATTTATAATTTGCAGCATTGAAGGCTAATAAATTGGTTTGGTATCCATAAGGAGATAAAAAGCTAGCACTGGCGGCGAAAGCTACCGCTAAGGCAAATGGCATTAATGGAACACTCAGGGCTTCAACCACACCGTATGCAAAAGGAAACATTAAGGCTGCAGCTGCATTATTGGTGACTAATTCTGTTAACAGTAAGGTTAAACCGTAAACAATCAGCAATGCTAAAAAAGGACTGCCATTATTTATAAAGGGAGTTAATGATCCCGTTAGTAGTTCAATCACACCAGAAGACGATAATGCTGTAGCTAAGCTTAAAGCTCCAACAATAACGATCACTAAGTTTATTGGAATGTTCCGTTTTAATTCTGAATTGTTTATTACTCCTGCAATAACTAAAGCGGCCATGAAAAATAATAAGCCTGATGACAAACTTAAGACCGAAGTCGCGGCTAATAATATGGTGAGTAAGAAGCCTCCGATAGTGAGATATTCTTGAAGTTTATTTAGTCGAGTAGAAATTTTTTGCTCAGAAATGATAAAAAAGTTTTTACTTAAGTTGTGCCTGTTTACAAAGTCTTGACCGGTTGCAAGGAGCAAAAAATCACCTGCTTGTAACTTAATTTCTCCTAACTTACCAGATAGTTGCTCACCATCTCTTCTTATTGCAACGACAGCGGCATCAAATAAAGCTCTAAACCCTACAGCCTTAAGGGTTTTACCTAAAATTTGTGCACGATTTGAGATGATAACTTCTGTCAAATTATCTCGCAATAAGCCATCGGTTTCTGCAAATAATACTAAACCTTTTATATGTGAAAGGCTGTCCACGTTCTTAATGTTTCCGGAAAAAATTAATTTATCGTTTTCTAAAATCATCAAGTCAGGGGCTACTGGACTTATTAATTGGCCATCACGAATAATTTCAACTAAAAATAATTCAGGCAAGTTTCGGAGATGATTCTGCTCTACGGTTTTGCCAATTAATTCTGATTCTGCAATCACTTCAGCTTCAATAAAATAATATTGAAAGCTCCCTTTTCGCGTCTCAATATTCGGCAACAGTGGCGTTAATACGAACATTAATAAGCCACAACTTAAACCCGCAATCAAACCGTAAAAGGTGAAGTCCCAGAACTGGAATCCAGGATGTCCTTGCTCAATAAGGAAACTATCCACAATCAGGTTTGTCGATGTACCGATAAGAGTGACTGTCCCCCCTAAAATTGCGGAGTAAGACAGAGGAATCAATAATTTTGAGGCGGGGTGATGCTGGTTTTGACTAATAGGCGCAATCATACTAGCAACGACAGCAGTGTTGTTGAGTAACGCAGATGAGGCAAAAGTGAGTCCGAATAATCGCCAATAACTGGCCTTAAAACTAGCTGTGATTAATTTTCTTCCTAGATTTTTAATCATGGATGTCTTATCAACGGCGGTACTCACCAGTAATAGTATAATAAGGGTGAGTAAACCTTCGTTGGTAAGGTTATGTGCTACTTCTGAGAAGGTGATTTGGCCGCTCAACATAAGCGCTAATGTTGAACCAGCAAACACAGAAGAAGGGCGCTTATCAGTAAAGATAAGCGCCGCAATGGTCGCGAAAAAAATCGCTACAACAGCAACTTGATTAATATCCACAGTTGGAAGTATAACTAATTATAATTTAGTTATATCAGTGGCATTCCAGTGAGGAAAATGTTTTCTAACCAAGGTATTAAACTCAATTTCAAACTCTGAAAATTGATTAGTGGCAGTCGTTGCCTGGGTTTGTTCGATTATCATGCCCGCACCCACAGTTCCATTTGTTACTCTGTCGATAATAATGAACGCACCGGTAGCACGATTTTCCGTGTAAGGGTCACAGGCTACTATTTGCGTAAGCTTGATATTAGCAACGGCAATTTCATTTAGGTTCAAATGCACAGCATCTTTCTTTTCCATGGTATTCACATCAATTAAATAATTGATATTCGTAACCGACCCAGGTACAAATTTGGTTGCGAATTTGAAACCATATTGCTTATTAGGAATAAGTGCTTCTTCATCCATCCAAACCAAATGGGTTTTAAATGTGTTCCCATGTAAAGGCAGATTATCCGACTTCACAATCATATCACCACGAGAAATGTCTATTTCATCTTCTAAGGTTAGGGTAGTTGTAAGTGGAGCGTGAGCAAGCTCTTGCTCACCTTCAAAGTTAACAATTGATTTTACGGTTGATTGTTTACCAGAAGGTAGAGTGGTTACCTTATCGCCAACTGCAATTTGACCAGAAACAACAGTACCGGCAAAGCCTCGGAAGTTGAGGTGAGGGCGGTTAACATATTGCACTGGGAATCGGAAATCATCTAAATTTAAATCTTTATCAATTTCTATATTTTCCAATGCTGTCATCAAAGTATCGCCAGTATACCAAGGCGTATGCTCACTCTTATTGACCACGTTATCGCCATCTAGAGCCGATAGTGGGATAAAACTAATATCAGGGATATCGAGTTGTTTTGAAAATTCTAAATAGTCTTGTTTAATCTCTTCAAAAACAGTTTGACTGTAATCCATCAAATCCATTTTGTTGATAGCCACGATAACGTGTTTTATACCCAACAAAGAAACCAAAAACGAATGACGACGAGTTTGGGTTTTCACGCCAGCGCGAGCATCCACTAAAATAATCGCCATTTGGCAGGTAGATGCACCTGTTACCATGTTACGAGTATATTGTTCGTGTCCTGGGGTGTCAGCAATAATGAATTTGCGCTTGTCAGTAGAAAAATAGCGATAGGCTACATCTATTGTTATACCTTGCTCACGCTCAGATTGCAGTCCGTCAACTAGTAGCGCTAGGTCGACTTTTTCACCAGTTGTTCCAACTTTTTTGCTATCTTTGGTGATTGCGGCAAGCTGATCTTCATAGATCATTTTTGAGTCGTGTAGTAAACGTCCGATAAGTGTACTCTTACCGTCATCAACGCTACCACAGGTTAAAAATCGAAGAAGATCTTTTTTCTCATGTTGATCTAAGTATGACAATATATCTTGTTGTAATAATGTGTTTTCGCTATTCATATTTTAGCAACTCACCAAAAAATAAGGGTTTAATACAGAATCTTTTTGATTGTAACGTAACGCTGGAGCGTCGGGATCCAAAGGGTTCTCTGAAGTAATCACAGTGACTTTACCGCCAGCAGCTTCAACTACAGCTTGTGCTGCCCCAGTATCCCACTCAGACGTTGGTCCTAACCGAGGATACAAATGCGCTTTGCCTTCAGCAACCAAACACAGTTTAAGTGAACTTCCCATAGCGACTAACTCAGTCTCACCTGGTAAAGATTCAAGTAACGATGTAATTTCAGGGCTTTGGTGGGAGCGGCTACCAACGACTTGCCATGTTTCACCTTCTTGATGAGGGCTAACTTTGATATCGTTAATTTCTCCGCCATCAATTTTATAAGCACCTAAACCTTCTACACCCACGTAGGTCGAATTTAAGACAGGCGCATACACAACACCTAAAATTGGTTTTCCGGCACTAATTAATGCAATGTTAACGGTAAATTCACCGTTTTTCTTTACGAATTCTTTTGTCCCATCCAAAGGGTCAACTAACCAATAGTCATCCCAAGTTTGTCTCGTTTTCCAGTCGATACTGGCAGATTCTTCAGATAAGATAGGGAGTTCAGAAATTTCCTTAAGACCATCAACAATGATGTGATGAGCGGCTAAATCCGCCTCGGTCAAAGGGCTTTCATCAGACTTTTCGTAAATCGCGAAATCTTTTTTATAAATTTCAAGTATGGCTGCCCCTGCTTTATGGGTTATTTCAGCTACTTGCGTTGCGAGAGCGTGATCAAACATTAATCTAAAAATCCTTTTTCCTGTAGCATCTTAAATAGTAACTCCGCGGATTCTTCAGCGGTTTGACCTGAATACGTTAAGTGGATTTCTGGATTTTCAGGCGTTTCGTAGGCCGAATCAATGCCAGTGAAGTCCTTAATATCGCCTTGACGTGCTTTTTGATAAAGGCCCTTTGGATCTCGCTGTTCGCAAACTTCTATCGGGGTATCCACAAAGACTTCGATAAATTCACCTTCGGACAATAAACCGCGACAAAAATCTCTATCTGCTTTAAATGGGGAAATGAAAGCCGTTAATACAATTAACCCTGAGTCGACAAATAATTTAGCTACTTCACTGATTCGACGAATGTTTTCTACTCTATCTGAATCACTAAAACCTAAGTCACCACATAAACCATGGCGTACATTGTCGCCATCAAGTAAATAAGTATGCTTACTCGCTTCTGCTAATTTTTTTTCTAATAAATTAGCAATCGTAGATTTTCCAGAGCCGCTCAAACCCGTAAGCCATATTACTGACGGTTTTTGTGCTTTTGCTTCGGCTCTGCGTTTTTTGTCTACTTCATGTTGATGCCATACGATGTTGGTAGCCATTAAAAATATCCTTCCATCTTTTTCTTCTCCATTGAACCGGAAGAGTCGTGATCAATCACTCTTCCCTGACGTTCTGACGTTTTCGTCAACAACATCTCTTGGATAACTTCAGGTAACGTGTCAGCTTCTGATTCCACTGCACCCGTTAATGGGTAGCACCCTAATGTTCTGAATCTGACAGAACGCATTTCAGGTACTTCACCTTCTTCTAAAGGCATACGGTCATCGTCAACCATAAACAATACGCCATCTCTTTCAACCACAGGTCTTGGTTTCGCAAGGTACAGTGAAGGGATTTCAATATTTTCTAGATAAATATATTGCCAAATATCTAATTCTGTCCAGTTCGACATTGGAAATACACGAATGCTCTCACCTTTATTAATTTGAGAATTATAAATATTCCACAATTCAGGACGCTGATTTTTAGGATCCCAACGATGGTTATCATCACGGAAAGAGTATACTCTTTCTTTGGCGCGCGATTTTTCTTCATCACGACGGGCACCACCGAAAGCGGCATCAAACTTATATTTATTTAAAGCTTGTTTTAAACCAGCGGTTTTCATTATATCGGTATGCTTTGCACTACCATGGGTAAATGGACCCACTCCCATATCAATCCCTTCTTGATTAATATGTACTAGCAAATCTAGATCGTGCTTTTTGGCCATCTTGTCACGAAACTCTATCATTTCGTGAAATTTCCACGTGGTATCAACGTGTAAAAGAGGAAAAGGAATTTTGCCGGGAGCAAAAGCTTTGCGGGCAAGGTGTAATAATACTGAAGAGTCCTTACCTACCGAATAGAGCATTACAGGGTTATCGAATTCTGCAGCAACTTCTCTGAAAATATGAATACTTTCAGCTTCAAGCTGTTTCAAATGAGTCACTGACGGAATAGAGTTAGTCATGTTTATTTTCCACGTAAATTCAAGCGTTAGACAAAATACTTATATGCATAGAACCATAACATAGTTGGCAGCAAAATAGGTATGACCATTTACTATATTTAGCAACAAAATGGTTTAAAAAAACAAAAGACGAACAGTATGTAAATACAGTGTTCGCCAAATGTTGTTTTTATGTAATTATTTTCTAAAGATTCTTTAATTCACTATCAACGGTATCGAAAGTCTGACATATGCTCTCTTTAGGCTTGGCTGTCATTAAGCTGACACCCACAGTGAAAACACAACTAACGATAAAACCAGGGACAATTTCGTAGATGACAGCGCTCAATGCCTGTCCATCAATTGTTAAGTCCGCAAAAATCCAAATTAGTACTGTGATTGCACCCGTTATCATTCCAGCCAATGCACCGGCAAAAGTCATACGTTTCCAATACAGGCTAATAATGACTAAGGGACCGAAGGCTGCGCCGAAGCCAGCCCATGCATTGCTCACTAGGGTAAGAACAGTACTATCTCGGTCGTAGGCCAGTATCACTGCCACAAAGGCAACTAAGGCCACTGATATCCGTCCCACCATCACCAACTCTTTTTGACTGGCACCACGACGCAAAAACGCTTGGTAAAAATCACCAGTTAATGAACTTGAGGTAACAAGAAGTTGAGATGAAATGGTACTCATAATTGCCGCTAAAATTGCCGCCAGTAAAAATCCACCTACAAATGGATTGAATAATAATTGCGATAACACGATAAAAATGGTTTCGGGATCTTCAATATTTGTCTGTGTCTTGGTCATGTATGCTAAACCAAATAATCCCGTCGCTACTGCACCGGCTAAAGAAACTATCATCCAGCTCATACCAATCCGTCTTGCGACTTTCATATCCTTCACATGTCGGATAGCCATAAATCGCACGATTATGTGTGGCTGTCCAAAGTATCCGAGCCCCCAAGCTAATAACGAGATAATGCCAATGGCCGAGAGTGCCTGTCCTGTGGATGCATCAACCCACAGGCTCATCATATTCTCGCTTACATCTGATATCTGTTGAGTGGCTTCGCCTATGCCGCCCACTTCGAAGAGGACCACAACTGGGACCATAATCAGGGATACAAACATGATACAGCCCTGCACAAAGTCGGTCATACTCACAGCCAAAAAACCGCCAAACAGGGTGTACGCAACCACCACACCCGCGGTCACATATAGGCCAGTTTCATAGGTCAAACCAAATGATGATTCAAAGAGTTTTCCGCCAGCAACAACACCGCTAGAAGTATATAGGGTAAAAAACACAATAATGACGACTGATGAAATAACTCGGAGTAAACGACTTTTGTCTTCAAAGCGATTTTCGAAATAGTCTGGGACGGTAATTGAATTATTTGCTACTTCGGTATAAACCCTCAGTCTAGGCGCAACTAATATATAGTTGAGAAATGCACCTATAGTTAAACCAGCGGCGATCCAGATACTTGACAGTCCAGATACATACATTGCACCTGGCACCCCCATTAACATCCAGCCACTCATATCTGATGCACCTGCAGATAAGGCTGTCACTTTAGGGCTCAACGTCCTACCACCAAGCATGTATTCTGTCATGTCGGATGTGGACTCTTTAAAGGCGTAAAGACCTATTCCAAGCATCACGATAAAATACACAGTAAGTGATATGAGTGTACCTAATTCCATTGAAAATCCTTTGTTTTTTAATATTTATCTCTGTATTAGACGATCTATGCTAACAAGCATAGCGGTGGCATACTAGGGGCATCCTGATCCACCGTAAAAATATTATGACAGGTGAACACCTTTAGCGATTAATATTTAAGCACTCCGAGTTAACAGTTTTATGAATTATTCTTTTTATGATTTTGCCCAATTGAGTGCAAACCAGCTTTATCAAATTTTACGATTACGCCAAAACGTTTTTGTTTTAGAGCAGAAAAGTTTCTATGACGACATTGATAATTTAGATCAACAGAGCAAGCATCTTTGCGTCTATTCAAACACACAACAACTGATGGCTTATGCACGCCTACGGTTAGTTGGTGATCCTGCAACAATAGGAAAAATTGAACGAGTTGTCGTAGACAGCCATGCTCGTGGCCAGGGGATAGCAGCCAACATGATGGACGAAATTATGGCCTACTTTCAAAGAGATATGGAGGTTCGTGATGTTAAGTTATCTGCTCAGGTTGAGGTGATTAATTTCTATGAAAAATGGGGTTTTAACGTAACAGGCGATAGCTATGACGACGGTGGCATAGAGCATAAAGATATGGTGATTTCCCTCAACTAGAAAAAGATATTATTTTGTTGAGGTTACTAAAAAGGCCTAATTAATAGGCCTTTTTAGTATCAAATTAAGTTTAGATGATGTTAGACGTTAAAACGGAAGTGAATAACATCGCCGTCTTTTACAATGTAATCTTTGCCTTCCAAGCGCCATTTCCCAGCGTCTTTGGCACCTTGCTCACCTTTAAACTCTACAAAGTTGTCGTAACCGATTATCTCAGCTCGGATAAAGCCTTTTTCAAAGTCTGTGTGTATTTTACCGGCAGCTTGCGGAGCGGTTGACCCTTCAGGGAAAGTCCAAGCTCTTACTTCTTGTACTCCAGCGGTAAAATAAGTTTGCAAGGTTAATAAACTATAACCTGCACGAATAACACGGTTCAAACCAGGTTCAGTTAAGCCTAATTCTTCCATGAATTCCGCTTTTTCTTCATCATCCAATTCGGCTATTTCAGATTCAATTTCTGCACAAACGGCAACAACTACAGCATTTTCTTGTTCAGCGATAGCGCGAACTTTATCTAAGTAGGGGTTATTTTCGAACCCGTCTTCGTTAACATTCGCCACATACATGGTTGGTTTGAGCGTCAACAAATTCATATAACTAATTGCAGCTAATTCCTCTTTTTCTAACTCAACTGCGCGAAGCAACGTCCCTTCATCTAGAGCCGGTTTAATTTTTTCTAACACTTTTATTTCGAATTTAGCGTCAGCGTCACCACTCTTTGCTTTTTTACCCACTCTGATAAGTGCTTTTTCAACACTTTCTAAATCGGCAAGGGCGAGTTCTGTATTAATGACATCAATATCGTCTTGGGGATCTACTTTGCCCGCTACATGCACAATGTTGTCATTTTCGAAACAACGCACTACATGTCCGATAGCATCGGTTTCACGAATGTTCGCTAGGAACTTATTTCCTAGTCCTTCACCCTTAGATGCTCCAGCAACCAGCCCGGCGATGTCCACAAATTCCATGGTAGTGGGAATAGTACGTTTGGGCTCTACAATTTCAGCCAGTGCTGTCAATCTTTCATCTGGCACAGGGACAACACCTGTATTGGGTTCAATTGTACAAAACGGAAAGTTAGCCGCTTCTATGCCGGCTTTGGTTAATGCATTGAACAACGTTGATTTTCCGACGTTGGGCAAACCAACGATTCCACATTTAAAACCCATTTGGTGTTCCTTAAACTATTTGGCGCTCAGATTATCCGGCGTATGCTGTTATTCTACTTTGAATGAATGAAGGCGATTCATCGCTTTTTTCAAATCATCTTTTAACAAAATTTCGGTACAACGCAATGCTTCGTCAATTGCTGCATCGATTTTTTCTTGATCTTGTTGTGACGCTTTTCCTAACACATGGCCAGTCACTCGAGATTTATCACCTGGATGACCAATACCTATGCGAAGTCGTAAAAAATCTTTAAAGTTTCCTAATTTTGACACTATATCCCTGATCCCATTTTGACTGGAACTGCCGCCTGTTTTGAATTTTGCTATACCAGGAGGTAAATCAAGTTCATCAAAGGCAACCAATATACTTTCAGGGGGGATTCGATAAAAACTGCTTAGTGCTGAAACTGCCTGACCACTTTTATTCATATAAGTGGTAGGGATAAGTAATCTAATATTCTGCCCAGCGTATGTAAAGCGGCCAGTATATCCAAAAAATTTGTTTTCCAACTTGAGCGTGCACCCAAATTGCTTTGCCAGTGCTTCTACAAACCATGTACCGGCATTGTGGCGTGTGTTTTTATATTCGGGGCCTGGATTTCCCAGGCCCACAATAAGTTGAATGTCAGACAAGCAACTTATTCCTCAGGTGCAGCTTCTTCAGAATCGTCTTCTTCAACTTCGTCTGCACTAGGTCCTTTAGCTGTCTTAATTGTTGCTACAGCTAAGTCATGTGACTCACCTTTAGCAAGTTCAACTAATACAACACCTTCAGGAAGCACTAGATCTGACAAGTGAACCGTTTCACCTAGGCCAACAGGCTCTAAGTTAACTTCGATGAACTCTGGAAGAACGCCAGGTAAACAAGTTACTTCAACATCATTCATGTGATGCTCAGCGTGGCCACCTTCAGTTTTAATTGATTCAGCTTTGTCTTCGTTGATGAAATGAAGAGGTATATTGGTCGTTACTTCTTTATTTTTGTCAACACGCAAGAAATCAATGTGTGTAACTTTTGGTTTAAACGGGTGACGTTGCATATCTTTAACAAGTGCGTCTACTTTTTCACCAGCAATATCAAGGGTAAGAACGTGGCTATAAAAAGCTTCGAATTCTTGTGCTTGGATTACTTTATTGTGAGCTAGTGTAAGTGATACTGGTTCTTTACCAGCACCGTAAAGGATAGCAGGAACTTTGTCTTCACGACGTAGGCGGCGGCTCGCACCTTTCCCCAAGTCGGTACGTACTTCTGCATCCAAGTTGAAAATTGCATCAGACATTTTGGAACTCCAAATTAAATAATTAAGTTTTGTTGTTTCTTGCGACCAGAAACAACATAAATACAAGCATTGCTTGCCACCCATTGAAAACGGGCGCAGAAGTCTACCACTAGAGTGGATACTTAACAAGCATTTAGGGCGTTATTGCAGTGACATTGTAAGATTTTGAATCATTCGTAATTCTAGGGTAGTTTTACACTTAATGTCTTTTTCAAAACAGCGAGTATTTTTATGATTTATCTCAGGTATTTATTAATAATATTGTGCGCCAGCATAACAAACACAGTGGCTTATGCAGAACAAACTGCATTGGTTGGGGGGCGCTTAATCGATGGTTTCGGACATCAACCTATCGCCAACAGCGTTATTTTAGTTAAAGATGGCATTATTCAGCAAGTGGGCACTGTAGCAACATTGCCGGTGCCCAAAGGCTATCAAATTGTCTCCACAGAAGGAATGGATGTGTTGCCGGGCTTATGGGAAAACCATGCCCATCTAATGCTCAATGGTCACTCAGATTACGAACATTGGGATAAAGCTTACATAAACCGTTTAGCCGATGAGATTATGCCGGCAAGTGCAGTGCAACTATTGTTAGCAGGGATCACCAGTGCTAGAGATTTAGGCGCACCTTTAGATGATACCATCAGTGTCAAAAAGCGCATCGAAGACGGATCTATTCCAGGGCCCAATTTGTATGTGTCAGGGCCGTTTTTACAACATGAAGCTTATCCAGGAACGGAGCAGTTTCGCTGGGGAATCGATGGTGTACGTGATGCTAAACGAAAAGTAGACAAGTTAGCCGATGCAGGCATGGATATTATTAAATTAATTGACCAAGACAAAATGGAATTAGAAGAAGCCCAAGCTATCGTCGATCAAGCTCATAAAAGAGGAATGAAAGTGGTTGCTCATTCCCATCGACCAAATGAAATTAGACGAGGCCTTCAAATTGGGGTTGATAACTTTGAGCACACAGGTTTAACAACCTCTCCAGAATACCCAGAAGATATAATAACCATGCTCAAGGAGCGAACAGCGACAGGGCGTGTTGCAGGTGGACCTTTATTTTGGACACCCACCGTAGAAGGGTTGTGGAATTATCCTGCTACCGTTGCAAACCCAGAAAAGCTGGACAGCCATTGTTGGAAGCGCGGTTTAAAAGAAGACACTATTGCAGATATAAAAGGTTCGTTAAGAAATGTCGGACAATTGGATTACATGCAGCTCACTCCCTTACGTAAACCTACCTTAAAACGCAAAATTGCCCAGTTGAGAGATGCAGGTGTGGTTTTTCTAGTTGGCACAGATAGTGGTATTCCCGCTAAGTTTCACTGCCAAAGTACCTGGAATGAAATGGCAGTTTGGGTAGATGAAATGAATATTAGCGCAATGGATACGATTCGAGCCGCCACTTATTGGCCAGCAGTTATGATGGGTGTCCATGATAAGACGGGGACTGTATCAGCGGGTAAAGCGGCGGATATCATTGCTGTTCATGGTGATGTTTTACGTTACATCAACTTATTACAACGAGTGGATTTTGTGATGAAAGCAGGGGTGATATATAAATCGGACGGTAAGCCGGTAGAAGCAAATTTAAATTAACTTGAATATCAATTGGTCTAATATTCTGTAAGAGCCCGAAATTACTCGGGCTCAACTCAAACACTAAGTTTAATCCTGCCTACCAACTGTTTCCTTGCTCAACTTTGCTGCTATCGATTTCTACGGCTTCAACTACTTTTAATACTTCACCATATTGTTGAAAGGTTAAAACGTCCGTTAATACATACCCCTTCACCTGTACTACCATGCCATTTTTCAATAGTGCTTTATTTATGCCTCGTGGCATGTACTTTTTACCATCATTGGCGTCTAAGCCAAAAAAACCACCTTCCATGCCTTTGTGGACAATAGTGCCAGTAATGGTAAGCATTGCAGGTTCCTCTTGTGATGTTTCACTTGGTTTGGCTTCTTTTAACTCTAAATTAGACTTAGGATCAAGATCTGAGGGTGAACCTGTGTCGGCAGTATCAGTGCCAGAACAACCTGCAAAAAAGGCTATAGAGAGTAAACACAATAATCTATTCATTTATATCCCATTAATAATGTTTTGGACAATACAACCATGTATAGCATGATAGTTTGACAATTACATTTTATAAAAGTGCATAAAAAAAGCCGTTGGATCGCTAAATCAAACGGCTTTATGATAGTTCATTATCGCGTTTAAGGGTTAATACTCAAACATGGCTGAAATGGATTCTTCATTGCTCACACGACGAATTGCTTCAGCCAGCATGTTAGACAAGGTGAGCTGTTTTACTCGGCTTAGTGCTTTTATATCATCTGCTAGGGGAATACTATCTGTGATGATAATTTCATCAATCACTGAATTTTGAATATTTTCCACCGCATTTCCAGAGAAAATAGCATGGGTTGCATAGGCATAAACGTTTCTGGCACCGTGAGCTTTCAATGCCTCAGCCGCTTTACCTAAAGTACCACCAGTGTCAATCATATCGTCAACAATGATGCAATCTCGATCATTTACATCACCAATGATGTGCATAACCTGTGCGACATTGGCTTTAGGACGACGTTTATCAATAATCGCTAAGTCGGTGTCATTGAGCAGTTTTGCCATTGCTCGTGCTCTCACAACTCCGCCAATATCTGGAGATACAACTACTGGATTGTGAAAATCACGTTGGCGCATATCGTCTAGCAATATAGGCGTACCAAACGCATTGTCTACTGGCACATCGAAGAAACCTTGTATTTGTTCTGCGTGCAAGTCGATGGTCAAAACTCGGTCAACACCCACATTCGATAAGAAATCAGCAACAACCTTAGCGGTGATAGGTACACGTGCCGAACGAACTCGTCGATCTTGACGTGCATAGCCAAAATAAGGAATGACGGCAGTAATACGACCCGCAGATGCACGACGAAGCGCATCGATCATAACGATCAATTCCATTAGGTTATCATTGGTAGGGGCACAGGTAGATTGAATGATAAAAACGTCAGAACCACGTACATTTTCATGTATTTCGACGCTTATTTCACCATCACTGAAGCGGCCCACACTAGCGTGGCCAAGTTTAGTATAAAGTCTATCTGCTACTTTTTGGGCGAGTTCTGGTACAGCATTACCAGCGAAAAGCTTCATGTCCGGCACAAGAAATTTCCTCAGTGCGAAAGTGTTAAGGGTAACCAATAATTAGATTGGTTCATCGCGTTTCAGGGTTGCCGCGAGCTTAGTCTAGATTGCGTTTGTCAGCAGTTAAGCCGAGGTTAATTGCATTTTAGCTAAATACTCATGTAAGGGTGATGTATTAATACCTTTTGCGACAAACGCCTGACAATCTTCAGGCAAGATTCGTTTAACCTGCTCAGCTTGTTCGATCGTGTCAAAAACAGAAAATAAGCAAGCTCCTGTTCCTGTCATTCTCGACGGCGCGTATTCTAACAACTGACGTAATAAATTTGCAACTTTAGGATAGCGATCACAGACTAATTTTTGGCAATCGTTGCGAGTTTTTGCAAATTTGTAGTCCTGCCACTCAATTTTAGCTGAATTTCGGACTAAATCATCTGCTGCAAAAATTTCCGCCGTGGAAACGTGGCAATTGGGAAATACAATCAAATAATAAGGCGAAGAAAGCTCTGTTGGCGTTATTTTTTCACCCACCCCTTCTGCGAATGCTGTTTTACCATGAACAAATATAGGGACATCTGCACCTAGGGCTAAGCCTAAATCTGCCAACTCGGAAAACGACAAATGAGTTTTCCAAAGGGCGTTTAGGGCAACTAGGGTTGTTGCGGCATTGGAAGAGCCGCCGCCAATCCCGCCTCCCATGGGAAGCTGCTTATCTAACCAGATATTACAACCTAAAGTGCTGCCAGAACGCTGCTGTAATTGTTTAGCTGCTTTAAAAATTAAATTGTCTTGTTGAGCAACGCCTTCTAGAGCAGTTTCTAAGGTAATGATGCCGTCATTAGTAACTTCAAAGGCTAATTGATCACCTATATCCACCAGTTGAAATAGGGTTTGCAATAAATGATACCCTTTTTCATTTTGGCCATTAATATGTAAAAAAAGGTTTAATTTTGCAGGGCTGGGCCACCAATGTTTAGGTTTAGTGCGTTGTGTCATTGCATTTTCTGCCAAGAAGATATTTTAATTTTAATTTGATTCGCAACATTTTGCGTGTTGGTGAGTTGTATTAAATGGGGTAACCACAGGCCTTCGACTTTTTGGTAATCTGAAAAAGTGAGTGTCCATGGTACACACTCTCTACATTTAGCCTCTAACTGGCTGACTAAACCGAATTCATCGTAAACAACGTTATCTTTTTCGGTATGTTGCCCTTTAACCCAAAGCCCGAGTTTTTCAACCGGAATATTCCAACCTGTGACCCTAAAAATTAATCTGTTTGCATCGGTGTCGGTATAGGTTTGGTCATCAACTTCCAATGATGTGTAATTATCGTCACTCTGCATTTTTAGGATGTTAGTACCAATAAAGGTATTTAATTGTAAATCAAATTGATTAGTACCTTGCTGCCAATTCATGTAAGCACTGACTTTTTCTTCTTCACTTTTAAATGCTAATCGGCCTTTTATTTTCCAATTTGTTAAATTTGAAAGTTGTTGTTGGTGGCGTTCGCTGTTGATACTTTGGTTTATTTTAGTTGAGGTGACACAACCTGATAAAACAAGTAAGAGCAAGCAAGCCGTTACGACATAAATTGGTTTCATGCAAAGTACCAAATTGTGTATTAGTTGATGTTTTATTCGTTTATCAAGGCATTTGATAAAAAAACAGCTAAAATTGAATTGGATTATACATATATATGGGAACACAGAAGCTCCACTACTTTCAATAGTTTTGGCTTTTGCGTACAATGCCGCTCCCAATAATGTTGCACGGTTGACTCGCATTTCTCAATGACACTGATTGCTGTAGGAATTAATCACAAAACTGCCCCCGTAGTGTTACGGGAAAAAGTAGCCTTTCCCGTGGAGTCCATGGTGGAAGCGCTTGCCTCTTTGCGAGAGCAGTTGGGTGCGCAAGAGTCTGTTATTTTATCTACATGTAATCGTACTGAAATTTATATTTCAACAGAGCACTCTTTAGCCGATAAGTTGATCCAGTGGCTTGCGACATTTCATAATTTGGATAGCAAAGAACTTATTTGTCATAGTTATCTGCTAGAAGATGATGAAGCCATTCGCCATGTAATGCGCGTGGCCAGCGGCTTAGATTCATTAGTTTTAGGCGAGCCTCAGATTTTAGGGCAGGTGAAACAAGCCTATAGTAATGCTAAGAATTATGGTGCCGTAAGTAGCCAGTTTGAAAAGTTATTTCAACATACATTTTCAGTGGCGAAGAAAGTAAGAACCGAGACAGACATTGGTGCAAACGCGGTTTCAGTTGCCTTTGCCGCCGTTCAGTTGTCTAAACAAATATTTTCATCCTTAGCGAAAACTAAAGTACTGTTAATTGGTGCAGGAGAAACCATAGAGTTAGTTGCCAAGCACCTGACAAATAGCGGAGTGAACAAAATAACCGTAGCTAACCGTACTTTAAGTCGTGGAACTGAATTAGCGGAGCAAATACATGCTAATGTTATTACCCTCGCGCAAATTCCTAACGTATTACATGACGCCGATATTGTAATTAGTTCTACAGCTAGTACGTTGCCCATAATCGGTAAAGGAATGGTGGAAAGTGCATTAAAAGATCGCAAACATAAACCTATTTTCTTTGTCGATCTTGCAGTTCCAAGAGATATAGAGACGGAAGTGGCGGACTTAGATGATGCATATTTATATTCAGTCGATGATTTACAACATATTGTTGAACAGAATTTAGCCAGTCGTCAGCAAGCAGCTGATGATGCCGAGTTAATTATTAAAGAGCAAGCTCAGGTATTTAGTAGTTGGCAAAATTCATTACAGTCAATTGATTCTCTGAAGTTGTTTCGACAGCAAAATAATGACGTTAAAATTAAATTACAACAGCGTGCTTTAGGTCAGTTAGCCGAAGGCAAAGATCCGCAAGAAGTCGTGATAGAACTATCAAATAAGCTGACCAATGCGTTACTTCATGCGCCAACCAAGGCACTAAGCCGTGCTGCATCAGAACAAGACCAAGATACATTGTCTTTGCTTCGGCAAACCTTGGGTCTGGATGTCGAAAAAGAATAAACAGGAAAACCATGAAAGATTCAGTAGTCAGTAAATTAGAGACACTCATTGAACGATTCGAAGAAGTTCAAGCGCTATTAAGTAACGCAGAAATCATAGCGGATCAAAATAAGTTTCGCGCCTTATCGAAAGAATATTCCCAATTAGAGGGTGTGGTTAAAGCCTTTAAACAGTATCAGCAAGCCCAAGAGGATTTGGCTTCTGCTCAAGAAATGATGCAAGAAGATGATGCAGAAATGCGCGAGATGGCTCAAGAAGAGTACAAAGAAGCTAAGTCGAATATTGAAAGCTTAGAAAACGAACTGCAGATATTGTTATTGCCAAGGGACCCCAACGACGATAGTAATTGTTTCTTAGAAATTCGAGCCGGTGCTGGTGGTGATGAAGCTGCAATTTTTGCCGGTGATTTATTTAGAATGTACAGCCGCTACGCTGAAACACAAGGTTGGCGCTTGGAACTTATCAATGCTAACGAAGGTGAGCATGGTGGTTACAAAGAAGTAGTAGCGAATATTATTGGTGACGGTGTATACGGAATTATGAAGTTTGAGTCAGGTGGACACCGGGTACAACGTGTTCCCGAAACAGAGTCTCAAGGCCGAATTCACACCTCTGCCTGTACCGTCGCTGTATTACCTGAAATTCCAGAATCTGAAGCCATTGAAATCAATCCTGCTGATTTGAGAATTGATACCTTTAGAGCATCTGGGGCAGGGGGACAACACGTTAATAAAACCGACTCAGCAATTCGTCTAACTCACATTCCTACTGGCGTAGTGGTGGAATGTCAGGATGAACGTTCCCAGCATAAAAACCGTGCGAAAGCTATGTCGGTATTACAGTCTAGATTGACACAAATTGAAGATGACAAACGTGCAGCGGAAGAAGCTTCTACGCGCAGAAATTTAGTTGGAAGCGGGGATAGATCGGAACGCATACGCACCTATAATTTCCCACAGGGGCGGGTGACGGATCACCGAATTAACTTAACTTTATATAAATTGGATGACGTAATTGCTGGTGATGTGAATGCGCTGCTTGAACCCATTAGGCAGGAACACCAAGCCGATTTGTTAGCCTCTTTGTCTGATGGAAGCTAATGAACATTTGAGCGCGGGTGCAACTGTTGCTGAACTGCTAGCTTGGGCTTTTCAGCAGCTATCGGCTGGCGAGAGTCCGAAAACAGACGCTAGACTGCTATTGGCTCATTGCCTGGACCAATCTTCTACCTATCTTATGACATGGCCAGATAAGATTGTTGAAACGAGTATCCAAACACAATTTCAGCAACTAGTAATGCAACGTAAAATGGGTCATCCTGTTGCCCACCTAATAGGTACCCGATATTTTTGGACCCTGAGTCTTGAAGTCACCCCGGATACCTTGATCCCTCGACCGGAAACCGAATTATTAGTCGAGCAAGCATTACAATTGCCTATAGGTCCAAATGCCAAAGTGCTAGATTTAGGTACGGGAACTGGCGCGATTGCGTTGTCTCTAGCTTATGAAAAACCAACATGGCAGGTGATAGGTGTAGACATTGTTGACGATGCAGTCGCGCTGGCTAAACGTAACGCTATTGCAAATCAATTACCCGATGTTAAATTTCTGCAAAGCAGTTGGTTTACTCATTTAAGCGCTAAAACCTTTGATTTGATAGTAAGTAACCCTCCTTATGTGGAAAGTGATAGTCAGTATCTTTCACAAGGAGATGTTCGTTTTGAGCCTATAACTGCGTTAACCGCAGGTAAGGATGGTTTAGATGATATTAAAATTATCATTGAGCAATCACTTGCTCACCTAAAAAAGGGAGGTTGGCTAATGATAGAACACGGATACAACCAAGCAACTGAATTAGCAACTTTATTTACCCAATATAAATATACCAATATTTTTCATAAAAAAGACCTAAATAATCAACCGCGCATAACCGCAGCGCAAAAACCTTAACCAAATCAAGAGAACAACTGATTTCCCATTCGAGTCAGCCCTGCCTTGTGACCCATGTCGATTAGTTTTGTTAAAATAACGAAGACACCCATCATAAGAAAAATAACGATGACACCCATCATAAGAATAGCAAGGACGCCCATCATTTGACCCAAAGTTACTAAGCTCAATCTAGTTTGAACTGGCAATGGATGTCTTTGTTATTCGTTCATTATTCGGGATTAAATATGGTGGTCTACGGTAAAGCGGAATAAAGCGTTAACAGTGGCTGTCCACGATAAAGCCTTAACAGTGGCTGTCTACGATAAAGTCTCATAAAGCCGTCCACGATAAAGTCTCTTGATGGCTGTCCACGAAATATGGCTGCTGTCCACGATAAAGCCTTAACAGTGGCTGTCCACGAAATATGAACAGTGGCTGTCTTCGATAAAGCGATAAAGCGTTCGATAAAGCGGATGTTAATTACCAATAGGAAATAAATGATTTCCTAAGATCGCGTTGAGTTATTCGATAACTCAAATCCTTTCATGTGATTTCAAATTTCTATGGCTCGTGAAGATTCTAAGTGTTAGATTATTGCCGAGAATTATCTATGGGGTTTTGCTATGTCTGATATGTTTCTGTTCGCTGAAGATACAGATGAAGAAATTGAAGTTCAAAAAGGTGTATGGAAAGTCCTCATAGTTGATGATGAACCTGAGGTTCATGCGGTGACTAGACTTGCGTTGAACGATTTTGTTTTTCAGGAAAAAGGGCTGAATTTTATTAGCGCCTATAGCGGTGATGAAGCCAAAGAAATGTTCCAAAAACACAATGATATCGCGGTTGTTTTGTTAGATGTTGTGATGGAGACAGATGAGGCTGGTTTAGAAGTTGCTGAATATATACGTAATGAGCTGCATAATAATTTCACGCGAATTATTTTACGAACCGGGCAACCCGGACAAGCCCCTGAACGTGATGTTATTTTAAATTATGATATTAATGATTATAAATCAAAAACAGAATTAACCGCTCAAAAGTTATTTACGGTCATCATTGCCTCACTGCGTTCTTACCGAGACATTATGGTGATTGAGGAAAACCGAAAAGGCTTAGAGAAAATTATTTCTGCCTCCGCAAATTTGTTTTCGATACGTTCCTTAGAAAATTTTATAGAAGGGATTATTCAGCAGCTATCCTCTCTACTGGGGGGAACAAAAGATGCCGCATATATCACTTCTGCCGTCGCAGCGCCCAATCCAATTGATATTTTAGAGCCTAAAAAGTTTTTTCTTTTTTCTGGAAAAGGCGAGTATCAAGGTCAAGAAGGCGCGCTATTAGAAGATGTGGTAACAGGAGAGGGGCTTATCGCCTGTAAGCAAGCGCTAGAAGAAAAGTCCCTTGTTTATGGAGAAGAATATGTAGCAGCTTATTGCCAAGGCAAACATGCTAATGGGGCGTTATTGTATTTATCCGGTATTCCCAAAAAGATGAATCGTTATGACAGGAAACTTTTGAGTATATTTAGTGATAACGTGCAAATAGCTTTTGACAATGTGCTACTGACTAAAGATATAGAAGATTCACAACGTGAAATAATTGAACGTTTGGGGACGGCGATCAATAAAGAGTTTAGGATTGGAATGCGTATTCAGCGAATGGTTGAAATGTGCAGGCTTTTGTCTAATGAATATGGTCTTTCTGAAACTCAGATTGAAATATTTAGTTTGGCATTACCCCTCTATCACGTTGGAAAATTAAGTGTACCTACACATATATTAAGTAAGCCAGGACCACTCAATGAACAGGAAAAAAATAGCGCTAAGCAGCATGCACAAATAGGCTATGATTTATTGAAAGACTCGCGGCGGCAAGTTATTCAATCTGCGGCTGAAATTGCCCGCGATCACCATGAACATTGGGATGGTAATGGCTACCCTCGAGGCTTAAGAGGCGAACAAATTCACCTGTACAGTCGAATAACCGCCGTCGCCGATGTTTACGACGCCCTGCGCAGTGAATTAATCTGTAGTGACGCTTGGTCGTTGGACAAAGTTCAAGAAACCTTTTTACAGGCAAAGGGAAAACAGTTTGAGCCCAAGCTGGTTGACATGCTTTTTGCCAATCTAGATAAATTTGAAAATATCCAGCAACAATTTCCCGATCCTATTTAACTCAGCGTATTTAATAGACAGCCACACTAACAAGCTGGTGGCTGATTAAACTTAACTGCAGAATAATCTAGCCAATATCATTCATAAAAATCCAATTTGAGCAGTGACTTAACATAAAGTGCTGGTCGCTTTATGCATCTTCCTTTATATTGAGGCTCGAATTTATCCACCGAAACATAGTAATTAAAAAGGGCGTTTTATGTACATGATGGCTAAACATCTCCACCTTACTGCAGTGGCTTTAAGCATTATTCTGTTTATTTTACGATTTGTATGGTTACAACGTAAATCTGCATTGCTACATAAAAAATGGGTGAAAATCGTCCCTCACATTGTCGATACCGTTTTACTCGTTTCGGCGATAACACTATGTTTTATTGTACCTTTTAATCCTATTCAGCATCCTTGGTTGTGGCAAAAAATCCTACTCGTTATCGCCTACATAGGTTTGGGGTTTTACGTCCTAAAATTTGCCAATTCGACTCTTAAACAATGGGGCGGGTTTGCTTTAGCTATCGCCTGTTTGTCATTAGCTGCGAATTTAGCGTTTAGTAAACAAGGCCTTATTGCATTCTAAAATTTAGAGACTGATTGCTATTAAGTTTACGGTGATAACCCCGATAACAAGACATAAATGTAACGTCGTCTGAGGGTAAAGTGAAATCGCTTGAGCATGCAATCAATGAAAAAAATTCTTTATTGGCGAGTTTATTACTAACTCAGCAATTTGAAAAAAGTGTGGATGTTTTTAAATACATTGCACAAATTGAAATTCTCGCTAATAAAGTTGCCAAACAGATTGATTCTTCAGCACCTGAACTAGATAGGTTTCAGCAGCTACTTGATGGCTTTTACACTGCATTGGCGTTTAGTGGCGATGAAAACGATCTCTTTAATTCTCGATATAGTTTGATAGATAAAGTCATCGATTATCACACTGGGATTCCTGTCACTATATCCATTGTTTTTTCTGCCATCGCAAATCAGTTAGGATTCAACGTGAAGGGGGTTAACTTTCCTGGACACTTTTTAATTCGTTTACAAACCGTAGAAAAGCGACTGTTATTTATCGACCCGCTAAATGGTAACACTATTAAATGGCAAGAATTAGAGGCTTTATATTTTAGTATCGTCGGGGAAACAGAAGATGAGGAAATGCCAGCCGATATTTTGAACGTGGCCACTACTGAAGAAATATTGGTGAGGTTGTTACACAACTTAAAGGCTTCGTACATCCGCGAGGAAAACTATCAAATGGCCCTGCGGGCGGTCGACTTATTGATTGAATTTTGCCCCAATGATCCTTATGAGCGTCGTGACCGCGGGTTTTTACTTCATCAATTAGAGTGTCCGCAAGTGGCTAAAGCGGATTATCAATTTTTCATAGAGCACTGCCCACAAGATCCCTCTGCACAAATACTAAAGCTGCAAATGCGCAATTGGGAAAATGCCGTAAGCGTGGTTTTACATTAATTGTCTTTACTACGTCCTACAATATTTCTACTATGCCTGTCATTATTATAAATGCCTTAACATAGAGAATTAATTTAAGTGAATAATCTAAAAACTATTTCCGTTGGCAATATTGAGGTTGCTAATCACAAACCTTTTGTTTTGTTTGGTGGTATGAATGTACTAGAGTCTCGTGATTTAGCTATGCGTATTGCTGAGCATTACAAAGAAGTCACCACGCGATTAAATATTCCTTACGTTTTTAAAGCTTCTTTTGATAAAGCCAATCGTTCATCGGTTCATTCTTATCGTGGTCCTGGAATGGAAGAAGGCTTAAAAATATTTGAAGAAATTAAAAACACCTTTGATGTTCCACTCATTACAGATGTGCATGAGCCTCATCAGGCAAAACCTGTTGCTGAAATTGTCGATGTTATTCAATTACCAGCATTTTTAGCCAGACAAACAGATCTCGTCGTCGCAATGGCTCAAACTAATGCAATTATTAACGTTAAAAAACCGCAGTTTTTAGCCGCTCACGAAATGCGTCATATCATCAATAAGTTTTTAGAAGCCGGTAATGACAAAGTTATACTGTGTGAACGAGGATCTTGTTATGGCTATAATAATCTTGTAGTTGACATGCTTGGCATGGATGAAATGAAAGATTATGCGCCGGTTATTTTTGATGCAACACATGCATTACAAAAGCCAGGTGGGCGATCAGACTCTGCTGATGGTCGCAGGGCTCAAGCGGCTCAACTTGCTCGCAGTGGTATGTCACTCGGTCTAGCTGGATTGTTTATTGAAGCTCACCCTGAGCCTAATCAAGCTAAGTGTGACGGACCTTGTGCGTTAAAACTAGATAAATTAGAACCTTATTTATTACAAATGAAACAGTTAGACGACCTAGTCAAAAGTTTTGAACCTTTAGACACTAGCGCTAACTAAAAGCCTCACGGCGAACTTATTCAGTTAGTTTCGCCGTGTTGTTGTTTGCAGTAGAAGTTTCTTCAATTTCAACAACAAGTTTTTGTAGTGCTTGTGTCGCAGTTTGAGATGCAACAGAAAGTTGAGAAGCTTCGATTGCCGTCGATGGTTGAAGGTCTGCCAAGTTTTGTTGAAGTAACGCGTCGATGGTTGAGGCTAATGACAAGCCCATGTCAGCTGTTTCATTTGCATTGGCTACAGTAAAAACACTCGTGTTTAATGCTATTGCTAAAGTAAGATATTTTAAGTTTTTCATTTTTTTCTCTAAATTAATTTCATTATAAATTATCATTTTTGTCATATTTATTTAACAAAAATACCAAATTAAGTTAATGTTTTACATACATAAAATTTTAACTTGTCGCTATTTTATACAATAATGTAGAACCTTGAAAATGACATTTAGTATGGATAAGCATTAGAAAAACTAATGAATGTTAGGCGTTTCTAGTTTATCCTTAGCTCAATCCATTAAAAATAAGATTTGTCATGAATCGCAGATTGCCCCCGTTAAATGCGCTACGAGCATTTGAAGCCGCTGCAAGACATTTGAGCTTTACCAAAGCGGCAGATGAACTCTTTGTTACGCAAGCAGCCGTTAGCCATCAAATTAAGAGTTTAGAAGAGTTTCTTTCAATCAAATTATTTTTGAGAAAGAATCGTTCTTTACTGCTCACAGAGCAAGGACAAAGCTACTACCTAGAATTAAAGGAATTGTTTGAATCGCTACATTTAGCGACTGAAAGGCTGTTAGCCGCAGGTGCTAAAGGCGCTTTAACCGTAGCGATGCCGCCAAGTTTTGCAATTCAATGGCTAGTTCCAAGGGTCAACCAGTTTAGTCAGCAATACCCTGATATTGACGTGAGGATCAAAGCCATAGATTTTGACGATGGTTTTTTAGAAGACGACGTTGATGTGGCCATTTATTATGGAAGAGGTAAATGGTCAGGGTTAAAAGTAGACAAACTACATACTGAATATTTAACCCCAGTTTGTTCGCCAATGCTGTTTAATGGCTCTAAACCATTAGAGAGTCTCAACGATCTTAAACATCATCGCTTATTACACGACAGTACCCGAGAAAGCTGGAAAACCTTCATAAGACAATTTCATATAAATGGTGTGAAAGTAGAGCAAGGTCCAATATTCAGTCACACGATGATGGTGCTCCAAGCCGCTGCCCTTGGTCAGGGAATTGCCTTAGCAAATAGTGTGCTGGCCAGACCCGAACTGGCTTCAGGACGGTTAATTTGTCCCTTCGAGGAGCGTTTAGTTAGCAAAAGTAGTTATTACCTAGTTTGTCATGAATCCCAAGCAGAGTTAGGTAAAATTGCTACTTTTAGGCATTGGCTTTTGGAACAGGTTGAAGAGGAGCAAGATGAAGATATTAATTAATCGCCCAGATAAGCCATTTGCACGTTTTATTTTTGCCCACGGAGCGGGAGCAAATAAACAGAGTCATTTCATGGAACAAATCGCCAAGTTGCTGTGTCTAGGGGGAGTCGAAGTTGTGCGTTTCGATTTTCCGTATATGCTTCGCGCGGCTGAAAAAAATAAACGTCAGCCACCAGATAGAGCTAATATATTACTTCAAGACTTTACAGAGATGGTAAATAGTGCCGATACAGAATTGCCACTGTTTATTGGTGGTAAATCCATGGGCGGAAGAATGGCCTCAATGCTGGAATCTGCTGGGACAGTCGAAAACGTTAACCTTATAAAAGGTGTCATTTGTTTAGGCTATCCTTTTCATCCGCCTGGTAAACCAGAAAAACAACGTACTGAACACCTATATGACGCTAAGTTACCTATACTGATTATTCAGGGGGAGCGAGATACGTTTGGCAACCGAAGTCGAGTGGAGTCTTATCAGCTTCCTAGCATTATCGATGTTCAATTTTTAGCGGCAGCGGATCATAGTTTTGTACCGCTTAAATCGAGTGGGATTGGGGTAGATGAGCATATTCGCTCGGCTGCCGATCAAATAATAAAATTTATGAAGGGACAAATATGAAGTTTTTATTAATGTTTGCTTCTTGCGGTGCTGCACTGTCAGTGTTGCTGGGCGCGTTTGGAGCTCATGCATTAAAAGACACATTGCCGGCAAGTTCGTTAGGTTACTTTCAAACTGCAGTGCAGTATCAAATGACTCACAGTCTAGGCATGTTAGCTTTTTTGGTGTTTTACGCTTACTGGAAAAATGAATGGTTAATTTGGGGGGCGCGATCATTTGCTTTCGGCATTTTATTTTTCAGCGGCAGTCTTTATATCTTAGCTTTCACTAATCTAAAGTGGGTTGGGCCAATTACGCCATTAGGCGGTTTGTGTTTTGTTGCAGGATGGGTGTGTTTATTAGTGGCAGCTTACGAATATGAGGATTAATTCGCTACTGTTCTACTGCCGTGCAGGATTTGAGGCTGATTTATGTTCTGAGTTACAGGAAAAACTGAGTGAACTGGGAGTTTACGGTTACCCTCGGTTTACAAAAAAATCTGGATTTGTTCAGTTCATATGCCACCAAGATGGGGATGCTGAAAAGGTAATTCAACAATTGGCAGTCCGGGAATTAGTGTTTGCTCGGCAAATGTTTGCAAGTACTGATCCTATTTCTTTAACTGACACTTCAGATCGCATATCGCCGATACTTGAGCATTTACACGACAAGACTCTTTTTGGTGAACTGCGGGTGGAGTATGCAGATACAACCGATGGCCGCGAACTATCAAAGTTATGTCGAAAATTAGCCGTACCCTTAAGACAAAGTTTACGTAAGCACAATTTACTTACCGCAAAAGAACAAAATAACAAGCCGTGTTTGTTTGTGTTTTTTGTCACGGGTACAGAAGTGATCCTAGGGTTATCTAACCCTAAAAAGCACAGCCCCTTTCCTTTGGGCATTTTACGTCTGCGTTTTCCATCATCAGCTCCTAGCCGCTCAACCCTTAAATTAGATGAAGGGATTCAATTGTTTATCCCTAAAGCTGAGATGTCACAGCGTTTTGAGCCGGGTATGCATGCAGTTGATTTAGGTGCATGCCCTGGTGGTTGGACTTATCAATTAGTGCAGCGAGGACTGTTTGTACAAGCCGTTGATAACGGTGCCATGGATGAAAATTTGATGGAAACAGGACAAGTAAGCTACTTTCCTGAAGATGGCTTTAAATTTGAGCCAAGAAAAAAGAATGTTCAGTGGTTAGTGTGCGATATGATTGAACAGCCCCAGCGTGTTGCTAAATTGATGGCAAACTGGTTAGTTAAAGGGTGGTGTAAAGAAGCCATTTTTAATTTAAAACTGCCGATGAAACAAAGACATGAATCGGTTACTCAAGCGAAAAAAATTGTGGATGAGATAATGACCAAGCATGCTGTTAAATATGAATGGCAAGCTAAACACTTGTATCACGATCGGGAAGAAGTCACTGTTCATATTAAAACTAACTTATGACAGGTTAGATCTCCGCGGGAAAAAATTTGTCTCCTTGTAATAAAGAGCGAAAACGCTTGGTTTAGTGTTTTAGCTGACGAGAAACTGCTTTTTTCAACCTCAACCATTGAATTTTCATCAGCGCTTTATTATGAGAAGCTTGTTGTTGCGTTGTCTTTGTATACTGGTGTTGCATATATATTTGTGTGACTTGATTAAATGGCTGATGCAACGAATTGGGAAGTTTGCGTTCAACACTATTGGCAAAATCTAGAGGCCCTTGGGATTTTGGTCTATAAATATGTAACTTAGCTAACAGTTTTTCTGATTTTTGATAATATTGGCTAATATAATCACGTTTTCTACCACGTAACGATGGCACAAAGAAAAATGCTAATAGTAGCCCAATTAAGCCAATCACACTTAATCCAAATAGAGCTAATTTTTTGGGGGTTAATTCTCCAATCAATGATTTAATCAGATCTTTTTGCGCGCTTTTATCGAAACCCAAAATCCATTTTGTCCACACAAAGTCGATATCCTGTAGAAACAGTCTTACATCTGTTAACCAAGCAATGGAGCTAAAACCGTCGAGAGAAAACGGTGAATCTATCAACTCTGCAGCCTCTTCTATAGCTGTTTTCAAACCAAATGTCACCCTATTAGGGGCAACAATGGCTGTGGGATCATATCGTTGCCAACCTTTGTCAGAATGCCAAGCTTCAATCCAGGCGTGGGCATCATATTGATATACACTCATGTAATCTTGCTCACGCATTTCGCCTCCTTGATAGCCGGTTACTAGGCGCGCTGGAATATCTGCTAGTCGTAAAATATATGCCATCGCTGAAGCATAGTGGGAGCAAAATCCCTGTTGTTGTTCAAATAAAAAAGTATCTACTGGATTTGATTGCATCAATGGGGGCTGCAAGGTGTATTCAAAGGGTTGCTCAGCAAAAAAAGCGAGCACTTGGTTTATGAATTCTTGATCATTGGGAAATTGACGTCTTAAATTTTTAACCCAGCGCTGAGTTTCTGGGTTCCCTGAATCAGGGCGTTGGGTATTAATTCGATGATCGACACTATAGAGGGCTTGGTTTAGTAGAGCGTCAGGGAATGAACGTAATGAATATTGAAAGTTACTCACCAATGCGGTGTTACTGGTTAATTGGTACTCATGACTTTGCCAAATTTGGTTCGCGCTTTGAGGGCTATCAGGCACACCAATATCGATGCTATATAACCAGTTTTGATGAGTCGGCTCGGTGATGATTTGATAACTGAAATAGCGGCCACTTAGTACTGGCTTGAATTCTTTATTGTATTGCTTGTATTGACGCTGGATCGCTTTACGTTCTGGCGATACTCGCCAGGTTTTACCATCAAATTCTTCCATCACTATGGCACGCCAATAGCGTTCTTGCGGTAAGGGGATATTGCCACTAAACGTGACTCTGAATGCTAAATCTGCACTTTGAGATAGTTGCGCTATATCACCGGGAGTAACTTTTTCCGCGAGTCCAGTTTGATGGGATTTAGAGGTCGGCATTTGCCACAAAGGTCCAATTTTAGGTAAAACAATGAATAACAAAACGGCAATAGGCAAGGCTTGTACGCCCATGACGGCGATGCGTTTTAGGTTTTTGTTAATTCCCAGGCTTGGACTAATATGGCATGCCAAAGAAAGTAAAAGGAGCAATGTCAGGACTAAATAGAAAAGGCTAAAACCGATACTATTTTGAAAGATAAAACCACAACCAATTAAAAAGCCACAGCAAGTGATTAATTGATAATAATCTTTAATACTGCGCAGTTGCATCAATTTTAACGAACAAGCCAAAACAAGTAGGTTTATCATGCCCAAGAGCACACCGAGCTGCAAACTAAAATAGGCCAGAACTATTGCACTTAATAGCGCCAGAAGGTTTAGTGTGCGCACTGACGGTGCATGTTTGTGTAAGTCCAAGTACAAGGCACTACGCATCACTACGGCACAAACGACTAAAATCAAAATCCAGCCCATCACAGGCGCTAATAAACTCAAGCTAATACATAAAAAGACCAGAGTTAGAATGATATGAGCATGATTTTTAGAAGAAGATATCATGCATTAACACCTTTTAAGTACGGCGAGTGCAGAGCTAACGCTTTCAAACAGGCATTTTGATGCTCTGTGCCACTACTGGGCTCAATTTTAAGGTTGCCTAAATCCAGCCCAAATGTGCTGTTGTTTCGTGTTAATTCAATCACTTGAAAGCATAGCTCGCTAAGCTTTTGTTCTATATCCGCAGCGCGTAATGAGGCCAACATTAACCAACCTGTAGCCCCAGATTGATTAGAAAACTGCTTAGAGATCATGCCTTGGCCTTTCGCCACTTGTTTCCATGCTACGTGATAAAGAGGTTCCCCCTGTTTATATGGGGCTAAACTATCAAAGTCATCATGGCCTTTAGCTGTTGAATCTGCTTCATTTACCTCCGCCAAATCATCTTTACTGATTAACCGCACTTTACTCGCCAGCGGTTTCGGGTAAATCAGAATATCTGATACAAATGCCAGATGAGTCCAACAACTGATTAAACCAAGTGGGTAGGTGCTGGTAAGTGTCACTCGAGGTAACTTTAATTTGCCTCTAGCTTCACAATCCAAAGGCAGGTAAACCGGATAAGTAGAATCGTCCAAGTCAATATTTACACTATGTTTTAATTTCCAAAAGTTGAGCTTGAGAAGTCCGTTAGAAACGCGTTTATTGTTGTGGATCCATATGGGAATTTGCAGCTTTTCGCCGGCGAATCCATGTTTTACCTTGCCCAATTGAACTTCCAACTTGGCAAAATTAAGATAAGCGATAAAAAGGTTTAATAGGAACAGAGAGAGTAAAAAATAACATAAGAATATCATCAAGTTATTTTGGTAATTACTTCCTAAAATAAACAAGCCAAGACATAAGAGTAGGAATAGACCACCAAAGCGTGAAGGAAAAATGAAAATACTTCGGTAATTTAATTTATATTTATGTGCTTCAGGAATTCGCTTATTTAGCCACCTTTCAGCCACAGCTTGCCATCCAAACATATTAAGCTGCCAAGGGATCAATGGCTTCTAATAAGCGATCACTCAAGCTTGTTTGTCCATTAAAGTCGGACAAGGCCGCACGCATGCGGTGTTCTGCAACTGACGGCAACACTGCCTGTATATCCTCAGGGATCACATAATCTCTACCATGCAAAAATGCCCATGCTTTAGACGCTTGTAAAAGGGCTTTACTTGCTCGCGGCGATAGTGGGTTAGGGAAACCTTCGTTCTCTCGACTGTGGGTAACTAATTTAAGGATGTACTCTAGAATCGCATCAGATACGTTAATTTTCATCACCTGCTCTTGCATTTGAATAAAAGTGGCAATGCTTAAGCTAGGCTGAGGTGTTTTATTGACATTAATATTCTGTTCTAAAAGCATGGTTTTTTCAGCTTGCCAATCTGGATAGCCTAATTGAATGCGCATTAAAAAACGATCAAGTTGAGATTCTGGTAAAGGATAGGTACCTGACTGATGCATAGGGTTTTGCGTTCCAATGACAAAAAATGGGGTGGGTAATGTTCGTGTTTCCCCATCTAAACTTACTTGTTTTTCTTCCATTGCTTCTAATAACGCACTTTGTGTCTTTGGACTCGCGCGATTAATTTCATCGGCGAGAATCAATTGGTTAAAAATAGGCCCAGGGTGAAACTGAAACGATTGCTTTGTGCTATCGAAAATATTTAAACCAAGCATATCGGCGGGTAACAAATCTGACGTAAATTGGATGCGTGAAAAATCTAGTCCAAACACGCCTGCAAGGGCGTGGGATAGCGTTGTTTTACCCATGCCAGGTAAATCTTCAATTAATAAGTGGCCATTAGCTAATAAACAGGTAAAGGCTAATTTAATTTGTTTGGGTTTGCCAATGACCTGTTGTGATACTTGATTCATGGCATCTTGCAATTGTGGATGCATAGTTAGCAATACCTTGTTTTTTATTTTAGTATTTGAAACGTAATACTCACTTACCTTAATTTTAGACTATGGGATGCACAGTGTAACTCTTGGGGTTAATACACAGGTATAAATCCAATTATATTTTTGATCTTTAGACCTAAAAAATAACAAGGTATGTCAGTAATAAGTAGCAAATACAGCGAACTAGAAAAGAGAAGTGAATTTTTTACTGAAAAAAAAATATCATTCGTCCTATAATAGTGCCACTTTTAAATAGCAGTTATTAGAAAAATGAAAACGATTACTATCGACGATGAACTATATGGATTTATTGCCTCTCAAACTAAGCATATCGGTGAAAGTGCTTCAGATATCTTGCGTCGAATTTTGATTGACGAGTTAGGGTTAGAAGCAGGGGAGAACCCCAATGTCGACGTGTCTAAACCTGCAGAAGTGAATAGAGAAGTTAAAGATATAAATAAAGTTAAAAAAGCCCGAGATGCTCAGGCAAACGCACAAACAACCGGTGACGAAGTGGTTGATGCAAGTTCGTTGTTCGACTTGTTAAATCAAGAAACTTTCGATCAGCCCATGAGTAAAGTTGAACGTTTTTTAAAGATGCTAGGTGCATTGCATCAAACTCATCCAGAACGTTTTAACGCTGTATTGGAAATAAAAGGTAAAGGTCGACTCTATTTTGCGACCGATAAAAAGAAATTGTTAGAGTCAGGCAGCAGCACCAATCCAAAACAAATCCCAGGTTCTGAATATTGGGTAGTCACGAATAACAATACTGAGAAAAAATGTACTATGCTAACTAATACCGCTGCTTTGTTAGGGTATTCTAAAAGCAATTTAGAACGCTTAAGTAAAATATTTAAAGCGTAACTCACTAAAACTCACTACTAGGATTATTATGGCAATTCATCCACAGGCAGGACAGCCGGCCGCTCCAGAACAACTAGTCAATGTTGCGCGTTTAGTCAGCGCTTATTATTCCAATAAACCGAATCTAGACGACCCAACACAAGCTGTGTCCTTTGGTACCTCTGGTCATCGTGGTAGTGCTTTTTTAAATACATTCACAGATGTGCATATTGCGTCTATATGTCAGGCATTAGCTGAATACCGAAGCAATCAAAATACCACTGGCCCCATGTACATCGGTATGGACACCCACGCATTATCAGAGCCTGCTTTTATTACTGCAGTAGAAGTTTTAGCGGCGAATCAGGTTAACATGATTGTGCAACAGGCCCGTGGATATACACCTACACCTGTGGTTTCCCACGCTATTCTTAATTACAACCGTGGTAAGCAATCGGGGTTAGCCGATGGTGTGGTAATTACGCCTTCCCATAACCCACCTGAAGATGGTGGGTTTAAATATAATCCCACTCATGGTGGTCCTGCCGACGGGGATGCGACTAACTGGATCCAAGATAGAGCGAACAGCATTATTGCCGCTGGGTGCTCCGAAATTAAACGAATGGACTTTGATTCGGCGATGAAATCGGAGTTTGTTCAAGAAGTCGATTTGTGCGAACAATATGTAAACGAACTCGATCAAGTGGTGGATCTAAAAACCATATCCGAAGCAGGATTGAGCCTTGGGACCGATCCCTTAGGTGGGGCGGGGTTAGGCTACTGGGATAAAATAGCTGATAGATATAACCTGAATATCAAGGTGGTGAACAATAAAGTTGATCAACAATTTGGATTTATGCATCGTGATAAAGACGGCAAAATTCGCATGGATTGTTCTTCTCCTTATGCCATGGCTGGTCTCATAGAGCTTCGTCAAGACTTCGATGTGGCCTTTGGTAATGATCCCGATTTCGACCGTCATGGAATAGTCACTAAAACCGCAGGCCTAATGAACCCTAATCATTACCTAGCAGTAGCGATTAACTACCTTTACCAACACCGCAGTGATTGGCCGAGCCATTTGAAAATTGGCAAAACCCTAGTTTCCAGCAGCATGATCGACCGAGTTGCTAAATCCCTAGGGCGAGAGTTGTCAGAAATGCCGGTGGGCTTTAAGTGGTTTGTACAAGGCATGCTAAACAGTGAGTTTGGCTTTTCTGGGGAGGAAAGTGCCGGTGGTATTTTCTTACGCAGAAATGGACAGCCTTGGGCAACCGATAAAGATGGTATTATTCTATGTTTATTAGCGGCCGAAATTATGGCGGTTACGGGCAGCGACCCTGGTGAACATTATCAAAAGTTAACAGAGCAGTTCGGTTCACCATGTTACAAGCGCATTGATGTTGCTGCCAGCCATGAGCAAAAACAAGTGTTAAGCAAAATGGATAAATCGGTGATTACTTCTACTCAATTGGCGGGTGAAAAAATCAACAACATTCAAACCCATGCGCCAGGTAACAATGCTGCTATTGGTGGGGTGAAAGTAAGTACCGAAAATGGTTGGTTTGCCGCTCGTCCTTCCGGCACAGAGAACGTTTATAAAATCTATGCAGAGAGTTTTAATGGTGAAACACACCTAGATAGTCTTCTAAATGAAGCGCAAAATTTAGTAGATGGCGTGTTTAAATCGAAAAATGTTTAAAAAATGTGTTTATTCTGTTTTTAATTTGTTAATGGTGGCCGATTTTTTATAAAAAAATCAATTAAAACCTTTAAATTAACAATTTATTAACAGAATTGATTGGAATTTCCTGCTACAACTACGGTCATAATATGAGCTGTAATTTTATTACAGCTTTTAGATTGAATTGTTAGTTGTAATAGTGGGAAGTTCTGTCATGCCAAAAGTTAATCTTAAAAGCAAAGCCTTAGATGAGCCAGAGAAGCTCAGTAAGAGTGATATTAAAGATTCAATTGTCCGTCACCTCCATTGTTCTTTGGGGACAGATGAAAATAAAGCCAACAATCATGCATGGTGGAAAGCGGCTTGCGCTGCTGTACAAGAACAAGTCCTCGAGCGTTTACGCCGTACTCAAAAATCCCATTATTTAAACGATACTCGTGCGGTACATTATTTTTCCGCCGAATTCTTAATGGGTCGTTTAATGTCGAATAATTTGCATAATTTAGGCTTATTTGAAGTGACAGAACAAGCCCTTCAAGAATTGGGTGTTAGTCTTACTGATGTGATGGAAGAAGAACCTGATATGGCACTCGGTAATGGCGGGCTGGGGCGTTTAGCGGCCTGTTTTATCGACTCCCTTGCAACTATGGACCTGCCCGCTGTTGGTTATGGTATTCACTATGAAAATGGGTTGTTCCGTCAGGAAATTAAAAATGGTGTGCAAATCGAACGACCAGATAGTTGGCGAGATTATGGTAATCCTTGGGAAATATGCCGCCCTGAATCTATTCAAGAAGTACCATTATTTGGCTATGTAGAAACTAAATACGGTGAAAATGGACGTATATTAAAAGAGTGGCACCCTGGTTCTATTGTAAAAGGTATTCCTTGGGATATTCCAGTGGTTGGTTTTGGCGGTAAAACCGTCAACGTTTTACGCCTATGGCAAAGCCAAGCTTCAGGTTATTTTAACTGGGATGTATTCAATGCTGGTGGCTACGTTGATGCCCAATCAGAAAATGTGCAAGCCGAAACCATTTCTAAAGTTCTATACCCTAATGACGAAACCGAAGCAGGTAAAGAGTTGCGCTTAATTCAGCAGTACTTTTTTTGTGCCTGTTCACTTAAAGACATTATTCGGCGCTACAAACGCGCTCATGGGGATGATTGGAGCCGTTTTTCTCAACAAGTTGTTATTCAGTTGAATGATACCCATCCCGCCATCGCGATCCCAGAATTAATGCGTATTTTGGTGGATCGCGCCGAACTGGATTGGGATGATGCATGGAAAATTTGTCATCAAACCTTCGCTTATACAAATCATACTTTATTGCCTGAGGCGCTAGAGAAGTGGCCAGCAAGAATGATTGAAAAAATATTACCTCGTCATTTGGAGATTATTTACGAAATTAATTCTCGCTTTTTAGCCGAAGTTGAAAAAAAGTGGCCTGGTGATAATAAGATCAAGCAAAAGTTGTCAATTATTGAAGAGAGCAGCGACAAAATGGTGCGTATGGGGAATTTATCCGTCATAGGATCATTCGCGGTTAATGGGGTGGCTGAGATCCATTCCAAGTTAGTTAAAAGCAATTTATTTCCAGAGTTTGACCAGATGTGGCCTAACAAGCTTACTAATGTAACCAACGGCATTACTCCCCGTCGATGGCTAAAAGCGTGTAACCCGAAATTATCAGCATTGATAGACAAAAAAATTGGTACTGACTGGCCACTGCACTTAGATAAATTAAAAGGCCTTGAGAAGTTTGCAAAGGAAGCTAAGTTTCAAAAAGACTTTATGAAAATCAAGCTTAATAATAAAGTTGCCTTAGCCACTGAAGTGAAAAATTTAACCGCAATTGAAATTGATCCTAAAGCTATTTTTGATGTTCAAATCAAACGATTACATGAATATAAACGTCAACATCTAAATTTACTGCACATCATGGCGTTATATCGCAGGCTATTGGAGGACCCCGACTACGACATGCATCCGAGGGTTTTTCTATTTGGTGCTAAAGCCGCTCCGGGCTATAAGCTAGCCAAAGATATTATTTACGCTATTAATATGGTTGCAGAGCGTATCAATAACGACGAGCGAGTGAATCAAAAATTAAAAGTCGTGTTTTTGCCCAATTATCGGGTGAGTTTAGCTGAAAAAATGATCCCTGCAGCAGACGTATCTGAGCAAATTTCAACGGCGGGTAAAGAAGCGTCAGGCACAGGTAACATGAAGCTATCATTAAATGGTGCTTTGACTATTGGCACCATGGATGGCGCGAATATTGAGATTGCCGAAGAAGTGGGTGATGAAAATATCTTTATCTTTGGTTTAACCGTAGAAGAAGTTGAGCAGTTGCATGCGCAAGGTTACAACCCTTACGATTATTATTATCAAAACTCCGAACTTAAGGCGATTTTAGATTGGTTGGAAACCGACTATTTTACCCCTGGTAAACCTGGAGCCTTATCTTCGTTGAAGCATAGTTTGCTTGAAGACGGTGATCCTTATTTAGTGTTAGCAGATTTTGAAGCCTATTCAAATGCGCAAAAAGAGGTGGATAAGGCGTATCGAGACACTAAAGAGTGGGCGCGTATGGCCATTCTAAATTGTGCCAGAATGGGCAAGTTTACGTCGGACCGTTCCATACAAAATTACGTCGATCGAATTTGGAAACTAGACGCTTGTGAGGTAGAACAAGGCTTCTAAGTAAATAGTTTAAGTGAAGGCAAAAATAGACCCTGACTAAATTAACTCTTTGATGAACAAAACAGCGAATACGCTAGGAAAAGGCTCAATTATGTAATTGAGCCTTTTCAATTGTACCCAGATACGTATAGAATCTTATTAATCGCCTAGCAGGGTGCCTAATAAGAAAAATAATATGGGTCAGGCTCATCAGACGTTAGCAACAATTCCAAATAGATATGCGTTTTTAGATCGTATCGATGAAGCGGTGAAGCGCGATAACAAGTTATCTTTAATGTTAATTGATGTCGTACGCTTTTCAGACGTTAGCAGTTCCCTTGGTTACCAAGTCGGCGATATTATTTTGTTGGCTATCGCTAATCGCATTAAGTATTTATTTGGACGAGAAATTTTATTCGGCAGAATGAGTGGGGACATATTTGGGATCGTGATCCCTGGTCGCCATGGTGATAGACAATTGCGTTTCCATTTTGATCACTTAGTAGAACATTTCAAAACGCCCATAAACTTTGACGGCCATGCGTTTATTGCAGACTTTAACGTTGGTGCAGTGGCGAATGAACCAGATAATCAAGATACTATTAAGTTACTGGCTGCCGCCGAGTCCGCGTTAAAACAAGCCAAAGAAAATAAGTACGAGAATTTACATATTCTCAATATGAGCCAAAAAGGCCAAAGTGGTCGTTCTTTAGCGTTAAAAGCCGATTTGAAGCGGGCATTTCAAAATAATGAATTAGAGATTTATTTCCAACCTAAAGTTAGTTTAAAAACATTGAAAATAGTTGGGGCAGAGTGCCTTTTAAGGTGGAACCACCCTTTAGACGGTGTGTTATTTCCTGGCGCTTTAATCGAAGCCGCTGAATCGTATAATATGATGAATGAATTGGGAAACTGGACCTTAGAAAGAGCGTTTCAAAGTGCACTGGATTTTAAACAGCAAGGGATCGATATTGTCTTGTCGGTTAACATGTCACCCACTCAGTTATACGACTTTAAGTTTATTCCCAAGCTGCGAGAGTTGCAGAAACGCTATAATATCGATTTAAACTGCTTAGAACTTGAACTAACCGAAGACGTAGCACTTTCTAATTCGTTGATGGTTAAACGTCAGTTGTCAGAAGCCCGAGGGTTGGGAATGCGGGTATCTGTAGACGATTTTGGTAAAGGCTATTCGAATTTAGCCTATATTCGTGATTTGGCTTTAGATGCGATAAAAATAGATAAAACATTCGTACTGAGATTGGAAGAAAACCCAGTCAACTTGGCTATTATTCAAGCCGCCCAAGTGATTGGAAGAGCGCTAAATTGTGACATAGTAGCTGAGGGCATTGAAACCTTAGAACAAATGCATATGTTGCGCGAAATTGGTATTGAGTGCGGACAGGGATTTCTCTTTTCCAAAGCGATTCCACAAGGTGATTTTGTTCACTTGTATCATACAGATTTAATAGTGGGAACGTCACAGCCATTTATGTCCAGACCTGCTTAAACCCAGTGTGTCTGGTTTGTAACTTGGCAACTAGCTAGCTGCCATTATTTATAACATTAAGAGGTTATATGTTAGTTGAGAGGCTCACCTTATCAGGTCAATTTCTGGCGCTTTCCAGAACCGAACCTCAATTATTTAATCAGCCCACTGAGTTTGTGTTAGCCAATGGTGTCATCGTCAATATAACTAGCCCGGGGATCATTCAGTTTACCCCAGTGGGTTCCTCTCGAAAGGATATAGTGTTGTCTTGTGGCGTTCACGGGAACGAAACAGCACCCATTGAAATATGCGATGATTTGGTATCACAAATTCTTCGTTTAGAACTCAACCCTCAACATCGACTTTTGGTTATTTTTGCCAATTTACCGTCAATGGATATTGAAAAGCGTTTTGTAGAAGAAAACTTAAATCGATTGTTTAGCGGTGCTCATGCTACCTCTGCCGGCGGGAACAACGTAGAACGGCAGCGGGCAAAAGAGCTGGAGCAAGTGGTAGCAGATTTTTATACTCAAGGAGGGAGTGCTTCAGAGCGTTTACATTACGATTTGCACACTGCTATTCGGGCGTCTAAAAATGACAAATTTGCGGTATACCCATTTTTGCATGGTAAGCAACACAGCCTTGAACAGCTGGCGTTTTTATATGCTTGTGGGGTGAACACTTTTTTACTCTCTGAAAGCCCCACTACTACTTTTAGTTATTATTCATCTCACCAGTTTGGCGCTCATGGGTTTACCGTTGAATTAGGAAAGGTTCAGCGATTCGGTGAAAATGATATGTCTAAATTTGTCGCCGTTAGAAAGACCTTAACTGATCTTATCGTCAAAAAAGAATTGAAATTACCTGAATTTTCGCCCCGGAAATGTTTTATTTATCGAGTGAATCAGGTCATCAATAAGCATCAAGCAGATTTCAAATTACACTTCGATACTGATACCCCAAATTTTACTGACTTTGAAAAAGGATATTTGTTAGCCTCTGAAACGGGCGCGGAATACCGCTGTGAGTTTGATAATGAAGCCATTGTTTTTCCGAATGAAAACGTGGCAATTGGACAACGGGCACTGTTAACAGTAGTCGCAACAAAAATATAAGGAGAAAGCATGCATAATGCTGATTTCCAACTCGACCCACAATTAGCCAAAGACTGCTTTGAGGTATGTGATTTACCTCTGAGTAAAATTTTACTATTAAACGATCTTCAATACCCTTGGTTTATCCAAGTGCCCCGGGTTAACAATGTCTCTGAGATTATTGATTTGAATGAAGCCCAGCAAAGTCAGCTTTGGTATGAGTCTAAAATTCTGAGTGAATCTATCAAACATGTATTTCAACCTTTTAAATTGAATATAGCAGCCCTCGGTAATATGGTTTCGCAACTGCATATTCATCATATTGCCCGATTTCAAAACGATGTCGCCTGGCCTAAGCCCGTGTGGGGAGTTGCAACCCCTAAGCATTATGAAAGTGCGGATTCAACGACTTTAATGGACAAAATGGCCACTTTATTAGGAGAAAAAATATGTTAGTGACAACCACAAATAACTTAGATGGTAAGAAAATTGAGCATTATTACGGTGTGGTAGTAGGCGAAGCAATAATGGGGGCGAATATACTCAAAGATATTTTTGCTTCAATACGTGACATAGTCGGAGGACGTTCGGGATCCTATGAACAAGAGTTGACTAAAGCCCGCAAAATCGCATTTACTGAATTAACCGAAGAAGCTCGAATGATGGGCGCTAATGCAGTGATTGCAGTTGACATTGATTATGAAGTTATTGGTCAAAATGGCAGTATGCTTATGGTGAGTATTTGCGGAACTGCGGTAAAATACGTCGATTGAATAAGATTTTGTTAGTGAGTTTTCCACCATTTGTCATTCACTTCCATGATGCCATTTTGGGTGAGTAAGTCGCGAGCAATGACACAATCTTGTTGATTTAAAAACTCTCCTAGCTTAATGCTGATTTTCTCATCAGTTAACATCATTTGTAGTCGGTCATATGCATTTTCTGCCTCTATGACCGACAAGTGTGTTTTTCGCCTTTCAAACTGCCATTTAAATACGGGCTGTTTGACACCACATTCTATCTGAACCTTATCTGGGTTAATGGTAATGACTTGTTGGCTGTAACAACGCCGATTGACTTTATGCATTAAAAAAGCAAGTAGTGCGACTTCAAAACCCGCGAAGGGCAAAATTAACCAAATCCCCAAGAATGCCCAAATTATCGCAATTAACAGGACAAATACTGTTATCAGCAATACGACTAATTTTATCTCCTTCCAACTGGCTGAACAATTTGGACTTAAGGTGATAATGGTGTGCTTATTTTGAGTAAAGTGTTTAACCATGGCTAATAATGACTAGCAAACTGAGACTTGGGTTTTAGCCGAAATTGAATTATCAGCTCATTTAATAGGTAACATATTGTAGTGTTATACACCTTTAAAGCCTCTCATGCTGCAAGTTAGTCGCGCTGGTAGAATCGGCGGTGACCATACTATGTTTTAGCTCAGTTTATGACTTTTTCCAAGGTATATTTAAGCGATAAAAAATAAGTGATGAGTATCTAAATATTGAATTTTGGTCTTTTTTTTAGGTGATAATCGTTATTTTAAAGCTACTGAATAACCCGCATATGATTGTATTAGGCTGGCAGAGGCAGCCGTTGCAGAATAGAGTAGCAGTCTCTAGATTAAGTAATTGAAACTATATTTTGTTGATATCATCCCCTAATGTTCCAGATACTGTATTCTGTTATGGAGTTTATTTAATAAAAGCCCAGTATGGAAGAATCGATTCAATATAATATCGTCAGCTATCACGATTCAGCGAACCACAAAGTCGATTGGATTGCTTGCGAGCAGCCATTGGAAATTTGGCTTAAGTTTTATAAGACTGCGAATGAAACGCAAAAGGTGTACTTACATTCCACCATGCGAACTCCCGGTGATGATGTTAATTTGGTCAAGGGCTGGTTGCAGTCTATTGATTTACTCAAAGTTAGCGATATCTTAAGCATTACACATACAGGCAAGGGTAAATTAAAACAAAACACCAGTAATCGAATTGTGATCACCTTGAAACCAGGCAGTAACGTTGATTTATCGACGTACAAGACGAGTCAATTATCTGTTTCAAGTTGCGGAGTGTGCGGACAACAAAATATCGACCGCTTATTAGAAAACTTGTTGCCTATAGATGATGAAAATCGGGTTTCGATGGCAGTGAGGACGGTCTCAGAGTTACCCAATAAATTGCGCCAACAGCAAGCTGTTTTTTTCAAAACCGGTGGGGTGCATGCCGCTGGTCTAATAGATAAGCAAGGAAATTTAGTTGCCACAAGTGAAGATATTGGCAGGCACAATGCTTTGGATAAGTTAATCGGTAAACACATGGCGCAGTTACCCGGTCAATATGCCGTATTGCTAAGTGGCAGGGTAAGTTTTGAAATGGTGCAAAAGTCGGCTAGAGCGGGTTTTAGCATGATTATTGCCGTAGGCGCGCCTACCAGTTTGGCGGTAGATTTATGTCGAGAGTTAGATATTGCTTTAATCGGTTTTATTAAAGGCTCGCAATTCAACTTGTATCATGGAGAACGCCAACTAATTTAAAGGGTTCGCCGAGCAAACAGGATTTATTCCCAATGGATCATACACCCAAAAAATATGTGCAAATTGATACTCCTGAGTGGGTGAAAAATGCGGTGATATACGAAGTGAATATTCGCCAATTCACCTTTGAGGGAACTTTCAATGCTGCACAAGCTCATTTTCCTCGCTTAAAATCTCTCGGTGTCGATATCTTGTGGATTATGCCAATTCATCCCATTGGAGAAAAGAACCGAAAAGGTTCCTTGGGCAGTCCCTATTCGGTGAAAGATTATTATGCCGTGAATCCGGAGTTCGGTGATTTAGGGGATTTTCAGGGTTTTGTAAAAGCAGCCCATGCATTTGGCTTCAAGATTATTCTCGATTGGGTATGTAACCATAGTGCGTGGGATAATCGGCTCGTGGAAGAGCATCCCGACTGGTACGCAAGGGATTACAAGGGCGACTTTACACCCACTCCTTGGTGGAACTGGGATGATGTTATTGATTTTGATTACTCTCATTCTGCGCTTCGTGCCTATATTGCTAGCGCTATGCGTTATTGGGTGGAAGTTGCTGACATTGATGGCTTCAGGTGTGATGTGGCGGGATTTATCCCAAATGATTTTTGGGCAAAAGTGCGGTCAGAGTTAGATACCATCAAACCCGTATTCATGTTGGCCGAGTGGGAGTCAAAAGATCTCCATCAAGATGCTTTTGACATGACTTATGCGTGGAGTTGGAATGAGATTATGCATGGTATTACATGTCATGGCTTACCTATTAGTAAGCTTTTTAAATATTATTCTTGGAATGAAAAGTCTTACCCCATAGAAGCGCATCGAATGACTTTTTTGAGTAATCACGATAAAAATGCGTGGGATGGTACTCAACATGAGCAATTTCAACAGGGGTTAGAGGCTGCAATTGTGTTGTCGGTGATTGGCGAAGGTATGCCACTGATCCACAATGGACAAGAAGCTGGGGAAACAAAACGTCTGGCGTTTTTTGAAAAAGATCCCATTCATTGGCAGCCCCATCATATAGGTGATTTGTATCAAAGATTAATTCACCTTAAAAAATCACACTCTGCCTTGCATAACGGGCAATGGGGGGCAAGAATGATCCATGTTCCTAATTCTGCCCCTAAACAGGTGTTTAGTTTTGTACGGTCAGATAAAACGAGTAAAATTTTTGTTGTGTTAAACTTATCTAATCACTCAATACTAGTGAAGTTCCAAGGGACGTTATGCTTAGGGGAGTTTAGCTCTTTTTTCGAGAATAAACGCGTAGAGATTAAGTCAAATACCGAGCTGGCAATGGCACCATGGGGGTATCAGATATATGTCAATTAAAGAAATGACGCCAGAAACAACACAAGTGTTAATGGTCGATATACAGCGAAAATTGTTTGCAACGATGCACAATCACCAAGCTTTATTGCGGCGCTGTCTTACGTTGCTTGGGACTGCACAACTGTTTGATATACCCATTACAGGGGTAGAGCAGTACCCCAAAGGGTTAGGAGAAACCCACGAGTTGTTGCAGCCTTATGTTCAACGTAACTTTACCAAAACCGCATTTTCTGCTTTTGCGCAAACAGATTTAGTGGCGCACTTGGATCAACTCAGAACCGCAAGTTGTAAAGCGAATTTGTTGTTGTTAGGTGCTGAATCTCATGTGTGTTTGTATCAAACAGCCATTGATGCCCTTAAGGCGAATTATAGGGTTACCATTGCATGGGATGCTACGGCTTCCCGTTATGAATCAGACCGAGAACTAGCAAAGCAACAATTGATCGCAGCCGGTTGTCATCTGGTTTCCGTGGAAATGGTGGTTTTTGGTTGGTTAAAAGATGCTAAACACAAACATTTTAAAGCGGTGAGTGAATTGCTCAAGGCCCACTAAGTTAGATAAATCTCACCGATAGAATTTAAGAGATTCGCAGTAATGGCAAAACATAAAGCCCAATTTGAAATAACCAGTTTTGGCCTTTACGAAGGCTGGGACACCAAGAGTAAAGAACTACCTTCTATTCGTAATTTCACAACGAAAATCCCTGCTACTTTAGATGTGGAATTCGGCTTTATTTTGGAGGTCAAAAAGGGCAAAGGGCTGAAGTTGGAATTCACTATTTATCATCCAAATATTCCCGACAAAAAGGGCAATATAATGCCACCCTTTACCGGTGACGTTTATGTGCGAAACAACAATTGGGAATTCTATTTAGGCGATACAGTATGGTCCCCCATTCACGACAAGGTGGGTGACTGGCGCATGGTAATTGAATGTGAAGGTAAAATTGTAGCTGAAAAAACCTTCACGGTTTTAGAAGAGTACGCTGATGGCGAGATTCAATTTTGGAAAAAACGCGGTTATTGATTTAATGTGTTGTAAGCAAGGGTATCACTTTCTAGAAAACCTTTATCGAGCGTAAAAACCGAAGCGCTATGAAGGAAGTAGTTAATTGCTTTCATATGATTCGCAATGGGAAAAGGCCGTAACGTCGAATAAACCTCTCACATTTTACTTTTTTGACATGGACAGCCACAAACTGGACCCTAGGGAAACCCACATCAACTATTCTTAAATATTCTTAATTCAAGGAATGAATTATGCCATTGGCAAGGAAGCGCCAAATCAGTCTTTCAGACACCCCTTATTATCATTGTGTATCCCGCTGTGTTCGTCGGGCTTTTTTGTGTGGCGAAGATAAACTGACTGGAAAAAGTTATGAACACCGTCGCCAGTGGGTGGAAGACAGGTTGTTGTTTTTAACTGCCGTATTTGCCATTGAGGTGTGTGCTTATGCGGTGATGAGTAATCACACCCATGTGGTACTGCATGTTAATTCTAACAAAGCAAAGAGTTTGACATGGACAGCCACAAACTGGACCCTAGGGAAACCCACATCAACTATGCTTAAAGTATTCTTAATTCAAGGAATGAATTATGCC
>NZ_JAUORV010000021.1 GCF_030548205.1 Aliiglaciecola sp. 3_MG-2023 | reverse complement strand
TGTAGGCGGGTGCTTTAGCCCCGCACAAAATCAGCGGAACATGCGATATGCCCATGGCCTAAAGACCATGCTACAAGAACACCTGTAGGCGGGTGCTTTAGCCCCGCACAAAATCAGCGGAACATGCGATATGCCCATGGCCTAAAGACCATGCTACAAGCCCCGCACAAAATCAGCGGAACGTGCGATATGCCCATGGCCTGAAGACCATGCTACATTATCGTGGAAGATTAATTTCCGGTTTCGCGCCAATGTATAATTCGGTCGTTTCCGCGAAACTGGCCAAAGGAAACAATCGCCGATGGATTGCCAATCCCACTATCGCTTCCATTCCAGTCATACTGCAAAAAATCATCCCAAGTAATTGAGGCATCCCCGACAGGTAACAACTCAATCCGATACTCGCCCATAACTGAAATATCTGCATTTTTGACGTCAATGCCCTCAAAACCGAGGGTTTTGCCGCTGGTCATACCAAAATCGCTGGTTAACACGCTAATTGCTGAAGTACTCGAACCACTGGAATCTGTGATAATGAAATCACTCGCAGTTAAGGTTAGTAAGGTACAAGTATCATCGGTGTTTTGAATAAAATCAGTTCCATTAAAATACTCAGTTGAAACGGGTAGCAGAATGTTTTCTGTCTCTGGGCCAAACCCGTTATCTATAACAATCCGTCCCCAACGATATTCAGTTCCGCCAATAGCAACTAAATTAAGCATATTATTAGTATCATCCAAAGCACCAACTGAAGAGACAGCATCACAGTCATCATTTATGTCATAACTTTGATGGTAACAGACCGGCGCACTAGCATAAGTGCTGTCAGTGAAGAAACTCGGTAAAATGTTCATTTCCAAACTCGCCGAAAAAGGACCATAAGGCGTAGTTGATTTAGAATAATTTATATATGCATTATTTATTGTTAAGGCTCTGCTACCTGCAACGCCTTGATCGGTCACATCCATATCTGGAGAACCATAAAAGTTGATACTGCCAACATGTCCACTATCAGACATAATTATATAATCTTCACTCGAAGAACCTAACCACGACCATAAACTATCTAGTTGATAGTGGGTGGTAATGTTTCCTTTTGCATTCATTGCGGTCACAACGAATTGTGGAGGTGTCGCAAAAGCCGTATTCTGACCTAAATACGTAAAACCAGATGTTACCGCACAGTTATCCGCTAACTGGGGCGAGTTTGCATCCACATCAAAATATGCGGGTATAAAGAGGCCCAAAGTAATAGGGCTGCCGCCGCCGGCAGAAGTGGAGCCTATCGTATGACCGAAATAATCTGCATCACGAATATCCAAATTAACCGTCCCATACTCAGCATAATCGGCGGTAAAACTATACACACCATTACTGCTGGCAATATTTGTATTACTGGCAGAAATGACACTTGACTTAAAGCTGCCGGTTTCAGAGGCGACAATAGTACCGCTTTGCGCATACGTCAGCACACCGCTATCACCGCTGATACTTGTTGGAAGAGCTCGCTGTAGCCACAATTCAATTTGCTGTGGCTGATAGTTAGGTAAAATCCCGTTATCACTTCCCCGCGCTGTCACCTCTAAGCCAAATTCCCCCCCTGCACGACTCAAAGACGTAGTTGAAGTAGATTGTATGTCTATTCTGTCAGGGTAAACCACAAATTGAGTAGACCCACTTAAGTAAGTGGCATCATCAATTTCACTTTGCACAGATAGACTTATTTGTCCCGCGTCTGCATAAGAGAAAGCCCCTAAAGAGGCGTAACCATTACTATCGAAAGTCAAAGACACGGTAGCGTCTGAGCCTGAGTTAATAGTGCCACTTCCGGTTTGTACTGGCGTTAAACAGCTACTCGGGTCATCACAACTTAAATTAAAGGTTAAATCTTGGGCCCCCACAAGGGCTGCGACACATTGATTACTGCCACTGGAATCGTCCGTTTGAATTGCCCGTAGTTGAGCCGAAGTAAAGTTACTCTCGGCTATCTGATCAGGGAAAGTGTCTGTTTTGCTAGCACCGATAAACTGAAAACCAGCATCACTGAAGGTTAAATCACAACTTCCACCTGAGACCCCGGTACATTCAACATTTTCATCCACCACATCTAAGGTCACAGTACCAGGATCAGGTTTACTCAAGGTTAAACTGGCTGGAGTATCCGCTAAAATAGTTACCGTTTCACCATCAGGCCAACCAGTATTAGGGCTCACCTTAACGGTAATATCTTGATCATAAAGCTCACTACAACTTTCATTAGCACAGGCTTTTATAGTGACAGGCTCAGGGTCGCAGGTTAAACCATTGCCATCATGATCAATTAGGTATTTATACACAAACGAACAAGTACTTAGGGCATCTTTGTCGAAATTCACCTCTGTGCTAGTTTGCACATAGTTATAAATACGAACTTCATCAAATTCGCCATTTGCAGAATTTTGAGTACTGCCATTGGAGAGATAGGCACTGCGATTATCACCTATGTATAAAGTGTCAAAATCGCCTATTTCAGTACTTAATCCCGATTGCGCAGTAATAGAAACACTTTGCTTAACGCCATCTAAATAGATTGCACTTGTTTTTGACTCTAAATCATAAGTTACTGCAACATGCACCCAAGTATCGGCTGCATAGGAAAGGCTCAATTTAGTTTGTGCACCAAAATTAAGGTCGTTTTCATCTTCTAGTTTAAAATCAAGCTGGCCACCGCTTAAAATCGCAAAGTAAAAGAAGCGAGAGTTACCCACATCACCTCCTACATCGGTTGATGCATCAAATAGCTGACGGGAATTGCCTGAATTCCAAGCCTCATTACTGCGATACCAAAATGAAATACTTCCTTTGTTGCCTATGACATTAACATCGATACCTGTGTCAATCCCATTAAACTGGCTGTCTAAGCTAGCACTAGCAGGTATTTCCATAGCACGACAGGCAACTTGTTCCGATGGATTAATGGGGATTGCCGCACCTAACGCCGTTGCATGATAGCCATTACTGGAGGAATCCGTGACTGTGTTGGCGCCTAGCCATTCACTTTGCTCAAATTGATATTGAGCAACTAGAATATCCGTTTCACAGGTAATACAAACACTTTCTGACTCCGCAAACAGGTTATCCACTTCCTCTTGACTCAACTGCCCTTGATATAGACGCACATCATCTATGTCACCCATAAAGTAGTCTTTCAAGTCATCGGGGGCAGATTCATTGTCACCGGTGTGAGATGCCCCAGCACCTAATATTATTGGCTCAGGGTTTCCGCCAATACCGCCTGTGTAAGTGTTAGTTGCAACTAATTGTTTATCAATATAAATTTTAATCCCAGAGCTGCCAAATGTGTACACCAAATGGTGCCATTGATTTTCAGAAATTAAGTTTGCGCTAGAGCTAAGATTGTAATTATTTGAGGTCGACTGGTGCCTGGCCTTGATGGCTCCATTTGACCCAACGTATATCGTTAAGTGTCCACCGCCGCTATCAAACCCCGTAGAATCTTTTGAAAATAGGGCTCGTCCATTAAAGTATGAATTACTTGGAGGGTCTAAATCATCAAGTCGAAACCACATGGCGATACTGCCATCGCTCAATTCAAAATTAGCATCGTGGGGAATATTGATATGTTCGCCGTTACCGGCATATTCACTGGCTTGACATAGCTTACCGTTGATATCAATGTTAGCACCGTCAATTGCGGTACCATTTTTACCAGCAACAATATCGATAACTTCGCCACTGGTGCCATCTAATGAGCAAACATCCATTGGCCAATGGGAGACTAAAACTGCGTCTAATTCTTCGCAATCTGGTTCTGTACTAGCCAAACTAAGCACTTGTGAATTTGAAAGTTTAAAGTCATAGATATAAACGTCTTCAAATTGTCCATTTGCTGAGTTACCCGTACCTTGGTTAACAATATAATTGCTGCGATTATCACCGATATAGAGAGTATCCATATCGCCAAGAAAATTGCGTAAGCTACTATCGGATCTTGTTAAAACCGTTCCAGATCCACCAGAAATTTCATAAATTTGAATCCGCTTATTTGATAAGTCCCATGTAACGGTAATGTGAACCCATTCATCTGCAGCATAGGATAACCCCGTGCGCTCGGCAGTAATATCGTAATCATTGTCGTCTTCTATGCCAAACTGTAAAGTTCCTCCCCCCAATGAGAGATAAAAATACTTATCCTGGCTAGGTGCTTGGTTTGATGCATCGAGTAACTGCCGTTTAGTTGAGTTAGACCAAGACAAATTGCTGCGATACCAAAAGGCGATACTACCGTCATTACCAACCTGATTTAAATCAACTTGCGTATCCACTGCGTCTTGCTCAGAAGAACTTGTATTGCGAGGAACATTTAATAAACGGCACGAGCCAGCTGAATACGAGACAGGTGAAACATCGCCAATTGGACTACCATGGTTGTTCTTATCAGAACTATCTAAGACAGAATCACTACCTGTCCATTCCAACTGATTAAATTGATAAAACCCTTCAATTTCATCAGCGTCAACAGCCCAGCTTGCCAACAGTAAAAAAACAACTGCATATAGAATTCTCATCTTCACTCCACAATTGCATCAACTGCCACAGTTCGACTAGCAACTATCCTTCCTGATTGGCAAATTCCAGTACTTTCAAAATGGTAGTATTGGGTGGTCTCATCTTCATATCCAGTGGTTAAGGTGCAACTTGAGACAGTGAGACAGTTCTGTAGTCCTGGCACGGAAGCGAAGGAAAACGTACTTAAGCTATCGCAACTACCAGACCCATCTTGAGTTAAAGGAAATGCGTCTTTAACATTGCGCTCCATAGATGATTGAGCAGCGTGTAAAGCTCTAGCGCCGTAGACTTCATGAATAACGGAATCGGAAGATGAACTCAGTAGCTTAACCATAGTCAGACCTAATAGGGTCATAATGACAATCACAAACAAGGCAATAATGAGCATGCTGCCAGATTGTTGATGCAAGGTTTTTTGAAAAGGCTTAGGGGACATTTGGAATATGTATCTCGTTGTTAAAAACGACGAGCTCCTCATTCAATTCAAAGCGTAAAAGTGTAATAACAAAGGCATTGCGGGTTAAACTTGCCTCTGCAATTCGAAATGGCATATCTTGAGTTGAACCGGTTAAATCATTTTGAATATTTTCAGCCATAAGCACCGCGCCACTAATGGACGTCGATTGGAAAGGCGACGTGGGGTACTGCTGCTTACGATATAATTTGTTATCAGTGACACAGAAACTAACAGGTGCCCCGGTAACATATGCCCTAGAACTGGGCGAATCCGTTTCAAATTGCTCCTCTGTTGCCAATGTCACGACTAACTTTTTAGAGTCTTCGGAATCTAGTTCCGGCTCACTTCCAAGGTAAAAACGCCGAGAAGATTCTCCATAAACGTGATCCACTGAGGTGGGATAGACGATGATAGATTGGTCATCTTCAAAACTATAATCATTTACAGCCGCATCGGTGGCAATTAGTTTAATTTCGTCACTTGCAGGCTCAGGAGCAACGGGAATATCAAAATAGAAACTACTAAATAGTATGGGAGTAAATTCCAGGCATTGTATGCTGCTATCCCCTGCAATTCTTAAGCTGTTTGGTAGGGCGTTACTAATTTCCAGGTTCATGCGCTGTATTGCAAACCGTCCTTGACTTAACAACTTGTCTCGCTCTACTACATCCACATAAATTTCTGTGCTTGTGCGTATAAAGCCGGCAATGCCTACTGAAACCAGACTCAATACCACCAGCACCGTTATTAATTCAACTAAAGTAAAACCGCCTTGTTTAATCCGTTGCATTAGTAATTACTCCGGTAAGCGGAAAACTCAATAGTTTCCCCCCCTGGCGTAGTTACATAAACGAGGATCAGTTTAGATGACTGATCACTATCGGTTACGCCATCCATATCCCCGTCGTAAGTCACCAAAACCGAAATACTAAAACCAGCGTACAGATTTTGACCGTCCACTAACAATATTTCGCCTAAGGAATTACGAATGATAGCATCAGAAAAACCGGCGCCCTGCTGTAGCCCATGGTAGTCATCAACGTCATCGAAGTTCGAATTTGTATTGTTGCGAAACTCTGAACTATCAGGGCCAAAGTTGCCAATAGGCGTGCAACTAATCTCCCCTGCATCATCTAAATCACCATCATCATTCAAGTCATCGTTACAGCGAACACTGTTTTGACTATTTTCGTCATACCCCATTGCGGTAATTTCACTAATAATAGTATTCGCTAATTCAGTGGCTCTAACTTGCATAATGGGGTCAACACTCTTTCCAGCTTGAGGGAATATCAACGTGGTAATGAATGTTAAGGCAATTGCGAAAACCACAATGCCGATAATCATTTCTATTAACGTAAACCCTGCTTGAACTTTAGAATTAGTCACAGGCATGTATATATCCCTGTGACTCAATACAAACCGATACCTCAGTATCACCCTGGAAGGTAATTTCTATAGCATTTGCACAAAAGCCACTGCCGTTATCAGGACAACCAAATCGATTAAATAATATGCTGCCACCTCCACTGGTAATAGTCACATTATCGGCTTCCATTTCATCGATATTAGCGACCATGTAGGCTGCCTCTTCGGAGCTATCAATGGTAGTTGAGCAAGACAATGCACGGGTACTATTTTTGTAAATAAGCGTCGGTGGACCAAACGAAGAATTTGCGCCAGTAAATATGTTCACCTGGAAACAATAGTCTTCGCGAGTATCGTTCATTGCGCGTTGTTGCATAGTGCGAAGAGAAGATATTAGACGAGCTTGATAAGTGTATTCTGCTACCCCTCCTGTTCCTTGGAAGCGAGGGGCAACAACTACGGCAAGAATACCCAGTATGATAACCACCACAATAAGCTCCACTATAGTGAAGCCTTTTGTATGCGTAATATTAGATGATATTCTCACCGTTATTCATCTGCAAAAAACCAGTTTTAATTGGCTTTGCTAATTAACAGCCAGTATCAACCACGGTAATGACTGGAGCACTATTTGCGTCAGCCGCATCGGTATAAATTACGTGGCATGCGTCATCGGTATAATCTGTCGCTGTTCCACCCGGTGCTATACCAAAAGTTCCAGCATCAGGAGTGGTCGCATCAGCAGTACCTAATACAAAGTTGAAATCGGTACCAATATCCAATTGTACCCAGCCAGCTAACATTGCTTCAGTCATTTCTTCTGCATCTGGGTATCCAAAGTCAGTCTGAACATCAACACCACTTACAGACACTTCAGAGGTATCATCCCCTGCGTTGGCTACAGTTTGTTGACCAGCAATAGCTGATTTTGCGTAAACCAACTGTGCACCACTTTGCATAGCAGCTTTCACACCTTTCAGGGTGCTAGCTGTAGCATCGCTGCTTAAGTCGATAAATCTTGGAGCGGCAGTAACCGCTAAAATACCTAAGATCACTATAACTATGATCAATTCAATTAATGTAAATCCGCGTTGTTGTTGCATGGTAGTTTCCTCAGTTTAAGTTTAATAATCTCAAGTTTTTAATTTATTTAAAATAGCAAAATAGAAAATTTGGGTATGCCTAACGATACTTTGGTATCGTTTTTTTACAGCCTAATTGTTACTAAAAACAATTACCTGACCAATTCTAGGGTCATAGATAAAGCCGTTTCCGGAATTTCTATCCGTGGGCTCAACGGTTAAGTTTTTAATGGTTTGAGTAAGATAATAAAAGCACAAATCATTGCCACCAGAGCCTTGTCCATCACTTGAATTAGTGAAATAACGGTAATCTTCAAAGGGTAAATCATTCCAATCAGAAGAAATCGTAGGTGCGCTTTGCATGATTAAATTAAATGTACTTTCACAATCAAGGTTATTGATATTGTCATCTTCAGTACTAGAATCGTTGCTAAGTTGCCCCGTGGGATACCCAGTGTCTTTGTCAATTCCCACTTGCACACCGTCAATCTCTACTGATGTAGTATTTGTACCAAAGTTTTCTTCTGGACGACCTTCTAATTCCCAGGCAGCGCGAACTAAACCAACCCCCGTTGCGAAGCCACCAGCAACACCTTCAACAGTGGCATCTTCGGCGTCTTTTGTAATATCTAACATTCGCGGCAATGCTGTGGCAGCAAGCAGCCCCAAAACGATGACCACTACGACTAGTTCGATAAGGGTAAAACCCCGTTGTTTAGTTTGCATGATTAACCTACCTTTTAGCTGATGAGAGGTGCCAGTTGAAAAATTCAAAAGTGACCTCTTCTTTATACCCAATTTTAATTTATATAATTCGTTTCTAACAATCTAACTTTGTTAACAGTAACTTAGTCAATCACCTACCTTCGTTTTACCATTTCAAACTAGAATTTAGTTTGCTAATCCAACAAGGGACTGACTTGCCCACTGGCAATTTGGTATTCGAAATAGGGCCCAACGGATAACCTAAAACGACATTTAGCATCATTCACTGCATCTTCAGGATCCGTGTCAGCAAAATATTCGGGGTAAACCTTAAACCCTTCAACACTCATAGAAACGTTGAGAATGGTTTGCCATAATTTTTCACACCCCTCAGTACTTGGCGCGGTTTTTGGGTAACCATTTAAACCCATTTCAATGGGCCGTCGATCTTTTTCTACCGCTTGGTTATTTCCGTCAGGTTGTGATTCGTAATGTACTAAAATAATTATTCTTGGCCGACCTTCAGCCTGCCATTGCCAATGTGAATTTGTCACACTTTGTGAAAACCTCTGCTGTAAGTTTTCCATCGCAACGTATTTCATATCAGGGGAACTAGTATTAAAATACAGCACAAAACTAGTGAGAATAGTGATAAACACGATTAACACTACAATTTTGCCGAATAACTGGCTGCTACTTTCTTGTCCCGCCTGATTTTTATCCAATTCAATTCCTAATCATGCACTTTTAGGCCACACTAACGACCTTTGTACGCGCCCATCATTTCCCACATGGGAGTAAATATACCTAATGCTAAAATCAACACCATCACTGCAACAATAACGATGAGTATAGGTTCAATTTTAGACGTTAAACTCTTTAAGTCATAATCCACTTCACGTTCGTAATAATCGGCTACCTCTGCGAGTAGTTCATCTACGCGCCCAGTTTCTTCGCCTACCGTGATCATTTGCATCACCAGGGGAGTGAATAATTCACTTGCATGGGCCACACGAGACAAACTTTCGCCTTTCTCGATGCTGCGCCGCATATTCAAAATTCTTTCCGACATAAAACGATTATCGACCGCATCAGCCACTAAATTAAGGGCTGCGGTCAGGGGAACCCCTGATACTAACATCATCGAAAAACTTCTAGCAAAACGTCCTAATAGTGTGCGCTCTAATACACCACCAATAACCGGTAAGCCTAGCTTACGTTTATCCCATTTATATCGGCCTACATCAGTGTTCAAATAACGTCTAATCCCGTAAATAACACCGCCAACAATAATTAGCATAAAGGGCCATTTGGTTACAAACATATCTGACATGCCAATCAAAAAGCGAGTCATTAATGGCAGTTCAGCGTCGAATTTTTTAAACATATCTGCAAATACTGGGATAACAAATATGTTCATCACGATCAGAGCAGCAATTAAGGCTAATATCACGAAAAAGGGGTAACGCATGGCCGATTTAATCTGTTTACGGGTTTCTTGTTCACGAATCAAATAATCAGATAGCTGCAAAAAAGCATCGTCTAATTTACCGGTGTTCTCCCCAACATGCACAACAGAAACAAACAATTGGTTAAAAATTTCGGGATGTTGATGCAAAGCAGACGAAAATGTTCGGCCTCGTTCCAATTGTTCTGCAACATCCTTTAATGCCAATTCCATCCGTTTCGAATTAGTGGAATCGGCTAAACCATTTACCGCTCGTAATATGGGAATACCCGCTCGAGTAAGGGAATACATTTGCCGCGAAAAAATGACTAAATCTTCTAAACTGACTTTTGGCGTAAAGAAGTTTATTTCACTACTTTGTTGCTTAGCACCACTTTGTTCACTACTTTCATAAATGTTAAGGGGAGTAACATTGCGTCCAACTAAAATTTTAGCCGCAGTAGACTGATCCACGGCTTCAATTAAGCCGCTAGTTAGCTCACCATTAGATGTGCGTCCAGTGTAATTAAACTGAGCCATCTACCTCACCTTCATGATTTGAACTGCTATGTTCTGAATCCTGTTGTTGAACTCCCTTATCGTCACTTTCTGCAACCATTTCCACAAGTCGAAGTACCTCTTCCACAGTGGTAAAGCCTAATTTTGCATATGACAGGGCAACACTAGCTAAAGGTGAATATCCAGGACTGTTTTGAGCAGCATGGCTAAATGCGACAGTATCTGCATTTTTCAACGCATCCATCATAGTTTCGGTCATTTCAAGTAGCTCAAAAACCCCTAAGCGACCGCGATAACCTTTCTGATTGCAGTTTTGACACCCAGTGCCTTTTTTAAAGGTGGCGCTTTTGGCACTGGCATCAATATTACTAAGCCAAAACATTTCCTCTTCATTTGGGGTGTAATCAACCTGACAGTTGTCGCAAACTCTTCTTACCAATCGTTGGGCGATAATTGCCCTGAGTGAACTCGCGACCAGATAACCTGGCGCGCCCATATCTAATAGTCGGATTGCACTACTGATAGCGTCATTTGTGTGCAAGGTAGACAGCACCAAGTGACCGGTTAAGGCGCCTCGTAGGCCTATTTCTACGGTTTCTGCATCACGCATCTCCCCAACCATAATAATATCGGGATCTTGACGAAGGGTAGTTCTAAGAATATTGGAAAACGTTAAGTCTATCTTATTGTTAATTTGAACCTGATTGATTCGTGGTAAACGATATTCAACTGGGTCTTCAACCGTAATAATTTTCGTATCGGGTTTGTTCAGCTCACTTAGCGCGCCATATAAAGTGGTTGTTTTACCTGAGCCGGTTGGCCCTGTAACCAGAATCATACCGTGGGGACGTTGCAGTAGAACTCGTAGGCGTCGCAGCATTGGGCCGGGCATGCCAGTTTGTTCAAGGGTCAGCAATCCAGCGGACTGATCAAGCAAACGCATCACCACAGATTCACCGTTTTGCACTGGCATAGTCGACAGTCGCACATCAACGGTGTGGCCTTTAATGCGCACTTGAGTGCGTCCATCTTGGGGCAAACGTTTCTCAGAAATATCCAGTCCCGACATCAATTTCAAGCGAAGCACCAATGCTGAGGCAATGTTCTTTTCTTTAATAATGGTTTCTTGCAAAGAGCCATCTACACGTTGCCGAATCCGCAATAAGCCTTCATCTGGTTCAATGTGAATATCTGAAGCTTTCGCTTGTAATGCATCTTCAAAGATGGATTGTAATAATCGAGCCACCGCGGTGTCTTGTTCAGACTCCAGACCACTGGCAAAATCAAACTCATCTTCGTTTTGATATTCTTCCGCCAACTCCTGGGCGAAGGATGCAATCTCTTCAGTGCGTCGATAGAAGCTATCGTATGCTGCGAATAATTGAGATTGAGAAACCACCGCTAATTTTAATGGTTTTGATAATAAAGTAGACAAGGCATCAACCGCATTGATGTCTGCAGGATCGCTCATCCCGACCAAAAGATGGTCGCCTTTATCATCTAAAACAATTGCACGGTAGCGACGCGCTTGTACCTCTGGCAATAGTTTTACACTTTCTGGCTGGACCCGATACTCAGGTATACTAATAAGCGGTACTTTCAAATGCTGTGACAAGAACGTCAGTAAGTCGTGCTCTGAAACAAACCCCTGCTCAACCAATACAGCACCCAATTTACGACCGGATTCGCGTTGAGCTGACAACGCCTGCATAAGTTGCTCTTCAGTAATAATGTTGTTTTGAACCAACAAGTCTCCGAGACGGATTTTAGCTTTAGGTTGCATTAGTTAACCCCTGCCAAATAGCGTATTCTTTGTTCAACAAATTCTTCCACCTCGACGGACATTTGGGATAGTTGTTTAACATTCTGATAGGCATCTAGCGCCCCACTCATGTTACCTAGTCGTTCTTCAACCACAGCCAAACCTAACCACCATTTGGCGTTTGCAGATTGGCTTTTAGTCAATTGTTGATAATCTGTTCTCGCTTGCTCAAAACGGTTTACCTTTTGCGCCAATGTTGCTCTATAGGCCACATAATCGGGAGCTTGATAAGCTGACACTGCGTGAGACATGAGTATTTCGAAACCTTCAACGGGTTTTTTCATTTGTTCATATAGTCTTGCTTGCATAATACGCAGCTCTAAGTTGCCGGGGTACAAATCTATGCCTGTTTGCAAGCTCATATTGGCTTTTTCATGTTCACCTTGGGCGAATAACATTGATGCCAACCTTTTTCTGGCAGCAGTATTATCTGGCGCAACTTTAACCAGCTTTTGGAGTAATTTAACAGCCGTGCGGTCATCTCCGCGCTTTAACGCCACCTGTATTTGTTGTTTTAAGGTTGCTTTATCAACAGCGGCTTGGCTCGACTTCATTTCGAAGACACCGTCAACGGTGTCGGATTCACCTAGTTTTTGTACTTCGGGCTGGGTAGAGGAAGTCTTCAATTTAGTCAGTTTCTGTTCAACCTTGCGTACCTCTACCTCTTTATCTTGAGCCGCTAATTGTTCATCTACTTCAATGTTTTGGTTATCAACTGACTGCTGTAGGTTATTTTGGCTTAGTTGATAATCACTTTGTTGCTCAACATTTTTTAGGTTTTGTGTGTCAACCGACGGGTTATCGTCTGCTTGTTGATTCACTGGGTTTAGGGGTTCAGATTGTTCAACCAGTTCAACCTCAGTTACTGTTGATTCATTAATTTGTAGTAGCTCTGAAACCACTTTAGGTTCTGAATTTGGCGTTTCCTCAAGCTGTTGTAGCGTATTTTGTTCTTGGTTTTCTGGCGTATTGACCACATCGATTGCTGATGTACTTGAGCTGAATAAATTGTCTTTAAAAAGCCACACCAGTAAAATTATTACTGATACCATCAGAATCAGATAAATACTTAAAAACGACTTTTTGGGTTCAGTCGACGGGCGGTAATCTGCTGACAATTCAGGTTCCGCCTTACGCTCCTCAAGATCCTGCAGCATTTTATTTACGACACTCATAACAACCAACTCTCATAAATAAAGGTAGCTGCTAATGCCAATAAAATTAATCCGGCAATAATGAAGATAAGACGTAAATGTCTGCTTGGTAAAAATGCCGCTTCTGTATCGTTGATAGCCAAGTTCACATGCTGAAGTGAGACTTCATGCTTGCCTTCACCATAGGCTAACATCAATGCCTTGTGGCATAATACATTGACAATCCGGGGCGTCCCTTTACTGGCTTTAAATAAACGTTCGCAGCATTTTTTACTAAATAACTCCTGTCCCTTATAGCCAGCTACGGCCATACGGTGCCTTACATACTGATAAACCTGGTCAGCATCCATTAAACGTAAATTATACGAAAACGTAATTCGTTGTTTTAGCTGCCTTAACTCAGGCAATGCGAGCTTTTGATCTAATTCTGGCTGTCCAAACAACACAACTTGTAATAATTTTCGAGACTCGGTCTCTAAATTCGTCATTAACCTAAGAGCTTCAATACTTTCCATCGGTAAAGCCTGAGCTTCATCGATAATCAATACCACACCTTTGTTTTGTTGATGAATATGAATAAGGCGTTGCTGAATACGATGGGTAAACTCTTGCTGATCAGAATGGTCAGTTAAGGCAACATTGAGCTCATTAGCGACAGATCTGCGCAATTCTGCTGGGCTAAGAAAAGGATTGGGAATATAGGCAGTGACAAAATCCCCCGGCAATTCATTTAATAGCTTACGGCATATGAGTGTTTTACCTGTACCTACCTCGCCTGTCACTTTAATAAAACCTTCACCGGTTTTAAGGGCAGTAATTAACACAGCCAGAGCTTCTTTGTGACTGGGGAGACCAAAGAAGTAGCTAGTATTCGGCGTTAATGTAAACGGTAATTCCTTAATACCGTAATGGTACAGGTACATAGTGTTATTCCACGTATAACCAATCAGCCATTTGATCACGACTTTGCTTCAATTGCTGCTTCCAGGTATTTGCATCAACCACCGTAGGCTTCAACAAAATGACCAACTCTTTTTTGGTTTCAATATCGTTTTTACTTTTGAAAAGATTTCCTAATAACGGAATATCACCTAATAACGGTGTTTTTGAATCAGTTTCAGACACTATGGATTGCATTAATCCACCAATAACAACTATTTCACCCGAGTTCGCATGAATAACCGTGTCCGATTCACGAATGTTGCTCTGCGCCAAAGGCAGCACATAACGTTCTTCATTTAGGGTAATGACTTTTTCTTGTTCATCGGTCTCAATGACGGAAGGATGAATATGCAATAACACGCCGCCTTTATCATCAATTTGGGGTGTCACATCTAATGCGATACCAGAAAAGAATGGCGTAAGCTCAATATTCGGGGTTACCGTAGTGGTCCCCGAGGTAATGGTGTTTTGATTGGAAACTTCGGTCACGAAGTACTCATCATCACCCACTTTAATCACCGCTTTTTGATTATTTGTGGCTGTCACTCTAGGACTCGACAGAACTTGCACATTACCTTGGGTTTCAAGCAAAGTTAAAACGCCAGAAAAGTCTTCATTTAAGAAAGATAAACTGGTGACATTCCCCAGTGCAGCACTGATTTGATTACCAAACGTACCAGCAGTAGTAGACAAACTAACTTGAGTGCTGCTATTACTATTCGCTATTTGATTCCAGTTGATACCTTGCTGATACTCATCGCTTAACGACACCTCAATGATTCGAGCTTCTAACACCACTTGTCGTTTAATAATTTCTTCAGATACTTTCAAATATTCTTTAACACTGCGGATTTCCCCTGGCATCGCACGTACCGTCACCAAACCAGCTTGAGGGGTCACCATTACCATGCGACCTTCTTCTGCCCCAACCATAGACGTTAACGTCTCTTTTAATTCAGTCCAGAAGTCAGTTTCTGTTCGCGTGCTAATATTGGTGCCATTGATGTTATTGCCACTGGAACTACTGCCAAGATTGTTGCCAGTAGAAGAATTACCCGTATAGTTATTAATGCTACTGGTATTAGAGTTTTGATTATTTTCGCTTTGGGTTACACCACCAGACGAGATACTGGTTTGGGTTGTACCATCACGTTGCATCAATAGGTAATTGACAGGAAACGTTTCTGTTCGCATACCAGCAGGAAAGACGCGAAAAATTTGGTCGAATTTCTGAACATCATAACCGTAAAGATCTGATACTAAATCAAACACTTGATCTAAGGACACCTGTTTTAAGCTCAAAGATATAGCGCCTTTAACTTCTGGGTGAACCGCTACGCTGTATGGCGTTCCCTCAACTAAGCCTGCAAAAAAACTGACGGCATCAACAGCTTTAGCGCTAATATCATATTTTTCTTCATCAAAAAGTGGCTCTTCACTTAACGATTGACCAGGTAACAACGCCTGACTTACCGCATCTGGCAGGTCGTTTAGAGGCATGCTTTGTTTACCTTGCATAGACTCAATTTGATATTCCATAGCTTGGTCCATGGACTTTTGAGCGGGCCCGGTTTCTGATGTTGATTGACAGCCAAACATGGTTAGCGACAATCCTAAAAGTACAGTTTGCTTAGAAGTCATTCGATGCATCTTTTTTAATTGAGTGTTGATTTAATAACAAATCGGTTTCACGGCCGTCTACAATTAAAACGACTCCGTCTTTATTTATCTTTTTCACTTGGTTTCCTCGCCAGCTTTCCCCTTCAGCAACGGATTCACCGTTTATTACCGCTACTCTACTATTAGCTTTAATAAACACAGCCGTCAATAAAATAGGTGCTGGACCACCTTCGTCTTTGCCGCTTTTAGCAGCAAGCAAGCCAACCCCTTTCGGCTTAGTTGGATCAACAAGCTGTTTAGCACCAAGTGAAAAACAAAGCATGACACCAAGGCATAAAGTGAATTTACGAATCATTGCGAACTCCAATAAATGCGCGACTGGTGCTTAAGGTATAAATTTCAATCTGAACCGAAGCGTCTGGATAATCCTCAACCTTATATTCAAACTTTTTCCAATAAAACTGGTAAGGCAGTGCTTCCACTTTTTGCAGGTACTTTTGTATCTCAAAATAGCCACCTTGCAAGGTTATTTGCACACCATGTTGGTACAAATTTACATCAGTAAGGGCTTGTTCCTCTTCCAGAGTAAGCAGAGGTGTTGGCGCAATTGAATGCATTGCGATTAACTTAAGCTGTTCAAATTGTTCAAATACTTGCTCTAATAGTATAGGCATATGCGAGGCGGGTACTAAGTTTTCCGTCTGTGCTTTGAGTTTGTCATCCGCTTCAGATATTCGCTGTTTGACAGACTGGAGGCGCGCTTTAATCGCTGCATCAGGGTCTTCTTGTAAGGTTTTCTGTAATACGGCAATTTTCCCATCTAATTTGGCGGCTTCATGCTTTTGTCTTTGAATTTCCATTTTTTCTCGATCCCATTTGTCTAAAACAGGTTCGACCAAAGTAACATAGCCCCCTATTAAAATAAGGGTCACAACTGCAATAATGGTTAAGGCACGCTCACGGGTGGTCAGGGCCGAAAATTTCGCGAGTATATCAGCGTATTGATTTCCCAAAGACTGACTCATTGCCCTTTCCCCTTCATATCATCAAGTTTAGAACTTAGGATAAATTGCAATTGTTGGTCTTCATTGCGGTACATACGCGCACCAGCAAAGTCGGTATTGATAAAGTAATTTGCTTGGTTGAGTTGTGAAAGCCATTGAGGAAGAGCTTTAGAATCACTGGCAGCACCTTCTAAATAAATATGGCGCTCATAAACTAAAATATTAGTCAGCCACAAATTGGCATTATGATTTTCTGCCAAGTCTATCATTAAGCTTGAGTAGCCTTGACTTCTTTGAGTTTGACGACTGTCCAATTCATCTAAAATAGTGCGCTTCATAACGAGTTCTTGCTGATGTTTTTCCACATCTGCCACAATCGCCACATTTTGAGTCCGAGTGTCTTTTGCTTCGATCAAGGATTTAGACAAGTCCTTTTTTTGTGCAATTTGGAAAAGTAAGGATTCAGTCTGCTTCTCTGCGTCGCCTAATGAATTGCTCGCCCAAAACCAGGCAATCACAATGCAAATGATGGACAAGGTGGCCAGCACTAAAAGAAAATTCAAATTGAGAAGTATAATTTTTGATTTGAAATCTTCTCTATAAAAATTAATTCTAGTTTTCATTGGCACTTCCGTTTTTCTGCACAAAAGCCGCGCCTAAACTTCCGATGAAACTACTCCGGTAAGCTAAGTCTTCGCTATGGGTAACATCAATATGCATAGCCTCTACAGTCATAAAGGTTAATTGCTGCATCATTTGCGCTAATTTTTCTATGTGTGGAGACTCAATTGCTAACAAAATTTTCTTCACTGGGGCTTGTCTGAGTTGGCTCTCGAAGTAATCCATTGAACGTTGAATTTCGACGCTCAAGTTGTCGCCTACTCCCATTTGCAACTCTTCTTCACTGAATGTAGGTAGATTTTCATAGCCACGCAATCGTCTTGAAAAGTACACCTGCCCTTGTTTTACAATGTTAAGGCATATTTCCTGACCCGATTCTTGTACAAGGGTTAGTATTGCATCATCACCAGACTCAACTAGATCGGCCATGATCAGCTCTAGTATACCGATACTTTTCAGCTCTAAACCTGTGTGCTCTATGCCGTTTGTTAACTCCTCAACCTTATCTTTAGGCAGAGCAACAACATTAACTTTATTCTCACCTGCACTTTGCACGGGTAACTCAAAATAGTCGACGACTATGTCATCCTGATTTGGCATGAGGTCTTTAACGCTCCAAACCAGAGCCTGAGCCATTTCACTTTCAGTTACCTGGGGTTTTTCTACTTGCTGAATTTGGTAATTACTGGGACTGAGAACGACATGACAAGGTGTGTTCGTTAAGGACTCTTGGGAAACATAGTTGTGCAGATGCTTCTGCCAATCGTGAATGGGGAGCAAATGTTGTTTCACCCATGTGATATTTTGCATTTCATCAGCTAGTACTGAAACCTGAATTGAATCGTCGCCAAATTCAAGCCCTACTGAGTAAAACTTTGAAGATGTTTTTAACCTTTGCTTTAGATACTCGCGCCAACCTGCATGCATAGTTCACGTTTTTATAATTTATTTATTATCAATCTATTACAGCAAACTTTTGGGCAAAGCGCTACAATAATTCAACCTTTTTAAGTTCAACTTTTGGGTAACATTCCCTCCCACTAAGCCAGCAATTTGTATAATCATCCATCTTTTCAATTCTATAATTCAGCATTTTGTCTATTTTAACCGCGAATCACTGGCTTAATCATGCCACTATTGATTAATGAAATATTAATGCCGGAACCTAATGATGAGGTTGAGAAAGTGCTTTTTGAAACAACTAATGAGAAGCGTTTTAACGCTTCTTTTAGGGCAGATTGCAATACTAGCCATGCCGCTATTTGCAACAGAAATTAGTGTTGAATCAATGGAAGTTAAGATAGACGAGCATCCATTACACGTATCTTTTTGGGGTGAAAAAAATGCACTTCAAAAGCCTTGGGTGGTTCTTATCTCTGGGCCCATTGATAGCTGGCATTCAGATTCAGCCTGGTTTGCTGCAAGTGCGCCAATTTTAGCCCAGCATTACAGGGTAATTGCCATTGACCGCGCCGCGACTGTGGTTAACTTAGCAGACGCACCTGTTGGCTATACTCACTTTGCACTAGATTTAAACTTAACCTTACAGCATTTCAATATACAAAATGCCACTCTAGTGGCATTTGCCAGCAGTAATATCAGCGCGCAAATAGCCTTGCAAGAGAATAGGGAAAAACGAGTTTCCAACGTGGTGTTAATCGATCCCGACGTGCTCAGTGAATTTTCAATTGCCCGATACAACCAAGATGCACTGCCGTTTAAAAACAACTTAGAAAAGTACTTAACGTATATTTCACAACACAAATATTCAGCTAGAGTTAAACAGAAAAACCAAGCAGATTTAGAGAAGCTAACGTCATTATCAACATTAGCGACTACAAACTGGCAGTATGTGACCAAGTTGATGGACAAGCGGTTAGAAATTCATAACCAAAAGAATTTATTTATTGAAATTGCCAATTACCATCAGGATTTGCAACAAGCAGCTAAACTAGTTTGGCCTCAACACATACCCACAGTGATTATCGACACTCAGTTTGAAGATAGTTACATTGCCCAAACAGACAACCAAGAACAAAAAGCTGGATTAATAAAGTGGCAGAAGGACGGTACTGAGTATTATCAGCGTCTTGTTAGACTTTCCGACCAAAACCGTTACCTGACAACGCCTAGCAAAGCGCATTTATTTCAATTTGAACGCCCTTTTGAACTATTATCAATTATTCAGCAGTTGCGAGAATAACGACACCAGGGGTGCTTATTGAAACCAGCCCCCCATAATCAGAGCCCCTGTGCAGTCTATCTTAGGAATCGCAGATACTCTTTCCATTACCTGCATAGAAATTTAATAAGCGATCAAATTTGTCAGGGTTATTCCACTTCTCTCGAATATTACAAATATATGGATAAAACGTACGAATAAACGCCCTACCATCGGTATCAAAAAATTGTTCTGCAACAGCATCATCACATAAGGTCAGATCTCTACACAGTATAATCTGCTCATAAAAAGTGAAAATTTGATCCAAAGGGCCTGATAACTGGTCGTTTTCAACTTGTCTATTAATAAACTCTTTGTACTGACCAGCAACGTTGTCTGGTTGGATTGATGGATCGGTTAATACCTGATTGATTTCATCGACATGGGCCGTCATGGAATCGGTAATTTTAAGTCTAGCCTGCATCAACAAACCATCACTATGGTAACGTTCAACAAATGCCATACTTCGGTCCACTCTCACCGCATCTTTGTGCTCTAAATATTGAAATACCCCAAAAATACCGCCAATAACCACAGCCAGTGCAGCAATCCATGTTCCTGCAACTTCAGCAATTTGGAGTTTTAGTTCTTGTGGGTCCATTAAGGTTCGCAGACCGGCAAGTTTTTATTCACCAAACAGGGATCGTACCCTCTTTGTGTTTCGTCACCCGCATCACAGCTTTCTTGTTTTTCACTACGGCATTGCGGCTCTTCAATGGGCTCGTCGGTGGAATTGCACCCGCCAATAAAAAATAAGCACACGACGGTAAAGAGGATAGGAAGGTATGACGTTAAGCGTTTGCTGGTATTCATTTATTTGGCCTATTCTTTGCTATGTATTAACAATACTATTAGTCTTAGTTAATTGCACAAAAAAATAACAATTAGAGGGCAAATAATGAACAATCGCTACTCCATAGTATTCGTTCTAACGCTTTTAGCATCGCCTTTAAGCTTTGCAAGCTCTTCTTTACAAGACATTCGATTTGTTACCGGTGCATCATTAGGGTATAGCAACTTTGCATTTTCTGAAAAGCTAGACCATGAAATTAGCTTTCCCAGCATCAATATCCCCCTCGCTATGACCCTTGAAAACTGGCAGTTGTCTGCCAACTTACAAACAACATTAAAAGATGCGGATATATCCGAAGAAGAAGATACAGGTAAAGCCTCTCGTGATGATCTAGACATTACATTAGGCTATCGTTTGAATAAAAATTGGACGTTATTTGGCGGCTATAAATATGGCAATACTAAAATCCAATTTACCCCACGGGATATTGAAGAAGAGGATCAACTCAGTGTTACCGATGAAAGATATAAGCAAAAAGGGCCATTTATTGGTATCAGTTATCACTGGCACTTTGAGAAAGCAGGCAGTCTTAGTTTATCTGTTGCCTTTGCTGATCTGGATGCCACCAATGTGTTTTCAGAAAATACCGATGAAGAAGAAGAGGAAGAGCTAACGGAATTTGATGATTTAACGGGTAACCTAACAGGTGATACAAAAGGGTTTAGCTATAGTTTAAGCTGGACAATGCCGGTTTCCAGCAACTTGTTATTTCAAACCCGCTTTAAAATTAATGATTATCAGCAAGATATAAATTATAACGATATGCAGTTCAATGGTATTGATGAATCGTTCACCTCTTTGCATATTGGACTAGCTTATGTTTTTTAAACCCATTCAAAACACTACTATATTGGGCACTTCCTTGTTTTTCGGTGGGCTGAAATAGACTTCCCCAAGTAACGATGAATGTTCCCACGGAATTTGCCTGTTGCGTGTTTCTTTAGCCACTGCAGACCTGACTTTTTTAAAGATTTCTTCAATTGAGATACTTTCAGAAATATATTTGAGTAAGTGCTTAGTATAAACACCGTTTTCGCTTTTGCCATCTGAGGCTACTCCGCCTGGTTCTGTAGCGAAAGCAATTAACGTAGCTGCAGGGGCTTTAACCGGCGCTAGTCCTTGTGACGAAAAAGCGCTGCCTTCAAATGGATTATTCCGACACGCGTCTAGAATGACAATGTTTTGTAATTTCTTAGTCTTATTCATCAGTTCAAATAAATGTGAAAGATTATATAGTTGACCAACAAACTCTTGCTCGCTTTCAAACTGAATATTGAGGGGAATTAGGTAATTCGCGTGGTTAATTTGGATTGCATGTCCAGCATAATACACAACCGCGAGCTTTTGACTGCCGGGTGCCCGGTCCACCTCATCGTAAAACCTGTTAATTCCCTGCTGCAACGACAGAAAGTTAGCATCTGTTAGGGTTGTCACCCGAAACCCAAGTTCAAAAAAAGCGTCAGAAATTGCTTCTGCGTCATTCAGGGTGTTTTGCAAAGGCGCTAATTGATAATTTTGATTGCCAATCACCAACGCAAAACGCTCAGTGTTGACGGCATAGGCGCGACCTAAAACTGAGCAAAAACTTGCAACAGTGAGTAGAAGAAAGACAATCCAGCGCATTGGGCAGCAACCTAGTGAAACCAGATCTCAAGCATACTGCTTTATCATGGAATACTCAAAATTGCTCATGATAACTGTTTAAGGCTATTCATTTATCGGCCAGTTAGAATAAACCAAGGTCTTTTGAAAAGCCCCGCAACTGATTTTTGGTGAGCTAAAAGGTAACAACACCCTGAGCCTCTAGTGGCAAGTTATTGAGCATTAAGTTCGGCACTGAGATTAAAATTCAGATGAGTAGTTATTTAATCAAGTCGCCTTTAGGCAACTTTCTTATGTTGGCTATTGGCAACATAAGCTATTTTGGTCTATATGTTTATGGGTACAGGTGAAAGGTACGGTTTAGTCGCACTCGTTACGCCAAATATTGTCATGTAGTTTCAAGGGAATTGACAACTAACACTAAATACTCATTCGTTAACGCGAATTGAAATTTTGGAGATACATGATAATGGATAATCGCCCCACCCGAACCATCGGGCAATCTTTTATACTCAAATTAATCGTATTGCTAACCTTGGTTATTTTCGTTTATTTAGTATCACACCTTATAGTAATGCACACTAAATCAGATGAACAAGGTGCAATATCCTGGAAATATTTTGCCCAGTTATCGAGTACCGGTGAAGTCAATTTCAAAAATTTAGGCGATTTGGATTGGTATATCGGTGCAGAGCAAAGCCTAGATACCATTGCCAAAATTCGCGACCGGTCAACCTCCATATTTGAACTCTTCACTAAAACCAAAGCACAAATATTACAGTTAAAACTAAGGGTTAACGATCTAAAAGAAATTACCCCTATCGAAACCCAATTGGATCAAGGGGAATATAACAACGCTTACCTTTTGGTCGCCGAGGTTAGTTCCAAATTGTCAGCTAGTAACTTATTACCAAACACTATTAAAGAGAATTTATTTGCTTTGGACAGATTAAAGCAACAACAACTGAATGACCTCGAGACGTTGTCACCGCCTAATAAACTCTTCATGTGGACATCTCCGAATTTATCCATGTTAGAAATCCTTTTTTGGGCTGTTTTTGGGGTGATCACAAATTTATTAGTGAACTCGGCAGAATACCTGCGCAAACAAAACTTCAATCCACTCGAGCGCTGGGTCGCCTACACCAAACTGATTTACGGGCCAATTCTCGCGCTAGTTATGGTGATGGCAATAATGTTCGGCTGGTTTGATTTAGGTCCTTATAAAGCAAGGGTTTGGACACTTCCCTTAATAGGTTTCATTTTTGGCTATGCGTCCAGGCGCACTGCGGCGTTATTCGATAAGTTAATTGCAAAAGTATTGGGAGAAGCTGAAAAAAGCATCAATGAAGGCCCCAAAAAACTCTATGAAGAACGCACAAAATTAATTAGGGCCTTAAAAAGTGCTGCAGAGCCGAAAGGGTTTGGTGAAATAAAAAGTCAGGCAAAAGAACTTGCCAATGGGTTAGTAGAATCTCAATTGGCTAAAAAGGATCCGTCCAAATGAAAATACAACATCTATTTACAGTTTCAATTATTTTATCAACACTGAGTGTTATTAGTGGTTGTGCCAGCCAGGCGGTATTAGATCTTACCGATCAATCAGTCGAAAACCAAAAATTACTGGCTCAGCAACAGAATGTCATTGCCAACGCATTCGATAATCAACTAAAAACTGAAGCAGAGATGGTAAAGTTGGTTGGCGCTGAATTGACAAAACAGTGTGAGATAATAAACCGCAATACTCAAAAACACGCAGAGGCTTTAATTAGCAACTCCAAGCTCAAAATGAGGGAGTTGTTTTATGAAAAAACCTTTATTTTTCAAAACACAGATTATCCCCAAAAATTTAATACCGCTTATGAGCCATTAGCAGCTTCATTTCAAATCTATCAAACGCAATTAAAAGCACTTGAAAACGAACAAACGTTAGCACCTTTAGATGTCGACATTACGCAGAAGATTTTAGTCAAAAAAACCGAGATATTAGCTATCGCCGATCGTCACTCTCAAGATGATTTGGAGTTACGTGATGATTTTTTTGAAGAGATAATTAAATCTAGAACGAGGCTTTTTGATGACATAAATTCAGAATATGCATCGATAAGCTTGCCGGCAAATATAAACTGTGACGGCTTTACTGGCCAAGCACAGGAGATTGCCGCAGAGCTGTTAACATTGCAAGCCAGTTTAGCGGCTCATCATGGCCAATTAGATACATTGAACGACAGTCAATTACAAACCCTGTTAACCCTGCAGAATAACCTTGATAAAACGCCTATTTATAAGCTCATTTTAGCCGGCGCTAGCGATAATCTAAAACTGAAACTAGATACCGCCGCGACAAAAGTTCAAGGTCTTTTAGGGCCATTATCCAGCCAATTCGATCAGTTTTTAACAAAAGTATCAGGTACGGCATTTCAAAGTTTGGGAGGGTTAACCCAAAACTTAGATAGCGTAGAAACGCGCATAACCACAGATATCAACAATAAACTCAGCGACCTACTAGATGAAATTCCCAACAAGGTGAACAACCTAATCAATAAACATGCCGCTCAAAAAACCACAGAGTCAAAAGGAATTTAATAATGAGAACCAGAAGATTAGTCCCCAGTTTTGATGCCCTTCCGCCGGATGTGAAAACCGTTGCAGATAATGCCCGGCAGGAAATGGATGAATGGATTGATGAAAAAGTTGAAGCATTGGCCGATGATATGGGCAAAGAGTTAAGTAAAGGCGTGAAACAACTTCAAACACAGGTTGCAGAAATCGAAAATGAACTGGCCGAAAGCCGTAAAAGTATGGATTCTATTTTGGCGCAATTAACTGGGCTCCAACAGAAAATTGAGTTGGGTGATGGTACCGAAATTAAGAGCGCCATTGCGTTAACCCAGCAAAGTGTTGAAAAAGTGAAAACTGAATTAGCCAATCGAGAGTCGAAATGGAGAGCCATAGGCAATGGTATTGTTGAGCAAGTTTCAGGTGCGGTAGGCAAGGTTGTGCCCTTTAGTTTATAACTGATATTTTTTACTGAAATATTAGGGATACGCGAGTAAAGTTAGCCGATTGCTATGCCAGCAGGGCCAGCAAAACAAAATTAAAGCTTGGGCATCGGCTGATTTCCACTTCAAATAATATGCGCATTTGATGACTAACCTTAAGGGCACAGTCTAATTCCTGTGATGCAAAAATTCCACAGCCGGCAAGTTGACAATAATTTGCCATCCTAGGCCTAAGCCTAGCCGCGCTCAATCTCATTTCATCTGCAAAAACAACAATCACAGTGCCCCCATGAATATCATGTTAAAATGATTGTTGGCGCTAAATATTGCGAATTGTCACTTAAGTCATGAGTTAACAAACAACAATGCACACAAGAAACCTTCATAAAAACGGCTATGATTTTGCCCAGTTAGTTCAATCCTCTCCAGAGCTCAAAAACTTTGTGGTTAAAAAAGAAGGTAGACGCAGTACCATTGACTTTGCTAACGCCAAAGCAGTAAAAACCCTCAATCAAGCCCTTTTAAAACAATATTACAACCTAAACTACTGGGATATTCCCGATGGCTTTTTGTGCCCTCCTGTACCAGGAAGAGCAGACTATATTCATCATATTGCGGATTTAATCGCTATCACCAATCACAATCAAAATGATGTCATTGGGCTGGATGTGGGTGTGGGAGCGAACTTGATTTACCCGATTATTGGTAACCAAATCTACGGGTGGCAATTTGTTGGAAGTGACATCAACGATACCTCACTGCATTCTGCCAAACGGATTATCAGCAACAATAGCAATCTAAAAACGCACATCAAGGTTCGAAAACAAGCTAATAGTCAGCATATATTTAAGGGCATAATTCAAGGAGGTGATAAATTCACATTTACCATGTGTAATCCGCCTTTTCATGCTAATGCACAAGATGCACTGGGAGGAAATCTGCGTAAAAACCGGAACCTCGGTCGACATAAACAGAAGAGGCAAAGTGCCGGTCCTCATCGATTACAGGAAGTCAGTAAAACGCACCTTAATTTCGCCGGACAACACAACGAGTTATGGTGTAAAGGCGGCGAATCCGCGTTTATTAGTAAGATGATTGTTGAGAGTCAGCAATTTGCCAAGCAAGTGCAATGGTTCACCTGCTTAGTCTCGAAAAAAGAGCATTTGAACAAGATTTATCAGCAGTTAAAGCAAGCTCAGGCTCACCAGATTGAGACTATTGAAATGTCTCAAGGCAGTAAAGTGAGCCGTTTCGTTGCATGGCAATTTTAAATCCGCAGATTTAGACGTCTTTAAATTAAAGGGCAGCCTGTCCTTGTATTAAAACGTCTCTGCAAACCTCACCGCGGAGTCTTTCATAACCTTTTTAGCTTGTTGTATTTGCTGTCTGTCTTTTGCGTGCACTATCACTGACCATTTATTGTGATGAGTTGCATCTCTTGCCTTATTCACCACTGAATCGTGATCAGGACGCAATGAAACTGCACCCGCAACGAGAAGCCCCATAAAAGTTCCTAGGGTTCCTGTGGCAATAATCAACATTATCGGACTGGAAACAGCAAACTGTGTTCCTGCTATGATTAAAGATGAGGCAACGAGCAGTCCTGTAACCATACCAATTAACCCCAGCATCAAATGAGAAGCGAGAAGCGTTTTACCAACTGCCTGGGTTTCTGGCTCTATTTTACGTTCAAATTGGCGATCTTCCGGTGCAACTATATTGAACTGATCTTCTGAAATCTCAGCTGTATTAATAAGCTTCTCTGCGGCCTGCTTCGCCTTAAATTCGTTTTCATACACAGCGACAATCTTACTAGGATGTTGCTCTTCAATAATATTCGGTTTCATCATCATTCTCCTACTGCATTAACTACGATTTCATAGGGAACTAAACATTTTTGAGTTCCCTGAATTCTGTGTTTTTTATGACTTGTGTTACTTAAAGGAGCAAGGTGAATGCCAACCCTCAGAATCCATTTAAAGGATGTTAAGTTTGCTAGCTAAAGGAGAGATAAATCACCCCTGCAACTATTAAAAAGTTTAGAAACTTATCATCTTTATGGAGCGAGCAGACTGGCTAACTACTTGTATCTCATTAAATTTATTAATTCAGATTAGGCTATAGCAATGTTCAAATGGTGGCTGGAATCAACACTGGCATTTAGAATTTGTAAACTTAGAAAGCAATTACACGTTGTCAGTCGAAGTGGAAGCAGAAAACTGCGAGCAGATAAAAATGTGAAACATTTTCACACTGTGTAATTTTTACCCGAAAAATTCAAAGACGAAAGATAGGATAGTGCTATCTTGCAGCCCTTAAATAACTTAGCGGCTTTAATCTTGAGTTGGTCTATATGATCTTGGATTACGCTGGCAAAAAAAGTAAAGTAACGCCATCTCATACAACCTAGGAATAGATTGCGATGCCTGACGGCACAACACTCAAACTTGCGAAGCACTCTCCTCGAAGTCGTTATCAATCGCTTTTGGGCTCAAGCCTGGTAGAAGACCCAGCACAAATTCAAGCAGTAGATGCGCTTCATAATCTATTTGAGCGTTTGCCAACCTATAGAGACAGTCAAGGGCTTAAACCTAAGGGTATCTATCTGTGGGGGGATGTTGGGCGCGGCAAAACTTTTTTAATGGATTTGTTTTACGATTGTCTGCCGTCAGAAGGTAAATTAAGACTTCATTTTCATCGCTTTATGGCTCGCATACATCAGGCTTTGAAAGAACATGAGGGACAACAAGATCCTTTAGTCAAGGTTGCTCAAGACCTTGCTAATGAATATCACATTTTGTGTTTTGATGAATTTTTTGTATCAGACATAGGTGACGCCATGATTTTAGCGGGTTTATTTACCAGCCTATTTGAACTCGGCGTTTTGCTAGTGGCAACCTCTAATATTCCCATCGATCGCTTATATGAAAACGGTTTAGCCCGTCATAAGTTTTTACCCTGCATTGCCCTTCTTCAACAACAAACCCAATCAATTCATCTCGCCGGAGAACAAGATCACCGGTTACGTTCAGGGCCGTCACTCAAGGACATAGCTAACTTTGCATCCAAATCACATAATATCGGCATGAACTCAGATATGAACTTCTCTGCTATTTTTGACCAATTAACAGAGCTAGTATCCAACTCAGAAATAAATCAAACTAGTATCACCATTTGCCATCGACAGATCCCAGTTGTCCGCGCTATAGAGACAGTCACAAATTCTGTCGCCTGGTTCGATTTTCATGCTTTATGTGAAGGGCCTCGCTCGCAACTCGATTACATGGAAATCGCATCACGATTTAATACCGTAATGATCAGCCAAGTCCCTCAATTAGGCGGTAAAGTTCGAGGCTGGATTAAAGCCCGGGGTACCGAAGATGGTATAGGTGACAACCAAGCAGCTAGCACAGGTGAGCGCGTGGTTTCTTATGCTGTAAAAGATGATATGGCACGACGCTTTATAAGTTTAATTGACGAGTTTTACGACCAAGACGTCAAAATATACTTGAGCACAAATGTGCCGCTTACCGAGTTGTATTTAGAAGGCGCATTGAAATTTGAATTTCGCCGAACTTACAGTCGCCTAATGGAAATGAGTCGAGGCTAACCTATAGATCCGCGAGGGACATTTTAAATCCAAGGCTATGAAGACAGCCACACCACTATGAAGACACCCATGTTAATAACTCTAATGAGACACCCATGCTTAACTCTAATGAGACCCCCATGCTTAATCATTATGAAGACAGCCATGTTAATGAGACACCCATGTTTAACTTTCTATTCATACTCAGCAAAGCGTCAATTTGATGGGAGGGTGCGCACAAACCCACTAATGTGGTAGCGTTAAGCAAAGAGCGCTAATGAGACACCCATGCTAGAGACGCTAAAACTCTAATGAGACACCCATGTTAATCATTATGAAGACAGCCATGCTAATGAGACACCCATGTTTAACTTTCTATTCAAACTCAGCAAAGCATCAATTTGATGGGAGGGTGCGCACAAACCCACTAATGTGGTAGCGTTAAGCAATAATTAAATGGACGATTAATAAAGGAAACACCATGATAAAGCGAATTCTAACTCCCCTAACAATCACCAGCCTACTGCTTGGCAACTCTCTTTGGGTTAGTACAATGGTTAGCGCAAAACAAGTTATTCAACCAGCCCCTTTAGTATCCATAGCCACTCAAGATAGTTTTTTCAACAGTTTAAAAGCACTTTGCGGAAAAGCCTTTTCTGGTAAGGTAACCATCGACAATCAAGGTCCAAGCGCTATGTCGGAGCAACCTTTGGTTATGCACGTAAGGCGCTGTACTGAACAACAATTGCAAATCCCCTTTCACGTAGGCGATGACGCGTCACGCACTTGGATAATCACCAAAACCGGCTCAGGTCTCTCTTTGAAACATGACCATCGCCATGCTGATGGCTCTTATTCAGAATCAACCATGTACGGCGGCCATACTCAAGATGCCGGCTGGCCACAGGCTCAATCCTTCCCTGTTGATCAGTATTCTAAAGAATTGTTCGCAAAAGCGGGCAATCCCCAGTCGAGCACCAATATCTGGCAAATGTATATCTACCCTGAGGTATTTACTTACCGTTTGATCCGCGAGGGAAGAGAGTTCAGGGTGGATTTCGATTTAACTCAAGAAATTGATACGCCGCCCGCGCCATGGGGTTATCAAGACTAAATATTCTCCAACAAATAGATATGGCAAGATGCATAGGCAGAAGGGGGGATTTCTCAATTCCGGAGCGATTACTGGGTTTAACTTGCCTTGTCGACCAAACTCCTTTGCCGATATTGTGAAGGGGTTGTGCCCGATTGACTGTCCAAATATATGGATTGACTATACTGTGCAAGGAGGCGCGGTGTTTAAGGACAGTCATTACCACAGTATTTGGCGTAATAAAGAACTCGACCATGGCGGAATCGTTGATTTGTAATCAACGATTAACTTGAGGAAAAATCATAGTTCGACACTAAAGCGCGCAGACTAGATTGCTGTTTAGCATTTCAAACTATGGTCACCCAATGCATGAACCTCGTAGACGTCGATAGAGAGTAAACTGGAAAGATGCCGGTTGGCATCTTTTCCAAGCTTAATTTACTAAAACGCCTTTTTCGCTAGTTTCAACACTTTTTTCAGACTAGCAGCCAACTCTTGATTAGAAATATCATTGCACATCCAAGCAATGGCAAGGTCTTTGTCTGGAATTCGGCTAAAAAAGGTATAAGTGCCCAGCCAACCGCCAGAGTGGAAGAATACGAGCTGATCATTTTCTTCACTAACAAATTGCCCGTTTGCATACAAAATACCCTCACGGGCCTCAAACTTGCTATTGGGAGTGTTCATATCCGCGAGCAATTGCTTGGGATCTTTACCCAGTTTCGGGGAATAAAAGTAACTATCCCATATCAACAAATCATCTAAATTGGTGTGTAAACCGCCGTCGCCTACCCAGAATAAGTTTGTCATATCGGTTACATAGGTGCCATCATCACGTTGTTTGTAACCATAGGCACGGTTTTTCACTATCTCTACAGGGTCATCACTAAAGAAGGTGTTTTTCATACCTAGGGGCTTAAAGATATGCTCATGGGAATAATCTCGAAGGGACTGTCCAGAAACGTTTTCCACTAACATCGACAGTAAAAAATAAGCCAGGTTGCTATAACTAAATTCAGTTTCTGGCTCTAAAGCAAGGGGCACAGTGCTGACAACCTCGAAGAATTCCGCAATAGTCAGATAATCCTCGTTCCCAAGACGAAACAAGCCACCAGCAGCAGACTTCAATTCTATGGACTTTGGATTTTTTTCTTCTTGGTCAAAAGAGCTGATCAGATCATAGTCTCCCATCCCAGAAACGTGTCCCAGCATTCCGTTAATGGTTATTGTGTGTCCGTAATCGGGCAAAGATGGAAGATGTTTACGAATATCGTCGTCTAAGGCTATCTTGCCTTCTTCAGCAAGTAGTAGCACAGCCAAGGCAGTAAATTGTTTAGAAACAGAAGCCATTCGATGCACTTGTGTCCCGTCTAAGGGCGTGTCGAGTTCAAGATTACTCAATCCATAACCTTTTTTATGGATAAAGCTTCCTTTGTGGATAACTCCCAGATTACACCCTGGCGCACCATCTTCGATCGCCCCCTGCATAATGGAATCAATGGCATCATTAAACTCGTTAGCAACAGATGAGCTAGAAAAGCACAGGGAAACGACAATAGTTAAAGGTAAAATAAAGTTCATAGTGCCTTCCTTGGGATGTTTTGCGATTAAATGGATACTTCACTGAACCAAAGATAAGTCATTTTTTAAACAAATACCAAAAAAGCGCCTAAAAAACACGGTAGATTTACAGTAGAGGAGTATTGATAGAGGTAGAGACGAGGAGAAGGCGATTTCAATTAAAAAAGCCGTATTCATCTCTGTGCATATTTTTGCAATATCACTGGATTGCAACAGAGAATCCTACGGCTGGTGTTTAATATGGTTGATGCTTATTTTTTATTGGTAGAAATAAGGCCCCGTCCAACTATATTTTTTGCCATTAACTTTCAAGCTATGCTTGGCAGTTTTTGAGGCATTATCGTTGGCAATAATGAATAACTGCTGATTACCTGCCAAGTCTGTAATAGTCACTCCAGTGTAGTTTTTGTTATCCACTACTACGTTTAAATCTGCGATATTACTTTTTGAATTTTGTGATAACTCAGTCACAGGTCCGTAGGAGCCATGGGGCTCAATAACAGAAACAAACAGAGTATCTTTGGCATTTCTGCGCAATAACAAAGAGGCATCACGGCGCAAGTTAAATTCAGGATCATTAGCGCCAATGCGGGTGAAAAGCAACTCATCATCGTTATCCGTCACGGCCGTTAAGGTGTAATACTTGCCATTACCTAACCATGAGAATTTTGAATTTCCGTTCACTCCATTGCCTTTGCCTTCAACGAAAAGATGTTGATAACCATTATCTTCTCCTAACGGACGCAGGACTTTAGGAGAGTCATAAGCAAAGTTCATATCCAAAACCTGTCCCATAAAGTAATACGGAAGATCATATTGATTTTTGCTATCTGATTTAACACGCATGATATCGAGTAAAAAGGCTTTCTCGAAGCTTTCATCTTTAATCATTGCCATAGTGCGATGCATAGATGTGCCAGGGTAAGCATTGCTTTCTGTGGCGCTCACCACCTGAACATTGTCTTTTTCAGCATCAAAGGTAAACAACTCAGAATGATGTTGACTGGCAATATCATAGCTACCATTAAAGTGCTTTTTCTCATTTACAGATAAGGTATTGTGAGCAATGGTTGTTTTTGCCCAAGTCGTGTTCTCTTTAAGATAGTTACCGCCGCCTTTTTGTTCAATATTTACGAAGCGGGCTAACCCGTAATCCTGTAAAACTTCATCACCTTTTTCATACAAAGAATAAGAAAGCTTATCGTAGTGACCATGGCTCAGGCCCTGAGCCGCATATTTAAAGACTAAAGTGAGATCTTCATTGCCATAACGCAATATGCCGATTCCCCCTTGTTTACCATCAATACCGTCACTTAGATTAATTGACTTTTTGGTGAATGGTTTAGCTTCGCCGTCGCGTACACCTATCGCCGCCGCTAAGCCAGACTCATCAATAAGTACCTGCCCTTGTTTTTCAACGATACTGAGTAGCTCAGGGTTTTTATCGCCATAAAAATACGCCAGATTAACCGCTGAAACTAAAGAACTGGTGTAATAGGACATGCCTTTTTGGCCATCGTTAATTGGGAAAAATTCACCATCAGCATCAGACAAATTCAGTAACGCGTTAACCCCTTTGAGTAACACGTTATTTTTATGCTGTAACACTTTCATTTCTGGGCGGTTATTTTCCATTGCCAGTGCCAATATTAAGAATGGGTACATGGCATAACGCTGATAATAAGGTCCTTCAGTATAATAACCGTCAGGTGAGAAAGGTTCTTCTAGGTTGGCAAAGAAACCTTTGCGTTGCCCTTCGACTTTAATTGTTCCGCCGTCGTTGTCTTTACCGCCGACTTCTAAACCGTCATCTTCAATGCCATAAAGTGCACGTTGAATAAGTTCTTCGTCATCCATTACCAAACCAATCATACCTACAGCCGTAATCCCCCATGTACTGTGGTTATGTACGCGGTTGAAAAACTGTGGGTTTTCTAATGAAATAAAGTCAGCAAAAGGGCGAAATAAATTTGTTTCAAGCTTGTCGCGCTCACTCTCACTCAAGTAATCGTAAATGGCATCATAAGCCTGGCTCATGTAAACCAACCAGTTACTGTCGTTTAGACACTGCCAAAATAGCTTTCCTCTGGCATAAGAGCGTTCTTGTGGGTGAAGCGGTAGATCTTTGTACATTGCTTCATACTGAAACAACATATCGCGGATATATTTGGCATACTTTTCGTCTTCTAAAACTTGGTAGAGCACACCAGCTTTTTGCGCAGTAAAGAAGTTTAATTTGTGACGTTGGTGGGTATAACCGCCAGAAAAATCCTTTGGAATTGGGGTATCGATACCGGTTGCAATCTCTACATCAACTTCTCGTTTTATGCGAGCAAGAGACTCATCAAATAAAGGAACTTGGCCTAAATTCGCTCTAATTCTTTCCACACCGGGCTCGGTCAGAATAAGATTTGGGTGTTCTTTTGCACTGAGGGCGAAAGACGAAATACTAATCCCAATGGATAGCAAAGTAACAGAGAACTTTTTTAGGTTCATTAAGCTTGAGTTCCTTTTTTCAAAAACCGTATTGCAAATAGTTGCGATCAATCATTAACTCGTAACATTAACATATTGATGACAATTTAGGGAAAGTACAATAACAGAATCAACCGAGTATAAAAGCAGACCACTAAGTTATAATGTTAGCCCTCCGTTGAAATTGAATTAAGTTAAATACAATTATTAATTAAAGCGTAAAGCTTGCCATAAAAAAGCCGCTTAATAGCGGCTTTCTAGGGTGTTTTTCAACATTTTGTCTTAAGTACAGGTCAGAACGGAATATCATCATCAAAATCAAAGTCAGGCTCAGCCATAGGCGGCTTATTCCCTGGATTTTGTTGATTCGCACCTGGATTCTGTTGAGGTGCGTTGCCGTATTGCTGTCCACCGCCTTGTTGTGGTGGTTTAGCGTAATTCTGCTGTGGTGCTTGTGCAGGCTTTTGTGGCGCTTGGTTATATTGACCACCGCCTTGACCTTGATTCGAATAGCCACCTTGCTGATTGTCAGATTGGCCTCCACGACCTCCTAACATCTGCATTTGATCAACAATAATCTCAGTGGTGTATTTGTCTTGACCACTTTGATCTTGCCATTTACGCGTTTGCAGTTTGCCTTCTACATAAATTTGCGACCCTTTACGCAAATATTCACCGGCAATTTCAGCTAAACGACGGTACATGGTCAATCTATGCCATTCGGTGCGCTCTTGCATCTGCCCACTTTGGTCTTTCCAACTTTCACTGGTAGCCAAACTTAAATTTGCTACTGCATTACCGTTGGGCATGTATCTAACTTCTGGATCTTGTCCAATATTACCCACTAAAATGACTTTGTTGACACCTTTAGTTGCCATGTTTACTCCTATTATTCGTTGCTAAACAAGTTGTCTTTCCCATTTCTTGTATGTCTCAAGACATACTTATTTAGCATCCAAGCAGATATTTCTAAATTGGTTATTAAATTCAGAAACTTACCTAAATATTTATGTAGAAAAGGTATGTTCGCTGCCAATTTAGTTAAAAAACTTGGCATCATTGTTCGTATTTATCCGCAGTATTGTAACCCGAATAGTTAGTTTTATCTCAATAAAATCTGAACTAAATTCAGTTTAAATTACTTACCATTAATATAAATCAATTTACTCATTGAGCTAGTCTAGTTTTACCGATTTAGCCTTTTCAAAAGATTTTCTGCTCGTTTCACCACAGGTAAATCAATCATTTTATTGGCAAAATTAGTGGCCCCTGTCCCCTGCTCATATTGTTGCTGGAAAGATTGAATTATGTCATTGGCCTGTTTTACTTGTTGTTCAGAGGGCATAAAGACTTGATTCAATATTTTAACTTGCATTGGGTGTACACAAGGCGCACCAGAAAACCCTATTTTGTTGGCAAGCTCGGCAACGACCTGAAACTTGTCAGTATCGCTAAAATCCGCGATGGAAGCAGGAAACCCCATAGGTATGATATTTGCCCGCCGACACGCCATAATTAATTGCTGACAAGGGCCAACAAGTGCTTCAGTGATGGGCTCCATGCCAATGGACAAAGACAAATCTTCCGTGCCCATAGTCATGGCCACTAAGCGACTAGAGCTATTGGCGATTTCGTCTAACTTAGACATTACATCAACGTGTTCAATTTGCGCAATCAGTCGCGTATACCCCGGGGGCATTTGCTTTTCATGTTCCAGCTCTTCGATTGTCTCAGCAATTAATTGGACATGGCCAGCACTGCTGACTTTCGGGATAACTATGGCGCAAACCTGAGGATCAATTACCGCTTCTAAATCTCTTATTGCGAGTCGTAGTCCGGAGTTTATTCTAACTAAGGTATCAGCGCCGTCTTTCGCCACGACTTTAGCAGCAGTTACAATATTCGCCCGTGCAGTGGTTTTGTGGTCAGGAGGAATACTATCTTCTAAATCTAGAATATAACCATCAGCACCACGAGTATGGGCTTTATCAATAAATTTTTGATTATTAGCAGGTAGAAACAGTAACGAGCGCCAAGGGATTAAATTAGTCATTTATATTCTCACCAAAATTGGCATTAAGTTTAACTCAACACAATTCATCCTTCGATGCCATTAAGTACCGGCTTACGCTTGACCGGATGCAGTATCGAGGACGATTTGTTGCGCTTGTCGAAGATTAAATTCCGCAGTAGCTTTAACATAAACACTATTTTCGTGGGCCACCAAGGCAAGATCAACTACTCCAGGCATAGCCAACAGTTGCTTTTTAAGGCGTTCTAAATCCGCAGCCCCGCTCACTCCACTTAAAGTATAGCGTCGATATCTATCCACGCTTTTCAGATTAAATACGATGCCTGTCCAAACAAGCAAAATGCCAATGGCACACATTAGTACTTCTGAAGGGGAGAAATATTGATTGAGAACTCCGGCTAACATTCCCCCTAAAAACGCACCAAAGAACTGAAAACTGGCATACATCCCCATGGCAGAGCCTTTTTTGCCAGCCGGTGCGATGCTCGAAACCCATGCAGGTAAGTTTGCTTCTAAATAATTAAAACCACTGAAAAACACTACTGCGAAAGCGGCGACGGCGAATAAAGTTGTTGATAAAGATAATCCAGCACAGGCAATCATTAGCAGTAAAATCGACACTAACATCAGCACTTTCTGTGAAACTTTGCGATTTAGCCCCATCAGCACCGTTAAACCAACAATAGAACTTAACAATACCGGCAAATAGAGCTTCCATTGCACTTCAACCATTAACCCCATTTGTTGAAGCATTACCGGCAACTGCATGAAAAACAGAGTGATCATCATATGCAATAAACAAACACTGATGTTTAACTTTTGAATTTGTTTATCACCAAACAAATTAGCCACATCTTTCCAGGTGGGTAAGGTATCTCCTGAAGGTGCACTTTTGTGCTGTGAAGGGACCACAAAACCAACTATAAATATACATAAAATAGCTAATACCGCGGTGACAAAAAATATCCCAGATAACCCCCACAGATTAGAAATCATTGGCCCAATCATGAGTGCTAAGTAAAATGAAAAGCCGATGGCAATACCAATAATCGCCATCACTTTAGGTCGCTGATTTTCGCGACTAACGTCCGCAGCTAATGCCATAATCGCCCCTGCGATGGCCCCTGTACCTTGCAGTATGCGCCCTAACACTAGCATCCACATACTGTCAGCAAAACCTGCAATTAAACTGCCTAACGAAAACAGCAACAAGCCCACAATAATGATAGGTTTGCGGCCAAATTTGTCTGAAAACATTCCCATGGGAATTTGCAATATAGCTTGGGTTAAACCATATCCACCAATGGCAATTCCCACCATTAGAACAGAGTAATCAGGGTAGTCTTGGGCTAATATGGCTAAAACTGGCATCACCATAAATAGTCCCAACATTCTTAGGACATAGATAAAGGCAAGAGATAAGGCGGCACGTAATTCAGTTGCGTTCAAAACAAATCACTATGGTTTAAAATAAAGCTAATTGACGTCTTCCTGAATCAACAACATGGATTACAAAAATCTTTTGCCCATTAAATTGATTAAGAAGTGAATACTAAATATTGGCCGCGAAGTTTATCACAGCATTAAAATAGGCGATAGATGGTTAAAAACACGTTTTAAATAAAAAATTTACGCTTTTTTTGGAATAATAGCCCGTTCTGAATAGAGCATGATTTGCAATTATGTAATACTGATCTTTTGGTCGGGCAACATTTTGGATCCATGGATAAAATTGAAGTTAGGGGTGCGCGCACCCACAATCTGAAAAACGTCAATATAACGCTTCCCCGTGACAAGCTAATTGTTATTACAGGCCTGTCGGGTTCGGGTAAATCTTCTTTAGCTTTTGATACTTTATATGCTGAAGGGCAACGGCGTTATGTAGAATCCCTTTCCGCCTATGCCAGACAATTTTTGTCGATGATGGAAAAGCCCGATGTTGACCATATTGAAGGTTTATCACCGGCTATCTCCATCGAGCAAAAGTCAACGTCTCATAACCCACGCTCTACGGTGGGCACCATCACTGAAATTTACGATTACCTGCGCTTGTTATATGCCCGCGTAGGTGAGCCTCGATGCCCTACTCACCATGTTCCCTTAGCGGCACAAACGGTAAGTCAAATGGTCGACCGAGTGCTAGAGATGGAAGAAGGCACTAAGTTAATGTTACTTGCACCTGTTGTGCAAGAGCGCAAAGGCGAGCACATAAAAACCCTTGAGGGTTTAGCTGCACAAGGATACATACGCGCACGCATTGATGGTGAAGTCTGTGACCTTTCCGATCCGCCTCAGCTCGACCTTCATAAAAAGCACACCATTGAAGTGGTGGTCGACCGTTTCAAAGTGCGTGACGATTTAGCGTTAAGGTTATCTGAGTCTTTTGAAACTGCATTGCAGTTATCCGCAGGTGCCGCCAAGGTCGCCTTTATGGATGACTTAGCGAAAGACGAATTGGTATTTTCAGCCAACTTTGCGTGTCCCCATTGTGGTTACAGCATGGCTGAACTCGAGCCTAGGTTGTTTTCCTTTAATAACCCTGCAGGTGCCTGTCCTACCTGTGACGGTTTAGGAAACAAACAGTTTTTCGATCCTGGAAAAATTGTTAGTAACCAAGAATTAAGTTTGTCTGGGGGCGCGATTCGCGGCTGGGACAAACGCAGTTACTATTATTTTCAGATGTTACAAGCCGTTGCTGATCACTACGGATTCAGCCTTACGGTTCCCTTTGAAGAACTTGATAGCAAACATAAAGATGTTATTTTGTTCGGCAGCAAAGGAACCGCAATTAAGTTTAAGTACATTAACGATCGCGGCGACATCATGGAGCGCAAGCATCCATTTGAAGGCATTATTCCAAATATGGACCGCCGCTATAAAGAGACAGAATCTAATGCTGTGCGTGAAGAGCTGTCTAAATACCTTAGCCAACAACACTGTAATAGTTGTGGCGGAGCCCGCTTGCGATTAGAAGCTAGAAACGTATTTATTGGTGAAACAGCACTACCAAGCATTACCGAGATGTCCATCTCTGATGCCCTGGAATTTTTTGACCAATTAGATTTAAGCGGACAGCGTGCACAGATCGCGGAAAAGATTCTAAAAGAAATTAACGACCGCTTAAGTTTTCTGGTTAACGTAGGTTTGAACTACCTTTCTATGTCACGAAGTGCGGACACCTTATCCGGTGGCGAGGCCCAGCGCATCCGCTTAGCCAGTCAAATCGGGGCAGGCTTAGTAGGGGTTATGTACGTATTAGATGAACCCTCAATCGGCTTGCATCAACGCGACAACGAACGCTTGTTAAAAACCCTTAGACACCTTCGGGATTTAGGTAACACGGTTATCGTTGTAGAGCATGATGAAGATGCCATCAAAGAAGCCGACTATATTGTTGATATCGGACCAGGAGCGGGCGTACATGGCGGCCAAATTGTTGCTGAAGGTAGCCTCGAAGACATATTAAAAAGTGAAGACTCACTTACAGGGAAATACCTTTCCGGTAGAGAGCGAATAGAAATTCCTAAAGAACGTAATAAAGTCAAAGACGATAAATGGGTGAAATTAACTGGTGCAACGGGGAATAACCTACAGCAAGTAGATTTACATATCCCAATTGGACTCATGACCTGTGTAACCGGCGTCTCTGGCTCTGGCAAATCGACCTTGGTCAACGATACATTTTATAAGTTAGCACATCACGCCTTAAACGGTGCGACCACAGGTGAAGCTGCTCCTTACAAAGACATAACAGGCCTGGATCAACTAGATAAAGTGGTTGATATCGACCAGAGTCCAATCGGCCGCACACCGCGTTCAAATCCGGCAACTTACGCAGGTATATTCACTCCCATTCGAGAAATGTTTGCTGCTACCCAAGAGGCACGCTCTCGCGGTTACAAGCCAGGACGATTTAGTTTTAACGTCAAAGGCGGACGTTGTGAAGCTTGTCAGGGAGATGGTCTAATTAAAGTGGAAATGCACTTTTTACCCGATGTGTATGTGCCTTGTGACGTGTGCAAAAGCAAACGTTATAACCGCGAAACGTTAGAAGTAACCTACAAGGGCAAAGATATTAATCAAGTGCTCGATATGACGGTGGAAGAAGCCCGTGAATTCTTCGATGCCATTCCAGCGATTGCCCGTAAACTGCAAACCCTAATTGACGTAGGTTTGTCATACATTCGTTTAGGACAGTCTGCGACAACCCTTTCTGGCGGGGAAGCCCAACGGGTGAAACTTGCCAAAGAACTATCCAAACGTGATACTGGCCAAACCCTGTATATTTTGGATGAACCCACAACAGGATTGCATTTCCACGATATAAAACAATTATTGGAAGTGTTGCATAGGCTTCGGGATCACGGTAATACCGTAGTGGTTATTGAACACAATCTGGATGTGATAAAAACCGCAGATTGGATAGTCGATTTGGGGCCAGAAGGGGGTTCAGGCGGTGGTAATATTATCGCTCAAGGCACACCAGAAGAGGTTAGCAAGGTGAAAGGCTCTCATACAGCTCATTTCCTTAAACCAATATTAGACGACGCCAGACAGGCATAATGGAATACAGATAGAGTATGTTTAGCGAAAAGTTTAACGTTAGATTTTATGAAACAGATGGTTTAGCCCATGTCAGCAACACTGTGGTTGCTGGCTGGTTTGAATGCGGTAGAGAGCCCATCTTCAAATTTTTCACTCCAGATCTAGATTTGAAAAACTGGCCACTGATTTTGGCCAGTTACAAAATCGATTTTCATTTACAGATATTTTACGGCAAACCAGTGGAAGTGCGCACTTATGTGAGCAGAATTGGCAATAGTTCTTTCGATACATATCAAGAGATTTGGCAACAAGATCAGAAAGTAGCCTCAGGTACGACTACCCTAGTGCGCTTTGATTTTAAAGCCAATAAAGCAGTGCCAATAGATGAAAGCATCAAATCCCAACTTCACGAGCATATTTATCCTCAGGTGGAAGCAGAGTAATGAAGGATTTTATTGAAGTCATCGATAACGTGGTGCCGCAAAAGTTGTGTGACGGATTCATCCAACGTTTTGAAAACAGTAAAAATACACAGCAAGGCCGAACCGGTGGCGGTGTCGATACTGACAAAAAACTAAGTAAAGACGTATCCATCGTCCAGAATGCTGAGTTTCAAGCCGAATATCAGGCGTTGCTCCCCTTGTTATCCGAACAATTGATGGCCTATTTTGAAAAGTACTTTTTTGCATTAATTGGGCCGATTGGATTAACCGTAAAAGATCCCAACACCGGCCTGCCAGTTAAATTGACCCAAGAAAACTTCGAGACTGTGGGCAAACCCAATTTACAAAATTTAGTGCAATATCTATTTCGTATCGGTGATATTAACGCCCAGAAATATCAGAAGCAAAAAGGCGGATATCCCTATTGGCACTCTGAAGTTTATCCTCAAGCGGGCAATAACGATGCACTTCATCGCATTTTATTATTTATGTTTTATTTAAATGACGTAGATGAAGGTGGCAGTACAGATTTTTATTATCAAGATAAGTCAGTGCAACCCAAAGCGGGCAGAATGGTCATTGCGCCAGCCTATTTTACCCATACCCACAGAGGTTGTGTGCCGGTTTCCAACGACAAATACATTCTAACCTCTTGGGTCTTGTTTAATCAGGCTGAACGCATTTATACCGGTTAGAGCTAAATAAGAAACCCTAACCTCAGTTAACCGTCATAGGGCAATACTTCTTGTCCTTGCAAGGTGTACCCTACTGTAGCAATTTCACCGCTCCAACTTTCCGTCGTCAAAGTGCCAACTACCCAAACTACATCGGTCAAAGCCATTGCTGGCACTCCCTTTGGAATTTTCACATAAACAATTTGATTAGGCGGTGGCGGAGGTACATGAATACAGGCCCCAAAAAATGGAACCAGTAAAAACTCCGTAATGTTGTCTTGATTTCCCTCGAGAGGAACAACAAACCCCGGTATCTTCACTTCCATATTGTTGAATTTGGTCACTACAGGAGCGGATAGGTTTTGCTGACCGGTGGATATAGCGTGGTCAATATCGACAGGCGGCGCAACATAGTTTTTAGGTACTAAATCTTCCCAAAACACTTCCGTAGGCTCAGCAAAAGCAAAGTTAGTATTAACTAACAAAGCAAATAACAAACTCAGTCTAAGAGCACGCATCATTTTAGTTCATCCTTATACAATGGGCTTAATAGTTGTTGATTCTTCAGGTATTGCCGTTACGCTGCCCTTGCCAGCCTCTTGTATGGTTTGATTAGCCCAACCTAATGGGTTCTTTCTCACTTCATTACCGGCATCTGGAGAGTCGGGTATATTCAATGCTAACAATAAAGAACATACAGCAAAGCTAGCACCAATGAAAAATACCAATAACGGCGAAGTTAACCAAACGATACCTAATAATGCAGGGATCACCACAGCAGCAATATGATTAATTGTAAAGCTTACCCCAGCTGTAGAGGCAATATCTCGAGGATCAGCTATTTTTTGAAAGTAGGTTTTCATGGCGATAGCCATTGCGAAAAAAAGATGATCGAGCACATATAAAACAGCCGCCCACTGGGAACTGGTTACCAATGCATAACTGACAAAAATAACGATTAGACCAAGGTATTCTACTGTTAGTGCTCGCCGCTCACCTACTTTGGCAATCCAGCTGCCAATTTTGCCAGCGAAAAACAAGTTAAATACATAGTTAATAATAAAAAGTAGACTGATTTCCCCTACACTATAACCAAATTTTTCAACCATCATAAATGAGGCAAAAACCATAAATATTTGACGACGGGCACCACTGAAGAACGTCAGGCAATAATATAACCAATAACGTTTTCGCAAAAACATATGTTTATGTTGGGTAGAAGGTTGTTTAAATTGCGCGAACAAGCCCCACAAAAATATGACTATCATTAAACCTAGGCCACCAGCAAGCATGTACATGGTTTGATAACTTATTCCCACATATTCCATCAATAACCAAATACTGCCGTACGCAAATAAAGAAGCGAAACTTTTCACCGCCAATTGCTGCCCCATAAAGTGGGCCGTTTTGTCTTTTCCTAACCACTGCAAGGTTAATGATTGGTTGATGGTTTCAAAGTAATGAAAGCCAACGGACATAATCACTGTTGTGCAGTACAAACCGATTTCAAATGGAAAGAAGCCAGTCATTGCCACTCCAACACACATAAGTGCAAGAGAGAGCATTGCAAAGGTTTGCTCTTTAATCACCAAAAGTAAAAAAACGGCTGTAAATGCTAGAAAACCAGGTACTTCTCGCAGACTTTGCAGCATACCTATTTCAGCACCGCTAAATTGCGCTTTTTCCACCACAAAGTTGTTTAATAGCGCATTCCAAACAGAAAACACCAAGGGCATCACAAACGCCATGGCCAATAACAACAACTGGGGGTTAGTTCGAATCGAATTTAGCTTCATGTTTCTATTGTCGAGCCATTTGAGGGACGAATATGAAAATCATCATAAAAAGGTATTAATAAAGAAAGGTAAGTTTACAGGATTTTGTCGAAAAATACTTGGCTCGCCAAAAATTCAAAAAAAAGGCTAACCCGAGGTTAGCCTTTTTAGTAGTGCGGTAAAAATTAAGGGATTACTCTGCTTCGTAGCGCTTTACACTATCAACAATTTCCGCTTTAGCGTCTTCACAATTTCCCCAACCTTCGATTTTCACCCATTTGTTAGGCTCTAAATCTTTATAATGAGCGAAGAAATGTTCAATTTGTTGCTTAGTTAGCTCTGGAACCTGATCGATTTCTTTTACTTCACGATAGATAGTAGACAGTTTATCAATTGGCACAGCTAAAACTTTAGCATCTTCCCCTGACTCATCGGTCATTTTCAAAACACCCACTGGTCTACATTTAATGACTGAACCGGCCAACAAAGGGAACGGAGTCATCACTAAAACATCAACAGGGTCACCGTCTAAAGAAAGTGTCTGAGGTACATAGCCGTAGTTAGTTGGGTAGTGCATACAAGTTGCCATGAAACGATCAACAAATATAGCACCAGTATCTTTATCTACTTCATATTTTACTGGGTCAGCGTGGGCTGGGATTTCGATGATGACATTCACTTCATCTGGCAAGTTTTTACCGGCTGGAACAGCATTTAAGCTCATTGATTGATACCTTTAAGTTGTGATTTAACGTAAATTAGCGTAATTATAAAGACTTCCAGTGCAAGATGAAATCACTACCTTGGTCTTATTCTGGTTGTTTTAAAGTATTATGTGTCATTCACTCACGGATTATTATGAATTTGTGCCGTGAGTCGTCAAAAAAACTCCACAAAAAAGGGCGCAAGTACTAATCCGACGCCCTCAATTCATTAATGTCAGTTTAAAATCAGACTATTTTTTTGCGTAATAGGTGACGCAAGTCTCTACTTCTTCTTTTGAGCCCATGATAACCGGAACTCGTTGATGAATTTCTTCCGGCATAACTTCCAAAATTCGTCTGTCACCCGTTGTTGCAGCGCCACCAGCCTGTTCGATTAGAAATGACATAGGGTTAGCTTCATACAACAAACGCAATTTACCCGCAATTTTCGGATTACGTTTATCAAATGGATAGGCAAACAGTCCACCACGAGAAAGTATACGGTGGATGTCACCAACCATGGCACCAACCCAGCGCATATTGAAGTTTTTGCCTCTAGGACCTTCATCCCCCGCCAATAAATCGTTTATGTAATTCTGCATAGGCTCTTCCCAGTGGCGCTGGTTTGAGCTGTTGATGGAAAACTCTTTAGTTTGCGCAGGTACTTCAACATTCGCTTCGGTTAACAGGAAACCACCGTGAGTTTTATCAAGGGTATAGATATGAGTTCCTCGTCCGGTACTCATTGCCAACATTGTAGAAGGACCATAAAGCACATAGCCTGCTGCAACAATTTGCGTACCTGGCTGCAAAAACGCAGAAGGGTCATCTGGCTCCATCCATTGTGGCGCGTGGGTGATCGAAAAAATAGTACCAATCAAACTATTGATATCGGTATTTGATGAGCCATCAAGTGGATCGAAGCTCACTAAATATTTACCTTCAGGATGACAACCTACAACATCATCCTCTTCTTCTGAAGAAATGGCCTTCACATAGCCAGATTCTTTCAAAATATCTTTTAGAATCTGGTTAGAAATAACGTCAAGCTTCTTCTGCGTTTCGCCTTGAACATTTTCACTTAACAAAGAACCTAGCACGCCTGCTAATGCACCTTGACTAACCCTAAAAGAAATTTCCTTGCAACCTGCTAATAAAGTGCGGATCAACAATATTAGCTCCATTGGAGCGCCATCTTCTTGCAATTGTGAATTGAGTCGTTTCATTCTTGTGAAAGCCTATTTTAGAATTTATAAAAGACATGGTTTTGACAGTAATCATTACTAATCATAGAACACATTAATAAAGTGTACCTTTATTAAACACAAAACTCAGCACAAAAAACAACAAGTTAAGTGAATATCCATTTGTTGGCATTCCAATCTCTGTTAATCTTAGCCAAATTTTATTGATACAATCGAAGTTATGCATATTCATATTCTCGGAATTTGCGGCACCTTTATGGGGGGGATTGCCGCCATTGCCAAGTCAATGGGACACCATGTAAGTGGTTCTGATGCCAATGTTTACCCGCCAATGAGCACGCAATTAGAGTCCTTAGGAATTCCATTAACCCAAGGATTTGACCCTTCACAACTCAGACCAGAGCCGGATATAGTGATAATTGGCAATGCCATGTCACGGGGTAATCCATGTGTAGAAGAGGTACTAAATCGCAACTTAACGTACACCAGTGGCCCCCAATGGTTGTCGGAAAACGTATTAAAACAAAGGTGGGTCATCGCAGCCTCTGGAACCCATGGTAAAACCACCACTGCCAGTATGATTGCATGGATCCTTGAATATGCGGGCTTGCAACCTGGATTTTTAATTGGCGGGGTCCCAGAAAATTTTGGCATTTCAGCTCGCTTAGGAGAATCTCCTTTTTTCGTTATTGAAGCTGACGAATACGACAGTGCATTTTTTGATAAACGGTCCAAATTTGTGCACTATCATCCACGCACTCTAGTGCTAAACAACTTAGAGTTCGACCATGCAGATATTTTCGAAAACTTAGCCGCTATTCAAAAGCAGTTTCACCACCTAATGCGTATTTTGCCCGGCAATGGATTGGCTCTCGCCCCCGCTGCCGATGAAAATATCGCACAGGTTTTGAAACAAGGTTGTTGGACACCCATCCAATATATCGGCACTGACTGGCAAGCAGAAAATCAGTCTGATGATGGCAGTGAATTTGATGTGTTGTTGGATAAAACCAAGTTGGGGCGGGTAAATTGGTCACTGATTGGCCAACACAATGTTCACAATGGAATAATGGCTATAGCGGCAGCCCGTCATGCCGGTGTAAAACCCGACTTAGCAATTGAAGCCTTAGGTCAATTCGTGAATGCCAAAAGGCGAATGGAAACCCGTGGGGTAGTTAATAACATCACAGTTTACGATGATTTCGCCCACCATCCCACGGCCATCGCGACCACCCTAGAAGGCCTCAGACATAAAGTCAAAGATGCGCGGATCTTTGCAGTTTTGGAGCCCCGTTCAGCCACCATGAAAATGGGGGTTCATAAACACACCTTAGCTAAATCTTGGGGACATGCCGATCAGGTATTATTGTTTCAACCCAGCAATTTAGACTGGTCTTTGGCACAACTCATCGCAGGTTCAGACGTTCCTGCAAAAGTATATGATAATGTAGACGACATTATTGCTGCGCTGTTGCAAAATGTTGCTCCTGGAGACCATATTTTGGTCATGAGTAATGGTGGTTTTAGCGGCATTCATGCACGTTTACTAGAGCAACTGAGCAAACATGAATTTTGATAACAAAATAACACTGGCTTTTACTGGCGCGTCTGGCGCTCCTTACGGGTTGCGTCTACTTGAAACCCTAGTGGCAGCTAATTACCAGGTGTATTTACTGATCTCTTCGGCGGCTCGAGTGGTGTTAGCGACCGAAGAAGACTTGAAGATACCTGCCAACCCAAAAACCTGTAGCGAATTTTTTACTCAGCGTTTTGCTGCTAAGCCTGAACAAATCAAAGTCTTCGGTAAAGATGAGTGGTTCTCTCCTGTAGCTTCAGGCTCTGCTGCACCGAAACAAATGGTAGTTTGCCCTTGTTCAACAGGCTCATTGAGTGCCATTACCACAGGTAAAAGTGACAACCTAATTGAGCGGGCAGCTGATGTAGTGATAAAAGAACGAGGACAGTTGATCCTTGTTCCCCGAGAGATGCCGTTATCGACCATTCACCTTGAAAATATGCTGAAATTGTCACAAATGGGTGTAACCATAATGCCGGCGGCCCCCGGCTTTTATCATCAACCTAAACGAATTGAAGACTTAGTTGACTTTGTAGTGGCGAGAATTCTCGACCATTTAAACATCGATCAAAAATTAATGCCTCGCTGGGGCTATCAGAAATAAGTAAGAGTAAGCAAACCATGTTCCTGAATTCTCGCGTTTTAAAATTATCGCAATTTGCAATCGCTGCACTTTGTTTATTGCAAACTTCTAAAGCAGTTGCTTGGGGTCAAACTGGCCACCGAGTAACAGCAAGCATCGCAGAAAAGTATTTAAGCGATGATGCAAAAGCGAAAATCGACGCTTTGTACCCAACACAGTCATTGGCGGAAATATCCACCTTAGCCGACGAAATGCGCTCAGATCCATCGGAGTTTTGGCAAAAGACATCGCCACCTTGGCATTACGTGAGTGTGGACGAAGGTTCTGAGTATCATTCTTCCAAACACGCCCCTTCCCATGGGGACGCTTATACGGCCTTAGTATCGTTTTCTGCAACCCTGAAAAACCCAAAAGCAACCTTACAAGACCGACAATTAGCATTGCATTTTATTGTGCATATTATTGGCGATTTACATCAACCATTGCACGCCGGTAATGGAACGGATCGGGGTGGAAATGATGTCAAAGTAGAGTTCTTTTGGCAGGAATCGAATCTTCACAGAGTGTGGGATAGCGGCATTATTGACAACAAAAAGTTATCTTATACTGAGTGGACAGATTGGCTAAGTCGCAAAATTACCCCAGAGATGGCTAAACAGTGGCAGACAACAGATCCCAAAGTATGGATTAAGGAAAGTATTCAGTTGCGTGAGCAGGCTTACCCCTCAGAAGAAAAACTCAATTGGCAATACCAACATCAGCATTTGCCTGAGATTAAACAACGATTGCAGATGGCAGGCGTTCGCATCGCGGCGTATTTAAATTCAATTTTATAAAATAAACAATTCAGTTGTTTAACTGCCTCAATGCAGAATGCAGCGGGCAAACCGTGACGACAAAGAAGGGACAACCAGGCTGTTCAATTTAAAGAACAGCCTGGTTAATTAATGTCTGTTAAAAATGCTCGACCTTGCGGCGGAACCCACAAGCCTCATTCAATATCTAAAGGTTCAGGCGATAAAATAATGCCAGTACTATCTGCGTATAAATGATCTTCAGGCAAAAAAGTAACACCCGCGAAATTTACCGCAACGTCCACCTCGCCTATTTGCTCAAACGCAGCATTGACGGGAATCGACGCCACCCCATGAATGCCAATATCAAGTTCTTCAAGTTGGTCGACTTCACGCACGCTGCCATAGCAAACAATGCCTTCCCAGTCATTTTCAATGGCAATTTGCGCAGTGTTTACGTCAATGAGTGCACGGCGAGTCGATCCGCCGCCATCGATGAGTAGCACCTTGCCTTTTCCTGGTTGAGACAATACTTTATCAATTAGGCCTTTATCTTCGTGGCATTTAATGGTTGTAATCTCACCACCGTAAGAAAGCCTACCCCCATAATTTACGAATAAAGGGTCGACAACGTCTACACTATCAGCAAATAAATCACACAATTCAGAGGTGTTGTATTCCATCAGCGAGTCCAACTTCAGCATTAAAGCCCTAGGTTAATTGTTAGCAACGAGTTTGTAAAACCTTAGATGAGTTTTCTTCATTGTCATAAATATGACTTATATTTGTCACAAAGGTTTCGTTTTTCTGTCAACTAGCCTTCACACTCAATGGTTATTTTTATTCTCAATGAGTACACATAGAAAGAGTACCTAGAGATGAATGCATTTGGCAGAGCTGATACACACATATTCCGCTGGATTTTCGGTGTAACCGCGGGTCGCGATTGCCGAATCATTAAATACATATCCAAAAGCGGTGATGGACACGTTTATTTGCTGTTAGGTGTACTCCTGTGTGCATTTGATCCCGAAGATGGGGCAATTTTCCTGTATACATCTTTACTAGCGTACGCCCTAGAGTTACCCATCTATGTGATTTTGAAAAAACTTTTTAAGCGCCAACGGCCTTGCGACTTAATCTATAATTTTCGATCTCACATTACGCCTTCTGATAAATTTAGTTTACCCTCAGGTCATACTGCAGCGGCCTTCTTAATGGCTTCACTATTGGCACACTTCTACCCTAGCGTAGCAGTTTTAGTATACATCTGGGCAAGTTTAATTGGACTATCCAGAGTAATGCTCGGTGTCCATTATCCAAGTGACATTGTTGCCGGTGCTTTTTTAGGTATCATTATTTCAATGTTGAGTCTTTCTATCCTTGTTTAAGTAGTATTAATGAAAATATTGTATGGCGTGCAAGGCACGGGCAATGGCCACATTGCTCGAGCACGAATCATGGCTAAAGCATTTGCAAAACGCGATGACATTGAAGTTGACTTTATATTTAGCGGTCGCGATCCCTCTCGCTATTTCGACATGGAAGTATTTGGAAATTACCGCACTGTGAAAGGGTTAACCTTTATTACCGAAAATGGCCAAGTGGACCGCTGGAAAACCTTAAAACAAGCCGAAGTAAAGCAATTCATAAGAGACGTAAAACAGTTAAATGTGGCAAAGTACCATGTTCTTCTCAATGACTTCGAACCAGTAACGGCTTGGGCTGCCAAAATGAATGACTTATCCTCCATTGCGATTAGTCACCAGGCCGCGTTTAAACACAAAGTCCCCAAACAAGGTGAAACCTGGCTCGATAGATTACTGATGCGTACATTCGCTCCCTGCGATATTAATTTAGGGGTGCATTGGTACCACTTTGGTTTTCCTATCATGCCGCCTTTTATTGAAGAGCCTTACAGCAAAGCCACTTCAGGTGAACATATATTGGTCTATTTGCCATTTGAAAATATAGCGGCTATCAAATCACTGTTGGAAAAATTCCCCAACGAAAAATTTCTTTGTTACCACCCCGACATAGAAGCCCCTTTCGCCAATGACAATAGCCAGTGGCGCCCACTATCAAAACAAACCTTCCAACAGGCTTTATTTGAATGTGCCGGAGTCATCGCCAATGGCGGATTTGAGTTATCTAGCGAATGCTTGCAACTGGGTAAGAAAATCTTAGTCAAGCCACTTAAAAATCAATACGAACAAACTTCAAATCGCATCACCTTAGAACGCATGAATCGCTGCGAAAGCATGGACAGCCTAGATCCCCAAATCGTATCCAAATGGCTAAGCAAAGACTCGCCCGAACCAATTAGCTATCCCAGCTCGCCAGACATACTCATTGACTGGTTAATGGAAGGAGACTATCTGGATACAAAAACCCTATGTGAGCAGCTCTGGAAAAACACCCACTTTCCAGATTCAGTACGTTCGGCACTCGCAAACCAGACTTAAGCTATTTAGCCCGAAACGCCTACCCCCCTGTTTACGGTGGGCTCTATTTCCTTTTTGGGTGGGTGTCTCAATTACAACGTTGGATGGGTGTCTCAAAATGGCCTTTGATAACTTTTGGGTGGGTGTCCTATCAGGCGCTTGGTTTGGGTGGGTGTCTTAGAACAATTTCGATGGATGTCTCAATTACAACGTCGATGGGTGTCTCAAAATGGCTGTCCCATGGATGTCCCAAATATGGCATAGGCAATTTCGATGGGTGTCTCAATTACAAAGTCGCTCTCTACGACTAAAAATTAAGTGCCTGTCTACGTAATTTTATTCATGACTGTCCAGATAACACCTACCATCCGGAAAACAATGTGGGTGGGTGTCCTAACAACTTTGGGTAGGGCTCAAAATAGGCAATTTCGATGGGTGTCTCAGTTACACGGGCTCTATTTCCTTTTTGGATGGGTGTCTTGATAACTTTTGGGTGGGTGTCTCAATTACAACGTTCTTGGATGGGTGTCTCAAACAAGGTCTTACTAAAAACCTCTACAATTAGTAATTTATTGTATGTCTTATCCCAAATCAGGTAGTAGCAATGCTTGTTTTTTTTGCTTTTGATGGGATGATATAGACTTTCGTAACGGTTGGGTGATTACAGTGTTCAAAAATCTGCGTTGTGCCATGCGCGCACTTTCCTTATTGGCGGTCATTTTTATCATTTCCAGTTGTGGAGTAAAGGGTGATCTAATTCATCCTACAGAGCAAAACTCACCGATCACAGACCAAAACATAGATGACTCAGAGGAGCAATCGTAGTTGGATTACTTTCAGTATCAAGATTCTACCCTTTACGCCGAAGATGTGCCCGTCCAGCAGATAGCTGAACAATTCGGGACACCTTGTTATGTATATTCCAGAGCAACAATAGAGCGTCATTGGCATGCGTTTGACCAAGCAGCTGGCAAGCATGCACACTTAATTTGTTATGCGGTAAAAGCGAATTCAAATTTAGCGGTGCTATCGGTAATGGCCAAATTAGGCTCTGGTTTCGATATTGTTTCAGGCGGTGAATTATCTCGCGTTATTGAAGCCGGTGGCGACCCAACTAAAGTAGTGTTTTCAGGGGTCGGTAAAACCGAACAAGAAATTGAATTTGCACTGTCTAAAAACATTTTGTGTTTTAATGTAGAGTCTGAGCCTGAGTTAGAGCGAATCAACAAAGTAGCCTCCAAACTGAATGTAGTTGCGCCAATTTCAATTCGCGTGAACCCGGATGTTGATGCCAAAACTCACCCGTATATTTCAACAGGACTCAAAGCCAACAAGTTTGGAATACCAAGAGAAAACGCTGTAGCCACCTATAAACTCGCGGCAAGTTACCAACATCTGGAAGTGAAAGGCATGGATTGTCATATTGGCTCTCAGCTCACAGACATTGATCCCTTTGTAGACGCCCTAGATAGAATGTTGTCGCTGATTGACGAGCTGGCTGAATTGGGTATTACCATCAGTCATCTCGATGTAGGCGGTGGGTTAGGAGTTGCATACAAAGATGAGACCCCACCCCATCCGGATGCCTATGTTGAAGCGCTAATGACGCGCATGGAGAAACGACCTGAGTTGAAATTAATATTTGAACCTGGTCGAGCGATAATGGCAAACGCGGGGATTCTCATTACGAAAGTAGAATTCATTAAGCAAGGTGAAGAGAAGAATTTCGCGATTGTTGATGCCGCCATGAATGATTTGATTCGTCCAGCCCTTTACTCTGCTTGGCAAAATATCATTCCTGCAGAGCTCAGCTCTGGAAAGCCAAAAGCAACCTATGACATTGTGGGTCCCATTTGTGAAACAGGGGATTTCATTGGCAAAGACCGTGAACTAGAAATCGTTCCAAATGACTTATTGGTGGTACGTAGTGCTGGTGCTTACGGTTTTGTGATGGCATCAAATTACAACAGTCGCTGTCGCCCAGCTGAAATAATCGTTGATAAAAACAGCTTACACTTAGCTCGAGAACGGGAAATGTTATCTGACCTTTGGAAAGGGGAACACGTTCTTTAATCGCCGACTCATGTGAATGAGCTAAGGTGATTTTCATTGTTTTTTAGTGTGTGTCGGAAATTGACTGCAAAATAGCTATTTTGGTCGCCGCATATGTAGGTTAATATAACTGTAATAAAACTTTTAGTAGTAGCTTTTAGAATTAATAATGCAAATTCAATTTTCTAAAATGCATGGGCTGGGCAACGACTTTGTCGTTATAGATAATGTCACGCAAAATGTGTTTTTTTCAAAAGACAAAATTCAGCAATTGGCTGATAGAAATTTTGGGATCGGATTTGACCAGCTATTGTTGGTCGAACCTCCGTACGATCCTGAGCAAGACTTTCATTATCGAATTTTCAATGCCGATGGTTCAGAAGTATCGCAGTGTGGAAATGGCGCAAGGTGCTTTGCAAAGTTTGTAAAAATAAAAGGGTTAACTAACCGTAACAAGGTTGTTGTCAGTACTAAGTCTGGCAAGATAGTGCTGTATCTTGAAAAAGACGGTCAAGTTACTGTAAATATGGGGCGGCCTATTTTCGAGCCTGCAAAAATCCCATTGAAAGCCAATAAAGAAGAAAAAATTTATTTGATTCGAGCACAAGATAAAACCTTTATGGTTGGCTCTGTGTCTATGGGCAATCCCCATTGCGTGCTTGAAGTTGATGATGTGCAAACGGCTGATGTAGAAACTATTGGTCCATTACTTGAAGCCCACGATAGATTTCCTGAAAATGTAAATGTTGGATTCATGCAAATCATTAATGAAAACCATATAAAATTGCGTGTACACGAACGCGGAGCGGGTGAAACATTAGCCTGTGGTACTGGCGCGTGTGCAGCAGTGGCAATTGGTCAGATTCAAGGTAAACTAAGCAAAGATGTACGCGTTGATCTACCTGGTGGCACATTGAAAATACGTTGGCAAGGCAAAGACAATGTATTGAAAATGACTGGCCCTGCAGAACATATTTTTGATGGAACCCTAATAATATGAGTGATACAGCACAACAACAAGTAGATAGGGCTATGCTGACTAATTATGAAAAAGTCGCAGAGGTAGTTAGCGAAAAAGACGTTAAAAACTATTTATTGGAAAATCCTGACTTTTTTGTAAAAAATCCGCAAGTGGCTGAAAAGCTAGTGATTTCCCACCAGCAAAAAGGCAGTATATCCCTTGTTGAGTTGCAATCAGAGCAATTGCGTAAGAAAAATCGCGAACTATCCCACAAACTCAATCAACTCATTTCAATCGCTAAACAAAACGAACAAATTTATCGTATTTATGCAGACCTTAATATTCAGTTATTAGGCTGCCGTTTTTTCAGCGAAGTCCAAGACGTACTTGAAGATGTAATGCGCCAAAAACTGCTCTTATCTGCGGTCACCTTGAAATCGTTTAGCGGTGCCCATGCGTTACCGGAAATTCAACGTAAATTGTTTATCGAAAAACGCTTCAAACAAGACTGTTTTTTCTTTGGTCGCTTAAGCCAACATGAAACACAATTACTGTTCAAAGATGGAAATGTTGAATCTGTTGCACTTATGTTGCTAGGAGAAAAAGGCGAATTGGGTATATTGGCCATCGGTAGCAAAGATCCTAGTCATTTCAATCCAGATATGGATACCTTACTGATCACGCAATTGCAACAATTCTTAAATGTACTCTTGCCAAACTTGGCTGGGTATTAGCGATGGATGCTCCAGCCTTAGAGCACTGGCTGGAAAAATTTTTTTCGTTTTTAAAGTACGAAAGAAACCTTTCTGCAAAAACACTAGATAATTACCATCGCCAACTCACGGCGGTTACTGAACAGCTCAATATTACAAGCTGGTCTGAATTAACTACCCAGCACATAAGGTCGATTTTGAGCCAAGCTAGACGCAAAAATCTGGCCCCCCGATCTATTGCATTACGACTTTCAGCTATGCGTACTTTTTGCCAGTTTTTAGTGGCCGAAAATATTCTTAAAACCAATCCTGCAAAAGCAGTGCAAACGCCTAAACTTGGACGACCGCTACCAAAACACCTTAATGTTGATCAGGTAGGTCAATTATTAGATATAGATCCTGAATCCGTGCTCGCTATCCGAGACCGTGCGATGATGGAATTAACATACGGCTGTGGTTTACGTTTAGCAGAGCTGTCTGGCTTAAATATGCAAGACATCGTCACCAAAGGGCAAATAAGAGTACTAGGTAAGGGCCGAAAAGAACGGATCATTCCGGTGGGTAAGACAGCCACTACATGGATAAATAAATGGCTTAGAGTTCGAAGTCAAATGACGCCTCCGGCAGATGAACAAGCTCTGTTTGTGAGCATGCATAAACGCAGAATAAGCCATCGCCAAATCGCCAAGCGAATGGAATTATGGGCTCATAAACAACATGTGGATCAAAAAGTAAATCCACATAAATTGCGACATTCTTATGCCACGCATATGCTAGAATCTAGTGGTGATTTGCGCGCCGTACAAGAACTGTTGGGCCATGCAAATCTGTCGACCACCCAAGTCTATACCCATTTAGATTTCCAGCATTTGGCGAAGGTGTACGACAATACGCATCCTAGATCTCGCAAAAAATAAATAGACGTGAGATCCTAAACGATAACCAACAAGAAACAGTGAAAGGTAAAATAGTAGGTATTGCCGAATGAAATTTTATCGGAATTTTTCTCCAATAAAAGCCATTAGTTTTGATTTAGATGATACGTTGTACGACAACTATCCTTTTATTATGGAAGCGGAAAAAAAGCTGCTTAGTTATTTGACGTCTAGCTATCCGAAGACAGCTCAATTTTCCTTTCAAGATTGGCAACAGTTCAAACAAGAACACTTGCAAAATCAACCCCAGCTAGCGTCTGATATGGGAGCTTTGCGTAAACATACCCTGCAAACAGGTCTACAAAAAGCCGGATACCAGGAACAACACCTTAGCTCGGCAGTAGACGATTGTTTTGAGTTCTTTTATCACCACAGAAGCAACTTCCAAGTAAATCAGGAAATACATGCTTTGCTTGCACAATTGGCGAACAAACTACCGCTAGTTGCCATTACTAACGGCAACGTTAACCTGCAACAAATTGGGTTAAGTGAGTATTTCAGTCATTGTTTTAAAGCCAATTTAGAACGCCCTATGAAACCCCATGGCGCTATGTTTGCATTGGCAAGTTCCACACTAAAAGTGACCCCTAAAGAAGTACTGCATGTGGGTGATAATTTAGAAAAAGATGTTATGGGCGCGATAAATGCGGGTATGCAGAGTGGCTGGTACGCCTACAACCGTAAAATGCACCTTCCTGGAGAAAAAACCACCGTACTGCCCCACGTTCAATTAGACGATCTAACCGAATTAAATTTATTAATCGAAGATTAAATTTATAAAGATTTAATCTTCGTAAATATTTTGATTCATCGTTTCGCAAGGGTTAGGGCAACAAGGTACGCCAACAATTTTAGCAGGCACTCCCGCCACGGTTACATGCTCGGGAACGTTTTTGAGAACCACACTTCCCGCCCCCACTTTAGCCCCCGCTCCAATTTCAATATTGCCTAAAATTTTAGCTCCGGCACCGACCATTACCCCTTGACGCACTTTCGGATGACGATCTCCAGACTCGTTTCCTGTTCCCCCTAAGGTCACAGACTGTAAGATTGAAACGTGATCTTCCACTACCGCGGTTTCGCCAATTACGATGCCCGTAGCATGGTCAAACATCACACCTTTGCCAATAACGGCTGCCGGATGAATATCTACGCCAAACACTTCAGAATTTCGACTTTGCACAAACAACGCAAGTTGTTTGCGATTTTGTGCCCATAAATAGTGCGATAATCGATATCCTTGAATTGCCTGAAAGCCCTTGAAATACAACAAAACTGTGAGAATTTTATCCACTGCGGGGTCACGGGTTAACACGGCTTCAATATCTTCGATTGCTGATTCAACGATTTCAGGTTTTAACAAATAGGCCTGATCAAGCACTTCACGAATCGCTAGGGCGGGCATCACCTCATCTTGAATTTTATTCGAAAGTATAAAGCTCAGGGAAGTTTCGAAGTTGTGATGAGCAAGAATACAGGCATGCACATAACTGGCTAAGAGAGGCTCACTTTCCACTAGTTCTTCAGCTTCTGCTTTCAATCTTTTCCAGAAATTGTCAATTGGCATTTAGTTCTCCTCACCTGAATTAACCCATCGCCACAGGTTAGTCGTTATATGCTTGATTAAATACTAAGAACGGATGTGCGGGCATAAACGTTCATTTACAAGATCATTTCTCATAAAGCTGGCTAAAAATCACAAAACCAGCCCTTTGGTTGTATAAAAACACAGTATAGCTGATATACTTCGATTATTAATCAATAAATCAAAAAATAAGCTTGTTATGGATGTATCTCGACTTTTAGACCAACTTAACGACAAACAACGTGAAGTAGTGGCAGCCCCTTCTTCTGATATGTTGGTCCTTGCCGGTGCCGGAAGTGGCAAAACTCGAGTGCTTGTGCACCGTATCGCTTGGTTAATGGAAGTTGAACAACTCGCGCCTTTTAGCATTCTTGCTGTGACCTTTACCAATAAAGCGGCCAAAGAAATGCGAGGTCGAGTTGAACGTCTGATGGGCTCAGGGTTGCACACCATGTGGATTGGCACATTCCACGGTCTTGCCCATCGATTGCTTAGAACCCATTTCAAAGAAGCTCGTTTACCAGAAAACTTCCAAATACTAGATTCCGATGACCAATATCGTTTAGTCCGTCGTGTGATTAAGTCTCTGAATTTAGATGAAAAAAATTGGCAACCAAAATCTATTCAGTGGTACATAAACGGTAATAAAGACGAAGGATTACGTCCAGAGCACATAGATACGCAAGGTGATCCCACCAAACAAACCATGAAAGATATTTATCAAGCTTATCAGCAAACTTGTGATCGCTCAGGTTTAGTAGACTTCGCCGAATTGCTGTTACGCGCCCACGAATTGTGGCTAAATAACCCGGATGTACTCAAACATTATCAAACTCGCTTCCGCACAATCTTGGTGGATGAATTTCAAGATACCAACAATATTCAGTACGCATGGTTACGCCTATTAAGTAGTGCAGATAACAATATGATGATTGTGGGAGATGACGACCAATCAATATACGGATGGCGTGGCGCGAATGTAGAAAATATTCAGCACTTTTTACGAGACTTCCCTTCGGCAAAGACCATAAGACTTGAACAAAATTACCGCTCTACTGGCAATATTCTTAAAGCCGCCAATGCAGTTATCGACAATAACCAAGGACGTTTGGGCAAAGATTTGTGGACTGACGGTGCCGAAGGCGAAGCTATCTCCATGTATGCAGGTTTCAATGAGCTTGACGAAGCGCGATTTATTGTGGCTCGTATCAAGGAGTGGAGTGACAAAGGTGATGCACTAGCAGATTGTGCCATTTTGTACCGTAACAACGCCCAATCTCGGGTTTTGGAAGAAGCACTGTTACAAGAATCCGTGGCCTATCGAATTTATGGTGGTTTACGTTTCTTCGAAAGACAAGAGATCAAAGATGCATTGGCGTATTTGCGATTGATTAATCAACCCATAGATGATGCCGCCTATGAACGAGTAGTGAACACCCCCACTCGAGGAATTGGTGATAAAACCCTAAGTTTAGTGCGAGAAACTGCAAGAAACGAAGAATTATCTATGTGGCAAGCAACAAACGATATGCTTCGTGAGAAACGCTTTTCCGGCAGAGCGGCAACAGTCTTGCAACGTTTCGTGGAACTAATATTGAAGTTGCAAGTTGAGGTGCAAGAGTTGGAATTAGACCAACAAGCAGATCACGTGATCAAAAACTCAGGTTTATTTGCCATGTATCAAGCTGAAAAAGGCGAGAAAGCCCAGGCTCGGATTGAAAACCTCGAGGAACTTGTGACGGCTTGTAAACAATTCGAAGCTCCTGAAGAAGCGGAAAACATGACGCCTCTGTCGGCCTTCCTAGCCCATGCGTCGTTAGAAGCAGGGGAATCACAAGCTGACGCTCACCAAGATGCGGTACAAATGATGACTATACACTCCGCTAAAGGGTTGGAGTTTCCCTTAGTATTTATGGCTGGAGTTGAAGAAGGCATGTTCCCAAGTCAAATGAGTCATGAAGAGCCTGGTCGCTTGGAAGAGGAACGCAGATTGTGTTACGTGGGTATGACCCGTGCAATGCAAAAACTATACATGACATATGCTGAATCGAGACGATTATACGGTCAAGACAAATACCATACGCCTTCCCGCTTTATCAAAGAAATCCCTAGTGAATGCATTGAAGAAGTGCGTTTGCGTACAACGGTGAGTCGACCTGTTCAAAACCGCTTTCAACCGGCCACATCCCATATGGCATTCGAATCCACAGGTTTCCAATTGGGACAAAGGGTAAAACACAGTAAATTTCAAGAAGGGACTGTATTAAATTACGAAGGAAGTGGCGAACATGCACGTGTTGAAGTGAATTTTGACAACATAGGCACAAAGTGGCTAATGTTGGCTTATGCCAAATTAGAAAAAATTTAAAACTAGCTGAATGGCCAATGAGATTTAAAGTCCTATTAATAGAAGATAATGAGTCGAGCGTGCGCGTACTTAAGCGCGTCATTGGTAAAGCAAACTTAGATGTTGTGTTAGCTAACACCTTGGCTCAAGCCAAAGTCATTTTCGAAACCACCTCTCCAGAATTATACCTATGTGCGGTTGTTGGTTATTGTCTTCCCGACGCCCCCCATGGACAGGCAATAAACTATACCATTAGTGCATTCATCCCTACCATCGTCATCACCAGCGAAGTTGAAGAGGATATACGTGAGAATATATTAGCAAAATCGGTTGTTGACTATATTCCAAAACAAAATGCACAAATGTTCGAATACCTAAGCCGATTATTAATCAGATTAGAAAAAAACAAACAAATTGGCGTATTGGTGGTGGATAAATCCAGGCACAATCGTGGAATTCAATCGTCCTTATTAGCACGCCACAATTTCATCACCTATGACACCTCAAGCGCCAAACAAGCCCTCGACCTTCTAATGAGACACCCACTTATAAAATTAATGTTAGTTGAGGAAGAGTTGGCAGATTCGTCGGGATTGGAATTAGTCTCTGAAGCGAGAAAACGTTACGACAAAGACCAATTGAGCATTATTGGTTTATCGACTAATACAAGTTCATCCTTATTTGCTCAGTTTATCAAAAGTGGAGCTAATGACTTTCTGCGCAAACCCTATTGTCATGAAGAGTTTTTTTGCCGCATCGTTCAAAACGTAGAACATATAGAGCAAATAGAGGCCATTCGGCGAGCTGCCAATTCGGATTATTTAACCGGACTACCTAACCGACGTCATTTTTTCAACAAAGTGAGCCATAGCTTACAGCGTGGACAGGCACCTATGTCATTGGCATTAATAGACTTAGATAATTTTAAGTTAATCAACGATTCCTTTGGCCATGACTATGGAGATGTGGTTTTGAAAGAGGTGTCGAAGATGATTGTTCGACATTTTTCACCTTTTCATTATTCACGTTTCGGTGGTGAAGAGTTTTGTATTTTTATGGCAGAAGTTGATCATGGGCAAGCAATAAAGCTGCTAGATGCATTTAGAGATGCGGTGAGTAAAAAGATCATCAAAAGCAAAGGGATAAGTCACTCCTGTACCCTCAGCATTGGGGTTACCAGTCGTGCCAATAAAAAGATAGAATCAATGCTAACGATAGCAGATGAACACCTGTATAGCGCTAAAGCCCAAGGACGGAATAGAGTGATTGGTGATACAGCAACAAAATTAAAATAAAAGTTAGACAGCCAATGACTTTAACGACTTTCGATAGGCACGATAAGAATCGAAACTAAAAATTACTAGAGCTAACCAAACAAACCCAAAAGTCACCATACGAGCTTCATGCAAAGGCTCTCCAAACAAATAGACAGCCAAGATAAACATGATGCTTGGCCCGATATACTGAAAAAAACCTAAAGTTGAATAGCGTATGCGTCGAGCCGCGCCTGTAAAGCATAACAATGGGGCTGTGGTGATAATTCCAGCGCCAATCAATAACCCATTTAGGGCCACTTCATTACTAAACATATTGCTCATTTGTGATGCAAAAAATATCCAATATAAGAACGCAAATGGCAACATCATCATAGTTTCGATTAATAAACCAGGCAGGGAATCCACTGCAACCTGTTTTCGAAGAAGACCGTAAATTCCAAAACTAGAGGCCAGAAGGAGTGCGATCCAGGGTAATTCACCATAGGAAAATAGCAGAATCAATACACCCAAAAGTGCAATTATCACAGCAACTTTTTGCATTCTGCGTAATCGTTCGGCTAAAAATATTCTACCCAGAAAAACATTGAGCAAGGGATTGATATAATAACCTAAGCTTGCATCGAGTAGATGCCCATTATTTACAGCCCAAATGAATAACAGCCAATTGCCAGCCAGCAGTACCCCAGAAAATAACAATACCTTTATGACTTTCGGGTTCTTCAATGCAGATTTAACCTTAGCTATCTGTTTAAATCCAAACACTAAAATAACTAATAGCAAAGCTGACCATACGACTCTGTGTACCAAAATCTCTGCCGCAGGCATCACCATCAAAAGCTTGAAATATAAAGGGGCAAAGCCCCACATGGCGTATGCTGCGACAGCAAGAGCGACGCCTATTTTGAGAGATTTATCAGACATGAAATGACAACAACCAGAAAATATGAACGAAAGAGTGACTTTTTAAGATTTCATAACCAAGAGAACATCCTTAATATCCTCTCTAAACCTATCAAATATCCATTACAAACTGACTAAAAGGGAATCCTATTGCTCAATTACAAGCAAAATATCCAAGACGTTTATGCTGGAGGTTGCTGTTCCATTCCGAACTTTTCTTTCATCAAGTAGGCAAAAGCAGTGGTAAACGCCACTTCTTGAAACATTTTTAAACCAGTTTCCGAAAAAAGCACTGGAATAGGGTTACGCTTTATAATCTCTTTAATAAATGTAGGGGTTAAAACCTCGACTTTTAATCCTTCAATTAACTGAATTGCCGCTTCCATTTTAAAGCCAGTTGCGCTGCCCGCGAACTTACCTTTAGTAGGACGTTCACGGATAACGACCGCATCGATTTTGTAGTCTTCCATCAATTTTTTAAAGGCAAATTGAAATTCTCGTACGTCTTCGGTTGAATCCTGTTTGGAGTAGGTTAATTTGCGCGCACGGCAATCTGGAATATGAAACACGTCATTCTCCAAAGACAACAAACATAAATTGGCTTCACTACCTTTAAGTTCAACACCACAAATTCTCATAACTTCTCCTAAACAAAACACTTTTCACAATTATACCCCATGTTACTCCAAGTTATTGCAACTAAATCTCAAGCAATTTGAAACCCTTTGCTGACTTTCTCGTCAATTTGTTCTATTTTGAATTCATAACTTGGACAGGCATCCCAAAACATCAACGTGGGAGGTAGTAAATTCCACCTTGGACAGGCATGTTAATTCCACCTTGGACAGGCATGTTTGAGATGTATATTTGAGACAGGCATGGTTTTACGTTTATCGCAAAATCAGTTGGTGACTAATATGCCTGTCCAACGATGGATGTCCTACAATAGCTTTGCTCATATCGTTAAACAACAAGGATCTATTATGCTGCGTTCAATTACATTGATAACTTTTTTTTCAACTATGCTGCCTTCTGTAACCTTTGCTGAAAATATTGAAGAGGCTTCAATACGTTTATGCGATCACATAAAAGTTTGTGTGAAAGAAAAAATGGTGGCATCAGATGAGGTTCCGCCTGAAATGCGCGCGATGGTAGATGGCATGGTAGACAATATGTGTAAAAGTATGATGGATGTAAACGCAGTAAAAGGGAACGCAGAGTATGAAGACTCAGCGATAGCATGTATCGATTCAATAACGAAACTAAGTTGTGAAGAGATTGAAAATGCCGGTCAAACACCTGCTTGTGTAACCTTCGAAACTGAGTTATCCGAACGCTACCCAAGTCTTAAAAATTAGCCCTTATGACAAAGAAACACCCCACAGATGAAGCAAAAATACCGAAAAGTCGAGCTTCTCGATTCGCTAAGATGGGAAGTTTGGCATCAAGAATTGCAGGAAACATGATTTCAGAAGGTGTTTCTGAACTAGCTAAGGGCAATCGACCAAAAGTAAAAGACTTGCTTCTAACCCCCAAAAACATGAAAAGGGTTGCTGATCAGCTCGCGCAAATGCGTGGCGCAGCTATGAAAGTTGGACAATTAGTTTCAATGGATGCTGGCGATGTACTGCCTAAAGAGTTAACAGATTTGCTAGCTCGTTTAAGGTCAGACGCCAAATCTATGCCACAAGTAGAATTAATAACTGTCTTGCAATCTCATTGGGGAAGTAGTTGGCAAGAAAAATTTATTCAGTTCCAGATAAAACCCATAGCGTCTGCTTCCATTGGTCAAGTTCATAAAGCGATTGACAACGATTTGCGTAGGTTGGCCATCAAGGTCCAATACCCAGGTATTAAAGAAAGCATCGACAGCGATGTGGATAATGTTGCTAGTTTAATAAAACTATCAGGCCTCCTGCCCAAGGGGATGGATATAGCCCCCCTTTTATCCGAAGCTAAAGCGCAATTACATGAAGAAGCAAATTACATTTTAGAAGGACAACGTTTACAGCGGTATGCCAAGCTAATTGAGGGTGATACTCGATTTCTAATTCCTAACTGGATTCCTGAATTAAGCAGCCATTCAGTACTAGCAATGACATTTTTAGATGGCGAGCCAATCGAAGCTCTTTGTGACGCAAATCAATCACTGCGCAATAGTATTGCTAGTGCTCTTTTCTCACTTTTTTTCAAAGAATTGTTTGAGTTTCAACTCGTCCAAACCGACCCCAATTTTGCCAACTTTTTGTATGACAGCCATGAAGAAAAAGTTGTTTTGCTGGATTTTGGTGCAACTCGAGAATACAACAAATCAATGGCCCGTAATTATCTAAAATTGATGCAGGCTGGATATCACAACGATAAAAAAGGAATAGAAAGTCAGGCCCTAGAACTGGGTTTAATGACAACTTCCCTGTCAGATAAAACCCGCGGCGATATAACAGAAATGTGTTACTTGTCTTGCGAACCACTTTATTTAACAGGTACTTACGACTTTGCAAAAAGCGATTTGCTAGAGAGACTACGAGCAATTGGCACGCAAATGAGTTTAGATAAAAGCTATGTACATACGCCTCCTGTAGATACTATTTTTTTACATCGCAAATTAGGAGGTTTATTTTTGTTAGCCATGAAACTCAAAGCTAAGGTAGATTTACGCTCTATGTTTGAGCCATATTTAGGGTTTAGAATTTAACCTGTTCTTATTTTTATGCTGGAATAATTTATGTTTTCAGAAGATTCATTGTTAGAACAAACACTCTCTTTTATACCGCTTTTGATAACACTTTCAATTGTGGCACTTATACTTTGGCTAGCTAACTACCTGTTAATAGTTAAAAAAACCGATGTGGGAAGCGAAAAGCTTTTTTCAAGCCAATTAATTATGCTTGGGTTGACCTTAGTAGCTGTATTGGCAACAGTATTTGCCTTGCCAGTGAGTGAAAGTTCGCGAAATCAAATCATAGGTTTAATTGGCTTAGTCATCTCCGGTATTTTTGCTTTTTCTTCAAGTACTATTTTTGCTAATTTACTCGCGGGGATAATGCTAAGAATTACAAAACCTTTTAAAACAGGTGACTTTGTTCAAGTAGGAGACTACTTTGGAAGAGTTGTTGAGCGAGGGCTGTTAGATACTGAAATCCAAACAGAAGTCAGGGATTTAGTTGCATTACCAAACACATTCATGATTACAAACCCCATTACGGTTACCCGAACTTCTGGAACGATTATTTCAACTAGCTTATCTCTTGGTTACGATATTCATAACTCAAAAATTGAACCCTTATTAATCCAAGCTGCAACAAATTGTGAACTATCAGATCCTTTTGTGCATATTGTTGAGTTAGGGGATTTCTCTGTAACTTACAAAATCAGCGGAAAATTAGAAGAGGTTAAGAGTTTAATCAGCTCAAGAACTCGCTTAAACCGTGAGGTTTTGAACGTTCTCCATGAAAACGCAATAGAAATTATGTCACCCAGTTTTATGAATCAACGAAAACTCCCTGACGAGGTCAAAATTATTCCGCCTAAACAACAAGTTAGCAATGAAAGTAATAATTCTTCAGTAGACCAGGTGATTTTCGATAAAGCCGAAGAAGCAGAGCAAAAAGAACAGCTTTTGGAACAATTGAAAACGCAGTTAATTGAGTTAAGCGAACAACTAAAAACAGCTGATGACAACCAAAAGGACTCTCTTAAACTGCAAATTCAAAATTTAACGCAAAAAATCAAATCTTCCAATCAATCCGAAGAAGAAAACAAGGATTGATAACCTATCTACTAATTAATCTTTGAAAAATCCTATGTTGGACAAAATTCTATTTTGGACAGGCATATATCGTTGAATGTTGTATCTGGACAGGCACTTGTGGACAGGACAGGCACTTACTAACCCATTTAGTTTAACCACCATAAATTTAAGACAGCCATAAAAACACTACCTAAACTAGACTGGTGTTTATTCCATAGAGAGGTATGCTTCAAAAGGATATATAAATTTGGAGCTAGTTATGCCACAGCCTAGGAAGCATCAAATCTGTCTAGCAGATACTCCGTATTACCATTGTGTATCTCGCTGCGTTCGCCGTGCGTTTTTATGCGGTGAAGATAAGTATTCGGGAAAAAATTACGAACATCGTCGTCAATGGGTAGAAGATAGATTACTTCTCTTAGCCTCTGCTTTTTGCATTGATGTATGTGCTTATGCAGTCATGAGTAACCATGTCCATGTGGTTCTTCACGTATTTAAAGACCAGGCATTAACGTTATCAGATTTTGAAGTATTCGAAAGGTGGCAGAAAATTCATAGGCCGACAGAACTCGTTCAACAATTTTACACACTAGAAAATTCAGACAATTTTTCTGATCTTCAACTAGAAACCATTGCTAATACTATTTCCATCTATCGCAAACGCTTATACGATATTAGCTGGTTTATGCGCGAGCTCAATGAGCCCATTGCTCGACAAGCTAATCAAGAGGACGATTGCAAAGGGCATTTTTGGGAAGGAAGATTTAAGTCTCAAGCACTATTGGACGAAAAAGCCCTAGCAGCGTGTATGGTTTACGTTGATTTAAATCCTATGCGTGCCAAAGTAGCCTCTTCCCCAGAAACTTCAGATTATACGAGTATTAAAAGACGAATGAGTGCATTTCGTCATGGCTATCAACCTCCATCGTTAATGCCATTTAAATATCGCTCATCGAAACATCAAGAAATTGAGCTGCCATATAGTTTGAAGGACTATTTGAAACTCATTCATTTTAGCGCTCAAAGGTTTGTATCTTTAAATAAAAGCAAAACCGCACCGCCATCAATACTAAAAACGTTAGTAACTAACGAACAATCCTGGTTAGAGCTTACATATAATTTTGAAGATGTTTTTGGCGTTGTTGCGGGTGAGTCTGTGACTATGGAGTGCTTTAGGCGAAATACAGGGCGCACCAAATTGAAAGGGGCAAAAGCAATAACCCCTTGAACAATTTCAGAAGCATAAGTTTAATTATGAAGTTTAGTAGTCTACTTTTACTGAAAAAATGGCTACATTTACCAACCCCCTCCAATGACAAACCCAATGAAACCTTGTTTGCATTAACCGCTAAAAACATCTATCAACTATTGTCTTCACTGATTTTTATCTTATTCACTTTAATGGCTGTCTTATTTTGGTAATTTGAGACAGTCTTCTTTTATGGCTGTCTCAAACAAACCCTCATGGCTGTCTCAAACAAACCCAAATTAGCCCATATGCTATCCAACCATATAAGTGGCTGTCCCAAAAGCGATATGAGTGCCTGTCTCATTATGCAGTTCCATGCGGCATACTGCGACTTTTTTGCCTTTGCGGATCACTTTTGCCGTAGCAATGAATTCTTCGCCTTTGCCTGGTCGCAAGTAATCAACGCGCATATCGATAGTGCCAAGATTGGAAAACGAGTTTTGAAACTCTTGCACGCTGATTTCTTCGAAATCCTTGATGGAATACAAGACAGCCATCACACCGCCCACAGTATCCAATATTGCAGCGGTAACTCCACCGTGTAATATTTTGTGTATTGGATTTCCCATTAATTTGTCACTCCAGGGCAATCTTACCTCAACTTCATCAACGCCCAATTTATCTATTTTAATTCCAAGTAACTTATTAAATGGCATTTGCTCACTAAACAAGTACATTACAAATTCAGCTAGCGCTTCCGTACTCAAACGTTTAGTTTTATCTATGTTATTCAGCATCATAGTAGAACCTATTTATATTTAGTCTATATAGCGTATACCCCAAGGCGCTTTTTAAGTAAAATCATCATTATTAATTTCAATTCAACACCATTTTTAATTCGTACGAGGAAGATACTTGTCTACTGCCATTAGCGCCCCATTAACGAACCAAGATTTTGAAGCACCAGCCATAAAAGTGCTAAAAGATGTTTTCGGTTATGACAATTTCAGGGATGGGCAACTACAAATCATCGATCAGGTCTTGAACGGACGTGATTCCCTAGTGTTGATGCCCACAGGTGGTGGAAAATCACTTTGCTATCAAATTCCCGCGTTGCTTCTGCCCGGCTTAACCGTTGTTGTATCGCCACTTATTTCTTTAATGAAAGACCAAGTAGATGCATTGACCGCCTCAGGCGTTGCTGCAACCTACATTAACTCGTCTATTCCCCGAGAACAGTTAATTAATATCTACCGACAACTGCAAGACGGTAAATTTAAGTTACTTTACGTTGCCCCCGAAAGACTTATGCAACTGGAATTTATCGACCGCCTGCACACCCTAAATTTAAGTTTAATTGCAGTAGATGAAGCCCATTGTGTGTCTCACTGGGGACACGATTTCAGACAAGACTATCGACTACTAGGTCAATTAAAAAAGCACTTTCCCAACACCACCGTTATGGGCCTCACCGCAACTGCCGACGTCGCAACCCGAGCCGATATCTCTCAACAATTAAATTTGCACAACCCATTCGTGTTTAGAAGTAGCTTTGACCGCCCCAACATACGCTACAATCTGCTTTCCAAGTACAAAGCTGTAGAACAGCTCATTCAGTATGTGAAAAGCCAAGAAGGCAGCGGGATTGTTTATTGCAATAGTCGAGCGAAAGTCGATGAACTTAGCTTTAAATTAGCCAAACAAGGCATCAATAGTGCCGGATACCACGCCGGCTTAGAGCCAGAAATACGCGATAAAATTCAACGTGATTTCATCCAAGATAATGTTGACGTCATAGTCGCTACTGTTGCTTTTGGAATGGGTATTAACAAATCCAATGTCCGTTATGTAGTGCATTTCGATTTACCCCGCAGTGTTGAGTCCTACTACCAGGAAACTGGGCGTGCCGGACGCGATGGCATGCCAGCAGAAGCTTTACTGCTATACGATGAAAAAGACGCTGCTCGCATTCGTCAATGGATAAGTATGGGTGAAAATACTGAACGTCACGATGTGGAGTTACAAAAGTTTGCAGCCATGGAAGCCTTTGCCGACGCACAAACCTGTCGACGCCAAGTCTTACTCAATTATTTTTCAGAGTACAGTGGAGCCCATTGCAACAACTGTGATATCTGTATCGATCCACCGAAACGATTTGACGGCACCATTCAAGCGCAAAAAGTACTCTCATGCATATTTAGACTAGGTCAAACTGTTACAACGCAATACGTTATCGACGTGTTGCGTGGCAAAAGCCATAAACGAATAGTCGAACAACAACACGACAAATTACCGACCCATGGAATAGGAAAAGATCAATCTGAAGCCTATTGGCATAATGTTATAAGCCAACTCATTCATCAAGGATTGATCAGAATCGATATCACCCAAAACGCGAACTTAAAACTCACCGAAGCCGCCAGACCCATATTAAAGTCTGAAGTGATAGTGACACTAGCGGTGCCTCGCCTCGCACTAGAAAGATCCAAAACAAGTAAAAATGATAAGCGGTATTATGACAGAGCATTGTTTGCCAAATTAAAACATTTACGCAAAACCATCGCGGAACAAGACGAAGTACCACCTTTCGTAGTGTTCAGTGATGCCAGCTTAGCGGATATGGCGGAATCACTACCCGAAAATCCATCTCAATTTTTACAGATAAGTGGTGTCGGAAACACCAAACTAGAACGTTATGGGGAAAGGTTTTTAGCGCTGATATCCCAACATGCCAACGCTAGTTAGCTGCCTTCAAACAACATTTAGGCGTAGGCGTATTCTCCGCCTTTGTCCAACGCACGTTTGTAGGCGTCACGTCGATGAATTTTTTGCACATAGGCAGCAATGGCTGCGTGTTGTTTGCCTCCCCCTCTCGAGTAATTGGCTTCCAATGGAAAGCTCATTTGGAAGTCAGCTCCGGAAAGCTCATCACCCGCGAACCACAAGTTATTTTTTAAGTGAGTATTCACATACTCTAAATTAGCTGAAATTATTGGCATGTAATAACCATCCATCACCTTATCAGCAATTTTGTTGGCAATCATTTTCACAAAGAAGGGCTTAGCATTAGCGCGAACCTTGTCAAATACCAATTTGGCAACCATGGGTGGCATTAAAGTACCTTCTGCAAAATGTAACCAATACTGGTATTGCCTAAGGGCTTCTGAGTCCGCTTTCGGTTTCAAGTGAGCGCCATAACGCTCAATTAGATATTCTATAATTGCCCCTGATTCTGCGACCGTCACGTCACCATCGGTTATTATGGGGGACTTACCCAAAGGGTGAACTAATTTTAAGGTCGAAGGTGCAAGATTAGTCTGCGCATCACGCTTGTAATGCTTAATCTGATAATCTAATTCTAGCTCCTCTAATAACCATAAAATACGTTGGGAGCGGGAATTATTGAGGTGATGTACAACGATCATAAGAAATCTCTATTCGGTTAATTTCAGTAGATACGTTACTTAATTGAAAAAGATCGATAAATTGAAGAATTCAGCACAACAAAACAGGAGGAACATCCCCCTGTGTTGAAGCTGTATCAATAATCTAGCCTGCGGGATTCAAACTTGCGAAATAAGCGGCTAAATCAGCAATGTCTTCATCGCTTAACCCTTTAGCCATAGGTGCCATTACCATGTTGTTACGTTCACCACTGCGAAAAGCTTTCATTTGCAAAACTAAATATTGCTCTTTCTGACCTGCTAAATTCGGGTACATGGGGATCATAGAAATCCCGTTAGAACCGTGACACGCAGCACAAGTGGCAGATTTAGCTTTGCCTTTCTCTGCGTCTCCAGCAAATGCAGGGGCACACAAGGCACTACCAGCAAGCAACGTAGCAAGAAGTGCTATAGGTTTTAAATTCATGTTACTAACCTCACAATAATTGAATATGGGTTCCAAAATCGTTTTTCAGAACAAGGGTATCAAGATAGCCCATTGTCAGGATAAACTATACCTTGGATTAATACTAATAAGGCGCAAACGTGCATTTCGATCATTCTTACGCACAAAAATTATCCGACATGGTAAGCCAAGTCAGAATTTCACCGTTACTTGAGCCAGAGTTAGCATTATATAACGAGCAATTAGCAGAAGACATAGAACTTAAGAACGAATTTTCTCAACCTGAGACCCTATTTGACGCCTTGTTCAAAGCGGATGGTTATTTCAATCTCAATGCCGTTGCGCAAAAATACGGCGGCCACCAATTTGGCGGATGGAACCCAGATCTCGGTGACGGAAGAGGAGTGTTGTTAGCCGAAGTCGTTACCCAAAAGCAAAGATCTTGGGATCTACATTTGAAAGGGGCAGGTAAAACCCCCTATTCACGCTTTGGCGACGGACGCGCGGTACTAAGGTCAACAATACGAGAATATTTAGCAAGTGAAGCTCTGCATAGTTTAGGCATCCCAACCTCACGGGCCCTGTGTTTAATTGCCAGTAAAGAAACCGTCTATCGTGAACAGCCAGAAACCGGCGCAATGTTAATAAGAGCCTGTCAAAGCCATATTCGTTTTGGCCATTTTGAATACTTTTATCAAACTAAACAATTAGATAAGCTCGACAAACTTTTTACTTACACATTACAGAAACATTATCCGTGGTGTATCAACCACGAAAATCCCCATTACTCTATGCTAGAACAGATTGTGTTAAGTACTGCAGACTTAATTGCCAAATGGCAAGCTTTTGGTTTTTGTCACGGGGTAATGAATACCGATAATATGTCCATCCACGGAATCACGTTCGATTTCGGCCCCTACGCCTTTTTAGACACATTTGATCCTGAATATATTTGTAATCATTCCGACCACAATGGACGCTATGCCTTCGATCAACAACCTGGTGTGGCATTATGGAATTTAAATGCATTAGCTCATGCGTTTACCCCTTATATATCCATTGAGCAGATCAAACAAGCCCTCACCCAATACGAAACACGTTTACAAATTCACTACGCTGAATTGATGGGAGCAAAATTCGGATTCAAAAAAGTCACAAACGATGACATGAAGTTGGTTAATCAATGGCTTGCATTACTCGCCCAAGACAAGCGCGATTACACCCAAAGCTTCCGCTTACTTTGTGATGAAAACTTAAGCCAAAGCAAACTAACAGATCATTTCATAGACCGCGAACAAGCCCAAGTTTGGTATCAAGCTTATATGGCTCGTGTAGCAGAAGAATCTTTACCCAAAAACGAACGTTTAGTTACCATGAGAGAAGCTAACCCAAAATTTATTTTGCGAAATTACTTAGCGCAAAACGCCATCAATGAGGCGGAAAACGGTAGCTTTGAAGAGTGCAAGCGCTTACTTAAAGTACTTTCCAACCCTTTTGATGAACAACCTGAGTTTGAACACTACGCACAAACACCGCCAGACTGGGGGAAATCTATGGAAATCTCATGCTCAAGTTAAGCCACAATAACTGGCGACTAACAGAGTCAACTATCATTTTGATTTGTGATTCTTTCCCCACTCAAGCTGAGGTCATGGAAAATGCAAAAGTTTGGTTAGATAAAATTGACGCCAAAGTTTCAGATATAAGCGAAGGGGCAGACCGCGCTCAAATCCAGTTTGTTTTGGAACAAGATACATTTTTACTTTGTTATGACGCTACTTGTGAGGCAATATGGATTGAAGTTACCGGGTTTGCGGAAATCAATAGTTTGTCTAAACTATTAGCTAAACTAGATAAAATTCAATAATATAGCGTTTCAAATACTAGAATCAGCTCGTTCATTTTTGGTATCAGATTTAAGGTAAATTAGTTCATATGGTTGTTTAACGTGAAAATTGTCGGTCTCCTATGCATGCTGTTGTTAAGCTTCGTAGGTTTTGCACAACAAACTGATCCCATGCCAACACTCATCCTAGATGCGGAAGTGGGACATGTTTTAGTGAATGCTAAAACCGAATTGAAACGCACTAATAAGCGCGCACAATTATCTCAGGTTCAAGTGCTAGAAGGCTGGTCAAATGCCATTGACACAACCCCATTAATTGATAATCAGGCCTTGTGGCAGCGCTTTTCATTAGTCCATCAAGACAGTATTGATCAACAATATATGTTAGTGGTTAGTAACCCTTCTATCGACTATCTAGATGCCTATGTTCTGGACGATAAAAATCGACTCTTAGAGACCTATTTAGTGGGTGCAAAGCGTGATTTATCCACTCGCCCTTATAACCACAGAAATTTTGTTCTTCCCCTATCTTTAGGCGCAAATCAGAGTGTTAATATTTACTTACGCATTCAAGATGACGGCCCTTCTGTCTATACAATTGACCTGTGGACCGACTCGGCGTTCATTGCCAAAGAACAGTTTAATTTGGCGTTTATTGGCGTAGTCGGTGGCGCACTGGCCATCCTATTTTTTTACTTCCTAGTCACTTACATACTGCTTAGAAGCCCTATCCGCTTCTGGTTTTCTGTGACTAATGCCGGCCTATTATTATTGTTCTTAAACATTCAGGGAATTGTCAGTCAATTCACTGGACTAGGAGCCTATACGTCACAAATTAGTTGTGTCATTGTGGCAATTGTCATCTTTTCTGCAGCAAAAGTTTGTCATGCTCTGCTGCAGCGCATTCCATTTTATTGGCGTTATATATCGTATCTAATGGCTATCTCAATGCTAGTTATAGCACCACTTCTAAATAGTTATTTACAATTAGTGGTAGCTTCGGCGTTAACCGCAGCAGCAGTTTTGCTCCACCTTTTATTAGCCCTTATTTACCATGATAGAAAACAAGCGACACCGAATGGGCTATATGCCCTAGGTTGGTTAATTATTAGTGCAACGTTAATGTCCGAAGTAAGTTATTACTTATCTGGAAAAGCCCTAGAAAATGACACTGTATTAATATTATCTTTAATTGTAATGTCCGGCGTGTTGTTAATAGCAGTTGCCATAGAAAGTCACGAAAAAGCCCTTTCATTTGTTAAACAAGTTCAACAACAAACCGCCATTAAAAATCTCCATCAATTTTATGATCTATTCCGTAATTCTGCAGAAGGACTCTATACCTCAACACAAGACGGAAAATTGGTAACCACCAACCCTGCAATGTGCCAACTGTTTGGATACAGTGACGAAAATCAAATGCTATCAGAGGTTAAAGACACCTCTGTACTCTATGCTAATCCCCATGAGCGAGATCTCCTTATGGATGAAATTTTTCAAAACGAAAAAGCCCTAGGGAAAGAAATTAAAGGCATTCGCAGAGACGGCAGTGAATTTTGGTTCTGTATTTCAGTGCAACTTACCGGTACCGAAAATGAAAAGTACTTTTTTGGTTCCATTTTCGATATCACCGAAAAGAAACAATCGAGCATCAGCTTAGAATATTTAGCCACGCACGATTCGTTAACCGGGGTTTATAATCGAAGAGAGTTTGAACAAAAACTACGAGACGGAATTCGTCGCGCTAAACAGTTAAAACAAGAGCTCACTCTACTTTATATGGATCTTGAACAATTCAAGATAGTTAATGACACCTGTGGCCACAAAGCCGGAGATGCACTCATTAAGGAACTATCCCAAACCTTAAATAATGTGGTGCTAAACAGGGGGCTGCTAGCTCGGTTGGGGGGGGATGAATTCGGTGTTATTTTAGAATCAGAAAACGCTCAAAATGCCGCAGTCATAGCGAATCAATTGTTGAATGCAGTTAAAGAATTCAGATTCATCTGGGACAATCGCATTTTCACCATGGGTATCAGTATTGGCATGGCCAAATGGCAAGACCACATTGAAACCCCCGAACAACTAATGAGTATGGCAGATGCAGCCTGTTACGTTGCCAAAGAACAAGGGCGCAGTCAAATACACTTATACTCCAGCGAAGACTTAAAAATGCAACGCTATGAGTCAGAATTAAAGTGGGTGTCTCAAATAAACCTGGCCCTTGAACAAAATCGATTTCAACTCTACTACCAACATTATTACCCTTTATCTAAAGTCGCTGACGGACACCATTATGAGATTCTGCTGCGGATGCTTGATGAGAACGATCAAATAGTGCCACCAGCAGCATTTTTACCTGCAGCAGAACGATACAACTTAACCATAGAAATTGATAAATGGGTGATTAAAAACACCTTTAAATGGTTATCTGAGCATCCTGATCACCTTTCTCAGCTGCATCAATGTAATATTAATCTCAGTGGCCATTCTTTAGCCGATAATGATCTTAAACGACATGTCACCCAGGCATTTGAGCACTATCAAATCCCCCATCATAAGATTTGTTTTGAAATAACCGAAAGCATGGCAATCGTCAAAATGGAAGAAACCCTACGCTTTATTAATGCGTTTAAAAAACAGGGCTGTACCTTTGCACTAGATGATTTCGGCAGCGGTTTTTCATCCTACAGCTATTTAAAAAACCTACCGGTAAACTGTCTTAAAATTGACGGAAGTTTTGTTAAAGATCTATTAGTCGACCCCATCGACATGGCGATGGTGGTTTCTATGAAAGATTTAGCCAAAGCGATGTCCATGCATACTGTTGCAGAATTCGTAGAGTCAAAAGATATCATGGTTGAATTGGGTAAGATGGGAGTAGACTTCGCCCAAGGCTATGGCGTCGCAAAACCCGCTCCTTTAAATCAATTTACTGACTGTAAAACTATCGACTAACGGTTGTAAAGTCGGTAATCGTGCCCATATTGGTGAGTTATTAAATACATTACAGCTTTGAAAGGTCAAAAGTGGTGACAAACACGCCAACTAATAAGTTTGAATTTGTAAGTTCAGCTGCCCTTCCTACCCAATTTGGGTTATTCACTATCCACGGTTTCGTTGAAGTTGCCACGCAACAAGAACACGTCGCGTTATCTTTTGGTGAATGGCAAGAAAATGAGACGATTCCCATCCGAGTGCATTCCGAATGTTTAACCGGTGACGCCCTTTTCAGTACCCGCTGCGATTGTGGCTCTCAGCTTGAAAAAGCCCTACAAAATATTGTTGAACAGGGAAAAGGGGTATTGCTGTATCTTCGTCAAGAAGGCCGAGGTATTGGCCTGTTAAATAAGATCCGTGCATATAAACTGCAAGATAGCGGCCTTGATACAGTAGAAGCCAATGAACATTTAGGCTTCGATGCAGATCTACGAGACTATTCAATTTGTAAATTAATGCTCGATACCTTGGGTGTGAAAAATGTCGCTTTAATGACCAACAACCCGAAAAAACAAGGTGCTTTATCAGCAATGGGCATCAATGTGGTTTCCAGAACGCCTATCGACCACGGATTAACGGAAGACAATAGGCGCTATTTGCGCACTAAAACTGAAAAGCTAGGTCATCAATTTGATTTACACTTACTCAATAATGGTCCTAACAAGTCACAAGACGAGTCATAGTCGCATTTCCACACAAAGGGGCTTAATAAATAATAACCGCTCATCAGCTATTTCACCCTAAGCACCCTAAGAATCACCCAAAAAGAGACCTCAGTCTCTTTTTTGATTTTTCATATATCGCTTTTTAACACTTTCTACTTTTGCATTTGAACACCCGCAACACCGCTGGTTTCACCAAGTTTAAAACACTCATTCTAGACTTCCCGCACTAACTACATTGTCAGGTCGTTGTGACTAAGTCGCGGAACATAACTGCACAGCAATAACGTTAATCCAGGAAAACGTCGACGTGATAATTATGTATTCTACTGGAGATCATAAACGACCTAGGGATTTATCAGCAGAAAGCCCCATGGTATTTCCTTTGCTGTGAATCAATTTAGTTAAGATTTTCATATTTGGTTCAGCTAAGGTTAAGGACAACCATTCTATAAGTATTCTGTAATAAAGGAGAATACTATGAAAAACAACACAAAGTACGTGTTAGTGTACTTAGCGTTAATATCAGTCATTGTGACCTTGGCGGTGAATCTTGCACAAGCCCAAGAACCCGAAGATGTGATTGTTATTGAATCAAACGCTAACCCCGATATTGACGAGGCGGCACAACAAAGTACTTATTTACTTGATCAGGCAGAGCTCGACCAAATGCTTGCTCCTGTCGCATTGTATCCAGATACCGTGTTATCACATGTTTTAGTTGCCTCTACTTATCCCCTGGAAGTTGTACAAGCAGCAAGATGGCGTGAGAAGAACCAATCTTTGTCTGAAGAAGAAGTGATGGAAGCCATAGCGGAAGAAGACTGGGATCCCAGTGTTAAAGCCTTAGTTCCTTTCCATCAATTGCTGCAACAAATAACCGAAGATCTAAACTGGTTACAAGATTTAGGTGATGCCTTTTTAATTAATGAAGAGCAGGTGTTGGCCAGTGTTCAGAACTTACGACACAAAGCATATGAGCAAGGCAGTTTAGAGAATAGTGAATACATAGAAGTGGTTGAAGAAGAGGAGAATATTGTTATTCAACCTGCTTCCACAGAAATAGTTTATGTCCCTTATTACGATACACGAATTGTGTATGGTACGTGGTGGTGGCACGAGTATCCTCCCATTTTCTGGCATCGTCCGGCTCACTACTACCGACATGCAGGTTTATACTGGAGTCCAAGAGTATTTGTGCGCCACAATTTATTTTGGGGTGGCTTTAACTGGCGCAGTCGTTACATAGTGGTTAATAATCACCCACATCGTTACGGACGTCGCGATGATGGTGTTCGCAGAGTGACTTCAAGTGAATATCAGCGCTGGCAACACAATCCTACTCATAGGAGAGGGGTGAGATATGACGCCCACACGCCCAAAGTGGTCTATCGTCAACAGAATCGAAATGACAACAAGCGGGTAATCAGTACTGGCGGCAAAACGCGTGTATTGGATAAATCAAGACCGGTTAAGGTGCGCAACTATGACAAGACCGTAAAAACCAATAAAAAAGCGCAGCAAACCCAACAGCGTTTGCAATCGAGTAAAACCAAGCAGTATTCGAATATCAATGATAAATCGGATAGACGCCAAGTATCTGCCCAATCGCGCAATACAGTTGTGCAACGCTCGCAGAAAGGAACACAGCAAAGTAGCCAAAATAAGGCTTATAGCAAAGGGCAGAATAAGACTTATAGCAAAGGGCAGAATAATAATGTCTCTGCGAATAAAAGTAACGCACAGCGCCAAAGCAATAATGTTTCCCGTGATAACGCAAACAGCGCTAACCGCTCGCGCACTAATTCAAACAGTAATTCGGTAAAACGTTACTCAAATAAACAATCTCAGGGCGCACAAAGGAGCAGCCGCAACTATTCGTCAAATAAAGTGAATAGTAGAAGTTCGAACAATAGAACAGTCCATAGACAAAGTAGTAACAAAGTGCAGCGAAAAGAGCGTTAACAACTAGTTTCCCCTCTCGTTTAGCTCACTCGTTTACGCGCAAAAAGTCCTGACCTAAAACCAAGTTATGAGTCAAGATTTTTTGCGATAAACATTAAGTTTCTTGCTAATCCTCACGTCTTGAGCAATGATAAAGCTAAGTGGTCTTTTTGACCCCTAACGGCGTGACAAATAGCAACACGACGCAATAAAACGGTTAAAATAACAACTCAATACCCGTTTTACAGTTGTATAACGCATTGCCTGGACTTTGTATGGATGAGTGTCAAGATGCTAACTTTCAGCATGCTTTGCCATTTTAAAAAGCAGCGAACACATCCTTCAATTGCAACCAAATCACTCGCATATTTGTCTTTCTTTTAGGGTTCTTGTTGTATTCGACCTTCCACAGAAAAATAAGATGTTGGAAATATAGAATTGATTGAAATCCCCCCGCAAAAGCCATTAAGCAGCTTAAATATTTTGGTTATTGATGGCCAGGCCCTCGTCCACGATAGCATCAAGTCTGCATTGGCTCAGATTGGTATTCATAATTGTAAAAGCGCCGAAAACGCGTTTTATGCTCTGCGCTTATGTGAGCAAACTAAATTTGATGTGGTGCTGATTTCCTTTGATATTCGCAGTGATAAAGATGGCTTCAATTTACTCGAAGAAATGCGCCTAAAAGGCCATATCACGAAAACCACCATGGTAATTTTCTTAAGCGCGGATACGTCAATGTCATTGGTTAACTGTGTGGTTGAATTACAGCCCAGCGACTTTTGGGTAAAACCACTGGATCGTAAAACCATGGAAAAGCGCTTCAAGTACTTATTTGCGATTAAAGAAAAACTATATAAATTATCTTATTGCATTGATAAAGCTGAATATCCTACGGCTATTTATTACGCTGAGCGCCAATTAAAAGACGAATCTTTAAGTAAATATTACCCAATGATCAATCGTTTAATAGGCGAATGTTTAATTAACTTGAAAGAATATTCCCAAGCGGAAGCATTTTATCGAAAATTGAGCCAGCGTTATAAATATGGTTGGGTTCAAGTGAACCTGGCTAGAAGCCTGTTAAAACAAGATAAATTGTCAGAGGCCATAACCCTTACTGATGAGCTACTGCAACGAGACGATACACGGTTTACAACCTATGATGCATTAGCCGAGTATTACATTGAAAAAGAAGACTACGCCAAGGGATATGAGATCATTCAGGAAGCCACCAAGCTTGCGCCACGCAATTTAGATAGAAACAAGAAGTCGTGGAATTTAGCGCGTCTCAATCATGATAAAAAAGGCCAGTATATCGCGACCATGAATATGGCCAAATTCGCTAAAAACTCCATTCACGATACGCCAGACTTAAATCTTAACGTTATTCGTGCAGCCATTGACTTGGCAGGCTCACTAAATGGTGAAGAAGCCACCCGCTTAGTTGCCAAAACAGAACGAGATTTATCGTTTTTCGTCAATGAATACGGAAACGATAGTCAATTAAAAGAGCAATTAGCGATTATTAATGCGCGCATGCTAAATCTGAAAAGTGACAAAAAAGCAGCTGAACAGATTATCAAAGAGCACATGGATACAAGGGCCAGTAGCTCAGTGGAAGATAGCCTAGATAAAGTTAAGGCCTTCCATGAAATGGGCTATTGGGAAGAGTCGATTCGCCTGCTCGACTCGGTGAAGTCTAAAATAGAAGGTGACAGCTTTGTTGGTCAGGTGATTAATGAATATTTAGATCAGGAAACTCAGGAACGTACTGATATCCGCTATTCCCCCAAAGAGCTGGGTGAAATGGCATCATCCCACTACAAAAACAAACGCTATGAGCCAGCATATGAGTTGCTTTCTCAAGCCTTTGTTCTAGCGCCTAAAAACCCGAATATGGCTCTGAGTATTCTTAAAGTGATGGTTAAATTAATTGATGAAGTTCAATTTAACGAAGATCAGCTTGCTTGCCTAAAACGCTGCAAAAACCTATTAGACTCCATTGCCTTATCTCCTAATCAACATAAAAAAATGGATGAATATCTAGCCGTAATCGACCCATTAATAGCATCACGGGATGTAGATCACGAGTAGATGCACTAAGCGAACTGAAATTTTAAATTTCGAAACTTTAGCAATGCATAGCCCTACGCTTCATTCAAACCTCACCCAGGCTAACAGAAGGCAGAAACCAAGGGAAAGTAGCCTCAGAGGTGGCATATCTCAGCACGGTTGACACAGTACAGTTGACTCAGCACGGTTGACTCTGTCCAGTCGATCACTACAAGGTAAATCAGCCCATGGTAAACCTGCGCAAGCCCAGCCTAACAAGGAATAAAGTCCCCTCATTGCTGGTTGAAGACGTCCGTCAACAAAGCAACCTCTTGTTCTGAATTATAAATATGAAACGACAAACGCATCACATTGCCACGGGTATCAAAATAACAGTTATGGCTGTCTAGTCTTTGACAAATAGCCTCACTACGAGTTGCCGGCATCTCCAGACATAAGGTCCCCCCCATATTTGCCAAATCAACAGGATGCAACAGTCCCTCGTTTACTCCCTGTAAAAACAACTCTATCAATCGACGATTATGCGCAAAAATCGTCTTTAGCCCAATATTCAAAATGGTCTGCAAACTTCCTAAGGCCAAAGCATAAGGTGCAATATTGGGGGTTCCTCCCCAAAACCGCTTCGCGCCATTTGCATATTGGAAATCGGTAATCTCCATTGCGAAAGGGTCATTGTGAGAAAACCATCCCACATCCATTGGCGTGAGCTGTTCAATGGATTGGGGGTTTAGCCACATAAAGCCAGCACCAGGGCCGCCACATAACCACTTTACACTTGAACCAAAAACCACATCCACGTCCCAGAGAGACAAATCAATGGGCAAAATGCCCGCTGATTGGGCGACGTCCACCGCGAAATAGCAACTCTGTTGTCGACACAACTGAGCAATACTTTGAATAGGCGACACCTGCCCTGTATTCGAATGAACGTGGGTGGCCAAAACACAATGAATATCCCCGTGCACATACCGTTGCCAGGTCTGAATGTTAGCAGCCGATTCCGCCGCAGGTATCAATACAAGTTCAAAACCTAAGGGTTGCATTGCCTTAACCACGTAGCCCATGGACGGAAATGCATCTTCATGCATAAGCACCTTGCGCTTACGGATTTTATGACTGTGCGTTGGCAATGCCATTAACCACTTCGTTAAGCCGCTAGATAAATTAGTTTGTGGGCAAAAATCAGTAGAATTAGCATTCAACAGTTGGCCTAAGGCTGTGCAAAACAGATCCACCGTGTTTAACCAGTTCTGCCAAGCATCCCCGCCTGACAATTTCCAAGGGGTTAGAAAGTTTTCAGCCAAACTCAGTTCCGATTTTTTTGCTAAACAACCCACTGAATGACTTAAAAAATAAGGGCTAGCAGGGAGATTGAATAAATCAGCGTAACTCACTTAAATTAACTCCTGCTGGCTTGCTTTTTGACGATTGAGTCGCGAACTTTACCGTAAGATTGCCCCCAGGCATCCGTCATCTGGTTACGGATCTGCCACAATTCCGGAAAAAACTGGTTTCTTGCGCCAGATTTAAGCAAGTCAACAGGACGACCTTTTAATGAATGAGACTCCATACCAATGGTACGTTGAATTAAGAATAAATGTTGCCAGCGAAACTTCTGTAACAACTCATCAAACTCCACTAAACACTCGGCAATCACATAGCTATCGTCATGTTGGTATTGGCTGTCATAAATGGCCTCTATGGTCGTTTTACGATTTTCTACATAATATTGTTTAAATACGCTCCACATATCCGCAGGTATTTTTACTAGGGTTCGGAAGCCCGGAGATTCTTGGCCGCTACCATTACCTAGCTGCAAGCGGATCTGTTGGTATTCTTTGGGCGACATTGTCTCCAACAAGTCCATTTGTTCAATCATCATTTTTTGCAGCATGTGCACCCGCTTCATTAATGAAACCACCCGATGACTTTGTTCTGCCTGCATGTACTCCAAAACATCGATAAGTGTGAAGATCATCAACTTCATCCACAACTCTTCCACTTGATGCACAATCTGAAACTGTAACTCGTCTGAATTGCATAATTTATTTAGGGGTTTTTGGCATTGCAATAAACTATCGCATTGCAAATATGCGCCGTAATCAAGGATTTCAGGGTTTTCTAACAGGCGGCTATATTTTTGTCGGTACATGGGGTGTTCCAAAAGGTTATCTTGGATTTTATGGTAATAGATAGTGAATTGAACATTGTTCTTCAAACACTTGAAATTTTATCTTTTTTAGAACAAAGTTCTTCTTATATCTAAATATAAAGAACGAAAGCAAAATAAATGCTAGATAAAAAAGATAAACAGATCGTTTCTAAACTCGAAGAAGACGGTCGTCTGTCCTTCGCAACCTTAGGTGAGTCAATAGGTTTGAGTAAAACACCGTGCTGGAATCGAGTTAAAGCATTGCAAGAAAAACAGGTCATCAGCGGGTTTTCAGCGATTCTGTCACCTCAGGCCATGGGCCTGAATATTCGTGCTTTGGTGAATGTGGTGATTGATATTGGCCAAAGATATAACGGATTTTGATGAACTATTACGAGTTGATTTGAGCAAATTGCCCGGTGTGTTGCGTTTCAACACCGCAATCACTACCCGTTTAGTCAAGCAAAACGGGCACTACAGCAAAATGCTTTAATTTTTTCATGACTCACGTTTAATTGCCGCGCCCATACTTTTCCACAAAAGCGTTGGCAAAACGTAGGGCGGAATCTACATCCATATTGAAATACAAGGAAGGTTCAATAAGCTCCACTTCCATGGTGACATACGCGTTTTCATATTTAACTAAGTCAATACGTGCATACAGAGGTATTTCAGGTAGCGCCGCTAATACCTGTTGAGCACTGGATAATAATCGCTCATCGGCTTCCACACTTCTTAATTGCCCACCATGCTCTTCTTGCACGCGAAAATCATTTTGTTTTGGCACTTTCACAATGCAATGGCTGTACTCACCGTTAAAATAAAATAATGAATATTCACCTTCATTGATCACACTTTTTAGAAATGGTTGGATCATATGGGGACGAGACGAAAATACCTCTGTCAGGCCCTCTTGTTCTTCAATAACAGACTCTAAAGATAAGCGATAAGTATGATCTGCATTTGCGCTGACGAGGGGTTTAACCACGATTTCCTGACAATTCAGTGGGCCGAATGCACTTTTCATTAGCTCTAAATCTAAGGTGTCGCACCAAATGGTAGGCACTATACCCACCCCTTTAACCTCTAATGACTTTAAATAATCTTTGCGAATATTCCATTGCACCAACTCAAGACTATTTTCTAATTTGGCCGAACTTTGGGCAATATTTTGTAGCACTTCTAAAAAGTCATCAGCATTGGTTTGATAATCCCAAGTACTGCGAATTATTACAACCTCGAAGTCATTCCAGTCGATATCTTTGCTGCGCCATGAAACTTCAATAGCTTCCCAGCCCATTTCCTCTAAAGGCTCGTAGAATAAGTGGTCATAAACGAAAAAATCTTCCAGATCATTGGTTGACAATATGGCTACTTTTCGCATTGATTCTCCTCGAGGTAATAACGCTCGTATGCTTTTGTAAGTTTAAACAATTGGCCTAGAGTAACGGAGAAATCTCGACTTCTCCAGCACTGTTAATCGAATGTTAAGTGAATTTTGCAAGGCCGGAGTAGTTATTTTGGCGAAGAGCTTTCTGGTAGCCTGTTAGCATTTAAAGTTGCACTAAAAATAGCGACATATTGACCAGCTTAAACACTTGCCAAGTGAAAAATGGGATGGCGATTAATATTGATACTCGGATGCTTAAATGAAAAAAGTTAGCCCACCTTTTCGGCGGGGTTTGATTCAGGCTCTGGGCATCACTTAAAATCAAATCACGCTCATGGGGGGTTAGCTTTTCGAAACTAACTTGCGGGGTCATCTGTGACACATGCCATTCATACTGATTGGCCGCTTTGAGGGTTTCGAAGGTATTGGTTTTGATTTGCTTAATGCGTATAAGTGGATAAAACGTTAAGTTAATCAGGATTAACAAGACAGTCATCGCCAGTAAAAAATCTTTAAATTGCGGTTCACCGCCGATCCACAGTAACGGAACTAAAGAAATCCCAATTGAAAAGAATAGCGCGTTCCAAAACACAGTATTGGCAAACGGATATTTATGCTGGCTGCGAAACAACTCCACCGTTAAATATTCAACAATAAACTTATCAATGGTTTTCGTGTTCCGCAGTATCACTGCTATGGCGAGAATAACGCCTGTCCACATCCACCAAGCTTGTAACACCAAAGGAAATCGCCTGAGGTTGTCTTCGAAGCTCAAACTGTCTACATAGAAGAGTTGTTCGCTATACAAATAGCTAAACATGATGATAAAACCAGTCAGGACACTGACGACTAAGACGCTACAAGGAATATTTTTAACCTTATTGGCAAGGCTGCTTGACTGACTAAAGGACAAACCACAATTTTTCCCATTCTCTAAAATCTCTTTATGGCCTAAGCCAATAACGAAGGGTAAAATGATATAGCTAAACGCACCTATTATGGGTAAGGCAAGGGATGCACCTACATCTCTAATCTGCACTTCATGGGTAAGGGAGTTAGGACTTACTAACACCCCAGACACAAAATTTGTAACGATGAAACAAACCGCAATACAGATAGCCCAATAAGCTGAATTGAGACTTAACCTAAAACTTTTACTACTCACAGACATCCAAAAACATATTTTCTTTGATATTCGAACAATTCATCGAACAAAACTCTGCCAAACACTTAAAACAAGCACCCTGCGCTAAAATGGATTGAGGGAATAACCTCGTTGATCCAATAACGCGTGGGCCGTCATGGCTGACAGCGACATTTGGACACCCTCAATCAGATCTGAATTGCTAACCTCATGGAAAGCGGCAGACTGACCACAAAGATACACCTCAACATTGTTTTCTAATAAGTCTGCAATCAATGGGTGGTTAGGGTTCTTGCCAGCAAAACGTTTTTTATAAGCAACAGGGTTAAGCAGATCATTACCTGCACTACCATGAACCACTAAGGCTAAATGGATATTCTCTTGTTTAGCGCCATTGGCCACTAGCATATTTAGAAACCGCGCCAAACTGACAAAATGTCGGTTGAGTTTTTGCTCGCCACTGACTTTACTTACATCAAAGGCCACTTTAAATTCAGTATTTGGATCAAAGGCTTGGTCTACTTGAACTTTTGCGTGCTTACCAAAATCGCGGATCACTGGTCCAGTGGTAAACCTGCCAGTGCTGTTACTCGAAGTGACAGTACTGCTGGCCTTTGCAGCTTTATTTTCGGCAGCAATGCTTTGGCTTAAAACACCTAACCCGCAGAACAGCAACATACTTAACATTAAAAGAAACTGTTTCAACCTTTCGACTCCCATTTTTAATTAGCTATAAATTCTACCCTACTTTTACAAATTCTCTGAGTAAGTTTTTTACATTATTAGGTGCCAGCATATATTTAAAACTGCCATGTTCCATCAAAACAGAAAACAACTAATACACATATTTTAACAATTGGACTTACCTAAAATCTTCTTTATTGCACTCAGACAAGGTAAGATTGCCTACCTTTGTAAGATTAAAAATAAATCAGGCATTCTTCAAAACGGTTACATGCGTTGTGGGGAAGACCTTAGATGTGAAGTAGTACTCTTTGTATTTAAATGTCAAAATAGACATACAAAACAAATAGTTACCCATAAAGTATAATAACAAGAATGTGAGTTAGTATGAACAATACATGGATTAAAGCGCTTCTATTCGTTGTAATAGTTGGCTTAGGAATAGGCGCTATGATGGTAATTAGCGCATCGGGTAAAGACGAAACCAGTCAAGAAAAGGTTGATACCCGCCCCCTGGTTGACATACTTGCTGCTAACCCCATTAATTATCAAGTACTGATCCACAGTTTTGGTGAAGTCACCCCCCTGGAAAGCACTAATTTGTCGGCCCAAGTCTCGGGAGAAATCATCAGTTGGAATCCTAAATTCGTCGCCGGTGGCCTAGTCAAACGGGGTGAAGTGTTATTTAGTATTGAAACAGACGCATACGAAGCGGCATTGTTGCAAGCGGAAGCGGAATATATGCAAGCACAAAGCGCGTTAATTGAAGAACAAGCCCAGGGCGAAGTCGCCAAGCAAGAGGCCAAAAACCTCTCTGCCACTAAGGTCAGTGACTTGTATCTTCGAAAACCACAAATAATGAGTGCCCAAGCGGCCGTTAAATCGGCCGAGGCAAGAATGAAAATCGCGCAACGTGATTTAGATAATTGCCAAGTCACTTCCCCCTACGACGCCTTAGTAATTGAGCGCACCATTGGTTTGGGTGAGTACGTGAGTAGCGGTGCTAAAGTGGGTACCTTAAATAATATTGAGTCTGCCGAGGTGCTGTTCCCAATAGCCGGCTTTGACAGTGCGTTTTTGCCTACTAACCTCGAAAACCAAGAGGCTGTCGTGATCAGCAAAGGCGTTAACACCTTTACTCGAGCTGGCAAAGTGGTCCGTGATACTGGCGTTATCGATCAATCTACTCGAATGAGCCATATCGTTGTGCAAATTGACGATCCCTATGGATTAAAAAGCCACGTCCCCCCATTAAAATTTGGCAGCTATGTTGAAGTAAATATCTCCGGTCAGGTACTGGAGAATGTTTATCGATTGCCACAAGATTTAGTAACTAACAAAAACGTTTGGGTGGTGGATGACAACAACAAGTTGCAACCTAAACCCGTCGATATTATTCGTGAAGAAGGTGCACACTTTATTATTAAACGTGGCTTGAACGAACAAGATCGCGTGGTCACAACAGTGCCTGAGTACCCGCAAAAGAATATGGAAGTGCGCTTGTCTAGCGCAGCGAACGATGACGATTTAGTCGCCCAGCAACCTAAACAGTAGGTCGAGAATCATGACTAAAGAAGCCAAACAAACGGGTCTAATCGCCTACTTTGCTAATAATTCGGTCGCAGCTAACTTGCTCATGGTATTTATTGCGGTGCTAGGAGCGGCAAGCTATTTTTCCTTGCCCAGACAAATGTTTCCTAGTTTAGAAATCAATTTCATTACCATCCAAGCCAATTACCCTGGCGCTTCTCCGCAAGAAATTGAAGAAGGTATTCTGATTAAGATAGATGAAGCCTTAAAAGACGTTACCGAGATTAATCGCAGTATTTCAAGGGCCTTTAGAAACAGTGGTACGGTGAGTTTAGAAATTGATCCTGATGAGGAATTGTCTGAAGTATTAGACAAAGTTAAGGTGCGAGTCGACGGTATCGCTACCTTTCCGGCAGGCATGGAACCGGTCACAGTTAACCTAGAAGAATTTAATCAAGACGTTATTGAAATGGCCATAGTTGGCAATACAACGACGGGAGAATTAAAGCCACTCGCCAAAGAGATCGAGACCGAGCTATTACAGTTAAATAATGTGTCTTTAGTCGAGCTAAAAGCGCCGGAAGACGAAATTGCCGTCGAAATAAAACCTAACGAGTTACGCAAATACAACCTAACCCTTGAGGAAGTTCGCCTCGCAATTCAGCGCTTTTCGGCAAATTATTCAGCCGGTCAGCTTCGCACCGACACAGGTATTATTTCGGTACGAGTGGAGAACCAATTTTACAAAGGTGACGAATTTCGCCGCATTCCAATCAAAATAGGGACAAATGGCGCCAAGGTATTACTAGAAGACGTGGCTATTATTCAAGACGGTTTCACCGAAGGTGAGCGTTATTTTAGTTTTTCTGGTCAAAATGCCATTTATATGTCGGTTAAGGCCACTAAAGAGCAAAATATGATTGCCGTGGCAGATTCGGTAAAAGCGTACGTCAAACAACGCAATGAAACCCTTTCCGACGGTTTAGAACTTAAAATTTTAGTCGACATGACCACCTACGTTACAGAGCGTCTCAATATGATGCTAAGTAACCTGTTTCAAGGTTCCATACTGGTCGCTTTTATGTTGACCTTGTTCCTGCGATTTAGACTCGCTTTGTGGGTTATGATTGGTCTCCCCGTGTGTTTCTTAGGCGCGATTTTGACCATGAGTATGTTTGGTCTCACCATTAATGTGCTGTCTCTATTTGCCTTTATTATGGTGCTAGGTATTGTGGTGGATGATGCCATTGTCATAGGTGAAAGTGCCTATACGGAAATTGAAAAGCACGGTGGCGGTGTGGAAAGTGTGGTTCGAGGGGCTAAACGCGTCGCCACTCCTGCGACCTTTGGTGTTTTAACCACCGTAGCGGTGTTTTTACCCTTTACCCAGGGCAGCGGTTTTCAAGGTACATTAATGTGGAATATCGCCGGTGTGGCCATATTCTGTTTGGCCTACAGCTTAGTTGAATCTAAGTTAATCTTACCCGCTCACTTGGCACATACTAATTTTAAACCTATCAAAACTGGCAGTTGGCGAGATAGATTCAATACCCGTTTTTTTGGTTTTGTTAACGGACCTTATCGCAATTTTATCGAAGTCTGTACTCGCTTTCGTTGGGCGGTATTTGCGACTTTTGTGGCCTTTTTACTGATCAGTGTTGGCTTAATATCCGGCAATTTTGTACGTATGGTGCCGACCCCGCCGGTGCCTCACGACTTTCCTTCAATTCGCATTGAAATGAATGAAACCGTATCTGATACGGCGACCATAGAAGCCTTACACATTATCGAAAAAGTTATCGAGAAAGTGGAAAATGACATTAAAAATGAATATGGTTCAGGCTTAATCACCGACACTCTTTCGTATAATCAGGGGCGCACAGATGGGCGAATTTTGATTGCTCTGGTACCCGAAGAAGAGCGTCACTTTGATACCTTTGAGCTCACCAGAAGGTGGCGAGCAGAAATCCCCGAAATTCCCGGTATGAAATCATTTACCATTAGAGATGACCCCTTTGCTGATGGCAATGGTGATGGCGATTTCGGCTACTTATTATTTGGCTCAGACATTGAAACCCTCAACGCAGCGGGCCTCAAGTTCATTGAGTTGTTGCAACAAGAAGAAGGTTTATTCGATATTAGTTCCACTATCGATCCCGCCAGCAAGGAAATCCAAATGACCTTGTTACCCGTTGCTTATGATTTGGGGCTGGATCTTGCGTCAGTCGCCAACCAAGTCGGTACTAGCTTTTATGGCGGTGAAGCCCAACGGGTGATTCGTGATGGTGAAGAAGTTAGAGTCATGGTGCGCTATCCCAGGCTCACGAGAGAACGTTTTTCTGAACTCAAATATGCGGTTATAACCACACCTTCGGGTAAAGAAGTGATGCTGGGTGACGTAGTGAACTTAGAAGAGGCTCCTGGTATTAGCTATATCCGTCGAGAAGGGGGATACCGCAGTGTTTATGTGTACGGCAACATAGACGAAGAAGCGGTAGAACCCAACGCAGTGGTGGAAAAAATTGCCAGCGATCTTCTGCCTGAATTGCAAAAAGTCTTCCCGTCAGTGAAAACCGAACTCGGTGGGGCAATTGAAGAAAGCCAAGCACAGCAAGATGAACAAGTTTTGTTCTTCATTGCAGGGTTAATTATGATGTACATTCTTTTGGCAGTGCCGCTGAAAAGCTACATGCAACCCTTCATGATTTTGATGGTTATCCCATTTAGTTTTACCGGCGCAATTTGGGGGCATTTCGTTTTTGGTACTGACCTAAGCACCATGTCGACCTTTGGACTCATTGCCGCTGCTGGGGTGGTAATTAACGACTCCCTGTTGATGACAGATTTTATCAATACCATGCGCAAGAACGGTGTTCATATTAAACAAGCAGTGCTAGATGCTGGTTGCGCTCGTTTCAGAGCCATCACATTAACCTCGATCACCACGTTCGTCGGTGTACTGCCAATTATGTTTGAAACCAGTATGCAAGCACGCATGGTAGTGCCCATGGCCATCGCCCTCGGTTTTGCGGTTTTGTACGCCACCATAGTGACCTTGATTCTGATTCCATGTATGTACCTGATTCTAGATGATATTAAATTGCCATTTAGATGGCTCAAAGGGAAGCTCTCAACACCCGAACCAAGCCCCCAACAAAACACCCTGTAGTCGGCGGCTTTAGCCCCGAGGAAATGCCCCATGGCCCCTCGTGACCTCTCATGGCCTAAAGACCATGCTACAGGGATGGATACTCCCTCAAAAATCCAGGGCCTGAAGGCACCCTGTAGTCGGTGGCTTTAGCCCCGAGAGAAATGCCCCATGGCCTCTCATGGCCCCCATTGCCTAAAGACCATGCTACAAGGATGGATACCCCCTCAAAAAGCCATGGCATAAAGACACCCCTCAAAAAACCAGGGGCTAAAGACACCCTGTAGTCGGTGGCTTTAGCCCCGAGAGAAATGCCCCATGGCCCCCATGGCCTAAAGACCATGCTACAGGGATGGATACCCCCTCAAAAACCCATGACCTAAAGACACCCTGTAGTCGGTGGCTTTAGCCCCGAGAGAAATACCCCATGGCCCCCATGGCCTAAAGGCCATGCTACAGGGATGGATATCCCTCAAAAAACCAGGGCCTAAAGATACCCTGTAGTCGGTGGCTTTAGCCCCGAGAAAAATGCCCCATGGCCTCTCATGGCCTAAAGGCCATGCTACAGGGATGGATACCCCCTCAAAAAACCAGGGCCTAAAGACACCCTGTAGTCGGTGGCTTTAGCCCCTAGAAAAATGCCCCACGGCCTCTCATGACCTCCCATGGCCTAAAGGCCATGCTACAGGGATGGATACCCCCTCAAAAACCCATGACCTAAAGACACCCTGTAGTCGGTGGCTTTAGCCCCGAGAGAAATACCCCATGGCCCCCCATGGTCTCTCATGGCCTAAAGGCCATGCTACAAGGTTGGATACCCCCTCCAAAACATGGCCTAAAGATCAAGCTACATCTTAAGTTCACAATTTCGTAATAGCTTAGTCATATTTGCATAGCATCCTTGTTGCACTTTAATTGGAGAGCACAACAATGAGTTTAAGTATTTGGCAAGTAGTTCTAGTGGCGTTGTTATTCATTTTATTGTTTGGCAGAGGTCGTATCCCTGCATTAATGGGAGACTTGGCTCAAGGTATCAAGAGCTTCAAACAAGGAATTAGTGAAAACGAAGAAGAAGAAACGACCCAAGGAACAAACGAACCTAAATCCAAAGAAAAGCTCGAAAGCCAATAAATACCGCTACTGGAGCATATTATGTTTGACCTCAGTTGGATTGAACTTGGTTTTGTTGGCGCATTAGCATTGTTGGTTATAGGTCCTAAGGATCTGCCCAAAATGTTCAAAATGATTAATCAATTTGTGACCAAAGCTAAGCGTACCATCAATGACGTAAAAGGCGGCTTTAAACAGCTTGAAAATGAAATACGCATTGTTGAAGGCACAACCACAGAGTCAACAAACTGGAAGCAACTTCTACCTGAAGACATACGTAATTTGCCCGACGACTTCATTCCAGGTTCGCAAAACGCCGAGTACCATACTAATCGGGCTCAGCAAATAGCCAATAAAAAAGCCGAAGTTGAGCAACAACAAAAAGCGCAAGAAGAACAAGAAGAGCAATCCGCCGGCAACACTAACCAGAAGCTATCCCAATGAGCCAAACTCAAGAAAAAGCCACCACCCCAAATGATGACGTGCACAGCAAAGCGCCCCTGCTTACTCATTTAATAGAATTACGCAGACGTCTACTTTTTTGTTTTGCTTTTTTTGCCCTGATGTTTGGCGTGTCTTACTTTTTTGCCGAGCAAATTTACAGCTTTCTACAACAACCTTTATACCAAATTTTTGGCCCGGATAGCGGCAGACGAATGATCTACACCGGGTTGCACGAAGCCTTTTTCACTTATATAAAACTTGCCTTTTTTAGCGCCACCTTTTGTACTTTGCCTATCACATTAATCCAGATTTGGAAGTTCATTGCGCCCGGCATGTACAAAAACGAACAAAAAGCCTTATCTCCCCTTTTTATTGCTACCCCTATCCTGTTTGTGATGGGTGCAGCACTGGCCTTTTATGTTGTAATGCCCTTGGCTTGGGAGTTTTTCATTAGCTTTGAATCAAGTGGTCAAAACGCCACCATAAACGTAGAATTAGAAGCCAAAATGAGTGAATACCTAGCGCTGGTTATTCGTTTAATCCTCGCCTTTGGCCTATGTTTCGAACTACCTGTTTTACTTCTGGTATTAGCTAAAGCAGGAGTAATAGACGCACAAACCTTGAAGGATTACCGCAAGCATGCCGTGGTGGCGGTATTTTTCATTGCCGCACTTATTACCCCGCCAGATTTGATATCGCAAATTGCCTTAGGCGTGCCTATTTTAGCCTTGTATGAGTTGTCGATTATATTGATAATTTGGACTCAATCTGAGCAGCAACAGGCACTTCGCAAACAGATGGATCAATCCACCTAAGTCGTTCATAAAAAAGACATATTTATGTAATTAAAAGTTTAGAAAAACGTAAAAAAATCGATGCGAAACTGTCATCTAAGGTCCGTAAATTAATAGTCAGCTAGTTGATTTCCAGTGTAGATATCAATCTAAGCCAAACCACTAATAATTAAAGGACCTGAAACTCATGTCAGAACAAGATTTAGATTTAATTCCACAAAACGATGATAAAATTGAACCTGCATTTAGCCGTCGCCAAGTATTAAAAGGTGGTTCTATTGCAGCAGCCAGTACTGCTTTCGCAGCGGTATCTAGCAAAGCCCAAGCAGCGTCATTGCCATTTAGCAATTCATATGGCCCGCTAGTACCTACAGCAGATAAAGCAACAGGTTTAAATCTACTTTCTTTACCAGAAGGTTTTGAATACACCTCATACGGTTGGACAGGCCAAACACAATCAGACCTTTTGCCGACTCCTACTGATCATGACGGCATGGGTATTGCTGCTGTTAAAGGCAACATCATCTGTCTTGTTCGCAACCACGAATGTTCAGAAGGCGAAGGCGCTCCAGCATCACCTCGCGGTGGCCGTGGCGTATATAACGCTGCGCAAAACGGCGGCACTACTAACCTGATGTTTGATGTAGTTAAAGGTGAATTTTTATCTTCATACAACAGCTTAGGCGGCACGATCAGAAACTGTGCTGGCGGAAGCACACCTTGGGGAACGTGGTTATCTTGTGAAGAAACCTTCCACAACTGGAATGCTGGTCCACAAGGCGAAAACCACGGTTACGTATTTGAAGTACCTGGATTTGGAATTTCTGACGGCCAACCTATTCGTGAAATGGGTCGCTTCTCACATGAAGCTGCCGCTGTAGATCCAGCAACAGGCTATGTATATGAAACTGAAGATGCAGGTTCATCTGCATTCTACAGATTTGTTCCAGACGGCGAATGGGGTGACTTGAAGTCGGGCGGTAGCTTGTACGGAATGGTACTAAACGGTGAGTCTCGCGTTGATTTACGTGGTGGCCTTACAGTAGGAACAGTTTGGGATGTTACTTGGCAAGAAATTGCTGATCCAGATGCAACAACTGATAGATGTTACAACCAAGCTTCAGACGCTGCAATTGTAGAGCGTGGCGAAGGTTGCTGGTACGACGATGGCAAAATCTACTTCGTATCTACTTCAGGTGGCGCAGCAAACTTAGGTCAAATCTTCTGCTACGACCCACGCAAAGAAACCCTAACCATTATATTTGAATCTACAGACGCTGTTAACGAAGTGAACGCGCCAGATAACATCGCTATCAGCCCTCGTGGAAACATTTTGATGTGTGAAGACGGAAGCTCTAACCCTAAACGTCTTATTGGTTTGACTATGGCTGGTGAAACCTTCCCGTTCGCAGAAAATAACGTGTCTTTGGACCAAGGTGATTTAGCTCACATTGATTCAGTTTACCCAGGCACAGAAGCTAACTTCTGGGATTCAGTTGGCGATTCAACTGACGGCAGCAACAGACGCAGCTTTACTAGCCAAGAAATGGCTGGTGCATGTTTCTATGGTCGTTGGTTATTCGTGAATGTGCAATCTCCTGGCGTAACATTCGCAATAACAGGTCCGTGGGAAAACGGCGCACTTTAATTTAAAAATAACAACAAATGGCACCTCGAAACACTTCGCAGGTGCCTGATTAACTTTAGGAAAGACTATGAAACGTATATTAACTCCCATGCTTGCAGCTCTAGTGTTGCTTTGCAGCGCATCAGCTTCAGCTTCTATCATTTCACTTCCAAGCAGCGGCTTACTTTCTGACTCAGTAGTTGGCGATAGCGGTTGGTTGAATGAAGACACTTTTGGTGACGGAATTGACTTCATCACATTTGATGTTGCAGCACAATCTACCTTCTCTGCCACCACAGCTTCATTTATCACAATGGGTTTGAGCTTATATCAAGGTACTGTTGCTAATGATTTCGCCATTCCTTTTTCAAATAGCGGCGACTTTAGCGACTTGTTCAGCTTCCTAGTTTACGTAGATGGTAACAGCCCCTATGTACCAGGTTTAGGCGGAAGCTTAACTGGTTTGGTATTGGAAGCAGGCTCATACACCCTTGCAGTCGGTGGTAACGAAGGTTTCTTCGATACTTTCACTGATTACGCTTATAACCTAGACGTAGCCATTGCTGAAGTACAACAAGTTCCAGAGCCATCAGCACTGTTTTTATTGTTTTTCGGTATCGCTGGATTGTTAGCTGCTCGCAAACAACAAACCAAATAACCCCGCGAAACAATCATCGAATACCAAGGGGCATACGCCCCTTTTTTAGTCCTGCCGCAGCAACACAAAATCCCCATGGCTTAAAGCCAAACCTGTAGTCGGCGGCTTTAGCCCCGAGGAAATGCCCCATGGCCTAAAGACCATGCTACAGGCGCGATAAAAGCCA